>OZ220490.1:0-1894270 GCA_965116175.1 Bdellovibrionales bacterium | reverse complement strand
ATGGCCTTTTGTTTTTTTTAAAATCAAATCTTTTAATTCAATTGTATTTTATCTTCTAAAAAAAATACCTGTTCTTAAAAAGAAATTTCATAAACATTCCTCTTTAAAAATTGAAAGTTCAGCAAAAGCGGAGCCTGAATTTATTTTTAAAGATAAAGAGTTTTTGGAAACAGAAAAAAATGAGAAAAATTTTTCACAAAAAGAGTCTTCATTGATGACAGAAAATAAAGAAACTCAAAATCCAACAAAAGAGAAACAGACAGCTAAGCCTTCCTCTCTTCAAACAGCAAGTTCTTTTTCTCAGCCTCCCTCCATAGACATTTTATCAGAAACACCCAGTCCATCTAAAAATATTAATCAAAAAGATGTGGAGGATCTTTCCAAAAAACTTATAGACAAGCTCTTTCAATTTTCCATTAAAGGAGAAATTGCAGCTGTTAAAACTGGTCCTGCGGTTGTGCTGTTTGAATTTAAACCGGAAGACCATATAAAAGTCAGCCGCATTCGTGAAATGGAAAGTGACTTAAGCCTGGCCTTAAGTAGTGAATCTGTGCGGATTATTGCCCCCATACCCGGTAGAGATGTTGTGGGGATTGAAGCTTCAAGACCTTACAGAGAAATGGTTTACCTAAAAAGTCTTTTACAAAATGAAGGTTTTTTAAAATCCTCTCTGCCTTTAATCCTTGGCAGACGGGCGGACAATGCAATTGGAATCAAAGACTTAGCACGCATTCCTCATCTTCTTGTTGCCGGAACAACGGGTTCTGGAAAATCTATCTTTATTATCAGTTTTATCACCAGTCTGTTATTTCGTCACACTCCTGACACTCTAAAAATTCTTCTTATTGATCCAAAACAAGTGGATCTTTCCTGTTTTAAAGACATTCCCCATTTGCTGTCCCCGATTATCACTGCAAGCCAAAAAACAGCGGGGGCTTTGCAATGGGCTATTATGGAAATGGAAAAAAGATATCGTTCATTGGCCCTGTTTTCAGCTAGAGATCTCAAATCTTTCAATGAAACAGTCAAAAGCCTCAATGATAAGGAAAAACAAGTTCACAAAGAAAAAAATGAAACAGCCCCTTTAAGAGATTCTTATTATTTTGATCCTCTGCCTCTTATCTGCATTGTGATTGAGGAATTTGGAGACTTGATGGCGGACAGAAACATAAGAAGGGCGATTGAAAATTCTGTTGTTCGTCTGGCTCAAAAAGCGAGAGCCTGCGGGATGCATTTGGTTCTGGCCATGCAAAGCCCTAGAAAAGATGTTGTGACAGGTTTAATCAAAACAAATATTCCTGGAAGAATTAGTTTTAAAGTAGCCAGTGGAACTGACTCCAGAGTAATCCTGGATGAAACAGGGGCTGAAAAACTTTTATCCCACGGAGATATGCTGTTTTTGGAGCCGGGAACACCAAAACCTTTTCGCTATCATGGGCCTTTTATCCGGGATAAAGATGTGCGGGAGGTTGTAAACTACTGGAAAACTCAAGGAGAGCCTTTGTATGAGGAAGCCCTCATCAAAGGAATTGAAAGAGACAGCCCCATGAACCCTTCCTCTAATGAAGAGGAATTAGATATAAAGTCAGATCCTATGTATAATGAAATTCTGGATTTTGTTAAAACCTGTGATGTGGTGAGCGCTTCTTACTTACAGAGAAAGTTCCGAATCGGCTATCCCAGAGCTGCCCGTATAATAGAAATTTTATTTGAAGAAGGGCAAATTGGCCCTCCCCAGGGTAGTAAAGCCAGAGAAGTTCTTATTAACAAATGAATCAGCTTTCCCTATTCTCTTTTTTACAAAATACATATCCAAAAAGATCAAAGGGAAGAAAAAGTAAACAACAGCATACCAATTCCTTTTCTGAGTTTTTTACCCATCAGGATACTCCTATAATTTTAAACCGAAAAGCTTATCAAAGATCCATTCAGATCTATATTAAGCCAGGAGGTAAAGTCTATGTCACTTGCGCTTTCAACAGTCCCCTAAAGGAACTCACAGCTATTTTAAACAAACATTGGAAATGGATACAAAAACAGCTCTCAAAACAAAACCTATTAAGAAAAAAATATCCTGTAAAAAAATTCCGAGTAGGAGAGACTTTTTTATTTCAGGGGAGAAAATTAAAGTTACAATATGAAAAAATACATCCCAATGAAAAGCTTTTTAAGACTCCTGAAAAACAAAAAGGATTTTATATAGAAAAAGACAGATTGGTTTACATCTGGAATCACCTTGAAGATTTAAACAAAGGGTTTTTAAAAAACCAATTAAGAAATTTTTATGAAAGAGAAGGGGGAAAAAAGCTTCAGAAATCATTGCTTTTCTTTTCCTCCCGTATGCAGGTTTTTCCACAATCCATTCATATTGGTTCTCCAAAAAGCCTCTGGGGATCCTGCTCTAGCAAGGGAGCCGTGTCCTTAAATTGGCGTTTGATAGCAGCACCTCCTTTTATTTTAAATTATGTTGTGATTCATGAACTGGCCCACTTAAAACATTTGGATCATTCACCGGCTTTTTGGTCTTTGGTTGCTGATTTTTGTCCCAAATATAAGTGTTGTGAACAGTGGCTAAAAGATAAAGCCTATGCTATGGATTTTCTTCTCCCTCATTCCGAGCTGCATGGTTAAGTATACTAAGCCTATTAATTTTGTAATTTTTACATTTTATCAAACGGGATGGTGGTCATTTCTTTCTCAATCTAGAATTAAATTCAACATTTCCAACGGATACATTTTTATTAGTTTCATTTTATATATTATTAGAAAAAATTGACATAAGTTCATATCTTTTATAGATATAAAGGAGGTTTTTAATGAAACAGGAGGTGAATATATGAAATATATAATGATTTGCGCATTATTGCTAACAGGATGCAAATCACTTTCCCCTCATAAAAATACAGATACTGCAAAAGCATCATACACAACGGCTGTAAAATTAAAGTCTTACCCTGGAAAATCTGAAAATTGTGAAATTGAAATTTTTCTCATTAAAGAGCCTAATAAAAAGTTTGAAGAGATTGCGGTTTTAACAGGTTTTAGAGTGACTGGGGTGTTAAACAGTCAAAAATCTTTAGATTACATAAAAAAAGATGCCTGTTTGGTTGGCGGAGATGCAATTATATTTTCAAGATCCAATATCATACACTCTGACATATCACATTACGGAGTGGGGGGAGATATTAATTACGCAGTTGTCATTAAATATTTAAAACAAACAAAAAAATGATTCGCATTGCCTTAAGTGGGGATAGAGGGCGCATGGGGCGAAGCCTTAAAAGCCTTATTCACAAATCCTCACTTATGAAGGTTACAGCAGGAGCTAATAGAGACGACTCTTTAAGCCACTGGAAAGCTCATCAAATTGATGGTGTTATTGATTTTTCCCTTCCCGGTCTCTTTACACAAAGCCTAAATTGGTCTGTGAAAAATAAAAAGCCTTTTGTAAGCGGAACGACTGGTCTCAGTACCTCACAAAAAAAAGCTCTCCAAAAAGCCAGCCAGACAATTCCTGTTTTTTATGGAGAAAACATGAGTGGAGGGATTTTTCTGTTAACAAAATGGCTTACTAACCTTTTTAATGAAGAAGTCCAAATTCATATTGAAGATGTTCATCACAAAAATAAAAAAGACAAACCCAGTGGCACAGCTTTAAGGCTGAAAAACAGCCTTCCCTCTTTTTTAAAAAAGAAGGTTAGAATAAAAAGCATAAGAAAAGGCAATGAGTTTGGCGCTCATCGGATATTGGTTAAAAGTTCAGAAGAAAACTTGCTTTTAGAGCACAGAGCTTTAAACAGAAACCTTTTTGCGAAAGGGGCTTTACAGGCTCTTCTCTTTATTTTAAAAAAGAAAAAAGGTTATTATGACCCTTCTGACCTTTATAGCCACGGAAAACTTCCTCCCTTACCTTGATTTTCTTCAAAAAAAAAACTACAAGTTAAGGTATGGACATCTTTATTGATACCGCCGTTATAGATGAAATCAAACAGGCTCATCACCAGGGCCTGCTGGATGGTGTAACCACAAACCCCTCCCTTGTTGCAAAAACAGGAAAAAAACATGAGGAGCTGATTAAAGAAATTTGTGAATTTTTAAAGGATAAACCTGTTTCTGCAGAAGTCCTGTCTGTTGCAGAAGAGGAAATGTATAAAGAGGCCAAAAAACTCTCTAAAATTCACCCCAGTGTTGTGGTTAAAATTCCTCTTATTTCTGAAGGTTTGAAAGTGGTTAAACGATTGAGTCGGGAAAATATAAAAACAAATGTCACTCTTTGCTTCAGTCCCAATCAAGCTCTTTTAGCGGCTAAAGCTGGCGCTGACTTTATTTCTGTTTTTGTAGGCCGTTTGGATGATACAGGTCACGATGGCTGTCAAATTGCTATTGACTGTCACAAACTTATGCAAAATTATCAATTTTCTTCAAAAATTTTGGGAGCCAGTGTTCGTCATCCTAAACATATTTTGGAAATGAGCGCAGGGGGATTGTCTGTCTGCACATTACCTTATACAGTTTTTGATCAGCTGATCAAACACCCTCTTACAGATATTGGTTTAAAGAAGTTTCTGGAAGATGCAAAAAAATCAAGCTGACTTTATTACAATAAAATTTAAGCACCTTCTTCTCTAATAATTCCGTATTCTTTGGTTTTTAAAATAATGGAAGTTCTGCTTGTGCCCAATGCTTTTGCCACCCTTGTTTTGTTCCAGTTATTTTTTTTTAAACAATTTATTAAAATCTGCTTTTCAATAGAACGAAGAGTTGTTTTGAGATCCTGTTTTTCCAGTTGAAAGGGGTTTCCAAAAGGAGACGAAAAACTCTTAATATGAGGGGAAATGTCATGCTCAGTAAAAAGCTTTTGGTTTTTAGGGGCAATAGAAAGAATCTTATCAACTTCACTTTCCAGCTCCCGTATGTTGCCCGGCCATGAATAATTGTAAAAAGCTTTCAAAGCCTCTGGAGAAAAATGTCGGCCTTTAATAATGCTTTTTGTCTCTAAAAAATGCCCCACAAGCAAAGGAATATCCTCTTTCCTGCTTTTTAGAGGAGGTGCTTTTACAGTGATAACATTGATGGCAAAGTAAAGTTCTTTATTGAATCTTCCCTCATCAACCAAGGCCCTTAAATTTTTACTGGTCGCCGAGATAATTCTTATATTGGATTTTTTTGGTTTATTTTCTCCTACAGAAAAAAAGACACCCTCTTTTAAAAATTTCAAAAGTTTATCCTGAAAATCCAGGCTTGTATTTGAAATTTCATTGAGAAATAATGTTCCTCCATTAATCTTCTCCAATAAAGCTTTTTTTGGCCTGCGAATTTTGGGAAAAGCTTTTTTACTGTAACCAAAAATCTCAAGTTCTAAAAGTTTGCCTTTGAAATCTGAAAAATTTTGAGAGGAAAAAGGCTTGTCTGATCTGGAAGACTGATTATGAATAGTTTTAGCCAGAAGTCTTTTTCCCGTGCCATTTTCACCTTCAATCAATAAGTTTGTGTCATAGCCTTTGATTTTTTCTAAAACATTAAAAATGTAATGCATAGCTGGAGACTTTCCCACTATGGAACCATAGATTTGACTGTATTTTTTATAATTTAATTGTTCAATAAGACGGTTTTGTTTCTGCTTTTCTTGAAGAAGAGTGAAAAACTCCTCCACCAATATTTTTAACATTCTTTGGATATAAACCTCATCTGCCGGAGAAAGTTGTTTCAGACTCTGTACTTTTTGTTCAATGGCCTTTTTTGATAAACCCAGATAGGATAAGGCCTGATAAAGATGTTCTCCTTTTTTTGGAGAAAAACCTGTCGCCACAAGACAGGCTGACAAAGGTTTATTTTTTAAAACAAAAGGGATAACGAAAAGCCTTAAGCCTGTTTGCTTCCAAGGGAGATATTTTAAAGGCTGATTGGAATTAAGCTTCTTGTTTATCATGTTATTCACAGAGCCAAGAAAATAATTCTTAAATAAAGAGGAACCTAAGAGGCTTTTCACTACAGGATTGTTAAGCTGTCCAACATTGTCGTAAAAAAACTTGTTATCTCTTTTGACAACAACCAGGACATCTATATTCCACCAGTCTGCAAAAAGATACTTAAATCTTTTAAAAACATGAAAGTCACGAAATTGATTGTAAATGTCAAACATACAAAAACCTTTATAAGCTTATCGTAAAAAAATAAGGAAATCTTAAATAAAATCAAAGATTTTTGAAACAAAAGTGTTACTCTATGTATTCGGTATAAAGTATAAAGTATGTCTCCAGAAGAGGCCCCTATGTGTCCAGTAGGCACCCTTGTTTAATGGTGGCTCGGGACGGAATCGAACCGCCGACACAAAGATTTTCAGTCTTCTGCTCTACCGACTGAGCTACCGAGCCATCCATAACAAAAAAGCATTAAAAATAATGCTTAACACAGCTTATTTTTCTTTACAAATTTTAAGACGAGGCTTCTTAAAAAAATGCAATTATTAAAATTTTTCACATTTTTCCAAGGGGGCACTGACCGTTAATTTCTGTTTAAACATTACAAATTTAAAGGCTTTCAAAAGCTTGGTTCAAATCCTCTATAAGGTCATCAGAGTGCTCAATCCCTACACTTAAACGGATAAGATTTTCTTTTACCGCTTCACTGCTATAGGAGCCATGAGTCATAGTTAAAGGGTGTTCAGCAAGAGATTCCACCGCCCCTAAACTTTCCGCTAAAGTAAAAGTTTTTAATTTTTTTAAAAAATTAACAGCTTGATTCAGTCCACCTGCAATAAAAAACCCCAACATTCCACCAAAACCTGACATTTGCTTTTTAGCTATATGATACCCAGGATGTTTTTCAAGTCCTGGAAATAAAACCCGCTCAACCTGTTTATGAGAATTTAAAAATTCAGCCAGTTTAAAGGCGTTTTGTTCATGCCTTTCCATTCTTAAACTTAGAGTTTTCAAGCTCCTTAAAAGAAGATAAGAGTCAAAAGGGGAAAGAACAGGGCCAATGGTTTTATTAAAAAAAGAAAAAGGCTCTTTTAACTCCTCCTTATTAAAAACAATCAATCCGGCAAGACAGTCACTATGCCCTCCAATATATTTTGTAGCGGAATGAACAACAATATCCGCTCCTAAACTTAGAGGCTTTTGAAAATAAGGGCTGGCAAAAGTGTTGTCTACAATTAACAATGTTTTTGAAGGTTTTTGTTGAGCCACAGCTTCAATATCAATGATTTTTAAAAGAGGATTTGTAGGGCTTTCAATCCAAATCATTGCAGGTTCTTCAGACAGATGTTTTTTAATAAGTTCGGTATTTGAAAAATCAATCGTTTTTACTTTTAAGTTTTGCCTAAGCTCCAAATGCTTTAAAAGGCGAAGGCTTCCTCCATAAAGATCCTCCTCTGCCAAAATCAAATCACCGGGGGTTAAAAGCTGTGAAACCAAGTGCATAGCGGAACAACCAGAAGCCAAAGCTAATGCAAATTTTCCTCCTTCTAACTCCGCAAAACAATTCTCCAAAGTCTTTCTTGTAGGGGAGGAAACCCTTGAATATTCATATTCTACAGCTTGTCCTGGTTCCCGAATGGCAAAAGTTGTAGCTGTCACAATAGGAGTCACAACAGCCCCCGTTTGTTTGTCTGGTTTTTGCCCGGCATGAATGACTTTGGTTTGAAACTTCATTATTTCCTCCATTTTTATAATCTCACAAAAAGGGGGGATTGCCATAAGCTCTAAAAAAGCTTTTTTAATAATTAAGAACTTTATACAGTGTTTTTTTCTATTTCCCCTTTAATTTAAAAAGGTCTTTTGTTCTTCTCTGAGTGTTACAAACTATTAATCCCACCTTTTGTTTTACAAACAAAACCTTCAATTTTTTCTGCAAAAATCTTATCCTCTCCGCGTCCTCCTTGTATTTTCTTATAACGAGCCTTCTTAGAGGACATCCCATGACTTTTAACCACAGTTTATCCTTTTATAATTAATATTTCATGGGATTTTTTTATATGATTCCTTTTGTCCTGAACCCTATTAAAACCAATACGGGTCTCCCCTTGTCCTAAGGTATATTGCCATTTAACTTTCATTATTTCTATATCAAAACCTTTATAAAGCTCCCTTACCTGAGAACAGTCATTATAAGACAAAACAAATTTACCTTTATGTTTTAAAAGTAAATCTCTGAGTCTTTTATGATCAAAATCTTTGTGGTGAATAGGAAAGTTTCTCTGAGGGTATATCCCTTTAAACATTTTACTATCCCCATCTAAAAAATAAGGAGGATCAAGATACAAAAAACTTTTATTATGGCGGGGCAGGGTTTTCTCAAAAGAGCCTTGATAAACTTTCAAATTCGGACATCTAAAATCCCGCACTTTTTCTATAGCTTTCCAATATTTGATTTCATTCTCATAAATTTTAGACATCCAGCCTAAAAAACCAGGCCCATAACTTAAATTGTGATTGAAAAAATAATGGCAGGCTAAATCCAGCTTATTGAGTTTTAATTCCTTTAGCCAATGTTTTTTTAATCTTGTTTTTATTTTTGAATAGACTTCCTTTGTAGGTTTAAATTTTTTCAGTTTAGAATAAAGAGCTAAAGGATTACTTATTTGAGCCTGCCAGTAATTTACAAGAATATCAAACAAATCATAACCAATAACCTTTGAGTTCATTTCTGCAGCTAAAGCAATCTCTATAGACCCACCACCAAAAAAAGGGGAAACAACTTCTTTTGTTATTGTATCTGGAAAACATTTTATAATTTTGGCTGTGGCTAAACTTTTCCCTCCGGCATATCTTAACGGACTGCCCAAATATCTCTTATAGCCTTTAGGAGATTTCATGGATCTTAAAAAACTTTCTTTAAGATCTGGAAAAAAGAGTGGTTTTCTGCGGGGCTTTAAAACCTGATTTAAAAACTCTAGTTGCAAAACATAGCCCTTTATTTAGCCATTTTATATTATTCTTTACTTTTCAAGCAATCTATTTTTTCAATACTCAAAATAAACTAATTAATTGTAAATTAATCCTTTTTAAAAGTTAAAGAAATTATAAACTTTTGACATTTAGCAAAACCTAACCTTAGTGAAGAAATAAACCTATAAATTTTATTATTAATTACTTAAAGTTTTTCCATTCTTAATTATAAAAAGAAAAAAACCAGTAAGCTTAAAGGTAAAAGATAAAAAGAAAACAAATAAAGCTTCTTACCCTGTACTGTTTTTAAAACAACCAGTAAGCTTAAAACTCCACTTAAAAATGAAATCAAAAAAGCCAACAATACAAATAGAGGCTCTATGCTTAAAAACAAAACCTCTTTTCCCGAACTTTTTGATAAATTCATTACTAAATCAACAAAAGCAGAACCGGCAATGGCTGGAAGAGAAATCAAAAAGCTGTAATATACGGCTGAGCGCGGGTTTAAACCACAGTAAAGAGCTACAGCAATGGTCCAGCCGGAACGGGAAAACCCTGGTAAAACAGCTAAGGACTGCGCTAAACCAATAAGAAAAGCCATTCCAAAATTCATTTGCTCCAAAGACAGCCTTTTGCCTTTAACAAAAAAGAGGGGCAGGAACAGCAGACCGGAACTTAAAAAACCTAGAACGACAGTGTTTTTTTCAAAACTTTGCTGAACAAAAGACTTGAAAAACAAGCCGACAAAAAGCAAAGGCAAAAGAGATACAAGAACTTTAAAAAACAATTGAAGATGTTTTTCCTCCTGTATACCAAAAATAAAAGATTTTATATCTGTATAAAACACAGCACAAACTGAAAGAAATGTAGCTGTATGGAGAATTAAAATAAAAGATAAATCAGCTCTATCACTGTTTAAAATCTGTTCTATTAAAAATAAATGGCCTGAACTGGATACAGGCAAAAACTCCGTAACCCCTTGAACAAACCCAAAAAAAATATAACTCCAATCCATCATAGATAATTTTTTATTTTTTAGCTTTTCTATACCTGTACAAATTAAAAATCCACAAAGCTTTAAATATACTGGTCTTGTTTGAAATTTCCAGTTTCTATGTTATTATATTGAGTAAATATCCAATTCAAAATAGGCTCAAATTGAGTTCTGATTTGAACACAGAGCGGCTGAAAGTCTACTCTGTGGCAAAATGAATGCCTGAAACTTTGAAGCTATTTTGACTGGATAATTCTTATTCTTCAAGTAAAAACAATAAAAAACGGAAATTTCAAACACGCTCGGTATAAAATCAATGCAGAAAGCTTTTATCATTAAGGAAAAGAGATTTTCCTTTTGAGATAAAAATTTGTTTCTTCCCTTGAGACTGTCTGTTTTCCCATTCAATAAAGTGCCAACCTGTCTTCAAAGGAATCGTTACTGGAGTATAGGACTTAAATTCACCTATACGAATAACAAACCATTCATTAGTATAAATTTTAATCACTCCCTGAGAAAACTGATCCTGTTGAAAAGAAGCCCACCCCATAATAAACAAAATCATAAAAATAAAAGTTCCCTTTGCAAAAACAAAAAAAGGAGAGTTATTGACAGATTTTTTTAAAGTTGAACAGCGCCGGGATTCCATAAAGGAAAGGATGTCTTTAACTTTATAGGAAAGGGGCTTTATATCCAATGGTTTAGGGCTTTTATCTTCTGTTGCACAAGTAAAAAACCTTTTTCCAGGGTCTAAAGATAAAAGAGGGCTGTTGCTGTTAAAATCTTCAGGATGAATGTCTTGCAAAGAAGATAAAGGATAGGGGGTCTTCAACACGGCTTCTATAACACCCAAAGAGTATAAATCAGACAAAAAGCTTGCTCTGGCCCCTTGAAAAAGCTCCGGAGCTATAAACGGAGGGGTTCCTTGAACTCCCTGATCATAATTGGCTTTTCCAAAATCTATGAGTTTAATATGAGCCTTTTCATCTATCAAAATATTGTTCAAACTCAAATCCCCATGACAAAGTCCTTGTTTGTTTAAATCCTCTAACCCCTTATAAACAGATATTAAAATATGCTGAATCTCTTGTGAACTCAGAGTAAATCTTTCCACCAATTGAAAAAGACTCACCCCTTTAATATATTCCAAAACCAAAGCTCGCTTGCCGCCAAAATTTTCAAAGCCAAAAAGTCTAACACAATAAGGGGAGAAAACATGAGATAAAGATTCAAATTCTTCCCTATAAGATTCTCTCTCTTTTAAAAAAATTTTAAGAAGCACCTCTTGTTGAACACCTGTTTGTTTATCTTTTCTAATGGCTTTAAAAATTTTTTTTAAGGAATCTTGTTTAAAAGAAAAAAGGATTTGGTATTGTATCCCCTGTGATACAAGATTTTCACCGATCTTTGATTTTAAAAAGGGCATCCCCACTTTTTTAAGGGAAAGACTTTTGAGATGTCCAATAGTTTTTTAACTCTGGCAGCAAAAAATCTTTCTGCCTGTAAAGCAAAATTTTTCGCTGATTCATCAAATGATTGCGGCAGGGAGAAGATAAAACTTTTGATTTTAAAGCCAAATTTATAATTTCAAGACTGAGATTTTTTAATTTCAAGCTGAGGCACCAGAGATCTGCTGGTAAAGAAAGCTTATAACAAGCTATTGGGGGGATTTTATTTTCTTTTTGTTTCTTGCAAAGTATTTTCAAAAAACTGTGGCGCTCCTGATTCTTGACATAAGATTTTAGACTTGTTGCATCATTAAATTGAAATATCTTATCTAAAACCAAAGCTTCCAGATTAGAACTTGCAAAAAGGAGGATCACAAAAAGACTCACTCTTACCATCCTGACCCCTGGCTTTGTAAGGCTGATAAAAGATTGAGAAGCAATGGCCCTATTAAAAGAAGAAAAAAAGCAGGAAACTCAAAAAGCATAAGAGGGATGAGGGCAACAAAAGGCAATTTTTGTAAATGCTGTTCAAGATCTTCATTAGTTATAAAAACCAGGTCTTTTTCCAAATCACACAAAGCTTCTAAAACAGGTTCACCCTCTAAACCAAGATTTAAAATTTCTATAAGTCTTTTTCTATAAAAAGTATCAAAAATCCTTTTGTTACAGTCCTTTCCTGTCTCTTTTGCAAAAAGCCAAAATCCAAGTTCTTTAGCAAAAGACTCTGTTAAATTTTTTTGAGAATAAACTCTCACAGCTTGAGGAACAGAAACACCATTCTCTATTTGCAAACGAATTTCCAATACAGCTTTTAAAGGAGGAGCTAAATAGACCATTTCATTGTTCTTCCTGTTTTAAAAATCCAAAAGAGTCCTATACAGAATAAAAGAAAAGATATAAAAATAAGGTTCATGTATTTGGTCTTATAGGAAATAATTGTCCAGGCCAGAAGTCCAAGATAAAAAAAACTTAGAATAACTGATTGAAGCCGAATCTGCAGAAGAGCTCTTTTGGATTTTGTGTGAAAAGCCTGCTCAATTTTAACTTTTCTTTGTAAATGCTGCAGCCTTTTTAAAGGATTAGAACTCCGATGAATATTCATCAAAGCCTGAACAAAGTTCTCAATTTCCTTATCAGAACAATAAAATTCATTTTGGAATTTTAAAATTTCAGTTATTTTTTGAAGTTTACTTTTAATCTGTTCCAATTTTAGCCCTTCAATGGTTTTTTGCCACGCGTTGATAAATCCTAAACCCTGTTTCATTTGGGATTCCAAAGGGAGAAGAAGAGAAGAAAGCTGAAAAAGCAAATCTTTCTCGGCCTGTTTTTTTAAAAACACAAACAAAAATAAAAGAAATATAAGAGGCAAAAGCAGAAAAATAATAGAAAAACTAATGTCTTTTAAATAAAAAACAACAAAAAGAAAATAAAGTAAGAAAAATATTTCTAAAAACTTTTTTCCATTCAAAGCAATTAAATCTAATAAAAAAATCTCTTTTATAAGTTTTTTGCATAAAAGTCCAAAAAAGAAAGTTTGAAAAATAAACATTTTAATTTGTTATTTATCCTTCATTACTTAGCAAAAAAATTTCCATAATAAACTTTTTTATAAAAAGACCAAATTTCTGAGATTTTTTATTTTTCAAGCTCAAAATTATAACTGCAAGTTAAAAAATCAATTTGTAATGCTGTTTTATTTGAAGTTTTCGTTTTTTGTCTCTGACTGACAATTATCTTACTGGTTTTTAATGCTTATATAATTTGCCTGTCCTGTTAATCAGACCTTTATAATACATTATTCTCTTTTCGTTTGTCTTGCCCTTAAAACGGGAAGATATCTTAATCAAGTCTTATTCTCCTACTCCTTATTTTATATTAAAGTGACGAGTTGAATGCTTAAACCCAACATTCAAATTTTCTACTTCTATTTGTATTTATAGCTTTTGTTTCTCTAAAAATAGGTGATAAATTTAATACTCTAGGGTTTCCAGGTATAAATTAAAACACAACTTGAGAAAAATTCAGAAAATAAAACCAGAGATTTAGATTAAATCATAATGTCTTATGCTATCTCTTTTCACTGATTCAAATGTTCTCCCTAAGTTTTTACAATGGCATTGAAACTCTTCTAATTTTTAGAATTCATCCCTTACAAAACAAAAAAACAAGAATAACAACACATAAATTATGATCTTTAGATAAGTCAGACTGAACTTATACAAAGGTTAAATGGATCCGATACAGACTTTTAGAAATAAATAAAAAAAAGATTTGACGGGAAAAAAATTTAAGTCAACACTAAAAGACAGTTAAAAGTTTTGAAGTTTAGGATTTTTCTATTCTTAGATTTCAAAAAACAATAGGAGGTGAAATATGGCAAAGAAAAAAGTGACTCGTAAAAAAGTTGCCAAAAAAGCAAGTCGTAAAAAGAAAACAAGTCGCAAAAAAGTGACTCGTAAAAAAGTTGCTAAAAAAGCAAGTCGTAAAAAGAAAACAAGTCGCAAAAAAGTGACTCGTAAAAAAGTTGCTAAAAAAGCAAGTCGTAAAAAGAAGACTTCTAAAAGAAAAAAACGGTAAATTCAGGAATTTTAAAAAGTCACTTAAAGAATGAAGTGACTTTTTAATGCCATCTTTTTATAAAAAGACCTCATTGTAATAATGAGGTCTTTTTTATTTTAATTGTCTCACACAAAATTTACTCTTGATTGATAAATCTTTTTTTTAGAGAGGCTTTCCTCCAAAGTCTATTCATCTCAGCAATAGTTTCAAGACTTATCTCTTTAGGACAGGCTGCAGAACAAGTCCCTGTATGAGAACAAGCTCCAAATCCTTCCTTATCCATTTGAGCCACCATATTTAAAACCCGTTCTTCCTGTTCAGCCTGTCCCTGCGGCAGCTTGGAGAAATGAACCAGCCGTGAGGCTGTGAATAAACTGGCTGATGCATTTTTACAACTTGCTACACAAGCGCCACAGCCAATACAAAGAGCAGAAGCAAAAGCTTCATCGGCTTTCTTTTTTGGAACAGGTAAGGCATTAGCCGAGGGGGCGCTTCCTGTATTGACAGAAATATAACCTCCCTGCTCCTGGATCCGATCTAAACTGGAGCGATCCACAATTAAATCTCTAATTACAGGAAAAGCCTTCGCCCGAAAAGGCTCTATATAAATTTCTTCACCATCTTTAAACTGTCTCATATAAAGCTGACAACTGGCCACAGCTTTCTGAGGACCATGAGGTTTACCGTTGATAAGCAAACTGCAAGTTCCGCAAATTCCTTCCCGACAGTCATGATCAAAAGCAACAGGTTCTTTCCCATTTAAAATAATATCTTGATTTACAAGATCAAGCATTTCTAAAAAAGACATCTCAGTAGAAATATCTTTTACAGGAATTGTTTGAAAAAAACCTTTTTCTTTAGGTCCTTTTTGTCTCCAAACCTTTAATATAAAATTCATAGGAACACCTTTTTAAGTAAGTTTCTCTTTTGGGGAAAGCTTTTATTTTCTTTAGAATTTTTTTTCATGTATTCTGACCCTCATTTCAACTAGACAACTCGATCCATCAATCTCCTATCTCCTGCAGGGCTTTTCACACCCAATCCAGAATGAGGAGCCACATTATTGCAATCCCCTTAATAATTACCTCAATTTGATTCATAAAAAACACATTTAACTCAAATACACTTTTATAAATTTGCTAAAATAACTGTTTTAATCTTATAATATTTAACTCTCTTTACATCTTTATTAAAGTTCTTCAGATAATTATTTATAATTCCTCTGGCTAAGTTTAACTTTTTCAAAAAGCAGCTGTTCCCTATGCTCTTTCCATATCAGTTTAGAATCCAAATTTTTCATCCACTGCCATGCAGAAACATGGGAAAATTCCTCATCATTTCTTTGAGCTTCCTGATCTTTAGTCTGATATTCCACACGAAAATGACAGCCACAAGATTCTTTTCTCTGTAGAGCATCAAGGGCCATAAGCTCAGCTAACTCTAAAAAGTCAGCTACGCGGCCGGCTTTCTCCAGTTCCTGATTTTTATAATTGGATTCACCAGAAACAAAAGCTTCTGCCCAAAACTCCTTCCTCAAAGAGCGAATCTGACTTTGAACTTTAGTCAATCCTTCCTCTGAGCGAATCATGCCAACATCCTCCCAAAGAAGTTTTCCCAGTTTTTTATGAATTTGATCTACAGTCTGAGAGCCTTTTAATTTTAACAGTCTCTGTAAATTTTCTTCAGTCTCTTCCTGCGCATGACGAAAAGCTTCCTCCTTAAAATCCATATCAGAATTTTGCGCTAAAAAATTTCCTAAAGAATAAGGAATAATAAAATAACCATCAGCTAACCCCTGCATTAAAGCAGAAGCCCCCAATCTGTTTGCTCCATGATCAGAAAAATTGGCCTCCCCTAAAACAAACAGGCCGGCAATAGAACTTTGTAAATCATAATCCACCCAAAGGCCACCCATTGTATAATGAACAGCCGGATAAATTCTCATAGGAGTTTTATAAGGGTCTTCTCCTGTAATACGGTGATACATACTAAAAAGATTTCCATAACGCTCAGAGATGGCTTTTTGTCCTTTTTCTTTTAAAGATTGTTCAAAATCCAAATAAACGGCCTGACCTGTAGAGCCTACACCCTGACCCTTATCCACTTGGAATTTAGCCTGACGGGAAGCCACATCTCTGGGAACAAGATTGCCAAACCCCGGATAAATTCTTTCCAAATAATAATCCCGCTCCTCCTCAGGAATGGATGAAGCTGAACGTTTGTCATCTTTTTTTAGGGGCACCCAGACTCTTCCATCATTTCTTAAGGATTCAGACATTAATGTCAGTTTGGACTGGTGCTCATCACTTTGAGGAATACAGGTCGGATGAATTTGAACAAAAGAAGGGTTTGCAAACAAAGCTCCTTTTTTATGACAGCGCCAACCGGCTGTAACATTGGAATTCATCGCATTAGTTGAAAGATAAAAGACATTGCTATACCCCCCTGTGCATAAAACCACAGCATGAGCCTTAAAATTTTTAATTTCTCCTGTGATTAGATCGCGTGTGACAACACCCTGCGCCCGGCCTTCCGCCACAACAAGATTTAACATTTCATGGTTTGTCCAAAGCTGAATCGCTCCTGCCTTGACCTGCTTCATTAAGGCCCCATAAGCCCCAAGCAAAAGCTGTTGCCCTGTTTGTCCTCTGGCATAAAATGTTCTTGAAACCTGAGCACCTCCAAAAGAACGGTTGGCCAGCATTCCTCCATACTCTCTGGCAAAAGGAACTCCCTGCGCCACACACTGGTCAATAATATTTCCCGACACTTCAGCTAAACGGTAAACATTAGCCTCCCGCGAACGAAAATCTCCCCCTTTGATTGTGTCATAAAACAACCTTTGCACAGAATCACCATCATTTTTATAGTTTTTAGCCGCGTTGATTCCCCCCTGTGCCGCTATAGAGTGAGCCCTCCTGGGGCTGTCATGCAAAACAAAAACTTTAACCTTGTAACCAAGCTCTGCAAGGCTGGCAGAAGCTGAAGCCCCAGCTAACCCTGCTCCTACAACAATTATATCAAATTTTTTTCTATTTGCCGGGTTAACCAATTTATAAGAGAACTTTGCATTTGCCCATTTGTCCTCTAAAGGCCCTTTTGAAATATTAGAACTGTGTTTATCAAAAAAATTGTTTGTCATACGCCTGCCTTTTATTTTTTCAAACTTCTAAAAAATCCACAAATTTTAAACAGGATTCAGTATAATTACACTTCTAAACATAATAAACTCATATTTACTCCAAACAAACCTTAGAGAAAGATAAAAATATACCATATAGGAGTTAAAAATCCCAAGGTTACAACTAAAGCAAAAGCCCAAGCCAGCTTTTCCACAAAAGAAAGATAAACCGGGTGACTGAGGCCGAAGGTTTTAAAGCTGGCCGGAATACCCCTTAACAAATGAATAAATAGAATAAACTGAACAGCACTGTAGCCCATAGTGTATAAAGGGTTTTTAAAACTTTCCACAACAAGTTGATAAATATCCCGGACAGCCTCCTCTTTAAAAGGGGTTTCATAATGAGGCCCAAACTTAAAAGACAATAAATGAAAAACCAAAAAAATAAGAAGAACACCCCCCTGAAAAATAAGCAGTCTGTGAGTGAGAGAAGAGTTTTTCTCTCCCCCTATCCTTTTTTTATAAAAAATCTTTCCTTTAGCTTTTTTATTTTTTATAGACAACAGAACACTAAGCAAAATATGACCTAAAAAAAAGGCCAAAAGACCCAACTCAAATACAATAAAAAGTGGAAACTCATGAAGCTTATGGGCATATTCATTGTAGGCTTCAGGGCCTGAAAGAATAAAAAGGTTGCCCAGCATATGAATCAAAACAAAAAGACAAAGGCCCAAGCCAGTCATTCCCACAATGATTTTTTGACCCACTGTTTTTTGCAGAAAATAAATCAAAAGATTCATGCTTTTAAAAGGTATACTGAAAATAAAAAAGGTTCAAGACAACTTCCTTACATTGTTATAATTTTTTAAATACACCTCGTTAAATTTATTTTTTTCAATAAAATACAAAAATGGGTTTTCTTTCTTTAAATTTTAAAAAAATACATTTTAAATTATTGAAAAGATTTATGAGAGAAATAGGGTGTCTAAAAGCAGTAAAATATATCTCTGAAGTTTTGAATTTAATTCTGCCGGTTAAAAAATTCCATTATAATAAAAAACTCTTTTGTTTGATTTTTTTTAAACTGAATGAGTTTCTTTATTTTTAAGACTTGTCTAAATAAAATTTTACAGTTTATAATGCAAAACCTATGAATATTCTTGTTCCTATTAAACAGGTTCCCGATACAGGGATGAATTTACGAATCACTGAAGGGGTTATAGATGAAGCCGGTTTAAAATGGGTTTTATCCCCTTATGATGAATTTGCCTTAGAAGAGGCTTTAAAGTTAAAAAGCCAGTTACAAGGCAGGCTTTTTGTTATCACATTAGGTCCAGCTAGAGCCAAAGAGGCCCTGCTCACAGCATTAGCTTTAGGAGCGGATGAAGCCCTCCACCTTGCTATAGAAAAGCCTCCTCAGGATCCTCTAACAACAGCTAAACTGTTAAAAGAAAAGATTTCTGAAATCCCCGATCTGGCTTTAATATTCTGCGGAAAATTATCAACAGACTCTAACAACTTTGCTGTGCCTCAAATGCTGGCTGGTCTCATAGGTTGGCCCTTTGTCACCAATATCAGTAAACTCCAGTATCAGGAGGGTTTGTTTACTTTAACAAGAGAGTTAGGAGGAGCAGTTGAAGAAGTTTTAACGGCTAAACTCCCTCTCTTGCTTTCTGCAGATAAAGGCTTAAATGAACCCCGCTACCCCTCTCTGCCTGGGATTATGAAAGCCAAGAAAAAGCCCCTGCATACTGTAAATGTTTCAAATCAGGAGGAGAATATGAAGCTTATCAACATATCTCCTCCTCCAGAAAAGCAGGCTCCTGTCATGATTCCAGGAGAACCTGAAAAACAGGTAAAAGAGTTGGTCAAACTTCTTAAAGAAAAGGAAAAACTGTTATGAAAGTTTTATTGATTATAGACAGTTCAAAAGAAGGTTTAAAAACTTCTGACTTGGAGTTGCTTGGATTTTTGGAAGAGCAGGGGATTGAAGTTTCCGCGCTAGCTATAGGAAAAGAGCCAGATTTATTTTCCGAAAAAGAAAAGCCTTCCAATCTTAAACATTTTTTCTTTCACAAAGATTTAAGTTTTTATAGTCCAAAGACTTACGCAGAACTTTTAAAAGCCTATTTAACAACAAGAAAAACGGATTGCGTGATCGCAACGGCAACATTAAAAACAAAAGATTATTTTCCTTACCTCGCTGCTCAGTTAAAATCCTCTTTCTTAAATGAAATTAAAACTCTCACATTTGAAGAAAACAAAATTAAAGCTGTTAAAGCTCTTTGTGCAGGAAAAGTTTTTGGAAATTTTGAAGTCCAAATCTCAGGCCAAAGTCCTGCTTTTATCCTTGTGCAGCCCAATCAATTAAGAGGCTCTTGGAAAAAGACCCCTTCTTCTGTTTTGGCTTTTGATTTTAAACTGCCGGAAAATCCCATAAAACATAAAAATTTTAACACCCCTGAAAAACAAATTCAGGATTTAAGCGAAGCTGAAATCATTGTCTCTGGAGGAAGAGGCATGATGAATGGAGAAAATTTTAAACTCCTTGAAGAGTTGGCCGAAGCTTTAGGAGGAGTGGTGGGAGCTTCAAGAGCTGTTACTGATGCCGGCTGGCAGCCTTATAGCCGGCAGGTAGGGCAAACAGGCAAAACTGTCTCACCAAAACTTTATATTGCCTGTGGGATTTCTGGAGCTATTCAACACTTGGCCGGCATGCAGGGCAGCCGGGTAATTGTAGCTATAAATAAAGATCCAGAGGCCCCTCTCTTTAAAAAATGCTCTTATGGTCTTGTAGGCGATCTTTTTGAAATTGTGCCTAAGCTTACAGCAGAGTTAAAGAGGGTTTAATCAAATGGTTATTCAAAAAATATTCAAATTATAAGATTTTTTGGAGATATTTCTGATTTTCATGTGTTTATTTAATTAGTGTTTTACAATTTTAGGTTTTGAATACTCAAAAAATATCTTGATTTTGTAATGCCTATTCTTTAAGTAATCATATCTTTAATTGTATCTTAAAGTTTCTAAAGGAAATAATTTCACTGTTGAAGGATATGAAAAAATTCAAAAAGGTTTAGATATAAGAGTTTGAGTAGTCTTTGAATATTCAATTAAATTTAAAAACTGGATTTTATTACAAATAAAATAACCTTACAATAGATCATTTACCTTGTTCATAAATATAAATGTTATGTTTATTAGATTTTCTGGAAAATAGATTTTTTCACTGATAGAATGACCTATCAAACCTTAATCAAATTTTAAATGAGTTTAACTTTAAAACTGAATGTATTAAAACTCCATTCTATAATAAAATACCCTTATGAAATTTTAAACTTAATTTGGTTTGGAGAATTTTATTTTTTAAGTAAAAATAAAAGTTACAGTAAAGATGGAAAATTTAAACAGGCTCTGTATAAAAAAATTTTACCTATCATGAAGCTTTCACAAAAACAAAATAATCAGGTTAAAGTCTTTAAAAAACTTCTTTTAGAACACAATCCATCTATAAATCTCTTTTCCAGAAAAAATCCTGATTCTCAATTAAAATTTTTATTGGATCAGGGGTTTCAAACAGGAAAATTTCTTTCTCCTGTCTTAAAGGCCCTCCAAACACATCCTGTTTTTGATATTGGCAGTGGAAATGGTTTTCCCGGGCTTTTGTTTTCCGTTTTATACTCTAATAACTATTTTTACTTGTGTGAAAGGAATCGCAAAAAGGCAGAGTTTTTAAAATGGGTTTTAAACAAAGCAGATATAGCCAATGCAGAAGTCCTTTGCCAAAATGCAGAAGATATAAAAAAAATTTTTAAAATCATCCTATCCCAAGCCGCTATGCCCCTAAAAGAAATGTTAAGCCTTTTAGGAAAATTATTATCCCAAGACGGGCAGGCTTTTTTATGGAAAAGCCCTTCATGGAAAATAGAATGGCCAAAAGACTCTGTTTTTACCCCTGAAGTTTTTAAATCCTATAATTTAGGAACTGTGGAACAAGTGCTTTTAAAACTGAAAAAACCTTAAATGTTCTTTAATTCCTGATTTACTATTAAAATTGCCAGTTTACTAAAACAGTTCAACATACACCGATCTTATTTGAAATTTCTGTTTTTTGCATTTTTATTGTTTTTACTTGAAGAATAAAAATTCTCCAGTCAAAATAAGTTCAAATTTTCAGACATTCGTTTTGCCACAGAGCAGACTTTCAGCTGCTCTATGCTCAAAGCCGAACTCAATTTGAACCTATTTTGACTTGGATAATTGGATATTTATTCAATATAATAAAGATATAGAAACTAGAAACTTTAAATAAGATCGGTGTAAAAACATTCATGAATAATTTTAACAGTCTAAATATGTAAATTGTTCCACATGGAACAATTTCTAACAGGTAGCTCCTCATTCTGCCTCAGTCCCCTTTTTATCGCATAAATGTTGAATATCATCCACACCCGCAAGGCTGAACATAAAAGCCACTCTGTTACTGGTTCCCAAATTGGCAACAGAATGTTTAAAACCCACATTTAAAAACCAGGGGTGGCCATCGGCAGGGATATGGATTTTAACCTTACTTCCCCTGCGCCAAAAGTAATTCCAGCACTGTTTATTTGTGTAAATAGGGATCACTATACGAACAGCATAATCCACATCATAATCAATATGAGGAGTGACTGTCTTGTCTGGATGAAGTGTTGTCAAGCGAACACGAATAGCTGGATTTTTAAATTGCTGGACACATTCATAAAAATAAGAGTTTTGAAATAATTTTGTAGGAACATTCCAATTATGCTCATCCATCCAAGGAAAATCTGTCCGCCTTGAAACCGCCAAGCGATATTTTTGGCTACGAGTTCTTTTATTTTTTTCTTCAGATTTTTTAAAAGCAGCAATATCCAATGGAGTTGAGCACTCTGTCAAGCTGACCTGAAAAAAATAATCTTTAATAGAGGAGGCTAGATTGGGATGATTTAAGACCAAGCCTTTATTGGCCCCATAAACATCAGTAAATTTACCGGCAAAGGGTTTTAATGCCTTTCTTAATTTAGCTAGATCAAACCTTATGTGAGACAATTTATAGGCACAGGGAAGCTTGTATTTATTTAAATTGGACATCTCTTAAATTTTAAGTAAATAAAGTTTTAAAGTCAAAAACAGTGCTGTTTTCTAGCTGAAATATAAAGTTCTAAAATAACAAATCTCAATGAAACTCCCTAAAACAATCTAACATTCTGTTTGAATTACCCTCTATTACTTCAGTGGCATTTTTAAAAGGCTCAAGACACTTTAAGTTGACTTAAAAGTTGAACTTATTGTATTTGCATGAAAAACAAGTGTTTTATCTATATTCCGTCTATGTTTGTCAAAAAAAAAGACCATAAACCAAAGATTTTCTCTTAATAACTAGCCCAATGGGCGAACTCAGGATTAAAGCTTTCAATATTTATCCACTCCTCCATCAGGACAAAGTTGATCTAGAAAATCGGTGATATCCTCAGCGTCGGTAATAAGATCTGTATTCCATTCCCAACTTGCAGGGATTTTATCTCCATTTGTTCCTTCATCAATAATATCATCTATATAACCATTAAAGCTTTTAATATTTATCCACTCCTCTCTGATGTCTTTATCCATGCCGTTTCCCATTCTGCAGAAAACATTAAAACAATTTATACCAGTGTCGTATAAATTACATACTGATACCTTCTCCATGATATAATCTTGCAACCATTCTGCAGCCTCCTCATTTCCTTGATCTACAACAACTTCCATCAGTTTGTTAGGACTTCCACTGGTGATTTTTTCTAGGAAAGGCTCATGTGCTGTAGGAGAAGTAGTAATGGCGGGGAATTTTGCTAACAGTTTTTTTAAAACGCCATAATCATCTTCTGTATCTTTTATAATTTTTGCCACCTCTGAATTTTCTGCAATCCAAAGAAAGACATCCTTCACCTCGCTTTTTTGGTATTTGGCAATTAATTTCTCAAAACCTGTGTTCGAAATTTTAAGATAAGTTTCAAGGTCTTCATTATCTATATCATTTAAGTCATCATAATCAGGATCTTCTAAATCATCATAAAGCTCCTTTAATTTTGCAATCTGGCTTATAGGGAGATCCTCACACTCCTTTCTGTCTTTACTGCTGGTATATATATCTCTGCATTGATCAACACAGTCATGTTTTCTATCATCTTCCTCTTCACAGGTGGGGCCTGTATATTTTTTTTTAGATTGAGTTATAGCTTCCTGCGCTTCCCGCGCAGCCTGCGGCTTGCCCACGGGGCTGACTGTTTTAGTCTGGACGGGAGGAGAACTGCTGCAATTCGCTAAAAATATAGATAAAAGCACTAAGGTGATTAATTTTACATAATTCATAAAAACCACTTGTGTTTTATCTCCTTAGATATTGATTTTTAAAAGCTCCATCCTTTTTATCGGTCTTTAAAAAAAGGACTTAAAACTTTGGTGCTAATCTGCTGAATGATCTACAGCTTAAAGTTCTGTTGCCTCGGGAAAAAAGTTTTTAGATTTTAGCCGATATAGTCTGGTTTTTAATAGCACTGCTGCAAGCCGCTCTATCAATCCTGTTTGAAAACACAGGATTTTACAGAAGAGGAAAAAATTAAAAAATGAGTTCAGTATAAAAAAGAGTGAAAGATATAAAAAAAGCCAGCCTTTTTAGGCTGGCTTTTTAGAGCTCCTGAGTTCGCCCATTGGGCTAGTTATTAAGAGAAAATCTTTGGTTTATGGTCTTTTTTTTGACAAACATAGTATGTCTATACTATGTTATAGGCTGATAAAACAGGGGGTTTTATAATGTATATCACAAGTCCAAAGCGTCCCAACCCTGAGTTCGTCCATTGAGAGAGAAAAAAAGTTTGAGAGTGTTGTAAATAGGGGTATTTTTGAGAAGCCATTCAAGATTTAGACATACTAGGTTTTTGAATAAAGTCTTTGTCCTCCTTATCCTAAAATTTTGTTTTCTTGAAGTTTATAAGGTTTTTTAGGGAACTGTTTATTAAAAACAGAGTAAATCTTCTTGGCAGGCTGAGATAAAGCTCTAGGAATACAATAAGAAACAACCGGTTTTTTTATCTTGTCTTGAAGGATAAAAGTTTCCCCATTCTTTAAAATATCAATCAACTCTTGCGGACTAAAAAACAAACCCGCTTTTTTTAAAACAATTTCCGTTCGTCTTAAAACCGCATAAGCTAAAAAACAAATCAAAATATGAGCTTTAATCCTTTGCGCTTTTCTATGATAAATAGGACGCATCTTTAAAGTGTGCTTGTTAATACGAAAAAGCTCCTCTATCTTCCACAACGAGCGGTAACTCTCTAAAAGTGGCTTAGCCTTATTTGTACTAGTTAAGACATGATCTGACACTGTTTGAAAAGATCAGGGTTACCCGTTTTGATAAGGATGTAAATCTATCAAAACATAAAGGAGGTAACCCATGATAGAAAATAACAGAAAAATCATAAAGAATAAAGTTGGTTTGGTTTACTCATCTCAACATGAATCCTTATATCCAAATAATTTCACCTGATCATGCGCTATTTTTCAAGACAGCCTGCTTGATTGCCGATATATCTTCCTTTAATGTGCTTATATCATGTTTGACGGAAGTAATTTCACTTTCCATTCTAGCTTGATTCTCTTTAACTGTAGAAATACTTTGTTTAACTGGAGATAACAGCAAATTAAAAGCAAAACTTAAAACTGAGATAACAGCAGAAAAGGCAATGACTGTTATTAAAAATGTATGTAAATCCATACTTCTAATATCCAACAGTTAAAAAAAAATGTCAAATTAAAATTTAGGCCACAGCTTAAATTCTAGGGCTGTGATTAGGTGTTTAGCTGTAGGTGAAGTTAAGATCATATATAAAGGTGAGAAAACAAATTTAAGTTAATGTCTATACAGCCACTGTGGATACAGTCATACATATAAAAGCTGAATGTGAAACTATCATTATAGAGCATCCCTTGGCAATAGATCACCTTAAAATGATTTGTAATTCTATCAATCATTTTTTAGCGTTCGTAATAGAAAATGATTGTCCTGTTATGCAAGAAATGCCTGCTCGGATAAAACTGCCTGAGAAACAGGTGATAGAAGCTGAGAAGTCAAAAAATAAGTTTTTACAAACCTATACAATTTCACAACCAGAAGAGGAGCTTTCCATTTAAACACATCCAATTTTAACATTCACAAAATCAGCTTTTTGATTTTAAGCATAAGCTTCTAAATTAACTGCAATGATTGTTCCATGTGGAACAATCACACCTTGATAAAATTTAAAGCCATTCCTAAACCTTATAAACTGTTGTTCTACATGGAACAATTGATTACAAATACAAATTTAAACTTCCAACAGATTCTTAATAATAAACCTAAATTTCTTTGGAACAGTGAAAATAAGCCCCATTAAAAAATAAAAAAACGACTGTTATTTAGCTCTAAAAGCTCTTGAATACTCAAAAGAAGCCTCGCAACAAACATCAAAATCCTTTATTTTTCGCCTTTTCCAAGCTTTAAATGATCATGGATATTCAAAACTGGACTAAAGACCTAACAAAGCTAAAACTTCTCTGGACAAAGTGTTTTCCCAATGTAAAGGTATTCATAAAGAGTACTCAAACTGGGAGAAAGCGTCTTGGGTCAGATTATCAGCTTGGTTAATCAAAAAGGAGGGGTTGGCAAAACAACAAGTTCTGTCAATTTGGCTTCAGCTCTAGCTCTGAGGAACTATAAAATCCTTGTCATAGACATGGATCCACAGGGAAATGCTTCTCGTGCCCTGAACTCTAAAGCTGATCAGCCAACAATTTATCAAGTTCTGTGTGGTAGAACTTCCATACAAAAGACTATTCAAAATACAGATTTGGATAATCTTTTTTTAATATCCAGTGATAGTCATTTAGCAGGTTTTTCCATGGAAATCTTTGACCGGAAAAACTGGGAGTTTTTCTTAAAAGATCGACTTAAAAACTTGGAAAAAGATTTTGATTATATTTTTATAGATTGCCCTCCGTCCCTAGGCCCTCTCACAATCAATGTTCTCGTGGCCTCTCACTGTTTTGTAGTGCCTCTTCAATGTGAATACTATGCCTTGGAGGGCTTAAGTCAGCTTATAAACACTATTCGTCGGGTTAAAAAAAATCTCAATCCAGATCTTGAATTTCAAGGTATTCTGCTCACCATGTTTGACAGCCGAAATCGCCTTTCCCGACAAATTGAAATGGAAGTCAGGCAACACTTTGAAGATAAGGTTTTTCAAACTATCGTCCCCCGCAATGTTCGCCTCAGTGAGGCTCCTGGTTTTGGCAAGTCTATTTTTCAATATGACCCCAGCTCTCAAGGTGCTCGCAGTTATTATGATTTATCGGCAGAATTTGCTAAAACAGCCTCTTTGCAATAATACAGGACAAGTATACTGCTGAATATAAATTTTTTAAACAATTATAGGCTTTATGAAAATTAATAACTCTTTATCAAATAAAAGTAACCGCTTAGGCCGCGGGCTTGATGTGCTTTTAGGTCCCTCTAAAGAGCTAACAGAGGTTATTTCATTGGATATTGAAAAAATCCAACCTAATAAAGATCAGCCAAGACAAACTTTTGATAAAGAAACTTTGGAAAAGCTTTGTGCCTCCATAAAAGAAAATGGTGTTCTACAGCCTATCTTGGTTGAAAAACGGGGGGATAAATATCAAATTATTGCCGGAGAAAGAAGATGGAGGGCTTGCTGTATGGCTGGCCTGCATAAAATTCCCGTTCTGGTAAAAAGTCCTGATCCCAAACAAAAATCTGTCTGGGCTTTGATTGAAAATCTCCAAAGAGAGGACCTTAATCCTATAGAAAAAGCACAAGCTTTTAACAAAATTATGAAGGAAGAAAATATCAGCCAAGAAGCTTTGGCCAGCAGTTTGGGGCAGTCCCGTTCCTCTTTGGCTAACTTTTTAAGGCTTTTGCAGTTGGACAAAGAGGTTCAAAAACTTGTCTCGGACAAAAAAATTTCTTTTGCTCAAGCTAGAGAACTGCTACGATTTAAGTCACCCAAAACACAAAGAAATATGGCAAAAGCCTGCCTAAAGCAAGCTTTAACAGTCCAAAGCCTTAGCCTAAAAGCTGAAGGGAAAAAAGTAAGAAAAACTCTACCTTTTTGGGCTAAAAAAGCTTTATCTCACTTAGAGCGTCAATTTTCCAAAAGATTAAGGTTGGATTATTCAAAAGGGAAGGGCCGGCTTGTTTTCTCCTTTCAAAGTGATACCGAACTCAAAAATCTTTTAAATAAGCTTTGGAACAAATAAACGGAATATTATGGAAAAAGAGTCTTTACAGCTTATCCTCTCTGAGGGAGCTTTTTTTGAGGGAGAGCTTAGATTTAAAGGAACAGCTCGCATTGCAGGAAAACTTAAAGGTTCAGTAAAAGGCTCAGGAAGCCTTATTATAGAATCCTCTGCAAAAGTTGAGGCCGATTTAGAGGTGGATCATCTTATTTTATTGGGCGAGTTTTCCGGCAAAGCCAAAGCTTATAAAAGTGTTTTTATGGAGCCTCCGGCGCGATTTTACGGAGAGGTTTCCAGCCCTTCACTGAGTATAAAAGAAGGAGTCTTTTTTGAAGGTTTGTCAAAAAAACTGTCTTCTTAACATCTTCAATCTTTAATTTAAACACTTAATAACAGCTCTACTGTATACAAAGCTTAGAGCTTACAATATATCTTAAAAAACTTAAAATAATATTTTTGCTTATTACAAAATAAAAATGATTTTTTATATTAAGACCTTCAAACCAACAAAGAGGCATCCAATATCTTTTAGCCCGCCAATTATAATTTTCCTAAAAAGAAAAAGTGCTTTGCTGTATAAATACAAAAAAACAGCACTGAGAAGAGCTTGACTGTTCTTTTTATAAAAGTTATTTCAAAAGCTTATGAGTTTGTTGAGTAATCTTATAGAAACCATCGGACTGAACAGCAGTTTTTTTTATCAACTCGCTTTAGCTGTTGCTTTATACTTCATATCAAAAAAATTGTTTTTACAGCCTTATCTTAAAAGTTTGGAAAAACGCCAAAAACTCACAAAGGGCCGAATGAAGAACAGTAAAAAGCTTGAAGAGCAGATTGAGGCAAGCAAAGCAATTTATGAAGAGAAGGCCAAGTCTGTCCATGAGCAGTTTCAACAAATTTTTCATAAAATTAAGCAAAAAAATCAACAAGACAGCTTAAATGAAATCGGTCGGCTTCAAAAAGAACAAAAAGAATTTATCAGCAAAGAAAAAGAAAAACTCAACCACGCTATTAAGGAGCAATCTGTCCTTTTGGAAAAAGATCTCCCTATTTTAACAAAACTTCTTGTGGAAAAAATCAAAAGTTAATCATGAAAAAACAAATCCTTTTAAAAATACCAAATGAAGATGGACAAATTTTTCATAAAATATTTTTACTGGTTAAAAATTTCAGCCTCTATGATTTAAGGTCCACCTTAATAAAAGAAACCAGAAAACAGACAGTATTCATTACTCTTTTCACTCTGTTTTTTACTCTGCCCTCTTACGCAGCCAGTGAAGGCTTTCCAGCAAGAGAAGTGTTTTTTCAGGTTTTTAATTTTTTATTATTTGCAACAGCTCTGTTTTTTTTACTGAGAAAACCCATACAGGTTTTCTTTCATAAAAGGCAGGAAGAGTTTTTTGCCTTTGAAAAACAAGCCCTCCAATTAGAAAGAGAAAAACAAATAGAAAAGGAAAGCTGGGAAAAAAAAATTCAAACTTTAAATGAGCAGGAAAAGAACATTAAACAAAAAGCCAAAGAAGAAGGAGAAAGATTCATCTCTCAAAAAAAAGAGGAGATAAAAGCCTTAAAACTTCGTTTAAAAAAAGAAGCAGATTTTTTTCTCCATTTGGAAAGAGAAAAATCAAAAAGAGAACTGTTTAAAACATGGAAAGGCAAAATTATTGAATCGGCTAAAATAGAATTAAAAAACCAAGCGCTGTCTCCCTCTTTTCAAGAAGAGCAATTAAAGGGTTTTTACAAACAGATGGAGGCTCATTTATAATTTCCCCAATTAACTAAAAATTTAAGGCGCTAAACAGACAAATGAAATCTATAAAAAAGACAAAAACAAATAGAAAAGGTATAGGATTTTGAAACAAAGCAATGCCATTAAAAGATTTTTCAGTTGTAATTTATGAATTATTCAAAAGGGATGAGTTTTAAAAACCAGTTGATTAAATAAAAACAGGGATAGGCTATGGTATCTAAAAGAAGTCAAATTTATGGAGAGGCTCTTTTCGAATGTGAATCCAGCCAGGAGCTGTTAACACAGCTAAAAGAGCTTTCAAACATTTTCACACAGCCGGAAATGTTGGATTTTTTTCTCTCTTTTACTGTGTCAAAAGAGGATAAAAAAAGGCTTTTAAAAAACTCTTTAAAACACGGTTCCCCTTTGTTAAAAAGCTTTTTTCTTGTTCTCCTGGATAACAAAGCTTTTTCTCTTCTCCCTCAAATTGTTTCATCCTACCAAAATCTTTTGGAGGAAAATAATAAAATCTGTACAGGGACAATTTACAGCCCACAAGCTGTCCCTGAAGAAAGAAAAAAAGAAATTGAACATCTTTTGGAAAAGTTTCTCCATAAAAAGCTTGTATTGAATCAAAAAAAAGATAAAAGCCTTGTAGGAGGGCTTTATATTACAGCTGGGGGCTACATCTTTGACAGCACAATAAAACAACAGCTTAAAAATTTTAAAACTTCAGGAGGTTGATATGTCTTTATTTAAAGCTGATGAAATTCGCCATCTTTTAAAGGAACAGATTCAAAATTATGAAAAATCCTTGGAACTTTCCGAGTGGGGGCAGATTATTTCTGTAGGTGATGGCGTTTGCAGAGCCTTTGGCCTAAAAAATGTTATGTTTGGTGAGATTGTCTCTTTTGACAACGGAGCGCAGGCTCTGGCTATCAATTTAGAACAGGACAGCGTAAGCCTTGTGCTTCTAGGGGATGAAAGTGAAGTCAAAGAAGGGGATAAGGTCCATAGAACAGAAAGAATCATTCAAGTTCCAGTGGGGTCAGCTCTTTTAGGCCGAGTTATAAACACTTTAGGTGAGCCTTTGGACGGTTTAGGGGAAATCAAAGCAGAGGGCTATGAGCCTTTGGAAAAAAAAGCTCCTGGAATTATTGCTCGTGAACCTGTAAGTGAGCCTCTTCAAACGGGATTAAAAGCCATTGATTCTATGATTCCTATTGGAAGAGGCCAAAGGGAATTGATTATTGGAGACAGGCAAACCGGGAAAACAGCGATCGCCATAGATACTATCATCAATCAAAAGGGACAAGGGGTGAAATGCTTTTATGTAGCTATAGGGCAAAAGCGATCCACAGTAGCTTTGGTGGTGGAAAAGTTAAGAAAAGCCGGCGCTATGGAATATACAACAGTGGTTTCAGCCACAGCTTCTGACCCGGCGCCCTTGCAGTTTTTAGCCCCTTACAGCGGTGTAACCATGGCGGAGCATTTTCGCGATAAAGGGGAGCACGCCCTTATTATATATGATGATTTGACAAAGCAGGCTCAAGCTTACAGACAGCTTTCTCTTTTGTTAAGAAGACCCCCCGGCCGGGAGGCTTTTCCGGGAGATGTTTTTTACATTCATTCCCGTCTGTTGGAAAGGGCGGCTAAAATGCGATCCTCTAAAGGAGGCGGTTCTTTAACAGCTCTGCCTATTGTAGAAACCCAGGCTGGTGATATTTCTGCTTACATACCCACAAATGTCATCTCAATAACAGATGGACAGATTTTTTTAGAATCTGATTTATTTTATAAAAACATCCGTCCAGCTATCAATGTGGGAAAATCTGTCTCCCGTGTAGGAGGGGCGGCTCAAATTAAAGCCATGAAGCAAGTGGCAGGCACTTTAAAATTAGATTTAGCGCAATTTAGGGCTTTAGAATCCTTTTCCGCCTTTGCTTCTGACCTTGATGAAACTTCTAAAAAACAACTTGCCAGAGGGGAGCGTTTGGTGGAAATTTTAAAACAAACGGAAAGCTCGCCTCTTTCTGTAGAACAACAGATTGTTGTCATTTTTATAGCTACAAAAGGGCATTTAGATGATGTGCCAAGCGCAAAAGCTGTGCAGTTTGAAAAAGAGTTTTTAGAGTTTGTCCAAAGCCGCTACCCCAAACTGCTGGATAGTTTAAAGAAAGAAAAAAAGCTGAATGAGGATTTGGAAAAACAACTGGAAGAAATTATTCAGGAATTTAAAGCCGTCTTTAAACATTGAAAGATATTATATAAGCAAAAAAACCACAAATTTATCTTGCAGGGTCAAACTGTGAAATATTAAACCGCGGGAGATTGTTCATAACTGAAATCTTAGAATTAAGCTAGGCCATTCCCTGTTTGTCAAAAAACGAATTTTTTTAGACAAACAGGCAAATAGATTGTCCATTTATCCAAACCTTTATCTTAACAGAAAACCTAAAAAAATATTGTCAAATTTTATTAAATTAAATAAACAAGTAAGACAATGTCCGGACTCAAAGAGATTAAAACCCGTATAGGAAGTGTTAAAAACACTCAACAGATGACCAAAGCTATGAAAATGGTGTCCACTGTTCGTTTGCGCTCCGCTCAAAGCAGAATTTTAAATCTCAGAGGCTATGCCCATGCTCTGGAAGAGGTTTTAAAAGATGTGATTTTAAGCCAGAGAGTCCAACATCCTTTTTTAGAGCAAAAAGAAGAAAAAGACTTAAAAAAAATCTTAACTGTTGTAATGACCAGTGATCGGGGGCTTTGCGGGGCCTTTAATGGAAACATCTGCCGTTTTGCTGAAGATCTTTTCAAAAAGAAAAAGTATGAAGTTCATGAGCTTTTCTTTATTGGAAAAAGAGGTCGTGATTTTTTTAAATTTCGCGGGGTTAAACCGCAAGGAGTGATTTTAAATCTTGTTAAAGAGATTTCCTATCCCCTGGCGGTTCGTATTGCCAAAGATCTTATGGATAAAATTTTATCAGGGGATTATGATGCTGTTTTTGTGGTTTACAATGAATTTAAGTCAGTCATTGCCCCACACATTGTCTGTGAAAGGTTTTTGCCCTTTGATTTATCTTCTAAAAGGCTTTCAAAAACAAGAGAAGGCTTATTTTCAAAAGATATTATTTTTGAAGTTTCCCCTAAAAAGCTTATGGATAGCCTTTTGGAAAGATACTTCAGCATTCAAATTTACCGCTATCTGTGTGAAAATGTGTCTGCAGAGCATGGGGCTAGAATGACAGCTATGGAGAACGCAACTAAAAATGCGGAAGAGGTGGCCGACAGCTTAACTCTTAAATACAACAAACTTAGACAAAGCTCTATTACAACAGAGCTTATAGAAATTGTCTCAGGAGCAGAATCTTTAAAATAAAAGGAGGATGGTTTATGCAGGAAGGACATATTAAACAGGTTATAGGCCCCGTTGTGGATGTGGAATTTGCCAAAGATATTCCACCGGTTTTAACAGCTTTAAAAGTAAAAAGCCGTAATCTTACTTTAGAGGTAGCTCAACACTTAGGGGATGGGCTTTGCCGGACTGTGGCTATGGATGCCACTGAAGGTTTGGTGAGAGGGGAAGAGGTTATAAACACAGGTAAAATGATAGAAGTGCCTGTTGGAGAAGAAGTTTTAGGAAGAATCTTAAATGTCACAGGGGATCCTGTGGATGAGGCTGGCCCTATTCCGTCTAAAGAGCATTGGCCTATACACAGGGATACACCTTCCATTGAGGATCAAAGCACTTCTACAGAAATGCTTGTTACAGGAATTAAGGTTATTGATCTTCTTGCCCCTTATATGAAGGGAGGAAAAATAGGGCTGTTTGGCGGTGCCGGCGTTGGTAAAACTGTTATCATTATGGAGCTTATCCGCAATATTGCCACAGAGCATGGAGGCTATTCTGTTTTTGCGGGGGTTGGGGAAAGAACAAGAGAAGGAAATGACCTTTTTTTGGAAATGAAAGAATCCGGTGTGATCAATAAAACAGCCCTTGTTTATGGACAAATGAATGAACCACCGGGAGCCAGATCCCGTGTGGCTTTATCCGGTCTGACAGTGGCAGAGTATTTTCGTGACGAAAAAAATCAGGATGTTCTCTTTTTTGTGGACAATATTTTCCGTTTTACCCAAGCCGGTTCCGAAGTTTCTGCTCTCTTAGGGCGCATCCCCTCAGCTGTGGGCTATCAGCCTACATTAGGGACAGAGATGGGCACCCTGCAGGAGAGAATCACCTCCACAAAAAAAGGTTCTATCACTTCAGTTCAGGCCATTTATGTTCCTGCTGATGACTATACAGATCCAGCTCCGGCAACAACTTTTTCCCACCTGGATGCCACAACCAATTTGGATAGGGAATTGACAGCGCTGGGAATTTATCCTGCTGTTCACCCCTTACAGTCTAGCTCCCGAATTTTAAATGCGGATGTTGTGGGGGAAGAGCATTATCAAACAGCCCGGGGTGTTCAGGCGCTTTTACAAAGATATAAAGACCTTCAGGATATTATTGCTATTTTGGGTGTGGATGAATTAAGTGAAGAGGACAAACTTGTTGTTTCCCGTGCGAGAAAGATTCAAAGATTTTTATCTCAGCCTTTTTTTGTAGCAGAAACTTTTACAAATGTTCCCGGGCACTATGTGGAAGTCAAAGACACTATAGAAGGCTTCAAACAGATTCTTGAGGGACAACACGATACTATTCCAGAACAGGCTTTTTATATGGTAGGAACAATCAAAGAGGCTTTGGAAAAAGCAAAAAAACTTTAGGGGAAAGATTTTAAACAATGAAACTCCATCTTTTTACTCCAGAACAGGCCCTTCTTGAAGGAAAAACTGTGCAGGAAATTTTGGTCCCCTCTGTGAAAGGCTATCTTGGCATCCTACCAGGCCATGCGCCTCTTATATCTTTATTAAAAGCCGGGGTTTTAAAGTATCTCCCAGAGGGGACCACCCAATGGGAAAAGGCAGCCCTTGGTTGGGGTTATTTGGAAGTTTATCAGGATGATGTCAGGGTGCTAGCCGAATCGGCTATAACAAAAGAAAGCCTTGATAAAGCTCAAGTAGAAAAGGAACTTAAAAATATACTAGAGCGGTTAAGCCAGTGGGATATAGAGCCTTCTGAAAGGGAAAAGCTGGAAAAAGAAAAGATTTGGCTTGAAGGGGAGTTAGAACTTTAAGGCTTTGATTCAAAGCTTTTCTATTCTAAAACTTTCAAGCTCTAATTTAGAATTTTCCTCCAGCTCTAAGAAAAGAGAAAGTTTTTTACTAAAAAATTTCAAAGTTTCTTGCTCATTTTCCTCAATATAATTTTTTACCTTTGGGTGACAGGCAATATGAACCTTCTGGTTTTTTTTAAGAGAAAGAAAACTGACAGGAGCAAAGTTTTCGACTTTTAAAAAAAGAGCATTTACAATAGTGGAGATAGTCTTTTTACGGCCCAGCCCTTTGCAAGAAGGACATAATTCCGTCATAAAATGAGATAAAGAGCTTGCGCTTCTCTTTCGTGTAATTTGCACCATGCCCAATTCCCCCATAGGAAAAACTTTAGGGTGAGATTTGTCCCCCTTAAAGCCTTTTTCCAAACAAGCAACAATCTTTTTTCTATCTTCCAGCTCCTCCATATCAATAAAATCCACCAGAATAATACCCCCTAAACGCCTGAGTTGAACCTGTTCAGCAATCACTCTTGCCGCTTCCATATTGAGATTGAGAAGACTTTTTGAAAGGCTTTTGTTTCCAGAGAATCGACCGGAGTTAACATCAATGACTGAAAAGGCTTCCAATTCCTCAAAAATTAGAGAGCCTCCATTTTTTAAACTTACTCTTTGTTGTTGTGTTTTTTGAACCTGTGATTCCAAATTGAAGTTATTAAAAAGAGGGTTAGCCTCTTTATACTGTTCTACTTTTCTGGCTAAATCCGGACGAAAAGCCCTTATCCACTTTCTAACTTTTGCAAAAGTTTCTCTCTCATCCACAACAAAACGACTGAGATCAAAACTCAAACTGTCTCTTAAAAAAACAAGAAGAGGATCTTCCCCTTTTTGAATTTGCCCTAGTTCTTTTTGTTTTTGGAATTTTTCTTTTATATGCCTCCACTGTTTTTTCAACCGCTCTAAATCCTTTTTTAACTCCTTTTCTGACTGTCCCTGAGCAAAAGTCCGAACAATCAAAGCCCCCTTCTCTCCAAAGGTCTTAACAACTTCATTTAGTCTTTGTCTTTCTTCAGCATCAATAATTTGTCTTGATAAAGTGGTTTTCGTTTTTTGTTCGGAAATATAGACCAAGTAAAGCCCCGCTAAACCTATTTCCATGCTCAAACGCACACCTTTGTTTCTTATAGGATCAGCTTTAATTTGCACTAAAACATCCTGCCCGGGCTTTAACGCTTTAGCCACTTCTTTTACTTTTCCTGAAAGGTCCTTGCCATAAAGAAAGCCAGATCTTTCCAAACCCAAATCCACAAAAGCATAGTTTAAGCTCTTTGTGATTTTTGTCACACGGCCTTTATACAAGGCCCCCACCAAAGAGGGAGCTTGATCCCGATGATAGAATATTTGTTTTAAAATTCCACCCTCTGTGCAAGCTACTCGTGTCTGATAAGGCCGCACATTGATAAATACTTCAATAGCCATAGTATAGCTTTATTATAATCTTTTTATTTTTTGAAATTGTGGAACAAGGCATTAAGTCCGCTAAAATAAATAACTCATAAATGTTCTCATGAAATTTATATTAATTTTACTTAAGATTTAGTATAAACTCCTTTAAAAACTTATTAGGAAACAATTTTGGAAAACTTTGTTTACATAAAACATTTGGATCAGTTTGAAGGACAGGAAGTCTGTCTCAGAGGCTGGGTTTGTCAATTTCGCTCTAGTGGAAAAATTTCTTTTCTGGTCTTAAGAGATGGATCAGGGGAATGCCAGTGCGTGTTTTCTGAAAAAGAAAGTGAATCGGAAAGTTTTAAAAGGCTCTCAGACTTGAGTTTGGAAAGCTCAGTGAAGGTTTGGGGCCAGGTTAAAAAATGGAAAAAAGGTTTTGAAATTTCTGCAAGAAAATTAAAATTCCTTGCAGGCAGTAAGAACTACCCTATAACAAAAAAAGCTCATGGCGTGGATTTCCTTTTAAAGCATAGGCACTTATGGCTTCGTTCAAAAAAACAAAGAGCTATTCTTTCCATAAGAAATGAAATTATAAAAAATATTCATGACTTTTTCCAAAAAGAGAATTTTATTCATCTCTCTGCGCCCATTTTAATGCCAACAGCTAGTGAGGGAACCTCCTCTTTGTTTCCTGTAGATTTTTTTGATGAGGATCAGGTGTATTTAAGCCAAAGCGGACAGCTTCACATGGAGGCCGGAGCCTCAGCCTTTGGAAAGGTGTATTGTTTTGGCCCCACCTTTCGGGCTGAAAAATCAAGCACCAGACGGCATCTTTTGGAGTTTTGGATGGTGGAGCCGGAGATGGCCTTTTACTCCTATCAGGAAGCCATGCGTTTAGCTGAAAAGCTTGTGGAGTTTGTTGTTCAAAATACAATCCAAAATAGCAAAATCCATTTTGAAATTTTAGAAAGAAACACTTCGGGTTTGGAAAAAATAAAGGCCCCCTTCCCAAAAATAAGTTACAAAGAAGCCTGTAAAATTTTAAAACAAAAAAATCCCAATTTTACCTCTGGTAAAGATTTAGGAGGGGCTGACGAAGGCCTTTTAAGTGAAGATTTTGACAAACCTGTTTTTGTTCATCATTACCCAAAACATGTTAAATCCTTTTATATGAAAGAGGATCCAGAGGATTCCAGCCTGTCCTTAAGCTTTGATCTTTTGGCTACAGAAGGTTACGGAGAACTCATTGGCGGCAGTCAAAGAGAAGATAAAGAAGAAACTTTAGTAAAAAATATAAAAGCTCATTCTTTGGAAGAAAAACATTTTAAATGGTATTTGGATCTAAGACGTTATGGCAGCATTCCTCATTCTGGGTTTGGTCTTGGTTTAGAGAGAATGGTCAGCTGGTTTTGCGCTCTGGATCATGTAAGAGAAGCTATTCCTTTCCCCCGCCTCTATGGCCGATCCTTTTTTGAAAAAGATTCTTAAGGACAATCCTATAGGATTTTAGAAATCCCTATTCCATTCCGCTGTTTTACATATCAAAAAGTTGTAACAAGATGAATCTAATCTAAGCAGAGTTATTTTTTCCTTTTATAAACATTAGAGCCTATAAAAATAGAAGCTTCAAACAAAAGATAAAGAGGAGCCATCATAAAAAGCATACTTAAAATATCCGGAGGAGTAATCATAGCAGAAAGAAAGGCAATTAAAACAACTACATAGGGTCTTGCTTTCGCCAGCTGTTCCGTTGTTACAATATTCAATTTCAAAAGCACAAACAGTAACAAAGGCATTTCAAAGACCAACCCAAAAACAAAAGCTGTCCTGAGAAAAAAAGACAAATAAGGCTTTAAAGAAATATAAGCCAGCTCATCTCCGCCAAAACTCAATAAGAAGCGAAAAGAAAAGGGATAAACGATAAAATAAACAAACAAAATGCCTGAAACAAAGAGCAAAACACTTGAACCCACAAAAAGCAAAGACCATTTTTTTTCATTTTTATACAGTCCAGGGGAAATAAACCGCCATACCTGATAAAAACAAAAAGGACTGGATAAAACAATTCCTGAAAATAAGCTCACCCAAAGGTAAGCAAAAAATTTTTCAAAAGGGCTGATAAAAATAAGCTGACCTTTTGTAGCCACAAGATAGGGGCGAACAGGTTTACTGATGATGTCCAATATCTCTCCACTAAAAAAATAACTGACAGCAAAACATCCAGCTAAAACCAAAAGAACTCTTATAACGCGATCTCTCAACTCTGAGAGATGTTCTGTCATATTCAGTAAGTTTGAATCCATACTTTTTAAATATCTGCCTTAAATAACTATTCCTTTTTAAGTTCCAGAGAAGTTTTTTGCTCTCTGCTTTTTGAAGCTTCAGATTTTTCTGCTGACTTGGATTCTGCCTGTCCAGATGATAAAGAGTCTGTTGAGAAAGAAGGTTTCTCTATTGGCTCCGCTTTTTCCAACTCGTCTTCAAAATGCATTTCTTTTTTTATAGATTGCAAATCCTCATCTATGTCATCTGTAATTTGACGAATCTGTTTTTCCACTTCAACCTCCACATCATAAACTTCTGATTTTACATCTGTCCAAGCCCTCCGTAATTCATTGAAGGCTCTCATAAAGTTTCGGACAACAGAAGGAAACTGCTCTGGGCCAAAAACTAAAAAGGCAATCAAGCCCAAAATAAAAATCTCTATAAAACCTAAACCAAACATAAGCTTCAGTTTAAAACAAAAACAAGGATTTTAAAAGCCTTGATTTATCTATTCCGGCTTGGATTTTGAACTGTTGCTTTAATGTTATGTTAAATTCACAGATGGTCTATCTTTCGGCTGTCCTGAATTTTATGTGAAGGAAAAAAGCCCAGAGCAGAGGAGAATATGTTTTAATTCAATCCCTTTCCATTAAGGCTGCACCTCTTGAATCTTAAACTAAAATTTCTAAAGAAGGTTTTTTGATAAAATTCAGCAAATATTTTGAATCTTGTTTCTCTGATTTTTTCTGAATAGAAAATAGAATTTGAGACAAACTTTTAAATTCATGGGAAAGCTCTTTAAACACATTGTATCGGGAGCCGTGATTTTTACTGATAAAAGCATACGCATTTTGACCCATCTGTTCATAATAACTGATATGAACAATTTTCTTCTTTACAGCTGATCGAAAAAACCCACTGAGATATAAACTAAAATCACCCATTCTTTTAAATATATAAAGTTTTTCCTGAAGTTTAGAGTTTTGACTTTTTTCATAAAGTTCTGTCAGAGAACATTCGTAAGACTTCGTCTGGCCTTCTTTTTTTTCAAAAACCCGATCAGAAGACATAAAAAAACATAACATTTCTACAAGATAATTTTTTACATCAAAAGAAAGGGAGGATGAGGCCATTTCAAGCTCACTATGGAAAAATTCTTTAAAAGAAGTGGTTTTTTCAAGAGACATAAAAACCATTTTACGACAAAAAACACAGTTTATTGGATTTTATAGATTTTTTAACGACAAAACCTAGACTTTTTTCTAAAAAACCCAAATTTTACATTTTTACCTCTATGTTTTTTAATAGTTAATATAAAGCCTTATTTTTATTTATAAGCTATCAAACGACTGGAATTTTGCAAAAAAAGGTTAAATTTGCCTAATTTTTATCTAGCAAGGGTTATTTTTTGAAAGAGCCGTGATCTTTATAATAAAAAATACTGGGTTTTTACAAAAATAATCATTTTCCCACTTAACAATTATCAAAAAAGCTTCTATTTTATTATAGAAATTGAGACTTTCATTAAGGAGACAAGGTATGAATAAAAAACAAAAAATAGACCCTGCAGAGCCAAAAAGCCAAAAAGAAACAAACGGTATAAACCATTTAAAAGAAGACGAGCTAACTTTGGAAAAGGAAAAGCTGTTTCAGAAAAATAAGTCTAAACCGTCGGAAGCCAATTCTGAACTCCAATTAAATTTCAATAAAAACACAAATCCTCTTTCATCTTCAAAAGGAAAAAGAAAAAAGAAAAAAGAAAGTCAGGATTTAAAAGATCAGGAGCTTTCTGCCTTAAATGAAAAGTTAAAACAAGCCTTAAATGATAATTTGTATTTAAGAGCTGAGTTTGAAAATTTTAAACGGCGTTCTACGGAAGAAATAAATCAACTGACTCGCTATGGTGGAGAGCGATTTATTTCCTCTTTGGCCAATGAGGTTTTAGATGATCTGGACCGAGCTATGCAATCCGTTCAAAAAGAGGAATCTTTCAATAACTTAAAAAAGGGACTTGAAATGATACAAAAAAAACTCTCACAATTGTTAAAAAACTCTGGGGTAGAGATATTTGATCCTACTGGGAAAGCCTTTGATCCTTCCTATCAAGAAGCCTTAAGTTATATAAAGACTTCTAAAGTGCCAGATGGTCATGTTGCGGAAACTTTTAAAAAAGCCTACAAACTTCATGGAAAAGTGATACGACCCGCACAGGTCGTTTTAGCAAAAAAAGAATCCCATTAAAGATCAAGGAGTTGTTTTGCAACAAAAAAAAATCACCAACTTCTACCTTATTCTCAATGTTTCCCCTAAAGCAGACAATCAGGAAATTAAGAAAGCTTATATAAAACTGGCTCAAACTTATCATCCAGACAAAAACCGTGGAAACAAATTAGCTGAAAAAAAATTTCAACAGATTAACCAGGCCTGGCAAGTCTTAAAAGATTCAGAAAAAAGAAAACTCTTTGATAAAAATTTGGGAGAAGTGCAAAGAAGACAAAAACAAAAAAAGCTTTCTAAAATCAATTTATTTCACCATATTTCTGATGTTTTAAAAAAACCAGAAAAACCCATTGATTTAGAAGTGCCTCTAAAAATTTCTTTAGAAGATATCTGCCAATCTCGTCCAAAAACAATTCATTATTTTAGAACCATAAATGGGAAAAAAATAAAAAGCTCTCTTGTTGTTCAAATTCCTTTAGGAGTAAAACAGGGGGCTCGTCTTCGCTTTAAAGGCAAAGGAGAAGCCGAAGGGAGGGGGAAGTTTGGAGATCTTTATGTAAAAATTGCTTTTAAACCCCATCCTCTTCTGCAACAAATGGACTCTTCTAAAGATCTTTTATTAAACTGTCCTGTTTCTTTTGTGGAAGCCATTCAAAAAAGCAATTTAGAGATTCTTTCCCCTTATGGTTTTTTAACTCTTGAAATAACTCCTCCGTTGACTGACAAACAGCTATTAAAAATCAAAGGCCATGGCCTTCCTAAAAATGCAAAAGGGGAAAAGGGCAATCTTTATATAAAAATTTTTATAGAATATCCAGAAAAAAACGGGATAAAAATTAAAAATCAAATGAAAGGTTTATCATTTAACCAACAGAAAGTTTTAGCAAAAAAATTTGAATCCCCCTCTTTTGTCTATCCTAAAACTTTAAGCTTTCAAAAGAAAATACAAAAATTAAGAAAGAAACAAAAATGAGCTTCCGTATTTTATTTTTAAAAAAATATCTTATACTTTATTTGGTTTTATTGTTTTTTTCTAGCTGCAATTTTCTGGAAAAACCACAGAAAATAACCTCTTTCCCAAAAAAATCCATAGCTAAAAAAACAAAAGCTGTTGAAAAACAAACATGGAAACAAATTAAAAAACAAACCTCTAAACCCCTTTCAGAAAGAATAAAAGAAATTGAGGATTTTATAAAATCCAATGCCGACAAAGAGATTGCTTTACAAGCTTATCTTTTAAAAGCCAAAATCCTCCTAAAAAATAACAAATCTAAACAAGCTTGTTTAAGTTATCACGAAGTTGTGAAATCTCCTTTTAATTACTCAAACCAATGGGAGGCTTACCAAGCCTCTGCCAAATGTTATATGAAAGATAAAAAAATAAAAAAAGCACTCGAAACTTTGGAAAGATTTATCCAAACCCCAAAAGAAAATCTAACACATAAGAAAGCCAGCGCCAAAATACAATGGTCTCTTTTAAAAAAGAGGAAGGGTTATATAAGATGGAAATTAAACATTTTATCTCATCTATCGCTCTTTTCTCTCCAAGCCAAAGAAAAACAAAAATGGCAAAACCAAGGGGAGAAGCTTATTAACTCTCTATCTCCAGATACTCTTAGGCTTTATGCCAATCAAGCCGGTCTATTTTCCCCCTTTGAGGGTTATTTGTTTTATAAGATGGGAGAGTATTTTTGGACGGAGAAAAAAATTGATAAGTCTAAAATTTACTTTAAAAAAGCGCTGTCCTCTGAACTAACTCCCCATTTAAAAAAAATGGCTGAGAAAAAATTAAGCCTCATTAAAAAAATCTCAAAAGTAAATCCCTATTTAATTGGAGTTATTGTCCCTTTGAGCGGGCAAAGAAAAGCCTTAGGGGAAAAAGTTTTAAGAGGGCTTTACATGGGATTAAATATGGATAAAGGCTCACCATGGCAAATTGTTGTTATGGACAGCAAAAGCCATCCTGATGTTGTTAGAACCCATTTAGATAGTTTGTTTTACAAGCATCATGTTATTGGTGTAGTAGGCGGCCTCACAAGTGAAACTGCTGAAGTGATTGCTGAACAAGCTGAAATTTTCACTATTCCAGCCATTTTGTTTTCCCAAAAAAAAGACTTAAGCTTAAACCGTATTTTTGTTTTTCAGAATGCAATAACAGCAAAACAGCTTCTAACCCCTTTAATAGATGAATTAATAAAAAATTTAAAGGTTGAAAAAACGGCTGTTTTTTATGCAGATGATCCTTATGGAAAAGAGTATTCAGAGCAATTTTCTAAAATCCTTAAAGAAAAAGGAGGCACGGTTATACAAAGTGAAATTTATAAAACAGGGGAAATGGATTTCAAAAAACATATAAAGAATCTTCTTCATTTAAATATTAAGGGGAGAGAGAAAGAGTTTGAGAGGCTTAAGAGGCGTTTTTTAAAAGATAGGCCTTCTCTTTCTGAGCGTTCAAGCAAACTCACTCCTGAAAATCTCCTGCCTGCAAAACAGGACTTTAAAGCCCTTTTTATTCCTGATTCTTTAAATCAGCTGGAGAAGATAAAAGATCACCTAAAATATTTTGGCGTAAAAAATATTTACCTTTTGGGCACAAATCTATGGAATCAAAATAAATTTTCTTCCTGGCCAAAAGAACTGCCGCTTGTTTTTGTTAATCTTCCTGAAAAAAATAACAGGGTTTTAACAAGCTCTACATTTTACAAGAATTTTATAAACCTTTATATTCAACCCCCAGGTCTGTTTGAACAAAGAGCCTATAACAGCGCTGTCTTTTTAAAAGAAGCTTTGGAAAAAGGAGTAAAATCCCGGCTCTCTTTACAAAGAGAGCTAAAAAAAATCAAGAATTTTCAAGGGGCTTATTACAAAATATCCATCTCAAAAGATCAGGTCTTTAATTATCCCATAAGTCTATACAAAATAGGCTTCAACTAAAATTGCAGGCTGGACCTTATAATAGTAAAAAAGCTTTCCTTAAATAAATTCAAAAAACATCCGAAAAGTTTTTTAGCAGGAGGTCTTATGACATCACTATTAACTTTTCCTAAAAAAATACCCCTTGTTCCCTTAAAGGACACAGTGGTTTTTCCACAGTCCATAATATCTATTTATGTTAATGAAATAAGTTCTCAAAATAGCATTAAAAAAGCACTTAATCATAATAAACTGATTTTTTTATCTTGTCTCCAAGCTCCAGAAATGGATTCCAAAAAAGTTTATAAAATTGGCTGTGTAGGGTTTATTATGAGAATGAGGACATTAGATAATGACCAAAAAATGAAAATCCTCATCCAAGGCTTGCAAAGAGCTTCTATAAATAAAATTGAAAATAACACAGCTCATATCAGTTATTTTCAAAAAACAAATGAAAAAATAAATTTATCTGAAGAAAATAAAAATGATCTTGTTGAAATTAAATCCTTTTTAAAACAGCTTTCTCAAACCAAAGAGTCTTTTTCTAATGAGCTTTTTCTTGTTCTTAATTCCGTTAAATCTCCTGGTCAATTCTGTGATATGCTTATCAGTAATTTTGATCTTAAAACCAAAGACTTGCAAAAAGCTTTGGAAAGCCTTGATATTAATGAGCGTATAAAAATGACTAAAAAAATAGTTCAGGATGAACTTGAAATTTCTAAACTTCAGGGACAAATAAAAAATCTTATAAAAAAAGATTTGCCAAAACCGGTTGTATCCTCTCCAGAAAATTTTAAAACCCAACATCAAGTTAATAACTACAAGAAAGAGGAAATAAAAGAATTTAGAGAAAGAATAGTTGAAAAAAACCTGCCTGAATCTGCTCAAAAAGAAGCTGTAAAACAATTGTCTCGTTTGGAAAAAATGCATATAGAAAGTTCGGAAGCCTCTATGGTGAGAAATTATTTGGATTGGATTCTTGATTTACCTTGGAATGATTTAAGCAATGATAACTTGGATTTGAAAAACGCACAAAAAATATTAGATGAAGATCATTTTGAACTTAAAAAATCAAAAGAAAGAATTTTAGAATTTTTAGCTGTATGCCGTTTAAAACCAAAAAATTTAAAAAGTCCTATTTTATGCTTTGCAGGACCTCCTGGAGTAGGAAAAACCTCTCTTGGAAAAAGTATTGCCCGTTCCATGGGACGGGCTTATCATCGTATTTCTCTGGGAGGAATTAAAGATGAAGCAGAAATCAGAGGACATAGAAGAACCTATGTGGGAGCTATGCCTGGTAAAATTATCCAAGCTTTGAAAACCTGCGGAGCAAAAAATCCTGTTATTGTTTTAGATGAAATTGACAAGTTATGTTCAGATTTTAGAGGAGATCCAAGCTCAGCTTTGTTAGAAGTTTTGGATCCTGAACAAAATCAATCCTTTAAAGATCATTATTTGAATTTGGATTTTGATCTTTCAAATGTATTTTTCATTGCTACAGCCAATCTGGCTCATAAAATACCACCAGCATTAAAAGACAGATTGGAGATAATTACAATTTCTGGTTACACCGCTGAAGAAAAAAAGCAAATTGCTAGAAAATACCTCATTTCAAAAGAACTGAGAAACAATGGCCTGCCTGAAAATCACATTGACTTCACGGATGAAGCTTTGAACACACTCATTCATTCTTATACCAAAGAAGCTGGTTTAAGAAATTTAAGCCGGCAATTAGCCTCTTTATGCAGGAAATCTGCAAAAAATTTTGTGTTAGGAAAAACAAAAAAATTAGTTTTGGACAAAAAACAGGTGCTTGAAATGTTGGGAAGTCCTCATTTTTTTCCCGAAGATCATTTAAAGGAAGCTCGAGTAGGTGTAGCAACAGGCCTGGCCTGGACAGAAGCTGGAGGAGAAATTTTATATGTGGAAGCTATTAATATTAAAGGTAAGAAGGGAGATTTCACTCTTACTGGAAAATTAGGTGATGTGATGAAAGAATCAGCTCAAGCTGCGCTATCCTTTGTAAAGTCTTATGTACAAAATTTAAATATCAATTTAGAAGAGAAATGGTTTGACAAAAATGAAGTTCATATTCATTTGCCTGGAGGGGCTATTCCTAAAGATGGCCCTTCTGCTGGTGTAGCGTTAGCAAGCACTTTGCTCTCCTTGGTTACAAACATCCCTTTAAAAAATACTTTAGCTATGACTGGTGAGATCACTTTATCTGGAAGAGTTTTGCCCGTAGGTGGAATTAAAGAGAAAACACTTGCCGCTTTTAATAACGGCGTTAAAACTGTTATTTTGCCTGAAAAAAATAAAAAAGATTTAGACGAAATTCCCAAAGAAATAAAAAACCAGATGAATTTTATTCTTGTCTCAGACCTGAATGAAGTCTTTAAAGAGGTTTTGCTTATTGAAACTCTATCTAATAAAAAAGAAGGGCTAAAAGAATTTTTAGAAGACAAAGAACTGAGCAACGTGGCTTAAAGCTTTTTAATCTTCTGATGTTGATCCATTAAGTTAAAACCTATCTTGAAACACAAGTATTCCTCCATTAACAAAATATAAAAAATTAAATTTCAGCCCAGAGGAATGTTTTTATGAAGAGGGAGAATCTGAACTTTTTAAATTATCCAAAAGTTCTGCTTTCTGTCGTTCCAAATAATCTACCAAATGAATAAGATCTTCTCGATCATTCTCTAGCCGTTTTATATCCGTTTCTTTCTCACTTAAAAGGTTTTGATAATACTCTTTTAACTCCTTGACAGAATCCGAATGATCTTCTACAGGGGCTTTTATAAGATACTTGCCATTTTTAAAAGTATGTTCAATTTCTCCCCCTTTAATTTTCCGACGAAGAGTGGAAATGCTTAGGCCCAGCTTGTTTGAATATTCCTGAAGTGTTAACCAACCAGCCATAAAAACGCTCCTTTTTAAATGTCTTTTTATCTTATAATAAAAAAGTTTATTGTTAAAAAACTATTAATTTCAAGCTTATATTTTTTATAAAAATCTACTGCATCTTACACCAAAGCTTAATTTATTATCCTTCTGACGCAGATCGTCTTATTAATTTATATTTGCCTTTAGAGGTTTAAAGTCAAGACAAGGCTAGTCAAAATTTTTTTAAATAATCAAAGTTTTCACATTGGTTTTTTGACAATTTGTATGATTCTTTTTGATAGCTAACACTTTAAAATACCCTGCTTTTATCTTATTTTTGCAAAAACTTTATACTTAATACTGCTAAAAATTTATAATTTTATGACTTTCCTACTGGGTCCGTTTTAAAAATTACATAAGCTTAAAAACAGAGACATTTATAATCCTATGTGTTAATTCTGCCATATCCTTGAATAATTTAAACAATAAAATAGGTTCAATGATACTTTTTAAGAGGTTTATTTTTTACCAATTTTAATATCAATTTATATAAGTTTTCTTTTCTGTGATTAAATATAAACTCACATTCTTTAATGCTTTTATTGAGACAACAATACATATCATTGACAATCGAGTTCATGCTCAGTATAATGCAATGCGCATTTATTTGGTTTTATATGTACAGATTATTTAAAATCATTTTTTTATTTATCACTCTGTTTATTTTTTTTCCTTTTCAATTTGTTTGTTCCGCTCAATCTCTTGAACAGCTTAAACCAGAGATAAGGAACAATCGTAAAACCCATATCAATGGCATAACATCCCCTATCAATAGAATTAAATATTGCGATGAAAAACTAAATGCCTTGTCTCTGGCAGTCACTGATGTAACAGAATATATTTCTGAAAATAACAGCCTTTGTGAATTCATCTATATAGAAATGCAGCTTGAGCAGTGCCTGCAATCAAATTCAGAATTGCTGGCTGATGTAAAAAGTATAATTTCTACTATTTCAGGTATTAAAATCACTGTTCTTCACTTGTTGGCAGACAATTCCTTAGAGAGAAAGAAATCCATTTGGATATTACAGCTAAATTAAGGGAGAACCTGTCGCATTTATTAAATGATGAAAATGACCTTATTAAGCATGACAAACCTTTAAAATGTAATCCATTTTTTTCTGGAATTTTTTCAGAAATAGAAGCATCATTTCTTCAAACAAAGGAGGCTTATAACTCTGGCAATTTATATATGACAAATAAAAATTTGGAAAGAGTGGATGTGTTAAGTGAGTTGATGTCTATTTTATTTGAAATTTGTGGTAATATTGAAAGTATGATGAGAGTGGATGTGTTAAGTGAGTTGATGTCTATTTTATTTGAAATTTGTGGTAATATTGAAAGTATGATGAGAGTGGAATACAAAAGAGACGCTGTTTTTGAGATGAAAGGTGAATTGATTGGTAGTGTGAGAGTTTTGGCTCAGAACTTGTTTGATGATTTAACATTTGAACAGTCATCTGAAATAATTTGTAGACACTTGAAAGAGAAAGATGCAGATAGATTTGGTTTGTGTGAAAATCCCATAAATAATCCCTCATGGATATATTCAGTAAATCATTTCTTAAGACAGGTGGAATGAGCAGAAAAAGTTAGTTCCCCATTTAAGGGTTTAGAGGATGAGATGGATATAAATAATTAGGATTACAAATGATTTTTTCCAAAAAGTTTTTTCATTTTTTAAATAGTCTTCTATTTGTTTTATTATCCTGTCCTGTCTTTACTTATGCCCAACAGTATGCCTGTGTTGTCATTAAGGAGAGTCCAGGATATTGCCGTGTGTATGATTCTGGTATTGGCTGGCGGGAATTGCCCTGTGCTAGTGACTCTCGTTGTTCAGCTTGGAGAAGTGTCGAGGATTTCCCTCAAAGGCTCTGTATTCAGGATGATCATGATAAAAGATATTGTCATGTTATGGGCGCAGAGGGTTCAAATTATGTCCCATGCAGTTCTGATTCATTGTGTTCTCAATATCATTCTTCATACACCCCGTTTGAAGATTTTTCCACAAATAATGAGGATTCAAATTTATTTGACAGGGCGAAGAGAAGTTTCAGGGAAATGGACATGCGAAGGGAGCAAATGGTAGGGGAGATATTCAGGCGAATGGACATAATTCAAGAAGAGTCAATCAGACATTATGTCCGAACAGAATCACAAAAAACCTCAGATGTATTTTACGAAAAGTTTGAAAAGATGAGCAATGAGTTGTCTTCATCCAAGACGATTAATGAGTTGTTTTCATCCAAGATGAGTGATAGGGAGTGGCTGGAAAAAGCCAATCAGATAGCTGAGCAAATCCCCAAATTCATTACAGATTATGTTATCAACGAAACAAAATTTCAAGCTTTGGTAAATAATGGATTTCTTAGTGCAGATGCTGTGAATGCTTGGATAAATGGAATGATTGGAGTTGTAGAGAAAAGGTTATATGAAGAGGTTTCAAATTTTAGATACAAAGTTTTGGAAATACGAAGAGGACACCAGCTGGAACGTCTTTTTTCATATCCTCCTGCAAATATGACAAATTCTGATTTAATAAAAAGGGTGGGTCAGATTATTGATGAAGTTGAAGAAAGGGTTAGATGGGTCGATAAGAACCCAATTCCGGCTCTAAAGCATCTATATACTAAAGAAAAGTATATTTTATTAGATGCTAGAAAAATTCAGAAAAATCTCTTAAAAAAAGCAACAAGTTTAGCACGAATATATATTTTTAGACCTTCTAAAAATCGCCTGTCAGAAAACATAAATTCTTTAAATCAAATCCTTGCTCAGATTAAGCCTCCTGTTCACATTGACACAGTTAACCAGAGAGGGGGTGCCTTTCCTGATTTTGGAGAAGGCATTTACTACAATCGGGAAAATACAAAGCTTGTCCATGATATTTTAAAAAGCAAATACGATAGAAGGACGCTTGGGCTTATTGATGATGAGGAGCTTTCCAAACCGGATGAAGAGCCCTATCAGTTCCAGTCTCCGGAAGGAGAGTTTCTGGAAGAAATTAAAGAGCTTTATTTTGAGCTGTATTCAGCAAATCCTTTTCATGAGCAGGGTATAGGGGCTAGAGAAATTGGTTTGTCTGCTGTGGAGGTGGCGGATCAAGAGTATGCCCAGGGCAATAAAGAGACAGCCTCAGCGGCTTTTCAGGTTGCTGAAGCCGCGTCGGATATTACTTTGGGTGCGATTCCCTATGTAGGCTTGGGCAAAGATGTGTATGAGGCTTTTACAGGCAAACATCTGCTTACAGGCAGAACTCTGACTGATTTGGAAAGAGCTTTGGCTTTTGCGGGGATTGCTATCTCAGTGGGGAGTGGGGGAATGTTTAGCTCCGGCGCTCTCAAATTGGCGGATGATGTATTTAGAAAAGTCAATGGAAAGCTTGTCAGAGAGGCTGTGCAGACGCTTAAGGGCAGTCAGCTTGAAAAGGTTGTGCAGGAGTATCCGCAGGCTTTTTTTCGTTCAATAAGGGAAGTTGGCTTTACAACAAAGAAGGAGTTTCAATCTTCCGTCCACTTTTTAAGGAGGGCTTTTTCAAAAGAGAATCCTTCACTGAATGAAGTTGTTGAAACCATTGAATCTGTTAATAAGTCAGGGATTAAAAATTATACAGAAGCTTTAGATGAGTTGAAGGCTGTTAAGGGTCTCAACCTGCCCCGTGCCGCGGAGGAGTTTTTGGCTTCTCAAATGCGGTTTAGCCGGGACATTATAGGAGAACAGTTCAGCCGCGCGGATATGGCGAGAATGGGTAAAACCTATTCCAATTATTATAAGAATATGGATGAGGTAAAGCCGGTTCAGTTTAGTGGGAAAGTCTGGAGGGGATTGGAAAAGACGGGCGTGGATCGTTCAGGAAGGTCCTTTGTAAATCAAAGCTCTGATGTTTTTAAATTTCATCCGGGGATTAAACACAGCAACAGGAGGTATTCCGCTCCGGGAAATTCATCTATTTATGGCTCTTTAAGCAGAGCAACCGCTAAAAAAGAAGTCAGAATAAATTATTTAAGATCAGCGGGTAAACTCATAGATGGTCAAAATCTGGATAAATGGTTTCACTTTGATTCCAAAATGGTTAAAATGGATAAAGTGTTGGATTTAACAAATCCAAATGTGTTAAAACAAATAAGCAAGAATTCAGACAGTCCATTAACGAAAGGTCTCATTATAGGAGACATTGATGAATTTGCTAAAGCTTATGAACCCACCCATATCATAGGTGATGTGGCAAAAAGAAAAGGCTTTCAGGCCATTAAGGCTCCTTCTGCTCAGGATGTTAAAGCAGGTGGGGAAAACATAGTCAGTTTTGCGGGGTTTAAATGAAGCTTAAAAAATTTATAGATGCTTTGGATCAGATAGGTCGTGATGCTATAAAATTTTTCAGGAAAGAGGGCAGGGAGATTTTTGCAGATGATAAGCTGTTGCTGGCTGTAACAGGTGATAAATGGAGCAGGGAGAAGAGGCTCAGGCTCATCCGTTTGGCTTGGATTGTAGGTATTGAGCTGGGCAGCCGCCACAAAAAAGAAGAAACCCACTTTGGCACCATTCTGCCTGTTTATGATTCTTTTCATGATTATATGTGGGGGGGGGGTAAGTTTTTTGGAGATAAGCAGGTTCCATTTGAAGAGTGGTCTGATTTGGCAAAAGAGCAGGATGATTTATTAACATTATTGATAAAGGAAAACAAGTTAATAAGTTTTTGGGAGGATAAGCGCTACCATGATCTTTGTGATAAGTGGGAAATTTTGGCAGATAAGCTTTTTAAGAAGGGCTACCACCGCATTCGTGATGGTGAATACAGATAGATGTAAATTACAGTAAAAATTGATGAGTTTGTTAGAGCTTATGAGCCTCCCATATCATAGGTGATGTGGCAAAAAGAAAAGGCTTTCAGGCCATTAAGGCCCCTTCTGCTAGGGAAATTACAGTAAAAATTGATGAATTTGTTAGAGCCTATGAGCCTACCCATATCATAGGTGATGTGGCAAAAAGAAAAGGCTTTCAGGCCATTAAGGCCCCTTCTGCTCAGGATGTTAAAGCAGGTGGGGAAAACATAGTCAGTTTTGCGGGGTTTAAATGAAGCTTAAAAAATTTATAGATGCTTTGGATCAGCCAGATCTTTTTGCTATAGAATTATATAGAAAAGAGGGAAAAGACATTTTTGCAGATGATAAGCTGTTGCTGGCTGTAACAGGTGATAAATGGAGCAGGGAGAAGAGGCTCAGACTTATTTATTTAGCTTGGATTATAGGTATTGAGCTGGGCAGCCGCCACAAAAAAGAAGAAACCCACTTTGGCACCATTCTGCCTGTTTATGATTCTTTTCATGATTATATGTGGGGGGGGTAAGTTTTTTGGAGATAAGCAGGTTCCATTTGAGGAGTGGTCTGATTTGGCAAAAGAGCAGGATGATTTATTAACAGTGCTGATAAAGGAAAACAAGTTAATAAGTTTTTGGGAGGATAAGCGCTACCATGATCTTTGTGATAAGTGGGAAATTTTGGCAGATAAGCTTTTTAAGAAGGGCTACCACCGCATTCGTGATGGTGAATACAGATAGATGTAAATTACAGTAAAAATTGATGAGTTTGTTAGAGCCTATGGGCCTTGATGTGGCAAAAAGAAAAGGCTTTCAGGCCATTAAGGCCCCTTCTGCTAGGGAAATTACAGTAAAAATTGATGAATTTGTTAGAGCCTATGAACCTACCCATATCATAGGTGATGTGGCAAAAAGAAAAGGCTTTCAGGCCATTAAGGCCCCTTCTGCTCAGGATGTTAAAGCAGGTGGGGAAAACATAGTCAGTTTTGCGGGGTTTAAATGAAGCTTAAAAAATTTATAGATGCTTTGGATCAGCCAGATCTTTTTGCTATAGAATTATATAGAAAAGAGGGAAAAGACATTTTTGCAGATGATAAGCTGTTGCTGGCTGTAACAGGTGATAAATGGAGCAGGGAGAAGAGGCTCAGACTTATTTATTTAGCTTGGATTATAGGTATTGAGCTGGGCAAAAATCCCTGAGCTGTTGGATGAAGTCCACAGGTTGATTGAAAAAAGAAAATTAAAATTTATTCTAACAGGCTCTAGCACCAGAAAACTTAAATCAAAGAATGTAAACTTATTGGCCGGTAGGGCTTTGACGGAATATATGTATCCCTTAACAGCTCAGGAGCTTAAAAATGATTTTTCCCTTAAAAAATCTTTGGCTTATGGTCATTTGCCAATGGCTTATAAAACCAAACATCCAAAAAAATTCTTAAGCAGTTATATTCATACTTATTTAAAAGAGGAAATCCAACAGGAAAGTTTAACCAGAAGCCTTCCTAATTTTTCAAGATTCCTTTCAGCAGCCAGCTTCTCACAAGGAGCTGTTTTAAATATCAGCAATGTTTCAAGGGAATGTTCTGTTCACCGAAAAGTTGTAGAATCTTATTTCTCTATCTTAAGGGACACTCTATTGTCTTATGAATTAAAACCTTTTACAAAAAAAGGGAAGAGAAAATTGATTCAGAGTGTTAAGTTTTATTTTTTTGATGTGGGAGTTTTTCAAACTCTTCGCCCTAGAGGGCCTCTTGATTCTACTTTGGGAAAGGAAGGTATAGCTTTAGAGACGCTTGTTCTTCAGGAAATCACAGCTCAAAACAGTTATCAAGATTTTGGCTATGAGATATTTTATTGGCGGACACAGGATCATAAAAATGAAGTTGACTTCATTCTTTATGGAGAAAGAGGATTAAAGGCTGTTGAAGTCAAACTTTCCCACAAAGTAAGACCTCAGGATTGTAAAGGGCTTTTAGAATTTTTAAAAGACTATCCTAAAGCAACGGGATTGTTGCTTTATACTGGAAAAAAAAGCCATGTTTTTAACGATATTCATATTATCCCTGTTGAAAAGTTTTTAAAGCGGATGTCGTCATTTTTGTAAACTGTGATTTTAATGGCCCTGATTTTTATTTGAAATTTGCAGGAAGGAAAATAAGCTTTTCAAAAGATAAAAACAATTAAGAAAACCAATAAATCCGCTCCTTTTTTTCCTGTTGATAACCGCCTAAAACCTCTTCTGAAACTTTTTAACTCATTCATCCCGTCAAAAAATGAGAGGAGTGAGGATATTCTGTCACTTACTCCGAACTTTACTCCGACATTACACTCTTATTTATACCGACATTTCTACTTATCATTTATCTGATTTTTTTAATGCTTCATATTTTTTAGTAACTTTATATTTTCCTGTTTTTCTTGAGCGTTCAAATGAAATAAATTTATGCTTCTTTAGTAAGATCCAAAAAATATAAAAAAACCACTGACAAAAAAATGATTTTATAGAGTATATCTTTTATTCTAATCAAAAATTTATTTTAATAGATAATATTGTTAAACAATTAAAATATATTTTGAATATATAGAAATACTATATGAGGAAAAATTATAAAAAAGCAAAAGCTATGAGAGGGAAGAAATGACATACAAACAAAAGAAGGTTTATAATAACTTTCATCCATCTCTATTTCACCTTTATTAAAAGGACTTTCTTTTTCACAAGCTGCAGCCATTTTTATTCTAATATGTTTTAAGATTTTATTAATAGAGTTTCTGCTAACACCAGAAAGTAAAGAGATTTGCTGAGCTGTTAGATCAGCTGAAAAGAGCTTAATAATTTCTCTAAATTTCTTCTCAGAAATACGGGAACGGGTAAAATACTTATTTTTTCCAGTTATTTCAACAGCTTAACACCTATCAAATTAAGCTTAAGTTGTCATGAACCAAAAATATATATCTTTCGGCAAACCCCACTGCCTATAAAAAACAAAGCAACGCCTTTTAACATACTCAAAAGGCTGTTATTCCTTCTTTAAAAGAGCGATAGTCAGCAGGTGTTGCGGAGCAAAAGGTTATTCACGAAATTTTATGTTTAGCAAAATCTATCTAAGAATATAAACACAATGAAAGTATAAGAGCTTATCTCATTTTAGGAGGGAGCGATAAGGGTAGGGGTGACTGGGTTTTAAAAGATTTTTACATAAAAGAGTTTAGACCGCTACCTTTACCAAACCACTATAAAAGCTTGTTAAAATCCTCAAAACAGACGGCTTTATGGCCTTAGCAAATAAGGGAACCTGTAGCTCTAATTTTTACATCTGTTTAGTTCTCACTATACATTATCATAATCTATAGACACTGTTTTAGACAAGGGGTAGCACTGACAGGTTAAAATCTCCATTTTATTTATATTTTCCTCATCCAAAACCCCTTCTTCCAATTGAAAGATTTTTCCTTCCTTTAGCTTAGCCATACAAGTCATACAGGAACCAGAAGTGCAGGAGAAAGGCGGGCTGTAGCCTTGATCTATGAGTTGTTCTAAAAGGGATTTTTCCCTATTGAGCGAAATTTCTATATCTTCCCCTTCCAAAACAGCTCTCAGTTTTTTTGGTTCTCCATCCTCAAATATATCTGCTGTAAAAAATACAGAATCTTCATTAGGCTTTGGTCCGCGAATAGGAATCACTTTAAAATCCTCTGTATGAATACTATCCTCATTCACATCAGAAGCTAGGAGGTGTTTCGAAATCATTTTCATGTAATCTTTTGGTCCACACAAATAAAACAGACTGTTCTTTAAATCAAAAATTTTTAACATTTGAGAAAGTTTTTCAGAATCAAGTCTTCCTTCTTCACAGGATAAAATAAGTTTTATTTTAATTTTTTCTTTAAACTTTTCCTGTAAATTTTTTAGCTCTTTTTCATAAATGAAACTCTCATGATTGCGGATTGAAAAAACAAGAACAACATTTTTGGCCGATTCCGTCTCTAAAACAGTTTTCAAAATAGAAAACAAAGGCGTTATGCCTATACCAGCTCCAAATAAAACATAGGTCTTAAGGTTAAGCTTTTTTGGGAGGCAAAAAAACTCCCCCATAGGCTTTTGAGAGTCAATACTGTCCCCCTCTTTAATTTGAGACAGCATATAATTGGAAACCACTCCTCCCTCTACAAAACCTACGGTGGTCCGCAAAGGTTCATCCACAAAAGGCGAAGAGGCAATGGAATAACTTCTTACATATTCTTTTCCTTCAATAAGAAAACGGAAAGTTAAAAATTGAGCTGTCTTATAAGAAGTAAAAAGAGCCTTATTCTCCTCAGGAACAGAAAAGTAAAAAGAACAACTTGTCTTTGTTTCAAAGACTTTTTTTGTAACCTTCAGGGGATAATACTTTTCTGCCATAACCTCTACTCCGTTATTAAAAACATCTGTTTTTTTGTCAATTTTTATGATTATAATGGTTTTATCTAAAAACTCAAGTTTAAGCCCTAGAAATCAAGCTTATAAATTGAGAGAAATGTAGAAATAAAAATATCATAAAAATTATATTGATTATATTTGAACCTCTTAGGGTTTCACTCTCCAGTGCTGGCTTTAAGTTGCATAAATAGTATACCTACAAAGGCCAATACTGCTGGAGCCTGTCGATACCCCAGGGCTTACCATGAGAAGCTTTATGTTTTTCTCCCGGATTTTATTGTTTTCACCTAAAAAATAAAATCTTTCAAATAATGAAGGGTGTTTGGATGTTTGGATGTTTGGATGTTTGGATGTTTGGATGTTTGGATGTTTTAAACAGAATTAACATAAAATTGAAAACGAAGGAGGTAAAGTATTTTTAATTGGCTTCAAATAAAACAGAAAATTTCTCATACCCCTCTTCTTTAAGTTTCTCTTTGGGAATAAATTTAAGAGCCGCAGAATTAATACAATACCTAAGCCCTGTTGGAGAAGGGCCATCATTAAACAAATGGCCTAAATGAGAGTCCCCGTACTTGGATCGCACCTCTGTTCTAACCATAAAAAATTTTTTATCTTTCCTCGTAACTGTATTATCTGAAACCAACGGCTTTGTAAAAGAAGGCCAACCCGTTCTGGAATCATATTTATCTAAAGAACTAAATAAGGGTTCACCAGAAACAATATCCACATAAATGCCTGCTTTTTTATTATCCCAATACTTGTTTTTAAATGGAGGCTCTGTGCCATCCTCTTGTGTAACTTTATATTGCAACCTTGTAAGTTTATTTTTTATTTCCTCTAAAGGAGGTTTAAAATAATTTTTTTTTGTTTTTTGTTCAATCATCTGATTTTTAATTTTTAATGTTTTGTTGGTTTCATCTTTAACACTTTTTCTTATTAAATTTTTAGATGGGCTTATTTCTTTATTGAAATCAACTCTGTGCCATCCTTTTGTTTTTTTGCTTTTTAATGGATTCACACTTTCTTTTTTATTCTCATGCTTTTCCTCTTTTAAAGGAGGAAAAACACGAAAATCTTTAAAAGACTTCCAAGTTTTACTTAAAAACTGATCTCTTCCCGAACGATAACGATAAAAGGTGTATTTGATCCAATTCTTTTTATAATAATCCTGATGATACTCCTCAGCTTTATAAAAGTTTTTAAATTCTCTAATAGGGGTTATCACATTTTGCCCTTTAAAAGGGCCTTTTTCATTAAGCTCTTTTTTTGACTGTTCAGCAAGAGTTTTTTGTTCTTCATTATGATAAAAAATAGCTGTGCTGTATTGAAAGCCGCGATCTACAAACTGGCCCCCTTTATCCAAGGGATTGATCTTTCTCCAAAAGGCATCCAAAAGTTGAGAGTAGCTGATTTCATTCAGATCAAAAAAGACCTGAACGGCTTCCACATGCCCTGTTGATCCCCTGGAAACCTCTTCGTAAGAGGGGGATATTTTATTTCCTCCAGCATAACCAGAGATGACTTCTTCAACACCATAAAGTTTTTCCAAATCAGATTCTATACACCAAAAACAACCCCCAGCCAAAGTTGCTGTCTCCAAAACAGCTTGTTGTGCCGTTTGTTTTAGATTTGTGGTTTTAACAGATTTTGAAGACTTAAATTTTTTATCAGCTATAGAAGATGTTGGATTTTTGTCTTTTGAAAATCTAATGGGATTTTTAGTTAATTTCATAAGAAGCTCTCTTTGATTTTTAACATTTTTCACCTGTCCTAATCTATAAATATTATTTAACCCTCTTAAAGATGGTGACTGTTTTATATCTGAATTTGTTTTTACCTTTGACTCGGCTTCCATAAAAAGCAAAGTCGGGAAAAAAAGAGAAAAAACAATAAAATCCTTTATCACAATATCATATTAAATGTTTTTTATTTTTTAATCCATAAAAAAATCACAGTCTGCTTGTCTTTGTTTTATTTTTTAATAAACAATACAGCCTGTTTTTTAAATAAGCGGTTTAAAAAACCTTGTTATTTGTTAGAAAATCAGTCATAAAAAGAATAATGATTTTAGCCCCTTCCATTGATTTCTCCTCAGAAGAGTTTGAAATAAACAAAAAATCCATGTCTGCCCGGGTAGACGAATTAAAAGCAAAAACAAAACCTGTTTTTTCTGAAAGAGAAAAACAGACTGGAAAAAAACTATCTGTCCAACAAAGAATTGAATTTCTAAAAGATCCCCATACAGAATTTTTAGAATTTTCCCCGCTGGCCGCTTATAATGTGTATGGGAGCCAGTCTCCTGCAGGGGCAGGGATTATAACAGGAGCGGCTCAAGTTTCTGGAAGAGAATGTGTTATTGTTGCCAATAATCCTTATGTCAAAGGAGGGTCTTACTACCCTTTAACTGTGAAAAAGCATTTAAGGGCTCAAGAAATCGCTTTGGAAAATCATCTCCCTTGTATTTATCTTGTGGATAGTGGAGGGGCTTTTTTACCCCTTCAATCAGAAATTTTTCCAGATAAAGATCATTTTGGAAGGATATTTTATAATCAGGCTCAACTATCCTCTAAAGGCATCAGTCAAATATCTATAGTTCTTGGAAGCTGCACGGCTGGAGGGGCTTATGTGCCAGCTATGTCAGATGAAAATGTGATTGTTCAAAATCAAGGGACTGTATTTTTAGGAGGGCCACCTCTTGTAGAAGCTGCTACTGGAGAAAAGGTTACTAGTGAAGAGCTTGGAGGCGCTGATTTACACTGTAAGGTGTCTGGTGTCTGTGATCATCTAGCTCCAACAGAAGAAAAGGCTTTGAAAAAAGCTCGCCAAATTATCTCTCGCTTAAAACATTTGGCTAAAAACACTTTATTACAAAAAGAGCCTCAGGACCCTCTTTATCCTTTAAAAAATCTTTATGGAATGATTCCTCCTCATTTGAAAAAACCTATTGATATGAAAAATATATTGTCCTTTATCTTGGACAGCAGTGAATTTGAAGAGTTCAAACCAGAATACGGAAAGAATCTTCTTACCGGTTGGGCGCATATTTGTGGTTCGCTTGTTGGTATCATAGCAAATAATGGCATTTTGTTTTCTGAAAGTGCTTTAAAAGCTTGTCATTTTATTGACCTTTGCGATCAAAGAGAAATCCCTCTCATATTTTTTCAAAACATAACTGGTTTTATGGTTGGAAAAACTTATGAAAAAAAAGGCATTGCAAAAGATGGGGCTAAGATGGTGACTGCTGTAAGTCTTGCAAGAGTTCCTAAGTTTACTGTTATTGTAGGAGGGTCTTTCGGGGCAGGCAATTATGGTTTATGTGGACGAGCTTACCAACCTCGGCTATTATGGACATGGCCTTCTGCATGTATTTCTGTTATGGGAGGAGAACAAGCTGCCAGCGTTTTATGGACTTTAAAAAGGAAATCCGGAGCTAAAGAAGATGAAATCAAAAAACCCATCTTGGAAAAATATAAAAGAGAAAGCCATCCTTATTTTGCCACAGCCAGGCTTTGGGATGATGGTCTTATTGATCCTATAGATACAAGAAAGGTTTTGGCTATGGGTTTAAGTTTAGCGGCTAATAGCCCTTCCTCAGAAAAACGAAAAGGCATATATAGAATGTAGGAGGGGTTATGTCAGAAGTTCTCGTCCATAAAACAAAAGAGAATAGGGTGTGCCACCTTGAGTTAAATCTTCCTGAAAAAAGAAACAGTCTCTCTTTAAAGATGATTCAATCTTTAACAACAGCTCTTGAAATGCTCAGTCAGGATCCGGATATTCATATTCTTCTTTTGTCTGGCAAAGGGGCTCATTTTTGTTCTGGAGGAGATTTGCATTGGATGTCCCTTTCTCCAGAAAGTTCCGATTTGGAAAATGTCAATCAGGTTAGACTCTTGTCTAAAATGTTTCACGCCTTAGCCAATTTTCCATTTCCTGTGATTGGGAAAATAAGAGGCTCTGTCTTTGGTGGAGGTTTGGGTTTGGTAGCCCTATGTGACATTGCTGTAGCTCATAAAGATTCTCAGTTTTGCTTTAGTGAATTAAAATTAGCTCTTGTTCCAGCTCTTATTGCTCCTTTTGTTTTGGAAAAAATTCCTTCCGCCAAGCTTAGAGAGCTGATGTTTTCAGCCAGAATTTTTAAACCTGACGAAGCTAAAAATTTATCGTTGATCCATTTTTCAGAGGACACAAAAGAGTGCGAAATTTATATCAATAAACTTATCTGCCAACTTTTAAGTTATGATAAAACAGCTTTAAAACAAACAAAAAAGCTTTTAAACACACTGCCTTGGCTTTCTAAAGAAGAGGCCAGAGATTATACTGTGCAGGCTCTGGCTGAAAGAAGAAAAAGTCCTGAAGTTTATAAACAAATCAGCAGATTTTTAAAATCTAAAAAACAAAACAAATCTTAATAGTAAGCGCTAAAAAGCAACACACTTTTGAATTATTTTTATAGAATTTCAAGTCATCAAAATTTTTACTTGATTCAAAAATAAAAGTATTAGTTTCTACTCCACGGTGACAGATTTAGCAAGATTGCGAGGTCTATCAACATTGTATCCATAACTTCTGGAAATATAATAGGCCATCATTTGTAAAGGAATAAGAGTTAAGAAAAGATGGTTTAACTCATGGTTTTCTGGTAAAGGCAAGTGATAATCGCTGATTGTTTTTAATTCATCATCTTGTTCTTTGCCGCCTATGGCAATAATACAAGCTCCCCGAGATTTTGCCTCTTTAAAATTGACCATGCTTTTTTTATATAAAACCCCTGTACAAGGAAGCAGGGCTACAACAGCTGTATTTTTGTCTATCATTGCCAAAGGGCCATGTTTCATTTCTCCTGAAGGATAAGCCTCTGCATAAAGATAGGCCACCTCCTTTAACTTTAAAGCTCCCTCTAAAGCTATAGGATAATACAATCCTCTGCCAAGATAAAAAAAGCTTTGGAATTTTTTTAATTTTTCCATGATTTGTAAAAAAAACTGATCACATTGCAAAACATGTTCTACCTGGGCAGGAAGGTTTAGAAAAGGTTTTAAAAAACTTTCCTCCTTTTCTGGATCTAAATAGCCTTTGAGTTTGGCTCTATGAAAGGCCAAAAAGGAAAGAAGCATAAGACTGGCTGAAAAAGTTTTTGTGCTGGCAACCGCAACTTCATGGCCTGCCAGCATAGATAAAGAAAACTCACTTTTTCTATCTAAACTGGAATTTTCCACATTGCATAAGCTGATATGATGCAATTTCCATGTTTGTATCTGCTTGAGAGCTGTTAGAATGTCTGCTGTCTCCCCGCTTTGAGAAATAAATAAAGCAAGCGTTTGCTCAGATACAAAACTTTTTCTATAAATAAATTCACTGGCTATTTCCACGCTCACTTTAATTTTTGCAATATCCTCTAGAAAATACTTGGCAAACAAAGCTGAATGATAGCTAGAACCACAAGCCAGAATCAAAAGTTCAGAAGAGGCTTTTAATAAACTATCAAACTTTTTCTGATTTCCTTTTGAAATATTTAAGTGAAAGGAGTTTTTGTCTTTATTAGTGTGAGTTGTAATAAGATGAGATAATGTCTGTGGTTGTTCTAAAATTTCTTTTAACATGAAATGGGGGTGAGGGCCTTTCTCACTATTTATACGATCATGGGATAGTTTCTTAAATTCACGAAAAACTTTTTCCCCTTTGAAATTAAACAATTGAAATTGATTTTTAGTAATAATCAAAAGTTCTTCGTCTTCTAAAAAAATCATTTCGGAAGCCTGTTTGCCTGAAGAATAAGGATCACTTGAAATAAAAAACTCATCCTCCCTCTTGTAAAAAACAAGGGGTGGGCCGGATTTAAAGGCAAATATTTCCCCCGGCCTCTCTTCACAAATAACAACTACAGCATAAGAGCCCTTAATCCAGTTGGCTGTTTTTAAAAGACTTTGAGGGAAATCCAACTGTTCTTTTTTATAAAAATGATATATCAAATGGGGAATCAGTTCTGTATCAGTATCAGATAAAAAATGTTTGGAATCTATGATTTTTCTTAGCTCCTCCTCATTCTCTATAACCCCATTATGAACAACATAAATGGAATGAGATTTGTGGGGGTGGGCATTTTTCTCTGAAGGAGCGCCATGTGTTGCCCATCTTGTATGTCCTATACCCAAGGAGCTTTTATGAGAATGGGAAGATTTGATTTTTTGTTCGAGCTCATTCACCCCACCACAAACACGAAAACAATGAATTTGATTTTTTTCAAAAAAAGCTATGCCAGCGCTGTCATACCCACGATATTCTAGATTTTTTAATCCCTCAATTAAAGTCTCTTTGGCATTATGAGAGCCAGAATAAGCAAAAATACCACACATGATTTTATCTATCTGTCATTTTTTTTGTAATCTTTGATGTTTTTTTGATCTGTTCTTTCTATAGCCAAATCCCCTTCAGACACATTTTTTGTTATTACAGAACCAGCTCCTACAACAGATTCATTCTCCACATTCACAGGAGCTACAAGCTGAACACCGCTTCCAATAAAAACATTGTCCCCTATTTTTGTTTTATGCTTTTTTTTGTCAACACCATAATTGCAAGTGACTGTGCTACAGCCAATATTAACCTCTTTCCCAATATCTGCATCCCCCAAATAAGACAAATGGGCTGCTTTAGATCGATCGCCAAATTGAAGATTTTTCGTTTCCACAAAGTTTCCAATACGACACTCCTTACCTATCACAGTTTCTGGCCTAAGATGAGCATAAGGCCCAATAACAGATTTTTCTCCTACAACAGCTCCTTCTATATAAGAGCCGGTTTTAATATTTACATAATTCCTTATAAGAGAATCAAAAATATAAGAGTTGGTTTCAATAGCACAAAAAGAGCCAATTTTTGTCTTGCCTTTTAAATAAACACCAGGATAAACAAGAGAGCCTTTTCCTATAACAACATCATCCTCAATATAAACATTTTTAAAGTCCATTATCATAACTCCGCTATCTAAATGCTTAAAGCAATTATTCTCAAAAGCAATGGATGTAGCAACGGCCAGCTCTCTCTGATTATTCACTCCAAAACCCACATTCCATGGAACATCTACAGCGCACACTTTATAATTGTTCTTGTGAAGGATAGATACAATATCTGTAAGGTTGTATTCCTCTTTTACATTTTTTTTAATCTCTTTTAAGTATTTATTAAGAATCTCAGCTTTTATAATATAGAGACCGGCATTTACAAATTGACTGTCAGTTTTTGCTTTTTCCATTTCATAGGCTTCCACAATATCAACAAGTTGATCGCCATTAAAAACGAGCTTTCCATATTCGTTGGGATTTGGGTTTTTAAAAGAAGCGACAGCGCAGTCTGCGGATTTTTTTTTATAAGATTGAACAAATTGATTAATATCAGAAGTTCTAATAAGGGGATGATCACCATTGACAATAAGAACATCTCCCCCTATTTCATCAGGTCGTGCTGATAAAACAGCCTGAGCTGTTCCCCATGATTTTTCGCTTTGTTGAAAACAAAGTGTTTTAAACTTCCCAGCAACAGAACTGACAAGATTAGAGCCATAACCTACCACAACACGTATTTGTTTAGGGGAAAGGGCAGATATAGCTTTTAAGCTTCGGGCTATCATAGGTTGTCCAGCCACAGGGTGCAAAAGTTTTGGCAATTGATTGGCCATTCGCTCCCCTTTACCCGCTGCTAAAACAATGACATTTAAATCCATAAAGGTTTTCCTTTTAATCTATACCAATATATTTTCTATATCTGTTTGAGTTTTACTCCCACAATGTATAATTTTTTAATTTTTCCGGAATAAAACAAAGGTTCACAGATACTTGAATTGTCAAACAAGAGCTTTATAATATCAAGAAAAAAGAATTTTAATAAAATTCACCTAACCCACTTTATCATAAGGATAAAGCTTAACATTATTTTTTTCACGGGAAGGATTAAGCACTATAATTCCTGTAATTTCTTCTGTAGTTCTGGATTTTTTCCACTTCATAACCTGTTTCTGAAGCTTTTTTGAAAGAGTCATGGTCAAAGGAGATAACAAAACATCCTTTCCCTTGGAAAAAAAACTTTTTCCATTAAAAACAACTTTTAATTTTCCATAAAAAACCTTGTCTTTATATTCAAAATCCACAGTAACACAGGATTTGCATGGGATTTGTCTCATCAAAAATTCCAGCCTATTTTCTATCTCTTTATTCTGTTTTGCGCTAGGTTTATAGTTATGTATTTGTAAAGTAACATTTTCCACAAGTTTCCTCCTTATTAATTTATTGGCTTAATTTTATTATAACAACTTTTTCATTCTTTTTGGAAAATTTTTTTAAAAACCTTTTTAAAAATTCAAAAACCTCTTTATATATCAGGGTTTGTGTTTTTCTATTTAAGGGCAGTGGGACAATTTATAGACAAAAAAGCGGAAATTTTTTATTTTATCAAATGACAGCCTTCCTTATATTATTTAAATTGACGGCATAAAATGAAAAAGCCCCTTGTTTCTCTTTCCTCTGTTTTAGAGGATTTCTTTAAAAAAAATGATTCTCCTTTTTCAGAATTATTTTTTTTATTTCAACTTAAGCAAAATTGGAGAAAAATAGCTGGGAAGGAAATTTCAAAAACAGCGAACCCTGTTAAATTTAGAAATCAAAACCTTATTCTCACTTTACCGGATTCCGCTCATCTTCAGGAAATGCATTTTACGAGGGAGGCTTTGAAACAAAAAATTTCTAAAAAATTCCCTAAAATAAAAATTCAAAAAATCATTCTAAGGGTTAAAAATCAAGCGCAGTAAAATGATTCTAAAAAGGCTATTCTTTTTGTTTTTGGGATTTTTTAGATAAATCTTGAAGATAATTGTGAGTGGGCCTCTGCCCTAAAAGAACAATAAGTTTATTATATAAAGAACGATCATTAATCAAGGCTCCTAATGTTCCTTGTCCTGATTCTATTTTCTTTAAAATCTCCTTTGAGCTTTTTAATATTTGCGTTAAATCCTCTTCCTGACTTTTGGATAAAATCCCAAATTTCTTTTTGTTGAATTGACCTATCAGCCCTCCAACTTGTTCTATAAGATTCCGAACAGATTGCCGCTCATCTTTTTCACCACCTGTTAAAAGAGAGAGCAGGGTTGAAGTTTTTTTATAAGGTATTAAAGATCCTTTTTTCAGCCGTTGCGCAGAAAGGTCCTCTGTTACAATATTAACGAAACGATCCCCTAAAACTCCAGCTGTCTTTAATTGAATAAAACTGGATTGTGTGAGAATAAAAGTATGATTTTTTTTAACTGCAAAATGAATTTCAACGCGGCCATCAGAAAGAAGGACAGTTTTAACAACATTCCCTGTGTTTTTTCCGTGAATGGTGACCTTTGTGCCAACATGAATCCCTGAAGATTCATTAAGAACAGTTTTATAGGTGATAAATGAATTAAAAATATGGCTTTTATTGGAACCAATAATATAAACAAAAACAGAAAAAACCACTAATCCAATAAAAATGAGCAGCCACACAACAATTTCTTTTAATAAAAAGTTTTTCATTTTATTTGCCTCCTTTAACACCCTCTATAAAATTCTTTAATAAAACATTATAATTTTTTTCAATAGTTTCTGGAGTGCCTATAGCCGAAAATTTTCCATTTGAAAGAAGAGCAATTCTATCAGAAATTTTAAGCGCGACAGACATATTATGGGTAACCAGCACAGATGTTGTCCCTCTTTTTTTTAATTTCAACATAGTCTTAACCAAATTAGCTGTATTATAAGGATCAAGACTCACTGTAGGTTCATCATAAAGTATCGCTTTAGGTTTTAACATCATAGAGCGGGCAATACCAACTCTTTTCTTCATGCCTCCAGACAATTCAGAAGGATAAAGATTCTGAGTCCCTCCTAATTCAAATTCTTCAAGCTCATTTTGCACTCTTTTTTTCAAGGCTTTTCCCCGGATTTTGGTATGTTCTATTAAAGGAAGAGCCAAATTTTCAAAAACTGTCATAGAGTCAAACAAAGCTCCATTTTGAAAAGCATAAGCCACCTTTTTCCTAATAGGGATAAATTCTTCTTCGCTCATATTTATAACATTCTCTCCCTCCACAACAATTTCTCCTTTGCTGGGTTTTTTCAATCCAATAATGGAATTTAAAATGGTTGTTTTTCCTGCTCCTGACTCTCCTAGAATTGTAAAACACTCTTTATCTTTCACTGTAAAGTTCAGGTCTTTTAAAATGACTTTATTTCCATGAGAAAAATGAAAATTTTTTACTTCAATAAAATTTCTTTTTGACATATTTCATCCTCTTTCTAAAAAATTAAATCAAAAAAAGAACATATAATATAATCTCGTAAGTAAAAGATCTCCAAAAATAATAAGAATGAAGGAAACAACAATAGCCCTCATAGTTGTGAATCCTACTTCATAAGAGCCTTTATTGATGTTTAAGCCATAGTGACATGATGTAATGGCAATAAAAAAGGCAAAAACCACTGTCTTAAAAACACCAAAGAGAAAAAAACTCAATGTTGGGGTGTACAAACCTCTGGCCAGAAAATCAATGGGGTCCAAATGTAAAATCTTTTGAGCTGTATAAGCGCTTGTCAAAAAAGCAATACAATTTAAAAATATACAGAGAATGGGTATCGTAATAACACAGGCTAATACTTTTGGAATGACAACCCTCTTAATATAAGACACACCTAAAGCTCTCAGAGCATCCAGCTGATCAGAAACCTTCATGGCCGCAATTTCACAGGCAATGCCTGCTCCAATTTTTCCAGCCAACACGAAAACAACTACAACATTTCCCACCTCTGAAAGAAGGGCAAGAATCATAACTTTTGGGACATAGAGCTTTGCGCCATACTTTACTAAAGACAATCCTATATGATAGGTGAGAACTATTCCTATACTAATTCCAAAAGAAAAAATGATAAAAAGAGAACGGTATCCAAAATCATATATGTCTCTGATAACAAGACGATAATAAAAAGGTCTTTTCCAGCACTGTGAAAAAACAAGCCTAGACAAAAATAAAAAGCCTGATACAAAATGATAAGCATTATTTAAAACGGGAAAAAGTTTTTTCATTTTGAATGAAAGCCTTGTATAAAAGTTTTAAAAACAACCTCCCCTTTTTTAAAGGCCTCTTGAGAGCCAGAAACAAAATTGATGTTAAAATAACATTCTCCTTTTTGCATTGTATAAATTCCACTATAAGTTTTTTGATTTGTATTGGATATTTCTAAAACAGAATAAAGCCTTTTTTTGGATTTAAGGCTTTTAAGAATTTTGTATTTTACATCTTCAGGAAATGAAGCTTTTTGAAAGTTTTCTAGACTTTTTTTTGCTTTAGAACAGCTTGAAAAATAAGAAATGGAGTTTCTTGTCTGTGGATTCCACCAAAGAGCATCTAAAACAGGATGTTGCTGGCTCTTATAAGGATAAGGTGGGGGGTTGTACCTCACAGCTTCTGCTTTTTTGTCCTGAAAACCCATTAAATAATGATTTATGGCTTTTTTCTTAATAGACGAACAAGACAACAGCACAAAAGCTGTAAAGCCAAAGAATAATAAAAGGATTATTCTCAACATGGGGATTCCTTCCTGTTTTTTCAACAAGAAAGATGTCCAAACATACTTTAAACTAAAGATTATCTTAATTAAGATAATCTTTAAATTCTTTGCCAGGCTTAAATTTTGGATAACAACAAGAAGGGATTTGTATTTCCTGACCAGTTTGAGGATTTCGTCCTGTTCTTGCCTTTCTTTGATTGGCTGAAAAAGTGCCAAACCCGACAAGTCTTACATTCTCTTTACCTTTCAGAGTGCTTTTCACTGTTTCAAAAAAACAGGCCATAACTCTTTCCACATCCACTTTTGGCAACTCTGTTTGTGCCACAATTTTATCTATAACTTCTGCTTTATTCATAGTTTCCTCTTTCTGTTAGTTGTTAATTATCAACAGCTTTATTTTTGATAATTCAATAAAAAAATCAAGTTTTTTTTTAAAAAACTGGAATTATACACTTGATTTTCCATGAAAACCCTATAAAACAAGGCTATGGAGCCGTTTAAGGGACATTCTCAAAATCATCACCAGCTATAAACATAAAACCAAAAAATAAGACAAGAAAGCTGTTTTTATTTAAAAATAATCAATTCGGATAAGTCTGACAGTCAAAAGTAGCTTTTTTTACAGCTCTTCCTTTCTGTCTTATCAGCTGTTCAGAAATAATAATAGAAGCTTTGCTACCTCCATAAGTGACAGTAATATTTAACCTGTCACTATCCACATGATTGGAAGATTTAGACCAAATATCTATAGATCCTCTTTTCAAACCATCAGGAGGATTCAATAAAATTTGAAAGCCTTTATTTTTATTGATTGGTCTGGCTACATTGGCAAGCTCAAAAATCATGCTTGGATTCCAGTCTAATGCCCCCAAACCCGTTCTTCCTATAAACTTAGGATAAAAAGAAACTGTAGCTTTCGTAGGCAGTTTTTGTTCTGCAAAAATAATTTGGATGTAGCCTTCAGAGTTCCAACTCTCACACCGCTTTGGATCACCTTTCAAAGTGGAAAATCTCTGATAAGATGTCCCGCCTAAGGGGTTGTGAATAATCCTTCTTAATCCACAACGACTGCAAGCGGATAAAAGATTTTCATACGCGGAAGTATTTTGTACTATAAAAGAGTTCCCATAAATTTCACCCTCAATTTTTTCTACGGAAGTTGGAACAGCCGCTGGAGCATTTCCACCGCCACCAACAGTTGTTGGGTTGTTTTTACAGCTAAAAATCGCAAAAATAGAAACCCCTATCAAAACAATAAACTTTTTATTCATTCATCACCTGAAATTAATTTAAACCGAAGCATCCTGTTAATATATCGGTTTTTTTTGCAATGCCTTTAAAAATTTTATAAAGATATTGTGGCCTATCTGCTCAGTCTATTTTTCTTGTTTTAGGAAAGAGAAAGCTTGATATTCAAAAAAAACACTTTTAATTTGAAATTAATATGAAAATTGCCACCTGGAATGTTAACGGCCTGCGAGCCTCTTTTGACAAAGGTCTAGCAGATTTTGCCAAAGAAAAATCTCCCGATATACTTTGTATTCAAGAAACCAAAGCTCACCCGGATCAGCTGGGAGAAGCGCAAAAGAATCTCTACCCTTATGAATATTGGTCTGTCTGCGGTAAAAAAAAGGGGTATTCTGGAACAGCCCTTTTCAGCAAAAAACCGGCTCTTAACATTTTACAAGGCATGGGGATAAAAAAGTTTGATTGGGAAGGTCGGCTTATAGCTTTTGAAGAAAAAACTTTTGTTCTTTTAAGTGTTTATTTTCCTAATGGGGCATTAACTCTGCAAAGGCATGCTTTCAAACAGGAGTTTTTAAAAAGATTTCCGGTATTTTTAAAAGAATTACAACAAAAAACAAAAAAAGAATTGATTGTTGCAGGAGATTACAATGTAGCCTACAAAGAGTTTGATGTGCACTCTCCAAAAAGCCTCCAAAACACAAGTGGTTTTTTGCCGGAAGAAAGACATTGGTTTGAAGATTTTTTAAAACAAGGCTATATAGATGTTTATCGTTATTTTTATCCTGACAAAAAAGAGGCTTATACATGGTGGTCTCTTAGAGAAAAAGCCAGAGCCAACAATCGTGGATGGAGAATTGATCATATCTGTGTTACAAAAAATTTACAATCAAATTTAAAATCCATAAAAATCTGTGATAAGCAATTAGGCTCTGATCACTGTCCTGTTTTTATGGAAATTGATCTTTAAAATTTTACCTTCAAAAAACAAACCTTATTATTATTAAAAAAGATTTCCAAAAGCTCCAGAGACAAAAGCTATATAGAAAAAATAAGAAACAATAAATGTTCCAAACAAAAGTTTTGGAATGTTTTTAAAGAATAATAGCCCCATCCAAAAAACCAATGTTATAAGAAACATGAAGCCATAATCATAATAAATCTCTTTCGTGAAAAAAATAGGACTGAACAAACTGGCTGAACCCAATACAAATAAAGTGTTAAAAATATTAGAGCCTATAATATTGCCTAGAGCCATCTCTCCTTCTTTTTTAAAAGCAGCCTGCACAGAAGTTGCCAGCTCTGGAAGGCTGGTGCTAAAAGACAAAATAAACACCCCAGCAAATCTTTCAGATAAAGATAAAGCTTTTACTATTTTTAAAGAGGAGTCCACAGCGAGTGAAGAACCAAAAAACAGAACCGCAAAGCCAAAAATTAAAAGACCAAAAGCTTTCCATAGAGAAAACTCTTCCCTTAAAGAAATTTCTTTCTGTTTTTCATTTTTTCGTTTATAAAATAACAGCATCAGATACACAAAAAAGATTCCCAAAAACACAAGCCCCTCTAAAAGGTTGATTTTTTTATCTACAGAAAATAACCCTAAAACAACAAATGATCCCAATAAAACAGGGGTATCAAAATGTATAATCTGCCTATCCGATGAAAGTTTATAAAACAGCCCTGTTAAAGACAAAACCAAGAGGATATTTATCACATTGGAACCTAAAATATTTCCCAAGGCTATGGAAGAAAGTTCTTTAAAAGAGGCTGTCATGGTGACAAACCATTCTGGGGAAGAAGATATAAAGCCTAAAACTACAATACTTAAAAAGAGCGGCTTTAATTTAAAATAAAGAGAAAGTGACTTTAGAGAACTGATAAGCCAATGGCTTCCTAAAATCAAAAAACAGAGCCCTAAAGATAACAGAAACAATGGTTGTCCCATTAAATCTTATACTTACAGAAAAAATCGGTTCTTTTAAAACAATTGCAAGCCGCTTGATGTGTCGCATTAAAAATCTTAAATTGATAATTCTAATAGTTTGCAGTATTCTTTTTTTATTATTCATTTAAGAAAATATTTAAAACTAGGGCTTTAGGCTGATTTTTGCCTATAGCAATATCGCTTTTTTAAGCAGATTTTAGTATTCTCTTCAAATTAAAATGCTGGGGCTTGTGCAAGATCTGTTTATATACTATAGGAAATATCGTTCTAAGACTCAAGGAAGGAGCTTTTATGACAAAAAAACAAAATCACCCCATTGATAAAAATTACCCCATCAGCAAAGCCGTTATCCGAAGATTTACAAAAAAAACAGCAGTGGCACTTTACGAAAAACTTATCAGTAAAAAAGCTGAAGTGCAGAATCGGCCCTATGCTTCAAGATATGCTCTTTCTCTCTTAGGAGGAGAAAGAGGTGGTGATCAAGCGGATCAGGTCAATCGTCTTCAAGAAGAAGCCCGATATACGGAACAAATACAAAGAGACAATATGTTACTTGAAAAAGTGCTTATGGCTCTAAAACGGATGGAATCAGGGGAGTATGGGATTTGTGAACAAACGGGGGAAAAAATTGAGCTTAATCGCCTACATTCCCTGCCTTGGACCACTTTAAGCATTGAGGGAGCTGAAATAGAAGAAAGTGAAAAAAATCTCAGGCAAATTCGCTGATTCAGATCCTAGCACTAGAAAATTCAGCTTTAAAAATTCTGTTTGTCTGAAACAAATACAATTTTTACCATGAAAAAGGGAAAGCCTTAAAAAAGAGCGTTTTAAATATCGTACAATAATCCTGTTATTGAAGTTTGCCGTTACTAAACAAAGCCAGGCCTGCTAATTCATAAATCAGCCGGGCGGAAACATTTCCATTCCACTCACTAAAAGCATTGTTTTTCTCACCTGGGGAGGTTTCTACCACATCAAAAGCTATAAGCCGTTTTTGTTGTTTTTTTATTTCATAAAATAAGTGCAAAACTTGCCTAAAGGACAGGCCTCCCGGCACAGGGGTTCCTGTTCCAGGAGCATAATTCCAGGACAAGGCATCTACATCCAAAGAAATATAAATTTTAGGAGGAAGAAGGCTTACAATTTGCTGGCAGATTGTAGACCAAGTCTCGCCCTTAAATAACCGTGTATAAATTTCCTCATCAAAAAAACACTTTATGCTTAAGTCCGATTTTATCCTCTTATATTCTTTCTCGCATAAATCTCTTATTCCCAGCTGAACAAGCTTTTTAGGAGGAAATTCCAAGTTTAAAACATTATACATAATTGAAGCATGGGATTTTTTAAAGCCCTGATAGGCCTCTTTTAAATCCGCATGGGCATCTATGTGGAGAAGCCCGTAATTTCCCTGATATTGCTCTCCCACCAAACGAATTAAGCCTTCACTCACAGAATGCTCTCCGCCAACAAGAGCCGGGATTTTTCTTTCTCGTATAATTTTTAAAGATTTTTCATAAACCCAATCCAAGAGGCTTTGGCAAGCCTGATTAACTTTTTCACACAGAGTTTTCTGCTTTTGATTTAAAGCTTTACCCTCCTCCTCGTTTTTCTGAACTGATTTTGCCCATATTCTAGCCCTTTTGCTTAAAGACTCAATAAGAGCATCTGATTTTTCAAAATGAATTCTATGGTTGTAAGAGGTCTCAAATATCGTATTGAAAAAATCTAACTGAACAGAAGCTTTCCTTATCAACTCTGGCCCTTTCCCTGTTCCGCTTCCATAAGAGTTTGTCACCTCCCAAGACGCTGGAATCAATATTAAATCCGCGGCATTAAATTTGGTCTTTAAACCAAAGGATTTTGTTTCTGCTATTGTTTTCATATCTTAATTTCTTTTATTTGAATTAAAAAATCACACACAGGTTTTTCTTCCTTTTTTTAAGTTTACAAAGATTTTAAAAGCTACAAATTATAGCTTACTCTTACAAAAAACTCTGTTTCATGACAAAAGATATTTAATTTTATTTTAAGGTTTTTATACCTCTTAAAACTTATATGAGCGTTAATTTAGATAGAATCGTCATTTTCTAAAAATTTGCATTGCCATTTGCCTTGTTTTAAAAGAAACTCCAACTTAAAACAAATCGTCTATGACTGGCTTATTCAATTTTTTTTATCCTTGTTTTAAACCTTCTTTAAAAAAGCCTAAATTCAAGAGCTTTTCGTTTTTTAAAAAATTTCTATTAGAAGCTTTTAAGTTTTACTCTGGCATCCTCCTAAGTTGTCTGATTCTGGGCTGTTCCTGTACAGACAATAGTCCCAAACTCAAAATTGCAAGATCAGAAACTTTTTTTAACAACCTGTCAGGGGAGCCATCAAATTTACATCCTATACGAAGAGGCGATTATTACTCTTCTGTGGTGCAAAGTTATATTTTAGAATCTCTTCTTCAAAGAAACAGTGACACTTATGAATGGGAGCCCTCATTGGCTAAAACATGGGAGATAAGTCCTGACGGCAAAACCTTTACCTTTGAACTGCATGACAACTTAAGGTGGTCCGATGAAAAGGCTCTTACTGTCCAGGATGTTAAGTTTTCCTTTGAAGCCTTTAAAAATCCAGAGTATGGGGGGATTGGATTTCTTCCCTATTTTGAAAAGATGGATTCTGCAAAAATTTTAAGTGATAAAAAAATTCAGTTTAAAGTGAAAGAACCTTATTTTGGAAATTTTCAGGTTATCGCTGGCATGAGCGTTATTCCTGAACATATCTATAAGGACCCCAAAACAAAACTCTCTAAAAATGTTATTGGTTCTGGCCCTTATAAATTGGAAAACTACATAAAAGGGAAAATCCTTGTTTTAAAAGAAAACCCCTTTTGGGAGGGGAAAAACAATCCCACCAATAAGGGGAAGTGGCGTTTTAAAACCATAGTGTTTCGCTTTGTAAAAGAAGAATCAGATGTGCTTCTTAGGATGGAAAAGGAACATCTTGATTTTTCTTCTCTCTCCCCAGAGGCTTTTTTTGAAAAGACAACCAAGGCCCCCTGGGGAACCGTTATAAAAAAAGTAAGTTACTCAAACAGATCAAGCAGCGGCTATGGATATATTGGGTTTAATTTAAAGAAACCTCTCTTCCAGGATAAAAAAGTGAGAAAGGCCCTCGCTTATCTTGTAAATCGCAAGCTTATGAATAAAAAATTCAGATATGGCCAAGCGGAATTAGCCAGAGGCCCCTGGTATTTTTGGAGTGATTATGCTGATCCACAAGTTAAGGCTATAGAATTTAACCCTAAAAAAGCAGTGGCGCTTTTAAAATCAGCGGGCTGGTTAGATAGAGATCAAAATGGCATTCTTGAAAAAACAATCCATGGCATAAGGACAGAACTGGAATGGACTATAATTTTTTCCCACCCAGGTCATGAAAAATACCTCACTCTTTATCAAGAAGATTTAAAACAAAAGGGGATAAAACTAAATCTTAAATTTTTGGATTGGGTTTCATTTTTAAAGTTGATTGATGACAGAAATTTTGATGCTGTAATGCTGGGCTGGAGTGGCGGATCTATAGATATTGATCCAAAAACAATTTGGCATAGTGAAAGCTCAAGAGCAAAAGGGAATAATCATATCAGTTATTCCAATCCTACAGTGGATGCTCTTATAGACAAGGGAAGAGCACAGCTTAATCGAAAGGAGCGAATAAAAACCTTTCAAAAAGTTTACCAAATTATAGCAAAAGATGTTCCTTACATTTTTATGTTTAACTCCCTTAATAAGTTTTACGGTGTTCATCAGAGAATTGACAGGCCAGCTGATGCCCTCAATTATAGAGTCGGGCATGATTATTGGGGTTTAAAGGTTGGACCTTAATGATTATAATATTACATACTAAGATAGGAAGCATGATTGATAAATTTAAAATGTGGGGCTGTTTCCTGCTTATTTGTCAAATCCAAAATTTTTAGGAGTTTTAGCTGTAAATGTTCAAATACTTCATAAAGCGGCTTTTGCTAATCATTCCCACTCTGTTAGGAATTACCTTGGCCTGCTTTTTCATCACTATAACAGCGCCAGGCGGTCCTATTGAACAAAAATTGGCCCAGCTTAGATTTGCCGGATCTGAAACTTCAGAAGGATCAGCAGACACAGGAAGTGATTACGGAGTGTCTTCAGAAGTCATTGAAGCTTTAAAAAAACAGTATGGTTTTGATAAGCCCGTCCATACTCAATATCTGATATGGCTTAAAAATGCAGTGACTCTTAATTTTGGAGAAAGCTTTATTCATGAAGAACCTGTAGCAAAGCTCATCTTAGAAAGAGTTCCTATAAGTCTACAGTTTGGTTTAGTGTCTCTTATACTCACTTATCTTGTCTGTATTATCTTAGGTGTGAAAATGGCTGTAAAAAAGGACACCTCCTTTGATATAGGCTCTTCTGTCGTTTTAATTGTTCTATATTCTGTTCCCCCTTTAATGTTGGGCATATTGCTTAAAGTGTTTTTAGCGGGCCAATGGGGGGTTTTTCCTATAGGTGATCTTTATTCAGATATGTATTTTGAAAAAGATTTTTGGGGTCGGACTTTTGACCGCATTCACCACTTTATCCTGCCTATGCTTTGTTATATGGTAGGGGCATTTACCGTCCTTACACAGTTTATGAAAAATAATCTTTTGGAAGAAATTAATAAAGATTATATAAAAACGGCACGGGCCAAAGGGCTTTCTGAAAAAGCTGTTGTATACAAACACGCTCTTAGGAATGCTCTTGTTCCCATAGCTACCGGGCTGGGCAATGTCTTTGGAATTTTTTTAGCAGGCTCTTTAATTATTGAAAAAATTTTTAATATCAATGGCATAGGGCTTTTAGCCTTTGATTCAGCCATTGCCAGAGATTACAATGTGATTATGGCTTTGATATTTATCCAATCTTTAATTTTTATCGCAGGACGGATTGTGAGTGACTTTACTTATATCATTATTGATCCAAGGATTGATTTTTCATGATAGAAAAATGGATAAAAAACCCTTTAACGCTTAAAAGATGGAGAATATTCAAATCCCGTAAAATAAGCTGGATATCCTGCTGGCTGTTTCTGTTTTTTCTTTTTTTAAGTCTTACGGCAGAGTTTTGGTCTAATAGCAAGCCTCTTATTTTGTATTACGGAGACTCTTTGTATGCTCCCCTCTTAAAAGACTATCCTCCTGAAACATTTGGTATACAAGACGAGTATGTCACAAACTATAAAAAGTTATCTCTACGGGATGGGGATTGGGCTCTGTGGCCTCTTGTTAACTGGGGTCCCTATGAAAGCAATTTGGGTGTAAAAAAATTTCCCAGCCCCCCCAGTTCTACAAATTGGCTGGGAACAGATGACAGGGGCAGAGATGTCCTTTCAAGACTGTTATATGGCTATCGCTACAGTATTATGTTTGCTCTTTGCATCTGGGTCATATCTTACATTATAGGAAGCCTTTTAGGAGCGCTTATGGGTTATTTTGGCGGGCTTATTGATATCACGGGTCAACGCTTTGTGGAAATTATAGACGCTCTCCCTATTCTTATTGTTTTGATTACTGTCACAACTGTTGTAGGCCGGAGTTTTATTTTTATGGTTGGCTTTCTTTCCCTGTTTAGCTGGGTTGGAATCTCCCTTTATATGAGGGCCGAGTTTTTAAGGCTTCGGAAAAGGCCGTTTGTGGAAGCCAGCCGATCTTTGGGACGGTCCCATTGGGGAATGATTATAAAACACATTTTCCCCAATTCTTTAAATCCTATTATTACCTTCTCTCCCTTTGCTTTGGCCGGTTTTATCAGTTCTCTGGCCATCTTAGATTATCTTGGTTTTGGTTTGATGCCTCCTACCCCCAGCTGGGGGGAGCTCTTATCCCAAGCTGAAAAACATGTTAGAACAGCTTGGTGGCTGGCGCTTTTTCCTTCTATAGCTCTTTTTTCTGCTCTGTTAGCTCTTACCTTTATCGGCAATGGCTTGCGAGACGCCTTCGATCCTAAAGAGAGTTGAGCTTTTACAAATAAAACCTTTTTTCAACATGAATCTAATGAACAGCCTGTTGCAGCTCCTGTTTTTTAACATGGATAAAAAGAGCCTGTAAAGCTGTAGAGCTTACCCCACTTATTCGGCTGGCCTGCCCCAAGTTTTGCGGTTGAACCATTTCTAGTTTTTCTCTATCCTCTAAAGATAACCCCTTAACCTGGCTGTAATTCAGACTCTTAAGTTTCAGATTTTCCATTTTTTGTAAACTTTTTATAATCTCATTTTGCCTTTCAATATAACCCTGGTATTTAATTTGAACTTCAAAACCTTGAATGATTTCTTTGTTCAAAACAGACAGTATTTCCTTAAAAAGATCAGTGTTTTCCTTAAAAAAAGATTCTGTTAAAAGGGGTTTTAATTTTTTAAAATTCATTTCCGGCCGTTTTAAAATTTCAGATAAATTTTGTGGTTTTAAAAGGGCTGTTGTGCCAATTTTTTTAAGCTGCTTCTGTGTTTTCTCTTCAGGGAAAAGTTTAGAGCTTTTCATATAAGACAAAAGTTTTTTTCTCCTATTTAAAATTTTGTAAATTTTCTTATCCCTTTCTGAAGATAAAATTTTAAGCCGGCGGGCTAAGGGATAAAGCCTCTCCCAAACATTATCCTCCCTTAAAACAAGCCGATGCTCCGCTCTTGATGTAAACATTCTGTAAGGCTCTTTTGTCCCTTTGGTGACCAAATCATCTATTAAAACCCCAATATAGGATTCATGACGTTTTAAAATGACTTCTTCTTTATCTAAAACCCTTAATCCCGCATTCAAACCAGCCATTAAACCCTGCCCGCCAGCTTCTTCATAACCGCTGGTGCCATTGATTTGACCGGCTAAGAAAAGATTTTTAATTTTTTTTGTCTCCAAAGTATGAAACAGCTCCAAAGGATCAACAAAATCATATTCCACAGCATAGCCGGGCTGAAGCATTTTCATACTTTCCAAACCTGGGATGCTTTTTAAAAATTCTTCCTGAGCCTTTGCCGGTAGACTCGTGGACAGGCCCTGAACATAAATGGAGTTTGTATTTAAACCTTCCGGTTCTAAAAAGGTCTGATGACGGACTTTATCAGCAAATCGTGTGATTTTATCCTCTACACTGGGACAATAGCGAGGGCCCGGCCCAGTCACAGCTCCTGAAAATAAAGGGGAATCTTTAAGGTGGGAACGAATAATCTCATGGGTTTTCTCATTGGTATAAGTCAAAAAACACTCTATTTGTCTTAATTCCGGCTTATTGCCGCTTAAGACACTAAAAGGACAAAACGTCTCGTCCCCTTTGTGAACCTGAGTTTTTTCCCAAGCAATAAAATCTTTATGCACTCTTGGAGGTGTTCCTGTTTTTAAACGGTGCACCTTAAACCCCAAATTTAAAAGCTGATCTGACAGGCCTTTTGAAGACTTGTCCCCCACTCTCCCTCCTGGGCTTTGATCTTTTCCAATATGCATAATAGCTTTCATAAAAGTCCCTGTTGTGATCACGACAGCCTTAGACGGAATAAAAACACCATCTTTTGTTATCACCCCCAAGCAGTTATCTTTCTTTATTTTTAACGATCTGACTTCCCCCTCTTTTAAATCCAAATTCGGGTGAGCTTCCACAAAGCTTTTCATGATTTGAGTGTACAAGGATTTATCACACTGCATGCGCCGGCCTTGCACTGCCGGCCCTTTTTTTTGATTGAGTCTTTTAAACTGAATGCAGGCTTTGTCAGCTCCAAGCCCCATCTGCCCTCCTAAAGCCTCAATTTCCCGGACAATATGTCCTTTGGCCAAACCACCAATGGCTGGATTACAACTCATAAAAGAAATCCGTTTTTTGTTTGTGGTGACCAAAAGAGCTTTTAGCCCCAGCCTTTGCGCTACAAGAGAGGCTTCCACGCCGGCATGGCCCGCTCCTACAATAATAAGATCATAAGTTCTGTTTTTCATGTTTTGTCCCTGTTATTAAAAATTCTTCTTTCTATAAGAGATTAGATTCAAGAGATTTTTATAGAAAGCCTTGCTATTTGCCAATACAGAATTCTTTAAAGATTTGATCCAAAACCCTATCTTCTATTTGCTTCCCTAAAATCTCATAAAGAGCGAGCAAGCCCTGTCTTAATTCCAGGGCTATGATATCCTTTTCCCCTTGAGAATGTTTTAATAAAGCCAGTCCGTTTTTCAAAGATTTTTCCATAATCTTAAGCCCTTTATAGTGCCGGTAATTGCCAATTAAAAAATCTTCCTGGTCCATTTCTCCATAAGAGAGAATCTTTTTTCTCAAAGAAACAACCCCTTCTTTGGTTAGAGAGCTTGTTAAGAAAATCTGATCTTTAGGAGGCGTTTGGATTTTTTTAAATGTCTGATTAAGGTGTTGGATGATCTCTTTTATACCTAGTTTTTCTTTGAACAAATCCTTTTTAGTAAACACAATGAGCGTTTTTGCCGGTTCTTTTAATAAATCTTTTTCCAGACTCCATTCTGTAAAAGCTTCTAAATTCAAAGTGACAATTCTATAATCACAAGATAAAAAAAGCTCCTTTGACTTTTCTTGTCCTTTTTGTTCCCCATCGCTTTTACTCTCATGAAAGCCAGCGCTGTCTTTTAAAGTAATGTTTAAGCTTTTAGGACTTGCGAGCAAGCCTTCTACCAAATCTCTTGTAGTCCCTTTTTCCTTAGAAACAACAGCCTTATTCTCTTTTAACAAAGCGTTAAACAAGGACGATTTTCCAGAATTAACTGACCCAAAGATTCCAAAAATTAATCCCTTCTGCAAATTTTCAAAAGGCTTATATCGCAAAAGAATATCAGTAAGCTCCTGCTGCAACTCTGCTAAAAGTTTTTTTATGGACTCTTGTTTAAAAGTGGAAAGCCCTTCCAAAGAAAAATCTATATCGGCTTCTATATGGCTGAGCAAAAAAATCCATTTTTTTTCTATGGCCTTCAGCCTTTTAGACAGTTTACCTCTTAACTGTGAAAAAGCCTGTCTGCGAACGACAGTATTTCCACTTTCTATTAAATGCAAAAGCCCTTCCGCTTGAGTCAAATCCAGTTTTCCATTAGAAAAAGCCTGTAGAGAGAACTCCCCTCTTTCTGCAAGCCTTGCACCAGCAGATAATAAAGCTTCCAGTATCTCATTATACATCTTTCCGCCATGACAAGAAATTTCCAAGGTTTCCTCTCCTGTAAAGGAATGACCTTCAGCAAAATAGGTTACAAGAACTTGATCCAAAGGCTCTTTTGAACCTTGCCTTAATATGCCAAAATAAGCTCTGTGGCTTTCTGGATTTAAAGGTAAAAATTCAGCAAGTTTTTTCGTAATCTCCAAAGCCTTTGGGCCGCTGATGCGAATAAGAGAAAGAGCGCCCTTTCCTATAGGAGTGCAAAGAGCGCATATTGTATCTCCTTTCATTTTTCGTCTCTAGGGAAAGTATCTGGGATCAGTTTAAGATTCTTATAGATGCCATTGCCAAATGACTGACTCCTAACCCCTGTATTTCCAGCAACTCTTTCATGAATCAAGCGTCTTTGGTAAGGGGAAAGGCTTTGTTTGAAAACAACGGGCTTATTTGAATCCAGGGCCTTTTGGACAAGATGATCTGTTAAAGACATAAGTTTGTCCTCCTGTTCTTTCCAAAAACCATTGGAATCCACAGATAAACGAAATTTTTCTTCAGGAAATTCTTTATACAAAACTTGTAAGAGATAGGTTTGAAAACCTAAAAGAAGCCTTCCTTTTCTTGTTTTTAAAAGCCCTTCATCCTCTCCGAAAATATCTATTTTAAAACTGTTTTCATTTTCCTGTTCAATCTGAAAAGAAAGTGAAAGCTTTCCTTCATCCAAAATTTTTGACAAAAGATTTTTGAGCACCGTTTGAGCATGGCCTTTCTTTCCTCTAAACAACTTCAACATTTTTTCCTCCTTTTGCATGAGATTGCCCCAGCTTCACAAAAAAGAATTGCTGAACCAAACCTAAGATTCCATTGATAAAAATATACAGTGTTAGCCCGCTAGGAAAGTTTAACATAAAAACAGAAAACAGCAAAGGTATCATTGTAAGCAAGCGGGCTTGTTCTTTTGGCAAATTCATGGGTGTAATTCTTTGCTGTACGAAAAAAACCAACCCGCTTAAGATAGGAAATATGTAGTAGGGATCTTTTAAGCTTAAATCTTTTATCCAAAAAACAAAAGGGGATTGATAAAGCTCTATGCTTTCACTAAAAACACGGTAAAGGGCAATAAAAATAGGAAGTTGAAGAAACATAGGAAGACAGCCCCCCAAGGGGTTGGCTTTGTTTTTTTTCATTAAAGCCATGACCTCTAAGTTCATCTTTTTTGGATCCGATTTATGTTTTTCCTTAAGCTCTTTCATTTGAGGCTGAATCTTTTGCATGACCTTCATAGACTTATAAGATCTCATATTTATGGGAAGTAAAACAAGGCGAACAAAAAAAGTTAAAAGAATAATAGCCCAACCCCAGTTGCCGCAACTATTATAAAGCCACTTTAAAAACAACAGAAGGGGCCTGGCCAGCCAATCAAAAAAGCCGAAGTCCAACCACTCCTGCGCTTCTCCTCCAAGCTCTTGAAGGTTCTTAAGAGATTTTGGACCTAAAAAGGTTTTATACTCCAAATTTTGCGGTTTAGAATGCAGGAGGGTATAGTCCACTCTAGCCTGAACATGGCGATCTGTCTTCTTAAAAACGACAGAAGGAAGAAGAGGAGAGTTATTTATAAAAGCCTTTCCAAAGTATTTTCCTCCTAAAGCTGCTAATTCTAAATTAGGATAAGATGTGTTTCCTTCAAAAGTTTCAAAATCAAAACGATCGCTGTACTTGCCATCATAAAAAACAAAGCCTTTTAAAAGGTTTTGACTGTAAACAAAAAACATTCTAAAGAAACCTGCGTGTTCCTTTTTTTCTGATAAAGGATAAGAAAAACCAAGGCTTAGACCTTTAAATTTTGATTCGGTTGAAGGAAGAATTTCTATAATGTTTATCAAGAGATATTGGCTGTCATCAACAGTCACTGTCTTTTTTAGAATCCCTTGTGAAGAAGAAAAAATGCCAACAAAAGAATCTCCTTGTCTTTTCAATTCAAAAGGAACAACCTCTCTTTCTCTTTTAAAAAACCATGTAGAAAACAAAGGTTGTTCAGGTTGATCAAAAACTATAGGCTCGTTTTTTCTGTTGTAGTAATTCTTTAATTTAAGCTGTTTTATCCCTAAACCTCTTGAAGAAAAGGTTATTTCCATATTTTTTCCTTTAAACTCAAGTGTCGTCTCTTCATAGTCATTTTCCTGAAAAACCAGCTTTGTTTTGTGAGCCAGCTGTTCATCCACAGTTTTGCTTGCAACCGGTTGGTTGAACTGAGATATTGGCTGTGGAGGGTATTTTTTTTTCATATAATGATCCCAACCAAACCAGCACACAACCAATAGAATTATGGCAATAATCGTTTTTGAATCTAAAAAGTTTTCTTTGTTGTCCTGCATATTGATTTTTAACCTGTGCGTTTCGTTTTTTTACTCTTTTCCAATTTTTTTAAATTCTCTGCTGTCTTCAAAATAAGGTTCCCTCCGCACTTTTGGACCAAAAGGGCGGCAGTCTAAAAGTCTCTTTAAAATTAACTTTGTTGCTTTTAAAAAGGGGAGATTCTTATAAGCTAAAAAAGCATACTCGCTACATGAAGGATAAAAGCGACAACATCCTCCGCTTCCCAGTGTTCCAGAAAGAAAGCTTCTATAAAAAGCCAATAGAAAAAGAGCTAAAAAACAAGATAAAAAGTTAAGTCTCCGAGTAAAATTTTTCCAAAAGCTTATTAAAAACATGATCAAAATCCCTTCTTTTAAGTTTTTTATAGAAGCTTTTCTCTGCTTGTGACAAAAAAATCATTAAAACAATGCCTTTCAAGGTTGATCTTTTTAGATTCTCCCGCCCCCATCTTTTCAAGCGATTTCTTGTAACAGAATTTGAAATGTGTTTTTTTGGCAAGCTCCAAGCCACTTTTAGCTTTTTCTCTTCTTCTCTGTATACAAAAAAACCTTTCAACCATTTGTATGAAAAGGAGAGGCCCTGTTTTCTTATTAAATCAAAATCTTTTTTATGGCTTAAAGCCTTTATTTGATTATTTTTTTCCAACGGAGACTGCCAAACTTTGCCGGCCCTTTCTTCTTCTGCGGGATAAAATCTTTTTGCCTGCTTGCGTTAAGCTTCGTTTCCTAAAGCCATGGCTTCTTTTTCTCTTCCTTGTACTGGGTTGATATGTTCGTTTCATAATAAATTATCTTCTTCAACTTTGTTTGACGCACAATAAAACCAATTTTTTCCTTCCCGTCAAGTCTTAAGCTGTGTTAAGTTGCTTTAATACAAAAGATGCCCTTCTTTTTAACCCTTTTTTAAAAATAAAAGCTTTGGAGGTTTATTGAACACAAAAGCAAATGCCTTTTGGCAGGATTTCAAGGATCACTTTTTAAAAAAAAACAAATCCAACCCTGTCTATAGATACTGGCTGGATCCTATTATTTCCTCAAAAATAGAAAAAGAGGAAACAGGTTTTTGCCTAACACTTCAAACCCCCTCTGATTTGCACAAAAAGTGGCTTCAGGAAAATATACTCAAAGCTTTTTATCATCACATTCAACAGTTTTATAAAGGATCCTGTAAAGTCCAATTAGAGGTGGAAACGCCAAAGCTTCCCTCTCAAACCAACCCCTATATTCCAAAAGATGTTTTTGCGAAAAAACAAAAGATGTTTTTTAACCCTGATTACACTTTTGAAAACTTTGTCGTTGGAAAAAACAACGAGCTGGCTTATGAAGCCAGTCTCGCTATAACAAAAAATAGAAAAATAGAAAAAAACTTTAATCCTCTTTTTATTTATAGCCCTTCAGGTCTAGGTAAAACCCATTTGTTAAATGCTATTGGTCAATGCATTCTTAAACTAAACCCTCAAAGCCGTATTATTTACTTATCCGCTGAGCGATTTCTTAATGAGTACATAACAGCCTTGCAGTATAAAAAGATGGGGCCATTTAGAAAGAAATTCAGAAAAAACTGCGATCTTCTTTTGATGGATGATATACAGATTGTCGCTAAAGGACGGGAAATCCAGGAAGAATTTTTTCATACCTTTAATGAGCTTTACAACAAAAAAACACAGGTTGTTGTGTGTTGCGATCAGCCGCCAAGTTGTGTTCCTCGTCTGGAAGAAAGAATAAGGACTCGATTAGAGGGCGGCCTTATGGTAGACATTTCTTACCCTGATAAAGAAACACGTAGAGCCATTCTTAAGGATAAAATAGAAAAAAGAGGTCTCTTTCTGTCTTCTCAGGGGTTAGAACAAATTGCCGCATCCTGTAAAAGATCTATTAGAGAAATGGAGGGGGTCATTAATAAAATCAAGATAATGACCGAACTTCATGAAGGAAGCCTTTCGTTAAAGGAGGTGGAAAAAATTCTAAAGAACCTACAAAAAGAGTTAACTGTTGATGAAATCCAACAAAAAGTCGCCAAAACTTTTTCTCTTTCTATGGAAGATATAAAATCCACTTCCAGAAAAAAACCTATTGTTACAGCACGACAAACAGCAATGTATCTAATCAGACTATACCTAAAAAAATCATTAAATGATATAAGCATCGCTTTTGGAAAAAAAGATCATACCACAGTGTTAAATTCTATAAAAAAAGTGGAAAAACTCAAATCAGAAAATGTAGAATTCAAAAGAGTTTTAGAGTTTTTACAAAGGGAAATCCACAATGACTATTCAACAAAATAACAATGTTCTGTGGAAAAACTGATTGTTCTTTTAAGGACCTCCTTTTGTGCAACAGGTTGAGAGTAATAAGAGCTTTATATCCAAATGCAAAAGGCAGCTTTTGAAACACTTTTTATAGTTTTCCACGAAAATCACACATTTACTATAACTTTAATAATATTATAGACAGAATTTATCTTTAACAGAGGTTGTGTAAAACTTAAAAAGTCCTTTTATACCTTTGTATTTTAGAATCAATCTTATGGGATTTGACAAATAAATAAACTCAAATAAAATCATTGTAAAAAAACTAAAATTTTTTAAAAATAGAAAAATAACTCTAAACATTTCTCAAAAGTTTTGCGGAAGGTTTAAAAAAACAAGTCCATCAGTCATTTTTGAATAAGTGAGTTTATAAAGAGGGGGTGTATGTATGAATATTAAAATTGAAAAGGGAGAAATTTTTCCTATCTTATCGCAAGTTCAGGGTATCCTGGAAAAGCGTTCAGCCCTTCCTATTTTTATGAATGTCCTGGTTTCCGCTAAAGAGAAGGATAAAATCCAAATTTACGCCTCTGATTCGGAATTAAGTTTTTCTGCTTGTTTTTCAGGAAGTGTAAAAGAGCAAGGGTCTCTTGTTGTTAATGGGAAAAGGCTCTTTGAAATTATTAGAGAACTTTCCCCTTCTGTTTTTGAGCTTAGCTCCAAACAGAATAATCAAGTTCAAGTTAAGCAGAATCAGTCTGTATTTAAGATACATGGACTAAACCCAGAAGACTTTCCAAGCTTCCCCCCCTTAAAACAAAAACAAAGACAAAATCTTTTAGTGAGAGATGTTTTGGATGTCATTGATAAAACACTTTACTGTGTTTCTTTAGATGAGTCGCGTTACCATCTCACGGGAGTTTTTTTAGAACAAATATCCCCTTCAAAATATCGTTTTGCAGCTACTGATGGGCACCGTATGAGTTTTGTGGATATAAACGGAAGTAAAAATGAAGAACTTAAGGAGGGTATTATTATTCCTAGGAAAGGCCTTCATGAAGTAAGAAAAATGCTTTCCCAAGCTCAAGATGGTGATGAGTTGGAGGTTTGTATTGAGAAACCAAGACTTCTTGTAAGCTTTAAGAAACAGACTCTTAATATTCGTTTGATTGAGGGAGAGTATCCTGACTACAAAAGTCTTCTTCCAAAATATAAAGGCAAGGAAATTGTTATTTCCACATCAGATTTTTTGACGGCTTTAAAAAGAATTTCTGTTTTGACAAGCGCGAGATTTAAAGGGGTGAACTTTACTTTTAAAAACAATCTGTTGAAAATTCATTTTTCTCATCCGGAAGTGGGAGAGGCTCATGAAGATCTGGCCTGTGAATATAAGGGGGATGAATTAACAGTTCGCTTTAACTCAAAATATATTTTAGATATTCTGCAATCTTTATATGAAGATAAATTAAAGATTATTGTAAAAGACAGCCAGTCTCCAGGACTGATTCAAGCCAAAGATAAAGACAATTACACCTGTCTTGTAATGCCTATGAAATTGTGATGTTTCTAAAAAAAGCCGAGGGGAGTTGTTTTAGAAATTATGAGCAGTTTTCTATAGAGTTTACAACTCCTGTAAATGTCTTTACTGGGGAAAACGGCCAAGGGAAGAGTTCTTTTTTAGAGGCTCTTTATTGTTGTTTTAGGGGGAAGAGTTTTTATCCTTTTATTAGCTATCAATTTATTCAAAATGCAAAAAAGAGGTCTAGGGTTTGTCTGACTTTAGAAGAAGAGAAGGGGCTTTCCGTTCTCTCAGCAGATTTTTTTATTTCTAATGAAAGACTTGGCAAAGAGCTTTATTATTGTGGGAAAAAGGTAGGACACTCTTTTCTTGCAGAAAAGTTCCCCATTTTTGTGTTCACAGAGGAAAGCATGAAGAGCATTCGCCAAGGGGCTGAGCAAAGAAGGGTTTTTGTTGATGAAATGCTGGGTTCACTGGAACAAAAGCGAATCAAAGATAAGTTTAATCGTATTTTAAAGGAAAAAAGACAGCTTTTGAAAAATGCTCAAAAAGGAGAAATTTCTATTAAAGAAACTAGAAAAATTCTTGCAATTTTAAACCCTCAGTTTCTTCAATATTCTTATAATCTTGTTTTGGAAAGATTGAATCTTCTAAATCAGCTATTTTCTGTTTTAAAAGAATTGAAAAAAGATTTTTTTAGAAAGCCTTTGCCAGAGCTGGACTTTTATTATGGTTTTTCTAAAGATAAACTCATGTCCAAAAATACAGATGTTTTACCTTTGTTAAAAGATGATCTCGAGAGAAAAACGGAAATTGAGCTAAAAACGGGACAAGTCTTTTCCGGCCCTCATAAACATGATATAGGCTTTCTTTTTAATGGAGGGAACTCTAGGGTTTTTTGCTCTAAAGGAGAACAGAGAACTTTTGCTCTTTCTCTTTTAGGAAGCCATATCAGCTCTGTGCCGGAAGCCTTCCTGTTTTTAGATGATGTGCTCATGGAGCTGGATGAAGATATTCAAAAAAAGTTTTTAAAATTCATTGAAAAAAACAATTGCCAGACCTTTTTGACAAACTGTAACCTTATTCCTTTCAAGACAAAAAATGTGTCGTTTTTTTCTGTGAAAAATGCAATAATAAGTAAATATGGCTGAGATGGGAAAAACAGTTTTATCTTCTTCAAACTATTCTGCTGAATCCATTCAAGTTCTTGAAGGTTTAACCGCTGTTCGCAAACGCCCGGGCATGTATATAGGCGATACTTCAGATAGGGGTTATCACCACCTTATTTATGAAATAGTGGACAACTCTGTTGATGAAAGTTTGGCCGGCCACTGTTCCAAAATTTCCATAACTCTTAAGGACGATGAATCTGTAGTAATAGAAGATAATGGGAGAGGAATACCTGTTGACGAACATAAACAGGGAAAATCAGCTTTGGAGGTTGTTATGACAGTCCTGCATGCTGGAGGAAAATTTAACAAAGATTCTTATAGCATTTCCGGGGGGCTTCATGGTGTAGGGGCTTCTGTTGTGAATGCTCTTTCCAGTTTTTGTGCCGTGGAGGTTTATAGAAGTGGTTTTGTTTGGAGGCAGTCTTATGAAAAAGGGCAATCTGTAGGGCCTGTAGAAAAGCTGGAGGAAACAAATAAAACAGGGACAAAGACCAGCTTTAAACCAGACAGGGAAATTTTTACTGATGAAAAAACTGTTTTTTCCTTTGATACTTTGGCGGGAAGGTTTAGAGAGCTGGCTTTTTTAAATCAAGGGCTGGAAATTCGTCTGAAGGATGAAAGATCGGACCGTGAAAAGTGTTTTTTCTATAAAGAGGGTTTAAGAGAATTTGTTTCTTATATCAATAAAGCCTCTCACCCTCTTAATAAAGATGTGCTTTTTTTTGAGGGAATGAGAAGTGAAACAGATGTCCAAATTGCTCTTCAATGGAGTGACACCTACAAAGAGAATATTTTTAGTTACTGTAACAATATAAGAACAACAGAGGGGGGAAGCCATCTTGTCGGCTTCAGGACAGCGCTTACAAGAACACTAAACTCTTACGCCCATAATGAAAATCTTCTTAAAGACCTAAAGATGAATTTAGAAGGGGAGGATGTCAGAGAAGGGCTTACCGCCGTTTTATCTGTTAAAGTTAAAGAGCCGCAATTTGAAGGGCAGACTAAAACCAAATTAGGCAACAATGAAATTCGCGGCCTTGTGGAATCTTTTTTTAGTGAAAAACTGGCTAATTGGCTGGACAGAAATCCCAGTGAAGCCAAAAAAATTGTAAAAAAGGCTGTAAGTGCGGCTCAGGCCAGAATTGCTGCCAGAAAGGCCAAGGAGCTTACAAGAAGGAAGTCAGCTTTGGACGGAGCTTCTTTGCCGGGGAAAATGGCTGATTGTCAGGAAAAAAACCCCGCTCTTTGTGAACTGTTTTTGGTTGAAGGGGATTCAGCTGGGGGCAGCGCTAAACAGGGGCGAGATAGAAAGATACAAGCTGTTTTGCCTCTCAGGGGGAAAATTATAAATGTTGAAAAATCAAGGTTTGATAAAGTTTTGGCTAATGAGGAGATTAGGACCATTATCTCTGCCATAGGAGCGGGTGTTGGCAAAAGCCAAATGGAAATGGATAAAATTCGCTACCATAAAATAATCATTATGACAGATGCCGATGTGGACGGTTCTCATATAAAGACATTGCTTTTGACTTTTTTTTACAGACAGATGCCTGAACTCATAGAGAATGGCTATGTATATATTGCTCAACCACCCTTATATAGGCTGAAAAAGGGAAAGGAAATTTACTATTTAAAAGATGAACAGGCTTTAAACGAGAAAATTTTTGATAGAGCCTTGGATAATATTCATTTTGAAGGAAAAAGCCGTGAAGAAGTAAGAGAATTTCTTTTTCAAAGCCAAGCTTACAAAAAAGCTTTGGAAAAATCCAGTCAGCTGGAAAGAAACATTCTTGTTTTTATGCTTTCACGAGAGGAGAGTTTAGAAGAAATTATTAAAAATCCTTATAAAACAAAGCAAGAGCTGGAAAACTTTGGGACTGATCTTAAAGAACAGGCTCTTTTAGGCTTTTCTCAAGTGAAGTGTGACATTCTTAATGATAAAGACATACCTTTAGAAAGATATAAAGGGCTTCTTGTCACAACAGTTCGGTTTGGACATGTTCAGGAGAGTCTTTTTGATCAAGAGCTTGCCCTTTCCTCAAAGTGGCGGGAGCTTAAAAAACTTTATTTGTCTTTAAAGAGTTTTCACCCTCTTCCCATCACTATGGAATTTAAAAAGGATAAAGAAAGTTTTGGCAGCTACATGGATTTTGCCCAAAGGGTGACAGAGATTTGTAAGAAAGGCCTTTATATTCAAAGATATAAAGGCCTTGGGGAAATGAATCCGGAACAGCTTTGGGAGACAACGCTTAATCCCAATCACCGGCATATTTTAAAAATAAATTTAGATGATGCTCTCTCAGCAAACGAAACTTTCAGTCTTCTTATGGGGGAAAGCGTAGAGCCAAGAAGAGATTTTATTTATAACAATGCCTTAAATGCTGGGGATTTGGATGTATGAGCTATAACGGCAAAGATAGAATCTCTCTTGTGGATATAAACAGGGAGATGAGAGAGTCTTATCTTCAATATTCAATGAGCGTTATTGTAGGCCGGGCTCTTCCTGATGTCAGGGATGGCTTAAAGCCCGTTCACCGGAGAATCCTTTTTGCCATGAAGGATTTAAACAACACCCATGATAAACCTTTTAAAAAGTCAGCGCGGGTTGTTGGAGATGTCATTGGTAAATATCATCCTCACGGAGAAATGGCAGTCTACGATGCCATTGTCCGGATGGCTCAGGATTTTTCCATGCAAGCCCCTTTGATAGACGGCCAGGGAAACTTTGGTTCTATTGATGGGGATAGTGCGGCCGCCCCCCGATATACAGAAATACGAATGACGGCTTTGGCTGAAGAGCTTTTGGTTGATATAGAAAAAGACACTGTTGCTTTTGCCCCTAACTATGATGATACACTTTCTATCCCTGTAGTTTTGCCCGCCCGCTACCCTAATCTTCTGGTTAATGGAAGCGCGGGGATTGCTGTAGGCATGTCTTGCAATATCCCTCCTCATAACCTTGAAGAAGTTGTAAAAGCATGTTTATTTCTTTTGGATCAGCCTTCAGCGGATATAAAGACGCTTATGGAGATTATTCCAGGTCCTGATTTTCCTACAGCGGGAATTGTGGAAGGAAGGGGAGCTTTATATTCGGCTTATTCCAAGGGAAGGGGGATTATCACAATTTCATCAGTTACAGAAATTGAGGAAAGGGAGAAGGCTTCCCCACAAATTATAATTACAGAAATACCCTATCAAGTGAATAAAGCTCGTCTTATTGAGTCTATAGCAACTTTAGTTAAAGATAAAAAAGTGGAAGGCATCTCTGATATTCGTGATGAATCCTCCAGAGAAGGCTTGAGAATAGCCATACCTCTTAAAAGAGGTGTTAACCCTCAGATTGTTTTAAATCAGATTCAAAAACACAGCCAACTAAAAACCAGTTTTGGAATTATTTTTCTGGCTTTGGATAAAAACAATCAGCCTCGGACATTTAGTTTAAAGGAGATGCTTTTAGTTTTTATTGAACATAGAAAAGAGGTTATAACTCACCGGTTAATTTTTGATTTAAGAAAGACTCAGGAAAAACTTCATATTCTTGAAGGGCTGGCAAAGGCTCTGGATTCTATTGATAAAGTTATTTCTATAATTAGAGCCTCTCAGGACGGCAAACAGGCTAACCGCCGGCTTATATCTGAACTGGATTTTTCTCACAGACAGGCTCAAGCTATTTTGGAAATGAGACTCCAAAAACTTACAGGTTTGGAAAGGGAAAGCCTTAAAAAAGAGCGTGCGGATTTGGAGGTAAAAGCCAGGGAGTTGAAAGAAACACTTTCTAGCGATAAAAAAATAGAAGACCTTCTAAGAGGGGAGCTGGAGGAGATTAAAGATAAATACACTAAACCCCGAAAAACACAAATCATTGAAGGCACAGGGAAAATTGAGGATCGAGATTTAATTGCTGAAAAAGAAGTGGTCTTGTTTTTAACTTATAAGGGGCTTGTTAAAAGAATTCCCCTTGAAGAGTACCGGCTTCAGAAAAGAGGAGGAAAAGGCTTAAAAGGCTGGGAGTTAAAGACAGAGGGTGATTTTGTATGGAAGCTTTGGAGCGTCAACACTTTAGACAGACTGATAGTTTTTTCCTCTTTGGGCCGGCTTCATTGGCTGGATGTATATAAAGTGCCTTCAGGAATGAGACAGACTAAGGCCAGATCTTTAAATAACCTTTTGTCCTTTAAAGAAAGGGAGGAGCCAAGATTGGTGCTGCCCCTTAAGGAGCCTTATGAAAAAGATTCTTTTATAACCACAATTACCAAAAAAGGAATTATAAAAACCAGCGCCCTTTCTTTATTTTCAAGACCTAGGACAGGGGGGGTGAATGCTCTTTCTATAGATGAGGGAGATGTGCTTCAAGATGTTCAAAGCACTCAAGGCTCTGTTGATTTTCTGATCTACACTAAAAAAGGGCAGGTGGTTAGAATTAGAAGCGCTGATGTTAGGCAGACAGGACGATTAGCTAGAGGAGTAAGAGCCGTTCGGCTAGCCTCTGGAGACACTGTAGTCTCTATGGAGACAGTTTCAAAAGGGGAAAAGAAACAGATTTTGGTTATTACAGAAAAAGGTTATGGAAAAAGAGTAAATGCTGATGAATTTAGAGCACAAAACCGTGGAGGAAAAGGGGTTTTAGGCCAGAAAATTACAAAAAAGACAGGGGATGTGGTTTGCGCAAGGCTTGTTTCACCAGAGCAACAAGTTCTTATTACAACCAATCAAGGGCAGTCTATTCGTTTTGCCCTTTCCGAAGTTTCTGTTTTTGGAAGGAACTCTCAGGGTGTTCGTTTTATTCATCTTAAGGAAGGGGAAAAAGTGACAGGAGCCACTGTGGTGATGGATGAGCAGGATCCTGAAGAAGGGCTAGAGGAAAACAAACCTTAAAGAAGATGAGTTTTTTTAAACTGAGAAACCTGGTTCTATCCTTTGTTTTTCTGTCCAGCTGTTCTAGCAACTTTAATCTGAAAAAATTAGACCCCTTTGAATTTTTTGATAAATCCCTATCTTGTAATAAGGTTTATAAAAAACTGTCACAGAAAAAACTTATCAAATATGAAAGAATAAAATTAGGTCAACAAGCTGATCAATGTGTACAAACCGGACAAATAAAAACGGCCTTTTTGATTTTTGAAAAACTTTTAGAGGAATCTGAAAAACAGTCAGCCAGCCTAAGAGAAATAAAAAAATGGCAGAAAAAACTAGCAGATCTGGCTTTTTATAAACTTCAAAATTATGAGAAGGCTTTAAAATATTATACAAGTCTTTTAAAAAAACCTCTCGGCCCTGGGGAGAAGTTTTCTATTCAATATCATATTGCTGAAAGCTTTTTTTATCTGGAAAAATACAGTCAGACATTGAGAGAGTTGAAAAAATGCTTTTTTAACGGCATTTCTAAAGAGCAGGAGAAAACAGCCAGCCTTTTAAAGGGGCGTGTTTTTATGGCTCAGAAAAAATTTAATCAGGCGCTTTTATTTTTTGAAGGGCAAATTAAAAAATTTCCAGAAGAGGAGAACTTTTTTAGAGAATATCTAGCTCTTGTCTATGAGCTTAAAAAGGATTTTGTTTCTGCTGTTGAAGAGCTTAAAAAAATCAGGCCATCCAGCCCGTTTATAGAAGACAAAATTCAAAGCCTTTCTGAAAGACAAAATCGTCAGGAGTTAAATATGAAATGAAAAAACTGCTTATTTTAAGTACAGAGCTTCTGTCTTTTATTGTTGTGGGTTTTTTGATAGGTCGGTTTTTAGATAAAAATTTTTTATGGGAGGGCTGGGCAACCATTTCCTGCCTTATCGTGGTGTATGTTTTATGGTTTATAAGTTTTTACAGACATTTCCGTTAAGTGTTAAAAGCCTTGCTTTTCAACTTTTTTATGGCCTGGTCTTATTTGTTCTTGTTTCTTTTCTTGGTTTAAGCCGTCTGGCCTTTTTGGCAGGATTTCTTTTTGCTCATGTTTATATGCTTATGTTTTTTTATTCCGCCATTCTGTTTTTCAAACAAAAAAGACCGGCACTAGGAATGATTCTTATGTTGGGAAAGTGGATTCTCCTGCTTAGTGTTTTATTATTTGTTTCATGGTTTCTGGATAGCAAGGCTTTTTTAATAGGTTTAAGCAGCCTATTGTCCCTGTTGATTTGTTATGTTTTTGAGAACATGAAAAAAATTTAACAGGCGCTAAATTTTTTATTAATGATAAAAAACAATCAACGCTGGAAAACTTTTTTGGCTTTGACCAGCAAAAACAGACAAGAAAGAAAACGTGCCCTTTTTTAAAGGAGATAAAAGCCAAAAACTTAGGAACATCATTCTTGACTTCTTATATGCTGATGGGGGTGTGGGGAGGGAAACATTTCCTTTTATTAAATAGGTAAAAGTAAAACAGTTTAAGTTTTAATCATGGCGATAACCAGACAGAATAGCACAAGGGATTCAATCATAGCTAAAGCCACCATAAAAGGAACAAACATAGTTTTGCCGGCTTGAGGGTTTCTGGCAATCCCTTCCATAGCAGAGGCCGCCACCTTACCTTGTCCTAAAGCGCCGCCTAAGGCGCCTAAAGAAATAGCAATCGCCGCAGCTAAAGCCTTTAAACCAACATCTCCGGAAGAGCTTGCGGCTACATCCGCCGCCAGAGCAGAAAAAGGCATAAGGCTGATAAAGAGTAAAATTAAATTTTTCATTGTTTTCTCCTTTTTTATTTTTAGTGATCGTGGGAAATAGCTAAGGACACATAAACCATTGAAAGGATAGTAAACACAAAAGCCTGTAAAGTGCAAACAAAAAGCCCTAAAAAATAAAATATGACAGGGATTAGAAAAGGTGTCATCTCCAGAAAAATGCCGATGACAATGTGATCGCCCATCATATTGCCAAAAAGACGAAAGCCAAGGCTTACGGAGCGGAAGACATGAGAAAGAAGTTCAATAAAAATAAAAAGAGGAGCTAGAAATAAAACAGGACCCAATAGCTGTTTTAAATAGCTTAAACCATGCTCTTTAAAACCGTAATAATTGTAGGCAAAAAAAGAAAAAACCCCTAAAGCCATTGTTGTATTGATGTTTTGACTGGGAGGAAGAAAACCGGGAATAAGACCCAATAAATTTTGAAGCCAGATAAAGAGAAAGAAAAAGCAAAATAAAGGAAGCATAGGTCGGCCTTGAATGCCTATAATAGAATCTGAAAGCTGTCTAATTTGCTCCACAAAAAGCTCAAAGAACCCTTTAATATTGAATTTTCCCTCAGGAATATAGGAGTTTTTTTTATGCAAGGCTTTTTTAGCAAAAGCGCCAATCAAAAGGAGTATTCCGGCGCAGAGAAGACCATAAATAAGGGCATAGGATTCATGCTTTAGCCATGAAATAAGATCAATCCATGTAAAATGAGACATAATGTTTTATTTTCTGTATTAAAAAAATATTTATTGAGGTATAACCTAAAAACCACTTAAAATTCAAATAGGATTAGCCTGACATTCATATATTTATGGCAGAATACGCTCTAAGCCAAGAAAAAAAGATAAAAAACCCGCTCAATTTTGTTGAAACACTCACTTTTACATTCTCACCGGATGTCTAAGGGGGGTATAGACAAATCTTAAGGAATTTTTAACCCCATCACCTCGGAAAATTCTGATTTAAGTTGATGAAGCTTTTTATTGCTGCCCGCTTCAAAGCGCATGGTTAAGGCAGACTGGGTTTTTGAATGTCTGAAAAGGGCCCAGCTGGTTTTTCTTGAAATTCTTATGCCGTCAATATTATTAAACCCCTCCTTTTTTTGTTTTAAATAGCCTTGAATTTTTAAAAGACTTTTTGAAACCTCCTGTTCAGCCATGTTTAACCGTATTTCTCCAGTCTTGGTTGTTGGAATTTTTGGTAAAATCTTACTCAAATCCGTTTTTTGCCGGCTTAAAATTTCCAGCAGTCTGAGACTGGCATAAAGGGCATCATCAAAGCTCCGCCCCTTTCTATCATTAAAGAAAACATGTCCACTAAATTCCAGGGCCAGCAAAGCCCCAGTCTCTTCCATTCGCTGTCTTATCAATCCATGCCCGCTTTTTGTCATAAGGGCTTTTAAGCCTCTTTTTTTGGCAGAATCAAAAAACCAGTCTGAGCACTTAACATCAGCTAAAATAAGTGCCGGCCTTTTTTGTTCTTTTCCCGCTCGGGCAAGAGAATTCAGAAACAAAAAACCAAACTCATCTCCTAAAACAGTCTTTCCCTTTGGGCTGACAACAGTCAGACGATCCCCGTCTCCGTCAAAGCCAAAGCCCAATACAGCCTTCTTTTTCTGAATCCTTGTTTTTAAATGGGATAAATTAACTTCCACTGTAGGGTCCGGATGATGGTTGGGAAAATGCCCATCAGGCTCATTAAAAAGATACTCCACTTTTAAGTTAAAAGCGGAAAAAACGGATTTCGCTAAAGGGCCTAAGGCTCCATTGCCTGTATCAATTACAAAAGGAAAAGGAAAATCAAAGTCAAATTCTTTTTTAAGAGAAGAGATATAGGGCCTTTCTTTATCTAGGTTAAATTGTACCCCTCTGAAGCTAAAAATTTTTTTGTATGAGGATGTTTTTTGAAGGATGTTTTTTATGTTTTTTATTGGACTAAAAATCTTATGTCTTTTGTGAAAGAGAATTTTAAAGCCATTGTCTTCAGGAGGATTATGGCTTGCTGTAACCACAATACATGCTGTTAGATTATAATGATAGATCAGAAAATAACAGAGAGGAGAAGGGGCAAGGCCTATAAAAGCCACCTGAACCCCTTGTCTTTTTAAATATTGAAGAAGGGCCTGACTTATTTCCGGACTGGAAAGTCTTGCATCATGACCAATAAGAAATTTAGGCTCTTTAATTCCTTTTTGTTTTGCTAATTTACAGAGTGAAAAAGCGAGAGCTTTTGTGAAAAAAAGGTTAAAATCTTTATTATAGTAACCCCTTATATCATTAGCTCTAAAAATGTTTTGGGAGAACATAAATGAAAGAATACACTTTTTTTAGTTTTTTATCTATAAGAGCTAACTAATACTGTATGAAATGCTGGTTTTTGTGGTTTTATTATTGTCCTTTGATAAATGAATATTCTCCAAGACAAAATGAGGGGATTTGGTGCAAAATGGGCGCTCAGCTTCTCAGAGCTAAAGCCGAACTTATTTTGATTTGAGGGTCAGGACAATCAGAACAATATCTTAAAAAAAATTCTTAATTTTTGTAGAGATAGGAAGAGACACTTTCATCATGTTTAATAACTCTTCATCCTCTTTGGCTGCTTTATAGTGTCTCAGTCTTTTTTTTAAAAGGTGTTGGGGGGATTGTCCTTTATTATTCAAAAATTTTATATCCGCTCCTTCACGAATGAGCTTCTTCATTGTATTAACACTTCCTAAACTTGTGGCATAGTGAAGGAGGGTATTCCCTTGAGAGCTGGCTGGAAAGGTTTTTACAGAAAACCCCTCCCTCTTTAAACCGGAGAGAGCTTGATCTACTACCTTGTCATGAAAATTTATCATTGCGAAATGTCCACAGCGAACATTTTTTCCTTTTTCAAATTGCGGCAATCCGCAAACCTCACTCCATTTAAAACCGGGGCTGGCTTCAATCATAATTTTCGCTAACGGCCATGAAACTTCAGAGCAAGCCAGCCCTAATACCGTTCTTTGATGAAATGGCGAACCCTCCCTGGGATTAGCTCCTAATTCCAGTAGAGTTTCAACAATTTTAGTTTTTAAACTTAAAGGTCTTTTATCCCCATAAGAAAGGACGCCGGAAAGAACATGAAATCCAGGTTTAGGAGGAAGTCTGGAATCAGCTATTGCGCCAAAAGGAGTAAAATTAAGTTTAGCTCCATAAGACACATAGAGGTGAATCAGTTTAATCACTTCCTCGTCTGTTCTAAATTTCACTATTTCAGAAATAGGAGTCCATCCGTGAAGAACTCTGTTAATGTATTCTTTTCCCCCTCTTTCCAAAAAAACCTTTACACCTTTCCAGCGGCCGGCTAAGGAAATAGCAGAAAATATGCTGGAATGATTTTTTTTAAAAAACGCTTTAAGATCATTTTTGTTTAATTCTTGATCCACATCTTTGGAACTGGCTTTTTTCCACCATTCCACGGAACATAAATTTCCATCACAAAAACTGTTGTTTGCTGTATTGGCGTTTGAAACTCTGCTTGAATGAGAAAAAGTAAGAGCAACAATTAAAACAGAAAGAGAAAACATTTTATTTTTTTCACACTTATCACTGGCAGCTGACTAAACCGGGATCAGATTCCCTTTTTGTACAATTTGAAAAACCACAAACTGTCTGGCAAGCTTCCGTTCGTGATATACAAATAGGATGTCCACAAATATTTTCTAAACAAGTTTCACTGGAAGGACAATCTTTTAAAGAGAAGCACTGTTGTTTATACCTGCATATTTCCATAAAGTTTGAAACACTTCCTCTTACTGATCCATTTCTGCCTTCATAAGCAAGAGACAAAATAAAATCAGTTTAATAAAAATCTCATTTGTTTATATCATAACATAATTTAAAGAGATAGCACAAGTGAGCGGGAATAGAGCTGATAAAGCCAAAATCTCAGTTTAAAAACCATAATTTAAAGTCCTCCCAAAATTTATATTTTTTTGGCTATAAGAAAGCCAAGTGATGGAGGATACTATAGTGTGGACAAAGAGGACAAGTTTGTTTGAGTGATAACAAGCTAAAATAAAAAATATCTTTATAGTTTCACTTAGGACAAATCTCTCTCATAAACAGTGCTTACCACTTCTTTACATTTTTGGAAATCTTTTGATAGTTCTTCCACAACCAAATCCCAATCTTTAGGAGATGCCTTTGCTCCACCTTCAGAATGTTGTTTTTCCAAATCACTGACAGTTTTCAATACAGAGGGAGAAATGAAGTGTGACAAATACTCATTAAACTCCATATTATCTTTAACCGTTATTTTATTTTCAAGATTCCTCCTGGCTTTGGAGTTGCAATGAGAAAATTCTTCTCTGTCAGTATAATTATTGTGAAAAAAATAACTGCAAGCTTTTTTATGTCCAAGATATTCGCAAAAGTAATTAAGAACGAGAGGCTTTGCAGCATAATGTATCAAATCATCAAATTGATGGGGAAGACAGCCTGTTAGTAGAAATAAAAATAAAAACAAAAGGTTTCTCATATTTGGTTAAAGCATTAACTGTTTAAATAACAATACGGGATATTGGTTTTTTTCTCAAATAAGACAGTCTTTTCAATCTCTTGCACAGCCCAAAGCCTAGAGCTTTATCTAGCCTGCCAAGAAGATTTACTCTGTTTTTAATAAAGAGTTCCCTAAAAAACCTTATAAACTTCAAGAAAACAAAACTTTAAACTAAGGAGGGCAAAGGCTTTATTCAAAAACCTAGTATGTCTAAACCTTGAATGACTTCTTAAAAACACCCCTATTTACGACACTCTCAAACTTTTTTTCTCTCTCAATGGGCGAACTCAGGAAAACCCCTTGAGGAGGCCTAAGATTTGAAAATCTTGCTTAAGCCAGGACAAGATTTTTGCTTTTATAAAAAATAGTTTTATCAAAATCAGATAGAAAATTTGGAAAAATTGATGTTATGTGCTAATTATTCGGATAGCCTCCTTAAGCGCTTTAAAAAAAGATTCACTGGAAACCTCTTTCTTTTTTAAACCTATTCCTGTTCCATGATCCACTCCTAAACGCAAAAAGGGAAGTCCTAGAGTTTGGGCAAAGCCCTTATGGGGGTGAATGGTTTTAAAAGGAATAAGCCCCTGATCATGATAAAGGGCTATAAAAAAGCTATAAGAGCTCCAGTTTTTTCTTAAGAAAGCTGAGTCAGGAGCTAAAGGGCCTTGCACCTCTTTTGGGGAAAACATTTTAAGCAGGGGTTTGATAACTGTTTCTTCCTCTGTTCCAATCAAACCCTCCTCGCCGGCATGAGGGTTGAGGCCTAATACAGCCAAAGGTTTTTTCTGTAAAGAAGGCTTTAAAAAAGCCCTTGCTTTTAGAGCTAAAAGCAAGAGGTCTTTGAATTTTCTTTTATGTATAGATATTTTTTTTAAGGGAATATGATCTGTAAAAAGAATGATGTTAAAATAATGGCCACGGAAACACATAAAAAGATTTTGTTTGCGGCAAAGAATTTTTAAAAGGGCTGTTTGACTGAGAGCTTTCTGCTTGGTTTTTTTCATCACAGCTTTGCTGACAGGACCTGTAATTAGAGCTGAAAGTTTTTTTGTCAGACAGAGCTTGCTGGCTTCTTCCAACCAATCCCCGGGGGAGCCTGAGCTTTTTATCTGTAGGATATGATTTTCTTTAAATGAACTTTTTAAGGCTTGTTGACTGGTCTTGAAAACTAAAGTTTGAAAGTCAGAAATATTTAAAGTTTTTGCTTTTTTATCTGTCCAAACAAAAAACTGAAAGCCCTTTTTAGGTCCTAAATTTTCTAAAGCTTCTCCGACAACCTGTTGTCCTACGCCAAAAGGATCTCCTGTTGTAAGTGCAAGACGATTTCTTAAAGGGAATGGCGAACTATAGAAAAAGAAGTCTTTTTTTCTTCCACCCATTTTTTTATTTCTTTTTTTAATATTTTTGCATAAAGAGTTTTTTCTATTTTTTCTTTTCTTTTTTGTTCGTTGGGGCTTATTTGAGCCTGTTTCCACTTAAGCTGCAAAATGTAGTAAGAATCTCCTATAGGTATAAGAGGAGAGATTTGTGAAACAGAAAGTTTGTCCAGCTCTTTTTTAAAAACTTTTTGAATTTCATTGTCCTTAAGCTTTAGTTTTTTGTATTCAATTTCTAATAAGTGAGCCGTTTCTTCAAGATCAGCAATGGATTTACTCTTTAGTTTTTCAATGATCTTATTTTTTTTGTTTTCTTTTAAATTAGCGGATATAAACTCGTATTCAAAAGTTTTAAACAGATGTTTATTATATTTTCTAAAGTAATAATTTTCAATATCTTGCTCGGAAATGATAATTTTTGAAACCACAAATTGAGTTAACAGTAAATCATTTGTAATATCTGTAAGAATTTGTTCTTTAAGACTGGTTAAACTTAACCCCGCTTTTTTTAACTTTTTAGAGAGTTGTTTATGGGATAAAGTGGCCTTAAGTTTTTTGAGGGCTTTTTGTATTTCTTTTTTAGAGATTTCTGGAAGCTTTTCTTTTTCAGCAATCTGAAACAGGAGATTGCGGCTAATCATGTAATCCAAAAGCTTATTTTTATTTCTTAAAAGCTCAGACTTGTTATAAACCTGATCTAAGAGAAGGGATGAGGGCGCCAAGTTTAAACGAAGTTGAGTTTGAAAGTTATTAATATCTATTAAAGAAATCATTTCTGAAGCAACTTGAGCCTGAGTTTTCTCTACAATTTTAGCCTGGCTGGTTAAAGAGAATAAAATAAAGATAGGTATAAAAAATTTCATTATTTGTCCGGTTTATGCTGAATGCGCAGTCTATCTAAAAGTTTTTCACTTGTCCACACAGGTGTTTTAATTGCCTCTTCTTTTAGCCAAATTTGGAAATGCTTTTTTATGTCACTGATTTTAAGAGTTTTAATAATTTGGCTTTGAGCCTGTTTAAAAGACTTTTTTTTAGGGGGTTTTTGCCCCTCTCTGAGAAAAATATGATAGCCATAGGGGCTTTTTAAAACAGGGGTTAAAGGTTTTTTATGTTTAAAACAAGCTTCATCAAAAACTTCAAGCTCCCCTTGTTTTACCCATCCAGGATGGGAGTTTAAGGAGTAAAGGTTACTTAAATCATCAAAAGATTCCCCTTGATTTAGCCTTTTCTGTAGGGACTGGGCCAAACGCTCTTTTTCTACAAAAATTTGCTTTAAATAGCAGAAAGCAGGTTCTATAAATAGAGGTTTATTTTTATTATAGAAGTTTTTTTGCCTCTTTAAAGGAGGATCTGGGATTTTTTCATAAAGATGTTCAAGCAAAAGATTATGAAGAGAAACATACTTTTTATGGTCTTTTAAGGCTTTTAGTTTGGTATTGTGCTTTAAGAAGGCTTTTTTATCTTCTTTGCTTAAAGTGACTGCTTTGCCTTGCCGTTGATTTTTCTTAGCCCAGTTTTCTATAAGTAAAATTAAGAAAATTTCATTTAGGAATTTTTTTTTAAGTTTTTTAAGATCTTGAGATTTCACATTTTCTGAATTCAACCGGGATTGAAAATAGTCTTGAATATCCTGTAAAGACCAAATGCTATCACCCACTTGAATAGCAACCAGTTTATCCTGGTTTTTAGTGCAAGAGGAAAAGATAAAAAAAAGGAAAAAGAGGCTTTTAAAGAGTTTGGATAAGCGCTCTGTTGAGGACATTCACCTTGAAATCTTTTTTGAGGCCGTCAAAGTAATTGTTGAAGACTTTTGTCCGTCTCTCATTGAAATAATTAGCTCTGATAGCTGTCTTGTTTGCTAAAGAAAAAGGAACCTTTTTATTAAGTTTAACAATGAAATATCCTGAGGGCACCCGTATAGGGGGGCTGATGCTGTTATTTTTCATACGCTTTAGCCGCGCATAAACCTCTGGAAGAATGCTGGCTCTGGATCGATTGATGCCCAATGTTCCATTAGATTTATCATCTGAATAAAGGCTTACAAGCTCTATAAAAGGTTTTTTGGACTTAAGAACCTGAGAATAAATTTTTTTTGCTCTTTTTTCTGCTTCACTAATCTGTTTAGGGGTTGGGTTTATGGGATGAAAGACAGCTATAAAAAAGATATTAAACTCGGGGTCCTTTTCATAGAGTCGTTTTAAAGTTTGAGGGGATAAATTAGCTGAAGCCTTATCCAGCTTTTCCATAGATTTCTTCAACTTCAATTCAGCAAGAGCTTTGTAAAGTTCTTGGTGGAAAGCTTGTTTTAAAAAGGGATTCACTATTTGATTGTCAATGTTGGGGCTTTTAACAAGGCTCTTTTCGTTCAATGCGACCTCTGTGCCTATCTTAAAACGTAGATAATCATTAAAGAATCTTTCAGGGGAGGGAGATACAAAGGTGGATTTTTTAGTAATATCATAAGCTCTTTTAAGCTCTTTTAAACTGATGGTTTTTTTGATAGGTTTTTTTGCCTTTAAATAAGTGTAATTTGCAATAACTTTTGTCTGCGCCGGTATGGAAAAACTAAGCAAAGCGGGTATTAATAAAAATTTCATGTAAAAAAAGCTCCCCCCTTTTTAGTAATGATTAAGTAAACACTAGCATGTAAAAAAAGCTGAATCAAGCAAGAATAAGGCTTATAACAGATTTAATAACCTCAAGGGATTGGCTTTGAAAGCTAAGCTAAAGAAGTTCATTTAATGGAAAAAGATTCCAAAAAACCATCCTCCAAAAAGACCCGCTAGACTTAAAACAAGAACAAGAAACTTGGAAAGCCAGGGCCATTCAAGGGAAGGTCTGGTTTCTTTGGCATTAAGCATCAGGGTTATGGGCTTCATATAATAGTAAAGTCCGATAGCTGAGCCAGTAAATGCCCAAAATACAATCCACCAGTTATTACTGAGTATAAGAGGTTGGAACAAACCCAGCTTGGCCAAAAAGCCAAAAGACGGAGGAATCCCTGCTAGACCTAGAAGGAAAAAGGACAATCCTGAAGCAAAGAGAGGATTGTTTTTAAACAGAGAGAGAAGATTTGTTAATTCTGGTTGTGAAGTTTGTTTTTCTAAAGATTGAATGCAGATTAAGAGTCCTCCTGTGAGAAAAATATAAGCCAGAAGATAATAAAAGATCACTGAAAAATCTTTTTCAGATGTGCTGAGATTTAAGATTCCAAACAGAGCCATCATTAAATAGCCTGAATGAGCTAAACTGGAAAAAGCGACAAGCCGTTTTAATTTTGTTTGTCTTAAAGCCATAATGTTTCCAAAAAGGACTGTTAGAACACTAGCTGCAGCAAGCCCTGATAAAAACACAAACCCATGCGATCCCTTTTCAAAAAAAGGTAAAGCAAATATTTTTCCCATAAAAAGGACTATAGAGCTTTTTACAGCCATAGCCATAAAAGCTGTCATGGGTGTCAAGGCCCCCTGGTAGACATCAGCTAACCAGAATTGAAAAGGAAACAGGGCGATCTTAAAAAATAAAGCAGAAAAAACCAAAGCGAAGCCCAAGAAGAAAAAACGATTATAAAAATTTATACCTGCTTCTTGCAGAAAAAACTTGTCCAGTTCTAAAGTTCCTGTAGCTCCAAAAATAAAGGACAAGCCATACAAAAAGACAGCTCCTGAAAAAGCGCTTAAAACAAAATATTTAATGGCTGATTCCAAACAAAAGACATCTTTTCGGCTCATGGCAAGATTGATATAGATGATAAGGGAGGCTGTCTCTAAACCAACAAAGGCTGTTAAAAGATTTTGAGCCAGACAAAAAACATATAATCCTAGAATCCCCTGGCAGAAGAAGAATAAAATTTCAGTGAATTGTTTTTTGTCTATCCATGGGCTGACATGAAAGAGGGCGAGACTTATAAGGCTTGCTAGCGCAGCAAGCGTGCAAGCGCCGCTTCCATGATAGTCAAAGCGAAGGGATAAAACCTCTTTATCATTAAAACCTATGAAAAAAAATAAAAAAGCGGAAATGAATATGGCCAAACCATAAATACTGGAGACAACCTCAGCTCTTAACTCTTTGTTATTATTGAGCATTTTAGCAATTAAAGGTATAAAAGCTATAAGAGACAGTGACCAGAGAGGGGATAACTGAATAATGCCTTTTAGGATAGAAGGATTCATGGTTAGTTGCCTTTTTTTGTGTTTGTTAGATTTTTTTGAACTTGAATCTGAACAGAAGTTTTTAACCTCTTTTCTTCATTATTTTGATTGAAAGATTTACTTGCCATTGGATTATTGCGATTGTCTGACTTTTCTTTTTTGTGAGTTTTTGATAAAATCTGTTCAGGCTTTCCTGAAACTCCCGCAGGCTCTTTTTGAGCCTCTTTAAAGCTTTCTGCTTCTTTTTTGTAAATGGATAGAGAATAATTGTTTTTGTTTGTATTCAGATGGATTAAAGAGGCGCTAGAATATTTAAAAAACAAATGGGGCATAAGGCCCATAAGGAACACAAGCAAAACAAGAGGCAGCAGGTATAAAAATTCAACAGGACTTAAATCCTTTAAGTTTTTTACAAGCATTGATTCTTTAAACAAAAATATTTTTTGAAACAGATTGAGCATATAAATAGCTCCAAGAATAACACCTAAAATGGCGGCCCAAACCCAGAGCTCTCCTGACATATAGGAGCCTAGAAGAATCATAAACTCAGCTACAAAGCCTCCTGTCAAAGGAAGAGCAATGACAGAGAGGCTAATCAGAAAGAAGCTTATAGCAAACCAGGGCATATTTTTTGAAAGTCCACCAAAAGCTTTTATATCTCTTGTTCCGCTTCTATTATAAATAATTCCTACAAGGAGAAATAAACCTGCCGAAGAAACACCGTGAGAAAGTGTTTGATAAAAGGCTCCTTGTAAACCATATATATTGAAGGCGAAAACTCCAATTAAAACATAAGCCATGTGAGCAACAGAAGAATAAGCGACAAGCTTTTTTATGTCTGTTTGGGCAAAAGCTATAAAAGAACTGTAGAGTAAACCAAAAACAGCAAGAAATAAAAGCAGTGGCGCGTAATAGGATGAAGCTTCAGGAAAAAGAGGCAAAACAAAACGAAACCAACCATAGGTTCCCATTTTTAGGATAACAGCAGCCAAATACACAGAAGCCCCTGTTGGAGCTTCTACATGGGCTAGAGGAAGCCAGGTGTGAAAAGGAATCAAAGGAGTTTTTACCGCAAAGGCAAAAGTAAAACAAAAAAACAGCAAAGCTTGAGTGCTTAAATGCTGTCCTTGGATAAAGACAAGGCTTAGTTTGTAAAAATCAGTAAAGCTTGCAGAGAGCTCTCCCAAAGAGTCTTTGTTTATAAGCATTAAACTGATCATCCCCCCTAAAAGAAATAAGGAGGCAAAAAAAGTGTAAATTAAAAACTTAAAACTGGCATAAACCCGCTTTTCTCCTCCCCAGATAAAAATCATAAAAAACAAAGGAAGCAAAGACATCTCAAAGAAAATATAAAATAAAATTCCGTCAAAGCTTAAGAAAACACCATTGCTTAAAGTAACAAGAGTAAACAACAGGAAAAAATAAAGCGAATTTTTTTGTTTAGAGGAGGATAGAACAACAAGGGGCAGCAAAAAATTGGAGAGTAAAACATACCAAAAAGAAAGTCCATCTACAGCTAGAAAATAGTTAACTCCAAAAAAAGGAAAAAGCTTAAAATTTTCCACAAGTTGCAAGTGAGGGCTTGAAGGATCAAAAAAGAAAAACAGTAAACAGGATAAAAGAAATTGTATAATAGAGCCAGTTAAGGCTGTTTTGCTTAAAAACTTTTCCGGATAAAGAAATAAAGTTAAACCAAAAAGAAAAGGAAAAAAAACCAATAAACTTAACATCTGTTCACCGAATAAATATGAGCAACACTAATCCCCCCAAACCCAGCGTAAAGTAAAAAGCATAGGATTGAAGGTTTCCATTTTGTAAGATAGAAAATTGACGGCCCAGTTTTAACACCTGATCCTTAAAAGAGAGAATTCCCCGATTAAAGAAGTTTTGTTCAATCTGTTTGAAAATTTGAAAGGATATTTTTCCAAAGGAGGGGTTAATGTAATTTATAAAAACTTTTTGAACAAAAAAAGCTTCTTCCAAAGCCCATTTCCATAAAACCCGTGGCTTTTTTTGGTTGGATGAGTTTTTGAGGTAATAAAGCCCTGTAATCAACAGTATAATCAGCCCTGTTCCAGCAGATAAAACCATTAGCAAAGCTTCGGATAAAAGGGATCCTTTAAAGGATAAAGGAGAAATATTTTTTAGCAACTCATGCAGAAGGTGAGGGGGGTGACTTGCAAACCACTTTGAAAAAAGGTGCGGGATGCCCAAGAGACCTCCAAACAGAGAACCCCCTCCAAGAACAATAAGGGGGAGTGTCATTGTCCAAGGGCCTTCATGAGCTTTCTCCTTAAATCGTTCTTTTCCAAAGAAAACAAAGACAGTTAATCTTGTCATATAAAAAACTGTGCAAAGGCCTGTAAGAAAAGCCATAAAAAACAAAGCATAATGTTTACTTGAAAATAAAACCCATAAAATTTCATCTTTACTGAAAAATCCAGAAAAAGGAGGAAGGGCCATTAGAGACAAAGCTCCTATGCTGTAACAGAGAAAAGTCATTGGCATAAACTTTCTTAATCCTCCCATAAAGCGAATATCCTGTTGGCCTTTTAGAGAATGAATTATAGAACCAGCGCATAAAAATAAAAGGGCTTTGAAGAGTCCATGAGTGAGAAGATGAAATAAGCTTGTTGAGAAGGCTTGGACTCCCAAAGCCATAAACAGATAGGCTAACTGTGATACAGTTGAGTAAGCCAGAATTTTTTTTATATCCCATTGTCTTGTTGCAATGAGGGCAGCTCCTAGAGCTGTTAGAGCTCCTACCCAGGCTATAAATAAGAGCAGATCGGGAAAGGCGCTATAGAAAATTGAGAGGCGGACAATCATATAAACCCCGGCGGTCACCATGGTTGCAGCGTGAATAAGGGCTGATACAGGAGTGGGCCCAGCCATGGCTTCCGGAAGCCAAAAATAGAGAGGAATTTGCGCTGACTTTCCTGTAGCTCCCAAAAAGAGGAGAAAAGCGGCTAAAGCTCCAGGGCTAAGCCATCCCCCGGAGAAAGCCTGGGAATCTTTAGAAGCCACAAGATCATTTAATTCAGAAAAATGAACTGTCCCAAAATGAGAAAATAATAAGAAAATTCCAAGAAGAAAACAGGCATCTCCAACACGATTGGCTATAAAAGCCGTCATTCCAGCCTGAACTGTCCTCTTATTTTTAAACCAAAATCCAATTAACAGATAGGAGCAAAGACCAACCCCTTCCCAGCCGACAAATAAGAGAGGAAGGCTATCTGCCAAAACCAACACCAACATCATGAAGATAAAAAGATTGAGATAAGCAAAATAACGGTTAAAGCCAGAATCCTCAGACATATAATCAAAACTGTAAAGATGAATAAGAGAGCCAACTCCTGTAATCAGCAGAGTCATAATGAGGCTTAAGGGATCAAGAACGAAAGAAAAGTTTAAAATAAGCTCCCCGGCCTGGAACCAAGGGAGAACCAAGAAATTTTTGCTTTCAAATCCATGAATAAAACTGTAATGAACAGCTGATAAAAATGGAATAAAACAAGCTAAAATTCCTATAGCGCCAGACAAATTTTTGTTTGAGCTTTTAAAACGAAAAGCATTTATAAGAAACCCTAAAAAAGGCGGTAGAATAAAAGCTAAAATCACAGTTAATCCTTTAATAAAGTTAGAGATGAAACATCTATTTTCTTAAGTTTGTTATAAACCCGAACAGCTAAAGCCAGTCCAACCCCGGCTTCAGCGGCCGCAATACAGATAATAAAGAAAATCAAGACAGAACCTTCTTCCCAACCATATATTTTTGAAAAAGCCAAAAGATTTAAGTTTACAGCGTTTAACATCAGTTCCAAACTCATTAAAATAACAAGAATATTTTTTCTTATTAAAACACCTGCCATACCAATAAAAAACAAAGCCGCAGCCAAAAAGACAGGAAAGAAAGAGTGTAAAGCGGAAAGAGGATCTATTAGCATGTTTAATTTTTATCCAATCGTAAAAGAGCAACAACTCCAATGGCTATTACCAAAAGCAAAATTCCAATAAGCTCAAAAATTAAAACATATTTTGTAAAAAGTTTTGAAGCTATATAAGCCCCTGAGAAAAATTCTGCGTTGGAATTTGAAGGCAGACTGGAAATAGCCATTAAACTGATGAGTCCTGTAATAAGCCCAAACAAAAAAACAGGCAAAATCCATACAGGAGTTTTAGGCAGTTTTAAAGGCTCTTTTCTAAAATCAAAAAGCATAAGAACCATCACAAACAAAACAATGACAGCGCCAGCGTAAATAATAAGCTGCAAACCAGCCAAAAAAGGGGATCCCATCAGGAAGAAAATCCCTGCCAGGAGAATCATGCTTAAGGCAAGATAAAGGGCGCCATAAGCCGGGTTGTGATGAGAAATTGTTTTAAAAGCTGTAAACAAAATCAAAAAGGAAAAAGTGTAAAAAATCAGACTGTCCATAACTCCTTTTAGTTAGCAAAAAAAATAAACAAAGCCGTTATAACCGCATTAAACAAGGCCCAGGGCAAAAGGCTTTTCCATCCCAGATTCATGAGTTGATCATAGCGGAAACGAGGCAAAGACCATCTGATCCACATAAATATGAAGATGAATACAAAAAACTTTAGGACAAAAATAAAAAACAAGAACAAAGAAACCATAAACTCACTTCCAAGAAAACTCAATAAACTTTCTTCTGTCCAAGGATAAAGATTGTATCCCCCGAAGTAAAAAATCACCATAAGGGCGGAAGAAACCATTATATGGGCATATTCCCCTATGTAGAATAAAATCAACTTTATTCCTCCGTATTCTGTGTGATAGCCGGCCACTAGCTCGGCTTCAGCTTCTGGCAAATCAAAAGGGATGCGGTTGCATTCTGCAATGAGAGCTACAAAAAAGATAAAGGCTCCTAGAGGCTGGTAGAAAACCCCCCAGTTGGGGAGAAAAGAAAAAACAAATTCTTTACCCAAAAATGAGAAGCTGAGTGGCCCTGACTGAGAACGGATAATTTCTAAAAAATCAAGGCTGTTGAATAAAAGCAAAATTCCAACAAGAGATAAGCTCAAAGCCAATTCATAACTGATATTTTGCGCTGCTGCCCGTAAAGCGCCGAAGAGAGGGTATTTGCTTTCAGAACTCCAACCAGCCACCAGCATAGCATAAGAAGCGAGGGAAGACACTCCTAGGACAAAGACCACAGCGGTATTCAAATGAAAAGCTTGAAAATAAAAGGTATAAGGCCCTAAAGAAAAGCCAAACATTTCAAAAGCTGATATTGTGAAAGGAGCGGAAAAAGGCAGGGAGCCAAAAACCACTGCTGGCGGGACAACAGCCAAAATAGGGGCCAGGTAGTAAAGCGCTTTATGTTGTCCCTTAGTAAAGTCTTCTTTCATTAAAGGTTTTACAAGATCTGCCAGAATTTGCATGAGTCCAAAAGGGCCGTAGCGATTAGGGCCTAATCGGTTTTGCATGAGAGCTGAAACTCTGCGCTCCGCCCAAACTAAAAAGGGAACAAGACCAATCATTGAAAATAAAATTATGTGAAGTTTAATAAAGTTAATAGAAAACTCAAAAATGTCTTGTCCCATGAAAATATTACTTCCAGTCTAAAGCTTTTGTTTTTATTTCCCACCACAGTCCAAAAATAAAAATCAAAAGAAATAACCCCATAGCCAGGAGAATCTCAAGCCCGTAATCTGTTTTTAGAAAATCTCTGTATGCCAGGGCAAAAGGATACATAAAAATAATTTCTATATCAAAGAGAATAAATAGAATAGCTGTTAGGAAAAATTTTACAGAAATTCTTGAGCTGGCTCTTTGGGGAGGAGCTAAACCGCACTCATAATCTTCAGCTTTGGTTTGTGAAATTTGATCTTTAGGAGCAAAAAAGTAAGAAAAAGCTATTAACAAAGCGCACAGCCCAAAACTTGCAAAAATTAGGATTACAATAGGAAGCATGTTTATATTTTTATCCTTTCCTAAAGGAAATCAAAAGCAATTCAATACTTTATTTATAATAGTGAAATATTTTATGCTTTGTAGCTTTTTATTAAAAAATTTTGCCTTTGTTTTTGCTGTGGCCTCCTTTTTTTAATAACTTTTTTTGCCGATAAGATGGATCGGTTAGCTGTGTTAAAAAGGAAAAATATTCGTAGTTTATTAGCCTCTTCTAAAGCCCAGGCTACAATGGAGTATATTTTGCTCATGGTGCTGGTTATAGCTATTGCTTTGGGTTTGGGCGGTCCTCTCGGAAGATACTTAAGCGCATTTTCTGGAGCCGTCACAGGTCCAGAGGGTTATTACGCCTGTCTAATGAAAGTGGGTCGTTTGCCAAAAGATCCAGATCCTCGCGCTTCTGGTTGTAAAGTTGATTTAAGCCAACTTCCAGCTATTGAAGGTAATTTTAGTAACAGTTCTTTTAGTGGTGGTTCAGGCGATGGTTCAGGCGATGGTTCAGGCGATGGTTCAGGCGATGGTTCAGGCGATGGTTCAGGCGATGGTTCAGGCGATGGTTCAGGCGATGGTTCAGGCAGTGGTTCAGGCGATGGTTCAGGCGATGGTTCAGGCGATGGTTCAGGCGATGGTTCAGGCGATGGTTCAGGCGATGGTTCAGGCGATGGTTCAGGCAGTGGTTCAGGCGATGGTTCAGGCGATGGTTCAGGCAGTGGCTCAGGCAGTGGCTCAGGCAGTGGCTCAGGCAGTGGCTCAGGCAGTGGCTCAGGGTTTGGGGCTGATGGATCCCCTTCAAGTATGGCCGGAGATATTTCTGCAAAGCGCTCTCTCTTTCCAGCTCTCTCAAAGGCCGGCAAAAAAGGTAAAAAAAAGAAACGTAAGAAAAAAAACAAGATGAGATCCGAGTCAAATGGCATAGGAAATCAATTTAAAAAGAGCAAAAAAAAGGGTCGAGGCAATACAAGGATACCTGTAAGAGGAGAGGGTTATTTGGGTGAGCAAATTGTCTTTTTAGAAAAGGAAGGGCAAAAAGAGTCTCCTGTTTTTAAGGCAGCAGTTAAAGGGGCAGCTAAAAGCTCTGGCATAACAGAGGAAAAGAAAAACAAAATTCAGATTCAAACAGCAAGAAAAAAGGATGATACTGAAATAAAAGATGATGAGCAAAAACTGGATTTTAGAGGCTTTTTAAAATATTTTGTGATTATTGCTCTCCTTGTGGCGATTGTTATGATTGTGTTTTCACAAATTATGGAATATCAGAGTCGGGATTGAGATATTTATTAAGAAAGATTTTTAAATTTTTTCTTAAATTCTTTTAACAGCTGTTCATGCACAGTTTGTTTTTCAGGTTTTAGAGGAGGCAGATAAGAGCCATTTTCTTTTAGAATCCAGCTTGAGCTTTTATCTTCCCATAAAATATTAAGGAGCCTCCATAATTCTTTCATAGCCTTTTTGTCGTAAACAGGGCTGACCAATTCCACCCTGGAATAAAGGTTTCTTTTCATCCAATCTGCAGATCCTATGAAAAAACAGGATTTTGTGATGTCTGTCTGCCCCGATCTGAAGAAAAAAATTCTGGAATGTTCCAAAAACCGACCCACAATAGATTTAACTTCAATATTTTCACTGAGACCTCTTAAACCGGGCCTCAGACAACAAATCCCTCGGACAATCAGCCGAATTTTTACCCCTTTAGAGCTGGCTTTATAAAGAGCATTTATAATTTTTGGGGCTTCCAGGTTGTTGATTTTCACATAAATTTCTGCTGGTTTCCCCTTGAGAGCAAGCTCCTGCTCCTTTTGAATAAGCTCTAAAAACTTTTTTTCCATTTGGACAGGGGAGACTATAAGGTGTCCATAAGATTTTTTATGGGAGCGACCAGTAAGATAATGAAACAGTTCTATAGCATCTTGAGCAATGGATTGATGGTGGGTGAACAGGGAGATATCTGTATAAAGTTTTGCTGTTTGAGCATGATAATTGCCAGTGCCTATATGCACATAAGCTTTAAAATCTGCCTGTTCCTTTCTTATGATTAAAATGATTTTGGAGTGTGTTTTTAAGCCCATAAGCCCATAGACCACATGGACTCCCGCTTTTTCCATTTTATGGGCCCATTCAATATTTTTTTCCTCATCCAGCCTGGCTTTGAGCTCTACAACACAAACAACCTGCTTTCCTATTTTTGCTGCTGATATAAGGGCTTCTATGATGGAACTGTTTTGGTTGGTACGGTAAAGAGTCATTTTTATAGCTATAACATGCGGATCATGAACCGCTTGGATAATAAATTTTTCTACTGTGGAAGAGAAGCTTTCAAAAGGATGATGAACTAAAAGATCCCCCTTTTTGATGATATTAAAAATACTGTCTTCTGTTTTCCATGGAAGGGCTGTTAAGGCTTGAAAAGTGGGATATTTTAAATGTTGAGCCGGAATATTAGCAAGGGGCTTTAAAAAAATATAATCTAGTGACAAGGGAAGAGTATAAACATCTTGATTATCCAGCTGGAGTTTTTCTTTTAAAAAATCCAACAACCAGGGGTCTGGATCAGGCCCATGCTCTAAACGGACAATTTCTGCAAATTTTCGCTTTTGAATTTCTTCTTCAATAAATTCCAGTAAATCTTCCGCATCCTCTTCTTCTGCCGGCTCATTTTCTATATCTATGTTGCGGGTGATACGAAAAGGCATAACAGCCGCAATTTTCATTTCAGGAAAGAGGCTTTGTAAGTGTTTCATAATGAGTTCTGTAGAACTTAAAAAATAATTTTTTTTAGAGGCTTCTGGAAATAAAGGTATCCATGAAAACATTTCAGGAATCTTAACCCTTGCAAAAAGAGGCTTTTTTGTTTTTTTGAAGGCAAGTTTAACAGCTAAGGATAGAGATAAAGCTGATATTAAAGGAAATGGGTGGGTGTGATCAACAGCTATAGGGGTTAAGACAGGGAACATCTTATTTTTAAAAAAATCTTCAGCCCAGCTTTTTTGTTTTTTAGAAAGCTCTTTATATTTTAAAAACCTTATATTTTCCTTATTCAACTGAGGTAAGATCTGTTGATTAAATAAAGCAAAGGCTTGTTTATTAAGTTCTAAAACCTGTTTATGAATAAGTTTTAATTGATACATTGCTGTTGTGTTGTCTATGAGAAGAGGGGCTGAAGGAGAAAGAATATAACGCTTTAAACTTCCCACCCGCTTCATAAAGAACTCATCCATATTGGAATAAAAAATTTCTAAAAACCTTACCCTTTCTAAAAGAGGAACTCTTTTATCTCCGGCTTGACTTAAAACCCTTTGATTAAATTTTAAAAGGCTTAATTCCCTATTTAAAAAAAGCGGGTTCTTGGATTTTTTGGTATTTTGTTTCATTATAGCCACCCTATCCTTTTAACACATTTCTTTAATTTTTTATGGCAGTTCTGAAGTTTTATCTTGCTATGAATTGAAAACCCAGAAATTTATTGTGATTTTTTGTCTTTTTCAACAGATAAGATGCTAATAGGAAAAATTTGATATAAAAGAGCTTGTTCTGATCAGATTTAAGTTTTTTAAGGTAATTTTTGCAAAAGTTTTTCTGCCTCTATTAAAGCTTTCTTTATTTTTTTCTTATCAAAAAGAAGGGGGGATTGGTTATGAAGCGCTTCTCCCAGCGCTTTCAAACCCTTTAACTGATCCCTATAACCTATATGTCCCAGATGACCTATGCGAATAATTTTATCTTTTAAAACGCCCTGTCCCCCAGCAATGGCAATAGCATATTTGTTCTGTAGATCTTTTTTTATAGACTGTGCCGATAAACTTTTTGGTATTTTAATTGCTGTTACAGAATTTGCTGGACTTGAAGAAAAAAGATTAAGCCCCAGGGTTTTTATAAAAATATGCGTGGATTCTTTTAAAATTTTACACTTTAGGATACAAGAATTTAAGTTTTGGAGTTTTATAAAATTTAGGCTTTCTTTTAAAGCCCGAATAAGAGTGACAGATGAGCTAAAAGCCGTTTGACCCTGGTCCTGCGCTGTTTTTTCTTTTCTTAAATCAAAGTAGTATTTAGGGCAGGAGGATTGTCTGTTAGCCTCCCAGGCTTTTTTTGACAGAGCCATAAAAGCCAGCCCTGTAGGAAGCATAAAACTTTTTTGAGAACCAGCAATGAGCACATCCAAACCCCATTCATCCATAGGAAGCTGTTCGGCGCCCAGCGCTGTTATGCCATCAACAATAAAGAGAACATGAGGATAATTTTTAATAATTTTTGCAATCATTTGAACAGGCTGTTTTGTCCCTGTACTGGTTTCACAGGCTGAAATAAAAAGAGCTTTTAGCTGGTTTTTTTCTTCCAAATGATTCTTAACTGTATCAGGCGGAACAGCTTCCCCAAGAGGGACATTTATAGAATGAACTTTTATTCCAAAGGCTGTGGCTATATCTTTCCATCTTTCTCCGAATTTACCAGCACAAACACAGAGCGCTTCATCTCCTGGAGATAAGGTGTTTGACACAGCCGCTTCCATAGCTCCTGTTCCAGTGCTTGTTAAGATTAAAACAGGCTCCTTGGTTTGAAAGATTTTTTTAAGTTCGTGAGAAACCTCTTTTAAAAGTTTTTTAAATTGAGATGATCTATGATGCCACATAGGCTGAGAGAGAGCTTTTCTCACGGGATGGCTTAAGATGACAGGGCCAGGAGTAAGCAAAAGCTCATTTTTTTTTGTAAATTTTTTACCACTCATTGGGATAAATTAACAATATATTATTGGAAAGTGAATAAAAATTCAAAAGGAAACAAGGTTAACTTTAAAAGTATAAACCTGGTGGAAAAAAATTAAATGTATGGGACTTTTGTCAAAAAAGGCATTGATCCTGTTTGAATTTGTTTGGTGTTTTGAGGTTAAATAAAAGAGCTTAAACATTAAAACTATAAAAACAGGACTGTAATATGTCTACTCAGTTATTAAACTGGATAAATTCACCTCTTCCTTTACAGCCCCTGTATTCTGTTACAGGTCAGGAGGGTTTTTTTATTTCTGAAATCAAAAAGACCATGATTAAAATAATTCATTCAGGAAATGGGGCAGCAGATTTTAATCATGATGAAGTTTCTGCAGATGAGATTGCTGTGGAGGAGCTTATTGCTTTGCTTGAAACTCTTCCTCTTATGTCAGAGAAGAGGCTTATTTTTTGTGATAGAGCCGAAAAATTTCAAGAAAAAGATTGGGAAAAATTATTTTCTGTATTTTCTGAACCTTTGGAAAATGTGGTTCTGGTTTGTTTCTTTGAGAAAAAGGATGGCCGTAAAAAACACTTTAAATTTTTAAAGGAAAATTCTGTAGAACTTTCTGCAGAACCTCTAAAATCTTGGGAGTTGGAGCCTTGGCTGCATTTTCTTGCTTGCAGAGAAGGCTTGGTGTTTTCTATGGATTCAAAAGCTCTTTTTAGTCATTTGGTGGGCACAAACCTTATGGAGGTTCAGATAGAATTAAAAAAACTGAAACAATACATAGGCGCTGACAAACAGGTTTCAGAGAAAGCTGTTTTAGCTTGCACTTCCCGTTTAAAGACGGAGAGTATTTTTGAGTTAACAGATGCCATAGGGAAAAAGGATGTTGTTCAGGCTTTAAATTCACTGGCCTGTCTTTTAGGGCAGAATCAAAATGAAATAGGGGCTTTGGCCATGTTGGCCAGACACATCAGGATTTTATCAAAACTTAAATTAGGAGAGAAGAAAAAGCTGAGCAAAGCTCAGTTGGCTCATAAGGCTGGAGTTTCCACTTACTTTTTAAAAAACTATATGAATCAAACAAAACTTTGGTCTGAACAACAGATTCATCAAGCGCTATCGGCTCTTTTATCTGTGGACAAAGCTCTTAAATCTTCCCCTATATCTTCTCATATCTGGTTGGAAAGTTTTATTCTTAAAGTTTGCTCTTAAAAATTTTATGGTTGTTATAAAGAAAAACCACTTTTAAGAAAAAGTTTTGTTTAAAGACTTTAAAGATTCTCTTAATGAGCGAATGTCTTTTTCAGATGAACTGAGATTTTTAGAGCTTTTTGTTTTTTGTGGGGGTGCGTCTTTTTTATTTGATTCTTTTTGTTCAGAAGAAAGGGAAGATGCGATATTTTTTTCCACTGCAACCTTATTTTTATCTTCTAAAAAAGATTCCCTGTTGGTTTCAGGTAAAGGGGAGCTTGCGCTAAATACAGGATCTTGCTCTAAAAGATCCATTTGAACCTGTAGGGCTGCTTTTAATCCTGTTTTAAATTGTAAATGCATTCTTTTTAAATCCATGATGTCAGTGTAAACACTTTGAAGAGAATGTCGGGCCTCTTGAATCATGGTTTCAGATTTGTTATGAGCTTTTTCTAAAACAAGAGCGCTGTTTTTGTCTGCATCTTTACGAACTTTTTCAGCCCATTTCTCTGCAGAAGCGATGGATTCTTTTAGAATATGCTCTCTGTCACGATAATCCCTTATTAAATCTTCTTTTTCTTGTATTTGTTTTTTTAAAATTGTGGTTTTTTTTTGGAGATGACTTATTTCTTCAGCCAGTACATGAAGGAAGTCCCGAACTTCAAAATCATCTAAACCTCCTATTAACTTTTTGGAAAAAGATTTAGAAACAACTTTGTCTTTGGAAAAATCCATGCAGAAATTCTATCAGTAAAAAGTGAAAAAAGAAATTTTTTAATGGGCCTTTTGCTTAGCATTATAAAAGATAATTTATAAGATGAAATCATGAAAAATGATAATTTTTATGTCAAAGGTTTAACGGGATTATACAGGTCTTGTTTAATCTTTTTTCTGAATATAAACCACTGTAACTCTCGTAGGCGTAAAAAAGATTTCAGAAAACTTTTAGAAAGTCTAATAAAACACAGATCACTAAATTAGGTCTTTTGATAGATGTCCTTGCCCAAAAAGAGGCTGCTTCCTAAAAAGGAGGAAAGATGCAAAGGTTTGTGACGGTTTGAGTATTTCTGAGTTATCCATAAAGTATCAGATTCAACCAGCATGATCTATAAATGGAGGGAGAAGATGAAAAAGGAAGAGGACAAGGTCTCCTTTGATTCAAGGCAGTTTTTGGAAGAGATAAAATCCCAAAAACGGAAAGCTAGAGTTCAGTAATAAAGACATATTTAGTCTTTCTTTTAAAAGAGTATTATTTTATAAAAAATGGGATTTGTGTGTGATCCTTTGGCCTACTTTTAATCGGGCTTCTTCAAAACTTAATCTTAAAATTCTCTCCAGTTCAAATTCTCTCATGGCTTTTAACCCGGAATGAGTGACACCTTTAGGTGATATAATTTCTTTTTGCAGATCAGGAAAATTTTTGTGGGCTCTTTTTTGACAAAGCTCCCCGGCCCCGATAAAGGTTTGAACAACAAGAGTTCTGGCTTGCTCATAAGAATATCCTTCCCCTGCCAACCACTCTAGCCAATACTGCATAAGTTCAAGCACAAAACCCAAGCCACTTGCACTTCCCACAGTAGCAGGAGACATCAAAGACTCATCCTCTAAAGTGAGTACATGGCCCAAAGGCTCAAGAAGCCTCTCCCCAAAAGAGTTGAGAGACTCCTGATTATTTAATGAACAAAAAGGCAAACAGCCTTTCCCTATGGATACACTGATATTGGGCATAAGGCGAATCAACCTTTTATACTTTAGCCCCCAGCTTTTTAATGTTTTAAAAGAAAGTCCAGCCACTAGGCTTAAAATTGTATGATCAGAGCGGCAGTACGCTTTTAAGCTGCGAACAGCCTCTTCAGCATCACTGGGTTTAACACAGATGAAAAGGACATCAGCCTTTTCTAGAAGCTCCTCCTTGTCCAAAATCATGGACACTTTTAATTTTTGAGAAATTCTTTGTGTTTTTTTTACATTCCTGCCAGAGATAAATAGATTTTTTTTAGGGATGCTTGAGTGGTTAAGATAACCTTTTACAAGGTTTTGGCCTATCCGCCCGCAACCTAAAAAAGCTAATTTTATTGAAGAAAAGGGGTATTCTGGCATTTCACTTAAGAATATCCCTAAAAGGGAAAGCTCACAAGGGTTTTTCTAAAGGCTGTTTTCTAAAATTAAGTGGTCTGAAAGCTTAAAGAGCCTTTAAAAGGGTTGAAAATAGATTTAAAGAATAAAGGCAGAGCTAATGACTGGCTTTTATTAGAATCCACCCTATAAAACTTTAGGTTTTCCTTTAAAAAATCCGATAATTAATAATAAAAACTTTGGGAGATTTCTATGTCTTTAACATTTATGATACTTATGGCTGGCTTAGTTTTAGCAGCAGGAGCAACTTATGCTATTCTATCCGTCATTTTAAAACAAAACAATGAGGCAGAGGCTTTGTCATGGATGGATGGTAAAGAGCCGGAAAAGTCTAAAGCTCCCCTTATTCAGTTTTCCAGACCCCTTGTCCATAATTTCACTTTGAACCATGTAAAAAGAGTTAAAAGCCCAAAGTACAGAAAAAAAGTGGAGAAAAAAATCATTACAGCAGGGCTGACTAAAGAAATGAATGTGGAAGAATTTATTGGCCTACAGATTTTATGGGGCATTGCCTTTCCTGTTTTGTTCTTTATTTTAAATACTGTTCTTTCCCTTGGCTTCCCTCCTATAGCTGGTCTCATTATGAGTGGAGTTGGGTTTTATTTTCCTCATGCTTATTGCAACAGTTGTAGAAAGAAAAGACACTCATCTATTCTTGATGATTTACCAGTTTTTATTGATATTTTGGCTTTAAGTACAGAGGCTGGTTTGGATTTTATGGGCGCTATACAAAAAATTATAGAAAAAGCTCCTAAAGAAAGTGTTTTGGCTGAAGAGCTTTCCATTGTTTTAAAAGATATTAAATTGGGACAGACAAGGGCCAAAGCCCTTTCCAGTATGGATGAAAGAATTGATCTGCCTGAGGTCAAAAGTGTTGTTTCTGTTGTTAGAGATGCTGATGAGACAGGGGCCAGTATTTCCAAAGCTTTAAAATCCAAAGCCGAGCAAATTCGTTTTGAAAGGTTTGCCAGAGCGGAGGAGGCCGGCGCTAAAGCCTCACAAAAAATTCTTATTCCGATGATGCTATTTATTATCCCCGCTGTTTTTATTGTAATTTTTGCTCCTGCTGCGTTTCAAATGATGGGGGGGGGAGGGATATAATGCCAAGGCTTATTCATAAAGGCCATCTGATAGCTTCTCATTTAATACAGGCAAGGTCTCTTAAAGAGAGATTTTTAGGACTTATCAGTAAAACAGACTTAAAAATGGAGGAGGTTTTTTACATTCCGGCCTGTCCCAGCATTCATACTTTTTTTATGAAATTTTCTATAGATGTCATTTTTACAGATAAGAAGTTTTTTATTGTTTCTTTGTTTGAAAATGTGCCAGCGGGAAAAATTCTTTTTGGGGGGTTTAAGAGTCGGAATGTTTTTGAATTAAAAGCAGGAAAAATACAAACTCACAATCTTAAAAAAGGGGATAGCTTACATGTGGAGTCTTAAATTTTTGTCAGGACCAAAAACCGGTAAAAAAATTCTTCTCCAGCAGGGGCTTTTAACGCTTGGAAGAGATAAATCTTGTCAAATATCCATCCCCTCTAACGGTATTTCAAAAAAGCATGCTCAAATTCTTGTTAAGGAAACAGGGCTTGTTATTGAAGATTTAAACTCAAGGAATGGGATTTTTGTTAAAGGCAAGCAGATAAAGAGTCAGGAATTGAAGTCAGGGGATAAGGTGGCTTTATATGATGTTATTTTTGAAGTAAAAAAAATAGATTCTTTTTCCCCTTTTCAATTTTATGGCATGCCTTATGTCAAAGATTCTTCTGATCCCTCCTTGGTGAATCAAAGCTCTTCCTCCGAGGGGCAAAAAAATTCTATTGATCTCAAAGGTTCTCTTTTTGGAAATATTAAAAAAGTTGTCGATTCTTATATAAATAATGTGGTTTTGCCAGGAGTTTATAAACTTGCGGAATGGATGGAGTTTAGGTTTGTTGTGGGTTGTTTTGTTGTGGGTTTTATTGTTTTGGTTACAGTATTTTCAGCATTCCCTCTCATTTCTATTTTAAAAAACAATTTGGAAAAGGAAAGTCGGAGCCATGCAGAAAGCATTGCCCTCACTGTGGCAGAAATTAACAGAAAACTTTTAAAGAAAGGTTTAAACACAGCCGCGACTGTGGATTATGCTTTGAGACGCCCAGGTGTCACAAAGGCTTTTATTATTTCTGCCATTGATGGACGAATTCTTGCTCCTTCTGAATCCGCTCACACTTATCCTAAAAGCTCTCTTATTCATAAGGCGCGAAAACGAGATAAAACCACAGTGGAAAAAATGGGAAGGTCTTCTATTGCGGCTATTGTTCCTATAAGTTTTTATAATCCAGAAACCGGGGAAAACAGTCCAAGAGCCTACTCTGTTGTAATTTATGATATGGGTTTAAGGGCTGTTGGTTCTACTAAAGTAGCCAGCCTTATTATTCAGGTGCTGGCTTTTGCTATTTTTATAGGGTTGATTTTATTTGTCCTTCTTATCAGCCTTGTAGAATTTCCTATAAAAAGCCTTAACAGTCAGCTGAGCCGGGCTTTAAAAGATGAACAGTCGCCCTCCATTTCTGTTAACTATCAATCAAAAATTCTAACAGAGCTTTCCAGCCACATCAACAGTGCTTTAAACCAGATTGCTATTGGCAGAATGTTAAGTCAAAAAACTTCAGAAAATGATGAGGGTGAAATTAATCGTCAAAATGAAATGAATAATTTAGTTGAAATTATCGGTTTTCCCTCCTTGTGTGTCAATATGGAGGATGAAACTGTAGCTTCTTTAAATTCTAACTTTACAGAACAGATTGGTTTTTCAGAAATTCTTCATCAACCGCTATCTGATATTTCAGATAGCAGTCTAAAAGAGCATCTGTTCACTCTGATAGAGCAAGGCAAAAATAACCCTCAAGAGCTGGCTTTTGGTGAAATCCATTTCAATCAAATGGACTTGCAAAGCACTTGTCAGTTTATTATAGGAAAAAAGTCTCCAGCTTATGCCATAATAACTTTTATGTCTGTGCCTGCTGAGGGGGTGGCTTAAGATGAATAAGCTGCCTCGCCGGCAAAAATCACAAAATTTGCCAAGTTTGAAAAATACGACACCGGCATTTAAAATTCTAAGTGGTTCTCATAAAGGCAAACAGTTCCGTCTTCTCAGTTCTAAAATTACAATTGGAAAGGACAGAGAGTGTGATGTTATTCTCCGGGATAATTCCAAGTGTTCAAAATACCATGCCAGAGTGAAGCAGGAAAATGGTTCTTATATTATTAAAAGCCTGGATTTGAAAAACCCTGTTTTAATCAACAATAAACCCATTTCAGCGCAGGTGTTAAAACAAAAAGATAAGGTGACAATTGGCGATGTTCAGTTTTTATTTATTGAAGCCGCCCCGGTTAATCTCCCCTCATCAGGAATTAAGTCCAAACCCAAAAAAAAAACTAGAGGAAAGCAAAGATGGCTCACCCCTCCAAGATTGATACTTATAATCCTTTTAATGATTGGGGTTTTTTTGTTAACTTCTGAAGATAAAAAGGAGGAAAAGGCGGCATTAGATTTAAGGACAGAAGCTGATGTTTTAGAAGAGGTTGAAAAACTTGCGAAAGAAAATGAACAAGCCAAAAAGGCGCAAACTTTAAGTCCTCAAGTTAAAGCGGCTAGAGTTGCTTTTATAAAAGGATTTAGGGATTATAGAAAAGGTTATTTCTATAGAGCTTTGAAGATGTTTCGGCACTGTCTAACTCTTCACAAAACAAACACGCTTTGCCAAAGTTACTCCCGCAAATCAACAGTGCAGATAGAGCGGCTTATTCAAAGGAAAATTCGCCTGGGCAAATCTTATCAGGCTAACAAACAGTATGAAGCTTGTAGAGCTGTTTTTAAAAGTGTTGAAATCATGATACAGGATTCCAGAAATCCTGTTTATAAGGAAGCCAGACAAAATAAAAGATTGTGTGAAATACAGCTTGAAAATAAAATTTAAACTGGATTTATGAAGCTCACTTTAAAGTATTTTGGAAAAATTATAAAAGAGAGTCATTTGGAAAATGGCAAGGAGTACCTCGTTGGCCGGCATAAAGAATGTGATTTTATTCTTCAGGAGGAAGCTGGTTTATCTAGAAATCATGTAAAAATTTATCAATCTTTAGAGACGGGAAACTGGATTGTAGAATCTCTTTCTGAATGGGGTGGGCTTTATTTGGAGGGAGAAGAAGTTGATGGTGTGGAGTTAGAGGATTCCAGCACTTTAACTTTAAAAAATTATACGCTTGAATTTGTCAAGGAGAATGATTCCCTTGAACAACAAGAACAACAAGAGGAAAAGCCTCAAGAAAACCAAAACCTTGTTCAGGAGCTTAAGCCCTCTTTAAAAGAGGAGGAAAAAAGTTTTGAGGGAAATACAAAAGTCTTTGATAATTCAAATTTAATATACTCTTTGTATATTTACATTGATGGAGAAATTTCTGATCATGTCAGTTTAAATGAAGGGCAGGAGTGGGTTTTAGGCCGCTCAGAAGACTGTGACATCTCCATAGATTACAGTGTTTTAACCAGAAAGCATCTGCAAATTTTAAAGACAGAGGGGTTTTTTTATATCAAGGATTTAGGAAGCTCTAATAAAACTTTCTTAAATGGCAAAGAGCTTGAACCTCAAAAAGCCATGCTCTTAAAAGCTAATGATGAAATTTCTGTTTCTGATTTGAAGATGGTGTTTGAGGTTAGAAATAAAAATTTTGAAAAAATGATGAGCGGTTTACCAGCTCTATCAGAGGAAGATTCTGGTGATAGGGAAAGCCTTCCTGGAATTGTGGCTTCAAAAGTGGTTTTGGAAGAGGCTTCAGAAGAGGAGGAAACTCAGAACAAAAAACTGGGGCGCTTCAAGATTGAAAGGTTGGTTTTTTTGATTGTTCCTGTTGCTGTTGCTATTGGTTTTGGACTGTATTTTTATTATGATGCGGAGGAGAAGAGACGAAAAAAAACCCTGGAGGAGCGACTCCAAGAAAAGGAGCATAAAGACAAGCTGGAAGTTCTTTACAAGGATGCTTTAAAAAATCAGGAGGAAAAAAGGTATCAGCTTTGTATTGATCAAATCCGCGAATTGCATAGCATGTCTGCTGGCAGTTATATGGAATCAAACCAAATTATGTTTCAATGCAAAAATGCCCTGGAGAAAGAAAAACACAAGGAGGACTATCTCGCCAGAGAGGAAGCTAAAAAACAAACTGAGGAAACAATAAAAAAGATTGTTGAAGAATGTAAAAAACAATTTGAAGAGGGAAGTATACAAACAGAAGAGGCACTGAATGCCTGCGCTAAAGATATGCAGGAGCTGGACCCTGCCAATCATGACATTTCTGCTATAAGGATGGAGATTCAGGAAAGAGAAAGATTAAAGCTTTTTGATAAGGAAAAAAGAGAAGCTTATTTGGCTTTAATAGGCAGAAAGAAAACGCTTTATAACAAAGCCAAAAAGAAAAAAGATCAAAGCCCGCTGAAAAAGGCTCCTGAAGTGATAAAATCTTATGATGTTTTTTTAAAGGCCGCCAAAAACTTTTCTCCTCTTAAAGAGCTTTATAAACAGGCAGAAACTGAAAAAAATGAACTTCAGACAAAATATGATAGGGAATTGGAGAGGAGATATAAGGCCTGTGAAGATTTGATCAGCAAGAAAGAGCTTAAATCCGCTTATTATAACTGTCAGACAGTTCTGGAGTTTAAAAAAGAGGATAAAAAAGCCAAAAACTATATGAAGCAGGCAAAGCTTGAACTGGAAAAGAGTTTTAAATCCATTTATGAGCAGAGCATGTTAGATGAAAGTTTTTCCAGAATTGAAAAGGCAAAAAAGCTCTGGGCAGAGATTTTAGAAAAGGATATTAAAGAGGGTTACTACTATAAAAAAGCTGTGTTCCACATGAAAAAATATAAATAAAATTTGACCCTTGTTAAACAGTTGTTTCATAATAAAATCGCTTATGAAACTGAAACATCGCTGTTATGCCGGAAAAAATTTTAGACCTCAACCTGAGATTCTCATCGATGAAAAACTACAGCTTTTTGCCATAGTCACCCCTTGGGGGCCAACTTTTCAAACAAAAAAAATTTTAGAGTTCCTTGTTCAAAATTATGAAAGTTTTTATATGGATGAGGAAAAAACGAATATTTATTCAAAAATGAAAAGTTTATCCGAGGATGAAAATGTTCTCAGATCTCTTTTGCTGTCTTGTAATGAATGGGTGTTCAACGAACAAAATGGAGCCCAAGACTGCAAGTTTGGTTATGAAATAGTCTGTGGTCATGTCAAAAAAGGAAAATTGATTTTCCTTCAGGTGGGGCAGCCCTTTATTTATTTGAATAGACCAGATATTCCTCTTCAAGCTCTTGGTCATGTCCTGGATTTTTCCGGTTTATTTTCTAAAAAAGGAAAAAGGCTTCCTCCTTTGCCTTCAACTCTTATGGGAATTTATCCGGACACCCATTTCCCTGTTTTCAGTTTTCCCATAGATCAGAAAGATCGCTTGCTCTTTATCAGCCGGGATTTTGTTCCAGGTTCTATTTTAGAGACAGCCGATTCAGAAAGGAATGTGGAGCATTTTCTGTCTTTCCTGACAGAGGAGCATGAAGAAAGCCCTTGTTGGGTAGGGCAGCTTTCTTTTTAAAAGCCCAGCTGCTTTCTGAGTTGTTTTTGCCGGACTTTAAATAATTCTGATCTTTTAAGCTCCGGGACACAGTAAATGTCCTGGATTCTTTCAAAAGGAAGAACCTGTTTGTTAAAAGCTTTTGTCAAAGAGCTTATTTTTAAAAGATCAAAGCTGTTTGTCACCAACGCCAGTTTGAATCCCATTCTTAAATCAGAAACAGCCAAAAGATGATATTCTCCAGTAAAACTTTGTGATAATTTTTCAAGAAGAAAAGACAGGTCTTGCAGGTTAACCCTTTCCCCTAAAATTTTAAGCTCTTCCTCTTTTCTTCCTTTGATGAAAAGAAAATTTTTCTGTAAAAGAATTTTATCTTCCAGTTTCAACCAGCCATGAGAATCTTTAGGATCATAAATTTTTTTTTGTGTGAGATCAAAATAAGCTGTCATCAGACTTTTGCTTTTTAATTTTGTATAAGAAGCCTTTTGTTTAATATTTATATGATCCAGAAGTTTCATCTTTGGAAAGGATTTTTTATTGAGGGAATTAAGCTCAGCGCAGGCAATTTGGGAACCGGCTTCTGTCATACCGTAACATGTCAAAACAGGCCAGGACAGTTTTCTGGCTTGTTTATAAAGCCAGGGGGATAAGGCCGAGCCTCCTACAAGAACAGCCCTTAAGGATTTTGGAGCCTTTAAATTATGTTGAATAAGATCATAAAGCTGTGTTGGCACTAAAGAGCAAAGACTTATTTTTTTCTTCTTAAGCTCTTTGTGAAAGACTTTAACATTCCAAGGAAAAGCGCATTGTTTATAGGAAGAGCCAGCACAAAAACTTCTGGCCAGGATGGAAACTCCAGCCACATGAAACAAGGGCAGCGCAATCAACCAATTGTCCTGTGATTGGCTTTTAAGATTTTTATTGACAGCCTGAGCTGAACATAAAAGAGCTTGTTTTGAAAGAAAACAAACCTTTCCCCTGCTGGAAGTTAAAAGATAAATGTGTTCCTTAAAAAAAGGAAGTTTAGGGGCTAGTTCTTTCCACTTTTTTGCCAAAGGATCTTTAGGGTTGAAAAAAAAATGGCTGTCAGGGCTAATCCAGTCAATTTTTGCATCATTTATTTTAAGAGATCTTTTTATAGCCATCTTTTCCACTGTTCTTTTTTTAAAGATTCTCCAAAGCCAAAACCAAAACCACTGGGAGGAACAAATGCCGGCCCTTCTTTATAAAAAGGATAGGAATTTATTTTCAAAAAAGGGGATTGGTTAAAATTTCCAGTTTCAAAAAAACAGGGATAAATTTTGTAAAAGATGCCAGCCCAAAAAGCGGAGCTGGATTGGCCCAAGGGGTGATCAAAACTGTGAGTGAAAACCAGTCTTTTCCATTGAGAGAGGCTAAGCCCTTTTATTAAACTTAAAAGAGAATCTCTGGAGGGTTTAACAATTTTTATTTGAAGACGGGAATTAGGGATCCAGTCCTGGGCAAACAAAGCCTTTTCCTCTGTTTTAATCTTGGTGTCGTTCAGAGGATCTTCAATAAAATCCATGTCTTTTTTAAAAAACTCCAATTTGCTTTTCCAGATTGTCCAGCTTTGCCCATTCAGATCAAACCTCCATTTTATATTTTTAAAATGAGAATAAAGAAATTTGAGTTTATCAATCTGTCTGGAAATTTGAGAGGGGATTAGTTTTACTTTCACTGCTTTAAATCCTTTTTCCATAATTAAATCCTCTTTACTAAAGTTTAAAAGATCTTCTATTAAAAAATGGCTGTCAGGAATTTTTAGGTTAAAAAAAACACTTCTTTTTTGAGAGCGGGCTTTTGCGTCCAGGAGAGCATTGTGCATGGCTATTAAAAATCTTTTACTCAGTGTTCCCTGTTTGATTTTATCCAGTTGGGAGGCCAGATTCTCTTCTCCAAAAACCGGCCAGGGGAGAAAGTCACTGTAGCCTATAGAAGTTTTTTCAAATTCAAAAGCTAAAAGAGCCCCTTCTACAAATCGGGTTTTATTTAATGGCGAGAAAGAAGCAGAACTTTTAAACTCAAGGGTATAGGGGGAAATATAAAGTTTAGAAAATTTAGAAGTCATGATTTGCTGATTTTTAATTTTTAACCTCTCCGCTCTTTTAAAATATCATGGAATGCCTCTCAAAAGACTTCATGCGCTTTTTCAATAACATTCAATCCATAAGACACCTTTTTAAATATCATGAAATGCCTCTCAAAAGACTTCTTTCTCATATAAATACTGACCCTTTAATATTTACAATCATAATGATTTACAAATTTGACTTTTAAGGGCAGTAGTCTGCTTTTATTCCCAATGTGTTAGGACTGGGGGATAGAGTGTCCACAGTCTCACAGGAGATAAGCTTTACAGAATAGCCGACTCTTCCCCCTACAACACAGGCGCTGGGGACAGGCATATCTTCAAGAGCTGTGTTTTCACAGTGGAGGAAGTTTTTCTCCGGGAAATCATAATACTCATAGCGCTTTCTATTCACTGATGGAGACTGTGTAGCCCAGGAGCTTAATAAATAATCCGGCAATTTTTGTGCCAGCCAGGGGTAAAATATACGGCCTTTTGTGAGATAATTAGACTCCCCTGGAGTTTCAAAAAGAACAGCCGGTCTTACTGGAGGGGGGGCATTGGGATCAGGGGGGAGTACCTCATGCTTATTGATATTAAAATTAGGGCTTGCTCCATCCCCCTCTTGTAAAAAATAAGGGGCTATAGAAAGCTGGACATTTTTTGCCGCCTGATTTTTTTGTATATAATGATCAGAATTAGGCCAACCCAGATCCCCTCGGATAAAAACCGGCCAATTGTCTGTGGTGGCTGGATTAGGGGCAAACGGGTGTTTTCTATCAGAATTACAGTCTGTTCCATTTAACAGCAGTTTACAAATCCTGGGGAAATAGGTTTGTATATAGTTACTGGCAATGGAATAAAAAGAAAGATCGTAGGCGTCAGGATAGACAGCCAAAAGCTCCATCATTCTCATAAAAGTTTGTTCCAAATTGCCGGTGTTAGGCCGGGCTAGGGGATCATCCCTTGAATCATTATCGCCATATAAAATCAAGTGAAAAAAAGCATCTATAGTATAAACCTGTGGGTGAGTGTCAGGATAAGTATCGTGTTTTTTTAGAAAGTTGGAGTAATTATTAGGAGAGCTGTTATTAGAATGAAGATTCCATTCTATAAGGCCCCATGTGTCCTCTCCCGGCCAACGGGAGTAATTGGGCTGAAACAAGGCCGGGTTAATATGTGAGGCTGAAATAGGGTGATTGGCATCTGGGTGATGAATGGGAATCATGGGATCCGTTTGTTCAGGCTGCGGGCCAAAGCTGCCCCCAAAGACTTTGGCAAAAGCACTGGCTTTAAAAACAATTCTCCGGCTTAAACTAAAAAGAGAAAACACCTGACTGGCTGATTTATAGTCAGTCTGGGCTTTTAAACCATAGTAAAGATTTTTTTCCTTATCTTTATAAAATCCTAAAGTTAAAGTCCTTATAGGTCGGCCTTCATTTTCATCTTTATTAAAAAATAAGGGCTCATGGTTAAGACTAAAAAGCGCTTTTTGTTGTCCATTAAGGAAGTCATATAAAGGGTGCTTGTCACCTTGGTTAAAAAAGCGATCTTTTATATCGTCCCAGTGGCTGTTATAATCACTGAAGATAAACCTCCCCGACTTCACAATGCTGTTTTTATAATGTTCTATGATTTCATCTCCACAAGCTTCCTGGTTAGGATCATTTTTGGCAAAATCCAGATACTGTAAAACTGGCCAGACATTAAAGGGCTTAAAAACATCTTTAAATTCTATATCTTTAAAGGAGTTAAACTCGGCAAGGCCATAAGGGGCCTGTGCAGCATTGGTCTTGTTGGCCTTGCTTAAGTTGTTATAAAAAACTTTTTGCGCGCCTTTAAAAATATCCTTGCCGTCCAAATCTTTTCCCACTTTTAAGGTTTTGTTGTAAATGGTTCTTAACATGCTTTTTCTATCCTTTTGATCCAGCCGGAAATGAGTTAGAAACATCTGAGTCATCAACCAGTTTAAGGCTCCTTCTGTGGGGCAGCTTGAGCTTATCTCCTGTTGCAATTGCGATGTTATCCTTTGTAAGTCAGGAATTATAGCCCCCATCCAAGGGAGGGCTGGGTTATGGATAAGGGGAGGATTTATGGGGTGAACTTTGAAGTTTTGTGTTTTACAGAGAGTCTGATTCGAAGAATCTATCCCTCTTTTCCATAAATGATTAGAAATACAAACAAAATACTGTGTATCACAATAAGGGCTTTGATAGGGCAGGGGAGAGGCTTGAGCCTCTTGACAGACCTGGACACAGTTTTGATCTGTCATACAATCGGAATGAGTAGAGGTGCAATGAATTTTTTTAGTCGTATTTTGTGGACACCAATAATTTTGAGGTGCCCCCACAGAAGGATGGCCTTCATCCTGCAACAAAGTTCCAAGTATACGGTATCTCCAGGCCAAAAGTTTCCAGTTTTGTCTCATCTGATAATTGATATGGGCCATGGCATTTAAAACCTCAGCCTGTTGTTTCGCTCCATAATAAGCCGCCAAATCCAAAGAGTTTTGGAAATTGATTTTGTCATGAACCACCAAAGCCACATTGATGGTCATGGCGAACAGGATAAAAAGAGCCTGAAAGACAAAAACAATAAAAATGGCGACCTGGCCCTTTTTGTTTTTTATAAACATCCTTAAAATTTTATAAAAACTTGTTTAAAAGCACAATTTTTTTATGCCTTGAACCGCAATGGCTCAAAAGCTTATTTTATAAACTCATGGTGCATTCTTTCACTTGTGAAAACTCTCAAAATTTAAACAAACTGGAAAAAATATTGGAAATTTATTTTTCCTCCAAAACCTTGACTAAAAGGCCGGCCTTCAAGACACTGCCTAAAGGGGGGCTTTTAGTTAAATATTAAGGGATAAATGAAGCTTTTAAATAGAATTACCAAGTATTTCAATAAAGATATAGCCATTGATCTTGGCACGGCCAACACTTTGGTCTTTTCCCCCGGTGAGGGGATTATCCTCAATGAGCCTTCTGTTGTCACCATGCAAAAGGATTTTCAAAATGAAAAAAGGGTGCTGGCTGTTGGCACAAATGCCAAACATATGTTGGGTCGGACACCAGGGAATATTGTGGCTATACGCCCTATTAAAGATGGGGTTATTGCAGATTTTGAAATCACCCAACAAATGCTTAAATATTTTATTTCCAAGTCTACGGAAAGATCGTCTCAATTTATCCGTCCCCGAATTGTTATCTGTGTTCCCTATGGCATAACCCAGGTGGAAAAAAGGGCTGTGCAGGAATCAGCCTTATCCGCCGGAGCCAGAGCCGTTCATTTGATAGAAGAGCCTTTAGCTGCTGCTATAGGGGCTGGGCTTCCTATCACAGAAGCTACAGGGAATCTGGTTGTGGATATTGGAGGGGGAACTACGGGAATTGCCATTATTTCTCTTGGGGGCATTGTGATTTGTGAATCTATTAAAGTGGGAGGAGATAAATTTGATGAGTCCATTATCAACTACATTCGCAGAAATTTTAATCTTCTCGTGGGGGAAAGAACGGCAGAAAATATAAAAATCAATTTGGGCACAGCCTTTTGTGTGGAAAATGATAATAAAAATCTTGTGGTTAAGGGAAGAGACCTTGTCTCCGGGACTCCAAAAACCATAACTTTAAACCGGTTTCAAATCAATAAAGCCATTATGGACCCCTTGGAAAAGATCATTGGGGCTATTCGCCTGGCTTTGGAAAAGACTCCTCCAGAGCTGGCTTCTGATATTGTAGATAATGGTGTCTTTCTTACAGGGGGAGGCGCCCTTCTTCATAATATGGATCTTTTGCTTAAGGAAAAAACAGGGCTCCCTGTCTCTGTGGCCGAAAAACCTCTTTTTTGTGTGGTTTTAGGAGCTGGAAAAACTCTTGATCAACTTGATCTTCTCAATCAAATCACCATAAAATAACCCTTCAATAAAAGTTCTTGAATCCAGAATCAAAGCCGCGCTCATGGCTATCACTGTTAGGCAAAATTTTGGAGCAAAAGGCTTGATTTAAAATCAAAATATGGTGTGGCTATTGAAGTTCCGTTTTTTCTTAATCCCCCCTGCGAAAAAGCTTTATAAAAAAGCTTAGTTATCCGATAATTTGAATATAATGAAAGTTTTTTGGAAAACATTTTTTGTAACCCTTCTTGGCTTTTCAAACCTTGCCGTTTTAGCTGTGGTTTTTCACACTTATTTTGATAGCCACCAGGGTTTGATGCTATTTTCTAAATCAGAGACCATAACAGATTTGAAGGAAGAAATTCATAGACAGTGTGAAAAGCTTGTCAATGAGCTTAAAGAGGGAAAAATCCCTAAATTCACCTGTCGTGTGAAAGTGAATAAAAAACATAAAGGAGCCTCCTACACTTTAAGGACCAAGGTTAAAGTGACAAAAAATGAAGAGGGAGGAATTGTAATTTTAGGGAAAGGGCGAATACAAAATCCGACAAAGCATGCCGCAGAGGCTGATTTTTGTGATGACTGTGGACGGACTGAGGAAATAGATAAGACAAGTGTTGAGTTGTCAGATGTGTTGGGTGAGATTGTAGCTATGGCTGAAGACCTCTATTCAGAGACTGAAGAAGCTGTTGTAAAAGCCTATGAAGAGCATAAGGCAAGAGACAGAGCAAAAAAAACGGCTGTTTTAGGAAAATTAACATGTGAAAGTCTTTGGAATTCTGAGACAAAAGAATTTGAAATAGAAGAAGAAGTGAGGTGCATAGAGAGACAACTTTCTCGTATGAATTTTATGGAACGGGAGCAATTCTATCATCTGATAAAGGATAGACTTTGGAAAAGAGCTCTTTCTGAAGACGATCATTTTTTGAAAACAGCGCTGATAGATTTTAATAAACCTTACAAGTATGCTTTGTCTGTTCAGACTTCGGCAGGACTTATGAGAAAATATCTGGAATGGGAAAAAGCTTATGAAACTTTGGATACCTATAAGCAAAAGATGGCTTTTTTAAAAACTATAAAGCCTGAATTGGATCAAACAGTGAAATTTATGACACCAGAACAGGCCAGGATAGATATGCACTTTTTGAATGAAGGATTTGATGGCGCCTTAGCCCGGCTTTATGAAGCTACAAAAACCCTGCCAAAAACTTATAACTTTGCTCCTCCAACAACTCCTGTAGATTATGAAGATATAAAAAAACGAACACGGCATTTGTATTAAAAGCAGGCCGCCGTCTCACAAGATGTAAAACAAGATGTCAGCTCTGAGGTGATGCCCTAAAGATTCAGAAACTGACGGCGGCCTGAGCCACTAAAGCAAAATGGAGCTTTTTACTGTAAAGCACTCCTCCTGTAAGGGAAAGGTAAAGGCTTTCATCCAGCTGATAAGCTCCTTCTAAATCAAATTCATAATAAAAGCGCTTTTCTTTAAGATCTCTGGCTACCAAAGCCATAGGTCTTATTTTTAAACTTTCATCTAAAAAGGAAAAAAGAATACGTGGGGAAAAGTAAAGCCCATCCTGTATTTGGCCCTGCGCCACTTGAAAGAATGTTTCGGAGTCGTCTGCCATATTAGCGTTTTCCTGTGTTTGAGTTGAGGCCGATTTTGGCTGTTCCTGTGTCATTTCTTTGGAAGCAGGAGCTTCTGGTTTTACAAATCTGTTTCCATACAATAAAGCTGCATTATAATTGGGATGAAAAGCCATCTCTCCTCTTGCTCCTCCTGTTTTGACTTCTAATTGAAAAGGAATTTTTGTAGGGATTTTCACAAAGGCCTCCAAGGCTCCATTGATATGAGAAGCTCCTTTAAAATTATAGGCCGCAGAGCCCTTTAAGCCCCATTTTGTTTGATTGTATTCCCCAAAAATCTCCATGAAAGAAGAATCTTGAAAATTGTATTGATAAATAGCGGAAGCTTTCCATTTTTCCCGTTTTAGCCCAGCCTGCACAGCTCCTGAAATGAAATTTTTATACTGATGAAAGAGCATAGGTTGAATGTGAAAAAAGGAATATTCCATGAATACAGCCACTTGGTTATAGACAGTCATCCAATGTTGAAAAGGATTTTGGCTAGCAGAGTAGTTTGCACCCATTCCAAAATGATAAGGTGCCCGGCCTAAACGGATTTTAAAAAATTCAGCTTCATAGTCCAAATAAATTTGAGATATTTCTGGAAAGAGTTGCGGAAGACCAAGCTCTCTTTGTTTTGAGTTTTCCCCATAGATGAAAACAAAACCCGTTTGCCTATGATATTTGTCAGAAGAGGAAAGAAAGCTTTTTTTGAGAAGACTAAGATCCAAGCGGCTATTTACAGTCAAACCATCAATGACATGAATTTTTGGCTGTAGAACAAAGTGATAATTGCCATAATAATTGTTGGAATCTGAATGCTGATAAAAAGCCTCTGCCCTTGTCCAGCCGGACCAATCAAAACTTACAGCCCAAACAGGAGAGTTAAAAAAAAGAAGTGAAAAAATAAGGGCAAACTTCATGGGCATCAAAAAATTTATATTTTTAACTCTAGCAGGAAAAAAAGTTTTTCGTCAAGAAAAACAAATGTTGCCATACATTAACATTGTTTCCTCTAAAAAGCCTCAAAGTTTTCCACAAATACAGATCAGGGATTGTTTCTCAAAAACCAGACACAATTAATTCATGCAGTATGTTATTTTTTCACAAAGAGTCGACTTTTTTTTCTAAAGCTTTCCTCTAGGAATCGGTTGTATAGAACATCCCATTCCGAAGAGCTGGGGTGGATGCCTCTTTTGATGGATGAAATTTTCTGTGAAATTTCTTGATCCATCTCTTCCCATTCTCTAACAAAAAGCTTTAATCCCTGTTTGATATTCTCAAATAAGACTTCCCGTTTTACAGCCTCCGCAAGCCCTTGTTTTAAAAGCTCATCCAAAACCAAGTTGGTCAGATAATTTTGACGATCATCAGAAAGCTTCATAGAATAAAACCTTTCTTTTTAGCCAGCTGAGACTTTAACATGGGAAACATTTTCTGTCTTTCAAAAGCATGTCCCTTTTGCTCCAGATCATCCATCATTTCATAAACCTCCTGGACAAGCTCTTTTTCCTGCTCAAAGTTTTCTTGGATCTTTCTTTCAATTTGTCTTCTCACATTCTCTTCACTTTGCTTTAACTGAATGCGATCATCCTGCAAAAGCTGATTTAAAATTAGCTCTGATAAGCGCAGGCTCACTAACTCATTCCATTTCATATTTCAACTATCTTAGAAATTAACTTATCTTGTCAATGAATAAACCTGTGGATAATAAGGTGTAAAGAGAGTTTTTTTAAAAAAGTTTTTTTAAACTTTCAAAAAAGTTTTAAAGTTCCTTAATGGCTTTAAAAACACCTGCGGCTCAAGCTTACTCCCAACAGACAGTTTTAGAGGCTATTCATTGGTTAAAGGGACAGCCAGACAATTGGGCGGAGTATATTAAAGACAGCAATATCGCTGTTAAAATGTATCTTAAGTCCTGTAAAAAAGACGAAAAAAAAGAATCTTTTTTTAAAAAAGAGAGTAACCAGTTTCTCAGCCAAAAAACAGAAGATGCCGGTCCATTTAAGGAGCATAATTTAAAAGAGGAACAGGAGTTAGGAGCCTGTTTGACAGACACAAACCACCGCCCTTTGCAAACAAAATCCCCCTCCTTTGGTGAAGAGCAAACCTGTCTGTTTGATAAGGATGAACCATCGCCCTCCGCAAATCTGAACAGCTCTTGTTCTCTCAATCAAAAAGAGTCCTCCTCTATGGAAATAAAAGATCAAAACATTTTTGAAGAGGAAAACAAACTGTTTAATTGTCTGGATAAAAAAAGCCTGCAAGTTTTGCAAAAAGCCAAGGAGCAACTGAATATCCAAAGAGAGGAAGAGACACTCAGGCTTCTTATTCAGCTGGGATATAAGGCTTTAAAAAAACTTTTATACTGAGCCTGTTTGAAATTGCCATTCTGTATCATTTCTAATTATCAATTAAAAAGGACATAGAATAAAACCTCAAACAAGTTTGGTATAAGTAATAACTTAGTAAAATGGGTTTTAAAGGCTTTGTTGGAACTGTTCTAAAACCAAACCATAACGAACGCCGCCAGCGGAGATAATAAAATCTTTTTTTCCTGTCGCGCTTAAAATTTCTTTTAAGAGGATTAATCCCGCCACAATAACATCAGCCTTATGTTCAGGAAGATGGGGCACTTTTTTTCTTTCCTTTACAGACAGACGAGAGAGTTTTTCCAGCCAATGATGGACATGATCTTCTGTGAGCAAAAGACCGTGTACTTTATTGGAATCTGAAGTTTGTTTTTCTAAAAAGGAGAGAGTTACAGGAGTCCCTGCAACAAAGATAAGCCTGTCGTAATCTTTGCTTAAAAAAGATTTTAGATTTTTTAATTGAAGTTGTATATGTTGATGAAGAGAAAGACGCTCTGCTGGGGACAAGGCTTTTGGGTTTAAAAGTTTTTCTGTGAGAACAACACTCCCTATATTAAGACTATAACTTTTTTTTAAACTGATCAACTCTGTGGAGCCACCCCCAATATCCACCACGAGAGGACGAGAAGGCTCATAACCTAAACCGAAAAGAGCGCCTATAAAAGTCAGCTCAGCTTCTCTTATAGGGGAAATAATTTCTATAGGAGAAAGGGCATACTTTTCTCCAAGTTCAAACAGAAGGTTTTTATTTTTAGCCACACGGCTGGCGCTGGTGGCCACAATAGAAAAGTTATCCACTCGCCAGGAGTCTATGGTTTTTTTCATGGAGGAGAGAGCTTGCTCCATCCGGCTAAGAGCGCTTTCACTAAAGTATGGCCTTTGTTCTATGCCTTCAGCCAACCGTGTGAAATAAAGCTTATCTGTCAGAACCTCAAAACCCTCTTCTGTTTTCTCTGCAATCAGAAGAAGGCTTGTATTTGAACCAATATCTATGCCTGCTATCCGCAAAATTCATCCAATTTTTGTTTTAAAATTTGTGAGACCTTTTGAGGGTTGGCCTGCCCTTTGGATTCTTTCATAATTTGACCAACAAAAAAACCAAACAGCTTTGTCTTGCCTTGTTTGTAATCCTCTGTTTGAGAGGGGTGATTTGTCAAAACTTTATTTATAAGCTTTTCCAGATCCTCTGTCCTTGAAATTTGTTTCAGGTTTTGTTGTTTGATGATTTGTTCCGCGCTCAAGCCTTTTTCCCACATATCAACAAAAATTTCTTTGGCCATTTTGTGGGAAACATTCCCTTTGGCAACAAAAAGCAGTAAATGAGAGATTTCTTTAGCCGGCACAGGACAAAAGTTTTGTTTCTTTTCTTTTAAGTGGGCCTGGATTTCTCCTACAAACCATCGGCTGGTGTTTTGAGGATCTTTTGTTTCTATAGCCACTTGCTCAAAATCATCCGCCAGCTTTTTATTTTCTGTTAAAATTTCAACAGTGCTGGCTTTTAAGTTGTAATCTTTTATAAAACGCTCTGCCCGTTCAAAAGGCAGCTCAGGGAGCTTAAGATTTTTTAAAAAAGAGGAGTCAAAATAAACCTGTGGCAAATCAGGATCAGGAAAATAACGGTAGTCGCTGGCTTCTTCCTTGGAGCGCATCGTGCGGGTTTGATTTTTTGAAGAATCATAAAGCCGTGTTTCCTGTATAATGGGAGACCCCTCTTGTAGACATTTTATTTGTCTGGTTATCTCATAAGATAAAGCTTTCTCAATAAAACGAAACGAGTTAATATTTTTTAACTCCACTTTTGTTCCAAATTCTTTTTGTCCCTTAGGACGGACACTAATATTGCAATCGCAACGGAGAGACCCTTCTTCCAGGTTGCCATCACATATATCCAAATATCTAAGAGTTCTGCGGATAGCTTTAGCGCAGGCGGAAGCAGAGGCCGGATCATCCATATCAGGTTTTGTGACGATTTCCAAAAGAGGGACGCCAGCTCTATTAAAGTTAATGAGAGAAAAGGTTCCGCGGTGGAGGGTTCTTCCCGCGTCCTCCTCCAGATGAATTCTCTCTAAGGAGACAGATTTCTTTTCTCCATTAAGAAAGAAATGAACACAGCCTCCTTCACAAAAAGGTTTGTCATATTGAGATATTTGGTAACCCTTGGGAAGATCGGGGTAAAAATAATTTTTTCTTGCAAAAACACTGCCATTTTTTATTTTCCCTTGAAAAGCTTTTCCTGCTGTTAAAGCCATTTTAAGAGCCTCTTTATTGAGAACAGGAAGAGTGCCTGGCAGAGCCAAGCTTACAGGATGAATTTGATCATTTTCCCCCTGTGTAAAACCCGCTTTATCCGGAGAAAACAGCTTTGTCTGAGTTTTAAGTTGAGCATGAATCTCCAGACCAATAACCCCTTCCCAGTTTTCAAAATCCATCAGGCTTCTCCTTATAAACTTCCAGCTCTTCCTCCAAAGCCAAAGCCACATTTAAAATGTCCTGCTCTCCAAAGGCCCGGCCTAACAGCTGAATTCCCACAGGAAGGTTTTCCTTTGAAAAAGCTACAGGCAAACTGAGAGCCGGAGAGCCTATAAGATTGGCAAACACTGTAAATTGATCATTGAGATAAACCTGTAGCGGATCTTTTTTTTCTCCGAGTTTTGGAGCCGGAGAAATGGCTACAGGGGATAGGATAACATCATATTCCGAAAAAATTTTATCAAAAGCCTCTTTAATAAGAAAGCGGATCTGACAGGCTTTGTAAAAATATTCTTCATAATAACCTGTTGAAAGACAAAAACTCCCCATTACAATCCGGCGACGGACTTCTGATCCAAAAGCTTCAGAGCGGTTAAAAGCATAAAATTCATGAAGGTTTTTAAATTCTTTCTGACTTTTCCAGCCATAGCGAACCCCATCATAACGGGATAGGTTGCTGCTGGCTTCAGAGGTGGAGATGAGATAATAGACAGAAACAGCCTGTTCTAAAAAGGGCCATTTTTCTTCTATCAACTCACAGCCTCTATCTTTTAAAATCTGTAAAGCTTTATTTTGAGCCGAGAGAATGGATGAGTCTATCTGTCCCGTCCAAGTTTCAGGATCAAAATAAGCGATTTTTTTCTTCTTAATGTTTGAATTTAACTGCTTTTGAAAAAAAGGCGGAGAGAGTTTAGCTGTTGTGGGATCCAAAGGATCATGCCCGCTTATAACATCCAGGAGCAAAGCGCTGTCTTCCACCTTCCAGGTGAGAGTGCCGGCCTGATCCAAGCTTGAGGCATAAGCTATCATTCCATAACGGCTTACCCGTCCATAAGTAGGTTTTATTCCCACAAGGTGACAGTGATGAGCCGGCAGACGGATTGAGCCGCCTGTATCTGTCCCCAGGGAGGCTGAACAAAGTCTTCCTGCTACAGCGCTGGCGCTTCCACTGCTTGAACCGCCGGCAGAGTGCTTTTTGCTCCAGGGGTTTTTGGCAGCTCCAAAAGCGGAGTTTTCCCCTGTAGAACCCATAGCAAATTCGTCATTATTGCATTTGCCGATGACAACGGCGCCCGCTTTTTCCAGGCGATCAACAGCTGTGGCTGTGTAAGGAGGGATATAAGATTCAAGCATCCGGGAACCAGCCGTGGTTTTTAAATCCTTTGTACAGAATGTATCCTTTATTCCCAAAGGCAGGCCGCTTAAAGGGCCTTTCAGATGTTCTGGCTTTTTCTTTTCCAAAGCCTGTTCATCAACTTCAAGAAAAGCTTTTAATTCTTTGTTGTGTTTTTTTATTTTTTTTAAATAGAAATCAAAAATTTCAGCGGGGGAGACTTTTTTCTCCTTTAAGTTTTTTTGAATACCGCTAAGACTTAAAAAATCCATAGATTTATGACAGGGTTTGAGGCGCTTTTACCAGAGATCCTTCTTTTTCAGGGGCCTGATTGAGCAACTCCTCTTTATTAGGAAATTCAATAACTTTGTCCTCTCTGGTTGCTAGAGGAGGGTTAAATGGACTCACAAGAGCTGGGGTATTTTTTGTGTCAATTTGTCTAATCTTTTCAAAATGAGATAAAGTCTCTTTAAGATAGCCTTTCATTTCCGCTTTTTCTTTAGCATCAAGATAAAGAGCTGATAGTTGAGAAAGTTTTTCCAGCAGCTTATCATTGATTTCCATGACCTATTTTATATTATTATACAATGTCAGATGGCAATATAAATTTTTTAAGTTTGTTAAAATCCTTGAATTTAAGTTTTATGATTCTTTATGGGGGAGAATGTTTAAAAATTCAGGTAAAAATAAATAATAGAAGTCTGATTTTTATCTCAATAAAAAACCTCAAACCTCAAACACAATCAATATAAGTGATGTTTTTATGAAAGAAAAAATTATTAAAAGAATACAGAATTTAAAAAAGCAAATTCATTACCATGATCAGCTTTATTACAATTTGGATCGTCCTGAAATCACAGATTATGAATATGACAGGCTTTTTAAGGAGCTTGTAGACTTAGAGGCAAAACACCCTGAACTGAGAACCAAAGATTCCCCCAGTCAAAAGGTTCCCGGCAAAGCTCTTGAAAAATTTGAAAAGTCAGCCCACAGCCTGACCATGCTTTCTTTACAGAACAGTTATTCAAGAGAGGAAATAAGAGCTTTTTATAACAGGCTTTTAAAGTCTTTAAACAAAAAGAATCTTACTTGTTTTGTAGAGCCAAAACTGGATGGCATGGCTGTAGAGTTGATCTATGAAGATGGTTTTTTGACAAAGGCTTTAACAAGGGGGGATGGAAAAGTCGGTGAGGATATAACAAAAAACATTAAAACCTTAAAAGGCCTCCCTTTGGGTTTAAGCAGAGAACAAAAAATTCCGGAGCTTTTGGAAGTCCGGGCTGAAGTTTTAATTTTTAAAAAAGATTTTGAAAAAATCAATCTTGAACAGGAAGAAGGGGGTCTGGCCTCTTTTGCTAACCCCCGCAATCTGGCAGCCGGCTCTTTAAGACAGTTGGATCCCAGAATCACAGCTTCCCGGCCTCTCTACTGTTTTATCCATAGCCCTGGATTGATAAAAGGTTACAACATTCAAAGCCAAAAAGAATTTATAGGGAGAATGCATGATCTTTCACTGCCAGCTTTTCATATTTGCCCTTCAAACAAATTGAGCCCGCCTTTAGGGCTTTGTTGTCTTACTCAATCTGTGGAGGAAACTTTAAATTATTATAAACAAATGCTTTTGCTTCGTCATAAATTGCCTTTTGAGATTGATGGTATCGTTATAAAGCTTAATGATTTTGAACAACAGAAGGAGCTGGGAGCTATTGCGAGAAGTCCACGATGGGCTATGGCTGGGAAGTTTCCCCCTGAAGAGGGTATAACTCAAGTGAAGGATATTCAGCTTCAAGTAGGGCGTACAGGGGTTGTAACTCCTATTGCGCTTTTAAAGCCTGTATCCCTTGCTGGAGTATTGATTCGTCACGCCAGTTTATATAACTTTCAAGATTTAGAGAGAAAGGACATAAGAATAGGGGATTTTGTTTTGATTCATAGAGCGGGAGATGTGATTCCTGAAGTCATTAAACCTCTTAAAGAAAAGAGAGGAAAAAGAAATGTTAAAGTTTTCCAAAAGCCAATACATTGTCCTGTTTGCCAAAATCAGCTGAAACAAAAAGGAGATTATATTGTCTGTCAAAACATAGAATGTCCCGCTGTAATAGAAAACAAACTGATCCATTTTGCCTCAAAAAGAGCTATGAATATAGAGTTTTTAGGGAAAAGAAGCCTTAAAAAGTTTTATCAATGGGGTTGGCTTAAAAAGTTTTCTGATATTTATGATCTGAAAGACAGAGCTCTTGTAGATAAAGAGGGTTTTGGGAAAAAATCTCATAGTCTTTTAATTGAAAGTTTGAGAAAAAGCAAACAAACGGAATTGTCTCGCTTGCTTTTTGCTTTGGGCATTCCTCTTATTGGAGAGCAAACAGCAGAAAAAATCAGTGAAAAAATTTATGAGCGGTTTAAAAAAACAAAAAAGAAAGAAGAGTTTAATCTTAAAGAAGCGCTGATCTTATTACAAAATATTACGGAAGAAGAGTTGCAGGACATCACAGATATAGGTCCTTTTGCTGCTAAATCCTTTGTTTTGGCTTTTCAAAATGATGAGCTTATTTCGGATATCAGAAGACTTCATGAAAAAGGCATTTATTTTATGAAGAAACGGCAAATCAAAGAAAGTGGTGTTTTGCAAGGATTAAAATTTGTTATAACAGGAACATTTTCTGAACCCAGAGAGGCCATTAAAAAGAAAATTGAGGAAAAAGGGGGGAAGGTTTTATCTCAAGTCAGCGGAAAAACAGATTTTCTCATAGAAGGGGAGAACCCAGGAGCTAAAAAAGAAAGGGCTTTAAAACTGAGTGTAAAAATTATAAATTGGAGGGATTTTTTACGAATGATCCTCTGAAGAGTCCAGCAAAGCATCCAGTTCAGGGACGTGACCGGCTTTGACAATTTTTAATTTGTCAGCCGTAACATTGTCTGCTGCCTTCAAGCAAAGCTTAGACACTTCTTTATTGACAGCATCAATGGCCATTTGTGAGGTTTTTATTCCCCTTTTTTTGAATAGATTCTTGATGTTTTTTGTTACAACTAAAGACATATTTCCTCCTTATTATATTACCTATTTATTTAAAAACCCTTAAACTTGTCAAATTCCTTGTCTCTTTTTCCAGATGAACCTATTTGTTTAATTTCAGGAGATGATGAAAAATATATAAAGGTGAGAAAATAAAGAAAAAATTATTATATATTTCCTCCAGGCCGGCCCTCTTCTTCATATTCCTGCTCATTTTCATCATTTTCTTTATTGAGAACATTGAGTGTCCCATTGCGTCCGTAATACCTTTTATCTGGAGAAAAAGTAAAAGTTTCAGGGGAATTATGACAATTTTCAGTGACAGAATGTGTTTCATATCTTGCTAAACTGGGTAGACAGATTAAAATAGTCAGACAAGCTATTATGAATTTCATATCCTTTACCTCTTAAATCTGAATTGTATATATTTTTTTTTTTGAGGCAAAAGAAAATTAGATTTTTTTCTTAAAATCAATGCATTTGTGTAAATCACTGGATTTATTTTAGTTTTTACCTTGGCTTTGGTAGGATATTGAGACACTAACCTTTCTGGAAGACCTGCCTTTAAAGACAATATTGCGGCCATAACGGTTCCAATTTAGTTCAGGACTTTCGATAAAATCAATGCTTACAGTTCCTGGAACAGGGGTTTTTTTAAGGGCGATGCTATTTTCCAGATTGTCTTTAATATACTCAGATATTCCTTTAAGGGACTTTCCATAGCTGGAGCAGATGCTGATATTTTGTCCTCCTGTTTGATTGGCAAGTTCTGCAATGGAATCCTTATCAATACGAATGACTTGAGCATTATTGGAATCAATTTGCTTGGCTTTTTGTTGTTCTTCAGTCAGGCAGTCTTTGTCCTTTACAAGAATATTAAAAGCAATAAACTTTTTATTGAAACCACGAAACATTCTGTTAAAAGTTCGCACAACCTCAGAAGCTTTTGTGGCTCTGAAGTCGTCCTCAGCTCTTTCTAATTCATTGGTGATAATCAAAGAGACGAAGTCGGCTTCTGGACGAAAAAAAGTTCTGTTGTCTAATACAGCCCTCTCCATAGCGGATTTAAGAGAACGGAGGGGTTGCTCCAGTCTTCCATGACAATAAGGCGGATAGCTGCAAGCCCCTTCGGTTTCGTGAGAAAGTGTATGAAAAAAAATATCTCTATAACCCTCCATTCTTTTGGTTAAGATTTTTGCGTTTAAAACACCTACTCTATCTTCTAAATGCATTAAACTGCCAAACTTTCCTTTCCCTTCAGGAAAATGATCTTTCCATTGTTGTTGTATTCCTGAAGGATCCTGATGATCTCCATGATCCGCTGAAGTGATGCCAATTTGCCAATCGTAATTGTTGATGGCAGAGAGTAAGTCTGCAAGAGAATTTCCAAGCCTTTGCAAATGATGATGCATGGATTTAGAGGTATCTGCCACAATCAGTACATCCAATAAAGGGGCTTTCATATCTAAAACAAACTCCTCTCTTTCCCATTCAACAGCAGATGAACCTTGCCAATGGGGGGATTTCGAATCTAAAGACGACTCTGAATCTAAAGATGACTCTGAACCTAAATTTGAAAAATGGTCATCATTAGAACAGCCACTTGTAAAAAACAAGAAGAGGAGAGTAAATATCGCATAAGGCATATATATCTTTTCGGTAAATTTAATGTTCAGTTTTAAAAAAATTGGGCAGGACATTAGTATTAATTTTAAGAAAATAACTTTTTAGGAGTCTCTTATACATTAATCTGAGACAAAATAAAGCGGCTAAATCCTGCTGTTTTTATCTTTACTTGAGTGAATAAGGCTGAAAAACCAAAAAAAATTGCGTGAATCAATACTTAGGTGTTAAACTTGCTCTTAGAGCTTCTTAAGCTTTACATTAAAGAAATGAACAAACAGCTGTTAAATAAAGAATAGAAAAGGAGAAAATGTTTAGAAAAAAACTCTCTTCTTCAATAATCAAGTTTAATAAATATGGCTTTACTTTGATTGGTGTTCTTGTCGCCTCTGCCGTGGGCCTGATTGTTGTAACTGGTTTAAGCCAGTTGTTTGTCAACATGTCCTCTCAAGTGCAGCAAGTGGAGAACCGCTCCAAACAAATTATTTTCAGAGACACCTTGTGGAATGCATTAAGAGGAGGCTGTGAAAACACATTGAGACCTCTAGGGAGTGATATCTCTCAGGGAAACGACAAAAGTTTTGGGAGGATAAGGAGTGAAAATAATAGGCTTGTAGTTAATATATTAGATTCAAGCCATACAGAATACGATCCTAATGTTCAGGGAGAAGAGCGGTCCCGTTTAGAAGCAGAGTATGGTTTAGGGCAAGATGGGGATTTTCGCTTTCAGCTGACATGCAATCCCACACAGCCTGATGGTTCAACAGGCTGTGATTGCAGAACAGCGAGCTCTCCCTGCGAAAAGAAATGGACTTTGAGTTTAATCACTCAAACCGAAGTGAAAGGAGTGCTTGTATATAACAGGCAAATGGCCTTTGATCTGGATATCGTATATCCGTGTCGTCCTGATTCAAGCGGCAGGCAAAGAATGGCAAATGGTGTTGATGTTTCGCCTTCTCCTTCAGGTTCTCCTCCTTTAGGCTCTTCTTTAGCGTGTATTAATCGGATTCTCAGCAACGCGCCTAACTCTGAATACCCTGCCTATGGGAATTTTACCTGTAATGTCACAGGGATTAGAGGAGGGGATAGCCTGGCTGGGGTGTCTCATGTATCAGAAAATGATCCGCCTGGACTGACCCTAATAGGGGGTGGATCGACAGCAAGAGGCGTGGACAAATCAAAATCAAACGCCAGGACAACGGCTTATGGGTATAATGCCGGCCCTGGCGGTGAAATAGGGATAGGGAATACTTTTATAGGGTATTATACGGGAAAAAATATGGGACCAGGAGGAGACTATAACACCTTTTTGGGATATGGCGCAGGCAGGCAGAATAGCGATGGCGATAACAATGTTTTTATAGGCCAAGATGCTGGATCTAAGAATACAACGGGCAAGAACAATGTTTTTATAGGCCAAAATGCTGGATCTAAGAATACAACGGGCAGTAACAATATTTTTATAGGCCGAAATGTTGGAAACGCGAAGACAATAGTCAGTAACGTCAGTGACAAATTTCTTCTTGGGAATGATAAGAATCCAACTTGGATTGAAGGCAAGATCAATACATATGATATTACAATCAAAGGGAAAAAAGTTTGCCTTGAAGGTGGTACTAATTGTCCCGCTGCTTCCCCTTCCCCTGGTTCCCCTGGTTCCCAAGGTCCCCGTGGTCTCCCTGGTCCTCCTGGTCCTCCTGGTCCCCAAGGTCCTCCTGGTGGTCCCCCGGGTCCCCCGGGTCCCCCGGGTCCCCCTGGTCCCCCGGGTCCCCCTGGTCCCCCGGGTCCCTCTGGTGGTACCCCGGGTCCCATTGGCCCCCAAGGCCCCCGGGGTCTATTTGGTCCCCCTGGTCCGATTGGTCCCCCTGGTCCCCCGGGTCCCCGTGGTCTCCCTGGTCCCCGTGGTCCCATTGGTCCCCAAGGTCCTGCTGCTCCCCCTAGTTCTCGGACCATTAAGAAAAATATTAAACCATTTGAAAATTTTAGAAAGGCCTTGGATGAGATTTTAATAACGCCCCTTTTCACCTATGAGTATAAAAAGGATCATCCGGAAAAATCCCGTATGGGGATTATTTCTGAAGAGCTTCCCAGTCACTTGCAGATTAAAGATAAAAAGAAGGCTTCCCGCCCGGATTGGCCCAGCATCTATGGTCATTTTTGGGCAGGTATAAAAGCTCTTCACAAAATGATTGGAGAGCTTAAAAAAGAGTTAATTTCTGAAATAACAAAAAAAGAAAAGGCGCTCTCCAAAAATCTGGATGATTTTAAAAAGAACATTCTCTCAAAAGTTAAGGCCTTGAGTTCTTCTTTAGAAGGACTTACAAATAAGCAGAGCGGGCTTATAAAAGACTTTTCTCAAACGAAAAAGGAGCTTTCCCAAACGAAAAAGGAGCTTTCCAATATGGCAGAGAAACTTAAAAGCAACAATGAGGAGCTTAAAGATATAAAGAAAAGACTTCAAAAACTGGAAGGGGAGCTCTAAGCCCTAAAAACACTAAATTCAAGAAAAAATAAGTGCAGTCTAATTTGAATCGGCGCAAAATAAACTACAGTTTGCCACTTCTCTTTAAATTCCCTAAAATCCTAAGCATGAAAACATATATTCTTTTCTTGTTTATTTTCTGTTTATTTTCTTATACTGAGGGAAAAACGACACCATCCCCTTCTTTCATAAAAAACAAAGGACCAAAAACCGCCTCTCAAACGGATCGGCTTCCTGAATCTGAAAAGCAGGAGACTGAAAACTTTACGCCTCCTACAGATCAATATGAAACTCAAAAATCTTCAAGCCCAACTCAGTCCACAGATGAAATCAAAATGTTGAAGTCTGTAAAAATTAAGGGTAAAGAGCAGATCAATGAAAAACCTTCATCTTTGCAGCCTGTGAGTCAAACAAACAAACTTGTTTTAAAAGATGTTTTACAAAACTATCATTTAAAATCTCTTCAGCTTAAAATAGAGCAGGAGATTTTTTTATCTGCCATTAGAACCAGTATGAAAAGCCAGGGTCATTTGGATATTCAGGGGGAAAAATTTTATTTAAAGCTGGAGGGCGATCCTTCTTCAATCCTGCTTTTTGATGGAGAGTTTTTATGGTATCAAGCTTCTACAAGTGAAAAAACAGTTTTTAAATTAAAAGAGCACCCTCAAATTCAGATTTTAAACGGCCTATTTTCAGAAAAAAAGTTTTTTGAGGCATTTAGAATAAAAAGGAGCCGTAAACAGAATCAAGACTATGTTTTTGAATTGAAGGTAAAAAAAGAAATTGAAAAATTAAGCAAAATTTTTGTAAAGACTAATAACTATATTTCTGAAGTTCGCCTTGTATGGAAAGATTTAGACAATTGGCAGAAATATAAATTTTCCAAGCCGCTTCCTAAAGAGTTTCCAGTAGGACATTTCCAATTTTCTCCGTCAGGTTTTCAAATTATCACAAAAATCTAATGCCTTAATAGCTTCATATCTTGACCCCTTCTTTGAGTAAATGTAATAGGAAATTATGTCATCCTCTTTAAAAAATATTGTTAATAGACAAAAATTGGCCAGGCCCCTCAAAAAAAAACCTCAATTTTTTGTTTCCCTTAAAGATTCTTTAGGCTATGAATTTCATCTTGCTGATCCCAAGGCTACAAGAGCTATGTTGGCTTGTATGGATATGGAAGCCGGTCTTCAAGGGGCAGCCTCTCATTGGGGGGGGCCTTCTGCTTTTGCGGAAATAATGTCTGCTCTTTATGCCCTTATCTTTCATCTGGCAGAAAAGAACTCTAAAGATTGGTTTGATCTTTTTCATCTCATCAATGATGCTGGCCACTGTGAAAACGGTCTTTATGCCTTGAAGGCCAATTACAATATGGCTGATCTCGGTATAGAGGATCTCAAAAAATTTAGATCCTTAGAGAGCCATCTTACCGGTCACGGTGAGGCTCATCTGTTTCCCAAGGGGGTGTATCTCAGTAATGGCCCTCTTGGCTCCACTTTAGCTCAAGCTCAAGGCTTGGCTATGGCTGATAAACTTCTTGGAAACAAAAGAATGACTATTGCCACAGTCAGTGATGGGGCTTGTATGGAAGGAGAGGCTAAAGAGGCTTTAAATGCTATCCCTGGCTTTGCCAGCAAGAAACAGCTGAACCCTTTTTTACTGATGATCAGTGATAACAACACCAAATTATCCGGCCGAATTGATGAAGATAGCTTTTCTTTAAAGCCTTTTCTTAACAGTTTATCTGAATTGGGTTGGGATAGCTGTTTTATATCTAGGGGGAATGATCTGGAAAATGTTTTTCACTCTGTTCAAGCTGGCTTGGATAAGGCTTTAAGAAATCCTGAAAAACCTGTAGCCCTTATTTTTAAAACCTGTAAGGGTTTTGGAGTAGAAAAAACCATGAAGGACTCTTCAGGAGGACATGGTTTCCCTTTAAAAAATCCAAAGGAATTACAGGCCTTTGTTAAAGAAATTTATGGAGGTAAAACAATTCCTAAAGAAGTGTTGAACTGGTGTGAAGAAATAAAAACTCGTTTTAATAAGAAGAAAAATAAAAAGGCCTTCTCAAAAATTCCTTTTAAAAAAACACAGGTGGGAGTTGCCAAAGCTCTGATAGAGCAAAAGCAAAAAGGCCTTCCTATTGTGTCTATCAGCTCTGATCTTCCGGGATCAACAGGAGTGGCTTCTTTTAGGAAAGAATTTCCCGAACACTCTTTTGATGTTGGAGTGGCTGAAGCCAACATGATCAGCGCAGCGGTGGGTTTCTCCAAACAGGGTTTTGTTCCTGTTGTGGACACCTTTGCGCAGTTTGCTGTTACTAAAGGAAGTTTACCTCTTATAATGTCTGCTCTTTCCCAAGCTCCTGTGATTGGGATTTTTTCTCATGCGGGCTTTCAGGATGCTGCTGATGGAGCCTCCCATCAGGCTCTTTCCTATTTTGCAAAAACCTGCTCTCTTCCTCACACAAAAGTCTACGCTCTAAGCTGTGTTGAAGAGGCTTATCATCTTGTCTCTCAGGCTGTGGAATTATTTTATCAGGAAAAAAAGTCAGGACTTGTTCCTAAGAGCCAGATTTTCTTTTTAGGCAGGGAAACTTTTCCTGAATCTTATGGAGCCTCTTTCTACTCCTTGGATAAAACTCAGGTTTTATTTGACAATTCCCAAGGCGCCTCTCCTGTTTTGCTTGTGAGCTGCGGTCCTCTTATCCAAGAGGCTTTGCTTGCTGGGGAAGAATTGAAAAAAAAAGGAAGAGGTGCTGTTGTTATTAACAACCCCTGTGTGAGTGATCCGGAGATTAAAAGCATTTCTCAATGGCTTAGTATCTGTGAAGGGAGGTTGGTAACGGTAGAAGAGCATCAGATTAAGGGAGGGATGGCTTCCCTTCTTGTTTTGGACTTACAAGCCGCAGGGATAAAAATTTCGAAATTAAAAAATCTTGCTGTGCAGGGTGCTTTTGGACGAAGCGCTTACAAAGCTCTTGAACTGTATAAACTTTTTGGTTTGGATAGGGCCTCCATTGTCCAAGCTGTTTTGGAGATGTAAGCTTTTTAAAGCCCATATATTTTCATTGCCGTTTCCATTCCTTATCACAGGGCTTTAAGGGTTGACCCTTTTCATTAACTTTTTACATAGATTGGACAAGTTACACTAAGTTCGGCTAAAAAGGTTTAAAATTTGGGAATCAAAAAAACAATTAAACAGTTAAGGATTTCTTAAATTGTATGACTTTGGCTGGAGGCTTTCCCCCTTGACCTCCTAATATAATGTGGACAAAGGTGGCGAGTTCATCTATGTAATAAAAATCTAAAAAAGAGAGGGCTTTTTGTGGATTTTTCCCTTATCCAGATAAAACTCTTCATCGGCTAAATCCTTTATATCCTCTTTATTATGGGAGACCAGAAGGAGGGGGATGGAATATTTTTTAATAATTTCTAAAATTAAGAGATGAGCTTTTTTACGATTTTGTTCATCCAGGTAGGCAAAGGGTTCATCTAAAAAAAGAAAACGAGGTTTAATAATTAAGGCTCTGGCTAAAGACACTCTTTGTTTTTCCCCTCCAGAGAGATCATTTATAGAAAGATTTAAACACTTTCTTAATTCCAGAAAATCAATCATTTTCTCAAAATCATTTTTTTTGTCTGTAAAGGCAAATCCTCTGGCTTTTATGGCAAATAAAATATTCTGTTTGGCTGTCCAATGAGGAAATAAACGCAAATCCTGAAAACACACACCTAACTTTCTTTCCGGAGGAGAAAGTTCAGCCAGATTTTGCCCTTTAAACTCCCAAAAAAGATGGGGACAGGAAATGAGACCGCAGAGTATTTTAAGAACAGTGGTTTTGCCACTCCCTGAAGCTCCAGTCAAAGCTGTTGCTTTTTCATCTGAAAAAGACCACTCAGGAATATCAAGCCTGAAATCACCGATTTTATAGAATAAATTTTTTATTACAGACATTTTTTCTCATTTTAAAAATAAAATAATAAAACCACAGAAAATGAAAAATTCAAACAGGTTTAATACAACTTAAATTTAATCCGTGTGAGGGACAATCACAGCGGTTATAAAGTGATTTTTTTGTTTAAAATGAAAGCCATAATTATCCAGAAAAAGAAAACAATAAAACTCATAAGCATCAGAAGCCAACTCAACAGGACAGCCTGATCCAGCCGATAGGAAGAAAAAATATCATGGATGATCAGCGATAAATTCCAATGGCCCCCTGAGACCATTAAACTGTAGGCAAAATCCCCACAAGCCCAAAAGCTGGAAATCCCGGCGCATAAAAAAAAGACATTTCGGCTTTGAGGCCATAGAATTTGACGGAAAACAAGTCCCCAGCCAGCCCCTAAAAACCGAGCTGTCTCCACCTGAGAAGAGAGTTTTTCCAAAGCCCTTTCCCCGCGAAAGCGGTATATCAAAGGGAAAAGAAGCAAACTTAAACCCAGAACCCATTTTATCAAAACGGAACTCCTTCCGTAAAAAGGAAAAACAAGCAGCGCAAACCCCATAAAACTCACCCCTGGGGGCATAAAGGAGGCAATGAACTTTCTTGCTTTTATATTTTGAAAAGAAAGAGACATGAAACTTAAAAATAACAAAGTCATAGTCCCTACCCCCAAACTTAAAATGAGAGAATTTAAACTGGCGGAAAAAATAAAAGAACTTAAAGAAAAAAGTTTAGAGAAAGCCTTTATGTCTGAAATGAAGAATAAACCGCCCAGAGAAAACAATAAAGCTCCTAAAGGGATAAGAAAAAAGGGAGCTTTTGGCAGAAGAGGGATCGTTTTAGGCTTTAATTTTAAATCTGAGGGAGAATTTTTAGAAAAAGCTTTCCAGCAGATTAAAAAGATAAAAAAACTTTGAAACAGAATTAAACTTAAAGCCTGCGGCCAAAGCTGAGGCTCTTTTAGTTTTTCATAAATAAAAAATTCCAAACTGAAAAAAGGGGAACCAGCCGTTAAAAGCGGGAGACTAAGGCTGGTGAAACTTCCCGCAAAAACCAAGGCAAAAAGTGTTTTTATATCTTTTAATAAAATTGTTTTTAAAAGGGCTTTTAGAAAATACCAGCTGGAGCTTCCATGAAGGTAAGCCCATTCACTTAGGTTCTGGCCCTCTTTTAAAATAACACGGCTGAGAGCCACTGTGCAAAGCCCTGTGTAAGTTAAAGTTTGAACAAAAATAAGAGCTGGCAGGCCAAAGGGAAAAGGCATAAACTGTTCTGTAAGATGAACGACAGAAAGTACAAGCAATAAGGGGGGGATAAGGGAGGGAAGAAGAATGATCCCTTCAATAAAGGGGTAGTATTTTTTATGTGAGAAAAAAATCAGCCCCCGGCTTCCCCATACAGCAAGAATTAAACTTAAAATTGTTGAAGCTCCTGCTTGAAACAGAGTCGCTGAGAAAACAGAGAAAAATTGAAAACCCTGGGGCCAATCCAGAGATTTTAAACGGAAACAAAAAAGGAAAAAAGGAAAAAGCAAAAGGGCGCAAACAGTATAGGCCGGCAGGAAAAAAAAACCTTTTGCCAGAATAGGTTTAGAGATTATTTTTTTAGGGAGAAGCATTCTTGGTTTTTTATTGTTATTAGAGGAAGCTTATCAATCCCTGCGATTTTTTTAAATTGCATCATCTAAATCTAGCATTAAGATTTAGTATAAAGTTTTTTCCCACATTTTTAACAAATCTTCTTTATTGTGTATAAAGTCATTTAGTCTTTTATAAGAGATAAATTTTACTTGTTCTTGTTTTAAAAGCTTGTGAGTTCCAATCTCTTTAGATACAGAAAACATGTAATGCTTTTCCTGTATTAACTTTTGAGCTTCTTTTGAAAGAAGGAATGTTGCAAAAACCAAAGCCAGTTTTTTGTTTTTTGATTTTTTGGAAATAGAAAAAAACTCAAATTGGCAGGGATGCCCCTCTTTAAAATAGGCAAAAAAGTGGGGTTTGCCTTTATCTTCTTTTTGATGATAGAGAAGAGAGCTTAAATAAGACAGACCCATGTCTGTTTGCCCTTTTTGAAAAAAACCATAAGCCAGCGACCAAGAGAATACAGGCCCATAAATTTTATTCTTTAAGGTTTTTAAAAAATGGAATAAATCCTGTGCATTTCCTTCAAACACCTCATAAATCCAATAATAAAACTGTAGTCCCAAAGTGCTTGAATGAGGCTCCGGCAGGGATATTTTGCCCTTGATTTTATAAAGGGATTTTAAGCTTTCAAGAGACCTATTCTTGTCTTTGTGTATAAAACCAATAGGAGCCCAATCCAAGGGAAAAAAATAAGGATTTTGAAGAAAAGACTCTTTTCCAAAATCTCTATGGATGCCCTCTTTTATAAATTTTTCTTTTAACAAATCAAGGTTTTCCCATTGTCCCTTTTCAGCGGATTGCAGTGTAATTTGATCCCAGCCTATGACAACATCAATTCCAGGAATAAGGGCAAATCTTTGTGAAAGGGCTGTGGAATCTTCAGCTAGAAACCACTGCAATTCACATTCGCAAAAAGATTTAAAAATTTCTTTAAGATCTCTTCCTGGTCCATAAACACCGGCAAAAGAGCTGTAAGTTAAAACTTTCAATATTTTTTTTTCCGGAATTTTTGAAAAAAAAAGAAATGCAGAGATGCCAAGGCCTATTATGGCAAAGGATAGAAAAATTGGAAACCTACTTGTTATCATAAATTTCTATACTGTATTTCTGGGGCAGAGTTTGTATAAAAAGCAAAGAGAGCAATGAGGTTTGCGGGCTGTGCAGATTTTTCGTCCATGCTCTATAAACCAATGAGGAAAATCAATCCAGTTTTTTTGGGGAATCAAAATTTCCAATTGTTTTTCAATCTGATGGACATTGTCTGTTTGAACCAGGGCCGTTCTGTTAGAAAGTCTTTTGACATGAGTATCCACAACAATCCCTGAGGGGATTCCAAAAGCATTGCCCATGACCACATGAGCGGTTTTTCTTCCCACTCCAGCCAACTGAGTTAATTTTTCAAAATCTTTTGGGACTTTTCCTTTATAGTGTTTTTCCAGACTTTGACCAGTTTTTTTGAGATTACGGGCTTTATTTCTAAAAAATCCTGTGGATTGAACAGCTTTTTCCAGATCTCTAATAGGAGCTTTGGCATAGTCTTTCGCTGTTTTGTATTTGCGAAATAGATATGGAGTAACAATATTCACTCTTTTATCTGTGCATTGGGCGCTCAGCTGAGTGGCAACAAGAAGCTCCAAGGGGTTTTTAAAGTTAAGGGCGCATTGGGCTGAGGGATAATTTTTTTTCAAAAGGAAAAGGATTTTATCCAAACGCTTTTTTTTCTTTTCAAAAGTCTCCTGAGGCATTTCAGTGTTATCCTTGCTTTAAATTTCAAACAGGCTCAACATACTAGCCCGTTTTGTTTGAAGTTTGAAAAACCTCAAACTTCAAATAAATCAGTATAGCTTTAAGATCAGTTTTTTATAGCTAAATTGATCAAAAATAACTCTTCTTTTCCCTTGTTTTTGGTAATTTTTTCACTAATGGATTTTAACAGGGCAGCTCTTGGATCTTGTTTTTTATAAACTCTATATCCAAAGCCCCTAGGCTTTTCTTTGTTAAGCAAAGCTTTATCCACGAATTGTTCCACTTCTTTTTGATAGGAGAGGTTTTAACATCATTTTAAAGCTCTATCATAAGATAAAGCCTCTCGTCCAGTTGTCTTATTATAAATTGATTCTAAGAAGGTTTTTGGACTCTTAGGATGCGATTCATAGCTTTTATGGCTAAAACTGTGCAATCCTTTTCAATAGGTCTATTTTTTCCAAATTCATTACAGGAAAACAGAACATTTTGACGGATTTCCAAAACTCCTGCAGAAGGCTTTTCGTTTACAGATTTGATAATATTTTCTGTTCCAAATGCCTCACCCTCCTCATTGGTTCTTTTGACCACTCCCGGGGAGCAGATCAACAAAATATCTTTTGCGTTTAAAGCAAGACTTCTCCCCTTAAGTGGTTTTTTGTCATACAAATGACTTGAACAGGCTGGTAAGACCTGCATATCTTTTCCCTGGGCCTTATAACCTGCAAAGATATTTCCTGTTAAATAATAATCCAATTCAAAAGAGCTTCTGGAAATAACACCATAGAACAAATGAACTTTTTCTTTTTTAGCCAGTGAAGGAGACATCTTCTCAGCCACAAAGGATACAAACTCCTTTGCTGACCTATACTTTTTTAAATGAGGAGAGGCTTTTAAAAAGGAGGATAAGAATAAAGAGGTAATAGCATAAGTGTTACAGCTGGAGAGGAGAATTCCAAAGTTCATGGAATCTTGTATTTTGACCACATCAAAAAAATCCCCGCTCACACCTTGCTTGGTTGGCAAAAACTTATAACTGAGTTCAAATCCAGAAATATGGGGTAAGCGAACAGGGATCAGGTTTTTATGTATATCTCTTACAAGAGAAAGACTTTGTTTTAAGTCTTTTGCGATTTTTTTAATTCTGGTATTGGAAATATCAAGATGCTTTTGATATTTTTTTAACAGTTTATTTTTCTGCTTAAGCTTTTCTTCCAAAGATTGTATTTTTTGATTGAGCAAGTTTTGTGGCTTTTTCAAAGAGTTATCCCTTCTTCGGCATAAAAACATCATAACAGACAGAACGGCCTTTAAAAAAACATAATCTGGAGCTTCTTAAAGGAGCTTCAAGCTGGTGTCTTTTCACAACAACTCTTTGTTTTGCTTTTTTTAAGGCTGAATCAAAAAGAATCTGTTTGTTTTTTGTTTCCCCTGTTAATTCTTTTAAAATTTTTAAAGATTTTTTACTCAGTGATTTCTTTTTTCCCCCAAACATAGGATCCATGTAAATAATGTCAGGCTGGTTATTTGTTTCAATGCTATTTAGATAGTTCAAACTGTCATCAAGTATAAGTCTTAAATGGGGGGTCTTCAATTCTTTTTGATGTAAAACCTCTTGGACAAAATGGAAAACAAAAGGATGAGATTCAACAGCTGTTACATAACATCCCAGCCTTGAGATAAGAAAGGCGTCTTTAGCCCAGCCTGCTGTTATATCCAACACTGAGAGAGCTGTTCCTTTAAAGCCAATAGCTTTAAATAAGGCTTGTCTTTGTGTAAGATTTTTTTGAAGGGAAAACTCAGGGCTAAAGCCTAAGCCTTCTCCTGTAAAAAGTTTCAGATCCCCTTCTTTCGTGACTTTAAGCCGCCAGTCCTTTGGAAGATGAAAATTTTTTAAAAAAACTTTCGGGTTGTTTTTTGGCATTAAAATATTAAGGAAGGAACAGCATTATAAAAAGGGAAAGTTCAGAAGTCAGTTTTATCTGAATTTTTTTCTTGTTTTTGCCTCCAGTAAAAAAGATGAGGCCATTCTTTTAAGCCGGCGATCAAAGGCCATTCCTTCTTTTTTAAAAGGGGTTTAAGCTGCTCCAAACACTCCTCTGTGGTTTTTATAATATTAGCGTTTATTTTATCAAAAGCTTGTATCTTTTTTTCAAAGTCTGGAAACAATTTATAAACAGCAGAAACAGATCGAATTTCCTTTAGTTTTTTTTCTTTTTGCAAAGAAGAGTTTTTGAGAAGAAAACAGGCAAAGGAATTAAAGTGCTTTTGTTTTATGTCTGAAAAATAAGGCTTTTTGTCTTTATTCCTGACTGCAAAATCCATCAAATCATCTGATCTTTGAAATAAGAGGCCAAAGTAAAATCCAATAGAATCCAAGAGCTGGTATAGACGAGGATCTTTTCTATTTTTATAAATAAAGGGGGCTTGAAGGCACCATTTAAATAGGCTTCCTGTTTTTAACTCACTCACCCTGTCTCTTTTTTTTAAATCTTTATTCTGAAAAGGGCAGAGTTCTCTTTGAAGAAACTCCCCTTCTGCCAGCTGACAAATAGCCTCTGCCGTTTTTTTTATAAGTTCCAGGTTTTTAGTCTGAACCAGATACAAAATGACTCTTGCCAGAAGATAGTCCCCCGATAAGACAGCTTGAGAAGGGGAAAACTCCAGCCAAGCGGTTTTATGATTCCTTCGGACTTTGGAATGATCGATAAAGTCATCGTGAAGTAAAGAAGAATTGTGTATGTATTCAACCATCTGGGATAAAAACAACAGGTCTTTTTTATTAAGAAAAATAGAATGGCCAACTAATGAGACAAGTTGGGAGCGAATCCCCTTTCCTTTGCGAAAGATTATTTCGCAGATTTCTCTAAGTTCACTGGGACGATTTTTTAAATCTTTTCTGTCAAGCAGGTAGGAAATATCTTTAATCATAATTTTGTGTTTCTCAGGTTTGTTTATAAATCAGAAAGAATTTTAAATCAAAACCTCTTTGCCTTTGTTTATTTATCATTATTTGAAAATGCTAATTCTGTGTTTTATGCTTTTATTACATGATTAAGTCTTCCGCTCTCTCCAGACCAGAATAGTCTCAGGGTGGGCTTGGTTTTAGGGGTTGGCGATTAGAGTTCATTTTATAATAAAAGGGCCGTCTGAAATTTTGATGGGGAAAAAATTTATTTTTTGAAGAAAGACAACAAAAATACAGCAACCAGAATCGGCAAACAAAATTTGGGTTTTTTGGCCAACTGTAGCAAAAAGATTTTAAAACATTTTACGCCTGCCGGACATTGGAGCTATTAAAAAATGCTTTTGGTCTAGTTTTAAATTTTCAATTTGAAAACTCTAAACCTTGACTTTAAATCCAGTCTTTTTTCCGGTTTATCTGTGTGGTATTTTTATTGCAGGGGAAAAAATGTCTTTGAAACTTGAATACCGCTTTAATCAAAAACTCACAATATCTCACAGAATGCAGCAGTCTTTATCTCTGTTGTCTCTATCACAGGAAGAGTTAAATCAAGCTATCCAACAAGAACTTATGGAAAACCCTCTTTTAGAAACTGTTGAATCAACAGATTCCTCTTTGTTTGATAGCAAAAAAGCAGAGTTCTCCAGTTTCAAGAGACCTAACACCTTAAACACCTCTTTTGTGAGACCTGAATCTCATTCCAATGGTTTCATTGAGGATTTTTTGACAGAGCCTGTTTCTCTTAAAAGCTATGTCTTAAAACAGGTAGAAATGTCTTGTTTTCCACGAAAAATTAAACTTATCCTGCCTTTGTTAATCTCCTATTTGGATGAAAGAGCTTATTTGAATTTGGATTTAAAAGAATTAACTGAGAAGGAAAACATTTCTTTAAATCTGTTGGAAGCTGCTTTATCAGCTCTACAAAGCCTTGAACCTTCAGGCCTTGCGGGGAGAGACCTTAAAGAGTGTTTATTAATTCAACTGAGGCAGAAAAAAGAAAATACAGAAAAAGCTTGTTTGATTGTTAGGAATCATTTGGAAAATCTAAAGGATAAAAAATATACAGTTATTGCCCATGATCTTAACCTCTCCTTTGAGGAAACTTTGAAGTTGTGTAGATTGATTCAATCCCTTGAGCCTAATCCAGGGAGAAGCTTTTCCTCTCAACCCACTGTTTTTGTTCAGCCTGATCTCTATATTTACAAGGAAGGGCAAAGATATAGTGTTTTTTTAAATAAAGATTCTATTCCTGATCTCAGATTCTCATATAAGTATGCAAAATTAATTTCATGTTCAGGAAAACTTAAACCAGAAGAAAAGAAATATCTTAGTGAAAAAACAACAGCAGCCCATTGGTTTATTCGCGCTATTCAACAAAGGCAGGAAAAGATACAAAAAATTGCGGAATATCTTATCACACATCAAAGAGATTTTTTTGAGAAAGGCCGCTCACATCTCAAACCTTTAAAAATGCAGGATTTGGCAGATTATATGGCTGTTCATGTCTCTACTGTAAGCCGTGTGGTTAGTCATAAATATGCTTATACACCCCAAGGTATTATGGCTTTAAAGTATTTTTTTCAGAAAGGCTTAATAACAAAAAATGGGGATTCTGTCTCCCTATTAAAAATTAAAGAATCTATAAAAAAATGGATCAATGATGAGGAGCCACATAACCCTTTGTCTGATGGACAACTGCAAAGTAAAATACAAGAAGAATTTCATGTTTATCTGTTAAGAAGAAGCATAGGTCAATACAGGGCTTCTATGGGCATTCCTCCTTTAAGGGTCAGAAAGCTTAATTTTTTAAACTTGCAGAGGTTTGAAAACTTAAAAATAGAACCTTGATATTCAGTTCTTATATTTCTAGAGATCAATTTTTAAACTTTCAAATTTAAGGTTAAATTACAGAGCTGTTTTTTTGATTTTGGGTTTGATTCTCTTTTTGAGAAATAGAGGCTTATTCTGGTTTGACAAAAAACATAAAAGGCTTAAAACTCACAAAACAGGGCTTAATTGTAGATTGAACCTGTAAGTTCACCTATCAAGCCTGTTTAGAAAAAAATTTCTTGATTTAATAGGAAAAGTTTTTTGTTTATAAGGGGGAGCCGTTTAAGCAAATCAATATAAAACAGCCCTTGTGAAAGAAAATTTAGAAAAAAGTGGACAATTCTTCTGTCATGGAGTAATCACAATTCAGAACCCTCCCCTTCCTTTCTTAAACAAGGAAAAAAGAGATGGAAATTTCACAACTAAAAAAATCTTTTTTTCCTTGTCTTTTTCTTTTTTGTCTGATTTTTGCCTCTTGCTGGCCTAGGAAAAATCGGGATGTTCTTCTTATCAATGGGGCAGGAGCTTCTTTTCCCTATATCTTATATTCAAAATGGCTTTCAGAGTACCGAAAAGTTGATCCTCTTGTAGCCATAAATTATCAATCCATTGGCAGTGGAGGAGGGGTTAGACAATTCGTAGCGGGCACTTTGGATTTTGGTGGAACGGATGTCCCTGTTCCAGAAGAGGACATTCAATCTTTGAAGAAGGAAATACTTCACATACCTACAGCTTTAGGGGCTGTGGCGGTCACCTACAATCTCAAGTTTCATGCAGAAAAAACCCTTCAATTTGATGCAAAAGTTCTGTCTCAGATTTTTAGAGGGGAAATAAAAAAATGGAATGACCCTAAAATGCAAGAATTAAATCCTAATTTAGATCTTCCTGAGAAAGATGTTGTCGTTGTGTATAGAGCCGATGGCAGCGGGACAACAAGCTTTTTTACAGAGTATCTTTCTTTGCTTTCCAAAGAATTTTTAAAAGAGGTTGGCAAAGGGAAATCAGTTTCCTGGCCTGTTGGTGTAGGAGGAAAAGGGAATGAGGGAGTTATGGGTTTAGTGAACAAAATTGACGGTACAATTGCTTATATTGGAGCTAGTTATGCTGCTTCACAAAAACTTCCTATGGCTGCTATAAAAAACAAACACGGTTATTTTGTGAAACCTGATTTGGAATCTATTAAAGAAGCTGCTAACCAAGCTATGAAAAATAATACAGATTATACATCATCTCTTATTAATATTGAAGGGGATAAGGTTTATCCCTTGGCTGGGTTTACTTACATTATTATTTCCAAAAATATGCCAGAGGAAAAAGGGAAGGCTATAGTCAATTTTTTGAAATGGACTTTAAATCAAGGCCAGATGTTTTCTGAGCCGCTTTATTTTGTCTCTCTTCCCAAAGCTGTTACAAACTCAGCGGTTAAACAATTATCTCAAGTTAAGTTTGAATAAGGTTTTTTCTTTCTAATGAAATTTTTTCCAGATTTTTTAAATGTTTTTACTCAAAAATCAGAGATCTATTGGGGGGATAGAATTTTCTCTTTTATTGTTCAAGCTTTTGCTTTTGCTTTTATAAGCCTGTTTCTTATAATGGCTGTAGTTATATTTTTTAATGCATGGCCTGCTTTTTCACATTTTGGTTTTTCTTTTTTTGTGAATCCTGTTTGGGATAGCTGGAATCAGGAGTTTGGAGCCTTGGCCTTAATTTATGGAACTGTTGTTAGTTCTGTCTTGGCTTTGTTAATTGCTGTGCCTGTAAGTATTGCTTTTGCTCTTTTTTTTAATGAATTAGCCCCTCATTGGCTTTCTATTATTCTTGGTTTTATTGTAGAAATGCTGGCGGCTATACCTTCTATTGTTTATGGTTTGTGGGGGGTGTTTATTTTAGCTCCTTTTTTAAGAAATAGTGTTCAGCCTTTCTTATCAGAGTATTTTGGTTTTATTCCTCTTTTTTCCGGGCCTTTTTACGGAGTGGGTATGATGTGTGCAGGGCTTATTCTTGCTGTTATGATTACTCCCACTATCTCTTCTTTGTGTAAAGAGGTGTTTCGCTCCATACCCCGCTCAAATAAAGAAGCTGTTTTGAGTTTGGGAGCTACTCGTTGGGAGATGTTCAAGGTGGCTATTTTGAAGGGCGGAGTTTCAGGAATCATAGGGGCTGTGGTGTTAGGTTTTGGAAGGGCTTTTGGAGAAACTATGGCCGTTACTATGGTTATAGGGAACAGAATTGGTTTAAGCGCTTCTCTGTTTGCGCCCTCTCAAACGATGGCCAGTGTAATGGCCACACAGTATGCTGAGGCGGATAATGCGCTTCATCTGTCTTCTTTAACGGCTGTGGGATTTACCTTATTTATGGTCTCCTTGTTGTTTAATAGTATGGCTATTTTTCTTGTGTGGAGAATGAAAAAACAGTTTAAAAGGTAAAAATATGTTATTACACTTGTACTATTTTTTTAGAAAGATTTATAGCAATATCATGCTTTTTCTGATTTTTCTCTTAAGCTTTGTAGCTGCGGTGCCGTTTTTTTTTATTGCTTATTTTGTGTTTGAAAAAGGTCTGTCAGTTATCAACTGGGATTTTTTTATTCAGCTTCCAACAGGTCCTGGGATTTCCGGGGGAGGCTTAGCCAACGCTATTCTTGGGAGCGTAATCATGGTGAGTATGGCTTCCTTAATTGGAATTCCCTGGGGATGTCTTCTGGGTATTTTTTTGAGTGAATATAAATTTCACCCTCTTTCAAAACTTTTACGCTTTGTTATTGATCTTTCTATAAGTACCCCTTCCATTGTTATAGGAATTTTTGTTTACAGTTTAGTTGTTATATTTTTTGGATTTTCAGCTTATGCTGGGGCTATAGCTCTTCTCCTTATTCTTATTCCTATTGTTGGAAGGGCTAGTGAAGAAATATTAAAAATGGTTCCTCATCATATTCGTGAAGCTGGGTTGGCTCTTGGCCTTCCCCGTTGGAAGGTCATTGCTAAAATCCTTATCCCCGGCACTCTCACCATGCTTTTGAGTGGAGTGATCTTATCTATTGCCCGTATCGCTGGAGAAACAGCCCCTTTGTTATTTACAGCTTTAAGCAATCAGTTTTTTTCAAAAAGCTTAAATGAACCTACAGCCTCCCTTCCCGTTCAGATTTATGAATTTTCAAAGAGTGGTTTTCCAGATTTGGAAGCTATGGCTTGGGGGGGGGCTCTTATCTTGATTTCTTTTGTTTTTTTAATTAACTTTAGCACAAGATTTATGATTTTTATTATGAATCCTCATAGTCGGCGAAAACACAGTTTTTAGTGAAAGGAAATATGGACGAAAAAACTCTTATAAAAGTTGAAAATCTTAAAGCCTGGTTTAAAAACTCTTTGGTTTTGTCAGATATCAATCTTGTTATCAAAAAAAACAAGGTGATTGCCATTATTGGCCCATCAGGTTGTGGAAAATCCACTTTTATCCGTTGTTTAAACCGTCTTCATGAAGAAGTGGAAGGCGCTCGTTTGGAGGGTCAGGTTATTTTAAATGGAAAAAATATCTATAATTCCAACACTGATCCCGTTTCTATTCGCAGAAATATAGGCATGGTTTTTCAAAAACCAAATCCCTTTCCGGGGATGAGTATTTATGATAATGTGGCTATAGGGCTTAAACTTGCTGGAATAAGAAAAAGAAGCCTTTTGGATGAAAAAGTGGAAACTTCACTTAAAAGTTCTGCTTTGTGGAATGAGGTGAAGGATCATCTCAATCGTCCGGGAATTAGCCTGTCAGGAGGGCAGCAGCAGAGGCTTTGTATTGCCAGGGCTTTAGCTATTGAACCTTCTGTTATTTTAATGGATGAGCCAACATCTGCTTTGGATCCTATTTCAACAGCCTGGATTGAAGAGCTTATCCAGAAACTTAAAAATCAGGTTACTGTTGTTGTTGTTACCCACAATATGCAGCAGGCAGCCAGAGTTTCTGACAGAACAGCTTTTTTTCTTAATGGAGAGCTTGTGGAATATAATAAGACTTCGTTATTTTTCACAAAACCAGAAAACCCAAAATCAGAAGATTACATTACAGGAAGGTTTTAATGCCTTTAAAATTGTTTGATAAAAGATTAAGCCATTTAAAGTCCCTTATTGCTTCTATGGGAGGTTGTGTTGAGCAAATGCTTAAAGAAGCCAGCATGATTATTTTTCAAAAAGGAGCTGACAAGGAAAAGCTCTATCATATTATTCGTAACAGAGAAATAGAAATTGACAGTCTACAAATTAAATTAGGAAAATACTGTTTTCGCCTTTTAGCGGTTCAATCCCCTGTTGCTAGAGATTTAAGGATGATTTTATCTATTATCTCTGCCAACACAGCCCTGGAGAGAATGGGGGATCTTTCTTTGAATATAGCCAAAAGAGGGAAGAATTTAAAGGAGGATCCTCTTCTTGAAAATTCATTAAACTGTCTGGAGAGTATGTTTGTCCACATATCCTTGATGGTTTTAAATTGTCTGGACTCTTTTATTAATGAGGATGAAAAACAGGCCCGGAAAGTTATTGTTCAGGATCAAAAGGCTGATGACTTGAAAGATAAAATTTGTGTGGAGCTTAAAAAATGCATTTTACAAAATACAAAGCTTATTGATACCTGCATTCAATTAGTTGGTATTGCAGAAAAATTAGAGAGAGTGGGAGATCAAGCGACAAATATAGCTGAAGAAGTTGTCTTTCTTCAAACAGGATTAGATATAAAACATCAAAAAACTTAGTAGAGGAGTTATTTATGTCGGAAAAACAAACCAAAGTTTTAATTGTGGAGGATGAGCAGGATATTTGTGAGTTGATGTCTTTTCATCTTTCAAAACAGAATATTCAGGTTGATACAGCTAAAGATGGAAGAACAGCTTATGATAAACTTTTAGAAAATAGATATGATTTGATTATTATGGATTGGATGATTCCAGAAGTTAGCGGCTTGGATTTAATCTCCTGGATGAGAAAAAAAGAGCATATTCAATATAAAACTCCAGTTTTAATGGTTACAGCTAAATCCGATCCGGAAAGTATTGTTATTGGTTTGGAAACAGGGGCCGATGATTATATGGTTAAACCCTTTGATTTTAATGTTTTGAGGGCAAGAGTGCAAAATCTCTTGGACAGAACTGAATTTATAAAAAAATCCCAACAAAGAGATCAGGGGTCTTTTGTTCTTTCAATGGGGGATATTGTTCTCAACAAGGAATCCCATGAAGTTACTGTTGCTGGTCAGGTTATAGAACTCACTTATTCTGAATTTAGGATGTTAGAGATGCTTATCTCCAACCAAGGCCGTGTTTTATCAAGAAAAAAGATCACTAGTTTTATTCAAGGGGAGGATGTCATTGCAGCCGGCAGGACCATTGACACACATATTTCCAGCTTAAGGAAAAAACTTGGCCCTCAAGGAGATCAAATAGAAACAGTCCGCGGGGTTGGTTATCGTATATCTATTAAATAAGTGTGGCATTTCACTGTGTTTCAGTTGCAACCTCTGTGTGACCAATGTGTAAGGGAATCTATGAAAAAAAACAGCGCATGAACAACGAATTAAAAACTTTTTAAACCCATTAAATATATTATGAAACTTCCTCTTCCCAAACTCACGCAATGGTTGATAAAACAATTTTTTATCGCTATTGTTTTAGGTTTTCTTTTTGGAGCTTTTTGTTTTTACATTTTCTTTTCAGATCAGGAGGCTTTCCATGTCATTTTGCTGTTTTCGCTTGGTTTTCTTTTTTCCTGCTGTGTGTTTGTTTTTTTATTTTTTCGTTTTCTTCAGGCTTTAATTCGTATTGTTGATAAAGTTCATAATATTAAAGTAGGAAAAGAGGAATCTATTAATGTAGAGAAAGGGCCTTATTTGGATGAAGAGCCCGGAGAGTTTTATGAATTAAACAAAAACCTAAATCAAATCAACAATTATTTAAAATGGCAGGAAAAAATTATTTCTCAGGAATCTTCCGAACTGGAAGCGGTTATTTCTGCCTTAACAGAAGCTATTCTGGCTGTTGATCAAAACAGGAAAGTTTTGTTTTTCAACAATCAGGCCACCCTGTTGTTTCCTTCACAAAGAAAGCCTTATAAATCAGAAATTCTTCTGAGTGAAATGATAAGAAATCCTGATATTCTTCAGGCTTATAATGAATGTCTGCAAAAGGGACAGGTTATTAGAAAAACTTTATCTATTGGTCTTTTTGACATGGATGAAGAGACTTCTATTTATGAAATTACAGTGGCTCCTTTAAAAAAAACCAATAATGGAATTCATGGCGCTGTGGGCTTGTTTTATGATATAAGTAATATTAGAAAGACGGAAAAAATTCAATTGGATTTTATAACCAATGTCTCCCATGAATTAAGGACTCCCCTAACAGCCATTCAAGGTTATGTAGAAACTTTATTGGAGGAGATAGAAACAAACAATAAAGATCAAATCAGACAGTTTTTAAATATCATACAAAGAAATGTCAAAAGATTGGTTTCTCTTCTCAACCATTTTTTGGAGCTTTCCAAGATGGAAGATCCCATGAGTTTAAAAAAAGAAACTTATAGTACTGAGGAAATCACTAATTCCATTGTCAAAGATCTGCATATTGAGAATCATAAAGTAAGAATGGATTTCTCTCAGAAAACAGTGAAAGCGGATCGCCATTTTTTAAAACAGGTTCTGTATAATTTGTTGGATAATGCGATTAAATATGTGCCAAAGGACCGGTTAATTGAAATCATTTGGACAAAGGAAAAAGATAATGTTGTCTTGCAGGTTAAAGATCAGGGAAAGGGCATTTCCACACGACATAAAGATCGCTTATTTGAAAAATTTTATAGAGTTGATCCTTCCAGAAAGGAAGTGGAGGGAGCGGGGATAGGCTTGTCTATTGTTAAGAAGCTTATAGAAAAACATGGTGGAACTATAAAAGTGGAAAGTGAAGCCAATCAAGGAAGCGCTTTTATTTGTACTTTTCCAGATGGATAATAACATTTGCTTTTCAAGTATACATCAGTTTGTTTTTTCAACTTTTAGGAGAAACTCTATATGGTAGGATCCTGTTTAATGATAGGGCTTGAAGGCTGTAGCCTTTCCTCAGAAGAGAAAAGCTTTATTGTTTCAAATAATATTTCAGGGATTGTTTTGTTTAAAAGGAATGTACAATCTTTTAAACAGGTTTATGAACTTTGTGTGGAAATAAAGTCCTTGATAACCCCGGCTCCTTTAATTGCCATAGATATGGAAGGAGGGGAGGTCAACCGCTTTTCTCACTTGAAAAACTCTTTCCCCTGGCCCTCTCCTAAAATTTTAGGTCATCTTGAGTCTCATCAAGTTTTTAATGTGGCTTGTGCTATGGGAAAGCAGTTGTTTGCTTTGGGTATAGATATTAATTTTGCTCCTGTTGTTGATCTTCTTTATACAGATAATCCCTTGTTGACGAACAGGATTTTTGGAACATCCAAAGAAGATATATTGAAAGGAGCTGATTCTTTTATAGGAGGTCTTGTAAAAAAGAATATAATTCCTTGTTTAAAACATTTTCCAGGTCATGGAGGAGTTAGTGAGGATTCTCATAAAGACCTGCCAAAAGACAGCCGCCTTTTTTCTGATCTCAAACCACAGCTTGAAATTTTTCAGCTTCTTTTTAAAAAATATTCCTGTTGGATAATGACAGCCCATATTGAATTTTCCTGTATAGACAGCCAGCCAGCGACTTTTTCAGAAGCTATTTTGAAAACAAAATTAAAAAAACAAATGGGGTTTAAAGGTCTTTTAGCCTCTGATGATATTGATATGAAGGCTTTGGAGCCTTTTTCTTCAGGAGAGAAATTCTTTCGGGCTTTAAAAGCAGGGTGTAATCTGGTTTTAACTTGTCAAAAAAAGGAAACCGCAAGAGAAATCATAGAATATTTTAAACAAAAACCTGAAAAAAAAGAGGGGATAAAAAAAGAATTGATAGTTTCTTCAAAGGCCATCTTGGCCATTAGGAAGGCAGCAGCTAAACCTCTTTCAAGTTTTGCCATTATTGAGAAAGAGCTTTCTATGGAAAAATTAGGTGAAAAATTACAAACATGGGTTGAAGAATTGTCCTAAAATCAAAGGTATAGAAAGACAAGAAGTTAAGGAATCAGACAAGGGGGTTCAAAACTTTTGAGAAGTGTACTGATTCTGTTTGAGTTTTGAGCTTTTTTGTTATTATCATTGTAATTGGTGTGTGAAACTTCTCAGTTCAAATCAAAATGATTAGAGAAATTTATTAACACGGGTTTTGCGGTTTTTTTATTTAATTTTTATATAGATTTAATCCGAATATAGAATAATAATAAAGAAATTTATGAATTTAAAAAGGTTTCTAGCTTTTTCTATTATCGTTCATGCTACAGGAGCTATAGCTCTTTATTTTTATTATAATCCTATAGTTTTTGCTCCTAAACCTGTAAAATCTTCTGCAATAAAAGAAAATGCATCACCTAGACAATCTGAAGGGGCTGCTCAGGTAAAGCCGTCTGCTTCCGATTTAAACAAGGAGAAGAAAATCTCATCTCAATTAAAAACCCGATCGGATAACAAGAGCGATTCTTTAAAGCCGCCTGTTAAGAAAAACATCTCCCAACAAGAAAGTATGCCCCCCTCTTCCGCCCCTCAGTCTAAAACCGTAGAGCCTTCTATAAAGACAGAAGCCTCTCCTGTGGAATTGGATCTTCAAAAAATGAAAGCCAACCCCTCTGTTAAGCCTGTGGATATGGATTCTCAAATCGCAAAAGCGGCATTGATAGAGGAGGGGGGGCAAAATGCACCTTCAACAGACCTTATTGAATCTGAAGGGACAGAAGATTTTGAAGTTATAGAAGATTCTGAGACGACAGAAGCTTTCCCTGTTGAACCAAATATTCAGGAAACTAAAACAGATAATGATGCCGCCGCTCCTCCCGATTTACAGGTGGAGAACAGTAGGGAAGCCAATGATGGGGAGCCAGTGACTGAGAGGAAAGCCAATCCAGCAGAACAAACAAAACTTGCTAAAGCTGAAAATGCTGATCAAACATCTCCTTCCACAGAATCAGCTTCTTCTTTTAAGGAAGGTCAATTTAAAGATTTTCAGGATGTAAAACAAAAAAAAGGAAATCCTCCTTTGGATTACCCAGATGCTGCCAGAAGAGCCGGCATGGAAGGGACTGTCTCTGTTTTATTTTTTGTAACGAATCAGGGCTTAGTGGATAAAATACAATTGCAATCCTCTTCTGGTTATCGTGAATTGGATAATTTTGTTCTAAGAAGTTTGTCTCATTATGAGTTTCTTCCTGATCAGGAGGCTTGGGTCCAGCATAATATTTCTTTTAACCTAGAAGGGGAAGAAAAGGAAAGATTGAAGCTTAGAACTTTGGATTGAAGGCCCTCAAAGAAGGGGTGTTATTTGTGAAAATTGCTTTGGCTCAGGTTAAGTTTTTTCTTGGAGATTTTGATCACAACTGTGAACAAGTTCTTGAAATTTTAAAGAAAGCGGAAAAAAGAGCTGACCTTGTTGCTTTTCCAGAAGGAGGCTTATGGGGCTATCCCCCAAAGGATTTTTTGTATCATGATAGATGGTTTGAACTTCAGGAAAAAAAGTTCCAGATTATAAATAAACATCTTCCTAGAGAACTCCTACTTCTTCTTCCTGCTTTTATTAAAAACAAAAATGAAATTCAAAATGGAGTTTTTCTCTTTGAGAAAGGTAAAAAATCAGTTTTTTTTGCAAAGGAGTTTTTACCTGATCATGGTGTTTTTTTTGAATCCCGTTATTTTAAAAAAGGAAAAGTCAAAAATAATTTTTTTTATTGGAAAAATAGAAAGATTCAAATTTTTATTTGTGAAGATCTTTGGCGGAGTTCATTGCAAGGCCCAGCCGATTTGCTGCTTGCTGTAAACTCTTCTCCCTATACGGATCAAAAACAAAAAAATCGCTTAAAGAAGATGGAGGAGCTGACCAAAAGATATAAATGCCCTTCTGTCTATCTGAACCGTGTAGGCGGACAGGACAGTCTCATTTTTGATGGAGGAAGCTTTGTCTTAAATTGTGATGGAGATATTGTATGGCAAGGTCAATTTTTTGAGCCTGATTTTAAAATACTCAATGTTTTTAAAAAGAGCAAACTTAAAAAAACAAAACAAGCCACAGGGAAGCCCCCCCCTTTTTTAAATCTTCAGGAACAAAGAGAACAGGCTTTAATTTTAGGAATAAAGGATTTTTTCTCTCAAGCAGGTTGGACAAAAGCCCATTTGGGTTTAAGTGGAGGCATGGATTCAGCCCTTGTGGCTTATCTGGCGGAGAGAGCTTTAGGGAAAAACAATCTTACAGCTTATTTTCTCCCTGGGCCTTACACGCAGAAGATCAGTTATAGAATTGTTCGTCACTTGTCCCGAAAGCTGCAAATTCAGATGATAGAAAAAGACATTACTCCTTTAATTGAAACTTTTTCAAAGTGGTTTTTTTCTGACAAAGCTTGTAACAACTTCATAACTCTTCAAAACATACAGGCTCGGTTGAGAGCTTTAATTCTCATGGCTGTAGCTAATGAATCTTCAAGTCTTCTTTTGTCAACAGGGAATAAAAGCGAAATGGCAACAGGCTATTCAACACTTTATGGGGATATGGCAGGAGCGCTCTGCCCTATTGCTGATCTTTTAAAAACGCAAGTCTATGATGTGGCTTCTTTTATCAATGAGAAAACAAAAATTTTTCCGAAAGATCTTTTTTTAAGAGAGCCTAGCGCTGAACTAGCCCCTGAACAGAAAGATCATGATGATCTGCCCCGTTATAAAGAGTTGGATCCTTTATTGGAAAATATTTTTAAAGGCATGGATCCTAAGACTTTAACAGAACAAAAACTTGTTCATCTTGTTCAAAAACAAGAATTTAAAAGATTCCAAGCTCCGCCTATTTTAAAAGTCAGTGAATTGGACCTAGGGGAATCATGGAAAAAACCTATAGTTCATAAATTTCCACCTTTAAACTTTTAGTTTTTCTACAAATTAGGAGTGACAGAAAATCCAAACCTTAATTCAGTCAAGCTTTATGAGTGACAGAAGTTGGGAAAAAATCTGTTGAAACCCCTTTCCTCATTGCCTCAGAGAATTTCTTAGGGGATACTGGTAAAATCATTTTAAAAACATCTGTATTTTTAAATTTATTTTTTCCGTCTGGAGCGAGTTTTTCTGGATTTACGCCTTTTTCTCTTGCGCTTTTTTATTATGAAGTAAACCAGACCTGTCAAAGCAACTAATCCCAATGAGCCCCATTGAGTCATGTCCAAGCCCAAAAGCTTTCCTCCATCCCCAGCTTCCAAATCTGCTTCTGACTCGTCAAAAATGCCTTCCAGGTAGCTAGCCATATCTGCTCCACTGCCTGTAGCCTGAGCCGCTCTGACCTTTGAGATGGCTTTTTCAATATCCATAACTCTTAAACTCTTAACGGTTTTGATAAATTCCTTGGAATATGTTGTGTAATGCTTTTCATGGGCGCTTAAGACAACTAAAATACCAAGTTTAGAAGAGCTGTTGTCACAGCAAACTGTGCCAACATAGCGGCTGATATAGGATTTAATTTCACTGTTTTTATGAATGCCATCTACCCAAGGGAACTTATTTATAAAAACATCTTTGGCATCTGTTATTTTTTTGGAAGTGATTTGCTCTCTTTTTCTATTAGACCATGTTTTGGGTTGCTTTAAATAATCCAAGTACTGCGCTCGTGTGTCATTTGGTCCAGCAATTTTGGCTGTAGAAGTGATAAGAGCTTCAATTCTTTTTTCCTGAAGTTTACTGTGGCAAACCCAATCTGTCCCAAAGGCTTTGCACTCCCAATTTGCAGGGATTTCAAAGCTGACATAAGTGTTTTGAAAAAGCTTGGCCTGAGCTGGAAAGCCCATTATGAAGCTAATAACAGAAAGAAAAAACAGCTTTTTTCCAAATCCTTGACTGAATTTGATTGTAAAATCTGTCATTAGCAACAATCATAATCAAAAAAAGAGTTAAAATAAAGATTTTTCTTTAAAAAAATTGAAAAATTTTAAGTTTTTGATTATTTTATGAATTTATAAACATGGATTTTCAACATCTTCAAACCTTTTGCGCAGTTATCTCTGAAGGAAGTATGACAGCGGCCGCTGCTAAATTGTCTATTACCCAACCGGCTGTCAGCCAGCAGATTCGTCAACTTGAAAAAGACTTTGGTGTAAAGCTTCTATCCAGAAATTCTAGGAAGGTAAAAACCACTGTTCAGGGTCAGATCTTTTATGAAAATTCAAATCGGATTTTAAATCTTATGCAGCAGACAAGAAATTCCATTAAGTCCATATCTTTAAGTTTATCTGGAGAAAAGATCAATGTTTCCACTGTTAATTCTATAGGACTTCACCTTGTTTCTCCTGTTGTAGGAAGTTTTTTGAAACTCAACAACCAAATGAGATTATCTCTTTTATATGGAACAGGAGAAGAGGTTATTCATAGGATGCAAAAAGATGAACTGGATGTTGTTATTATGCCCAGCCTTAAGCAGGAATATGGGAGAGATTTTCCTCAATTCAGAAAGACCTTACTGTTTAAGGATTCTATATATTTTGTGGGTTCAGGAAAAGATCAAAATATTCCAAAAGTTCTCTCCTTTAAAGATATAATCAAATACCGTTTGATACAGGTGGAGAATCATTATTTTGCTTTTCGTAACTATTTTCAACAAAAAGTTCGTGAACAGGGTTTATCTATAGAGCCAAGCTTTCAGTGTGATAATGTGGGAACGGTGAAAAGAGCCATTGAATCTGGCCTTGGCTGTGGTTTTTTACCGGCGCACAGTATTCATAAACAGATTCGCCTGGGGCGGTTAAAGGTCATTGAATTAGAAGGCTTTAATTATTCTGTGGATGTGAATTTTTACCATAAACCTGATCCAAACAAGGAAAAGATTATAGAAGTTTTAAAATTTTTAATTCAGCAGCAAGCGCAGGCTATCCTATAATTCAATAAAATACACTCTTTGGTTTTTTATATTAAAAAATGTTTAATAATTTAACACTATGAAGTCTGGACTTAAAGGCTGTTTTACTTTAATGAAAAATCTGTTATATAATATTAAGTTCTTAAAAGAGGAAAACCAAATGATTTTTCGTTTTGTTGTATTAAGCGCAGGACTATCCATTTTAAGCTCCTGCTCTCATTTTATTAAAACAAACTCTCTACACGGTCAAAGGACCATTTCTCATAAAGAAATTGTTTCTTCAACAGCCTATCATAATCTTAATCGCAATTATAAAAGCCCCTATGGTGAAATACCAATGAGCTCTCATCCTGATGTGGATAAGTGGATTAATTATTTTACGGGCCGGGGTCGTGACTACATGCAGCTTTATTTGGAGAGGTCTTCTCGTTACATCCTTTTGATGAAATCTGTTTTACAGGAAAACAATTTGCCTTTGGATTTGGTTTATGTAGCTCTTATTGAATCCGGTTTTAGTCCAAAAGCTTTAAGTCGGGCCAATGCTGTAGGTTATTGGCAGTTTATTTACAGCACAGGAAAAAGATTTGGTCTGCGAATTGATGGTTATGTTGATGAAAGGAGAGATCCTGTCTTATCCACAAGAGCTGCGGCGAATTTTTTTAAAGATCTTTATGCTCTTTTTGAATCCTGGCCCTTGGCTTTAGCCTCCTATAATGCCGGAGAACATCGGATCAATCGCGCTGTTTTAAGATACTATAATAGGGATTTTTGGTTTCTCAGCTCTAAAAAGGCCCTGCCAAGGGAGACAAGAAATTACATCCCCAAGCTCATTGCGGCCATTCATATTTCCAAAAACCCAAAAAAATATGGATTTCATACACTGAATTATCAGCCGCCTATCACCTATGAATTGGTTAAAGTTCAAAAACCCATATCTCTTGTAAAACTTGCCAAAAATATGGGGGTTTCTCTTGAGGCAATGAGAGCTTTAAATCCTATGTATAAAGGGGAGTATGTTCCCGTTTATGAAGCGGAGACGATAATCAGGGTTCCTGTGGGGACACTGTCTGTAGCGCGGGCTGCTCTGGAAAAAAGCCGAATGAAAAAACCAAGGCATAGCTATAATTATCATTATTGGTATCGTGTTCGCCGAGGAGACAATCTTTATAAAATTGCCCGTAGACATAAAAGCACAGTTTATAAAATTCGCAAAGAGAACAATTTGGGTAGAAGCTCTCTTATCCGTGTGGGGCAGAGGCTTAAAATTCCAACGAGGAGGCTGGTGGCGTCCCAGAGCTCTTCATCAAAAAGATCCTCTGTCTCTGCCAATAAAAATTTTCATATAGTCAAAAAAGGGCAAACTTTAAATCATATAGCTCGGCTTTATAATTTAAAAGTTTCTCAATTGAAGCAACTCAACAATATTCAAGGGACTTCCGTAATTTATCCGAAGCAAAAACTAAAAATTAAAGGAGCCTCCTCTGGTTCTCAAAAAAAGACAAAATATCATGTTGTCCGCAAAGGTGATACTTTGATTGGAATATCCAAAAAATACAATATTTCCCTCCCTAAGCTTATGAAAGTTAATTCAATAGGCTTTAAATCTGTTCTTTTAACAGGAACTCGCCTCATAATTCCTAATTAAAGCTTTCATTAGAATTCAAAAAAATAAAGAGTTGCTTTTACTATTTAAAATATGGTAGACAATAAAAACTCTAAAATAAGGGGATAAATGCAGGAGTTGAATATTCAAAATTTAATTACAGCGGGTGTTCATTTTGGACATGAAATCCGGAAATGGAACCCAAAGATGAAACCTTTTGTCTATACAGAACAGGATGGAATCCATATTATTAATCTCCAAAAAACACTAATTTGCGCTAAAAAAGCGATGGATTTTTTAGAACAGAAAACATCACAGGGAGCGCGTGTTGTTTTTGTAGGAACCAAAACACAAGCCTTATCTAGTACTAAAAAGGCCGCGGAAAGTTCCGGTCAATTTTATGTAAATAAAAGATGGTTGGGGGGAACTCTTACCAACTTTGAAACCCTTAAGGTTAGCATTGACAGAATGAAAAAAATTCAAAAAATGAAGGAACGTTTTGATTTAGACCGTTATTCCAAAAAAGAAAGAAGCCGTATTGAAAAAGAATACAACAAAATGGAGGAGTGTTTTCGTGGTATAAAAGACATGAAAGATTTGCCTTCTGTGCTCTTTATTGTAGATATAAAAAAGGAAAGAATTGCTTTAAATGAGGCAAAAAAACTTAATATTCCTGTTGTGGCGCTTGTAGATACAAATTGTGATCCCAGCCCAGTAGATTTTCCTATACCAGCCAATGATGATTCAGTTCGCTCCGTTCAATTTTTTACGCAGTTGGCTGGGCAGGCTTGTCAAAGGGGCTGGAAAAAATGGGAACAGTCCTTAAGTCGTCAGAAAGCTATAGATCAAAAAAAGCAAGCCAAAATATCTAAAAAAATAGAAGAAGGAGGCCCTACTGTTGTTAGTTTGAATAAAAGCAGAAAATTGGTGGCTGCGGGAACAGCAGAGGATATGGAAATTGAAATGGAGTTGGAAAAAGAAAATAACAGCACAGAAACTGTTGATAAAAAGGGAAAAATATCCGAATCAAAATAACAAGCAAGGAAATCCAATGTCTAAGATTCAAGCTGTGGAAGTTAAAAAACTGAGACAACAGACAGGAGCTGGAATCATGGACTGCAAACAAGCTCTCCAATCTTCTAATAATAACTTTGATAAGGCGCTGGACTGGTTGAAAAAAAAAGGTCTTTCCACTGCGGCTAAAAAATCAGGAAGAGAGGCTGCTGAAGGTCGTATAATTTCTTATATTCACGGTAATGGTCGTATTGGTGTTTTGCTTGAAGTTAATTCAGAGACGGATTTTGTAGCAAGAAATGAACAATTTAAGTCCTTTGCAAAAGAGTTAAGTTTGCACATTGCAGCTATGGGGCCTGTTTACATTAGAGAGGAGGATATTTCAGAGGAAGCAAAAGAAAAAGAGAAAATTTTTTTTAAGGAACAAGCCTTGTTGAAATCCTCAAAAAAAGAGATAAGTGATCGTATAGCGGAGGGACTTTATCAGAAATGGCTGTCAGAGGTTTGTTTATTCAAACAGGAGTTTGTCAGAGAAAATGCGGAAAGCAAACAAACTGTGAAACAAGCTTTAAGCGATCTTATTGCTAAAATGGGGGAGAATATTATTATTCGCCGTTTTGTTCGTTTTGCTCTTGGAGAGGCTATTCAAAAAAGCGGTTTAAATCACTCTGAAAAATCTAACAAAGCAAAAGAAGGCTGAACTTTGTCAACAAGTCCTGTTTATAAAAGAGTTCTTATTAAAATCAGTGGAGAGCTATTAGCTGGGGAACAGGGTTTTGGTATCAATTTTCTTGTTTTAAGGCAGGTGGCTAAAGATTTAAAACAACTTGTTGATCTGGGCGTCCAAACAGCTTTGGTTATAGGTGGAGGTAATATTTTTAGGGGCCTTTCCGCATCTCAAGAGGGGATGGATCGGGTCAGTTCTGATTATATGGGAATGCTTGCTACTTGTATCAATGCTTTGGCCCTGCAAAATGTTTTGGAGCAGAATAAACTGATCACACGAGTTCTTTCTGCTATTGAAATTTCTGATATGGCAGAACCTTATATCCACCGCCGAGCTCTCAGACACCTTGAAAAAGGGCGCCTCCTCATTTTTTCAGGAGGCACTGGCAACCCTTACTTTTCAACGGATACAGCAGCGGCTCTTCGTGCTATGGAAATCAAGGCAGATGTTCTCCTCAAAGCTACAAAAGTGGATGGTGTGTTTGATAAGGATCCCACTCAATATAAAAACAGTAAAAAGTTTGATCAAATCAGTTATATTGATATTTTGAAGAAAAATCTTAAAATTATGGATGGAGCGGCTATAAGTTTATGTAGAGATAACAGTATGCCCTTGATAGCTTTTAATTTAAAGAAAAAGGAAAATTTGCCTCGTATAGTTTGTGGGGAAAAAATAGGAACCCTTATTAATTAGGGTGTTTATTTTTTTAAAAGGAGTTATTCAATGTTTGAAGAATATACAAAACAGGTCAAAATAAAAATGGAGGATAATATAAAGGCTTTTCGTTCAAGAGTGCGAAAAATACGAACCGGTCGGGCTCAACCAACTCTTTTGGAAAATATTCAAGTTCTTTACTATGGGAGTCAAACCCCTCTTTCCCAAATGGCCAATATTTCTTCTCCTTCGCCAAGAACACTTGTTGTTACCCCTTGGGATATTAAGGCTTTAAAGGATATAGAACAGGCTTTGGTAAGAGCTAATCTTGGAATCAATCCGCAGAATGATGGCAAAGCCATTCGCCTTGTTTTACCTGAACTTACAGAAGAAAGAAGAAAAGACCTGGTAAAAGAGGTTAAGAAAACAGCTGAAAAATGTCGTGTGGATATAAGGAATAACCGAAGAAGTATAAAAGAAGAAGTTAAAAAATCTGTAAAAGAGAAAAATTTAAGTGAAGATGATCAAAAAATTTTAAACAATGAGATTCAAAAAATTACAGATAGTTTTATGGAGCAGGTGGAAAAAATAATGGAAGCAAAAGAAAAGGAGATTTTGGAAATTTAAAGTTTATAAATTTGTTCTGATATAAAGTGTATTGATCTTGTTTAAAACTTCTATTTTCTGTATTTTTCACTTGATAGGTAAAAAAGTATCCCCATCAAAATAAATTCAAAATTTCAGCGGTTCAGCGGTTCAGCGGTTCAATGTCCAGGGACAAATTTATTGTGGCCCTCTTGCCTTAATGGAGACAGTGAGATATTCTTTTTATTTGAAAAACCCTCAAAACTCAAACACAGTCATTGTAATAACAGAGTATAAAAAATTGGAATTTTTAGACAAGACCAGTATACTTTGGATAGATAGGAGCAGTTTGTTTTAATGGGGAATTTTGAACCGGAAAAATATTTTGAATGCAATTAATATAAAACATCTTGCTGTCATTATGGACGGCAATGGCCGATGGGCGATCAAACGTAATCATGCTCGTTTTTTTGGACATGTTCAAGGGGCCAAAAGGGCTAAATCATTTATACAATATTGCTCTCAAATTAAAATTCCTTTTTTGAGTTTATTTGCTTTAAGCACAGAAAACATTTTAAGGCCAAAACAGGAGATCGAAAATTTAATAAATTTGTTGGAAAAAGTGTTCTTAAAGCACTCTGATTTTCTTATGAGAGAACAAATTAAACTTCATATCATAGGGGATATTTCTGTTTTTTCCAAAAGTTTGCAAAATTTATGCAAAAGTTTGTGTGAAAAGACAAAAAATAATCAAGGTTTAAAACTTATCGTGGCCTTAAATTATGGAGGCAGACAAGAGATTCTGAAAGCGGTTCAAGAGATGACAAAAATAATCAAGGAAAACAGTTTGCCTATAGAAAGTATTGACGAACAATTTTTATTTTCTTTTTTTTCCTCTTCCTGTTTTCCTCCCCCGGATATGATTATCAGAACCGGAGGGCAAATTCGCCTTTCTAATTTTTATTTATGGTCTTCCGCTTATTCTGAGCTGTATTTTACGGAAACCCTATGGCCTGATTTTAATAATCACTGCTTGGATAAGGCTTTAAAAAGTTTTTATAAAAGGCAAAGGCGATTTGGTCAAATTTAAGTATCTGTTTATCACTGGGAAGCAACAACAAAATCAACAGAAGTTGGAATTAGTCCAGTTCAATCTTTCTTGAAATTTCTAAGTTTTTGTAATACCCTTTATAGGAATGATATGAGGGCTATAGGGATAGGGATTCATATATAGTAAGATAATGGTATTTTCCTATAATTAAGTGAGTGTAACAAACAAAAGATTTTTTTTAAAACAGCAATTACTGCTCGTAAATAAATAAAGAGGTTTGAAAGCGTTTGATGGAAATTTTTGTTTCTTTTTTTCATATTTTACAAAAAACTTTTTTCTCTTTAGGCCCCTTTTTTCTTCTCCTCGGGGTATTGATTTTTATTCATGAACTGGGACATTTTTTGGTTGCCAGATTCTTTGGAGTCAAAGTTGAGGTTTTTAGTCTTGGTTTTGGTCCAAAAGTTCTAAAATATAAAAAAGGGGACACAATTTACTGTCTGTCTCTTCTTCCCCTTGGAGGTTATGTCAAAATGTTTGGGGATGACCCTCGTAAGAACATTTCTCCTGAGGAACGGCCTAAGGGCTTCTTATATAAAAAGGTTTATCAAAAATGGCTGATTGCTTTTGGCGGACCTTTTATGAATCTGCTTTTTGCCGCACTGGGTTTTTTAATTTTGTCAATTACAGGAATCCCCTCGTATCCTCCTGAGTTGGGAGATATTAAGTCTGAATCTTTAGCTTATAAGTCTGGGTTTCGCTCTGGCGATCAAGTCTTATCTGTAAACGGCAAAACTGTTTCTTATTACGAGGAACTGGATAATATTATAAAGAGTAAAATAGGTGAAGAGCTTGTTTTTAAAGTTCAATCTCGAAACGGTGAAATAAAGATTTTAAAAGTTACAACAAGCTTGGCAAAAAATCCCAATCCCCTGGAGATAAAAAAGTTTATAGGTGCCATTGATGGCTTGAGCTTTCTTTCTGCAGGTCTTCGTGTAGGCATTATTCATGGATCTCAAGCTTATGAAACAGGCCTTAGAACATTTGATGAAATTACGAAAGTGAATGGAAAAGAGTTTAGATATTGGAGGGATGTAGAAGCTTTTGTAAAAAACATAGAGAAAAAACCTCTTTCTATAACTGTTAAAAGAGAGACAGAAATAAAGCAATTTACAATAAATCAACCTTTTTCTTCCTTAACCCGTTTAGGAATAGAACAGGCCTACCTGTATATTGATCGAATAGGTTCTGGAACCCCAGCTGAACAAGCTGGTTTGCTAAAAGGGGATCGCCTTGTTTCTATTGATGGAAAGCCTATTCAAAGTTGGGAGCAGGTTTTAGAGACTATAGGTTCTTACTCTGGGAGAGCTTTTTCTATTGTATATCGTAGACAAGGAAAACATGAAACAGCCACCATTTCACCAAAATCTTTATTTGTAGAGGGAAATGTCAAAAAAAGATTTATGTTGGGAATAGTTTCTGCAGGTTTAACTGTTCTGCCTGAACAAAATCTTAGAAAGCGGCCTATTCTCAAATCTTTTATTTATTCTGAAAGAGAGACACGAAAATGGCTTGGTTTTATAACAACAGGTCTTGTCCGTCTCGTTCAAGGGGAAATATCTCTAAGAACTATGGGAGGCCCTATAGCTATTGGCCGTGCCGCACACAGTTCCTTTCACCAAGGTTTTCAGTCTTTCCTTTTTATGATGGCGCTTATTTCTTTAAATTTATTTTTTATAAATCTTCTCCCTATTCCCATGCTTGATGGGGGACACCTTTTGTTTTTTACTATCGAAGGCTTTTTAGGGCGTCCTTTATCTATTAAAAAACTTGTTGTAGCTCAACATACTGGTTTTATGTTGCTTCTTTCTTTTCTTGGTTTGGTCTTATTTAATGATATTTATAACTGGTTTAAAGCTTGGTAATGAGTTATTTTTTAGCCTTGGAGTGTTCTTTGGCAGAAGGCTCGCTGGCCCTTATAGAGTATGATGAAAGCCAATGCAAATGTCTGACTCTAACGAAATGGTTGAGTCATTTTAATGGCCAATATTTGGAAAACTCCCATAGTGACAGGCTTCCTTTGGAAATAAAGCAAATTATAGAATCTAATAATAAAAAGCTTTCAGACATTCATTTTTTGGCTGTAGGTATAGGGCCGGGTCGTTGGACAGGGGTGCGCACAGCTGTAAGTGTGATTCGATCTTTATCTTTTTGTTTGAATTTACCTGTTTATACAGTTAACTCATTAAGAATTTGCGCCCAGCCTTTTTTGATTCAATCAAAGAAAGTTTTTGTCGCTGTAAATGGTTTTAAAAATAAAGTTTATTTTGGAGAATTTTCTTCTGAACAGGATAGGGAAGGAGATATAAGCCTCTTAAATTTTTCGGACTGGTGTAAACTGATGGAGCAAAAACAGCAGTTATTAAACCGGCAAGAAATCATTTGTATTTCTGATCTGGAGGACTTTTATTCTCTTCCTGAATATTTAAAAACAAAAAATCTTTTTAAGAAGCTTTACCCCGATGCCTTTCAATTATCTCAAATTGTTTTTAAACAAAAAGGATTAAGAACACCTAAAAGTTGGCCCCAAGTTCATCCTTTTTATTTAAGAGATCCTTTTGAGTAAAAACTTAAGTTTTTGAATAATCAAGGGATCATTAAAACATGGAAAGAATCAAAACAATTCTTATTAAAAAAGATGTGGAAGGTTTTCGGCTGGATCAGTTTTTAGCAAGCCATGCATTCATTGAAACACGCTCTCAAGCCCTAAAGCTTATTTCTGGAAAGCGAGTTCTTTTAAATGGAGTTTGTCCCAAAGCCTCTTATCGTCTCCGCCCCGGTGACCGTTTAAGAATAACTCTTCCTTCACAAAAGCCCTTGGCTTTAAAACCATACGATAGATCTTTGAATATTCTCTATGAAGATGAGGAAATTTTAGTTATAGATAAACCCGCAGGACTGGTTGTTCATCCTGCTCCTGGACATGAGACAGCAACTTTAGTCAATATCCTTTTTCATCAAAAAAAGCTTTCTTCAGGCTCTCACCCCCTTCGCCCGGGGGTGGTTCATCGGTTGGATAAGGATACAAGCGGCCTTTTAGTTTTAACAAAAAATGATTTTTCTCAGGAGTTTATGATAGAACAGTTTAAAAAACAGAATATAAAAAGAGAATATTGGGCTATCAGTCTTCATCCCCCCTCCCCTATAAAAGACACAATTAAAACATGGATAATTCGCCACCCTGTTCATAGACAGAAATTTATTTCTTTAAGGGAATTTAAAAAAGGCTCTAAAACAGCTATCACAGATTATAATTCATTTCGTCAACATAAAAGTGGTCTTTCGTGGGTTAAATGCCGCCTAGGAACTGGAAGAACCCATCAAATCAGGGTGCACCTGTCTTCTATTTCTTGTCCTGTTGTTGGAGACGAGCTTTATGGAGGGAAAAAAAAGCTTGCTTTTATTAAAGATTCTTTATTAAAAGAGAAAATTAAAAAATTAAACCGTGTAGCACTTCATGCTCATAGTTTAAGCTTTTATCATCCTCGCTCAGCTAAAAAGATGTCTTTTAAGTCTTATTGGCCGCCTGATCTTAAAAATTTTTTGGAACGGCTTGATTTTTATAAAAAGTAGTTTTTTCTTTTAAAATTGAAAGACTGTTCCGATAAGATAAAAAGAATGAAATATTTTTTAAAAAATACAGATTTCACAAAATTTATTTTAAAATTCACAGAGATTAAAACTAATGTGTTACAATTCCTTTTTTCAAGAAAAGCTTTATTTGTTGTTTCTCTTCTCATTTTATCTGTTTTTATAAATCTTGTTTTTATTTTCTATCCTTTACAAGGTCAAAAGTGGCTTTCTAAAGTTTATAAAAAGTCTGCCAGGCGAACCCTTCAGGTGGCCGATGGACCACTCAATAATATGGATATGCGAATTCTTAAAGTTAGACATAAAGATGAAATTTATTTAGAATTTTTATCCAAGCAGCCTGATGACTCTTATGTGGAAATCAACTCTGTCAAGCTTAAAGGCAACCGTGATGGTTACTTTGAGGAACAGGGAGGGAGAGTGACTGCGCTTTTACTGATAGATGAAAATGGGGATGGGAGACTTGATGTCATTGCCCCTACATTTGATAAATTTTTTATTCCACGGACTAACTTGGTGGTCTATAATGAAAGAACGAATAGATTTGAACTCAAATCTGAATTTGCTTACCCGAAGACAGCCACTCCGGATTTTATAGTTCCAGAAGCCACTCCTTCAGATTTTATAAGGTATTAAATTTTTTAAAGTCCTGGCAGATTGAAAAAGATAACTTTTAATTCAATAGTTCTTCTATACATTCTCTATAGTATAAGGGGGTGTTTTCCATAAAACCAATATAGATTTCCATAATGTCTTTATCTAAAGGAACTATATTTTTAATCACTCCATAAAAAGGAAGCTCATATTGAGATAAAAAAAGCTCCACAGGATGATTCAGAAATTTTGAAAAATCTTTTTCATGGACGAGCAAGCCCTTTTTATCAGTATGAAAAGTTAATCCTTTTTTTGTAATAGAGGTTAAATAACTATTACAAGATAAGATTTCTTTATCATGAAGAGAAACAATATCTGTGGAAACTGTATTTTCATCATAAGTGTCTTCTGTATCCTGATAAGTCATATTATCTACTCCTTGTTTTACAATCATTAAATCTACATATTTCATCGGAACATTTTTACAAATCAATAGAAATTCATTAAAGAATCTCAATTTGGGACAGTTTTTAATCTAAAAGCTTTTGTTTTTAATTCATGTGATTACAAAATGAACAGTTTGCTGTTTTAAAATAACACACTTGTCAAACAGGGCAATATATAACTGACAATTTATAAACTTGCTGATTTTAAATTATTTAAAACCAGTTTGGATAAATATTTTAAAGGTTCCAGAATAAAGTGTCCTTTTAAGACAGAACTTTCAAAATCTTTATTATTGTATTTATTAAGATCTATTCTCAAACTCTTAACAGATAGGGAGTTTTGAAGGTCTTTTTTATTGTATTGTAAGACAAGAGGTCTTTTAAATAAATCTTTATCTTCCTCTTTACAGAAGCTTTCCATTTCCATAAAAGAATCTATATTTTTTTGTTTGTCTTTGGGATCTGAGCTGGCAACAAAAACAATGCCATCTACTCCTCTAAAGAGGATTTGATTATCCTCCCTGGATTCGTTATTTAGGTTATAAATATGTATAAAAGTCTGAAAACTGAAAATTTTTCCAATAGAGAGCACAAGAGAATATATATGTTTTTTAAAAGGGAGAACAAAAAACTCTCTTTTTTCTTTTTTAAAGTGATCTTTTATATAAAGGAGAGAACTTTTCTTTCCAGACTGTTCTGGTCCATAGTAGATAATTTTACAATGTATTTCTTTGGCATTTGTATTGATGATAGACATTAAAATCAATTGCGATTTTCAATAGCTTGACTAAGGGTTTTATCGTCTATAAAGGTTAAATCGCTTCCAAAAGGAATGCCTTGGGCCAGACGGGAAATTTTTAGATTTGTTGATTTAAAATTTTGCATAATATAGAGAGCTGTTGTATCACCTTCCAGATCAGAATCAATAGCCAATATCAACTCCTTTACACCTTGTTTGTGTATTCGGGCTTCCAGCTCTTTAAGTGTTAAATCTTTTGGATGGACATGGTTGAGAGGGGATATAGTTCCATGAAGAACATGATAATAGCCATTAAAAATTTCACATTTTTCTATTCTAAAAACATCAAAAGCCTTCTCCACCACACAAAGTATATCTGAATTTCTGGATTTATCTTCACAAAAACAACAAAGCCCTTCTTCTTGTGTAAAATTGAAACATTGAACGCATTTTTTAATTTTTCCTTTTAAATCCAGAAGAGATTGAGAAAGCTTTTGAATATCTTGTTCGTTAGTTTGTAATAGATATTGAGCGAGTCTTTGTGCGCTTGTTGGACCAACGCCTGGCAATTTTTGGAGTTCAAAAAGCAGCGTATTGAGTGAGGGAAGGCCTTTCATCATATTATTGTGAAAAATATGATCTTATTTGTCAATCTTTTGTGTTTGTTTTATTTTGAATTTTTTATTATATTTTTAATTTCTCCTCCAAAAATATTTTTTACTTCATTTACAAAAGAATTTTCTTTAGCCTGTTTTAAAAACATTCTTTCTTCTTTTATTTTTTTTTCTTCTCTAAGGTTTGGTTCATCAATATTACTATATAAAAATTCTATAGTTATCTTTTCTTTAGTATTGAGAAATTCAGCCAGCTGATTTTCCAGAAATTTATGGCAGGCCGGTTCTGTGATTTTATTTTTAAGGTAGGAGAATTTTTCAGGAACAGTGAAGTAAAAATGTTGTGGAGACTTTTCTTGTAAATGAAGGTTTTCCACTAAGGTTGTAAGTGTTTGGTCTTTTTTCTTTAAAAATTCTAAAAAATCAAATCGTTTTTTAAACAGTTTATCTTTTTTCTCTGTGCTTGAAAAATCACTGTTTGGATCAAGTAAAGTTTCTTGTTCAGCTTTAATTTCTTGATTGATTTTTTCCTCTTTTAAGGAGGTTGTGTTTTCAACTAAGGGCATCTTTTTAGAATCTAATTTTTTGAAAGAGGGTTTAATTTTAATTTTTTTTTTATCCAGGGCCAAAGGATTCAGGGGAATAATATTTTCCAGTCTGGGAGCAGCGCAAAATCTTAAAAGTAAAACTTCTAAAATCAGTTGGCTGTCATGACAAAAGGCCATTTCTCTTTCCCCTTTTAATAATATGTCCAAAAGAAAATGAAGCTCTTCATAGTTTATATTTAAAATTTCGTGTTTCATTTGCTCAATTTCCTGCTGAGATGCTTGTACCAATGCTGGTTTGTTTGTTGGGTTTTTCTTCAAAAAAATGAAATTATGAAGAGCCTCAATAAGACTTTGTAAAAAAAGTGTTGGTTCATTACCTTTAATTCTGAGGTTTTCAATAGTATTGATCATTTTTTCTTCGTCTCTTTGCAGAAGAGCTTGCAGACATTCAAATAAAATTTGAGGGTCACTTAAACCCAGAAGTTCTGTTACCTTTTCACGGCTTAAATTTTCTCCACAGAAGGTGATTACTTGGTCTAAAAGGCTTTGTCCATCCCTTAAGGAGCCGCGAGCCTGTTTAGCAATGATCCATAAAATATCCTCTTTGATGGAAATAGCCTCTTTTTTACAGATATTTTCCAGTTGATTTTTTATAAGATGAGGTGGAAGCAAATGAAAATCCAATCTTTGTGAGCGAGATAAAACAGTTTGAGGAATCTTATGACTTTCTGTCGTTGCCATAATAAAAAGAATATGATCAGGCGGTTCTTCCAAAGTTTTTAATAAAGCATTAAAAGCACTATTGGAAAGCATGTGGACTTCGTCAATAATATAAACCTTCCATGAACCCGTAGAGGGCATATAACCGATCCTGTCTCTAAGTTCCCGAATGGCATCCACACCATTGTTGCTGGCGCCATCAATCTCTACAACATCCAGGTGACGGCTTTCCTGTATTAAGTGACAATCCTCACATTGATCACAGGGGATGAGATTTTTTTGATGTTGGCATCTTAAAGTTTTTGCCAGTATACGAGCTGATGAAGTTTTACCTGTTCCTCTAGGACCTGTGAAAAGTAAAACAGGATATAAACGATTTTGTTTTAAACCATTTATTAAAGTTTGTTGAACAGCATTCTGACCAATTAATTCAGAGAAGTTTTTAGGGCGCCATTTTCTGGCCAATACTTTATAAGCCATGAGTTATCAGATTAATTGGATTTTTTGTTTTTGTCCAGCCACTTGGAAATAAGAAGGCCTGTCCCTTGTGGAATTCTCATGGGATGAAGAACGATAGATTTTGGAATAATATGGCTTTTTAAATCAGGGTTTAATGTTTTTAATTGGTTTAAAGATATATTTGCCTTTGATGACATCTCCTGAAGGTTTGTTCCTCCCGGTGTGAAAAAAATCTCATATTTATAAGGGGTTAAGATAGAAAATTCGCTCAAATTATAAAGTTCTGGATTTTTTACAATATAAACCGCCGCCAGAATTTTGGGAACATACAAAGCGGTTTCTTTTGGAAAATCTGATTTTTTATATAAAATCCAAAAATTTTTTGTTTGATATTTCTGGATTAACTTTTTCAAACGTCCTTCCCCCATATTATAAGCTGACATTACCAGAAGCCAGTCACCAAATTCTTCATAAAGTTGGTAAAGATACCTAGAGGCCGCTTGTGTGCTCTTTTGAAAATCCATTCTTTCATCAATCCAGTCATTAATACGAAGTCCAAAACGAATCCCTGTAGGTTTAATAAACTGCCAATAACCTACAGCTTGGGCAGAACTTACAGCTTTTGAGGAAAGACTGCTTTCTATAAGAGTCATCGCGGCCAATTCTTTTGGCAGACCTTTAGACTGTAAAATTTTTTCCATGAGAGGAAAATAACGATAAGACCTTTTAATCCATAATTTCATGTAAGAGGGATAGCTTTGACTAAATGCATGAAGCCATCTCTTAACCTCTGGTCTATGGATTACAGGAAAAGGTTTAATGTACAAGCCTCTTGATGGGGAAGACTTAAGATCAGTATTCTTTGATTGAATGCTTCTTCCAGCATAGGCTGTTGAAGATAGGGATAAAAAGAGAAATAATAAAAAAGAAAACATCCTGTTTTTAAGTCATCAGTGATATATTTTAGTATTAAACTTACTCTTTTTTCAGTCAAATTGACACAAAATGGCATATCTTTCTAAAATTTAAAGCATTTAAGTTTCTAATTTTTGTTATTAGTTTTAAAAATGTTTATTTTCTCTTTATTTTCCTCGCAAATTTTTACAGAATTAAATCAGCTTATAATAAAATTTTTCTAAAAATTATTTTAAAAAAACTTTATTTCCTTTAAAAAATATTTTTTTGAAAGCTTGACTTTTTTAGAAGCAGGATGTTAAACTCATAAGCCTTGCCTGCATGGTGTGCCCAAATTTCCATAGGTAGGAAAATTTCTAATATTGGTTTTTATATCAAGGAGGTTCCCAATGTTAGTGTTAACCCGAAAAACCGGTGAAACCATCACTATTGATGGAGATATTGTTATTCAAATTGTTCAGGTTCGTGGCAAGCAGGTTCGTGTTGGAATTGAGGCTCCAAGGAGTAAAAAGGTTCAAAGGGGAGAGCTTACTCCTGCAGCTAAAGCCTTAAAGCCAGTGATTTTACCCAAAGATTCTCCTTCTGTTAAAACGCTTTGAATAAGTTGTTTTTAGCTTAATCCAGATAAGCCTTAGATTCTGTTTGAAAAATTCATGTTTGTATAGCTTTTCTATCACAAGAGGATTTTTTTAGGATTAGCAGATTATGATGCGATTTTGGATCGATAGATCCTGTTTAAAAAATGATGGATTTATCATTAAGGATACACTTTATCATCATATCTGTCGGGTCTGCCAAATCAAAAAAGGAGAGATTTTTGAGCTTTTTTGTGAGGGCCTGCAAAAATACAAAGTGGCTTTGAGCTCTTTATCCTCTTCTCAAGCCAGAGCTGTCGTTTTAAAAGCTTATCCTGTTCCTCCTTTAAAAAAACCTTATTTGCATTTAGCTCTTTCCCTTCCCCGTCTTTCAAAAATGGACTCTCTAATAGAAAAAGCTGTGGAATTAGGAGTAAAGGAACTTCACCCTTTTATATCAGCTTTTAGTTTTTTTAAAAATTCATCTAAGCTGTCTTTAGCTCGTGAGAGAAGGTGGAAAAAAATTGTGGAACACAGCCTTGCTCAAAGCGGCAGGATAGACCCTTTAACCATTTATCCCCTCCGTTCTCTTGAGGATATAAAAATTCCTGAAGGGCATTTGGCCTTTATGGCCTATGAGGGGGAAAAACTAGAAAAAACTCTAACTGAAATTATAACAGCTCAAAGCCGTCCAGAGGCTGTCTGGCTATTTATTGGGAGTGAAGGAGGCTTTTCCTTTAAAGAAGCTAAAGAATTTTCTATAAGAGAAAATGCCTTTCTTTTTTCTATGGGAGAGCAGATCTTAAGGGTGGAAACGGCTTGCCTGTTTGGATTGAGTGTTTTAAAATTTCATTATCATTTTTAGGGGTTTATTTTTTGAAAATACCGGCTTCAAAATTAAAGAGCAAAGACTTAGAGACTTTATTTCAACAAAGTTCTATTGTGGAGCAGTACTTTTTTCCCAGAGAAGTTCCTTCTTTATTTCCTTCAGAAGAGGATAAAAGGCCAAACAATCCTGATGCTTCTATAACCATTCAAGGAAAACCTGATGAAAAGCCCCTGGAAAACAATTAAAGATTATAAGGACATTGAATTTGAAAAAACTTCTAAAGGTGTAGCCCGCATCACAATTAATCGTCCTAAACTCCATAATGCTTTCCGTCCTCTTACTGTTAAAGAAATGCAAAAAGCTTTTGAAATTTGCAGAGAGGATTCACAAATTGGAGTGGTGATTTTGAGAGGAAAAGGAAATAAAGCTTTTTGCTCTGGTGGAGATCAAAAAGTGCGTAAGGGGGGGGGGTATACGGACTCAAAAGGAATTCCGCGTTTGAATATTTTGGATGTTCAAAAACAGATTCGCTCTCTATCCAAGCCGGTTATAGCCAGTGTGGCTGGTTATGCTATAGGCGGAGGTCATGTGCTTCATGTGGTTTGTGATTTAACGATTGCTGGTGAAAATGCCTGCTTTGGTCAAACTGGCCCGAAAGTGGGATCCTTTGACGGTGGTTTGGGGAGCTCTTATCTCTCCCGCATTGTAGGGCAAAAAAAAGCTCGTGAAATTTGGTTTCTCTGCCGGCAGTATTCCGCCAAAGAGGCTTTGGATATGGGCCTTGTCAACAAGGTGGTGCCTTTAAAGGATTTGGAGACAGAAACTTTAAAGTGGGCGAATGAAATTTTAAAACGTTCCCCTATGGCGCTTCGTTGTTTGAAGTCAGCCTTAAATGCGGATTGTGATGGACAAATGGGCCTGTTGGATTTAGCCGGTCAGGCTACACTCTTATATTATCTTACAGCAGAAGCTGAAGAGGGGAAAAAAGCTTTTTTAGAAAAGAGGGAGCCTGACTTTTCCTCCTTCCCCCGTTATCCTTAGAAAAATTTAAACAAGATCAATAATATAAAGGCTCAACATTTCAGTATATCATTTTCAGTTTATATGAGGAAAGGGCCAATCTGTGTTTGGAAACAAAAAGTATAGATTAACATTTAACAGCATAAATCAAACAGAGTGAATAGGCTAATCCCTAATATGTTGAGGAAAAGCTAAAAAATAGATATATTATCTCTGTTTTGTTATCTTTATATATAAAAATTTTCCTTTTGCTTAAAGGGGTCAGAATCAAAACCCTCCCTGCTATTTTGATTCCTGTATCCATGTCCAGTGTCTGGGCTTTTTATCAGACTGGTTTTTTTGAAAAATATATTTTCTTTTTCACTATTTGTTCAGCTCTGTTTATTCAAATTGCGGTTAATTTTTTTAATGATGCTTTGGATGCAAAAGAAGGAACAGACAGCCCTTTTAGAAAAGGGCCAGAGAGACTTGTTTCCAGCAAAAAAATCAGTTTTTCCCAAGTTCAGTTTGCCGGAATTTGCTCTTGTTTTTTAGCTGTTCTTTTTGGTATTCCTCTTATTCTTAGAGGGGGCTGGCCTATTCTTTTTTTGGGGGTGATTTCCTGTTCTTTGGCTTATCTTTATACAGGGACTCGTTTTTCCCTTTTAAAAACCGGCCTTTCTGAGCTTTTTTGTTTCCTTTTTTTTGGCCCTTTTGCTGTTTTAGGAGCTTACTATCTTCAGGCATTAAAATGGGATGATTCACTTATTTATTTAGGGATTCAATGCGGCCTTTGGGCGGTATCCATTCTTCTTATAAATCATTTGAGGGATGAAAAAGAGGATCATCTGGCTGGAAGAAAACACTTTGTCACTCTCTATGGAAGAACACAAACCTTATTTTTTCTGATTACGGCGCAGGCTTTTATTTATCTGCTCTGTTTTTTTTGGTTGGGAAAAAACTTAAAATCCGGGGCCTTAAGTTTTTTTCTTATTCCTTGTTCCACAGTCCTGCTTTATTTTATTTGCGCTACCCCTCCCTCTAAAAAATACAATCTTTATTTAGGAATTTGCTCTTTGCTCTATGCTTTTTTTGGGGGATTGTGGATAGCCGGACTTTTTGTTTAGTTTATACTGAAAAAGTTATAATATTTAAAACAAAAAGTATTGTTCTTAAAATCCCATACTGCTACGGACAAACTAAAGCTTTTGGAGATAAAGAGGACAGAAACTTTATTCAAAAGCTAGGACATCTAAATCTTAAATGCCTTATCAAAAACAACACTATTTACAGCGCTCTCAGCCTTTTTCTCTCTTTCAACGGGAGAACTCAGGTCATAGATCTAAATTATTATAAGATTCAGTAAAATGGACAAGCTTATTTTATTTTAAAACTGACAACTCTCTTTGTCGATGAGTGTGATTTTAAAATTTTCGCTTTCTAATAGATTTAAAATATTGTCAGATTTGGTAGTAAGATGAGCATATCCTACCGCTATAAAAATAGACTGATCTTGATTTGCACTGTTTAGAATTTTTTTTATCCAAGATTCATTTCTATTTTTTAAAAGAGCGTCTGAAGCAATAAGGTCTTTTGTTTGGCTTTTCCAGTCCATTGATTTATAGTTAGAAACTGTATTGGAATGATAAATTAAGAGTTTTTCTTTGATAGCCTCATAATCTGCTATATCTTGATCTATGTTTGTGTTCTGAACTTTTATCTCCTGCACTTTCATTTTGTACAGGTCTGTTATCTCCTTTTCCAGATCAGAAATTATATTTTTATTTTGATCTAAAGATTCTATAGGAATATTATGATCTAAAGCTAGTTTTATAACCTCTGCGTCTAAATATTTTTTGTGACTGAAGAACGTGTCTTGAGAAAACATAAATTTAATATCAAAAAAGTAATCAAGATAATTTTTATTTTTATCATACAATCCTTTTTGAATTAAAAAATTTTGACTTTCTTCGCTCAGATCTTTAAATTGTCCTTCATCTTCTGCCAGTTTGAAGCCTTGGTTTATATGTAGTGCCAGAGTATCGCGAACAAATATTAACTTGATAGCTTTAATTCGGCTTTTTATCTGTTCTTTAACCTCTTCACTGAGTTGGCTTTGTATCTGCTCCTCTTTTGATCCCCAATAAAGTTTTCTTATCGCCTCTTTATAATTTTCATATAGAGGTTCTGTGCCTGGAGTAAATTTTTCAACAAAAAGCCGATTGGACTTTTGTATTTTATCTTTAACTATTTCTGAACATTGGAGATCTTCTATAGAAACACCCGTGTGAATTGTTCCCAATATATAAAAAGTTTGACTGCCCTTTTTCGCTCTCCAAAAAGGTGTTGCAATGACGGACAATGAGAAAAGACTTAATCCTAAAACCACTAAACCTTTTATATAAGACATAAAAACTCCTTTTTTGATAAGAATAAATCCTTTTTTATACTTCTTTTTAAACTTTTCTTTTTTTCCTCCTCTGCTTTCTATAAAAATACATACAGTTCTGTTTAGGTTCCATGATTTTATAAGCTTTATGGAAAATTCAAACGCCACCTAAAATCTATTTGCCTGAGTTCAGCTTATCCCATATTTTATAAGATAAATGAAGAAAAAAATAAAAAAGTGAAAATTTTTCCGATAAATTTACATATCAGGATAAAGAATCTTATTTTATTGGGCAAAGCTTTACACCGAGGATTTAAAAAGAGGAGAGACTTACGAAAAGCTTTATCCGGCCTACTCTTTAATTTTCACTAACTTTGATGTTTTAACCTCAAAGCTGAAAGATTATGTCGTAATTAGTACACTTTAGGAAATTCTTCTACTTTCAAAATGAAATTGTGGCGTGCCAACTTTAATCCGCCACACTCTTTTTAAAACTTTAGGAGTGTCTTCTTGATTATTCTAGTTCAGTAACTTACTCAGTCGGTCCGCCACACTCTTTTTAAAACTTTAGGAGTGTCTTCGTTGAATCCGATTTTAGGATTTACAGACAATTATGACCGCCACACTCTTTTTAAAACTTTAGGAGTGTCTTCTACACTAGCAGTTAATCATTTCTTTTAATAATGTTTACCGCCACACTCTTTTTAAAACTTTAGGAGTGTCTTCCAGGAAGGATATATCCAAAATACAAAAGAGCATCTCCGCCACACTCTTTTTAAAACTTTAGGAGTGTCTTCTACACTAGCAGTTAATCATTTCTTTTAATAATGTTTACCGCCACACTCTTTTTAAAACTTTAGGAGTGTCTTCCAGGAAGGATATATCCAAAATACAAAAGAGCATCTCCGCCACACTCTTTTTAAAACTTTAGGAGTGTCTTCTAAAAAAAGCTGATTTATCTTCATTTAAGTACTCATAACCGCCACACTCTTTTTAAAACTTTAGGAGTGTCTTCGAACAGGTTTACCAACAACTTATTGGGGTAATACTCCCGCCACACTCTTTTTAAAACTTTAGGAGTGTCTTCCTTTGGCTGTTGTTTTTATATTCATATTTTAGCACAAACCGCCACACTCTTTTTAAAACTTTAGGAGTGTCTTCTACACTAGCAGTTAATCATTTCTTTTAATAATGTTTACCGCCACACTCTTTTTAAAACTTTAGGAGTGTCTTCCAGGAAGGATATATCCAAAATACAAAAGAGCATCTCCGCCACACTCTTTTTAAAACTTTAGGAGTGTCTTCTAAAAAAAGCTGATTTATCTTCATTTAAGTACTCATAACCGCCACACTCTTTTTAAAACTTTAGGAGTGTCTTCGAACAGGTTTACCAACAACTTATTGGGGTAATACTCCCGCCACACTCTTTTTAAAACTTTAGGAGTGTCTTCCTTTGGCTGTTGTTTTTATATTCATATTTTAGCAAAACCGCCACACTCTTTTTAAAACTTTAGGAGTGTCTTCTGTAATTACCCCTTATATAAGGGGTAATAGTGCTCATCCGCCACACTCTTTTTAAAACTTTAGGAGTGTCTTCTTTGTTTGCAGGAATGAACAAATAAAATTGCTGGAATCCGCCACACTCTTTTTAAAACTTTAGGAGTGTCTTCTTAAATAATGCTTGATCTTTTTCAGCAGCCTTCATCCGCCACACTCTTTTTAAAACTTTAGGAGTGTCTTCTTAAATAATGCTTGATCTTTTTCAGCAGCCTTCATCCGCCACACTCTTTTTAAAACTTTAGGAGTGTCTTCCAATTTTATTTTTTCAATATATCGTGATAGTGCATTCCGCCACACTCTTTTTAAAACTTTAGGAGTGTCTTCCAGGGATTTTTAATATCTTCACGCTTTCATCTTCATCACCGCCACACTCTTTTTAAAACTTTAGGAGTGTCTTCTTAAATAATGCTTGATCTTTTTCAGCAGCCTTCATCCGCCACACTCTTTTTAAAACTTTAGGAGTGTCTTCTTAAATAATGCTTGATCTTTTTCAGCAGCCTTCATCCGCCACACTCTTTTTAAAACTTTAGGAGTGTCTTCTCCTTATACATTTTGTATAAGGATTTAGGTTATGGACCGCCACACTCTTTTTAAAACTTTAGGAGTGTCTTCCAATGGTTTGGTCAACAAGTTGAATTTACAGAGTTTCCGCCACACTCTTTTTAAAACTTTAGGAGTGTCTTCCAATTACACGTTCTGGATCGAGTCAACAATACAATCCGCCACACTCTTTTTAAAACTTTAGGAGTGTCTTCTAAACTTTTTATAAAAAAAGCTTGCATTTTTCTTTTCCGCCACACTCTTTTTAAAACTTTAGGAGTGTCTTCCCTCTCACTTTAAATAATGAGAAAATTTGATGTTTTTTGAAGTAATACGAGTATGCTCATTTTATTTCTATAGTTTGTTTTCATAATAGAAGAATATGGTTCCCACCTCCTTCAAAAAAAGCGTTACGAGCACGGCTTTTAGTATTGCTTGCATACATTCGCACTCGCATAATCAAGTTTTAAAAAAATGTCTGATACAAAGGCGGAATATCAGAGAACTTTAGCCTTGGCCAATTTTATTATGTATCAAAAAATAGTTAATAAGTCAATCTTATGTTCTGACCCCCAATTCAACTAGACAACTCGATCCATCAATTTCCTGTATTCTGCAGGGCTTTTCATACCCAATCCAGAATGAGGAGCTTATAGAAGTGACCAAGTAACAGCAGAGGGACTGAGACTACAAAGTCCAAAATATTATGAAAAGCGTAAAAAAAGCAGGATATATAACTACTATTGATGAAGATCAGCCTGCTGTTATATCTATAAATATGTAAGCGGCTTGTATGAATGTAAATGATTTTTTAGCAAGAGTTCATGGCTACAGGTTGGATGATAATAGTAAATTTGACATTCAACGTATGAGTTTAACTCATAGTTATTATCAAAATCAGGAGGATAATACTTGGAATACATCCTATTTTTCTAAAAAATCTAGGAATGGCTGATATCAATCATCAATATCCTAAATTATGTGGAAATACATAAAAATATGGCTATTAAACTTATTCTACAGATATAAATCTCCTTATCAAACTGTTTTTTTATGCCCCAGATCGTGTGGAACCAAAATCTATATTAACATTTCCTCTCAACATGAAAAAAAGTAGGACATAATAGAACATAAAAATGGTTCCATTTCACTAACCCCTTCAGTTTGGATGGCTCATAATGAGTGTAACTGTCACTATTGGTAAAAGAGAAAATTTAATTGGGTGCCTTAATCTCTAGTGTAAGTATAATAGTCACGACTTGATTTGATAAATGTTGAAAAAAGTAGAATGCTCACACTTGAAAATAGTCTTGAAATTCTAAAAATCATTTTTTATTGTAGAAATACCTTAATTTTTAATGTATTTTGACGATATAATATATAAATTATATATAATTACATTAAAAATTAAGGTATTTTGACATGAAGGCATATAAAAAACTGCATCAAATAGCTTTTACACAAGGTGGGCTTTTTACAGCAAAACAGGCTGAATCCTGTGGATATGCACGAAGTAACCACCATTACCATATTAAAACAGGACACTGGGTTAAAGAGGGATGGGGTATTTATCGCCTGGCTCATACTCCTGTAGATGAGATGACTTCTTATTGGAGATTGCTATTGTGGAGTTGCAATGGGAAAAGTGAACCTACAGCCGTTTTTTCCCATAAAACAGCTTTGAGTTTTTATGAATTATCTGATGTGAATCCCAGTAAAATAACAATGACAGTTCCTAAAAAATTTCAAAAACGATCTAGACCTTTAAAAATCCTCAAAATATGCAAAAAAGATTTGTCAAAAGAGGATGTTAAACAATTTAAAGGACTTCCTGTAACAACACCTTTAAGAACATTACTGGATATATACAAAGAAGAATCTTTATCTGAAAACCTTATGGAACAAGCTGTAAAAGAAGCTTTGGAAAAGGGTTATATTAGAAAATCTGATCTTAAAAAAAATCCTGAACTGGCGAGTTATGCTCTTTGAAACCTATTGATAAATATAAAAGTGCGGCAGGCTTTCGTATGGCTGTAAAAAACAAACTAAATAAAGTCAGCCAAAATACAGGTCAGGACATACGAAGGCTTTATCGTCAAACAGCTTATGCTCAGTTTTTAGCCAGGCTGTTCTTAAAAGATGATATTTCTTGGGTATTAAAAGGAGGACATGCTTTAGAGCTAAGACTACAAAAATCCAGAGCAACAAAAGATGTTGATTTGGCTATGAAGGAAATAAAATCAATCCATTCTAATAAAGAAGAAATTTCTTCTTCTCTTAGAGAATTACTGCTGGAAAAATCTCAAGTAGACTTGGGAGACTATTTTGAATTTAATATCTCTCAGCCTGTCTTATCTTTGGATAATGCTCCTTATGGTGGAACCAGATTTCGTGTTGAGGCGATGGTTGATGGTAAAACTTTCAGTAAATTTCTAATAGACATTGGCATTGGGGACGCTTGGATAGAGCCACAAGATACCCTCCAGCTATCAAGCCATTTGGAAGAATTGGGTTTAAAAAGCTTTACAGTAAAAGCTATTCCCATTGAGCATCATATAGCTGAAAAGATACATGCTTTAACACTCCCCCGTGATATATCCAACTCCAGAGTCAAAGACTTAGTAGATTTATTTTTAATCTTTAAGTTTGAGAATTTTTCTAATAAGAAAACTAAAGAGTGTATAAAGGAAACTTTTATCAAGAGGAATACTCACAAAGTCCCCATTAGCCTCATTACTCCAGATGAATCTTGGGATAAACCTTTTAAAGATATGATGGACTCCATTGATGAAAAGCTAGAAATACAAGAAGCTTTTCAGTTTGTTAATCAGCATTTCAAGTTTCATTTGTCCTGATAGTAAAATAACAGATATCTTTATCCCCCCTTATAGCCCTTTTTGATATTTTTTTTGAATATAATTCTTTATTGCCTTCCGAAAACTGTAGATAGCACACCATGGAAAAAGTTAAGAATGTCTTGTATTTTACTCATCATCAAAATAAAATGAAAATAAATTAAAAGAGGAAAATAAAATGAGTGACCAATATACAGATTAATTGGATAGGGCAACAATACCAATATATTTAAACCGCATAAAAAAAGAAATAGAAAATTACCCTTCTGATAATCTTGAAAATGAAATTGAAAAAAACAAAAAGCTTTAAATCTTTTATACAAACTGAATCAAATAGTAGTTTCAGATAAAAACATCACTTCTTTAAACAATGAGAACATACAGACTTCTTTATTTGAAATTGCTGGTATAATGGGTTTTCATACTGAAACTATGAATGAAGTTTTAAAGCAGTAAAAAACGGAAATTTCCTTTTTTCTAAAGTTTTTCCTCTCTGTTTTTTCTTATATTGATACTTGCCTTTACGGGAAGTGTATTTGCTCAAGATAACACTTGGAGGGGACTTAAAATAGAAAAAGAAAATCGTTGCTGCCCCTATAATCGGTTAGAAGATTATGTTTATTCCCAAACAATAGAAAATCAAATTATTGAGCCAGTAAATTAAATAACTGTAACCCTTGTTTTCATGGTATATGGCTGACCGAGGCATTCAATTTTAATTGGTCTTTTAGATGATTCCAATCCTAAAGATATGAACAATATTTGATCTTCTTCATGATGTATAATTTCCTTTAAACGGATTTTTATTTTTTGTAATTGCAAACCATCTAAAAAACATTCAAAAACAGAATGTTGCAGTCGGGAACCAAAACTTTCGCAAATCTGGCATATATTTCTTAATCGTTTTGGATTGGAAATATCATAGCAAACAATGTAACGAGTTCTTGTCATAAAAATTTAACGAGTAGTAAATCCATAATAAGCTTTAGCTTCGCCTCTTAAAAATCTCCATAATTGGCGAGCTTGCACAATTAACATACGGCGATAACTCATTCTATAGCCAAATTGTGGATGTTTTACTTGTGTATCCATTCGGCGAAACCAAGCATTCCAAAATTGTTTTCTCCCTTTATTATTTAAAAACACTCCTTTTGAAGTTAATTGAAAATCTGATATACACAATTCTTTCCGATTCAACAAAGAAATGGCTACACTGTCAGCTAAAAGTGGTCTAAACTCTTCCATTAAATCTAAAGCTAAAGCTGGTTTGCCATAGCGGGGCTGATGAAAAAAACCAAAAAAAGGATCAAGCCCTACAGCATAAATTATTCCAGTTAATTCTTTTGCTAACATGCTATATCCTTGAGAGAGAAGGGCATTTACCGGATCTCTTGGAGGCCTTCGATTACGCTCTTTAAAATCAAAGCTCTTGTCTAAAGATTTTTTTATCATTGTATTAAAAAACTGAAAATAAAGAGAAGCCGCAGAACCTTCAAGCCCTCGTGCGATCTCTATACTCTTTGCGACACTTGCATTATCACGAAAACGAGCTAATTGCTTTAATACAGATTGTGAAACTTTTCCGTTTCTCATAAGAATAACCCGTTGATTGTGAATTTTAGTTCGTATAATCTCCCTTACCAGTTGCAAACAAACATGAGGTTTTTCAAAAAGATGATACTGTCCCCTGCGAGCGTCTACACTGGATTGAGGCAACCCTTGTGTCATTCCTAAAAACCGACCGGCTGGAGAAAAATAACCAATAGGAATATTTCTTTCCAGCAAAGCATGAACAGTTTGAGAACTGATTTGAGGAGTTCCATACACATATACATTTTGAATTTGCTCAATAGGATGATGAGAAATTTGTGCATCTCCTATTTCCACAATAATTTTTCCAACTCTTTTCTTTATTTTCGCTTTTGGTTCTTGAACAACTAAAATTTCCCTGTCATCCATAGCAGGGCGAGGATGCTGTTTATTTTTTGGAGGGCTTTTTAATAGACCTGACCAGAAAGCCGATTCGTTAGGCAAACACACCGGATAAGCAGAACAATGCAAACAGCGAGGATCATCTAGCAAAGGATTCGGACATATAGGTGAAGAAGCGGTTTTTTTACACTTTTTTAAATACTGAAGACAGCTTTGAAATAAAGAATCATCCAAAAGAACAGGAACTCTCTTTTTCTCATCAGCATAATAGATAGAGGCTTGATTTATAAAAATATTTTTTTCTTTCAATAACAACACATAAGCCACACATTGGATAGCGTCCATTTCTTTTGGAATTGGAAAGCCCTTTTCATCTTTATAGGAAGAACCTTTTTTATAATCTATAAGTTCAAAACCCAATTCTGTATTTTCAATAAGATCAACAACACCTCGCAATCCTAATTTTTTACTTTCCAAAGATAAACTCCGAACTTTTGAATGAGGAGATAAATCCATATCCTCTTTCCAGTGAGTGGGTTTATCTATATTTCTATGGATAAAAGATCCTTCTGCTGTATCTTGATTTTCTACAAAAATGTTTTCAACATATTGATAATAAAAAAGCCTGGGACAATAAACATAATTGCTTAAAGCTCTAACAGGTATAAAACGCTCATGATTTTTTATGCTCTTCAAAAAAATATCCTTTTTTTGTAAAACTATTTTTTATTTAATTCTTCACAGCACTTCCATTGTTTATTCTTTACTTCTGTCCACACTGCTTTTCCACTAGCATATTTTACACCTTCAATTTCTGCTTTTTCATAATTAGCAACTTTAGCCTTATCAATAAAAAAGTTGGAGTTTTTATTGATTTTCTCTATATCTTTTTCCTCTTCCATTATAATTTTTGTTCCTTTCTTAAATCTTCTTTTTTCAATACTTCCTTTACCAACGATAATTTTTTTACTGCCTGACTTTTCTTTTATTGTTTCTGAGCGAATGCGATGATGTATTTCTCCAACTAGAGGAGAAGCAATAGCCCTCAAACCAACATTAATTGCCGCATTTATATCTGCTTGTATTGCAGTCAATCTTAAGGTTTCCTGCTTTTTAATAGGGACAAAGATTGGCCCTCCTGTTTTTGGCGCCAAAGCTGTTTTGAGTTTGCCAGTTTGAGACGACACTTGATAATTTTCTAGTTTATTAAAAAGTTCTTTTAAAAACTTCTTTCGGATTTGTCCCTTGTTATCTTCTTTTTCTCGTTCTTCCAACCATTGCTTATAAGGATAACGGTTTTTATCTCTGATTGTTATTTCTTCAGCCCTAAAACCAGGGATTCCAGTTCGAGAGCAAAACTTGGAAGAATATGCGGCTGAAACTTCCAATACAGGAATACCATAAGGCTCGCAAAGCTCTTTCAACTTGTTGGTGACTGCACGATGAGACCATTTCATCAACCGGCTGTTTTCACTTGGAGAGCGATCCTGTTTTGGCTTATAATGGGATAAATCTTCAATGACAATAAAATTAACAGGATCACGAGCCTTTTCATATTCTCCATGAATGTCTTTTTGTTTTCGCTCTTTTTCAGGTTTAGAAGGGGCTTTTAATTTAACCCCTAAAGCTTCCGCTAAAATTAAATGGGCTGTTTGATTCACTCTTTGTTTTTTTAATTCTTCAAATTTTTTTGATAAGTCAGGACAGGGATCAGGAACAGGATTATTTTTCATTTCAGACCATGAAGGGGGACAATCGCCAGGTTTTTTTCTTTGAGATTGATTCAGTGATTGAAGACGACAGCGCAGCTCTTCAATTTGCTCTATTCGCTTCATAGACAAGCCCCGCTGTCCATGAATTTTTTTATTTGTAGTGTCTGTTCCACACTTTGTTTGTTTTAATAAGCAACAATCTGATTTTTCAGGATGCTGTGTCCATTCCCATTTCCGGCCTCTTAGAGGAAGAATACGATTTGTAAGGATTAGCAATTGTTCCTCAATTTTTTTGTAAAAATCAGGAATAGCACCTTTAACAAGAGTTTGTAATTTTTGAGCGTTCCCTTCCCTTTTAGCTAAATCTGACCATTCTTTTTGATCTTCTTGCTCCCCTATCTCGTTTAAAGCCTTTTCTTTTCTGCTGTTTTCTCCAAGCATCCAAGCCCATCTGTAATACTGAGACAATTTGCTTTGAATCTGGCGTATAGCCACCAACAATTTGTCATTTAATTCAGGGAAAGATAGTTTTTCCTGCTCTTCTTTTTCGCCAAGTAATTTTGTAATAGCTTCTTGTGCCTCCTTATATTCTTCTTTTGAGGCTTTTCTACCTTTATATCCATAAGGCTCTGTCTTTAGAACACCTTTTTGATAAAGTTTCATGTCCTCTCCAGGAAGCCGTAAAAGTCCCATAGCTTTGACAGTAGCATACCAGTCTTTACCTTCCGCTGAACCTATGAATCTTGCTTTTTGCTCTTTTTCTACACTGGCTTTAATTAGAGCAAAAGCTCCCGCTGACCTTTGCCCTAAATCAACACTTAGACAGCTAAATGAGTCTGTCTTTTGAAACCAATCTACTTTATCCATTTTTTTATCACCAGGCCATTTTATGTACTTATTACCTCCAGCTTTACAGTTTTTCTTCCAATCAACCTTTGTGTTTTGTATCATCTGTTCTTGTAGTTTTTGGATTTTAAGCTCTATTGGAAAGTTGAGTAAAAATCGCCACTTTTCAGATCGGGTTTTGTCCGGCATAAGCTGAACATTACATTTTGAAAACTCTTGTTCTAAAGGCTTCGTAAAACCAAGAGCGGACATCATCGGCTGAAGCCAAGGCATTTTTGTCAATTCATCTTCGGATTCCACTCGGAGAGAATCACGAAACAATCGGGGGGCTGAATAATAAATTTTTATCGTTTTTTTCTTCCATTTATCACTTGTTTTAAAAGCTATAGGAGCGCGAAAGCTCAAAGAATCTTTATCGTGTCCATGTTCGCCACTTGATTTATTAAATCCAGAAGCAACATCTCCAAAACGAAATAAACGGCGGGAATGTTCTGGATCTGCAGGCGTGAATTGTATAGGCTTATTGAATTTTTCAATATCCTCTTTTAACTCATACCAGTCACAAAGAGCATCCAAAGGGTTTTCAGCAAATCCTTCCTTTTGTTGTGTTTCTGTTGATTTTTCCCAGATAATCCAATTTCTTTCTTCTAAAAGCTCCTTAAACAAGGGGGCGCTTCCCATGATGTATTTGTTTTTCTTTTGATAATCATTTAACTCCTTCTCTAATTCGCCTTTAAGCTTCTTAGAAAACTCCTTTCCGTTTGATTTGTTTCTCCATTTTTTCTGTATTTCATTGAATCCTCTTAATGTTCTTCTTCTTAGTCCGTAAGGGATTTTATTTGCTTCTTCATCTTCGCTAAAGTATTCTTGCGCCAATTCTTTTTCCAATAATTCTCTCAATCTTTTTATTCTTGGATCGCCTTTTTTAGCGTCTTTATCCTCCAATTTTGTTTTATCTTGATTCCATTCAAAATGACCGATAAAAGGCGGCTCGTCCCCTTCCTCATTTTCATTATTTGTCCATTTTCTCTTTAATGTATTTTAGCCCTTCTTTTTCTCTGTCCACTGATGTTTTTCCATCCATTCTAGTTTCTTTTGTATTTTCTGTTTCTCTTTTTCTCGCTCCTTTGTTTTGTCATCTATTTGATGAATAACAGTCAAAGCTTCCTTAAAGGCAGCAATATCAAACTCTTTCCATTGTGGCTCTCCAAGATCAGAACCGCCCCATTCAGACAAAGCTGTAAAAGCTGGAAAAACATAGCCTCTCTCCCCGCGACAATATTTGATAGGATCTTCCTCTTGAACTGCAAGCTGCAAATTTTGAGATTGAGCTGCGCTTATAGAAGTTGTGCCTTTTGGTATTATTTTTCTTAGAAATTTTCTTGTTGTCTCATTGGATTTAACATATTTGAATAAAATAAAAACCTTTGATCTGAGACCTATGTTTCCGCCACCCCCTCCATAGGAAGGGATATTCAAACCTTCTTTTATTTTTTTATCAATAATATTTTCTAGTTTTTTTATTTCTTTAGGAGTGATTTCGCTATTTAAGCTTGATTTAAACTCATCAAGAGCTTTCATCAGTTTTTCCTTTAATTCCTTATTTTTATAAGGTTGTTTATTTGTTAAGTTCAATACATCATTAGGATCACTTTTATCAGAAAGCTTTTGCGGAGAAAGATCATCGTCCCAAAGATCTCTTTTAAATTTTTCAAAAGCTATCTTCTTTTCCTTAGCTGTTTTTCCTTCTTTAAATGCGCCTAGACCGGTATATTTTTTATCAAAAAAAGCAGGAGCAAACTCTCTGCCCCCCTGTTGAATTGAATTTCCGCCTGAACAATGTTTAAGCAAAGCTGTTAACGCTTTATGCAAAGACTCCTTGCATGCGTTATTTCCCTCAAGCACTTTATCCAAAAAATCTTCAAATTTTTGCGAAGAGTTTTTAGGAAATAAATATTTGACCACTGATTTTTGCATCCCCTTTCTTTGGATGCCTTTATAAGTGAAGTCTTTCCACTTTTCTTTTATTTGCTCTCGCAGACGATAAACTGGACAAGGCTTATCATCAGAAGGCCGATTTTCATTTCCTGCTAAAGCAACAAAACACAATAAATAATAATTTACAGCGTCTTGAAAAATCTTGTGGTGATTTAGCAGCAAAGATTCCCAGGCTTTATACTCTTCCCAGTCAGTGTTGTTTTTCAGCTGTACTTTAACAACACGGCCTTGATAAATACGGTTTACAGTTTTTGAGATCATGTAAAAAATTTTCTAGTTCATTGGAAAGATGAAGAAATTGATGATCTTCTTTCTATAAGACAAACATTTCACTTGCTCCATCCATCCTTCCTAAATTTACAGCACTCTCAGCCTTTTTCTCTCTTCCAATCGGCGAACTCAGGAAAAACCTTTAGAAATAAAACCCCTTAACTAAGCTTGAGCCTATTTTAAAATTACAGAAACTGGAAACTTTAAATAAGACCAAATGTAAAAATAAAATGGGATTGAAATAAAGATTTTTGGGGTCAACTATTTAACCGCTTTTATTTGATATTTATAAACAGCTTTTTCATGCTCTTTGTAAGTTTTGGAAAATGTATGACTTCCGTCATTTTTGCTTACAAAATAAAGATAGTCAGATTTTTCCGGCATAAAAACGGCTTTTAAACTTTCTTTTCCGGGGTTTGCAATAGGGCCGGGAGGCAGACCTTTAACAACATAAGTGTTGTAGGATGAAGGAAAAAGAATATCTTTTTTTCTAATATTCTTTTGTATATTAAAACCTTTTACAAGGTAAAGAGCATATAAAATTGTAGGGTCTGTTTGAAGTTTCATATTCAAATTAAGGCGGTTGTAAAAAACCCCTGCGATAAGCGGCCTCTCTTTTGGTTGTCCTGTTTCTTTTTCAATAAGGCTGGCAAATGTGACCACCTGGTGTCTGCTAAATTTTACTTCTAGGGGCAAAGAGGAAAGCTCGTCATAAACTTCCAAAAATCTTTCTGTCATGAGTTTAATAAGAGTTTGGGCGGACATGTATTTTTTTAAACTGTAAGTGTCAGGAAAAAGATAGCCTTCAAAAGAGTTTAAGTCTTTATTTAAAATTGTTTTAATAAGCTTTTTGTTCCCAACCTCTTTTAGAAAATCATCTGCCGCCGGCCAATTAGAGCTTTTTAAAAGTTCTGCCATTTCATAATAATTGAAACCTTCAGGAAAGCTGATCAGAAAAGATTTTTCCTGCCCCTGTTTTAAAGTCTGAAACAAAGACCAAAGGGATTTTTCAGGGGACAGCTCATACTCTCCTTTAGGAAGAGGAGGTTGGTTGAATAGTTTTATTAAAATTTTCATATCAAGGCTTGAGCGAATGATATGTCTTTCTTCTAGATCATTTGAGAGCTGATAAAATGTTTTTCCTGGAGGGACATCTATCAGTTGTTTTTTTCCTTGAGAGTCAAGGGGCCATAAGAGTCTGTAACAAATGAGCAGGGAAAAACATAAACAGCTCCCTGAAATAATTAAAAAAACAATTTTTTTCATATTTGCAATATTCGTTTTTAAAAACCATCTCTGCTTTTTTCAGCCAATGGGGTAACACAAGAATCAATGGCAAAAGCCCCTGCGGGGCGATTGTTTCCTGACTTTCCAAGCCCTCCAAAAGGCAAAGAGCCACTGGCGCCAATGCTGGAAAGGTTATAATTGATAAGCCCCACTTTGGCCTGGTAAAAAATTTTTTCTTTCACTTTTTTATCTTCTGTCCAAAGAGACAAGACTAAGCCGTAACTGGAGTGGTTAATCATCTCTAAAACTTTATCCAAACTTTTTGTTTCATAAATAAGGACTTGAGGGGTAAATGTCTCTTTTGTTCCAATAGTGGAGGATTTATCAAACTTCATTTTGTAAATACCGGGAGTTACATAATAGCCTTTTTTGTTTTTTAGTTTTTTTCCTTCAAGAAGAATTTTTCCTCCTTGTTTTTTAATCTCTTCTTGAAAGGAAAAAAACCTTCGGACAGAAGAAGAATCAATCAAAGCCCCCATAAAGGGGTTTTTACTCCAGTGATCCACTTGGATTTTTTTGGCTGAGCAGACAAAATCCTCTATAAATTCAGAAGAGATGCTTTTATGAAGAATGATTTGAGAAGTAGAAGAGCATCTTTGCCCGGCTGTCCAAAAACAGCCTTTTAAAGTTTCTGCTACAGCTTGTTTTTTATCTTTATAATCCCATATAAGGGTGCTGTTATAACCTCCCATTTCAAGAGCCAATATTTTGGAATAGTCTTTTATTAAACTTTCTTTGATTTTTTGTCCTACTTTATAAGACCCTGTAAAAAAAATTCCATCTCCTTTTTGATGACGACAGAGTTTTTCAGATATTTCAGCTCCTCCCTGAACCATTTGGAAGACTCCTGGTGGAAGTTTAAGCCTGTGAAAACACTCTGCCAGCTTTTGCCCGGAAGCGGGGGTTTTTTCGGAAGGCTTAAAGATGACAATGTTTCCAGAGACAAGAGCAGGCAAAATTTGTCCAAACGGTAAATGAAGAGGAAAATTAAAAGGTCCAATCACTACAAATAGACCTCGGCTCTTAAAGCGGATTCGCCCCTGAGCCTGAGGAACTCTCTTTTCTTTTATCCGTTTCAACCCCTCTCCTAAAACAAAATCTATTTTTCCTATAAGGGCATTTATCTCGCCTTCACTTTCCCAAAGAGGCTTGCCTGTTTCACGAGAGATAATTTTAGCAAGGGCAGAGGTCTCTTTTTTTATAATTTTTTTTAAAGGCAGAAGTTTTTTAACACGATCTTTTTGAGACAGCTTAGTCCAGGGTAAATAAACCTTTTTTCCTTTTTCAAAAACATCATCTATAGGACAAGATATGTTTTTTGGCCATCTGAAAATCTCATCATTAAAATCTGAAGGACTTATATGCGCTTTATATAAAGGATTTGTTTTGAAGAAACTTTCTTTTGATCTGAAAAAAATTTTCTGAGGATCTTCAAGCTTCTTCTTTTTGGAAAACTCAAAAGCTCCGTTAATGTAATGTCCTAAATAATCCATTTTAAAATCATAAATATCTGTATTATTTGAATTTGTATCTTGATATTATTTTCAACTAATAGATGGTGTTTTTCAAGTAGAATTGTTTTTTGTTCTGATCCCCACTTTAACTAGACGACTTGATTATCTTTAATTTTTGTTGATGATACTGGTGCTGTTGCCATTGGCTCTAATTTTTAACCTAGGAAGTCAGAAGTAAAGCCGTTTTAAAGAAACTTAAAGACCAGTATAACAATTTGACCAATCACTTAAAATAGGCTATTGTAAAGCAAGTTTATACAAGAGGAAAAAGCTTTAACTAATCACTATTGAGTATCTATTAAAATAATGTCTGAAAATAATCTAACTCAACAATATTCAAAACCGCCAATTAAAGAAGCTATTTTTGATTTACAGACAAGGCATGAAACAGCCTTTGATGAGGAATTATTTAACAATTTTTTAAAAAAAATACCTGAATATTCTAATAATGAACCCTTAAGAAATATAAATATCAATGCAGATGATATGACAAAACAAGTTGAAATCATAGGCTATAAATGTATATCAAACGATAAAAAACAAATTGTGCTATTTAAGAAGAATGGGTTTAGTTTTAGTCGGTTGGAAATATATGATGGTTGGGATAAAAATTATAAAGAAGCCTTGAAATTATGGGAAAAATATTGTGAAGCAGTAAAGCCAGAAGCCATTACGAGAGTGGCTACCCGGTTTATAAATAAGTTTAAAATCCCTCATGTATTTACGAAACCAGAAGAATACTTTGATTCTTATATTCAATATAATAAAAGTATTTCACCAGTTTGGAATCAAATGTCTCATAGAGTATTATTATCTCATACTAACGGTATTGCATCTCATATTGTATTTGATAGTGTTGTTAATAAGCAAAACCCATTTGTTGATGTTTTATTTGATATAGATGTTTTTTCTGACAATTTAGGGCTTTCACCTTCAGAAAATCCAATTCTGGAAAATACTTTTAATCAACTGCGAAAAATAAAAAATGATATTTTTGAAAAAAGTATCACAGATAAAATAAGACAAATGATAAAATAGTTATGCAAAATATTTACACCACTCCTGTTTCTTCGCAAAAAAACTCTTCTCTCTCTTTTGAAAAAGCTGATGATTCTATTTTTTCTATAAATGGTTATTCTATAGATCAATATAGAAGAAGATTGTTATCAGCCTCTTCATTTGGGCATTTGTTTAAAAGGTATAAACAGTTTAGTATTGAATTGTATCCTTCAAATAAGGTTGCTGTCCTTAAAGAAATATTCCCTGGTGCTTTAGAAGAGAAAACTCTTAATAATAAAAGAGAGCATTTATTTGTTGAGAAACCATTAGAAGAGTTAGAAAATAAAATATATAATGTCTGTGCTGAGCATCAAGAAAAAAATTGGGATGGCTATGGAGCTGAACCTATAAAATACTTGGATCAATCTTTACAATTTGCCGAAGATTTGTTTTCTGAATCGAGAATATTAGTTGAGTCTGTGGATATTATACCAGAAAATGACGGTTGTCTTTGTTTTGAATGGTTTAAATCTGACAGTAAGTATATTAATGTTGCAGTCAAAGGCGATAAACTAATCTACACTTATAAATTAGGAGATGAAAAAGCCTGTGGAGAAGTAACTCACTCTGGAAAACAAACAATCATTGAACAAATAAAAAAAATTGCTTAATGATGATTTTTAAGAAGACCTCAAAATTAAACCCTGTTGTAGAAGATGATGAACCTCTAGGAAGGTATATTTTTTCTAAAAACCACTACTCTAAAGAAAACCAAAGAGTTAAGCGGCAAGCCTTTATGCCTCCTGAAAATGGAAAAAAGCTATCAGTAATGAGACATAAAAACTGTTCTGAAGATTGTATTTTAAAAATAGGAAAGCAGCTGGAAAAAGAGAGAAAACAAAGTTTAAAAGCTCTTTGTTCTATACTAACTAAAGATGCGCGAAGCCTGGACTTAGATGTTGTTTCAGATACTGGCAATAACCAACACAGAAGACATGCTAACATAATAAACTTTCCTGAAGCAAAAATGAGAGAATTAGCAAATGAGTTGGCTAACATAGCCACACGAAATAAAAATCTTTTAGTCTTGGAAAACACTTAATTTTTGAAGATTTATTTCCCTAAAAAACTCTTTTAACCCCCTTTTTTCATACATGAAATTAAAAAGGAAATTTTAAGATAAAAGCTTTTTCATTATCCTTAAAATTTGGGGGAAGTTTTTTCAAGAATAGAGTTCCTTTTTGACTTTCCCCTTTGGCTTGAGCGCAAATGAACCCCTTGTTTGTATTTTGAGATATGAGAAAAGAGGATGGCTTCTTTACAGTTATGGCTTGTTTTAAAATTTTCTTTTGGGCTTTTTTTAGAAAAGAGATGTCTTTTTGTTTTGCTTCCAGATAGATTCCTCCATCCAAAGCATGATGATGTTTTGTCTTATGAAATCCTTTTTTTAAAAGCCCTTTATAAACAGGCAAAGTTTGTGGATGAACTTGCTTAAGACAGTGTTTTGCTTTAGAGCTGAGTTTATCCAACTCAAATTCAAGATTTTTTGGAAAAAGAGAAAAAAACTCAACCCGATTTTTTTGAAAAACTTTAAGAGCCGAACTGTAACTCATTTTTAAATATTGAGAACCTGTTTCCTCCCAAAACCCATTTTCTTTTTTATTGATAGGAGATGTAAGACTCACCTCTATAGTATTTGAAAATTCTTTAGATAAAGCCTTTATATATAAAAACCGTCCGGCGCTGATTTGAAGCCCAAGTTTTTCGGGAAATCGGCGGTAATCAGGGTGTAAAATCAAACCACCAATCTGATGTCTCCCTGTTTTTATAGTCTTTAATTTTAAATAGCTCTTTCCTGCTTTTTTTTTGAGAAAATAGCAAAACGATCGATTGCCCCCAAAATAAGAAAGAATTTGGCTTGAACCAATGACTTTTTTTACCTTTCTGTCCTCTAAGACAAAGAGATAGTTTCTTTGTTCTTTAGGTAAAATGTGTTTAAAGGATTCTTTGCTGATTTGAATTTTCTTCTCAAGTTTAGATTTATTATCTGGCAGACTGCAAAGGGGGAAAAATCGGGCCAGTTTTAATAAATCATCTCTGTCCTTAAAATCCCCCTCACGAATAAAAAAACGCATTGATCCTCTAAGTATTTGTTTATTTAAAAAATATATCAGAAAAACTCTTTTTCATCCAGCGCCTTGTTTGCTAAAGAGTCTGCTCCTTTGTTTTTCTCTCTGGGAATATGTTTAAAGTAAGTTTTTGGAATTTTTTGTAATAATTTTTGGCATCTTTCAAAAAGAGGCTTGATATTAGAGGACTTAACTTTATATTTTCTTTCCATCTGACGAATCAAAAACTGGCTGTCTGAAAAAAGATGCAGTTCCTGAACTTGATGTTTTACACTAAGCTCCAAGGCCTTGATTACGGCTTTATACTCAGCAAAATTATTTGTATTTTTTTCTTCTATAAACACAGCTTCTTCATGGATAAGCTTGTGATTGTTGTCAAAAATCTGCACACCTAAAGCACAGGGGCCGGGATTCCCTCGGGAGGCACCATCTGTGTAAACAAAAATTTTTTCGGACCAGTTTTTCATCTTTCTAAAAGCATCCTATTAAATATATATTTATAATGATGTATGTTTTATGGTTATCTTAAAATTGCTAAATTATTGTTTAAAATATAGAAAAACTAAAATAAAGCTTATAAAATGAAATTCTGTAATTATAACAAAACAAGAATCAGCGTAAAGGTTTTTTTAGAAGAATACAATAAATTGTTAGAGAAAATGTTTCATAAATGATAGAAAGCTCTATCAATAAGTCTAGGGGTTTACTCTTATAATAACTGATAAAGTGTTTATTTAACAGCTTCTGACAGTTAAGTTTAAAAATTATTTTTAAGAAAATTTTTATTGACCTGGATTTTTATTTTTTGCACCTTGTTAGAAAATATATTATTACCTTTTGGATTTTTTATATTTTAAATTTTTGATAAAAAAGGGATAGTGTAATAAAAGAATTATTTTTGATTCTTGTCTCCTGTTTTTATAAAAAAGAATATGGATAATAAAGAAAAATATAGCAAAACACTTCATCTTCCTAAGACGGATTTTCCTATGAAGGCCAAGCTTTCTGAAAGGGAGCCGGAATTTGTGGAAAAATGGAATAAAAATCAAATTCATCAAAAGGTTTTAAATAAGAGAAAAGACTCAGAGACTTTTTTTCTTTTGGATGGTCCTCCTTACTCAAATGGATCTATTCATATAGGACATACCTTAAACAAAATCCTAAAGGATATTGTTCTTAAATATAAAAGTCTTAAAGGTTTTAAAGCCCCTTTTTTTCCGACTTGGGACTGTCATGGTCTTCCCATTGAACTGAAAGCCATTGAAAAAAATAAGGGTCAGGATATGACTGATACAAATCTAAGACAACTGTGCCGGAAAGAAGCCCATTTCTGGATGGAAAATCAAAGAGAAAGCTTTAAGAGACTTGGGGTTTTGGCAGATTGGGAAAAACCTGTTCTTACTATGGATCCATCTTATGAAGCTGAAGAGACACGAATTTTTGCAAAACTTGTTCATAAAGGTTTAATCTATCGTGGGGCAAAACCCGTATTTTGGTGTTTTAAATTGCAGACAGCTCTGGCTTTTTCTGAAGCAGAATATAGGAAGCATGTCAGCCCTTCTATTTATGTAAAATTTTATTTAGATTCCAAAGGGCAGAAGAGGTTAAAATCCAATCAACCTGTTTCGGCTGTAATATGGACAACAACCCCTTGGACTTTACCAGCTAACTCAGCAATATGCCTTCATCCTGATTTTGAGTATGGGCTTTATAAAGGAGCCAAAGAATCTTATTTGATAGCTTGTCCGCTGGCTCCTGCTTTTTTTGAATTAACCGGCCTTTCTCCTTTGCAAAAACAAAGCTCTTTTAAGGGAAAGGATTTAGAAGGTCTTGTAAGTCTTCATCCTTTTATGGATAGAAAATCCCCTTTAATTTTGGGGGATCATGTCAGTCTTGAGGCTGGAACGGGTTTAGTTCATACAGCTCCTGGACATGGTTTGGAGGATTATCTTGTTGGCAAAAAGTATCAGTTGAAAGAGCATTGCCCTGTAGATGAAAGAGGCCATTTTACAGAGGAGCTTCCAGAGGGATTGAAAGGTCTTTTTATTCTTAAAGGGAATAAGATTATTCTTGAATGGCTTAGAAAAACAGGTCATTTATTAAGCCATAAGGAGATTACACACAGTTATCCTTATAATCCCCGATCAAATTCTCCTTTAATTTACAGGCTAACACCCCAATGGTTTTTGTCTTTGGATCAAGAATCTATGAATGATAGTTTGAGTGTCCGCTCCAAAGCTTTATCCGCTTGTGAAAAGGATATAAACTTTATTCCTGATTGGGGAAAATCTCGTTTAGAAGCTATGATAAAGAGCAGTCCTGATTGGTGTTTAAGCCGTCAAAGAGTTTGGGGTGTGCCTCTAGTTGTTTTTTATTGCAAAGCTTGCAAGTCTCCTCTTTTGAATGCTCAAATTATAAACAAAATAGCAGATAAAATGGAAAATAGTGGTGAAGGCATAGAATATTATTTTTCAAGGGAAGAAAAAGATCTTTTGCCAAAGGATTTAAAATGCAATAACTGTGGTCATCCTCATTTTCAAAAAGGAAGTGATATTTTAGATGTCTGGTTTGATAGCGGAATTCAGCATTTTGTTTTTACTCAAATAAAAGGTTTGAAAGGCAAACCTCCTATTGATCTTTTTTTGGAGGGGAGTGATCAACACAGAGGCTGGTTTCAAACGAGTCTTCTCTCTTCATTAGCTCTTAACGAGCAGCCTCCTTTTAAAACTCTTCTCACTCATGGTTTTGTGAATGACCAGCAGGGCTACAAAATGAGTAAAAGCAAAGGCAATGTTTTGGCTCCTGAATCAATTATTCAGAGAAATGGTGCTGAAATTTTAAGACTTTGGACAGCCAGTGAGAATTTTGCTTTTGACATCAATGCCGGGGAAGAGAGCTTCCAAAGGGTGACTGAAAGTTATCGTCGTTTCCGGAACAGTTTTCGGTTTATTTTAGGCAACTTGAATAATTTTGAATTTGAAAAAAATCAGTTGGAATTTAAAGATTTGAATTTAGTGGATCAGTGGATGTTGGGACAGCTTAATATTTTAATCAAAGACAGTATAAAGGCTTTTGATGATTTTGCTTTTTATAAATTATATCAGAAGCTCAATCATTTCTTTACAGTGAAACTTTCGGCTTTTTATCTGGATATTGTCAAAGACAGGCTTTACACTTTTTCACAACGAAGCCTAGAGAGGGTAAAAGCTCAAAATGTTTTGTATCATCTTATAGATAAACTTTTGCCCCTTATGGCTCCTGTAACCAGTTTTCTTTCTGAAGAGGCTTATTCCTATCTTCCAAAAAAAAGAGAAGAAAGTGTCTTTTTGGAAGATTATCCAAAAGAAGCTCCTGAGTGGTATGATGAAGATGTCCAGAATCTTTTTTTAAAAATGTTTCCTTTAAGAGAACAAATCAACAGGTGTCTTGAGGAATTAAGAAAGAAAGGAGATATAGGTTCTAATCTTCAAGCTAAAGTGGAAATGGATTTGGAGAAGGATTTTATAACTTCTGTTATGGGAAAACAAGAGCAACTTGAGTTTTTTGGTGTTTCACAGTTGCAGATTAACGAAGAAAAATCCTTTAAATTGAAGGTTAAAAAAGCTCAAGGGCAAAAGTGTGTTCGTTGTTGGTTTATTAGCCAGAGTCTTAATGAACATGAAATTTGCTCTAAATGTGTAAAAAACCTTGGAGGACAAAAAATTTAAACACTAAATTTACAAGAGAGATGATTATAAAAATCAGGATTGTATTTCACTGGTTAAAGATTCTTATTAAAAAACTATATTTTTAAATAAGAAAAGGATATACTAATGCCTGTTTTTTAAATAAAGAAATTCTTAAAGGTTTAACATATAGAAGTGTAAAAATGTCAAATCCACTTATAAAATATCTGTTTACAGCTGTAGTCAGTACATGCATTTTGTGTTTAGATCAGGCCACAAAGATTTTTATCCATACTTATTTTCATAGGGGGGAATCTCAAACTGTTATTAAAGGTTTTTTTGATCTCTCTTATTCCCGAAACCCAGGAGGAGCTTTTGGTCTTTTTGCGGAAAGCCCTAACTTTATCCGAATTATTTTGTTTATAATTTTTCCTATCATTTGTATTGGATTGCTTTTTACGATGTTAAAAGAAACTCAAAATCGCTTTCAGGTTTTAGCTTTAGGTTTTATTTTAGGTGGAGCTGGAGGCAACTATCTTGATCGTATTCGCTTAGGTTATGTTGTAGATTTTATTGACTGGTATGTTTATGATTGGCATTGGCCGACATTTAATATAGCTGACTCTTTTATTGTAACGGGTATTTTGATTCTTCTGTTTTTTTATATAAAACAGACATGGTTTGAACAAACTTAAGAATATCAGTATTTTAGAGTCTCATAAATTTTATCTTTACCCCAGTCTTTTTAAAGTATGGAATCCAATAAAAATCTTTTAAGGTTAAATAAATTTCTTGCAAAATGGGGAGGAGTTTCCCGTAGAAAAGCAGAAGAAATTATTAAAAAAGGGGATGTTTTTATAAATGGCAAAAGGATATCTGATTTGGCTGTGTTTGTGGATATTGATAAAGATATTGTGAGAATTAAAAAACATCGGGTATATGTTAAAAAAAGCTCTCCTTTCTACTTCATGTTTAATAAGCCACAAAAAGTTTTAACCACCAATCAGGATCCTAAAGGTCGGATTACAGTTATGGATTATATACAAAATGACAAAAAACGACTTTTTCCTGTAGGCCGTTTGGATTGGGATTCAGAAGGCTTGCTTATTTTAACTAATGATGGAGATTTCGCTAATAAAATACTTCAGCCTAAAAACAATATTCCCAAAACATATCTTGTTAAACTTAATGGCAAGCCTAAAGAATCTGATATAAAAAAGCTTTTAAAAGGTGTAAGCACTCCTATAGGAAGAAAGAAAGCTCTTTTTGCAAAAATTATTTCCAAAAAGTCTTCAGCTAAGGCCTGGGTGAAAATCATTATCAGTGAAGGAAAAAAAAGACAAATTCGTTTAATGTTTAATAAAATTGGTTTTACAGTTCAACACCTGAGAAGAACAGCTATTGGCAGGTTAAAAATGAATAAACTGGCTAAAGGAACTTATATTAAGCTTTCTGAAAAAGATTTAAAAAAAACTTTTCAATGGCCAAAAGAAATCAAGTCTTCTTTTTTTTATAAAAAGAAGACTTGAAAATTATCCAAGGGTTAAAAGCTGTCCTAGTAAAAGTCAAAGTAGTGGGCAAAACCCATAGATATATCAATATTGTGATATAGGCTTCCTTGTTGAAAAGCTGATGCAAAAGGTGTTGATGCTTGATAACCTATAGAAATGACAAAAGTACTGCGCTTGCTCACAAATGCTTTTAAAGCACCATGAGCGCCCCCTGTCATATTCCACTCGCTGACTGATCCCGCTGAAGAACCTATGATACTGGAGCCTTGTTGAGCCCCTAATTTGATGCCAATGGCTGGAATAAGTTTTCTTTTACCTCTGTTTTTTATAATGTTGTATTCTACGAGAATTCCTCCAGAAAACATATTCACCTTAAAAGGTGTAATATCAGCATTAAAACTTACATAAGGGCCAAATTCCACCATACCCATCCAGTTATAGGTATAAGCCCCTTTTATGTCTGTTTGTCCAGCAAATCCACCTGAGAGTTTTAGAGGATTATTCCAGTTAAATCTTACCCCATGTTCTCTTTTAATGTAGCGGTATTTCTTTTTTGCAAAAGCTGTATGAGGACAGGCAAAAAAAAGCAAAAGAAACAGATTGGAAAATAAAAAATATTTTTTCATAATGCACTCCTTTTTTATTATTTATAAGACTATCGGCTTGATTTTGTAAAGACTTTAATTCTGAATTTAAAAATTGACACCTAACAGAAACACTATATTTACTAGATCTCCAAAAAACCGCCAGCCTGAAAGCTCTGGCCTGTTTGGAAATTGCAGTCTTTCTATTAAACTTTGATTTGGGTTATAGTTAGGGGGGGGTAATGTTAAGGTACTTAAATCTTCGGCTTCGTGTTGTAAATTTGTATAAAGATAAGAGGCTTCAAAACCTATAAAACTTTGTTTAATAAAGGGAAGCTCAAAACCTAGGCCAATTTTTCCTCCAAAAGCTGAGTGGGAGCCGGCAGCTTGGGCTTCTTCATTTGTAATAATGGGATTTACGCCTTGATTGGTGTTTCCTAATTGTCGCGGTTGAATTTTTGCAAAATTGGATTTTATGTTTACCCAAAAAGGTCCAAAGATAAGATAAGGATTGAAAAAATCAGCATTTTTATTATTGTATTGTCTATTGAAGTAATATTTTAGATCTACGCCATAATGATAAAATTTAGAGGAAGTGTTTAATAAACTATCATAATGCCCATAAGGAAGAAAACCATTCACTTGGAAAGCAAACCGGAGATCTAAAAAAAAGCCGACAGTCAGTCCAAAGATAAAAGGAGCATCTCCATAGATTTGTCTCATATTTAAAGAAATGGCTTCATAACCTCCCAGGAGGGATATTGTAAGTGATCGGCCTGTTTGAAAAAAAATGATGCTTTCTTCTTCTGTGACATTATCTTGAAACTCCCCATAATCAATAAAGGGATCAAAGGTTTTATAAGTATCATTTTGGGCTAAAAGAAAGCGGTTTTCCCCATAAAAAAAGTCTTTTTCAGCAAAGACAGGTTGAAAAGCCAATAAAAAACAAATAAATACAAAGCGTTTCATTATCTGTTTTATCGGATTTTTTTTGGCAAGGGCTGAGAGTTAAAATAAGGGGGCTTTATTAAGTTTTGAAATATCTCATCTAAAGTCCAGTTATAAGTTTTATCTTTGATAGAGACATTGATTTTATTTAAAACCTTAAAAACTTGTTTAAGTTTTGCAATTTTTATGTTTTGTTAAATTTTACCCATCGGTTAAAAATGATAACAGCATAAGAATTCAAACAAAATCCAGTATAATTTGTTCATATTGGCAAAATATTATAGTAGGGGTTGGTTCAGAGGCAAAGTATGAAAACAAGTTATAAAAAAGCAGGTGTTGATATAAAAAAAGCAAATAATCTGGTCCGGTGGATCAAACAAAAGACTTCAGTATCTTTACATCCTTTAGGCAGTGATTATGCTTGTTTACAGCCTTTTCCACTAGCTCAATACAAAAATCCGGTTTTAGCGGCCTCTACAGATGGAGTAGGCAGTAAAATTAAACTAGCCAGTTATTTTCGTGAGTGGGAGGGTGTTGGTCAGGATTTGGTAGCTATGTGTGTGAATGATCTCATTTGTACAGGAGCCAAACCTCTTTTCTTTCTTGATTATTATGCTTGCGAAAAACTGAATGTTTCCCAAGCCCGGTCTTTTCTTAAAGGTTTGGAAAAGGCTTGTCAGGAAGCTTTGTGCCCCCTATTGGGTGGAGAAACAGCAGAAATTCCTGGATTGTATAAAGATTCCGAAGCTGATTGTGCTGGTTTTTGTGTTGGAGTGGTTGAAAGATCAAAGATATTAAAGGCTCAAAAGGTGCGGGCAGCAGATGACATTGTGGCTTTTAAAAGCTCTGGATTTCATAGTAATGGTTATTCTCTTTTGCGGAAAATATATAAATCTCCTGCTGATCTAAAGAAATATAAAAAGACTCTTTTACAGCCCACAAGACTTTATACTTTTTTAAGCCCCTACCTGGATAGGATTCACGGCTTGAAAGTTATGGCTCATGTTACAGGAGGAGGTTTAGATAATCTGTCCCGTGTTCTTCCTTCTGGCTTGCAGGCTAAATTATCGCCCTGGTCTGTTCCTTCCTGTTTCTTGGATGTTAAAAAGCGCGCTAATCTTTCCTGGAAGGAGATGTTAAAAGTTTTTAATTGTGGATTAGGAATTATTCTTATAGTCAAACATAAGGAAGCGTTATTAAAATTTTTTCCTTCAGAAGAGATAATTGATCTTGGAAAAGTTGAAAAGAGAGAAAAACCCTCTAAATCTTGGACTTTGAACTTAAAGTCTATGCAGAAACTCAACCCATGCTGATTAAAAGTTCTGTATTTTTTATAAAATCAAAACTTAAGTAGGATCGGTATAGGAAAAAACATTATGTCCAATATAATCAAGTCAGAAAACCATAATTTTTTTATGGGTATGAAAAGTCCTGTAGAGAAATTGATGGATCAGGTTGTCTAGTTGAAATGGGGGGTCAGAACATTTTTTATGGAAACAAATTTTCAAACCGATAAGCTTTTGAAAGCTTTGTAAATCATAAGAATTTTTATAACAAGGTGAATGTTTTTAACACTTGTAAGAATAATGACATACCGCCATATATATTTCTTATTTCTTTTCTTTTCTTTTACGGCTGTAAACTGCCAAATAGGGGGGTATTCAGCAGGAACCTTTTATAATGTATCTTCTCAGCCTTTGAGTCTACATAACCCTCATCTTAGGACATGTATTTTTGATCCTCATTACTCCATTGTTCATTTTCCTTTGTATCATTTTACATCAGGTTATCTTAGCCCACAGGAAAGAGAAAACATTACTCAGTCTGAATTTCAACTCCTTCACACCATTTTAGCTTATAAAGGCTCCCGAAGGCCAATCTTTGTTTTTGATGAAAGAATTACTGTAGATGGTTATGATAGTCAGTATTTTCAAATGTTATCTTCAGGCTCTGTCTCCCCTACTCAAAGTTATACAAGGATTGATGGTAAAGAATTTTTTTTAGTGGAGAGATTTCAAAGAGCGCGGCATCTATTTGGCAATAACATTCCAGACAAGTATGAATATTTAAGTCCTGAACAAAAACAATTTATTTTTAATACAGGAGCTCCCCGAACCTTATATCTTTTGGGAAAAATTGATAGATTATATAAGGTTATTTCTAAAGGCTCTTTTGATTTAGTGAAAGGTCAAACACACCAGGGAGGAGTAATACAGGGGCAGGAATATTGGATCTTTGATTTTAGAGAACAGGAGTTAAGGAAAGAGGTGTTGAATTTTTTACAAACTAATCCGGGTTTACAGGGTCTCATTTTTGTATCTTATGGCGCCGATCATGACTTTTCAGATGAATTTGCTGGCTTATCCTTTCAATCTGGGCATAGCTTTTGTTTAAACTGGCAAAACCACTCCCCACCTGTATTGCCTTAAAGCTTTAGCTTTTTGATGTCTAAGCCGATAACTTTTTTATGAAAGCATTAATTTTGGAGGATAATTCATCCCAGGCCCATTCCCTAAAGGAGCTTTTATCAGAAGAGGGTTGGGTAGGGCATATAAGCTATTCCTGGAATTCAGCTTCTGCTTTTTTAAAAGAAAACTCTATTGATCTTCTTATTTTGGATATTCTTCTGCCTGATAAAGAAGGATTTGAAGTATTAAATATTCTATCAAAAGAAAAAAATCTTTCCATTTCAAAAATAATTCTTATAAGCGGTATTGCTAATGAAAACTCTGTCTCAAAAAAAATTCCGAAAAATTTAAAAAATCATTGTGTTTTTTTTAAAAAGCCTATTGATGAAAAATCCTTTTTAGACTTTCTAGGGACAATTCAAATTTCAAAATCCGATAAACAAGAAACCTCTATTTTTGAATCTTTTTTTGAACCAAATTCTTACTCAAAGCCCTCAAACTTTTATTTGCCTCAAAATAAAACTTTTGATTCAAAAGAGCTTATTTTTGTCGTTTTTCTCGCTCATTCCAAAAAATTTACAGGACATTTGCGAATTAACACAAACAGAAATAATCAAAGCTGCATTGATTTTTACAAAGGCAATATTATTAAAATGTCTTCAAACAGTAAAAAATCTTTTTTTGGAGCTCTTTTAGTGGAGCATGGTCTTTGTCTGCAGAAAGATATAAAAACTTTGTTGGAAAATAAAGAATCCAACAAAATGTTGGGAGAAAAACTTGTAGAAAAAAATTTACTAAGTCCCTATATGTTAAGTGTTATATTAAAGGAACAGGTTAAAATACGACTGTCTGAAATTATGTCCCATTCTTCATTTACATTGGATATGCAGAAGGAATCTTTTGAAAATATTGAAGCAGCAGATATTGATTTCAATGAAACTGATTTTATAGAGTGGCTTGCAGACAGCCTGCAAACAGAAATGGATAAAAATTTTTTTTTAAAGCTTTTTCTGGAAGTAAAAGCAACCATTCAAAAATCCTTAGCTGTTAATAAAGCGCTTATACATCAAAAATTTTTGCAGGACTATAATAAATTTTTTAAAAACTTAAATAACAATAGCTCTATAGAAGATATAATAAACTCCTCCATGAATGGAGATCACACTTTACAGCTTTTGTATTTTGGGCTTTTAACAAAATCAATATATTTAAAAAGAACCAAGAAAGAGGTTGTAAATATTAAAAAAATAGAGGCTTTTTTAGATAATATTATAACAAAGGATTCCAAAGACCTATTTGCTATTCTTGATCTCTCTTGGGGGGCCTCTTCTGCGGAAGCAAGGCATAGTTATCAACAGCTTGTGAAAACAATTAATAAATGGTCTGTAAATGCCGGAGAAAATTTAAAAGAAAAAATTCAGCAGGCTTTGTATAAAATTACTGAAAGTTATGGCATTTTAAAAAGTGAACAAAAAAGAGCAGAATATATGAGGGTGCAAAAGGAAGAGGATTTTGTAAAAATCATGGAATCTTATGAGAAAGGCTTAACAAAAGTAAAATCAGGATTGTATAGAGAGGGCATTGAAGTTTTGGAGCAAATTGTGAATTATAAACATACACCAGGAAATACAGTGCTTTATATCTTATGGGCAAAACTTAAATTGAACGGCGACAGCTCATTTGAAAATCGTGATAAGGCAACACAAATGAGTAAGGCTATAAATGCCTGTCCTATCAGTCTTAGGACATCTCCCCTCTTTTGGTATGTTAAGGGGCTTTTTTGTGTCAAAGCAGGACAGTATGAGAAAGCTGAGGAGCTTTTTGGAAAATGTCTAAAAATAGAGAAGGAATTTTTATCAGCAAAAAAAGAATTAATACTTCTCAAATCAAAACTTACAAATTTGAAACAAAGAAACAATAATAAGATTCTTAAATTTTTACTTAAAAAATCAAGTTAGACCTGTCTTTTCAAAATAAATCCTTTTTCCTATGAACTGAAGCAACCAGACCTAAAAAAGCCATGGATGTTAATGTATGAGATCCTCCATAGGACAGTAAAGGCAAAGGAATACCCACTACAGGAAAAAGCCCCACAGTCATAGCTAAATTTAAAATAACATGCCATAGAAAGAAAACTCCAGCTCCAATACAAAAATAACAGCTGAGGCGATCCCTTGAATGACTGGCCAGTCTAAACATAAAAGATATTAAAATGAAAAATAGTATCAAAGTTAAACTGCCCCCTAAAAAACCATATTCCTCACTAAGAACACTAAAAATAAAATCGGTATGTCGCTCAGGAAGAAACTGCAGCTTATTTTGAGTTCCCTGTTTAAAGCCTTTGCCGAGAAGCTGTCCGCTTCCAATAGCAATTTTAGATTGAATCACATTGTAACCGGTCCCCTGAGGATCCTCTCCTGGATTTATAAAACTGGTTACCCGTGATTTCTGATAAGGTTTTAAAAGAAAAATCCAACAAAGGGGTATGCTAACTGAAAAAATCAGGATGAAGCTTATTAAAGTTTTTCTTTCTATTCCATTAAATAGAATGATGTTTGAAACAATTATCAAAATCATTCCTGCTGTGCCTAAATCTGGTTGAAAAAAAATTAAAAACACTGGGGGAACTATTAAAATAGAAAGCTTGAGTAAATCCTTAAAAGTTAATGCTTGTCCAAACTGTCTTTGTGATAGTTTTTTAGTAATAACAAGAGTCAAAATGAACTTTAAGGTTTCAGAGGGTTGATAATGGAATACAATTAAATCCAACCATCTTTTGGCGTTGTATACTTCTTTTCCAAAGAAAAAAACAAGAATTAAACAGAAAATGTTGATTAAAAATAAAGGCCATATAGTTTTTGAAATAAAATGAGTTTTGCTGTAGCAAATTGTAATAAAAACAACCCAACCTACTAGAAGCCAAATAATCTGTTGCTTAAAAAGAAATATTTTTTCTCCATCAGCTCCATAAGCAGCGCTGTAAAGAGAAATGAGACCTAAAGCTTGTAACATAACAATGCACAATAAAAAATAAAAATTTATTTTTTTTATCTGCTTGAAAAAAAGGGATAGAAATTTCATTCTTCTTTTTTTGTTTCTTCAATGTAGTATTTAATAATGTCTCTGGCAATAGGAGCTGATCCGGAGGAACCAGAGCAAGAATTTTCTGTGAATACAGCTACAACAATTTCCGGCTTTTCACTGGGTGCAAAACTTAAAAACCAACCATGGTGTCTGTATTTTTCAGGAAGATATTTACAGTCTTTATGAATCTTCTTGGCAGAAAGGGTAATCACTTGAGCTGTTCCTGTTTTACCTGAAAAAGAAATAGAAGGAAGCTTATACCAGCGGGCTGTTCCTTGCGTTCCTTCAATTACTTTTTTTAAGCCTTCCTTAACAGTATTAAAATGGCCTCTTTGAATTCGATCTGTCAGACTGTCTAAAATAACAGGCTTATTTATCTTTCCATTAGACTCCTTTTTGATAAGAAAAGGCTTTATCATTAATCCTTGAGTGGCTATAGCATTGTAAGCTACAGTGAGCTGTAAAAGAGTGGTGATAATAGCCCCCTGTCCGATGGAAATGTTAATGGTATCCCCTCTATGCCATTTTTTACCATAGATTTTTTCTTTCCATGAGGAGTGAGGTAAAAGCCCTGGGCTTTCAGAGGGCAGTTTAATAAGGGTTTTTTGTCCAAAACCAAATAGCCGGGCATAGTTGTAAATTTTATCAATCCCTATTTGATCAGCTATTTGATAAAAAAATGTATTGGCGGATTTTTCAAGGGCTTTAATCACATTAATTTTTCCATGCCCTAAAGGGTTGTGATCATGATAAACTCTCTGTCCAACTTTAAAAGTTCCAGGAGAGTTTATTAATGAGTCTTTTGTTATAATGCCTTCTTCCAGAGCTGCTAAAGCTATAAAAGGTTTGAACACTGAACCAGGAGAATAGTGTTCCTGCAGGCTTTTATTGATAAAAACTTTAGAATTTTTTTCAGTCCAATTTTCCCATACAGTTTTGCTCATATAAGTATTTAATAGATTGGGATCAAAGCCAGGCTTGCTCAGCATAGCCAAAATTTCTCCATTGGTTTTCATTACAATGACAGCTCCTGTTCTTGGACCAATGGAATCATTTCGTTTCATGGCTTTTAAGACAAAGCTTTGTAAATTTGCATCTATCGTAAGGGTAAGATCTTTTCCTTTTTTTGATTCAATTTTTAAGAAATTAAAAAAATAAGAAGTATCTTCTCCTGAAACACGGTTTTGGGCATCCACTTCAACCATTGAAAACCCATTTTGTCCCTTTAACTCTTCATTGTAAATTTTTTCCAGTCCACTTTTTCCAGTGATGTCCCCAAAATGAAAAAACCTTTTTTGCTGTTTCAAATTTTGTATTTCTTTTTTAGATAAAGGACCAATAAAACCTAAAATCTGACTTCCATTTTCTTTTAGAGGGTAAACTCTTTTTTCAATGGTTCTGACTTGTATTTCTGGATGATCCCAGTACAGCTGTTTCAATTTATGAATCTCCATTAAAGAAAGATCTTCTTTCAAGACAACAGGATGAAAAGGTCCATTTTGTTTGACACCTTTTTTTATAGTTTGCTTTATTTTTTTTATAGGTGTTTGAATAATCTTGGATACTTTTTTTAAACTTTGATCTATGGAGCGATTTTGATTAAGGTGAACAATCACTTGAGCCGTTTTTTTATTGCCTGCAAGAATTTTTCCCTGCCTGTCTAGTATAAGACCTCTTGGAGCAATAAGAAGCTGTTTCTTAAAACGATTACTGTCAGAAAACTTTTTTAATTTTTCTCCTTGATAAATTTGCAGAAAAAAAATCTTTGTAAGCAAGACAATAAATAAAATCCCTGTAAAAAGAATAAGAAACAAAAATTTAGAGGATTGGGATTTTATTTCTATTTCCTGTTTTTGATCCATGGTTATTAAAATCCTTCTGTTTTTTTAAGTTGTGTTTTTAAAATAGGGAAAAGTAAAAAAGACAAAAAAAGGGTCATAACAGCTTTTACAAAATAAAACAAATTTGTAGAAAAGGAAAAATCGTTTATTGAGAAATCATAAATCAGATCAACAAGATAGGGAAAAATCAAGCTGACTATAAAGACCAAGGCAAAAAACAGAAAAGGGGATTTAAAAAAGAATAAGCCTTTAATAAGAAAAATGATAAAAAAACATGAAAAATAAAGAAAAAAGAGAGAAGAAAAAGGCAAAGGGAAAAACGCTCCTGACAGGAAGCTCATAAAAAGAAGAAGAAAAAGTGAGGGAAAGTTGTTTTGATGTAGAAAAAAAAATACAATCACAGGTAAGGTCAGATAAGGGATATAATTGTATTTTTCTCCGCTGGGCAGTAAAGAGGTTTGAAAAATCAAACCCGAACTCAAAAGCATTAAAAAAATAATCCAAAATAAAAAAGGGCTGTTAAATTTTGGTTTCATTATTTTGGTTTCCTCTTTGAAGAGATTTTTGTTGTTGTAGATTTTGTTTTTGAGGCTGATTTTTCGTAAAACCTAAAATAACCAACACTTCTTCTAAAGAATGAAATTTAACAACAGGCCTTATATAAATTTTGGGATTGAGATCTTTTGAAGGTTGTTTCAATGAAAGAATGTGCCCCACCAATAAACCGGAAGGAAATTGTTCAGATTTTATAGTGACAATTTTATCCCCCGGCTTCAAATGTTTATAATTTGTATTTGACAGTTCTGTATCCGATTTTTCTTTATCCAGATAATTAAAAAGCAACAGGTCTGTACTATAGCCTTCAATAAGGCCAGCCCATCGGCTTCTGCTGTTACGGGCCGGAAGAGAGGAAAGGGGGCTGAGAAGGGAGATCACTTGAGAGGAATTAGGACTGACTCTGAAAATATAGCCAATAACCCCATCGGGATGTAGAACCCCCATAGATTTTTTAACCCCATGCTGGCTTCCTTTGTTAATTGTCAGAAGTTCATTTTTTGATAAGAAGTCTGTTCCTACAACTTGTGCTGGCAAGAGGGTTAATCCTTTATTTAAAGGAAAGTGGATGAGTTTTTTTAATCTTTCATTTTCTTTAAGAATTTCCCCAAACCTTTGCTGTTGAGCTTTCAATTTGTTATTTTGCATCATAAGCTGTTTGTTTTTTTCATTAAGATTGAGAAGAAAAATGTATTTTTTCATCAGGTCGGAAACACCATTGTGAAGATTGACACTCATTGTCTGAATTTCAGAAAACAGAAAAAAAGAATGTTGATTTATATGAGGCTTTTTTGTTTTTTTATAAAGTATTTGAAGGCAAATCATCCCTAGAATCAGAATGATTAAAACAATTAAAAATCTTTTTTTTCTATTAAAAATATTCATAGGAAATGCTGTTGACATCTGTTAATCTAACAAAAATTTATTTTTATTCCAAGCAGTCACTTTAAAGGGGAGGATGTTTTTTATGTTTGATAAATTGAGAAGACCTGGCCGCTCTCTTAAAGAGGGAAAGGCCAAGAAGTTTTTTTCCTATTTTCTTTTTGGAGCTATCTGTCTGATCTTTGTTTTTTTGATTCCTGGAGGTCCAAAAATTGCCGGGGAAGGAGTTGTAGCTTATGTGGGCAATGAGCCTATTCGCACCAGGGAATTTAGACGAATGGAGGAAATTGTAAAACAAAGTTATCAAAGCCGTCTGGAGCAGGCTGATGATCAGTCTCTCTTAAAAATTCAGGAAGAAATTAAACAAACTACTAAAATAGAAATAATTAGAAAGTATCTGCTGATTCAAGGCGCTCAGAAAGCCGGTTTTTTTGTAAGTGATAAAGAGCTTCGTTCTGAAATTCGCTCTTTTCCCAGTTTTCAGGAAAATGGACATTTCTTGTATTCCAGATACCTTAATTTTCTGAAAAGTCAACGGTTACAGCCTTCCCGTTTTGAAGACAGAGTCCGTAAAGATAAAATGGTGCAAAATTGGGTTAACCTTTTTAAAAAATCTATAATTTTAAATAATGTGGAACGAGAAAAAAAGACACAGAGACACATTTATAAAGTAAATTTCCGTTATGTTTTGCTCAATTCATTTGATATTGAAGAGGAAATACTGGAGCCTTTTGTAAAGGCTGGAAATATTCAACAAATTGATAGATTTTTAAAAAAACACAAAGTCTCTTGGGAAAAAACAGGAGTCTTTTCTGTTGTTTCAGGCTCCAACGCTTCTATAACCCAGAATCAAAATCTTATGGAGGTTGTGATAAGCCATCTTCCCCATAAAGGAATTATCCCAAAATTGATTCGCCAGACAGAGAAGCTCTATATAGTTGATGTGCTTTCCTTTAAAAAAGGAAACATAAGCCCCCAGGATCAGCAATTAGAAAGTTTCTTAAGACGAAGATTTGATAAAGCTTCAAGATTACTTAATTCATGGATAGAGCTTCAGAGGCAAAAAGTAAAAATCAAATTGTTTGACAATATTTGATATGTCTTAAAATAAATATTTCTTTTGTTCTGCGAATGGCTTTCTCTTCTATAAAAAGTCTGGACCAAAGTCTTGTAGTAATTTTTTAAGTTTAAACCTCGTAAAAACCGATATTATTTTAGGTTTTGAGGTTTTTATGGCATTTTTTGTGCGTTTTTTTTTGACTTTTATGTTCATAATTTCTTGTCAGCCTATGCTCCTTAAAGAGATAGAAGTTTACCCTTATTTTTATGCAGGTAATGGAAATGTCTTTACTTATCATGACCAAGAGCGTTTTATAGATTCTTTTGTAAGTGAGAAACTGGATTTAGTTTTTGTGTTGGATACTCATCCGAAAATGGAGCCATTTTACCGTAAGGGTCTTTTTAGTTCGGATTTTTTGAATCGCTTTCAGGATTATGAATGGCGGTTTGCTTATACAGATATGTCAGTTGGTAAAAATAAAATTAAAGAAGCAAAGATTGATAAAAATGCAGAAGAAAGCTGCCTTTCCTCTGATGATCTGCTTAATACTGTTTTTGCAGCTTTATTGGAAATACCTTTCTTGTTTATTTTCGGAATAAAAAAAGCTATTGATTGTATTCCTGAAGGGTTTTTGGGAGATGAGGATAAATTTGCAAATGGAAAATTCCTTCCTTTTGAATATAAAGAAGAGAAAATAAATTTTTCAAAAATAAATTATATGACAAAATATGTTGAAAATTATAACGAGATTTTTACCCGTACTTTGAAACTGGAAGATAAAAAAAACTCTTATGATGCCCCAGAACAAAAAAATCATGATTCTTATCCTTATTTATCCATGTCTCTTTCTATGAGGTATGGAAGCCAAAGCGATTCAGAACAGGGGGGTTCTTTTTTTCGGAAAGATTCAGTAATTGTTTATGTGCTTTTCACTATTCATGATCTAGATATAGAGCATTTACCTGATGAAAAGCTAGAGGCTATTAATTCTTTTTTTGGCTCCAAAAAAAGGGTAAAAATTATTCCTGTAATATTGCCCCCAGATTCTCCTGACTGTCTCATAAACCTTCAACATGTATCATCTGCTTCTCCTAAACTAAAGAATTGGGCTGGTAGGTTAGGCTATCCTTCTTTAAATATTTGTTCAAATGATTTAGAGGAAAAACTATTTGATGAAATTTCAAAACCTCTTATCCCTATGGACTTGTTAAACTAACAGAGGGTGCTAAAAAGCATGGGTTTTAAATAACGGCTTATACTGATCGGGTTTGAGTTTTTGTGTGTATTCTCTTCTCTATAAAATCCTGAATTTTCAAACAGGATTGGTATAATTATAAATACAATTTAATTGACGATAGGTTATAGTTTTATTTGAATGTAAAAAAACTTCAAACAAAATGGATATATAAGTGAAACCGGCAATTCTTACAGGTATCAAACCTACAGGAAACCCTCATCTTGGAAATTATGTGGGGGCTATGAAACCCGCTTTGGATATTGTATGTGACAAAGGTGTTTCAGCCTGTCTTTTTATAGCTGATAGTCATTCTTTAACCTCTACACCTCCACCAAAGGACCTGAAGGATTCTGTATATAAAGTGACTGCCAGTTGGTTAGCTTGTGGATTAGATTTGGAAAGGTCTGTTTTCTACCGTCAATCAGACATTCCGGAAATTTTTGAATTAAATTGGATTTTATCCTGCGTTACTCCCAAGGGTTTAATGAATAGAGCCCATTCTTACAAATCCAAACGGGATCAAAATTTGCAAATAGGGAAAAAGGACTTGGATGATAAGATAAACATGGGGCTTTATAATTATCCTGTTTTAATGGGTGCAGATGTCTTGCTGTTTTCACCTGAACAGGTCCCGGTAGGTCAGGATCAAGTTCAGCATTTAGAAATGATTAGAGATATAGCGCAAAAATTTAATCGCAGTTATAATACAGACATTTTAGCAATCCCAAAAGCTCTTGTTTTGGAAGGCAAAACCTTGCCAGGCATTGATGGCCAAAAAATGAGTAAAAGCTATAACAATGAAATTCCTTTGTTTTTGGAGAGCAGTAAACTTCAAAAAATTGTTAGAAAAATTAAAACAGATTCAACACCTGAGAGAGAACCAAAAGACACAAATAAATGTTTAATTTTTGAAATATTCAAGCATTTTGCTTCAGAGGAAGAAATTCAATTATTGAAACAAAGTTATACCAGAGGAATTAGCTGGGGTGAGGCAAAAGATGTTTTATTTGAGACATTAGAGTCTTATTTTAAAGACAAAAGGGAGGCTTATAATCATTATATAAGCCATCCTTTGGAGTTGGAAAAGATATTAAAACAAGGGGCTGGAAAAGCCAGAACTATAGCGGAGGCTTTTTTAAGAGAGGTTAAAAAAACGGTTGGCTTAGTTTAAAACAGGAGAGGCTATAATATTTCTTTTATTTGAATTTGATCTGATCAGTATAAAGTTTCAAAAGTGAGAAAACTGTAAATTTGAATAGAGTGAAAAAAATATAATATTATTTTTACGAGTGAGTTATGCTTAATAAAATCTCTTTAGTTTGCCAAAGATTATATGAAAAAAATCTTATTGCAGGCAGTGATGGCAATATTAGTGAAAAAAGGGGGGAGCAAATCTTTATAACTCCCTCAGGAGCAAACAAATCAGAAATTAAAGAAGAGAATCTGTGTATCATAGACCCTAAAGGAAAAGCTTTAAAAGGACAGGCTTCTACAGAAAAGTATATGCATTTGTCTATTTATAAATATCAGCCGAAAGCGCAAGCTATTGTCCACGCCCATCCTCCTTCAGCCATTGCTTTGAGCTTGGCAAGATCAGATTGGAAAACTCTTCCTCCAGCTCTTCCGGAAATTATTATAGCCTTAGGCGAGGTGCCTTTTGTTCCCTATGTGAGTCCGGGAACTCAGAAGTTGGGGGAATCTTTAAAGCCCTTTGTTCAAAAAAGCAAAGCTCTTATTCTTGCTCATCATGGAGCTGTCGTTTGGGGAAAAAACTTGGAAGCGGCTTGTTTGCTAATGGAACAGTTGGAACATTCTTGTAAAATTCTTTGTCTTTCAGAAGCTATTGGGAAAACGGCTTTACTTCCTGAAAAGGAAATTCAAAAACTTAAGTTCAAATATTATCTGTAATATGTTGATAAACGGCCATAATTGAAACCTTAACCGCGTTTACCAAAGGAATACTAATGATCATGCCTAAAATGCCCATAAACTGGGCTCCTGCAATTATAATAACAATCACTGTAAGAGGATGTAAATTTACAATACGGGCTAATAAGATAGGAACTAAGACCATGGAGTCAATCACTTGTGTAAAAAAGAATAAGCCCATCACAAGGAGAATGTGACTGGTTTCATAGTCATTGACCAAGGCAACCAATAAAACAGGAATGCTTCCTATAATGGGGCCAATATAGGGTATAAGGTTAGTCAAGCTGGCAAAGCTTCCTAATAAAATGGCAAAAGGAAAATCCAATATTACGAGACCTGTCCCCACAATTAAACCTACAATAGCTGCTTCCAAAATTCGCCCTCGTATAAAAACACCAATCTGTTTGTTAATTTTATAGTGAAGGCTTAAAAACATTTCAAAGACATGATTGGGAACAAGGGGATAAAGATTTCTTGTTAAGCCAAGACGGCTTTTCATCATAAAAAAAGCAAAAAAAGGAGCTAAAAGTAAAATGGTGAATGATTGAGTAATGGTTGAAGGTAAATCTTGTAAAAAAGTTTCCCCGAGAGATGAAAAAACCTGTATAAACCGTTCCGATAAATTAAAGTCTTTTAAGAAGAAAAAATTATTCTTTAAATGATTTTGCCAATTGCTTATCAAAACTGATATTTGTTCAATATAGGCGGGAAATTCCTCTTGAAGTTTATTAAATTGTTTTGAGAGAAAAGGGAGAGACCAAAAAGCAAGTCCTCCCAAGCTTGATAAAAAACTGAAAAACACCAATGGCACGGCCAATTTTCTGGAAATTCCCCATCGGCATAAAGCGTTTACAGGTGGAAGAAGGATAAAGCTCATAATAAAGGCCAATAGAAGGGTGATAAAGAGTCCTTTGATGATAAAAAGAGCGGATATTAGAAAAGAAAAGATAATCAAAAAAAATGTCAGACGAAAAAAATTTAATCGTCGGATTCGATTTCTTTTTTCTACAGAAGATAGCATCGTTTAAGAAGAATGAGCTTGTAAAATTTTTTGTTCCGCTTTTTGGAGCCTATGGCTTAAAATTTCGCTTATTTTTTTTAAAATTTTAATTCCCATTAAAGGATGGTTTTCTAGGATCAAATCAAGATCGGGTTGAAAAAAACCAAAAAGTCTGGAATCACAGGCAGATTGAGCAAACATATTTCGGTAAGCCCCTTTATAAACCAAGGCCAGTTCACCAAAAAAATCCCCTTCTTTTAAAGATGAAATAAGGGAAGGCTCTTCTTGTGCAGAAGGGGTGCCTTGAAGGATATTAATTCGGCCTTTAATAACAATATACATTCCCATCCCTGAGGAGGGCTTAAAGACAATCTCTCCATCAGAATAGATTCTTGGGTGAAGAAGCTCTTTTAAAAAAGCCAATTCTTTTTTTGTCAGTTCAGAAAATAAAGGACATTTTTTAATAAATTTAAGCTCTCCCTCTTCTTCCTTTTTGAAAAAATTATCAAATAAAAATTCTAACATTTATGTTCCTCCTTATTTTAGCAACATATTTTTTACTCTTACTAGCTTTTTAAAGGTAAGGCTCCTGCAAAGCAAGATTTTTTTAAAAGATTTGAAAAACCTTCTGTTTTTCAAGCCAACCTATTTGGTTATTTTCACCCTGCACAGCCAGCCAGTCCCCTGTTTGTTTTAAGACAATGAGATCTGAATTAGGGCTTAAACTTCTTATAATAGGGGCTTTTATGAATGGTGCAGTCCTTAAGTCCATTTCTTGAGAAGAGCTTACCCTTTTTTTTAATAGAAGAGATTCAGAAGAAGAAAGAACAAATCCCAAGGTCAAAAAGAAAAAAAGGAATTTAGGATGAAAGGAAGCCGGATCATTAAAAGATAAAAGTAAAAGAAACAAGCAAATAAAAGCAAAAAAGATAAGACCAATATGCCATAAAAAGGGGGAAAAGAAAATGGAAACTTCCAAATGAGAAAGGATGAAATAAGAGGGTAAAAAGAAGTTTTGATAAAAGTTCCTTTTCAATAAAAGCAGCGCTTCCTCTTTTTGATAATTTTTTAAAAGATTGAGCGCTTTGTTGTGAATCTCCAAAGGATTTTTTTTCTCATTCAGATCTTCAAGAGACTTTATTTTATTTGTTGGGCGGGTTTTTATTAATTTCTTGGAAGGCAGAGAGGAGGATTGGGAAGGTTGAGATTTTATAGAGCTGTTTAAAACCTCAATGTGAGCGCTAAAAGTTTTGTCTGTTGGTTCATTGGCAGTATTTTTTATTTGTGAAACAAAAAAATCAGGATAAAAGTTTAAAATAAAATATCCAAAAGCTATTTGAAAAACCATAATTTTATATAGTATAAGAAAGCGATTGAAAAAAGCAAGATTTGCCTGTTTAATTTAACAAAGTCTAAAAACCACAAAGCTCAAACTTGATCAGTGTGATTTCAGTGGAATCAAATCTTTTTTTCAAACACTTTTCTTTAATGTAAAAGCAGGTTATGCTGAATAACAGGAGGATTTATGCCTAGAAAAAAAGAGGTGGCTGTTGTTATGGGCAGTACTTCTGATTTAAAAATAATGAAGCCCGCTATAAAACTATTACAGGATTGGAAAGTCTCTGTGGAGGTTAAAATTGTTTCTGCCCATAGAACCCCTGAATTTATGCAGGAATATGCTCTTAAAGCTTCATCCAGAGGAATTAAGATCATTATAGCCGGAGCTGGAGGAGCTGCTCATTTGCCAGGGATGCTGGCTTCATCAACAACACTGCCGGTAATAGGGGTTCCCATTGCCTTAAAAAAATTGAAAGGTTTGGATTCTCTTTTATCTATGACTCAAATGCCTAAAGGAGTTCCTGTCGCTACAGTGGCTATAGATAACAGTTACAATGCGGCTCTTTTGGCTCTTCGTTTTTTAGCCTTTCACGATAATTCTTTGGAAAAAAAACTAAAGCAGTTTCAAAAACAACAAAAAGCCAAGTCTCTTAGATCAAATAAATGCTTGAAAGATATTCTTTTTTGAAACTTAGGGGTTTTGTATTTTATTAAACTGGAAGGCTATTCATATAAAAAGAATGGTGACTAAAAAATCAAAACAGAACAGTATCAGAAATAAGAAATCAAAGGCTGTCCATATAAAAAGAATCTTGTATGATTTTTTTTACCATGAAATAATCAATTTATGTTAACTGGCGCGGAAGTTTTGTTAAACGATTTTAAATGGGTCAAAAAGCTTAAAAATAAAAGAGTGGCTTATCTTGGTCATTCAGCCAGTGTTGATAAAAGAGGCCATTTGATATTGTCTCTTCTTTTACAGAAAAAAGAAATCCAATTAACAAGTTTGTTTAGTCCCCAGCATGGTTTTTTTTCAACAAAGCAAGCCAATATGGTTGCTACAAAGGACAGCGTATATAAAGGTATAAAACTTTACAGCCTTTATTCTGAAAAGAACCGGCAATTAAACACTGAGATGAAAAAAACTTTTGATGTTTTGCTTTTTGATCTTCAGGATGTTGGTTGCAGAATTTATACTTATCTTACCACTTTGTTTTATATGATGGAGGATTGTGAAAAAGCTGGAAAAAGTCTTATTGTTTTGGATCGCCCTAATCCTCTTGGGCGTTATGTTGAGGGGAATTTGTTAGATGAACAATTTAAAAGTTTTGTAGGCTTGGCCCCTCTGCCAATGAGTCATGGTTTGACAATAGGAGAATTAGCTCTTTGGTATAAGGAGATTAGAAAATTAAAAATAGATATGCAAATTGTTTGGATGAAGGCTTATCAACCAGATAAACCTTGGAGTGAGAGAAAACCCTGGCCTTTGCCAAGCCCTAATATGACAGGGGTTTCCTGTGCTAAATGTTATCCTGGGACAGTCTTATTAGAGGGAACACGAATTTCTGAAGGCAGAGGCACAACAAAACCTCTTGAAATTTTTGGACGGCCCAATATGAATACAGCGAAAATTAAACAGTTTATGCAAGATAAAGGACATCTGTTTTTGAAAGGTTGTTTTTTAAGAGAGATAGAATTTGAACCGGCTTTTGATAAATTTAAAAAAAATACCTGTTCAGGTTTTCAAATCCATTTGGAAAAATCCTGGGCTAAAAAAGGCTCTTTTCGCCCCTATCGGTTGATAAGTCTTTTTTTAAAGGCTTTCCGACAGGTTCACCCTTCTTTTTTGTGGAAGTCTAATCCTCCTTATGAATATGAATATAAATTGGATCCTATTGATATTATCAGTGGAAGCAGGGAGTTTCAAAATTGGGTGGAAGATAGCTCTGCCTCTATAAAAATTTGGGATGAATTTTTATTCAGTGAAGAATCCCAGTGGAAAACAGAGAGAAAAAAATTCATCATGTATAAATAAAACTATACAAAGTCTGTAATGTGTGATTAAACTGGATTGTTATGAAATTGTATATTTATGATCACTGTCCCTTTTGTGTGAAAGCCCGTATGATTTTCCCCTTTAAGAAAGTTTCTGTAGAGTTAGTGACTCTTTTGGATGATGATGAAAAAACCCCCATTTCAATGATAGGAAAAAAAATGGTGCCTATTTTGGAGTTTGAAAAAGGGAAGTTTATGCCTGAGAGTTTGGATATTATTTCTTATATTGATAAAAAAGATGGCCAGCCTATGGTATCATGGGAAGAGGATGACAGGCTGACTTCCTGGTTCAATAAAAATCTTAGACTCCATTATAATTTGGCTATGCCTCGTTGGGTGCAGGCTCCCTTGGAGGAGTTTGAAACCCAATCAGCAAGAGATTATTTTCAAAGAAGAAAAGAGAGTCATATTGATCCCTTTAAATCTCTCTTAGAGAATACAGGAGTACTTGTTGAGAAAATGCGAGAAGAGTTGGAAATTTTAGAGTCCTGGATTGAGGAAAAGCAGAACTTCTTTTTAGGTTCTTTAAGCGTTAATGATTTTCACTTGTTTGCTTTTTTGAGATCAATCAGTATTGTCAAAGGTTTGCCTTTTCCTGAAAAAGTAAAATGCTATAGCGAACAGATGTCAAAAAATTCTGGTGTTCCTCTTCACCATTCTGTTGCTATATAGAGAGTTTTACATAAAGTCTTTACCTTTTAGACTGTTGGAAGAGATAAGACTGTCCAAAGCGCTGGTTTTTGTATTTAGACCTGTATAAACAGCTATTTGCTTAAAATTTTTCTTTAAATCCTCAATCTCTTTTTCAGTTTGAAACATTCTGGCATTTACTTTTCCATTTCCATAAATGTCCTCTGATATTTTTTCAATAGACATCCTTAAAGTATCCATAAAATTAGCTATATGTTCGTTTTGTTTCTTTAGAACTCTTATATTTCTACTGACTTCTAAATTTTGTTTCTGAGTGATCTTCCAAATCATATATACAAAAGGAAATTGTATAGTTAGAAGAAAAATAATGTATTCCATAATGCTGCCCTCTTTGATGTTAAAATAAAAAAAATCCTTGCCATATTATGAAGGATTTGTTGTATAAAAGAAAGTCCTTAACAAGCTATGTCAATTCCGAAAAAAAGTCTTGGAGTCGGTTAACAGCCTTTTTTATGTCTTTTTCCTCTGCTACATAACTTAATCTTAGATGTCCTGGCATACCAAATTCTTCTCCACAAATGCAGAGAAGTTTTTTCTCAGTGAGGAGTTGCTCCATTATATCTTGAGAGCTGTTTAAAGATTTTCCTTTATACTTTTTTCCTAAAAAACTTTTTACTCCAACCCAGAGGTAAAAAGCCCCTTCAGAAGGGAAAATTTTTAAATCGGGAATATTTTTTAGTCCTTCTGTTAAAAGATCTCTTATATATCTTAACTTTTTGATCATATTTTTTAAGTTTTCTTCACAAATCTCAAAAGCATCTTCAAAAGCTTTTTGAGAAATGGAATTAGCGCAACCAATAGATTGGCTTTGAAAAGTGGAAATTGTTTTAATAAACTCTTTAGGGCCAACAAGCCAACCCAACCGCCAACCTGTCATCAAATGACTTTTAGAGGCTCCGTTGAAAGCTAAAATTCGATCTTGCAATTCAGGGCAAACAGCAAGCATGTGTGGAGCTGTTTTACCAGAAAAAACAATGCGATCATAAATAGCATCACACATGATTACAACATGAGGAAAATCTTTTAAAACTTCTCCAAGAGTTTTTAATTCTTCTTCAGAATAGATGGCGCTGGTGGGATTGTTGGGAGAGTTTAACAGAAAAATTTTGGTTTTCTCGGAGAGATTTTCTCTCAGCTCTTTAGCTGTGATCTTAAAATAATTTTTTTCTTTTGCAGGGACAACTTTAACTTTTGCGCCGCTTAATTTAATAAGAGGGGGGTAACTCATCCAGTAGGGAGCTGGCAAAATGACTTCATCCCCTTTGTTACAAAGGGATTGAAAAGCTCCAAACAAGACATATTTACAGCCATTTCCTATAAAAATATTTTCATAATCCAAAGGCAGTTTAAACTGTTGGCTGGCTTGCTCACTTAATTTTTTTCTTAAAGGTTCCCGTCCGGCAGAAGGGGAATATTTTGTATAACCTTCATCTATGGCTTTTTGGGCAGCCTGTCTTATAGGCTTGTAAGTGTTCCATTGCAGCTCGCCAATGGCGAGACTCACAACATCTTCCCCTTGTGCCTTTAAGGTCTTGCCAATTTTTAAAAGTTCAAAACCAAGAGAGCTTTTTAAACCCTGCATCCTTTTTGCAATTTTCATATTTTTTTTCCCTGTTCAATACATTGTTCAATTTTTTTTTGTACAAAAGGGGGCACAAGACCTGTTAAATCCCCCTTATGAAAAGCAATTTCCTTAATCCATTTGGAGCTGACGACTTCAGTCCCTGTATCTGAAAAAAGAAATAAGGTCTCCATTTTAGGGTGGATTTTTTTATTATTTACAGCCAAATCTCTTTCATAAGGAAAGTCTGTCACAGAGCGAATGCCTCTTAAAACGATGGAAATATTATGTTTTTTCAGATATTTTGTTGTTAAACCTCTATGTTTGTCAACTTTCACATTAGGAAATTGTTTGAGAGCTTCTTTAGCCATTGTTTCCCTCTCTTCTAAAGAAAACCAGTATTTTTTATGAATGGAAGAGGCAACCAACACAGTCACTTTTTCAAAAATGTCAGAGAAGCGATGAACTATATCAATGTGACCATAAGTAATGGGATCAAAGCTGCCAGGATAAAGACCATGGTAAAAACAGTTTTTTTTCTTAACGAAATTCATAAAACCATACCTGTTTATCACTAAAAGTTTTTTTAGAGAATAGATGAAAATTCTGGTAATTATTTTTTAAGTTTTCCTTTTGTCCTGTTTCAATAACAATAATGGTTTCTTTTTTTGTTAAAAAGCTATTTTGCAGGCTTTCCATAATTTTTGCTCCAGCTTTAATAGAAAATGGTGGATCAGCCACAATAATATCAAAATAATTTTGAGAAGCCCTAGGCTTATTTAAGGTATTTGATTTTTCTGCCTGTTTTAAAAAAGGAAAAACATTTTTTTTATGTATAATTAATTTTTTTGGATTGGGCAGTATTTTGGAGTTTTGTTTTATGAGTTCTATACATAGGGGGTGCTTTTCCACAGCATAAGATTGTTTGGCTCCCCGGGATAAGGCCTCTATAGCTAGGTTTCCTGTTCCTGAAAATAAATCCAAAAAGAAACAGTCTTCAGAAAAGCAGGGAGCGAGAACATTAAACAAAGCTTCTTTTATCCGATCTGTCATAGGGCGGACAGGAAGTTTTGTCTTCCATGAATTGAGTTTTCTTCCTTTTAATGATCCACTGATAATTCTCACTTTAGGCCTCTCTTAAGTTTTATTTGTAAACGAAGGGGAGTATAAATCAATGGGTTTAACCAATCAAGGCAGTATTTTCTTTAGTTTTTGTATTTAATATATGGAAAAGTTGGCATCCCCTTAAGATATTCTATTTATAGTTGGGATTTGTTAATAAGTTCTTCAGCTTGCTCTATTGTTTTAAAGATGTCATTGAAAGGTTTTTTTATAAATAAATCAGCTCTTGTTTTATAAATATCCTTTTCTTTTATTTCATCATGGGCAGAGATAATAATGATTTTTGTTTGTGAGGCTTTTGGGATTTTTTTTAAAAGCTCCCAACCATTTATTTTGGGCATTAAAATATCTATAAAAGCCAGATCTGGATTAAAAGAGGACAATATTGATAAAGCCTGAAGACCATTTTCCGCTTCCTTTATAATATGACCTCGGTTTTCGCCAGCCAGGCGAAGAGATCGTCTTATCAAGAGTTCATCATCCACAATGAGAATTTTAAATGTATTTTTTTCTCTCATTTTAATTATCCATAAACTTAGAAATTTTGGAAAAAATGAGGGTCGTCCTGCTTTTTCAGATTTTTTAATGAGGGATTAAAATATTCAGGTGAGAGATTTTTTGAGGAAAGGCTTTGTACTTGAGCTTCAATCCGTCTTTGTTTAAGGTCTTTAAGACTGATTTTATAAAGGCGATCTTTTTGATATTTCCATTGAATTTCAAAGTAATTTGTTTTGCAAAAAATTAGTTTTTCATTTTGTTTTTGACAATTCCAGTTTTTAGGAGCCTTTGCCCTTAAGATATGGATAAGCCAAACACTTGGAAAGGCGGGAAAATAAGGAAAAAAGACTCTGGAATCAAACTTTCCTTTATAATATTTTTTTTGAAGAGGTGTATATATGATCATTGTTTGATCATTTAAAATAAGACTTGCAATAACCCCTATTAAAGGCTGAAGAATGTCCAGTTTTAATAAATGTTCTCCTTGAACAGACACCAAAGAGTCAAAAGAGTGTTTTTGTTTTTCTAAGGGAGAGGAGTATTGCCATCGGATTTTAAAGATTAAATTTTTTGAGTCCAAATGGATTTTAGAAATGGAAGTGCAGTCTAACAGAAGGATAAAGCATAAACTAACGCATAAAAGCCTGCTTATGAATAAAGGTTTTTTGAGAGAATTTAGACTGTTTATCATTTTTTTCTAATTTGAGAGCTTCTTTAAAAAAGTATTCACTTTTTTTAAAGTTCTTCAACTTTAAATGCACTTTGCCAAGCCTTTTTGCAATATGGCTGTTTGTATTGTCTCTTGCAAAAGCTTTATTTAAGTAGCTTAAGGCAGACTGCCATTTTCCGTTTTGAAACATTATCCAACCTAAAGTGTTTAAAAAATAACTGGACTCTGGTTTAATCAGCAGAGCTTTTTTGGCCATCTTTTCGGCGTTATTTAAGTTGATTTGTTGTTCCGAATAAATAGCGGCAATAAAATTAAGGGCTTCTCCATGATCCTTTTCTTTTTTTAAAATTTCTTTTATATCTCTTAGGGCTGAATTGAGCTGACCAGACTCTTTAAAATAAAAAGCTCTTAAAAGCAGAAGATCGGCATGGGAAGGCTTATAGCCCAGGCCTTTTGTTAAAACATGGATAGCCTTCTTTTTATATCCGGCATCCCATAGGTCTTCAGCATAAAACAAAAGAGCTTGTAAACTCATTCCTCTTTCTGAAAAGGATAGTTTTTTAAGCAAATTAAGAGATTTTTTCTGCTGGCCTGTTTTCTTCAATACCTGAGTCACTTGTAATTTTGCCGCCAAAAATAAAGGGCTGGTTTTTGGTACTTGATTGTAGACACTGATAGACTTAAACCATTCTTTTTTTTGTTCGTGGGCAAAAGCTAAAAAGTAGAGGTACTGTCCATCTTTTGGCTCTTTGGCTACAAGATCTTTTAAAAAAACGAGGGCGCGATCATAATTTTGTTTTTCTATAAAAAGCATAGCTGTGTAGAAATAATGATGGTTTTCAAAATAACCAGACTTTTGTATTTGTTCTATTTGTTGAAAAGCTTTTTCCCATTTTGAAGAGTCAATGTAATAATCCAGAAGCTTTTTGGATACCAATTTTGTTATGCCTTGAGTCTTTTGAAAACGCTCCAGATATTCGGTCGCCAAGGAAGGCTGTTTCAAGAATTTGTAAAATTCTGCTATTTTTAAAGCAAAGGACTCTGTGTGAATTTGGAGATTTGCCAGTTTATTCATTATCATTAAACTTTTTTGAGGGTTCTTAAGTTTTGTAAAAACATAAGATTGAGAAAGTATAATCTGAACTTTTTCTTTCGGATTTGAGGCTTTAATTTCTGCTTGATTTAGAGTCTTTAAAGCTTCTGTCCAATTCTCCTGGTCAGTTAACAAAAGAGCTTGTTTAAGCCATAAGGAGGCATTATCGGGGTCCTGTTTTAAGAGGAATTGGTGATTTTTTAGGGCCTGTTGGTGTAAACCTCTTAGGCTGTAAATTTGAGTTATTTTTTTGAGAAATTTTTTGTTATTTTCTGTATTTTTTGAAAGCGCTCTATAATGATTGAAGGCTTCAGCCAAAAGCCCCTCCTTCTCATAGGTTTCAGCCAGCTGCTTTTTCAAATGTAGAGAATTAGGAGAAAACAAAAGAGCGGTTTTAAAATGATTTAAAGCGTTTGTGTTATTTTTATCAAACAGGGCCGTCATCCCTTTAAGATAGGAGCTGTCTGCCTGAATTTCAAAGTGGTTGTTATCAATAACCGGAGAACAGGCAGAAGTTTCATCATGTAAAGAGGGCTTTTTCAAATCAACATTTTTTTTACAAGCATTATTGTGTCTGTTCAGGGATAGATGTTGGGTGTCCAAGCTTTGACAGGAAAGACAGGATAAAAGCGGCAATAATAATCCGCTGGATTTTAAAGGCTTTTTTAAGTGTTTATGGAAAAAACCCATAAACACTTTTCGGAATAGAGTAGAAAAATCTTTAAATAATAGAAAAAAATAATATCTAAATACAGGTCAAAAGTTTGGTCGTTTAAAGTGGAAATTTGGATTCTCTTTAGAAATTATTTTTTTTGTTCTCAAATAAAGAGTAAGTTGAATAAGGTTGAAAATTCAAATAGAACAGATGGAAAATGGTTAAAAAATAATCAAAACTTTTTTTTAAAAGAGGAAAGCTACTGATTTTATTTTATGAAAAATAATTAATAAAAAAGATTGACAACATTCTCTGCATTGGATTAGGTTATTTTTATTCTCAAAAAGTTTAAGGCATTTCACGGAAGAACCCTTTAATTTAGTCATACGGCAAGAAGCCCTTGTAACAAATAGGAGGCAAACCGTGAATCATGTACCATTTGAAAACAACAAGGCTCAAAGTCCAAAAATTATCAAAAAATATGGTAACAGAAAACTTTATGATACTGAGCAAAGCTCTTATGTTGTTTTAAAGGATATTGAAAAAATGATTCGCAATAAAGAAGAGATTCAGGTTATTGATAATGAAACACAAGATGACATTACTATTCCTACTTTAACACAAATTATTTTTAGTTCAGAAAAAAAATCAAAAGTTTCCCCTCCTGTAAATGTTTTGAAATCTATTATTAGAGAGGGTGATGGCAGTTTTTCCTCTTTTTTGGCAAAAATGGGGCTTTTTGAGCTTGATACAGAAGAAAAAAAAGGGAAGGACAGTAAAGAGCCTCCCCTATTAACATCGGTGTTTTCCTCTGACAAAAAATCAGATCAAAGTCTTGAACAAAAAATCACAAATTTAATAAACTCTGGCGATGAGTTAAATCCCTCTTCAAACAATGAGGAATCCATTCCTGAGTTGCCTGGGAATGGGTTAAGTTAAAGCTGGGCTTATACTCTGACCTAACGGGCGTCAAACAGAAATGTCTTTTTTTTAGAAACAAGGCATTGCCTCAATTCAAATCGTTAAGTTGAGCAAAATGTTTTAAGTTTCGGCCTTTGTTGTTGTAGTCAATCCCATATCCTATAACAAAAGCATCCTGTTCCACTTCAAAACCTTTAAATTCAATTTGAGTGTTTCTGAGAGAGGCTGGCTTTACCAGTAGAACGGCTGTTTTTATGGAGTGAGGCTCTCTCTTTTCCAAATGCTTTTTGATGAAGACAAGGCTGTGCCCGTAATCAGCAATACAGTCAATAAGCAAGATCTTTTTCCCTTTAACGGGAGTTTTTATATCCAGAGAAAGGGTGGCTTCTGAAAAGGCCTGTTTGCCGGAACCATAAAACGAAACAGAACAAAAATCACAAGTAATTTTTTGTTTAAGAAGTTTTAACAACTCGGTGTAAAATATAAAAGCTCCTTTTAGAATCCCTATAGCTAAAATTTCATTTTGGCCATAAGTTTTATTAATTTGCTGGGCAAGATCAGCCACTTTTTTTTGAATTTGCTCTTCGGAAAATAAAATGGAAGTGTTCAAGGCTTTTCCTTTGTATTTGTTTAATGGTTAGAGGTGTTTACGATAACCTATATAAAGGTTTCTGTCTATGATTGAATTTCAATTTTTTCTCTTTTAGCTGTTAAAAAGCTTGGTTTATAAGATGGATCATGGTTAAATTTTAAAGAGGCAATAGCTATATTATCAGGAGGTGTTTATGGTTCAAATGACAGGCAAAAAAATTCCTAATTTAAGTTTACCGGCTACAGGAGGTAAAAATATAAATTTAAAAGATTTAAAGGGAAAGGCTGTGATTTTATATTTTTACCCTAAAGATGCCACTCCAGGGTGTACTCAGGAGGGAGGTGATTTTCGTGACCTTTATATGAAAATCAAGAAACAGGGGGCAGAGGTTTTTGGAGTCTCCAAGGACTCTGTTTCCTCTCATGAAAAATTTAAGACAAAACAAAAGTATCCCTTTGAACTTATCAGTGATGAAAATGGTAAGCTTTGTAAAGCTTTTGGTGTTTTAAAGGAAAAATCCATGTTTGGAAAAACATTTCTGGGGATTAACCGAAGCACTTTTATTATTGATTCTAGTGGTCTTGTTAAAAAAGAATGGAGAAATGTTAAAGTCAAAGGTCATGCTCAGGAGGTTTTTGATTTTCTTAAAACTTTGTAAAGTTGATGTTATACCTTCAAGAAGAAGTGCTTCATTCTCCTGTTTTGCTTTCTGAGTTATTATCTTTGTTTTCAAAAGAAGATTCTCCACAACAAATTTTAGACTGCACTTTTGGAAGAGGGGGGCATAGCCTTGCTTTTTTGAGAGAGTTTCCTAAAGTGAAGATTACAGGATTAGATTGTGATGATCAGGCTATAAAGTATGGTTCTTCTCTTGAAGATGTAAAGAGGGGAAAAATAAGACTGCTACAAGAAAACTTTCATGATTTTCCCAGTGTTGCTGACAAAAAAGAGTTTTATGACACAGTTTTAATGGATTTGGGTGTTAGTTCTCCGCAACTGGATGAAGCAGCGAGAGGGTTTAGTTTTTCTCAGAATGGTCCTTTGGATATGCGTATGGATAGAGGACAGAAATTTAAAGCGGATGATATTATAAATTCCTGGAGTAAAGAGGAGCTTATAGCTTTGTTTCAATATTATGGAGAAATAAAAAACCCTTATAGAGTGGTGTCAGCCATTTTAAGACGAAGAGAGAAAAAAAAAATTAAAAGCACTCTTGAACTTTCAAATTTAATACAAAGACACTGGCCTCGCAGGAGCAGATATAAACATCCAGCGACACTTTGGTTTTTGGCTTTAAGAATGGAAGTGAATCAAGAGTTGGAAGGACTTAAATCCTGTCTGCCTGATTTTTTGCCTCTATTAAAAAAACAGGGTTTTTTTATTGTTATCTCTTTTCATTCTCTGGAGGATCGCATTGTGAAAAGAGCTTTTCAGAAATTTGTTTCTGAAGGAAAAGGCTGTCTTTGGAACAAAAAAGTTATTTGCTCTGGTTTTGAAGAAAAAAAACAAAATCCCCGAAGCCGAAGTGCTAAGATGAGAGTTTTTCAAAAACAAATTTAACTTGAAATCATTTTTATTGTTAGTATTTTTGAATATAATGACAAGAATAACATTGTTTAGAAATCCTGAATTAAAGCCTTTTACAAGTCTTTTAATCGTTATATGCGCTCTTTTTGTGACAGCTTTTTTTAAAATTACCTTAAGACGACTCAGTTATTCTTTGTATCAGGAAAATAAAAAATTTGATCAAATACAAGACCAATATTATTCTTCTTTAAGAGTCTATGGGAAAATGACACAACCAGAACGGCTTAAAAGTCTGGCAAAAGAGCACTCTCTCAATAAGAAGAAAAAAGGACAGATTATACAAGTTATAGATGGCAAGGCCTTGATCGTTGATTAGTCTTGTTACAAGCTGTTTTATATAAAAGGCTTGGAATATGATTTTTAAAGGCAGACAATTAAACACAAGAATTGCCATTGTTGTTTTTGTTTTTTGTTTTTTATGGGCTGTGCTGTTTTTAAGAAGTGGCTATTTACAGCTCCTTCCGAATGAGAAACTATCTGGACTTCAAAACAAACTCTTTGAGAGAACAGTCACTTTAAAACCACGAAGAGGGGTTATTTACGATCGTTATGGAAAAGAGCTTGTCATTTCAACCCCTTCTCAATCCTTGTTTGCTGATCCACAAAGAATGAAAAAACCTTACTATGCTGCCAAGAAGCTTTCCCAGTTTTTAAATATTTCCCGTAATAAAACTTTAAAAAGACTCTTGAATAAAAACAGGCGATTTGTCTGGATTAAAAGACATTTAAGTCCTCAGGAGCTTGAGACAATCAAATCGTGGAAATTGGATGGATTGTATTTTATTAAGGAAAGCAAAAGATTTTATACAAAAAATAACTCCTTGTCTCAAGTGTTGGGATTTACAGGTATAGAAGGGCAGGGTTTGGAAGGCATTGAGAAGCAATATGATGAAATCCTTAAAGGGCAATCACAAAAGGTTTTGCTTAAAAGAGATGCTAGGGGGCGTCCCTTATTTATGGATTTTTCCCCCTTTATTACAAAAGTCAGTGGATTTGATATTTATCTCACTATAGACAGTGATTTGCAATTTTATTTAGAGAAAGAGCTGCAAGAGGCTATCCAAAGATCAAAAGCAGAATCGGCTATAGGCATTGTTTTGTCTGCAAAAACTTCAGAGGTTTTAGCTATGGCCAACATTCCTAATTATAACCCCAACATATCAAAAGAGAGATTATCCTCTTATACTCGCAATCGGGCTCTTACTGATGTTTTTGAACCAGGAAGCACTCTTAAAACTTTTACTTTAGTCAGCGCTTTAAAGAAAGGAATAAGTCCAACACAAGCCTATTCCACTGGAGGGGGAGAATTGAAGATTGGAGAATCTGTTATTGAAGAAGCCGACCCTAAAAAAAAGTTTAAAGACTTTTTAAATATGTCAGAAATTTTAGCTTTTTCCTCTAATGTAGGGGTAGCGGAGATGGCTTTGGATGTTGGTCCAAAAAGATTACGCAAGACTCTTTCACTTTTTGGCTTTGGAGAAAAAACTGGAATTGACTTTCCTGGGGAGGCCAAAGGACTTTTGAGAGAATTGCCTTGGAGACCAGTAGAGACAGCTACTGTGAGTTTTGGTCATGGAGTGGCTGGAACAGCTTTGCAAGTAGCCAATGCCTATGCTGCTATAGCTAATGGGGGTTTATTAAAAAAACCTTTTCTTGTCAAACAGATTAAAAATCCATACACAGGTGAAGAAAAGATATTCAAGAGTCAAAACTTTCGTAGAGTTTTAAAACCTGAAGAGGCCCGGATTTTAACCCTTATGCTTATTTCTGTCACAGAAGAGTATGGAACAGGCTTTCAGGCTGTTGTTCCTGGTTACTTTGTGGCTGGTAAAACAGGAACAGCTCAAAAAGTTGATTTAGAAAATAAAGGCTATAAAAAAGGAGAGTACATAACAAGCTTTGCAGGTTTTATTCCTGCCCATAATCCAAAGTTTGTCATTTATTTAGTCATTGATGGAGCAAAGGACAATTTTTATGCTTCCTCTTTGGTAGCGCCTCTTTTCTCTCAGGTGGCTTCTTATTCAGTCAGAAGCGCTGGTCTTTCCCCTACACTTTTAGAAGAAGATGATATGCTGTCTAATCAACAAAAGATCAGCCGACAGATTGCAGGAGCTGGAGTTGATCAAGATAAGAAAGATCAAAAAATTTCAGAGAGTAAAACGGATCAGAATGAGCTAAAGAAACAGCCCGCAGCTGATAATATTGAGCAGGATAAATTTCACCGGAAGATTGCAGAAAATAAAACCAATCAGAATGAAGAAATACAAGAAATGATAAATGAGGGAAGATCAAATTGGAAAACTCCAGAACTTTTAAAAAACAAAAAACCTGTTGTTTTTGCCCTTAATCGTGTTCCTGATTTAAAAGGCCTAAGTTTAAGGGAGGCACTTAATCAAATGCAGGCTTCAGGATTAACATTTAAAATTCATGGCTCAGGCCGGCTTGTTCGTTCTATTCCTACTGCTGGAGATCATCTGCCAGAAAGTAGAAAAATCACTTTGATTTTTGATTGACTATAAAAAAATGGCAATTAAAGTTATGTATTTTATATTGGAACAGCAATAAGACCGATAAATAATTTAAAATGGTTCGGATACTGAAATCTAAAAAGTATTGAAATTATATCTTAGAATAAATACAGAGATTTATACAAAATAAAAATATTTTAAAATGGTTCGGATACTTCGCTTAAATGGATTAAAATCATCTTCGCAATTCGGATAAGTATTGGTATAGGAGTTTTCATGAGCTGGAAAAATTGTGGAAAACTCCTCGTGTGTAAGATCTTTTGTTTTTTCAGGGTAAAGCTTCTTTGTTGTTTTATTATAGATAAATTTTTGTTCTATAGCTGAACGAGGTATGGGCAAAGGACGAGCAGAAAAAGCAAGCTTTGATGAATATTTATCAAAAACATACTTCAATACAACGGGATAAACAGCATGATAACGTCTTTGATTCAAATAATCATGTTTAGTTTTGATTTCTGTGTGATTTTTTATAAAATTTCCTGAAGGGAGCCGGGTTTTGGTGAAAACTGTGTCCTGTATGACTTCCAAGACAATCATATTTTCATTCATCTCAAGTTTATGGGTGCCTCCAGGCATATTAGAATTCAGAGATTTTTTTGAATCCAAGGTAGAATAACTGTGAATATCATCAACATTTACATAAATTAAACTATCGTCATAAGCAAAAGCTATGGCTTCTGTTTTTGCTTCATTCCAACATACGAAACTGTTTTGTGTACAAGAGATAAAAAAAAGGGAAAGGAATAAAACGATTAGATGAATATAATTTTTAAAGAAAAAATTTTTCACTTTAAATTCACTTTTTATGAGCAGACACTCTCTCTGATTTCAGAATGGATTTTTCAATCAATAACTTTGCAAGGTCTGCTTGCTTGTATTCAGGAGCATACATCGAAGCATTTCTGCCCTTAGAATCTACGGCATGGATGTCACTGCCCTTTTCAATTAAGATTTTTGCAAGGTCTGGTTGTTTGGAGTCAATAGCATACATTAAAGCATTTTTGCCCTTAGAATCTACGGCATGAATGTCACTGCCCTTTTCAATCAGTATCTTTGCAAGGTCTGGTTGTTTAGAGTCAATAGCATACATTAAAGCATTTTTGCCCTTAGAATCTACGGCATGAATGTCACTGCCCTTTTCAATCAGTATCTTTGCAAGGTCTGGTTGCTCGAATTTAATGGCCCACATCAAAGCATTTATGCCCTTAGAATCTATGGCATGAATGTCACTGCCCTTTTCAATCAGTATCTTTGCAAGGTCTGGTTGCTTGGAGTCAATGGCATACATCAAAGCATTTATGCCCCAAGAATCTACGGTATGAATGTCACTGCCCTTTTCAATCAAGATTTTTGCAAGGTCTGGTTCTATGGATATAATGGCCCACATCAAAGCATTTTTGCCCTCAAAATCTACGGCATGAATGTCACTGCCCTTTTCAACCAATAACTTTACAAGGTTTGGTTTGTAGTATTCAATAGCCCACCTTAAAGGACTATTATCTTTTATTTTTTTCAGACTAGCATCTACAAGGGGTTTTAGAATCTCTGATTTTAAAATAGAAATAATCTCTTTTTCTTCTCTATACACAAATAAACTTTCAATAAAGGTTTTTCTTTTTAAATTATTTCCACTGATCCAGTTGCTCATCTCTCCCATCAAGGTTTTTTGCTCTTTTTTTGAAAACTCAGATAAAAACTCTAGTATTTTATAATAACTTAAGTCTTTTCTCGAAGACCCATACAACTCTATTAAACTAAAAAAAGAGAGCTTTCTCAGTTTGAAAGAAAAACCTCTATCCTTTACCCTATCCACTAAATCCTCTTTTAACTCTTCAAAGGATAAAATCTTTAAGTTATAAAGTAATTCCACTTGCTTTATAAAGCGAAGCTGGTCCTCTTCCCTTTTAGAGCTTCTTAAAGATAAAATCAGATTAAACAAATCCCGTGTTTTTAAAGCCTCAGGCGCTTGTTTAGGCAGATACGCTTCACCCAACTCAATCTTGACCTCTAAGTTCAACGAGCCAGTTTGAAACTCATAAAGCGATAGCTTGTTATAAGCTCTAGAGTATCTGTTTTCAAAGTTATAAGATTTTTCATGAGGCGTAAACTCTAAAAATTGCTTTTCTAATTTAGAATTAAGGTCTTTATCTATATATTTTCTCGTTGCTGGACCATTAGACAAGCCATTATGATTTCCAACATCTTGTGGAAGACCAAGCCTATAGCCTTTCTCCTCTAAGCTTCTCCTTATTCCCTCCAGCATAGGCGCTATTCTCTCTCTTGGAACATTTTGTATCTTATCCACAAATCCAACAAGAAGCCTCTCGCCTCTTTCATCCTGAGCCTCTCCTAACACCACAGTGATTTGACCTAAAGACCTATGCTCCTTATCCGTTAATGTCCAATAAATAAAATTAGGGTCCAAGGCTTTAAAAAAATAAGTATTGCTTGAACAATCTGACCCCCCCAAACAGGAGCGAAAAGGAGACTCTTGCAAAGATAAAGCTCTTAACCGAAAAGTTTGAGAATCCGCTAAATGAGAAGGCGATTGAAGCATCTCTTCTTCAATCCCTCTTAATATCCCATAAATATTCTCCTTTTTTGAAAAAGAGGAAGGGCTGGTTATCCCTAAAGTTTTTTGAAGCTCAAGAAAATGCCCTTTAAAACCCAACTCTATCGCCATCGCGTCTCTTTCGTCTAAAATCTTATGCAAAGCCTGCAAACGATCTATGGCATTCTGGCTCTTAAGAAGCGCAGAGTAATAAGGATCACCTAAACCCACTGTATGAACCAAGTCCAACATAATTTGAGAGAGCCTTTGCGCCTCTTTGCCCTCTTTTATTTGATTCTCACGCGATTTATCTAAAATTTTATATAAAAAAACAGCCCTTTGTTTATAGCTTATTGAATTATCAGCTAGATAATCAAAGTCTTTTTCACTTAAAAATTGCTCAAAATAATTTGTGAAATTCTCTTGTTCGGATTTGTTGAAACCAAGAATCTTTTTCCAAAAATATAAGTTTTCTGAAATATTAAAAAGTTTGCTTTTTTGTGACCCATAAAGGCTTGTAAATTTTTTAATAAAATTGTTGAGGCTTTCCGGCACTGTATAATTTTTTCTTCCAAAAGTGATTTTTTGCTCCCTAAAAACGGGTTTAGAAAGCTCAGGGTGCTTTTCTAAAACATCCATAAGATTTTTAAAATTATTTTTTATAGATGTTTGTGAATCTCCAAAAAAGTTAGCTTGATAAAAATCAAACAGATCTTTTTGATTTCTTCCAAGCACTAGGTTTTCTGTCATGGATTTAGAAAAATCCTCAGGAGTAAATAGCTCTTTACATCTGTTTTGCGCTTGAAGAGAGAAGCCAGAAAAAACAAAAACAATCCCCATCCCATAAACAAAAAGCTTTTTAAAATGGTTAGGTTTCCGTTTTTCTGTTTTTTCTTTTCTATAAAGGAAGGATCTCTCAAAAAGAGTTGCTGGAAAAAAAACTGAAATGCGTTTTGAGAAATCCTGCTTTTTGGTATTTCTTTTCAATGATTTTATCGTTTTCATAAATATAGAACCTTACAAATCCTTGTTTTGTTTAAAAAACTCATAAAACAGCTTACTTTTTTAGCAGAAAATCTTTGCTTTTTCTACTTTAAAGACAAAAAAACAGACAAAATGGAAAAATTTTCACAATGGTTGTCAATAGTTTAAACACTTTCATATTTTGCTGGGGACATTAAATTATGGGAGTTATAAAAATAGGCTCAAGATGACTTAAGAGGATTATTTTTTATAATTTTTTTGGTTCATGACAACTTAAGCCTAATTTGATAGGTGTTAATTAGTTGAAATGACTGGAAAAAATGAGTATTTTATCCGTTCCCATATTTCTGAGAAGAAATTTAGAGAAATAATCAAGCTCTTTTCAGTTGATCTAACAGCTCAGCAAATCTCTTTACTTTCTGGTGTTAGCAGAAACTCTATTAATAAAATCTTAAATTATTTACACTTAAAGGAATGTGAATTTAGATTTAATCATAGACACGATAATTTATATTTGTTATTATTAAAAATCATCAGAAATAAACCCCTTAAGTTGTCTTGAACCTTTTTTTTTACTGAGCTTGAACCATATATTAGAAGAGGTTTTAAAATATCAAAAAATCTTTTGTTTATTTCCACTTCATTAAATTTTTTTGATTTTAATTTACCTTCCTTTAAAACATCCATAAAAAAATCAATAATTGTTTTATAAGCGACCTTACGCTGTTCATATAATCTACTCACTTCATCTCTTTTCAATTGACCCCTAAGTGTAAAATAAGTTGCTAAAACAGCTGATAAAATACTAGCTGAAGCAATAATTATGTTTGTCAATGATTCCATCTTATTTTATCTTTTCAGTTGACTTGATTATTACTTGTTTCACTATATTGATAGCTTTATCTAAAATGTCATTCAATTCTTGAATTCTTCCATAGTTTGAGACAAACTCTAAACACAGACCGAAAAGAGAGCTATTTGCATTTACAGAGCGACTTTTTCCTTCTGATATCTTTTTAATAGCTGCGAGAATATTATTAGAATCTTTAGGATTAACAGTTTCTGTTACAACTACACTTGGAATAGATTTTTGTTTCTTGAAAATTTCAGAGAACTCAAAATGAACTAATTTATTACGAATCCACACTGCCTCATCAATAATTTTTTTGTTTTCTTCGTCAAAGTATTCTGAATACTTATTATATATTATGTCCTTTACTTTTGAACAAGACATTCCTTTAACTTCATTTTTATCTCTATCCAAAAGAAGTTTTATCTTTAATTCTAAAAGTGCAGACTTTCCTGTAAGTGAAATGAATACAGAATCAAACTTTTGCTCAATCATTTTTCATAATCTCATTTAGGTTCATGATACTTTAAGAGGATTATTTTTTACTAATTTTAATATCAATTTATATAAGTTTTCTTTTCTGTGATTAAATCTAAACTCACATTCTTTAAGATGCAAGTAAAAAGTTTTTTTATCCATTCCTCTAAACTTTGATAATCTAACTTTAGCTAAACCCCAGAAATTTTCAATTCCGTTGATATGATTTCTAATCTTCTTTTTTTCCTTTTTAGCAAATTCATTGTTTCCATGATGAACTCTATAATGCTTTTTATAACCTAAATCTACTAAACCATCATAAGTCTTAAATCCATCTGTATAAACAATAGCAGACTTAGATATTCTTTGATTTATAAGGGGAATAATGACTTTTTTAGAGCAATTCCTAATAACTTGAGTATAAACTTTACCTTTTCTTTGCTTGAGTCCAAATACAATGGTTTTTCCATAAGACCCTCTTCCTCTTCTTCCACGAATACGACGAGCTCCAAAATAACTCTCATCCATTTCCACTTCTCCCTCTTCAAAAATACTTTCCTGTTCACAAAATTCAGTGATCCTTATTCTCACTTGTTTTAAAATTCTATTCACACATATTCTGCTGACACCAGAAAATAAAGCTATCTGACAAGCTGTTAAATCTCCTGCAAATAACTTGATAATTTCTCTAAATTTAGCCTCCGAAATCCTTGAACGAATAAAATACTTATTTTTCATGTAAATACAATAGGTTAACCAATTTTTAAGGCAACTTAAAGTATCATGAACCCTCATTTATTATTCTATTGCGTTAGTAAATCTAAAATAGATCAATAGTCTGTAAAGACTTACAAATATCTTACTTCTCTTCTATAAGAGTTTACATTTTCTTAATACTTTCTAATTTAAACTTTCTGACAAACAATAATATATTCTTCATGCATAGTATTTACTTTTTTTCCGACAACATTTGTTGGGGAGTTTTGAGCAGGCATAACCTTTGATGAAATAGAACGCTCGTAAGTTAAAACATGCCTGAAACCATTTTTTTCAAATTGTTCTGCAATAAATTGATCTGTTGGCAAAGTGATATTTTTGACAGTTCTGTTTCCAACAACATAAATAGAAAACCCTTTATTTGTGATAGCTTGAGAAATCTCTTTGATAGAACCTTCTAAATCCATATAAAAAGAGGAAACCTCTAAAGCTCTTTTATAGTCGGTTTTACTTATTTTTTTAATGGGTGAAGATAAGACTCCTTTATTATACAAATTTTTAGCTTTTTTCCCTCCCATAAGTTGAGAGTCAATTTTTCTAGAATTTGGGAAACCAATCCATTCATTAGAAAGAGTAGAAAACTGTCCATAGGCTACTGTTGTTCTACTATCTCCATAGGGCGGACTAGTTAATACAGCATCATATTTGTTTTTTTCACACATAAATTCTTTACTATAAAAATAGAACTTTTGTTTTTTAAGTAAAGGCAAGTATATTTCAACATAGGTATTTAAAATTTTATCCAAATTCTTGAAATACAATTCAAACACATCAGGGTTAAATGATTTTCTTTTTTCTTCTGACATTCTATAAAGCTTGAATTCACTATTTCTGGTATAAGAAACAAATCTCACCGTTTCAGAAAAAGCCAGCCAAAATAAAGACTGGTATTTCTTATTATCAATTTCTTCCAATATAGAGTTTCTAATAACAGACAAATCTTTAATAGCTCTGTTGGAAAACCAAAAGTCAATGTTCGTTACAGGAGGGGGTAAAATGTTTTCCTCTTCATAATAGACAGCGCATTCTATATTTTTTTTGTAATTAGAAAGTTTTTTTGTATTTAGTTTCGTATATCTTGCTTTGGCGATAAGAATAGCTAAAGGGTTTATGTCAAAGCCGTGAAACTCTGAAAAACCTGAAGCAATTCCTGCCAGAACGGAAGAGCCTGTCCCACAATAGGGATCTAATAAACGCTGTTTATTTATTTTCAACTCTTTGAACAGTTCAATACCAATTTGAGGCAACATTGTTGCTGGATACTTATGAAGATTAGGGAAATGGGTAGAATAATTTTCTCCTTTAAAATCATAGTTATTATTTATTTGTATTTCATACATAGTTTATTCTCTGTTTATAATTCTATTTCTGATATATTTGAAAATAAATTGATTAGCTTATTTTCTTTAACTCTAAAACCTGTTCCGTGATTTCTTGCCATAGTTATTTTATCGTGTAACCTTAAATCTATTATAAAGTCCCCTGATGTAAAAGCGTTAATTAATCCCTGTTTTCTCATGCTTCCTTTTAGCAATCTTGCTCGATAATAGTGAAAATATTCACGACCTTCTCTCAGTTCTACCTTAGCGGATACAAGAATTACTGTTTTCATTTTTTGAGAAAACTTTTCAGCTATAGAATCCATTGGCCATTGCAAAATAGTTTCTCCAGAAGTGTGTTGAACTTGAATATTATCATTGTTGCAAGTAAGAAATAATCCAGCACTATTTGGCCTTTGAGTGATTGTATAGTACATTCCCTTTCTGTTATTTTTGTCATAACTTCCATATTTTTCTATGGCCAACAAGGGGGCTATTTTCCAAGCCTTTCTATTAAAAGTAAATAGAGTAACTAAACCTGTATGGTTCTCTCTGTGTGATTTTAGTTCGGCAAAACCTAAATCAGGGACAGCTATATTGTTCTCTCTGATGCCTAATTCAGACTCTAAAGTATAGCCAATACCCGTGGCCCTTTTCTTTTAGAGCGAATAAAACCTTTACTTCTTATATCTTTTAATTTTTTTTGAAACTCTTTAATTTTCATAATTTTTTCTTCTGTGATGTTTTACTCTTCGTTGATTGTAGAATTTTTTTGATTTGATACCTAATAATCCTGTTTACAGTTATTTTACAATCTAAAGATATAAGCAAAAAACATTCCAGAATTTAAAAAAGCCGGATTTTTCAGAAAGAATATATCAAAATCTTCCTTAATAAACATAACTCAAAGCATTAAATCTTTTTTTCAAGAGTGTTAAATTTTTCACCCACCAAAGAAGCCTCTGACCAAGCTAAAAATCCATGTAGATTTTTATGTATATCCGTTTAGATCATCAAATTTGAAATGTTGGGAAATATCCCAAAGTAAATTAGATGAAATGCAAATTGCCTGATTCACCAAGCAAGAAACACGGGGGCTTGAAATACCCTGATATTTCCTGAATAGACCTGGAGGACCCTTTTGGGATAGAAAAAAGTGTAAAGTATGTCTCCGGTATAAAGTGTAAAGTATGTCTCCAGAATAGACCCATAGACCATGGCGGGGTGGACGGGATTTGAACCCGCGACCTCCGACGTGACAGGCCGGCGTTCTAACCAGCTGAACTACCACCCCTTAAGTTTTATGATTATATCATATAAGTTTTTTAGTTCTATTTGGCAATCAAAAAGAACATTCAATGCTTACATATATTAGAGGCTCTTTTTTCATACATGTCTCATAAATATTATGAAAGCAAAGCCTTACTTAATCTTACATTCAAGGTTTTAAATAACATTTGTTATATGAGACAGGGCTGGAATCTTGATTATTATCAAAATTTTGAAAAATTTATATCAATTAAGAATATTTCTAAAGCTTTTTAAGGTAAAACACTGTAAAAAGATGATAAACTATTGAATTTTAAAGTGTATGTTTGGCTCAATAACTGGTGTCCGCTTCTAAGTTTTTAAAATCAGATGGATGCTAAAGGTTAACATTAACAAGTTTTTGCAATAGTGATACCCTAAAATAGAGGAGACTATAAGCTATTGGTACATGAAAAAGTGAATATGAATAGCATATACTTGGTTGAGGTAAGTTAATATGACACTTTCGATAATTATTCCCACACATAAAAGAACAGAGCAGTCAGCTAAACTTCTCCGATCCATAGCGGAACAAGATTTTCCTTACGAAGATTTACAGGTTATCCTTATTTCTAACTTAAAGGATAAAGCATTAAGAGAAAGGTCTTCCTACTGGGAGTCTTTATTTTTTGATTTCAAATACAAAGAAGTGGGAAGTCTTGGCGTGAATAAGGCTCGTAATATGGGTATTCGTTTTTCCTCTGGTGATATTTTATATTTTTTGGATGATGATTGCCTGCTGGCAAATAAAAACCATTTAATGAATCTTGTTTTAGAGCATAAAAAAAATCCTTTAGTTATAGGTATTGGGGGTGGCTATAAAGCCTTAGAATCTCTCTATGGTGTGGAAAAGTTTTATCATGAACATTCTGATCAATGGATAGAATCATTTGTTTCTTCAAAAGAGACGGTTTCTCAGCTTATTGGTGGTAATGCATCTTATAAGAGAAAAGTTTTTGATCAGGGTTTTTGCTTTGATTCTTCAATTGTTTTTGGGGGTTCAGAGGAAAGTTTTAATCAATCTTTAAAAGAGGCTGGCTATACATTGCTTTATAGTAATAAACTTTGGGTTTTTCATGTAGTGAAGTTAAAATTTTTATCTTTTATTAAAAAGAGTTTTGGTCAGGGTTTAGGTTTATTTAAAAATCGTTATAAATCAGGTCAAACAATAGAAAGTTTGTCGGATATTAAAAAAGATTGGGCTTTTTTAGTTGGTAAATTTTCATTTTATTCTTTTATTTATAGTTTATTTTTTAAATTAGGCTATTTTTGGGGAGCGGCTGTCACAAAAAGAAAATCTTTTCGTTTATTTTATTTTGTTTTTTTAATTCTTAAGAGCCGTTTATATTTTTTAAGCGAGTATGCCGTGAATAATGCAGTTGGTAAATTATGGTATGTATTGGGTTGGTTATATGGTCGTGTTTTCTTTAAAATATTTGGTGGTTTATGGTATGTATTGGGTTGGTTATATGGTCGTGTTTTCTTTAAAATATTTGGTGGTTTATGGTATGTATTGGGTTGGCTGTATGGTCGTGTTTTCTTTAAAATATTTGGTGGTTTATGGTATGTATTGGGTTGGCTGTATGGTCGTGTTTTCTTTAAAATATTTGGTGGTTTATGGTATGTATTGGGTTGGTTATATGGTTCGTTGTTTTTAGGAGTGTTAGGCTGGCTGTGGTATGTATTGGGTTGGCTGTATGGTCGTGTTTTCTTTAAAATATTTGGTGGTTTATGGTATGTATTGGGTTGGTTATATGGTTCGTTGTTTTTAGGAGTGTTAGGCTGGCTGTGGTATGTATTGGGTTGGTTATATGGTCGTGTTTTCTTTAAAATATTTGGTGGTTTATGGTATGTATTGGGTTGGCTGTATGGTCATGTGTTTTTAAAACACTTTATTGGTATGTTAGGTAAATTATGGTATGTATTGGGTTGGTTATATGGTTCGTTGTTTTTAGGAGTGTTAGGCTGGCTGTGGTATGTATTGGGTTGGTTATATGGTCGTGTTTTCTTTAAAATATTTGGTGGTTTATGGTATGTATTGGGTTGGCTGTATGGTCATGTGTTTTTAAAACACTTTATTGGTATGTTAGGTAAGTTATGGTATGTATTGGGTTGGTTATATGGTTCGTTGTTTTTAGGAGTGTTAGGCTGGCTGTGGTATGTGTTAGGTAAGTTATGGTATGTTATAGGTTGGTTATATGGTTCGGTTTTTCTTTTTCTTTTCCATCATTCACCTCCAATGAAAGTATATTATTTCACCAAATATCAATACTATAAAAGAATAAAACCTCTTTTAAGTGGAAAAAAGTGAAATCCATTTTTCAGGTTGCACTAGGTTATTCAAAAGCTTGCCTATCTTGGTATTGTGATTAATCCAGCATTAAAGAGTTTATAAAAAATACTGCGGACAAACTTTTAACCTTTTTTCAACAGGTTTCAGATCATAATCGTAACTATTAGAACTAAGGCATTTTTTTAATGTTGATTGTATTTTTGCTTGTTTTTTAATTTTCTAGACCTTTGCTGGACCTTTGTTAAGATAAAAACTAAAAATAGTGGTTTTTTTACAAAAAACAAAAAAGTTATATTATGCAATATAGAAAACATTTTTTTGAGAAATATAAGAAATTCTTTAAAACCCTTATATTTATTGAAGTTATTGTTTTTATACTTTGTATTATATTCTGTCCCTATGTCCTAAACATTTGTTTTAGGTGTTTGACAACAGCCTAGGACTCGTATTAACTAGCTCTAATAATACAACCTAAGGAGGTAGATATGTTGAAAAAATCTATTTTTGTCGTGTTGACTATATTTGGTCTTAATTCTGTTGCTGATACTCAAGGAACAGCAGAAGTGGATCATATGTCTGACATGATGCACAGTGATTCATCTAGTGAAGAAGAAAGCAATTTTTCAGGTTCTGTTGAGCTAAAATACAAGGTTCCTGTCGATGGAGAAGGTATGGGAGATGCTTCTTCCAGAGTTCGCTTGGGATGGAAAGGGGATGTCAATGATGTCGTCCATTGGAAAGCCGGTGTTACATCTGGTGTTGAACAAGCCTTTAATTCTCCCAGTGTTTCTGCTATTCACTTAGAGCACTATTCTGTTTCTTATACTCCTGTTGAGGGCTTATCTGTGGTGGTTGGTAAGCATGCTTGGCAGCCAAAGTTTCATAAAACAGGTGTTCTTTATGATGATGACATTTACCCAATGGGTGGGTATGTGAAATATCATTATAGTGATGATGCGACTAAAGTATACGCTAAGGTTGCCACTCATGTCTTAGATGAGGAGTATAAAGGGCCTCTCAATGCTGGGGTTCCTGTTGTTAAAGGTAAAGTTGGCGGAAAGTACACTGTTTCTGATATGCATGCAGGTGCTTATGTTGCTGGTGAATATGATGGTATTAGTGAAGCAGACAATAAAACAACCTTAGCTCGAGTTGGAGTGTATGGTGGTGCTGATATGGTAGTTCCTGTTGGTGTGTTTGGTGTCTATGTTACTAATGTGGACAATGTAACAGCAAATCACAGCTACACTGTTGGTGGTTATGTTGGAAATGCTGGAACTCCTACTTCAGGTGAGGCAATGGATTTTGGTCTTGCTGCCAGTTACTATGATATTTACAACACAGATTACAATACAGCTCTTCTGGACACAGATTATGTTGCAGCTGCCGGTGTTGCTGGTGAAAAGGCAACAAGAGGTGTTGCTGGTGACGGTGGTAGAGCACAGGGTGTTGCTGTAAGAGGCCAATACAACATTTGGGACAGTGTTAATGTTGTTGCTAAGTATGCTTATGACTTAGGGGCAAAGAATCACAATGTTGTTGGTGAAATGACTTTTAATTTCTAATTTAAAAGTTGTAGGAAATTTAAAAAAGCCTGTGGGTTTACCCACAGGCTTTTTTTATGTGATTTTTTTGCTTATTTGTGATTTTTACGAATAATGTTAGAATTTGAAATCTTCTATATTAATAATGTAAACTATTTCAAGAATCAGTCAGAAAGAGATATTAAACAAAAATCAACACTTCAACAGATCAATATAAAATAATGTTTGATTTAATTATAAAAAAAGCGTCTTGCCTGCTTGCTCATCCCCATAATCTTGATGAAATCATAGAGGAAAAAATAGACATTGGCATTAAGGATGGAAGGATTAAACAAATAGGTTCTCTTTATAAAGCTAAAACTGAAAAGGAAATGTCAGCTTCTGGCTTATATGTTCTTCCTGGCCTGATTGATACTCAAGTGCATTTCAGGGAGCCCGGCCTTGAATATAAGGAAGATATTTATCATGGGAGTTTAAGCGCTGTTAAGGGTGGAATAACTGCATTTTTTGAAATGCCCAATACCCTTCCACCGACTGCAAAACCTGAGGACTTACAAGAAAAAATCAGCCGGGCAAAGAAAAACAGCTGGTGTGATTTTGCGTTTTATTTGGGAGCTGTTCAGGAAAATAAACATCATCTTAATGAGATAGAAAATCGGCAGGCCTGCCCAGGGGTTAAAATTTTTTTGGGTAATTCTACGGGTAATCTTGCTTTGGAGGATGATGATTCGTTAAAAACAGTCTTTTCCAACAGAAAGAGACTTACATCGATTCATTCAGAAGATGAATTACGATTGCAATCAAGAAAACATTTGGCAAGGACAGAGCCATTACATGCCCGAAACCATCTTCTGTGGAGGGATTCTAAAACATGTCTTATTTCCACACAGCGTGTTGTGGCTTTAGCCAGAATGTATAAAACCCCTATTCATATTCTTCATGTAAGTACTAAAGAGGAAATGGAATTTCTTGCCTCTCATAAGGATATAGTTTCTATAGAGGTTACTCCACAGCATTTAAGTTTACAGGCCCCGGATTGTTATGAAAAGTATGGTTCTTTTGTCCAAATGAACCCTCCTATTAGAGATAAAACACATAAAGAAGCCTTATGGAGAGCTTTAAGATCTGGGCTTGTGGATATGATTGGATCAGATCATGCGCCTCATAGTCTTGAAGAAAAACAAAAGACTTACCCTGAATCCCCTTCAGGTATGCCGGGAACACAAACTTTGCTCCCCTTAATGTTGGATCATATTAATAAAGGAAGGCTGGATTTAAAGCTTCTTGTCAAATTGTTGGCTCACAATCCAGCAAAAAGGTTTAAAATCCAAAATCAAGGACAGATAAAAAAAGGGTATTGGGCTAATTTGACACTCATTGATTTGAAAGCTAAAAGGAAAATTGAATCCAAATGGCTGGCTAGTAAATGTGGTTGGTCTCCCTTTGAAGGCTGGTCCATTCAAGGCTGGCCTATAGGCGTGTTTTTAAGAGGAAAAAAAGTTGTGATGGAAAATGAAATTTTTGGTTCTCCAAATGGTTGTCCAATTCAATTTCATGATGTAAAAGATAGAGGTGGAGACTAAAAATATGTTGAAAAGAATTTGTTTTTTTATTTTATTTGTTTATTCCTTTCAATCTTTAGGGGAATCATCTCAAGTTTTTGAAGAATCATCTAATAATGAAGAACAGAAAAAGTCCGGCTATAAATATATTATTGAAAATTATTTTTCAAAACAAAGACATTCCTCTTATTCTTATTCAAGAAGTTTTACTTTTTATAGCGGTATTTCTTTTTATAGAGAAGGCACATCAAAGACCTTTAAACCTTTTTCTTCTTTTATAGTGGGTTTCAATCAAAAGGTTACAGATATATCTTATCTTGGTGATCTCAATTTGCAGTGGTCCGTTTTTTCCACAAGGTTGGAAAGACATCGGGTTTTTTTCCTGGAAGTTACACCAAGAATAAGTTTTCCGGAAGTGCAAGCCGCTTTTCCCTTATATATTGGTCTTGGAGCTGGTGTTGGATTTTATCCTCGTTATTTAGTAAGAAAAGTAGCGTCTGTATCTCTAAATGGTCAGGTGTTTATGGGTTTTAGATTGCTTGAGTTGTACCATAATCTTGGGTTTTCTTCAGAAATAAACTTGAAAATGTACCATCCTTTTAGTGAAACATCCAATTATCTTGATGTTTTATGCCAAATGGGTTTGATTTTCAGTTTTTAAAATATTCAATGTCACGAAGAAAATCCAGGCAAATTGTTTTACAAATTCTTTATAGTGATGAATTTTCTTCTGGTTCTAAAAATATAGATTTATTTCTAAAAAAAGAACATCTCAACCAATCAGATAGCCAATTTGCATTGAAGGTTCTTAAGGGTGTTCAAGAACAAAAGGAGAGTATTGATAAAATTATCAAAAAATATTCTGTCAACTGGAGGCAAGACAGAATCTCCTTAGTGGATTTAAATATTATCAGGATAGCTGTTTTTGAGATACTTTTTTACCCTGATGTCCCTGATAAAGCGGCTTTAAATGAAGCCTTGGAATTGGCAAAAAATTATGGAGAAAAAAATTCTGTATCTTTTATCAATGGCATATTAGATCAGGTGCTTAAGAATAAAGAACTTGATACAAAACCACAAGAATTATAGTTATTTATAATGTTTAAGCCTCTCACCCGATTTCAAAAATTTCAAGCTGGCTCTCATCTCTGGTTAATTTTTTTTGAACCTCACAGATTTTTATTTAAAGAGATCAACTGGAGAACAGGTTTTCTTTTGCAAAGTCTTAATAAAGCTGGAAAACTTATATCAAAACCTGTTTTAATAGACACACAAAAAGTTTTTCCCAATCAAGCTCTTTTATGTCTTCCTCCAAAAAAAGAATCTTGGTTGTTTGATATTTACGATAACTGGAAACAGCTGAATAAACCCTCTCTTCGTGTTTTTACTCCTTTCAATTGTGATGAAAGAGAACTTAAACAGAAGTGGCCTGAACCTGAATCATTTCAAGATTTATCTTATTATAATGAGGAAATGAAATAGTGGATATTCACAAAATTCATATTCATCTTTTGTCTGATGGGACAGGGGAAACAGCTCTAGCTGTTTTGAAGGCTGTTCTTGTTCAGTACAAGCATGAAGAGCAGGTGGAGATTATAAGGCATAAAAATATTAAAAGCCAGGAACAGATGGAGGCTATATTTAATAAAATCCAAAATCAAACAGGTGTGAAATCTATTATTGTTTATACTCTTATTATACCGGAAAGCCGCCATTATATTAAATCTTTGTGTACAAAGTATAAAGTCAGATGCATTGATCTTTTAGATCAGCTTATAGAGATTTTAGATGCCTCTTTGGAAGGTAAACCAAAACAGGCCGGTATTTTAAGAATAGTTAATGATGACTACTTTAAAAGAATTGAAGCCATGGAGTTTTTTTTGAAACATGATGATGGAAAACTTGTTGAGGATTTGGATAAAGCTGATATTATTCTTGTTGGTGTCAGCAGAACAAGTAAAACACCTTTATCTCTTTTTTTAAGCAACAAAGGCTGGAAAGTATCCAATATTCCTCTTGTTCATGACATTTCTCCGCCAGAAAACCTGTTTCAAGTGGATCAAAAAAAAATAGTGGCTTTAACAATTGATCCCGATAACCTTCTTAAAATCAGAAAAAACCGTTTGGAAAGATTTGGCTATGATCCCATTGGGGGACACTATGCCAGCCGGGAAAAGGTGTATAAAGAGGTTTTAGCTATACAGAATCTTTTTTACAAACAAAAATGGCCTGTATTGAATGTTACAGGTATAGCTTTAGAGGAAACAGCAGGTGAAATTATTCGTATTGTTTCAAAGAGGATGGGAATTTCTGTAAAAATTATTTAAAGAGTAAATGAATTGTTAATTTTTGGATGAACTGTCAGCAATATGGCGCTGTTTCCATGAAATGTTTATAGGAAGACCCATTAGGGCAGTTACAATCATGTAAGTTTGAATTGGCGAAATTTTTGAAATACTGAGTTTTCCATCTTTAATATTGTTGTTTATTAACTTGTCTTTATCAGGCAGATTTAAGCATTCATTTTCTACAATGGATAAAATTTTTTCTCTTATATTTTGAGAATTAATTTCACTTAAAATGAGACTGTATAAAAACGGACCCTGTCTGTCTTGATCTTGAGTGTTTCCAAAGTCAGCCACTTCTGAAAAATCTTCCTCATTTTCAGTCTTTTCAGAGGCTTGTTTTTTTTCTGGCCCGGAAAGTGATTGTTCTAATAAAGAAACCTCTTCCTGTTCCTTTTCCTGATCAAAAGGGGAATCCTTTTCTTGAGAAGAGAGCTTATTGTTTGTTTCTTTATTTTCTCTAGAGTCAGACTGGTCTCCATTCAAATGGTCTTCTGGCTTTTTTTCTTGTTTAATAGCACTTTGAGAGAGCTCTTCTTCAAAACGACTTAGTTCAGGAACCTGTGTTCCTTCATTTGTAGAAAAAACTTCTTCCCTTTGGTTTTCTTCATGTAATTTTTCATCCTCCCATTGCTTTACCCCTTCCTCCATTAGGACATTTTCTGATAATTTTTCTATGGTGCGGGAGCTTTCTGCAGTTTGTTTTTTACGAGCTGTCTCCTGTGACTCTGAACTTTGCTTTACACGGGTTTGTTTTAATGTATCAGGAGCTTTACCCTCACTTAAAACCTCACATTCTCCTTTTTTAAATAATAAGGAGGAACCACAATTTGAACAGTCGTAATAAGCTTCTTCCATATTTGAAATGGGGAATTCTAAATCAATTTTACAAACAGGACATTTCATAATTTTTAAAAACTTAATTTATATTGATCTTATTAAATTTTTTTGTTTCTTTGTGCTTTTTTAACTCAATAAATATCTAATTTTTTAAGTCAAAATGAATTTGGTTTTAGCGCTGAGCCACTGAAAACCCGCTCTGCGATAAAACATCCATCTGCAATTTTGACTGGATAAGTTTTATTTTTCAAGTAAAAATAATAAAAATACAGAAAACAGAAATTTCAAACAGAATCAAATTTTTATCCTTTGTTTTTTAAATGATTGAGACTGTTGTCTTCTTTGCCGGCGGTTTAAAGATTTTTCTCTTTGAGAAGAGACAGCTTCTTTTGGAGGAGCGGAAAAGGCAATGTTTTCAGAGTCTGGTTCATTATAAATAAGTGTTTCATCTTCTTTTCCTTGTCTTTCAAATTCAGCATTTGGAGATAGTTGAATTTTAAAGAATTTTTCAATCACCTCGTTGGCAAAAATTAAGTTTAAAGATTCAAACATATAAAAGGTTTCTTTTTTATATTCCACTAAAGGATCTTTTTGCGCAAAAGCTCTCAGATTAATTCCTTCTCTAAGATGATCCACATTTTCAAGATGTTCCCGCCAGCGGGCATCCACAGTTTGCAGCATAAGAAATTGAATTAAAGGTTCAAAATGCTCCTTCAGCTCTTTCTTTTTTTCCTCAAACTTTTCTTTTATAACAGATTGGACTTTTACATTAATATCTTCTAAAACAAGACTTTCAAGAGGTGGGAGTATGATATTCAGATTAAAATTTCTACTTAAAAAAGATTTTAATCCTTCTATGTCCCATTGTTCTTTTTTTATGTTTTCATTGGCTGTTTGATCCAACTTTTCAGAAATTACATCTGAGAGACGATCCAAAAAGATTCTCTCCAAATCTTTTCCTTTCATTATTTCTTTTCTTATTTTATAAATGGCTGTTCTTTGTTGATTCATCACATCATCATATTTTAAAAGATGCTTTCTGATTTCAAAGTTATGCCCCTCCACTTTTTTTTGCGCATTTGCAATAGCGCGTGTTAAAATTTTGTCAGTAATGGGAGCCTCATCATCCATTCTTAAAGTGGTCATGATCTTTTGCATTCTCTCCCCACCAAAAATTCTCATCAAATCATCTTCCAGAGATAAATAAAATTTTGAAGCTCCCGGATCTCCCTGCCTTCCTGAACGGCCTCTTAACTGATTGTCAATTCTGCGGGCTTCATGTCTTTCTGTTCCTATAATGAACAGACCTCCTGCGGAGAGAACCTCCTCCTTTTCTTTTTGACAAAGCTCCTGAAACTTCTTTAAGCGGTTCTGATACTCTGTTTCTGACTCCTGTTTTGTTTTTGGGCCACATAAAAACTCAGGATTTCCTCCTAAGATAATATCTGTTCCTCGGCCTGCCATATTTGTTGCTATGGTGATAGCTGATTTTCGTCCAGCCTGAGCGACAATTTCTGCTTCTTTATCATGGTGTTTTGCATTTAAAACTTTGTGGGGAATATTCTCACGGGATAAAATTTGGGAAAGCCTTTCGGACTTTTCAATGCTTACAGTTCCAACAAGAACAGGCTGGTTTTTGCTGTTAAGCTCTTTTATCAGTTTTCCAATGTGTTTATATTTTACAGCTTCGGTTTTGTAAATAACATCATCATAATCTTTACGGTTTATAGGTTTGTTTGTAGGTATAACCTGAACTTTCAGGCTATAGATTTTTCTAAATTCCTCTGCTTCTGTTTCAGCGGTTCCTGTCATTCCCGCTAGCTTGTTATACATACGAAAATAATTTTGAAAAGTAATTGTGGAAAGGGTTTGATTTTCTGTTTTAACTTTAACATCTTCCTTAACCTCAACAGCCTGATGCAGACCTTCACTCCACCTTCTTCCTGGCATCAGCCGCCCTGTAAACTCATCCACAATAACCACTTCATCCCCTTGAACCATATAATCTACATCCTTTTTATAGAGATAGTGGGCCTTAAGAGATTGATAAATGTTATGCAAATACTCAATATTGCCAATATCATAGAGATTGTCTACATTAAGAAGCTGTTCTATTTTTGTGTTTCCCTCTTCAGTAATAGAGACTGTTCGTGATTTTTCCTCCATTGTAAAATGCTTTTCTTTTTTCAAATGAGGAATGATTTTTTTTACAGCATAGTATTTCTCTGTTGAGCGGTCTTTTGGTCCAGAGATAATAAGAGGTGTTCTGGCCTCATCTATAAGAATGGAGTCGCATTCATCCACAATCGCAAAATTCAACTCCCTTTGGACACAGGATTGAAGAGAGTATTTCATATTGTCTCTTAAATAATCAAAGCCAAATTCATTGTTTGTTCCATAAGTAACATCAGCGGAATAAGCCTGCTTCCTTTCCTCTTCGTTTAAATTGTGAACAATAGCTCCTGTAGTCAGCCCTAAAAAATGATAGACCTTACCCATCCATTCTTTATCTCTTTTAGCAAGGTAGTCATTCACTGTGACAATATGGACACCTTTGCCGGAAAGAGCATTTAGGTAAACGGGAAGAGTGGCCACAAGAGTTTTCCCTTCTCCTGTTTTCATCTCTGCAATTTCTCCATTATGAAGAACAATGCCGCCAATCAGCTGGACATCATAATGTTTCATACCTAAGACTCTTTTTGAGACTTCTCTGCAAACCGCAAAGGCTTCCGGTAAGAGAGCATCTAAATTTTCGCCTTTTTCCAACTGTTCTTTAAAGTAAGGGGTTTTTGCTTTGAGTTCCTGATTGCTTAAGGAGGAAAGTTTTTTTTCAAAACTTCCAATATGCTCAACAAGAGGTTGCATTTTTTTAAGCTCCCTCTCATATTTTGTTCCAAAAACACTTGTCAGAAATTTAAACATGGAAACAGAGTATTGCTTTTATTCCAAAAAGTCCATACACAGAGGGTAAAAGCTCAAAACTCAAATAATAATTGATGAGGGGTTTAAAACCTTCTATATATGGCATGGGGAGCAAAAAAACAAGTGACAGGTTCATCCATTTTTAAAGTAGCTCTTATTGAGCCTGAAATTCCCTCAAACACAGGGAATGTAGGCCGGACCTGTGTAGCGGGGCAGGCGGAGCTTCATTTGGTGGGCCCTTTGGGTTTTCAAATTACTGATAAACAGCTCAAAAGAGCCGGTTTGGACTATTGGCCTTATTTGAATTACAAACTCTATCAAAATTTAAAAGAATGGGAGAATGGCGAACAGCTTTCAAGGGCTTGGTTTTTCAGCACAAAAGGAAGTAACTCTCTTTATGATTGTCAAATTCAAGAAGGAGATGTTTTGGTTTTTGGAAAGGAAACCAAAGGTTTACCCAAAGAGCTTCTGTCTCGTTTTAAAGAACGAACAGTATTTATTCCTTTTACAGGAAAGGTGAGGAGCCTTAACTTGTCAAATGCTGTAGCCATTGCTTTGTTTGAGGCTTTAAGACAAAATAAAATTAACGGATAGCTTTTGATATGCTGATCTTGTTTTATACTCTGTGGCTTGTCACAGACCAGTTCATTTTATAAATTTAGACCTATGGCTTTTTTGGTTTTTGAAGGGATAGATGCTTCCGGTAAAAGCACACTTCTTAATCTTTTATGCGAAGCTCTTAAGAAACAGGGTGTGGATTTTGTTAAAACAAGGGAGCCGGGAGGAACAGCTCTTGGGGGAAAAATAAGAGAAATTTTACTTGATAAACAACACCCTGCTCCTAATTCTTTAGCCGAGGCTTTGCTTTATTACGCCGATAGAAAACAGCATATAGAAGAGCTGATAAAACCTTCTTTAAAAAAAGGTTTGTGGGTTTTATCTGATCGTTATTGGGCCAGCACATCGGCTTATCAATGTGGGGGGCGGGGTATAGATGAAAGCTTTATAAATCAGTTGAGAGATAAAGTTTGTATGGACTGTGAGCCTGACCTCTGGATTCTTCTTGATCTGCCTGTTGAGGAAACTTTAAAGAGGCTTGCTGTTTCCAAAAATGACAGCCGTGATCGGTTTGAGAGGGAAAATAAAGAATTTCATCAAAGGGTAAGGGAATACTATCTTAAATTAGCGAAAAAAGAGCCTTCAAAGTGGTTTGTTTTATCTGTTGATAAAACCCCGGAACAGCTGTTAGAGAGGATTTTGTCTTATTTGGAGAAAAAGGCCGGCTTTTCAAACTTCCTAAAACAAAATTTATGATTTACAAATATTGTTTAAAAATTACGATTTTTTGGTTTTTACGGCTTTCACTAAATAGTTTAAATGGTCAGAGTATAGCAAAGCGCGAAAACTGGAATTTTCGGAAATTATTCCTTTAACTTTTTATGCAGGAACTTTACCCTGTATTTATAAAATATTCTGAAATATATTTAAAGTCTATTATGCCATTTTTGAAAATTGAGGGTGTAATTTCTGAAAAATTAAATAAACTTGAATAACACTCATTTTGGTTATGAAAATAAAATATTTAAATAAAATTATAAAAGGCGATTGTATAAAAGAATTAAAAAAATTTCCCTCAGCTTGTGTTGATCTGATTTTTGCTGATCCTCCTTATAATCTGCAATTACAGAAAGAGCTTTATCGCCCCAATCAAACAAAAGTCCAAGCTGTGAATGACAAATGGGATCAGTTTGCTTCTTTTAATGAATATGATCAATTTACTGCAAAATGGCTTAAAGAATGTAAACGAGTTCTCAAAAAAAACGGATCTCTATGGGTTATTGGCAGTTATCATAATATTTTTCGTGTTGGAAAAGTTATGCAGGACTTGGGTTTATGGATTTTAAATGATATTGCTTGGATTAAAACCAACCCCATGCCTAATTTTAAAGGCACTCGTTTTAATAATGCTCAAGAAACTTTAATATGGGCTGTGCAAAATCAAAAGGCAAAATACACTTTTCATTATAAATCCATGAAATCTTTTAGTGATGATAAACAGATGAGGAGCGACTGGCATATTCCTATATGCAGCGGCAGGGAAAGAGTGAAGGCCAATGGGGAGAAAGCCCACTCCACACAAAAACCAGAAGCTCTGCTTTTCAGGATTATCCTTTCCACTTCAAATGCAGGGGATATTGTTTTGGATCCTTTTATGGGAAGCGGAACGACAGCTGTTGTGGCTAAAAAACTGAGGAGGAATTTTATTGGGATAGAGAAAGAGGATTTTTATGTTAAAGTGGCTAGGCAAAGAGTTAAAAAAACAAAACCTGTAGATAAAAAATGGCTGGCTTATCTTGTTGAGCAAAAAAAACCAAAAGTTCCCTTTGGCAGTCTGATAGAAAATAAATGGATAAATATTGGTGAGCCTTTGTATTGCAAAGATAAAAAACATAAAGCCAAAGTTTTAGCGGATGCCACTTTAAGATGGAAAGGTCATATTGGATCAATTCATAAGATCAGCGCTGAGATTTTAGGTAAAGCCACAAACAACGGCTGGACTTATTGGCATACAAAAAATAAAAAAGGACAGCTTATTCTTATTGATGAAATGAGAAATAAATATATTCAAAAGCATTTTAAACTGCCAAAGCCTGAACAAACCTCTTAAAATGTTTGATTTTTTTGAAAACGATCTCAAACAGAAAAAACAAAATAACCTTTATCGTGAGTTGCATTTACCGCAGGGCGTGGATTTCACTTCCAATGATTATCTTGGTTTGAGCGCTCATCCGGAAATCAGGAAAAAAATGATCTTAGCTCTTGAAGAGGGTTTAGCCTTGTCTTCAAAAGCATCACGGCTTTTAGGGGGAGCCAGTTTTTGGCACAGCCAAGCGGAGGAGGCTTTAAAAGAATTTGTGAGCCGCCCGGCGGTTTTAAGTTTCTCTTCCGGTTATCAGGCTAATCTTGGGCTTATTCCCACCCTTGCAAAAGAAAGGGTTGTTTTTTCTGATGAGCTTAATCATGCAAGCCTTATTGACGGTATTCGCTTAAGCCAAAGTCCTTTTCATATTTTCCGGCATAATGATCTCAATCATTTAGAGGACTTGCTTAAAAAAGAAGACAGAAAAAAACTGATTGTTACAGAAAGCCTTTTCAGCATGGAGGGAGATTTTTGCCCTTTAGAGGAACTCTCTGATCTGGCTCTTAAATATCGGGCTTTGCTTGTTGTGGATGAAGCCCACAGCACCGGTCTTTTTGGAAAAAAATTGGGAGGCCGGGTAAGTGATTTAAAAGAAAAAGATCATATCATAGCTGTTCACACAGGGGGTAAAGCCCTAGGGAGCTTTGGGGCTTTTGTCAGCTCCTCTCTTTTGATAAAAAATTATTTAATCAACAACTGCCGCTCTTTTATTTACACCACAGCACCGCCCCCTCTTTTAATGGCACAATGGCTGGCCTGTTTGGAAGTTTTAAAAAAAGAAAAAAACCGCGCTTTGAAGCTTAAAGAAAAAGCTCTTAAATTTAGAAAAGAGCTGTCTCTAACAGAATCAGAAAGCCCTATAATTTTTATTGTTTTAAAAGGCGCGGAGGAATCTTTAAAATCAGCTCAAAAATTAAGGGAGCAAGGGTTTTTTATTCAGGCTGTGCGTGAACCCACAGTTCCTAAAGACAAGCAAGGTTTGAGAATAATTTTACATTATGACCACACAGAAGAACCATTGACATCTTTAAAACAAAGTCTTTTGTCTTTATTAAGGTAATCAGAAATAATCATTTTTCCCATAGCCCCTCTTTCTTTTTTTCCTCTAATTCTTCTGTCTCCAAAATAACTTTCATCCATCTCTATCTCTCCTTTTTTCAAAAGGACTCTCTCTCGTTCTCCCACCATTACAAATCTCACCTGTTTTAATATCCCATTAGTATAATTTCCGCTTGCTTCTGGAGAATAAAACTATCTAACAAGCTGTTAAATCTCCTGCAAAATCTTGATAATTTCTCTAAATTTCTTCTCAGAGGGACAGGGGCGGAAAAACACTTATTTTTTTCCCGTCGTTTCAAAAACTTAACACCTATCAAATTAGGTTTCAGTCATCTTGAACTTTAAATTCAAAAATATGTCTCTGACTTTTTCTTTTGTAATGGAAGAGAGAATTGGCAACTCCAGCAAAACAGGAACTCCAGTCCACTTTTCTATATCTCTTTTATTGTCGGGATGTTTTGCCCCTGATAGAATTATTCCGGCAATCTTGAAGTTTTTATCTTTTAGAGCAAATAAAGTAAGCAGACTGTGGTTCAGTGTGCCCAACCCACTATGAGCTACAACAATAAGCGGCAGATCAATAAACTTCATAATATCTATAACTGTTTCTTTTTCATTTAAAGGCACATACACTCCCCCTATCCCCTCAACAATCAAAAAAGGACTCTGAGGGATAGAAATTTTTTTTAAATCAATTTTTATGTTTTCTTTTTCCCCGGCTTGGTTTGGGGAAAGAGGCTCTTTTAATTCATAAGCGCTGGAGTGAATTTTATTATTAGGCAAAAACTTTTTAATAAAATCTGTATCGCTGGGCTGCCCAGTTTGAACAGGCTTCCAGTAATCCGCTTTAAAGTGTAGACAAAGTCCTAAAGAGACAAGGGTTTTTCCAACATCTGTGCCTGTTCCTGTAACAAAAAAGCCTTTTTGTTTCATTTGTTTGAATGATAAACTTTATATTTTGTAAATTTTAGAAAAATCTTTACAGATACTAAAAAAGTGGGGGTTTGTCTGAAAAAGAAATTAAGATAGAAATATAGAATTTAACTTAGGTAGGGACTTATTCCTCGAAAAAGTGATGGATTTATCTGAAAAAGAAATTAAAGAGATCTAAAAAATAGTGTTTAAAATTCAAATATTTCTTTCATTAAAAAAGTCTTATTTTATAGGACTCTTTAAATTTTATAATAAAAAATGCTATATTTTTAAGCAGAAGATTTGACTATTAATTTTCTAAAGTTACATAATTTTAATTCTAATGATCAATACCCTAACAAAGGACTCAAAATTTTCAAAAACTACAGTCTAAAAATTTGTCTTATAACTTTGTCCATAAATAACAGTTTAAGTAAAACTTTCCGTTTTGATTTAAAACAAGGAAGTTTTTAAATGAATGATAAAGATCATGTAGTTTTTGGAGCTTTTCTGCATGACATTGGGAAACTTTATGAAAGGGCAGGGATTCTCTCTCAATATGCAAAAGATGAATTTAAACAACAGGAGTATTGTCCTAATTCTAAAGGTTATTACAGCCACCGTCATGTTCTTTACACTTTGGCTTTTTGTGAAGAACTGCAAAAACATATCCCTATATTAAAAACAGCTTATCAATCAGATGAAAACTGGATCAATATAGCTTCCCGCCACCACAAAGCTTCAACTCCTTTAGAGCATATTGTCTCTAAAGCGGATCGTTTGGCCAGCGGTGAAAGAGAGGGAGAAAGCATTTATAAAAAAAGCATTCATAAAAAAGGTTTATTAGAATCTCTTTTAGAGAAAGTGTCTTTGCAAGGAACTAACGAAAAAACAAAACACCGATTAGATTTAAAAGCTTTAGATTCTTTTGAAAATTTATTCCCTCAAAAATCAGAAGAGCTTAAGTTAGATTCTGAAACTTTGCTTTCTCCTAATGAGTTGACAGATAAATATAAATTTTTAGCTGATAATTTGTTGTCTAGTCTTCAGCAGTTTCCAGAGTATAAAAAGCCAGATTTTACAAGTTTAAGATCTGTTATATGTTCTTTGCTTTCTCAGTTTGAGCGTTTTTTGGTCAATATTCCTTCTGCAACCAATGTCAAATCGCCTGATATATCCTTGTTTGATCACTTAAAGATAACTTCAGCTATAGCTGAAGCTCTTTATATGCATCATGAGAAAAACAACAGTTTAGATGAAATAAACGAGATAAAGAAAGAAGAAAAGTGGATTCTTGTTTGTGGGGATTTTTCCGGTATTCAAAAATTTATTTATAGCTTGGTTAGTAAAGGTGCTGCTAAGGGCTTGGCCGGCCGCTCTTTTTATATACAGCTTTTTTGTGATGCTGTATCTGAATGGCTTTTAAGAAGCATGAATATTTATCCAACAAGCTGTATCTATTCCTCAGGTGGCAAATTTTATCTGTTGCTTGCAAAGCATCTCGCAGACGAAGTCAGGTGTAAAATCAGTTTTATCAATGAGTTTTTATTTAAAAAGTATAAGGGGCAAATTCATCTTAATCTTGGCATTGTTTCTCTTTGTGAGGAAGATTTTAACTCAAATTCAATATCAAAAAAATTTGAGTGTGTGAATAAAGAATTGTCTTTAGTGAAAAACAGAAAGTTTTTTGATTCCATAAAAGAAAATCCTGAGTTATTTTTTAAAGCTCAGCCAGTCCAAAAAGATATATGTTCAGTATGTGGTTCTGATTTTAACAATAAGTTTGATCAAGACGAAGACGATAAAAAATGCGCTGATTGTAAAAGTTTTGAAAAGATAGGAATGGCCATAAGAAACATAAGTGAAACAAAAACCGATAAACCAAAAAAATCAAGTGATAATAAGGTCAGTACAAATGAAGTGAACGGGAATTTATTATGGGTTTGGAGTGCGGAGGAAGCCTATAAAATAGAAAGAAAATTGAGTAATAAAAAATCAGGGTTTGAATTGTTTTCTTTAAATGATGATTTATCTGCTCCTGCTCAGGCTTTTATGGAAGAGAAACAAGCTAAAAACTCAAAAAAGATTAATATAAAATATGAGAGTCATAAGGAAAAGCCCCATCAGCTTCCTTTTTTAAAGATTTATGTTTTAAAAAATAGCGATAATAAAAAAAGCGCGAATGAACTGGAAAAATCAAGTGATAATGAGCTCAGTTTAGATAAAATAAAAGAGCTTGGTTTGCCTCAATCTCATCTTGAGACTGTAAACTCTATCCTAGATCTTAAAAAGTTAAAATCCCTTTCTATAGGGCATCGTTTTATTGGTTTTTGTTCTGGCGATTTAAACTTAGATGAAATAGTGAAAAAATCTAAAGGCATTGAAAGAATAGGGATTTTAAGAATGGATGTGGATAATTTAGGGCAAGTTTTTATTAGAGGCTTGAGCTACAAAGAAACTGATAAGAGCGGGGAAAATCAAAATAAAACTGGGGAGAAAGAGGATGATCAAAAAAATTTAGGCTCTTTGTCTCGTCAAGCCTCTTTATCCCGTCAAATCAATGTTTTTTTTACAGGATATTTGATGAAGGGTATTATGCCCTCTTTTGAAGATTGCAAGGTGATTTACTCAGGGGGTGATGATCTGTTTATTATAGGCCCTTGGCATAAGCTCCCTGAATTGGCTTTTAAAATTAAAGAGGATTTTAGCAGATATTGTTGTCATAATCCCGACTTGACTTTATCAGCAGGCATTGCCCTTATCACAAAAAAATATCCTATATTAAACGGGGCTGATTTAGCAGGAAAGGCAGAGAAAAAGGCAAAACAATTTGACAGAAATGATTATGGTAAAAACTCAAAACCTGTAAATACAAAATCTTTACAACAAAAAAACGCTTTATGTTTTTTAGACACAGTCATTGGCTGGGAAGAATATAAAGAAGTGAAAAAATTTAAAAAGCTTATTAAAAATTTGAGTGATCCAACAGCCAGCCGATCTATTCTATCTGTTTTATTTTATATAGATGAAGAAATAAAAAGGATCAAGGAAGCTAAAAATCACAATGCGGTTAATATAAATAATCAAATGGATAATATTATACAATATCAAGCTTGGCGTTATCGCTTTGTGTATTATTTAGCAAGAATGTCTGAAAGATATGAAAAAAAGGACAAAGTAAAAGATTTGATAGATAAGATTAGAAAATGCATTTTAGAAAATCAAGATCCAGAAATAGGGAAATTCAGACATCCTTTAAATTGGCTTTATATGCCAACCCGCTGGCTTGATTACTTAGAAAGAGAAAAAGATCAGAACAGTAAAAATTTATCTAAACCAGCATAAGGAGGTAATTTATGAATCAACACCAAAATAACAAGGGAAACTATTATTCTAAAAATAATAAATATAACCGATCCCATCAAAACAATAAAAAAGGCTATCAAAACTCAAATATCAAAGATAATAAAGAAGAAATAAAAAAAGCTTTGGAAGAAAATAATATTACAGAAATTATTACAATAGCTCGACAAACAGCAGAAGCAATAAAAGAAGTAAAAACCAATCAAGTCCGAAGACTCTATGCCTCTGTCGTCAAAATTCAAAATCAAATGATCAGTGGGGACAATCAATGGGAAAGAGAGCTATCTATGTTAAAGCCCAGAGTGATTTATGCTTCAGCCAGAGAAAAAAATCTACAACAATTAAAAAGTGATGTTATAAATTTTGTTGAATTTATTGAAGAATCTAAAAAAGATGATAAAGAAAATGGAGCTAAAAATTTTTTCGCCTACATGGAGGCTGTAGTGGCTTATCACAAATAAAAGTAAGAACAAAAAAGGAAAAAACAAAAAAATAGATAAAAAAGCGGGAGTTATACAATAATGCTGATTTTGTAATTTTTTAGGTTTTTATATAGAAAAAACATAAGAAAGCTTAAATCCAATGGTATAAAAAATGAGGAAGAAAAAAACAGAGGGAACAGAAATAAAATAAACCAAGGCAATGGTAGAAAAAACAAACTGATCTTTTTTGAAAACTCCTGTTTTTATAGAAGAGAGAAAACATGAAAATTCAAACCAGACCAGTGTAGGAGATCAAAAAAATATTAACCAAAAGGAGGATATAATGCAAAATCTCAAATTAGAATCAAAACTTTTTATTAAAGGAAAGGCGCATACTATAACGGGCCTTCATATTGGTGGCAATTCAGGAGGCTTGCAAATTGGAGGAGCTGATCATGTCGTTATTAGGGAATCTTTAGATAATAAGCCTTTTATCCCGGGCTCTTCATTAAGGGGAAAGATGCGCTCTTTGCTAGAGCAGTCAAGAGGCCCAGAAGATCAAAACTCCCAAGAAGGAGGATATTCCTCAGCTGGAAAAGCGGGAACTACAGGAATTTTAGGAGATCTTTTTGGAGTTGGTGCAGATTTAAAAAAAAACGATGATAAAAAAACTCCAACACGGCTAATTGTAAGGGATGCTTTTTTAGATGAGTTAAGTGTTGAAAGGTTAAAAGCTGCCTCTAATACAGATATGCCAATGACAGAGGTTAAAACTGAGGTCAGTATTCATCGCGTCAGCTCTAAAGCAAATCCTAGAGAGATAGAGCGAGTTCCTGCGGGAGTCTCTTTTGATGTGGAGCTTATTGTGACTCTTTTTGAGGGCGATGGCGATGGCGATTCTCATGAGACTTTTTTAAATTTGATTTTTGAGGCTTTAAGCTTAATCCAAGCTGACAGCTTGGGAGGAAATGGCTCAAGAGGTTATGGAAAAGTTTTGTTTAAAGAGTTTAAAATTTTTGTAAAAACAGCTGAATCTTATAAAAACAATCAAGACGAAACAGAATTTAAGAACTATAAAATCCCTTTGGAGTTCAGCCAAAAACTTGATGAAAATCCAGACAAAAAAGCCGGCTGAATTATTTAAGGGGTTGTGCCTTATATTGTGTCCAAATTGAGAGGTTTTAAAATGAGAGATAAAAAGCTTCAAACTGTATAACACAAAGGAGGAGCTATTTTGTTACAAAGCTATCTTTTAAAGTTTAAGTCTGGCTTCCATGTGGATGATCTGGGAAATAAATCTTATAGCCGGAGTGAAAGTTTTATCCATTCTGACACTTTAAGCTCTGCTTTGCTTTCTTTATGGGCTTTGCAAAAGCCTGATAGGATCGATCAAATGATCAAGTCTCCCTCTTATTTATTGAGTTCGGCTTTTCCGTTTTATAAAAAGTTTTTCTTTTTGCCTCTTCCCAAAGCTAGACCCCTAATCAAAGAATCTAAATCTAAAGAGTTACTCAAAGAGGATTATTATAAAACACATAAAGTTTTAAAAAAGATTCAGTTTGTCCCCAGCCCTCTTTGGGAGAAGTTACTATCTAATCCTAATTATTTTCTAAATGTCAAAAAAGAAGATAAAAAAACAATATTAACAGATGGTAAAGCAGATTACTATTGCTCTTCTAATTTTTTATTTCCAAAAGATCTTTTTCAAGAGGATACGAAAGATAAAATATTTATGGAAGAGGAAAAAACAGGTGTTGCGATCAACCGTCTTACAAATCAAGCTGAAGAAGGACAATTATTTGTATTTAAAAAAACAGTGTATCAAGCAGAAGGAGGGCTTTATTTTTTGGCGAAATTCAATACAGAATCCGATCAAAAAGAGTTTGAGGAAATTTTATCTCTTCTAGGTGATACAGGTCTTGGCGGGAAAAAATCTTATGGCAATGGGCTTTTTAAATACGAGAGAAAACCAGCCCCTATTAAAGAATCTTATGGCGAAAAGCCCCATAGCTCTCTTTTCGCTTTGTCTTTATTTTGCCCCAGCTCTTTAGAGCAAGAGGATATGTCTTGGTTGGACAAATCACCTGTGGATGGCGAAATACGAGATGATTCTACAAAAGTAGAGCAAAAGGATATGTCTTGGTTGGACAAATCACAGTATGAATTAAAAAAAAGAGAGGGCTGGATTCACAATAGCTCATTGAGGAGAAAAAGGCTTTTTATGTTTGCAGAGGCCAGTCATTTTAAAACACAAGAAAACTTAAAAGGGCAGATTGTTGATGTCAGCCCAAATATAGAATCTTTAGAGCATAAGGTTTTTCGTGACGGGCGGGGATTTTTTATAAAGTTTTAAGAGATTTGATTGTGAAAAATAAAGGAAAAAACCTATCACAAAAAGTTATTGTGGAAACATACAGCCCAACACATGTTGGTTCAGGGGAAGACTTAAAAAAAGGCTATGATTTTATTTTAAAAGATCCTCAGCCTTTTGTTGTAGATATAAAAAAGACATTGGATTGTATTGAATCTGACGATTCTAATTTAAACAAATACTATAAGAGCGCAGATATAGAAGATTTAGTTTCAATCGCTGGAAAAAATTATGGCTACCCTCTACAAAACTTATCTAAAAACACCGATATTTCAAGCATTAGAGAGCATTTAAAAGACTCCTTCTATCGCCCCTTTATCCCTGGGAGCTCTTTAAAAGGAGCTATCCGAACAGCATTATACTCAGAAATGATTGACAAAGGTTTTTCGCAATCTGAGAAAGAAATATTTTATAATGATTCTGAATCGAAAAATAATAAGCTTGAGGAAAAGATTTTTGGCTCTGATCCTCAAAAAGATATTATGAAATCTTTTTCTATAAGTGATGGCTATTTTGAAGTTTCGCACTTATGTTTAGCGGATATAAAAATAGCAAATGTTTGTAATAGTAAAATCAAATGGCGAAGTTTATCTTATAAGAAAGAAAATAAAGACGATCCCAAAGAATCAAAAGGCTTATATATTGAAGCTTTAAGCAAAGGCTCTAAGGCGGAATTTACTTTGACTTGGAGCGAATTTTTATTAAGCGATCTTTCTTGGTCTGAGTCTCAGATACAAAACAATGATTCTTTGATAAACAATTTTGAAAAGCTAAAATGGGCTTTAAACAGGCACTCTTTAAGAATCATTGAAAATGAAATGGATTTTTTTAAAAAATATGATTTACCTGAAACCTATAATTTTTACCAAAATTTAAAAGAAGAAATAAATAATAATGAGAACACAGCCTATATCAGATTAGCTTGGGGAAGCGGTTGGACAGGGATGACAGGCTTAACTCAAAAATTATTGAAAGACAACCAGCCGCTTCGGAATTTTGTTAAAGAAACAAATAAAAAAATAAAATCTCAAGAGGTTTATCCTAAATCCAGAAAGCTTGTTATGGAGCAAAAAGAGCCTTTAGGTTGGGTTAAAATATACCCTTCTGATCACTCTGTTAAAAACCCTTATGAAAAAAAGAGCTCTCTTCACTTTTCACAAAATAGCAAGAGAGACAAATTTTCTCCTTGGCTTTCAAAACAGATTTTGGAGTTAAAGAAAAAACATAATCTCAAATCTACAGAAGATGTTTTAAAAGGACAGCCTCTTTCTAAAGAATGGGATAAACTAACTGCTGGGGACGAAAAAACAAAAATAAGGGAAGAGATTATCAATTATTGGAAACAAAAATCTTGGTGGGATGAGCCTTCAGGAAGATCGGCAAAAAAAGTTAAAGATGTTTATACAGACTAAAAATCAATTTTTAAAAAGGAGACAAATATCAAACAAAATATCACAACAGCTAGTTTTTTTATTTTAGACGGACCTTGGCTTTCTATTAAAAGCACTTTAAAAACCGGTGAATGGATCAAATTATCTTTAATGGGTTTATTTAAAAAACATTTTGGATCGGATTTTATTCCTTGGCGGGTTTCCGGCCACAATTTACCCTCTAACAACAATCATGAGCATTTTTTTTATATCCCTGCGGATTCCTTAAATAGAGGAGTGATTGATTCTTTTTTTATTTATGGCAAAGGAGGTTTTGATTCTAAAACTATTGGGACACTAGAGAAATTTAAAACAATGAAAAGTGAGAAGGGTCAACAGTGGAGCTTCATTTTAGAAAATTTTGGGACAGTTCAAGATTTTAGCAACAGGTCTTCTTTGTTTCAAAAATCCTGCTTATGGCAGTCTGTCTATCCTTACCTTCATCCTTGGCACAAAAAGAAAAACTTTGGTATTTTTGACCAATTAAAAAAAGAGTGTGAAAAAAGAGGCTTGCCAAAGCTAGAGGATATTCAGCTTGTCCCTTATTTATCAAAAAATGAAAAAAGATTTTATCCCTTTCAATTTAAAAAAATAAGAACTAAAAAAGATCTCAAACAAGCTGACAAACAAGGGGGATTTTGGCGTTTAAAGTTTGCAAAGCCTGTTCAAGGCCCTTTAGCTTTAGGTTTTGCCTGTCATTTTGGTTTAGGCTTGTTCTCAGCTTTAAAAGAAGGAGAAATAAAACACAAAAAAATAAAGCTTATTAAAGCCAGTTAAAAGTTTGTTATTTATACTGACTTTGTTATAGAGGAGGAAATATATAAAAACTCAAAGCTAGATTGGTATAAGGGATCACTATAAAGCTCCTATTGAGTGATAGTGAAAAATTTATAGCTTTATAGAAGGAAATGGAAAACTCAAGCCTGAGCGGTCTTATTTGCTTTTGTTTTATATTGAGTTATGCTGGATTCTATTTGAAAATTTATGCTTTGATAAGATGAAATTTAAACAAGCTTTGGATGAAAGATTTATGGTTTTTATATGAGAATAGAAAACTTAATTGGCATAAAAATAATGAAAGGAACAGAAATTGAGTTTACAAGATAAAAAAACACAACTTATTCAAAAAATATGTTCTCAATTAAATCTACTCCTGAAGAAAGTGAATTCACAAGATAAAAAAATACAACTTATTGTAACTGTTGGCGGCGCATCCGAGCCCATTATAAAATCTATCAAAGAATGGAAGCCTAAAAAGCTTATTTTTATCTACAGTCAAAAGTCTAAATCAAGTTTTGAAAAAGATCTTACAGAGATTTATAATTACACAAAGAACATGCCTAACAGTCAAAAGTCTAAATCAAGTTTTGAAAAAGATCTGCCAAGTAAGCTCTCTGCTTTATTCCCTTTTCTGGAACCACAAAACATAGAAGACATAGTTGTAGATGATCCTGAAGATATAAAACAAATTGTTCAACAAATTAAAAAAGACATCACTCCAGAACATAAAAGCTGGATAAAAAATGGTGATGATTATATCTCTGTTTTAGATATTACAGGCGGAACAAAATGCATGTCAGCCTCTTTAGCGCTTGTGGCTCGCAGCTGGAAGCAAATACTGTTTTCTTATGTGGGAGGAGAGAGAGGAAAAGGCGGAGTCGGAACAGTCAAAACAGGGGATGAAAAAGTTGTCAAAAAAGCTAACCCTTGGGAGCTTTTTGCTTACCAAACTATAGACGAAGCGATTTTATTTTTTAATGATCATAAATACAGTTCAGCTTATAATTTGTTAGACAAACATGATATAATAACAAATAAAGAAATTAAACCAATTATTAAAAAAGAATTTTGTGCCGCTAAAAATTGGTTTGAAGCTTATAAAAATTGGGATAATTTTGATCATAATTGTTCTTACACTATTTTAAAAGATATTTCAGATAAAAAACTAAATGATTTAAAAAGCTGGTTTTCTGATTATGAGATGGATTTTGAAAAAAGTCTTAAGTATTGCTTAGGGTATTTGAATTTAATTCTTAAAAATAAAACAGAACAAAGGCAGCTTAACAACTCTTTATATTTGATTTTTGATCTGATCCTCAATGCAAAAAGGAAAGCCAGACAAGGGCAGTTTGATGATGCCATAGCGAGGCTTTACCGAGCGATAGAGGCTATGGCTCAATATCAACTAGAAGAGAAATACAATATAAACAGCGCTAACATTCAACATGAAAACTTAACAGATAAATTGAAAAAAAAACATCCGTCTTCTGATGGAAATATTAAATTAGCTTTGCAGGAGAGCTATTGTTTTTTAATTGAAAAAAAAGACCCTTTAGGAAAACAATTTAAAGAGTTAAATTTGAGTATTTTTGGTGAAGATAATAGAAAAAACCCTCTCACGAAAAGAAATCAATCCATTTTAGCGCATGGATTTGACTCTTTATCTCAAAAAGATTTTGATAATTTATCAGTTCCTGTATGTAAATTATTTTCTGTTTTAAAAGAGACATCGGAAGTTGATACCTCTTTTATTGATTTTAAAAAAGAAGAGCTTTTATTTCCAAAAATTAAATGATGATGAGCGATGACAGAATAAAAAAAACAGAAGATTTTGATTTTATCCCAGTCAGTTTAGTGAGTGCCAGCCAATACTGTAGAAGGCTGGCTTATCTTCAATTCAATCATCAGGAAAGGCAGGATACAGCTGACACAATAAAAGGACAGAGGATTCATAAGGCTGTAGATAAAGAAAGTAAATACTTTCCCGCTCCAAAAGACTTACAGCAATCTGATAAAGATCTTAAAGCAAAATCTGTGACGCTTTCCTCTAAAAAATGGGGAGTCATTTCAAGAATAGATCTTTTAGAAACAAGAGACTCTTATGTTATTCCTATTGAATATAAAAAAGGGAATCAAAAGACTTATCTAAAAGATCAACTTTTACCTGAGGAATTACAGGTTGGCCTTCAAACTTTAATTTTAAAAGACAATGGATATCTCTGTGATTCTGGAATGATCTATTATGCAGGAAGTAAAAAAAGAGTTCAAATAAATTTTACAGATCAGCTGTTTAAACAGACAAAACAAGCCCTCCAACAGCTCAAAAAAGATATAAAAAAAAATAAAGCCCCTCCGCCTTTAGAGGATAGCACTAAATGCTCCCGATGCTCTTTAGTAGAGGTTTGTTTGCCTAATGAATTTTATTTTTTACAAAATAGAAAGAAAAAAATACGGCCCATTTCTGTTCCGGAAGAAACACATTTTCCTGTCTATGTGCAATCCTATAAGGGAAGAGTGTCTAAAAAGAAGTATAGGCTGGAAATTCAAATTGATGAGGATAATATAAAATCCATTCCAATTATGGATGTCTCTCAGTTGGTGTTGATGGGCAATATATCAATCACAACCCCTTGTTTACATGAACTGATGAGGAGAGAAATACCTGTGACTTGGCTCTCTTATGGGGGATGGTTTTTAGGGCATACTCATGGTGTTGGACATAAAAACGCTATGTTAAGAGAAGCTCAGTATAAAAAAAGTTTTGATGATCAATTTTGTCTCTCTTTTGCAAAAAGCCTTGTGAGAGCTAAAATTTATAATTGCAGAACTCTTTTAAGAAGGAATTGGAGGCTTAAAGAGAAACCAGAATCTACATTGAGGACTCTTAAAACATACGCTGAAAAAACAAATGATGTAGAAAATTTTAAAGAGTTATTGGGTGTTGAGGGTTATTCAGCTAAAGTGTATTTTCAATCTTTTAAGAATTTGATTAAAAATCAAAATGATTTTTCATTTTTGTTTAATAAACGAAATCGCCGCCCTCCAGAAGATCCTGTCAATTTAATGCTGTCTTTTTCTTATGCTTTGCTTGCTCGTTTATGGACGGTGACTTTAAGCTCTGTTGGTTTTGATCCTTATAAAGGTTTTTATCATCAGTCAAGATATGGAAGACCTGCCTTAGCTTTAGATATGATGGAGTCTTTTAGACCTTTAATTTGTGACTCTACAGTTCTTTTAGCTATCAACAATAGGGAGATTCAGCCCAATCAATTTATATATCATGGTCAAAAAGTGGGCTGGAGAGAAAACAGCAGAAAAACTTTTATATCTATTTTTGAAAGAAGATTGAGTCAAAAAGTGAAACATCCCATTTTTAATTATAAGTTAAGTTATAGGCAATTATTGGAAGTTCAAGCAAGATTATTTGCAAGATACCTTTTTAATGAAATTAATCCTTATCCGCACTTTATGACAAGATAAAATTTATAATAAAAGAAATGCCGACATGAAAAAAGAAAGATTTTATATAATTTCTTATGATATTTCAGATACAAAAAGGCGACAGAAGGTTTTTGATATTTTATCAGCTTATGGTGAGTGGTTACAATTTTCTGTTTTTCAATGTAAAATGAATGAGTATAAAAAAGAATTACTGATAAAAGAATTAGATGATTTACCAATCAGCAGGGAAGATCATATTCTTTTAATGGATATGGGGAATAAGATAGGGGAAAAAATTATTGGCTTAGGAAAAGCTTTTGAGCCTATTGAAAGAAAGCCTTTTGTTTTTTAAAGGATATGCGAGAGCTTAGGCTCTTTGCTTTTATAGATAAAGTGTTCGCAAAACACTTTTGCTCTTTGACAACTGAATAAAAAAATGTTAAAGGTATCATTGTTAGAGTGATTTTTTATTTAAAAAATGGGAGCTGTTCGCACATTACATTCTAAGTTATTAAATTTAAAGAGCTTTTTTATAATCCTATTTCCCCTAATGAGAATTAGGGGCCTCATTGCAACTTTATAAATAAACTATACCATAGTCTTGCATTTTGATTTCCCCTAATGAGAATTAGGGGCCTCATTGCAACTCGAAAAATGTGTTATTTTGAATATCCCAGCCTTTTATTTCCCCTAATGAGAATTAGGGGCCTCATTGCAACTTTTGAATACATGTTCGCTACAACCCTTGCAATGTATTTCCCCTAATGAGAATTAGGGGCCTCATTGCAACCTTGAAAATGTCATCTTTATACTTTTTTCATCCTGTGATTTCCCCTAATGAGAATTAGGGGCCTCATTGCAACATGCAGAGTCTCTCTGCATCGGCTATTATTTCTTCCATTTCCCCTAATGAGAATTAGGGGCCTCATTGCAACAAAACTGAAATCTCAGAAGTTATTTTTCTTTTCATCATTTCCCCTAATGAGAATTAGGGGCCTCATTGCAACCCCTTCTCTCGGAAGTGCCAATTCTTCTTTTTTCGGGATTTCCCCTAATGAGAATTAGGGGCCTCATTGCAACCCCTTCTCTCGGAAGTGCCAATTCTTCTTTTTTCGGGATTTCCCCTAATGAGAATTAGGGGCCTCATTGCAACCCCTTCTCTCGGAAGTGCCAATTCTTCTTTTTTCGGGATTTCCCCTAATGAGAATTAGGGGCCTCATTGCAACAAAATTCCCAATGATTGGAAAGTTTATCGCTGCTTGATTTCCCCTAATGAGAATTAGGGGCCTCATTGCAACCTTGTGTGTCTTTTTCAAAATCATACCAGCCTAAAAAATTTCCCCTAATGAGAATTAGGGGCCTCATTGCAACGACCAGAAATATATTTTACACAGCGATTTTAATGTATTTCCCCTAATGAGAATTAGGGGCCTCATTGCAACATTTCCTGTAAAACCGCACCATTTGCGATTTCACAGATTTCCCCTAATGAGAATTAGGGGCCTCATTGCAACTTTTCTATGATAGCCTGTAAGACATCACCGTTTGATGATTTCCCCTAATGAGAATTAGGGGCCTCATTGCAACTAAGTTTAAAATTTAAGTTTATATAGTGTTCTGTCAATTTCCCCTAATGAGAATTAGGGGCCTCATTGCAACATTGACTATATTAAAAATGAATGTGTTTTTACGTCAATTTCCCCTAATGAGAATTAGGGGCCTCATTGCAACATTGACTATATTAAAAATGAATGTGTTTTTACGTCAATTTCCCCTAATGAGAATTAGGGGCCTCATTGCAACTTTCTGGAGGAGCTAGTTACGATGCTTTTTTCTTAGATTTCCCCTAATGAGAATTAGGGGCCTCATTGCAACTTTCTGGAGGAGCTAGTTACGATGCTTTTTTCTTAGATTTCCCCTAATGAGAATTAGGGGCCTCATTGCAACTTTCTGGAGGAGCTAGTTACGATGCTTTTTTCTTAGATTTCCCCTAATGAGAATTAGGGGCCTCATTGCAACTTTTAATTTCACTTTGCAATATTTTTCCAGATCTCCATTTCCCCTAATGAGAATTAGGGGCCTCATTGCAAGGTATTTCTTCAGGAAAATTGCAAAAATATTTTTTTGAATTTCCCCTAATGAGAATTAGGGGCCTCATTGCAACACAAGTGGCATTTAATTCCTCCACTTGTAATTCTCATTAATTTCCCCTAATGAGAATTAGGGGCCTCATTGCAACATATCATGTTCGGTAGGCGTATCAATACCAAACTTATTTCCCCTAATGAGAATTAGGGGCCTCATTGCAACATGCATGCATTAGCTTTTGTTTATTCCATTCCTGGGATTTCCCCTAATGAGAATTAGGGGCCTCATTGCAACTATTCCTCTTCGGCTTCTAAATCTTCTTTCTCGATAATTTCCCCTAATGAGAATTAGGGGCCTCATTGCAACTGGGGATGTAATTCCCCATTCTCTAGCTCTTTACTGGGATTTCCCCTAATGAGAATTAGGGGCCTCATTGCAACTGGGGATGTAATTCCCCATTCTCTAGCTCTTTACTGGGATTTCCCCTAATGAGAATTAGGGGCCTCATTGCAACTCATTAAGTAATGAGCTTTTCAAATGCCTTAGTCTATTTCCCCTAATGAGAATTAGGGGCCTCATTGCAACAAGTGATACTCTTCTACTTTTTTCATCATTTCTTCATTTCCCCTAATGAGAATTAGGGGCCTCATTGCAACACAAGATTTTTATCATAATAAAACGACTCTTCTTTAATTTCCCCTAATGAGAATTAGGGGCCTCATTGCAACGGATTAGTAGCTGAAAATGACATATTGTAACCTACATTTCCCCTAATGAGAATTAGGGGCCTCATTGCAACTTGGGGATTTTACTTTTATGTTTTTGTCTATAGCTTATTTCCCCTAATGAGAATTAGGGGCCTCATTGCAACAAGTGATACTCTTCTACTTTTTTCATCATTTCTTCATTTCCCCTAATGAGAATTAGGGGCCTCATTGCAACCTTTCAGAACTTTCTGCTTTAGGAAATTTCTCCGGGGATTTCCCCTAATGAGAATTAGGGGCCTCATTGCAACTTGGGCACTTCCATTTGTTATAATTTGTTAAGGAAATTTCCCCTAATGAGAATTAGGGGCCTCATTGCAACTTGGGCACTTCCATTTGTTATAATTTGTTAAGGAAATTTCCCCTAATGAGAATTAGGGGCCTCATTGCAACTCCGAGTCCTTGCTTAAATAAAACCTCAGCCGGACTTATTTCCCCTAATGAGAATTAGGGGCCTCATTGCAACGGCCGATCTTTGACATAAAACTGCTTGTGCACTCCAATATTTCCCCTAATGAGAATTAGGGGCCTCATTGCAACCAACTGGGGTAAATTCGGTAAAGAAATAATTTTTAGATTTCCCCTAATGAGAATTAGGGGCCTCATTGCAACGCTAGCAACCCTATTAGGCAGGAAGGGTATTGCCTTAATTTCCCCTAATGAGAATTAGGGGCCTCATTGCAACTTCGCTACATCATTTACAATTCCTCTTTGTAATGATATTTCCCCTAATGAGAATTAGGGGCCTCATTGCAACTTTTTGTTTGATTACATATAATCTTAAGTTCTTTTCATTTCCCCTAATGAGAATTAGGGGCCTCATTGCAACATTGAGTCGTATTTCTTTTTTTCTATTGTTATTTTGATTTCCCCTAATGAGAATTAGGGGCCTCATTGCAACGGTTTTTTAAAAGGATACTCACCAAATGTATTCAAATTTCCCCTAATGAGAATTAGGGGCCTCATTGCAACCTTTTTGTACACACACTTTAAATGCCTGTATTGGTTTATTTCCCCTAATGAGAATTAGGGGCCTCATTGCAACAAAGGCACAAAAAAAAGCAAGCGCATTGCTTGGAAATTTCCCCTAATGAGAATTAGGGGCCTCATTGCAACTTCATACAGTTTCTTTTCTTTTTGTTTGTAAAGTTCATTTCCCCTAATGAGAATTAGGGGCCTCATTGCAACTTGTATTTGACTTTGTGCTCCCTGTTTTTTTAATAGATTTCCCCTAATGAGAATTAGGGGCCTCATTGCAACTTGTATTTGACTTTGTGCTCCCTGTTTTTTTAATAGATTTCCCCTAATGAGAATTAGGGGCCTCATTGCAACTTGTATTTGACTTTGTGCTCCCTGTTTTTTTAATAGATTTCCCCTAATGAGAATTAGGGGCCTCATTGCAACCGTTCAAATCATAGGCATTGTTCCAGATTTCAAGCAATTTCCCCTAATGAGAATTAGGGGCCTCATTGCAACCGGCGTGAGCCTCATGTGCTTAGAACCCGCCTTTGTTCAGTTGAGGGAGGATCAAAAAAACAAGGTTTTTTTCTATAAATCCATAAAGCCAATCATCAAGGTCAAGAAAATCCGTCTAGCTTATAAAACTTTCACTTTTTTATTTTCTTTTTTGCTTTTTTTAGGTTAAACTGTGTATTCAGAAGAATAAGAAATGAAAAATCTAAAAAAAAGTATAAAAATCTGTTTGATTTTTATGCTTTTCAGTTCAAACACAACCTGTTCAACAGTATCTGATAAGAAATCTACTTTAATTGAAGCTCAACAGCAGAAAAAACTCAATCGGAGGGAAATAAGCCCCTCCGAGCTTGCCGTTTTAATTCAAGGTCAAAGGCAAAAAAAGCTCAATACTCAATTTTTATTAGCCGCTAGACTTATAAATATGAATAAGATGTCTAGACTTCTAAAATTGGGGGCGGATGTGAATGCGAAGGATCTAGGTTTAGTTTCTGGGACAGCTCTTCAATGGGCGGGCTATTGGGGTGATTTAAAAATGGCTCAGTTTTTGATTGATAATGGAGCGGATGTTAATTTGGGGGATAAACATGGGACGACAGCCCTTCATTGGTTCGGTGAGTATGGAAGGACAGAAATGACTCAACTTTTGATTGAAAAAGGAGCGGATGTGAATGCGAAGGAGATAAATGGCTGGACGGCTCTTCATAATGCGAGTTGGTATGGACATATAAAAACGGCTCAACTCTTGATTGATAATGGAGCTGATCTCAGCGCAAAGGATAAGTATGGCAGGATGCCCCTTCATTGGGCCAGCGATAATGGACAGCCGGAAGTGGTTCAGCTGTTGATTAAAAACGGGGCGGATGTGAATGCGAAGGATGCAAATGGCTGGACGGCTCTTTATTTTGCAAGTCAGAAGGGTCATCTAGGAGCGGCTCAGCCAGACATGGTTCGGCTGTTGATTAAAAAGGGAGTGGATGTGAATGCGAAGGATAAAGATGGCAAAACAGCTCTGGATTTAGCAGATGATAAAGAAATAGTTAAATTGTTGAAATCTTTAGGAGGGATTGAAAACAATTAAAAGCTCTTTATGAATATTTTTTTAAGTAGGTTTTTTTAAAATCTGTTAGTTAAAAGGGTAATAACTGGGGCGGCGGGTTTAAATAGACAGGCTGATTTTGTAAAAATTTCCCAGTTCAGCAAGTCATTTTTAAAAAAAACTTGCAAAAAAAGAAAAAAAGCTTTTGTATAGTGAGCTAAGATGTTCACAAAGAAGACCACTTTGCTTCTTTTAAGAATTTTGGAGCGGATTGTTTCAGATAAAATCCTGCATTCCAGATGGCTTAATACTCTGTCTTATTTGGAATATATTGGAGCAAGAAAGATTTTAAAAAGCCTTCCCGCTCGTATCCTGAACAAAACTTTTTTAGAACATATTAACGAAGAGGCCAGACACAGCCTCTTTTTTAAAAATCTGGCGCAAAACACAGCTCAAAACACTTTGAGTTTTAAAGAGCGGGAATTACTGGCTCCTCAGGCTGGCAATGATTACTTTCAGCAGATTGACCATTACACTATAAAATTTTCTTCCTCCAATCCTGTTATCAGCTATCTTTACACAACTTATACTGTAGAACAGCGGGCCCTTATTGTTTATTCTCTCTATAATGATCTTTTAAAAAGAAAGGCTATTTCTATTTCTCTTCAATCTATTTTAAATGAAGAAAGAGAGCATTTGAGATGTGTTTTTGAAAAAATCCAGGATATTGATCCTCTTTGGGAAAAAAATCTGGAAGATATAATTCATTTTGAACATCAGCAGTATTTTTCTTTTTTGATTTCTCTTGAAAGAGCGGTATTTGATCTTCCTGTTATGCAGAGCTTTCCTAAATTTAAAAAGGAACAAGACACCTCTTATCATAAAAATATATGAGTTCTATCTGGCGGCCTTTTACGCAAATGCAGAGGGCCCCCCGCCATTTTCCTGAAATTGTTAAAGCCAAAAAAACCACCTTGTTTTTAAAGGATGGACGCCAGTTGATTGATAGCCTCTCTTCCTGGTGGCTCATCACACATGGCCACTGTGAGCCATCCCTTGTTAAAGCGATAAGGGAGGAAGCAGGGCAGTTGGATCAAATTTTATTTGCCAATTTTACACACAATAAAGCCGAAGAGCTTGTCCGCGGGCTTTCTTCACTTTTACCAAAAAAATTTCAAAAATTCTTTTTTTCTGATAACGGTTCTACAGCTGTGGAAGTGGCTTTAAAAATGGCTGTCCAAAGCTTTTCCCAGAGAGGTCAGCCTCAGAGAACAAAGTTTTTAAGTTTTAGAAACTCCTATCATGGGGACACAGCCGGCGCTATGAGCGTAAGCGCCAGAGGGGTTTTTACAAAAAATTATAATTCTTTTCTTTTTCCTATTTATGCCTGTTCTCAAGGGCATTTGGGTTCTGATCCCAAGAGTGTGTTTTACAAAGACTTTGAAAGAAAAGTAGAAAAGCATCATAAAAGTCTGGCTGGTGTAATTATAGAGCCTTTGGTTCAGGGAGCTGGAGGGATGATTGTCTGGCCTAAGTCTGCTTTGGAAAGAATTTGTCATATCACTAAAGAGGCAGGGGCCTATTTGATTTTTGACGAAATTATGACGGGTTTTGGCCGGACAGGAACTATGTTTGCTCTTGAGCAAATAAAAATCAAACCGGATATATTATGTCTATCTAAAGGGCTTACCGGAGGTTTTTTGCCTTTGGCTTTAACAGTGAGTACAAATTCCATTTACAAAGATTTTTTATCTTCTAAAAAGGAAAAGGCTTTGCTTCACGGACATAGCTTTACGGGAAACCCTTTGTCCTGTTCTGCCGCTTTAGCTAACCTACAGCTTTTAAAAAAGAATAAATCAAAGTTGATGAAAAAATGGAAAAGCATTGAATCTATAAATAAAGAAAGGCTGTCAGTTTTTAAAAATCACCCTCAGGTTAAAGACACCCGCTTTAAAGGAACTATAGCTGTTGTTCAAAAGAAAGAGGAAGCGGCTTATGAATCCTTTTTTGCGGAAAAAGCCACGGCCAAGGCTCTTAAACAAGGGGTTTTTTTAAGACCCCTTGGAGGAACAGTTTATGTTCTTCCCCCTTATTGCATTACTTCTAAGGAGCTGCATAAAACCTGGGATGTTATAGAAAGTTTGTTTATTAGATAAAGCAAAAAAATATCTTAAAAATTAAAGGTTTCATCCAGCCTCTTATCTTGTTCATATACCAATTTTATATAGGAGTTGGAAACTTTAAATAAAATCAGGTAAATTATCAAAAGACAAACCCCTCTGTTATAATTTTATTCCAAGGTTGGAAACTTTAGTAAAATAAGGTAAATTACCTGTATGGCCTTTCAATATGATACTAAAAACCAATCCTTCCGCCAGATTATGGGCAATGGGTTAAAATATGAGGTTCCTAGGTTCCAAAGAGATTATTCATGGAAACAAGAGCAATGGTATGATTTATGGCAGGATGTGGTGGAAATAAAAGATAGCCGGGATAAACATTATATGGGCTATCTTGTTTTAGAATCATCAGATAATAAAAACTTTGTGATCATTGATGGACAGCAAAGACTCACTACAATCAGTATTCTTATTTTATCAATTTTAGACTATTTGCAGGAGCTTATAGATCAAAATAAGGAGTCTAAAGAAAATGAACAAAGAAAAGAAACTTTGTTTAGAAATTTTATTGGATTTACTGATCCTGTTTCTCTCTCTTTTGAAAATAAAATAACTCTCAATAGGAATAATTCTTTATACTTTAGAAATTATCTTTGTCAGTTGAAACCGCCTCCACAGAGAAAAATAAAAGCGTCTGAAAAATTGATGGGGCAAGCCTTTAGTTACTTTAAAAAGGAGTTTAAACAGCTTGAATCTTCATGGAGCGGCAAAGATATTGCTAGATTTATAGAAGAGGATATAGTAGATAAGCTTTTTTTTACGACAATCACTGTTGGGAGTGATGTAAATGCTTATACTATTTTTGAAACTCTTAATGCACGAGGGGTCCAGCTATCCACTCCTGATTTGGTAAAAAATCATATTTTTTCTTTAATTGATTCTGATAAAAATCTACATGAAGAACAGTTGGGTCAGCTGGAGGAGCGATGGGCTGAAATCACAAAACAACTGGGAGAACATGAGTTTTCTCATTTTATCCGTGTGGACTGGAATACAAGGAATCCATTTACAAGAAAAACTGATTTGTTTAAAAATATAAAGAGAGAATTGAACTCTAAAGAAAAAGCAAATGCATATCTTGACTATTTACAACAAAATTCAGAAATTTACTCATCTCTTAAAAATGAAAAAGATGAGTTTTGGAAATCTTGTAAAGACGGAAAATACAATAATCAAAAACAGCTGTTTTTTAGTTTAAGAACTCTTAATTTATTTAATATTACAATTCCTCAGAGTGCTTTAATAGTTGCTTTTCATAAATTTGATGTTAAAGATTTTGTAAAGTTTGCTTCTTATGTGGAGACGCTGTCTATTCGCTATAATATTATAGGCAACAAACTTCCTGGCCCTTTAGAGAAGGTTTATAATGAAATTACTCAATCTATCAACTCTTCTAACTATTCTTTAGCAAGATTGCGCAGCATTCTAAAAGAAGTGTACCCTGATGATGAAGCTTTTATTCATTCTTTTAGGGATAAAATTTTTAAAACTCAAAGAACAGAAAGAAAGGTTCGTTACCTTTTACAAAGAATAGAGAGTTATTTTAATCCTGAAGGGAATGTTTTTGACGAATCAAATTTAACGTTGGAGCATATCCTTCCAAAAAATCCTTCTGCTGAGTGGAGTAAAAATATAGATGAAATGGAAAATTGCATTCATTGTATTGGCAATATGACTTTGCTGTCGCGAAATGATAACAAAGGTATAGGCAGTTTGCCTTTCTTAAAAAAGCAAGAGGTGTATAAAAAAAGCTCTATTAAAATCACAAAACAAATTGCCTCTTATGAATCTTGGAAAAAAGCCGATATTTTAAATCGGCAAAAATGGTTAGCTGAGCAGGCAAGAAACCTATGGAAAATTCAGTTTTAATTGCCTAAGAGGGACTTTTTTAACTTTATAAATGAAACCATGAATTTTTTTAAACCTTCAGATTATCAAATTCCTTGGAAACCGGAAGATTTCATTGTTCAAACAACAGAATCTCCAGATGAGGAAAGCATTGAGTTGGATGTTTTGTTTGTGGGCGCAGGCCCTGCCAGTCTCTCCAGCGCCATTCATTTGGCTGATTTGGCTAAAAGCCAAGGGGTAGAGCTTCAAATTGGTGTTATGGAAAAGGCAGAGCAGCTGGGTGGACACAGCCTTTCCGGGGCCGTTATAAACCCTTTTGTTTTTAAATGGCTTTTTCCTCAAAAGAAAATAGAAGATCTGCCTTTTAGGAGCAAAGTTACAAAAGAATCTTTTTACTATTTAAGAGAAAAACATTCTATTCCTCTCCCTGTCCCTCCAGGGATGAAGAATAAAAATTGCTGGACAGCATCTCTTTGTGAAGTAGTGCGTTTTTTAGGAAGGGAGGCGGAACAGCGTGGCGTTCATATTTTTACTTCTTTCCCGGCGGAAAAACTTCTTATGAATAAAAGCCGAGTCATAGGTGTTTTATCCAAAGCTTATGGCCTTAATAAAGACGGAACAAAAGAGCCTAATGCTGATGCCCCTTCTAAAATTTTTGCCAAGCTGGTTGTGCTTTCTGAAGGAAGCCGCGGGCACTTGAGTCAGTCATATTTTCTTCATGAAAATATCCAAAGCAAATACCCTCAAACTTATGCTCTTGGTGTTAAGGAGCTTTGGGAGGTTAAAAAGGAGCCTAAGGGGGTTTTACACAGTGTAGGCTGGCCCCTGGATAATAAAACATTTGGAGGCAGTTGGTTTTACCCTTTGGGAAAGGGTTTTGTGTCTATTGGTTTGGTGGTGGGTTTGGATTCTCCGTCAGGAGAGCTTTCTGTGCATGATGAATTGCAAAAAATGAAGAGCCATCCCTTATTTAAAAAGTATCTTGAAGGAGGAAAGTGTGTTGAATGGGGGGCTAAAACCATCCCTGAAGGAGGCTACCATGCCATGCCTGAAAGATTGCACGGTGACGGCATTCTGATTTTAGGTGACAGCGCTGGTATGGTAAACATGGCTTCTTTAAAGGGAATTCACTATGCTATAGCTGGAGGGTTTTACTCTTCTGAAGTTATGATTAAAGCTTTTGAAAAACAGGATTTTTCAGCAAGCCTTTTAAAAGAGTATGATGAAAAAATTAAAAATAGTTTTATAGCAAAAGACTTATATGTCTACCGCAATCTCAGGCAATCCTTTAATAAAGGTTTATTTAAAGGTTTGTTTAAAGCAGGCTTGATAACTCTTACAAGAGGACTGTGGCCTCCTGATTTTAAAAGCGCAGCTTTAGAATCGGATAATAATGTGAAAAAACAGATAAAAAACTCTTCTGTCAAACAGGCAAACCAAAATAAAGCTTCTGCTGTTTATCTTTCAGGGAACAAAACAAGGGATAAAATTCCATCTCATTTAATTATAAAAGACAATATTTCTAAAGAGGCTGGGGTTTTTTATGAGAGAATGTGTCCGGCAGGTGTTTATGAGCAAAAAGATTCACTGATTGTAAACGCTCCTAATTGTATAGATTGCAAGGCCACTGATGTTTTAGGCCCTCGATGGACTCCAAGAGAGCGGGGGAGCGGGCCAAACTACAAGCAGATGTAGTTTGCTGCGCTTTTTTCTTTGTTTAGAAATTGCATGGAAGTTTTATTGAAATAGAAGTGTAAAAATTTATGATTTTGTCCTAAAAGGCTGAATTGCAATGGCTGTAAATACTCATTTTGTTTGAACTTTGTATTTTTACAGAAGCAAAACAGACTAACAGTTCAAACAGAATCAGTATGAATCAGGGGACAATGGTTAGTTTTTCTATGTATTTTATATCTAATGTCTTATAATAATCATTGATGAAAATTATAGGACTTATTTGTATTGTATTTTTTCTTTCAGGTAATACGGATTTGTATAGTTCTATTAGAGAGAGATAAAGCTGTTATAGAGCTTTTAAGAAAGGACAGTCTGTTATTTCAATGACATTCATTTTTTATAAATAAACTTGACAAATTTGAGCATTTAAACAAAACCAATAAGCAGGGGAGAAGAAAGATGTCTGGAATTTTTACAAAAATTATCAATAAAGAAATACCGGCGGATATTGTTTATGAAGATGAACACTGTCTTGCTTTTAAAGACATAAATCCTCAAGCGCCTGTTCATATCCTGCTTATTCCTAAAAAGGAGATTCCCTCTGCACAAGAGATTAAAACAGAGGATCAACAACTGATGGGTCATTTAATGGTAAAGATTCCTGAAATTGCCAAGAAATTAAAATTGTCTTCTTATCGTTTGGTTGTAAATACAGGTGAAGCAGCGGGGCAGACTGTTTTCCATCTGCATATCCATATTCTTGGAGGGCGAAAGCTCAGTTGGCCTCCGGGATGATCAGTATTGAGCTTATCAGTAATAGAGATTGATGCTTAAACCTCCATTAACATGGAAGTTCCATCTTAAGTAATCACCGGCTTCATCTTTTGTATTATACCAGCCATAGATTCCTCCGAAGGGAGTAAAACTGATGTAGCGGTTTAAGGCCAGACTTAGGCTTACTCTAAGCCAGCTGCCCATAGTTAAAGCAGGCACAACACCTAAAGTGATTGATGGGATAATTTTAGCTCTAGAGTTATTTTTCCTCATATTTAATTTAAAAAATGGTGAAACAAAAGCTGGCCCCAGATTTTGAATTTTTGCTCCAATTTCATAATAACCAAAATTACGGGCTATATCCAATGAGGAAAAAAAAGAATGCATTTGTCCTTCCTGTCTGCCCCATGCATATTCATCCAATGCTGTAGGACTTTGGACACTGCCTTTTTTGTGTGTGTAAGCTGTGTAGCCATTTGTAAGTGATATAGACCACTTTTTTTTATATATCCGCCGTTTTTTTTTGGCTGAGGCTTCAGTAGGAAGCATAAAACTTAAAGTGAGCAAAGTAAAAAATAAAAAAATTTTTTTTGTCATTGTTAACCTCTGGTAATTCATAAGTTTATAAAAGCTTATGATTTTGTATATAAAGTTTAGGTTCTTATAAGGCTTTTATAGACTTTAATCCAGATGGATAAGATAACATTTATTAAAAACTAAAACTTAGCAAATAGGCCGCTTTTACCTATTATTTTTTTGTTTTGAAAAGCTTCTTGAATGACTTATATTTTTCTGTAATTTTATATCTTCACTTTCCTTTTTCTCATAAAATATAAAACCGTCATCAATTAAATTGATTTTCAAATCAAGACTTTTTAGTCTTTTAGACCGAAAAAGTCTTGATTTTTTCGGAGTGAGCAGCTAAAATGTCAAATCATGAAGAGAGTTTATACCAGCTACTGCCAAGAATATTCTGATAAAAAAATCATACTTATCACAGGGCCAAGACAGTCTGGAAAAACGACTTTGACAAAGATGTTTTCGGGACAGCTCTCTCATCTTAACTACGATAGTGAAGAGGATCGTCAGATTTATCTTGAAAAATCATGGGATAGAAAAAAAGACTTTATTATTTTTGATGAACTTCATAAAATGAAAAACTGGAAAAGGTGGCTTAAAGGTCTGTTTGACACCGAAGGCAATCGTCCCAAACTGGTTGTAACTGGGAGCGCTTTTTTAGATACCTATAAAAAAGCAGGCGATTCTCTAGCAGGCCGTTACTTTCAATATCGCATTCATCCTTTTGATATAAGAGAACTCTGTTTTTTAAATAAAAAAGCCGATTTTAGAGATATAACTGAAAGGCTTTTAAAGTATGGAGGATTTCCTGAGCCTTATATAGAATCTCATCAGAAATTCTATAACTTGTGGAAAAAAACACACCTGGATATTATTCTCAAACAAGACCTTATTTACCAAGAAAATCTTAAAGATATTCAATCAATTGAAGTTTTAATCGATCTCCTTAGAAAGAGAGTCGCCAGCCCGCTCTCCTATTTGTCTTTGGCTAGAGATTTAGAATGCGCCGATAAAACAGTTAAAAAATGGCTGTCTCTTCTTGAAAGCATGTATTTGATTTTTAAGTTACAGCCTTTTCATAAAAACATAGCCCGCGCTAACTTAAAGCGTCCTAAATATTATTTTTATGATATAGCCAGAGTGATTGATGCGGGAGCAAGGTTGGAAAATTTAGCCGCCTGCTCTTTATTAAAAGAATGTCATTTCAGACAGGATTGTTTAGGAGAGAATTGGGATCTACACTATATTGGCAAAAAAGGGGGGTTTGAAATAGATTTTTTAATTACAAAAGATGATAGACCTAAAATAGCAGTTGAGACAAAATATTCTGATGATTCTCCTTCCAAGAATTTTAAGCTTATAGAAAAAGATTTCCCTAATATTAAAAAAATCCAACTTGTTAAAAACTTAAAGAGGGAAAAGACTTTCCCTAACGGAGTAGAGATTCGCTCTCTAAAATGGCTGAGCCATTGGTAGAGCTTGAGACAGCTTATTTTGTTTTCCTAAACCAAGCTCGGAGCTAACCTCTTGTGGCTGTTTCATTTTCTTTGATTCTGATATGAGAAATAAACATTTATCCAACTCAACAACATACAGAAAGCTAAAAATTCAAGCCAAAATAATATATTATCTTTTCAAACAGTGTCAGATCAAGTCGTAACTAGTACAAATAAAGACTGCTTGGTATTTGGAAATTTTTCAAACTTTGCGCCTTCAGGATTGCTGGGCATGTAGAGACAAGAAAAGGGTTGATAATCATAAGAGATATTTCCAAAATGAAACCTTCCAGAATGTAAAAGACTTCCAAACATACACAAAGGGTCATCCATATATTTTGAGAGAACAACACGGTAAAAAATCCCTTTCTTTTTTTGTTTGCCGGCTTTTTTCAAGCTTTGAAGAATTTCACTTAAAAGAAGCTCTCTTTGAGTAGCTAAATAAGTCTGATAGTTTTTATGAAACAGTCGGATTTTATTACTGACTTTTTCTAAATTACAAAGAGCATATTCTACATACTGCTCTGGACTTAGAGCATAAAGTTTTTTATACTTCATCTGATTTGGCTGGAATAGATAAAGCTTTTTACTCTCCGAAAACGGCCGGACAAAATAATTTTTTTTGGAGCACTTCCGCCAAAGTGAATATTAGGAAGATTAAACCATTTACGAGTTTTTTCTTCATTTCCTGAAAAGCTATTGGCCACTTGCTCTATAGCTCCGGCTAGTTCTCCCATAATTTCTTTTGTTCTGCCAGCCATTCTATCCGGCCTTAACTGATCTCCTGTTAAGCCAAAAGCAGAGGCCAATTCTGACCTTGAAATATCCATAAAATTTATAAGCTTCTCTACTTTTACAAAGCCTTTTTTATCAAATAGACCTACAGAAGTTTTGACATTAAATACAGGATCCGCACTAACCATAAAACCTTCTTAATACCTTTTTATAACCTAAAATATACCATAAATCAACTATTATAAAAAAATAGCTAAAAATATATTTTTTATAAAAACTTTAACGGGATACTTTGGTTATGAGAGGTTTTGAGCGGTTATGCTAGGGAAAATAAGGAGTGGATTGTGTTGATTTTTTGCTCATTTTAGCCTTTTAAACCCTAACTCCAAAAACTTCCAAAAAAGATCTCATCCCCTTATTTCCCCTAATGAGAATTAGGGGCCTCATTGCAACTTATATAAATACACTCTATTTTTTATATAAGTATTAATTTCCCCTAGTGAGAATTAGGAGCCTCATTGTAGCAACACGCATAGTGCGGTCTATATCTTCTTGACTCCAGATTTCCCCTAGTGAGAATTTAGGAGCCTCATTGCAGCATGAGGAGTTATGAAAAATTTAATTATTTTTATTTTATTCTGTTCATCCAATGCTTATTCATTTTGCTGGACAGAAATAAATGGCTGGACATTCTCTGGTGTTGATCCTGTCATTTATTATATTCCTTATGACATTTACAATGCGAACTGGAAAGACATAAAAGAATTTGAAAAAGAAATAAATGCAGACTTTGTTAGTTTTGGACCCATTGCAAACGCCGATTGTTTTCCTGATAATGGCTATAATGAAATATGTAAGCTTTCTCTCACAGAATATAAAAGAAGGTATAAAGATTATAATAGCAACATAGCCAATGGAGTAAATAATTATAGGCAATGGACTTTTATACTTATCAATTATATCGATGAAAGCGACATTATTTTAATTTATTCCGGTGAATTTAGTAAGAAGTATTTAAGAAGCTATACCTTTTTAAAATTGTTACTGCACGAGTTACTTCATAATGTTTTAAAACATAATAATACAGAAGGCAATTTAATGAATCCTTATACTCAACACAGAGGTTGGGATTTAACTGAGGATCAGATCAGCCAAATACAATGCAAGTTTAAGGAGGCAAAATGAAAAAAATAATTATATTATTAGGTGCAGTTTTTTTAATATCTTGCAAACAAACTATTCGTTGTGTGGATTTTGAGAGAGAATATCCAGATTATATTATTTGTGAAAATTTAAGTCATGATCAATGTAAAGACTTAAAAGCAACTGGCTGTTATGATGTTAATTGACAAGGAGGTAATGTATTAAAAAAACAATGATGTTAATAGCTCTTAATTTTAGGGATCACAGCTTGCAATCAAAAATGGCAAACTTTAGGAGTAAATCAGATGGCATCGCTCACCTTTAAAACCAGCCCTATTTAAAAAGCATCCTGTAAAACTTCTGTAAAATCCCTTAAAAATCCTTCAAAAATTAAAAAACCAAGTCATTGCAATTAGTTAAAAGGGGTAATAACTGGGGAGGCGGGTTTAAATAGACAGGCTGATTTTGTAAAAATTTCCCAGTTCAGCAAGTCATTTAAAAAAGACTTGCAAAAAAAGAAAAAAAGCTTTTGTATAGTGAGCTAAGATGTTCACAAATAAGACCACTTTGCTTCTTTTAAGAATTTTGGAGCGGATTGTTTAGGAGAGAATTGGGATCTATACTATATTGGCAAAAAAGGGGGGTTTGAAATAGATTTTTTAATTACAAAAGATGATAGACCTAAAATAGCAGTTGAGACAAAATATTCTGATGATTCTCCTTCCAAGAATTTTAAGCTTATAGAAAAAGATTTCCCTAATATTAAAAAAATCCAACTTGTTAAAAACTTAAAGAGGGAAAAGACTTTCCCTAACGGAGTAGAGATTCGCTCTCTAAAATGGCTGAGCCATTGGTAGAGCTTGAGACAGCTTATTTTGTTTTCCTAAACCAAGCTCGGAGCTAAAAAATCCTAAAGGAAAGGTTATTTGCCTCTCTAACATCATAATTTTGCTCTATTGCTTGTTAGTTCGCCTTATTTTTATTGAAGATTATTCAAATTAACCATTTTAATTTGAATTATTAAGCTTTAACTGGATAAGTGGCTTGCTACTTTGAGCTTTTTTATATATATCCCCCCTGGGAGCAAGGATATGAAATTAAGCCTTATTTTAGTATTATTTTTCTCTTTTTCCAGTTGGGCTAATAATAGCAGAGGAAAAAAAATTGTGAGTTTGATGAAGCTGAAAAAGAATATAAACAAAACAGTGAAGATTTGGGTTGGCAGTATGTTTATGCCGCTTGTTTGGTGATTAAAGGCGAGGATGCCAATGGTCTAGCCCGTCTTTATCATTTAGCGGATTATAAAAGCAGTGTTTCAGCCAGCTTTTTTTTAGCGGAGTATTTAGAAACTGATGGACGGTTTAGAAATCCGATAACGAAGAAAAAATTAGATGAAGCCATTCATTATTACCTTCACACTCAAGCTATTATAGACCTTATTCCAAATTATCCTGAGCCGGATTACTTTTTTCATGAGAGAAATTATCAAATGGAATTAAAATCTGTTTATAATGTCGCTAGTCTTTACTTATGGAAGTATGAACTGGGAGCTCGAGGGGATTACCTTAAACATCTTTTACAATCTCCCAGCTATCAAGGAGATCATAGCGAAAATACTTATTCCAAATACAATGCTTTAATGTGGGACAGTTTGAATAAAGCCGCTCATCATGCGGAAAGATGCGCTAATTTGCCACAAAAGCGGCATTTTGATCCGAATCTTTATAAAGCCACTATTAAAGTCTGCCATTTGCTTAAAGATTTAGCCTTAAACCTAATGCCTTTAGAGAAAAAAAGGCAGGAGATATTACAGCAGGCTCATTGTAAGGACTTAACTGAGGATAACTGCCCGGAATATTATGAAACTCATTGGAAAATTGTAAATAGTAGGATAGATTATAGTGAAATCGCATCCAATATCTTTCATCCTGATAAAGAAGATTAAAAGATTTTATAAGATGCTTAAAATGTTGAATAGAGGAAGAAATAAGTTTTAAACTCTTCACAGACTTTTAAAATTGTAAAAAACAGGTTACATATTGAGTAAATAGATGCCAACAGCTCTTCTTACAGAGAATATTCATCAGCAGGCTGAAATCGTTTTGCAAGAGCAGGACTTTGCAATCAAAAGACTGAACAAAGCTCCTGAAGCCAAGGAGCTTATAGAAAATTTGAAAGATGTCTCTGTCCTTTGCTCCCGTTCCCGGACACAAATCAATAAAGAAATTCTTTTAAATTCCAAACTGGATGGCATAGGAGCTTTTTGCATCGGGGTTAATCAGATAGATTTAGAGGCCGCCTGCGCGCAGGGGGTGCCTGTTTTTAATGCTCCTTACAGCAACACACGCAGTGTTGCAGAAATGGTGATTGGTTTAATGATTGGCCTTTCCCGCTCACTTTTTGACCATTCCAGAAACATGCATCAGGGCCAATGGAAAAAATTTACAAAAGGCTGTTTTGAACTGCGAGGTAAAACCTTAGGTATTGTAGGTTATGGACATATAGGAAGTCAGGTTAGCGTTTTGTCTGAGTCTTTGGGTATGAAAGTTATTTATTATGATATTATCAACAAGCTTCCTATTGGAAATGCAAGACCTGTTTACAGTTTGAAAACCCTCTTACAAGAGGCAAATTTTGTGACACTTCATGTGCCGGAAACACCACAAACAAAAAATCTTATCAGTAAAAAAGAAATTGGTTATATGAAAAAATCCAGTTGGCTTATCAACACCAGCCGGGGGACTGTACTTGATATATGTGCTGTTGAGAAAGCTCTTGATTCTCGTCATTTGGCTGGAGTGGCTATAGATGTTTTTCCACAGGAGCCTAAAACCAGTGAAGAAAATTTTTATTCTCCTTTAAAAAATAAAGATCATGTTGTGCTTACTCCTCATGTTGGAGGAAGCACTCAAGAAGCGCAGATGTCTATTGTGGCAGAGGTTTGCAAAAGCTTAAAAAGTTTCTTTTTTACAGGCACAACACAGGATTCTGTAAACTTTCCATCTCTTTTTATTCCCCCTATACCGGAAAATGTCACAAGAATATCCAATATCCATAAAAATCAGCCAGGAGTTTTAAGTCAAATCAACAAATTGGTTTCTGAATCAGGGGCAAATATAAAAACACAGTATTTAGGGACAAATGAATGGATTGGTTATTTGGTTATGGATTTGGAAAAAGATGATGTCAGGGATATATGCCAAAAAATGTCTGAGCTTGATGTTTCGATTAAAACCCGGCTTATTTCCTCAAATTTGAATCAGTCAAAATCCTTTTATCCTGATTCTGTTTGAAGTTTAACTTTCTATATTCTGACATGATGAAATTTTATAAATCTTTTTTATTTCTTTTTATTCTGAACTCTTTTTTTGTTTGGCCTGTCTTGCTATTTTTGAAAACTGAAATTCTTATTCCTGTTTTTGTTTTCCTTTTTCTTTTTGATTTATTTCTTTTATTTTTTGTTGGGATTTATTTAAAGAGACACTTTTCTTATTCAGCTTTTACTCCAGATGACCCCTATGGAATCAGTTTGATATTTGAAAATTTGAAAAAAATCCATAAGTTAAAAAACATTTATCTGTTTAAAACAAAGGAGCTTAAATCTGCTTTTTTTTGTTTTTCTGTTGGAAAAAAATCCTTTATTGTTTTATCTGAAAATCTTCTGGAAAACCTTTCAAAACAGAATAGGGAATGTCTGTTACATTATCCTTTACAGATGATTAAATCCGGAGATTTGTTTTTTTTAACTCTAATAAGCGGATTTTTATTCTTTATAGATAAATTTTTATACTTTTTGAATTATCCAGTTTATCTTTTTAAAAACAAGTCTGTTAAAAAAGAATATCTTAGCCTGATTTTTATTTTAAAAATTATGTCTTTAATAACAAAAAAGATCTTTTATAATACCGATAAGAGGATTTTTTTTAATAAGGCAAAAAAAATTCAACAGGGTGTTTTTTTATGGAAATTAGACAGTATAACAACAGTTTGCCCGCCTAAAACACCTTTTTTTATGACGCCTCTTTTTTTAACAAATCCTCTGGCAGATTCAGGCTGGCGCTCTTATATTTCCCTTCAGCCTTTAATGAAAAACAGGCTGAAAGCTTTAGATATTCCCTATCCTCCGGCAGAATAAAAAGTTTTTAATCAGCTTGGGTTGAATATTTAACTTTTGTCCTGCTTTTATTTTTAGGTTGAGAAATAGGTAATTATTCAGTTTAAAAAAATACAAAAATTGCAAAATCTACCTGATAGGTGTATTTTTACTTAGGTGCATTACTGAGCAATAATTAAAACTTCTTTTGAGTTTCCATTGCTTAGAACATATTTATAATCAAGCTTTTTTATTTCAGTGGATGTTTTATATCTTTTCAATATATCAACTAATTCACTTATTGTAGGCACCCCGTTATATCTATAAGAAACAACCAAAATTGAATCTTGAAATTTTTTAAATAATCTTTCAAAGGCTTCCTGTATTTCACCTTTATTACACCATTCATTTTTCTCATTTTCTATTTTTTTATGCTTAGAGTTTTGATCAATCAAATTAGGCCACTTATCATAAACAACGATACCCTCAAGAAAATGATAAAAATCAAAGTAATTTACACCAACACCTTTTTTTGAAATATAAGGGGTATCTATATAGACCAGATCTACTTTAATATTTAGATCAAAAATATCAGAATTGAAAACTTGATTCCCCTTTTTATTACTAAAAACTGCATTATTTCCTTCTTCAATAAACCTTCTAAAATGATCTTCAAATGATGTATCCCATGTTTTTTTGTTCCCAAAACTTCTTTTTACTTCCGCAGTTCTGATATATAGATTTTTTCTATGAAATAAATTATAGGGTCGTTTAATTATACAGGATTGAAATAAAGCATAGTAGGCCAATGCCTGTTTGTATTTATCTTTTATTTGTCTAATATTTGTTATAATAATATCAAGCCATTGGTTTTCCGAATCTGTAAAATAAATATCATGAAAAGTATCGGAGATAAAAGTTGGATATTTAATTTGTGAATGCTTGTTTAAAATAAAATCAATGTCATTATTGTTCAAAGTGGTCTGAGAATTTTCAATTATCGCAAGCCCTATATAATAATTAAATTTTAGTATATCATTATAGAAAACCTGTTTACCTTTTTGTTTAAACATATAGCCAACACAACCAGTGCCACCAAAAGCATCAAGGACACATTCAAATTTTAAATCTTCTGTATAATGATCAATCCACTTGAGGATTTTATATTTACTCCCTTGATAGCGTGTTGAAGGTAAAGTACCTTTTTCCTTATTAGGAAAATGTTTAAAAAGTTGTAACTGATTTTGTTTTGCCTTTATTATATTTTTATACATTTTTTATGTTCCTGTATTTCAGATACTCTTTTAAATTAGTATATGGGGCTTTCCTTAACTTTGCAGTTCTTGCCATTTCTGTAGTCATGTAATTCATCCAGAAATCATCAAATACTTTTACTCCCATTCTTGAGAAAGGACCTAGACCCTCTTTCAGTTCTGAGATTTTAACACAAGAACCAATATTTTTAGTGTTTCCACTTCCTGGTCTATCTTTAGCTATTTTATATTTTTCTTGAACAAGAAAGTCAAAATCCTTTACTACTGACAAAATCTCTTCAAGATCATCAATAGAGTAAACCTTATTTTCATCAATAAGTTTTTCTTGTTTAGTATAAATGATACCTAGAATATAATGCTTACTATACTTTTTATACGGAAAAGTAATATTCTTATTTGAGTCCCTAAATCGGAAATAACCAGTAAAAGCTCCTAACGTAAAACCAGAAACAAACTTTCCTGTCTTCCTATAAGTGCTTTTTAAATCTAAAGCTATTTTTTGTCTATTTTTTGTTATAAATGTAACATCAGGATAATGATTTTGTTCAGAAGAAAGAATCATTTTAAGTTTGTTCTCCTTCGCAAATTTTTGTAATACAGGAAACATCATTAATTCTATAATTTTGGAAATAACTTTTGTATCAACAGAAATTGTATATATATTTTTTGCTATATCAATGAAGCCCTTTACTGACCAATCACCAGATGTTGTAGCAAGTACCTTTCTAAAATCTTCTGTATGTTTCAATAAGCTTTTTTGAAAATCGTTTTGTTTCATATTACCATGAAGAGTATGGGTTTTTGGTGACTCAATCTAAATTATTGCTTTCACTTTTATCTGGATTTAAAACAGGGGTTTTAGTCCTATTGATTTTTCTGATATGATAACCTTGATATTGGCCATTTTTAATCTTCTTTACGAATTGTGATCGAGTTATTTCTTGTCCATTGCTTTTTTCTATAAATTTAATATTTCTTCCTGTTGCAGTTTCTTTTAATGTTTCTACTGATTTTCTTTCAGACATTTTAGTAACCCTTAAGGTGTTAAGGATAATATATATTTTAAAGATATTTCCAGCATCTATAAAAAGAAATCTTTTTGCTTTGCACAAAGTATTCACCTTTTACTCACCAAAGAAGCCCCTGACTAGCTTAAAAATCCGTGTAGCCAAATATGTAGCCCCATGTAGCCAAAGATTGGAATACTGGGAAATATTCAAACATAAACACAGTGAAATGGCAGTTGCCTGATTAACCAAGAAACATGGGGCTTGAAATATCCAGACATTTTCCAAAATACCCAAACACTTCCGAAATGCTCCGAAAGGGACCCACCCACAAAGCCCAGCGCATCAAGTAGTCGGACCGACAGGAGTAAGAATTAGGTGGAAAATTGAAGCCTTAAAACACTACAAACTTAACAAAAACTTTACTTTTTAACTTGTTTATAACAGTTGATAACTGTTGCTAACTAGAAAATCACACAAATTTTTTTGATAAAAAACCTTCTTAATTTTTAAGGTTTTTTTTAGAATAAATCATTTTCCAGTTAAGAAATACTGTCTTTTAAAGACATACATTATTACGGAACTTATATAATAGTTAGAGTAGAGAATAAAAATAGAAGCTATAAAAGGCTAAAGTAAATTTTACTTTATATCGGCATATTGGCTATCCAATGGTTGAAAAAACTTAAAAATATAGGAAAAATCATCATAAAAAACTTGAAAATTCAGCTGGGGTTGGTGTATATAATGAAATTCAAAAATTCAGGGAAAATATATGTCAGACGATAAAAAAGATCAAAGATTGCCGTCACCTGGTTTTTCCAGCCTTGTGCTGTCTATAGCTTCTTCTGCTGTTCTTAAAATGGGTTTGGATCCTGATAAAAAAGAGGAAAAAGACATGGTTTTAGCCCGTTACAACATTGATCTTTTGGATCTATTGAAAGAAAAAACAAAAAACAACTTAAGTAAAGAGGAAAAAGAGCTTTTGGATTCTTGTGTCAGCGATCTTCAGGTTCAATTTATAAATGTTCAAAATAAGGAAAAGGGGGATTAAATGCGAAAATGGATATTTTGGATTTGTTTTTTATTACCTCAATTTGTTTATGCTGTTGAGCTTGAAACAGCTTTCATTGAGTTAAACAAAAAGATTCGCTCCAGTGTTGTCAATATCTCTACAATAAAAGAAGAGACTAAAGATATGGTGCAGATTTTTCCCGGCTATTTTATGCCTTTTAATCTGCCTCAATTAAAAGGGGGCGGTTCCGGTTTTATTATAGATAAAAAGGGTCTTATTATCACTAACTTTCATGTAGTGCAGAACTTTGATAAGATTCAAGTTCAGTTTGCTAGAGATGAAAAATTTTATCCAGCAAAAGTCTTAGGTTCGGACAGCATGATAGATATTGCTCTTTTAAAGGTGGATGTTAATAAAAAACTTGTTCCCTTTAAGTTTGGAGATAGTGAAAAACTTAAAGTTGGTGAGTGGGTTGCTGCTATAGGAAATCCTCATGGTTATGGACACACCATGACCAAAGGAATTATTTCAGCTGTGAAAAGAGAGCTTGATGATTTAAACCTCTATCCTCTTCTTCAAACAGATGCCAGTATCAATCCTGGTAATTCCGGCGGCCCTTTGGTTAATCTTAAAGGAGAGGTTATAGGTGTAAATCAGGCTATTGCCAGAGGGACTATAAACTCCCCTGCTACGGGAATCAGTTTTGCCATTCCCATCAATAATGTTAAAGGAGCTATTGAAGATCTTAAAAAATATGGTTTTGTAAGAAGAGGTTTTATTGGTGTGGAGTTTGTTAATGATGGTCAAAAAGGGGCTTTAATTACAAATATTGTTTTTGGGAGTCCGGCACAGCAGGCGGGTCTTAAAATTAAAGACAGGATTGTTGATTTTTCAGGCAGTGAGATAAAAACCCCAAAGGATCTCCCTAAAGCTGTTCGCAAGGCCAAAGTGGGTAAGAAGGTTGTTGTGACAATTGTCAGAGAGGGGCAAAAAAAGCAATTTAGCATTGTCCCTAAAATGTTAGAGAAAAATAGTTTTTCTTCTATCCAACTCCCAGCTCATGAGAAATTAAAAATTAGAGGACAAAATATATACGGTGGTTTTCGGGTGGCTCATTCTTCGGCTGAGAACTTAAAGCATTTTAATTTGCCGGATATGGGAGCAAGGCATCCTCTTGTCGTTTATGTCAAACCCGATTCTCCAGCCTTTAGAGGTGGTTTAAGAGCAGGAGATTTGCTTTTTCAAATCAATGGAAAAATTGTTGCTAAAACCTCTCAAATTAGAGAGGCTCTTAAAAAGGGTGACAATCGTTTGAATATTTTGAGATATCATCAAAGATACGATAAATATCTGCTTATCTCTGTTGGTCTTCATATTTAAACAGTATTGAGCAAAGCCCATAAAAAACCATCTGTTGGTTTTCATACCTAAGCCGTATTAAGTAATAAGTGATAGAACTTAAAGAAACTTAATTTTTATCTATTTTAAGGACTGATACTGATACCTGTTCGCGGTGGGTATTTTAATAGGATTTAACCTAAGTCCATTCAATGAATGTTTTTTAAAAAGGTCTTATAGGATAAGGTTTGATTTTTCCTTTTTTATAGAGTGTTCCATCACTGATAATTACAGTTTGTGTATAATGCCTGCCATCTATTATAAATTTGTAAACCCAATAATCTCTTCCCTCTTTTCTTTGTATTTTAAAGGGCTTTCCTAATATTTTTAAAATATATGTTTTTGTGGCTTTAGGAGGAAGATCTTGAATTTTATGAGTTACATGGAGACAGGAAGTGATAAAGACTAAACAAAAAAATAACAGAAAGACTTTTTTTAAGCTCATAATCTATTTTACTTTATCAAAATTTTAATGAAAATCAATAAGGGTTTGTCTTCTGAGTAAAGCAAAGAATCAGCACCTCTTGTCAATTAAAATTCATTTTTCTCCTTTGGAATAAGGATAATGGGATAATGCAGGAGAGGTGTAAATTGAAAATACAATTTAATTGATGACACATTCTCATCTGGAGCAGAGTCCAGTCCAAAATTAAGACCTTGACAAAAAAAGCTTTAACCGACTATATGAGTTTTATTCAGGATGAGTGAGGACAATAAAAATTCAAAAGACTCTTACAATAAATGGGGGCTTTATTTTTTTACAGCCACTACCGCTTTTAGTTGTTTATGGGCGGTTTATTTCCTTGTTTTTAATAATTCTATAGATCTTGGGGAATATGATGATCAAACACAGGTTTCTCAAGCCGAAGGTTTAAGTGAAGAGGAGCAGGCTGAACCGTGGGTATCTACAGAAAATTTGGTGGCCCACGGAGGGAAAGTATACAAAGTTCACTGCGCCTTATGTCATGGAGAAAAGGGTTTAGGTGATGGAACACCCGGCCTTATCCCTCCTCCAAGAAATTTAGTGGAAGGGAAGTGGAGATTAGGAGGCTCTTCAAAAGTTTTATTTGTCACTCTTCAAGAGGGAATAGAAGGTTCTTCTATGGTTTCTTTTAAACATCTGCCCAAATTGGATCGCTGGGCTTTGGTGCATTACATTCGGTCTATAACAAACAATAAGGTTCCAGACAATGCTGAAGAGCTGGAAGAATTTGCCAATCAAGCTTTATAGCTTGACCATTTGTTTTATTGCCCTGATTTTTCCAGTTGTCTCTTTGACTGAAAAAAATTACAGGGCTGATGAAGTTCCTCATCCTTTAAAAGATGTAGCTGTTAAAGAAAATCTTGGTGGTTCTATTGATCTTGATCTTGTTTTTATTGATGAGAGCGGCCAAAATATTGCATTAAAAAAGTATTTTAAATCGGAGCCTGTTTTGATGAGTATTGTCTATTATAATTGTCCAAGCCTTTGTAATTTTCATATTAATGGTTTGTTTGAGGCTCTTTCAAAACTCTCTTCCAGTTGGCGCTCCTCTTATCAATTTGTGCTTGTGAGTATGGACTCTACAGAAACACCAAAACTTGCTGAAGAAAAAAAAGCCAATTATATGGAAAAATTTAACAATCTCAAAACTGAAAAAATTCATTTTTTAACGGGATCAGAAGATTCCGTTAAAAAGCTGGCGGAGAACTTTGGTTTTTCTTTTTATTGGGATGAAGAGACTGAGCAATTTGCCCATAGCCCTGTAGCCTATGTTCTCAGTCCAAAGGCTGTTATTTCCCGCTATCTTTATGGTGTGGAGTTTGAACCGCAAACTTTAAAACTCTCTCTTTTGGAAGGAGGGCTTGGAAAAGTAGGAAATGTGATTGATCGTATCCTGCTTTTTTGTTATCGCTTTAATCCTAAGGAAAACAAATACACGCTTTATGCTGTCAATATTATGAAAGCCGGGGGAGTTTTAATAGTATTGGCTTTAATGTTTTTGTTACTTCCTGTTTGGATAAGAGAAAGGAAGAAAAATTTTTAAGCTCAATTTGTTTTTTTTAAATCTTTTATCTTTAGAGGCTCTTGCTCAGGAGAACAAGCAGGCTGTTACTGACTATGTCGCCCGCATGGCAAAGTTGGAAGAGTTTTTGATTGTTATTAGTTTTTTTGCCTGTATTTTAATTGTTATTGCCTTTGTGTATTTCGCCTTCCGCTATAGGAGAAAATCGGATCATGAGAAGGGGCGGGCTGAAGAGCATCATAATCTTTCTTTGGAAATTATATGGAGTTTTATCCCCTTTGTGATTTTTATAGTTGTTTTTGTATGGGGATGGATTGTCTACAAGGATTTTAAAACCGCGCCCAAGGACAGTTTAGAAATTCATGTCTACGGACAAATGTGGAGTTGGGAATTTATCTATAAAAACGGGCGAAAAACAACTAATGAGTTTTATGTTCCAGCCAATCAATCTATAAAACTGATTCTTACTTCCAGAGATGTTATTCATAGTTTTTTTGTTCCTTCTTTTCGCATCAAACAGGATGCTGTTCCGGGAAGATACACCTCCCTTTGGTTTAAAGCCAATCAAACTGGGAAATTTCAAGTTTTTTGCACAGAGCTTTGCGGAGCAGGCCACTCTGCTATGGGGGCTAAACTCCATGTTATCCCTTTAGGAGAATGGGAGGAGTGGTTGAGAAAAGACCCTTACAAAGGGCTTTCCATGGCGGAGGTTGGACAAAAGGTTTTTCAGGGCCGCTGCACAGCTTGCCATAAAGCAACTTCTGAAAAATTTATAGGACCAGGGCTTGCCGGGCTTTATAACCAAGTAAGACGAATAGAAAATGGCGCAGAAGTGCAGGCTGATGAAAACTATATAAGGGAGTCCATACTCAATCCCAGTGTTAAAATTGTTCAGGGTTTTCCCAATCAAATGACTCCCTTTGCGGGTCTTTTATCTGAAGAAGAATTGTCAGGACTTATTGAATATATCAAATCATTAAAGTAAAAAGGAAAAACTATGGCAGAAGGAAAAAATTATCTTAATTGGAAAAAAGGAATCATGTCTTGGCTTTTTACCCTTGATCACAAAAGGATTGGTGTTCTTTATATGATCACTGTCTTTTCTTTCTTTTTTGTGGGGGGAGTTTTTGCTCTTCTCATGCGTTTGGAGCTTTTTAAAGTCGGCGAGACGATTATGAACTCTGGGATTTATAATCAGATTATGACCTATCACGGGGCCATTATGGTTTTTATGGTTATTATTCCCGGCATTCCCGCTTTTTTAGGAAATTTTGCGCTTCCTCTGCAAATTGGAGCCAAGGATGTGGCCTTTCCCAGAATCAACCTTATGAGTTGGTATTGTTTGCTGATAGGGGCTGTTGTGGCTTTGCTGTCTTTATTTTTAGGAGGAGTGGATACAGGATGGACCTTTTACACTCCTTACAGCATTAAGACAAATACAGCGGTTATCCCTGTGGTTTTGGGAGCCTTTATTATGGGTTTTTCCTCTATTTTAACGGGGCTTAACTTTATTGTGACTATTCATAAATTGAGAGCTCCAGGAATGTCCTTCTTCCATATGCCTCTTTTTGTTTGGTCTCTTTACTCCACAGCTATTATTCAGGTTCTTGCCACTCCTGTTTTGGCTATTACTCTCCTCCTCCTCATAGGTGAAAGGGTTTTGGATGTAGGTATTTTTAATCCTGAAAAAGGAGGGGATCCTGTTTTGTTTCAGCATTTCTTTTGGTTTTACTCTCATCCTGCGGTTTATATTATGATTTTGCCGGCAATGGGAGTTATTAGTGAACTGGTGGCCGCTTTCTCCAGACAAAGAATTTTTGGATATAAGTCAGTGGTTTTTGCCAGTCTTGGTATTGCCGGTGTGAGTTTTTTTGTTTGGGGGCATCATTTGTTTGTCAGCGGACAGTCTGCATGGGCGGGAATTATTTTTTCCTTTTTAACTGTTTTGGTGGGTGTTCCTACAGCCGTTAAAATTTTTAACTGGGTGGCGACCATGTATAAAGGCTCTTTAAAATTTGATACCCCTTTTCTTTATGCTCTGGGCTTTTTATTTTTATTTCTTATTGGGGGGGTGACAGGTATTATGCTGGCTGTGCTTCCTTTTGATGTTCATGTGCATGATACTTATTTTGTAGTGGCTCATTTTCACTATGTTATGGTGGGCGGAACCATTATGGGAATCATGGGTGGTTTTTACTACTGGTTTCCAAAAATTTTTGGACGGCTCTACAATGAACTGGCTGGACAGTTAAGTTTTACTCTCATTTTTATTGGATTTAATGTGACCTTTTTTCCACAGTTTATTTTGGGGATGGAGGGTATGCCTAGGCGTTATGCAGATTATATTCCTCCTTATGAAGCTTTGAATCAGGTTTCTACGATAGGCTCCTGGTTTATTGCCGGTGGGTTTGTTATAGCCTTTACCGCTTTGGTTTGGGGTATGTTTAAAGGCAGAAAAGCGGGTGACAATCCTTGGGGGGCAAAAACATTGGAATGGCAGACCTCTTCTCCGCCACCCCATGAAAATTTTGCGCAAACTCCTCATGTGACAAAAGAGGCTTATGAATAAAATGAGTCAATCTACAGGAACAAACAAAAATCTTGCTCATCACTTTGACAATTATGAACAGCAAGTGGGCGCTGAGAAGCTGGGGATGTGGTTGTTTTTAGCCACAGAGATTTTAATGTTTGGCGGTTTATTTGTGGGCTATGTGATTTATCATGCCGAATACCCTGAGGTCTTTAAAGCCGGTTCTCACTTTTTGGATTGGAAAAAGGGGGCCACTAACACAGTGATTTTGCTGGTTAGCTCTTTCACTATGGCTATGAGCATTTATTACGCCCAGAAAGATAAAATCAAGCGCTGTCAAAAAATGTTGATAGCCACTTTGATTTGCGGATTTTTATTTATGTTTATAAAGTATGTAGAATACTCCCATAAATTTCATGAGGGTATTTTTCCTGGGGGGTATTTTTCTTACACAGGAGAGGGCTTTGTAGAGGGACTGCCTCTTTATTTTTCTTTTTATTATTTAATGACAGGGCTTCATGCGAGCCATGTGCTTATAGGCTTGGCTCTGATTTTCTGGATGCTGCTTAAAACTTATAAAAAGCAGATTGGCGCCCGCCACTATATGCCTTTGGAGTATGTAGGGCTTTTCTGGCATTTAGTGGATTTAATATGGATTTATCTTTTCCCTCTGCTGTATTTGGTTGAATGAGTTTGTAATGCTTTTTGAACTGGATGAATTTTTGATAGCTTTATTCTCTTGAAGAGATAAATTATTTGCTTTGATAAAAAGGTCTCAGGATTCAAACTAAAGGAGTTAAAAAATATTTTATAATTAATGGTTTTATTTAATATGAAAATATAAATGTAGAGAAAAAAGGAGATTTCATAATGTCAAAAAATCATATTGTTCCATTTAAAACATATCTTTCTGTTCTTATAGCTTTACTTGTTTTGACAGTGATCACTGTGGGCGTGGCTCAAATTGATTTTGGGGTTTTAAATGCTTTTTTTGCCATGCTGATAGCCACAGTAAAAGCCGCTTTGGTTTTGCTTTATTTTATGCACTTAAAATACGATGATAAAATCTATTGGGTTGTTTTTGGGACAGCGGTTTTCTTTGTTGTAATTCTTTTTCTTTTCTCCAAACTGGATATTATAACCCGTGTTATACAAAACAGCACTTTGTAATTATTAAAGATAAGGCATATTTTAAGGCACTTCTGTATTATGATCTGACAATTGCCTGTATCTGTTATCTCCTAGCTGTCAGGCTTTCCATTATGGCTTCTCAGAAAATATGTATTGCTGAATTATAGACATGAAAATTTATATTTGTTATTATCAAAATCATTTAGAAATAAACCGCTTAACTAAATCATGAGCCTTAAAGATTATTACCAGCTTAGTAAAATGGGCATTGTTATTTTTGCTCTTTTAACAGCCTGTTCGGCGTATTTCTTGTCTCTGGAATATTTTTCAGACTTTTCTTTTTCAGTTTTTACAGTGTTTCTCTTGGGATTTTATTTTGTAGCCAGTGGGAGTTTTATTTTAAATCAGGCTCAGGAGTGGCCTTTGGATCAAAAAATGAATCGGACTAAAAAGCGCCCTATCCCTCAAAAAAAAATATCCCCTTTTCAAGCCTATTTTTTAGCTTTTGTTTTTTTATTGTTTGGCCTTGGGATTTTGTTTTTACTAAAACCGCTCACAACCGGACTGGCTTTTCTAACTGTGGTCCTTTACAATGGTTTTTACACTCTTCTTTGGAAAAAATATTTAAAATATGGCGCTGTATTAGGCGCTCTTCCGGGAGCTTTGCCTCCTGTAATAGGCTATTCTCTTGGCAGTGGTGATATTTTTGACGGGCAATGTGTTTATTTATTTTTTCTGCTCTTTTTTTGGCAAATGCCCCATTTTTGGAGTTTGGCTATACGCTATAGAGGGGATTATCAAAAAGCCGGTTTGCCGGTTCTTCCAGCTTTGGACGGCTATGGGAAAACCCTTTACCAGATGGGCTTTTATATGCTGTCTTATATTGGTCTGGCTTTAATATCCCCCTTATTTTTAAAAACAGGTTTGATGTATATTGTTTTGTTAATTCCTTTGGTTTTTGTTCTTTTGTATCAATTTCATAAGTATTTTTATAATCCAGCCCGCTGGCTGAAATTCTTTTTATGGGTAAATGCGAGCATCATTATTTATTTTGGTGTCCCTGTTTTGGATAAATGGATTTTTTATTATCTTGCCAGCTGATAAAAGAGTCCTGCAAAGACAAACTTTACTTATCTACGGAATGATACACAGTTTTTATTAACTCAAGTAAAAATGTGTTATGCATTTCTCTTCTTTCTCTCTCCATTGCTTCTAAAAGAGTTAACTTTCTTTCCAGCTTATCTAAGCTTCTAATTCTTTTAAGGTTTTTATTGTATTTTTGTATTAGCCTTTCAGGAAAACTGTTTGAAAAGGCAGGAGTTATAAACCCGTTAGGGTTGTTATTTTTGTATAATACAATTGTTGTATCCAAACCCATAAGATATTCTTGAAATTTTTTTGGTCTCCAAACTGCATCGCAGTCCTGAAAAGAATCAGGACAATTTTGAAAATCCTTCACTTGATTTTCATCTTTATCCTTTGCTTCTATATACTGTCTGTAAACTGTGTCTATAAAAGGATTTGTTATAATATCCTCAATTTTAACCCCCTCATCCAAAAATTTTTGCACATTATTATAAAAAGTGTCTTCCTCTCCTATATGGAAGAATACAGAAGAATGCAAAGACCGATATTTGTTAAGATTTTGTTTATCTTCCTCATTCACTAATTGGAAAACAGTCAAGCCTACTTGATTAAAAAGCAGATTGTAGATCTTGGTTATTTTTTTTAAATCAGTTTGAGAAATGTCATCTCTATTTGAGATGTACTCTTTTAATTTTGACAAAAGATCAATATAAAGATGGGGCTCCTTGGCAATAAAATTTAAAAAATTTTCTGTGGGAAAATCTCTTAAAAAATCTCTTAAAGAAATAACATCTCTTCCTTTTATTTTTAAACCCTTGTCAATAAGGATTTTTTTTATATTCTCAGAGTGACAAGTTTCTTTTGTTGTCTGTGGATCTTCTCTAAGAAGTGTCTGTTCTTTTTCTAATTCTGCTATTTGTTGTTTTATAGATTCTATTATTTGTTGTTTCATAGATTCTGATATATTTTGCGCTTTATTATTATTATAAAGATTAATAAGATCATTTAATTCACTTATCTCTATTTCAATAGGGCTAATAAGTCGTGTTTCACCTTTAGCATTTATAAACTCACACTCTTGTTCCGGCTCTTGTTTGGTGTAATAAGATCTGGACTCGAAGTTTTCTATTCCTCTTTGACCAATGAGTGTTAATTCTTCTTTGTCAAAAAAGTTTGTTATTGCCTTAGAATGACAGTCTTTTACATATAAATCTCCATTATTTAAAGGAAGCAGGTGCTTTTTTATAAGTTCAAGGTCAATAGAATATTTTTTGCCTTTCTTATCTTTAATTTCACATTTCATTGTTTCAAGAAAAAGAAAATCTGTTACAAAATCATAAATAGGGATACGTGTTTCTTCTTTTTTACTGTTATTAGGGCTAGGGCTATCATATAAAGCCATTAATGTTTCGAAATCAGAATAAATTTTCTCAACAAAAAGTGGTGACGAAACTAAATCTAAATCAGAACCATCATAGCGATATCTTTTTGAATTGAAATAATGTTTAGCGGTTTGAATATAATATTTGACCAGTTCTAAAGGGGAGGAGCCATAATCATTTGTTTTACAAAGCAAATCTAAGCGTTGTTCTTTTTTTTCATCTGAGCAGTATTTATAGGCTTTTATTTGAGATATAATTTTTGAGCCAATGGGTTTTTGCTGATCAGGCTCTTTAGGAGTATTTAAAGACAATAATTCACCCTTTGCTGTTTCCAGCTGATCCATATAGAGGAATCTTAAAACAGCTAAATCATACTTCCCAAGGACTGTCATATTATTAGTGATTAAAGCGGGCAGGGCATCCATTACACTTGAGCTTTTTGCCGTCTTTTGCAATTTAGAAAAATTAATGTTTGGGAAATATTGTCTTATTTCCTCTACAGATTGATAATGGTTGGCCCTATCAATAGAGGCTCTAAAATTATGACCTAAGCCAAAACCATGCCCCATCTGATGTAAGAGGGCAGACAGGATTCGATCTCTGGATATATCTTTTATACAGGAATCAATGGCCTTTTTGTCATTTAAATGGGACCGTGGAGTTATTAGACCTTTAGCGAATTTGTTTTTTTGTTCCCTAATAAATTTAATTGCTGATCCACATTTTGTTTGGATCTCAGAGATGGCATAATCATTTAAAACATGATCTTTATTATCTCCTCTGCCTTTTTGAAAAATTTCATGTCTTATATACATTCTTATATTTTGATAAATTTCTTCAAGAATGCTGTTTATAATAACATTTGCTGCTGAGCTTATAATCTGACCAGTCTTGGAGTTGACATAGAGGGGAGAAAGATCAGAAATGTTTGCTTCTTCAACTATATTGATAATATTATAGCGTGGGTCCCCTATATCCTTATCTCCTTCATCTTCCATCAGTTTTACTGTAACAGTTTTATTTGTGCCCCTGGTAATTGTTTGAAAAGCCTGATTATAAATTTGCACAGCTCTTCTGGCTAAACCACGGTAATAAGGATCTATAGTAGAGTTTTTTGAAAAGAACCATTTAATTTCAGTTGTTTTTTGCTTGTTGATATTAAAATGAATCATTCTGTGGCTATTCAAAATTTCTTCATCTGTAAAATCTTTTTTTTGTGTTATATTTTTGGGTTTTGCAGCAAGCACTCCAAAATGATGATCATTAATCTCTTTAAACCATTTTCTTGGAAGAAACCCCTCCTCTTTCTCTCCCGCAAATGGTTTTTTAAAAAAAGCATATCTGTATTTAAACGTCCTGTCTTTATCTGTAATTTGTAACATTATGGATACATAATTTTCAGCAATCAGGAAATCTATAATTTTACTGTTATCATCTGTCAGTTTCGTTTTTTCAAATTCAACATCAGCTTCTGCGCTTTTTCTTACAGGACTATGTATGTAATAGGGTTTGTTGATTTTTATATAGGGTCTCATTATGCCATCATCACGATTATAGGGGACTTCTCTAAAAGCATGAATCGTGTTTCTTGTCCGATCCATTCTGTAGTTTTTCCATTCCACATGCAGACTGCTCCAGGATTTTCCTTCTTCAGCATCAACCACTTCCAGAGAGTTTAATGTTTTCTGAAATTTTATAAGCTTAATGGGTAACAGAGGAATTTCATCATTTATCCAATTAGAATGTTCGGCAGAGCCCTCAACAAAAAACCACTCCCCTTCAAAGTGACTGGAAGGCAATAAATCTTTTTCTTTTAGATATTCATAAGGTTGTCCTTTTCCTTTGATTACTCTGATATATTTTGCATTTTTTGGATTAGCCAATTTGCATGTGTTGCTCTGGCTATTATCCGTAGATACAGGTCTACAGTATGTGATGGGATAACCAAAAAAAGGAACCATATAATAACCTGTTTCAGCCTTTTTATACTCACCATCTTTAGTTTTTTCCATAGCTGTTCTTTCTGTAAAAGGGATGTCATCAAGTTTTTTTGAAGCTTTATATAAAATCAGATAATTGTTATCAATTTCAAAAATGATGTGATATTTTCTGTTTCGGGAGCCGTGAAGTTTAATATTTTTAGGCAGTAAATCTCTTAGAAAAATTATTTTATCATCCTCTTTGTTTTCTAAAATGTTATAACTTAAGCTATAAACCTTATTTATAAAATCCAGGCTCCCTTCAAGTCTTGCCTTGCTGATACTGTCTGATGTGTCTATAACAGTACCCTCTTCGCTGGCTTGGATAACAAGATGTTTCCCTTGAAGGCATTTTTTTCCATAAAGATTTATCATCTGCTCTTGGGTAAATTTATCGGTAATACAGGGCTTAGCGGACTCTTTAGGGGAATCTGTTTTTGAGGAACAGGAATTTAAACTCAGATTTATAATTATTAGAAAGGCTAAAAAATATTTGTAATATGTCATAAATTTTTTCTATTCCGTTGCTTCTATAATCTTAACTTTCAATTAAGAATTTTTATTAAGGTTCATGGTGACTTGTATATATTATTGTTAAAAATTGTTAGAAATAATCCTCTTAAGTCATCATGAACCTTTATTAATTGCTCTTACTTTTCTAAAGTTATATGTATATCAGTAAAAAATCCATAATGTTTCATAACACTTACACTCACTTAATGATAGTTTTATGAAACAATTTTCACGGGAGAGCATTACAGTGATGAAAATCGTGTAAATCCATGTAAATAATGGATAATTACAATAGACTTGTTTATAATTTCCATAAGATTTTTTAATCAATATAAGCTTTAATTGTGTGAACTAAGAAATACTACAACCTGTATTCTTTGTTTGCGGTTTATTTATGATTTTTCCTTTATTTCAAGCCTCTTTATGTGGCTTTAGTCCAGTTTTAACAGAATTTACTCTCTAATGGAAAGCCATTAAAGCTATTATGGGAGAGATAAATTGAATGTATTTTGGCCTTCATGAATAACATTTTTTTTAAAAAATGCGATTTCATGAATGGCTGTATTTTTTTCTATAGACGACATTAATTGTTTTAAGGATGAAACACATATTACGAACCCTTTTTTCCTTTTTATTCCTGCTGTCGGTAACAGCTTGTGGTTTTATAAATCTATCTACAGTGAGACGAGAGCTTAATTCAATAGGCAGAGATGTGAATGCTGATTCAGAGGTGTTTTATGTTGATTTGGATGTGAATGCCTATGAAAGCAACAATCACAAACCACCCCATTATGACATCAATAGAATAGATCAATTTGGAGATTCTCAATATAGACAGAGTCCTTCCAACTGTGAGATAAAACCTTCCCCTAGAGACAAAAGACTCTCTACAGAGCCTATCTTGTGTATTTTAGATATCCCGGAATTTGAATTTGCCCTTAAAGACTTCCATATTGTTTTCAGTGTTCCTGAAGAAATATGTGATACTGTTTCTGTTTCTCACCCTTGGCATTTTAATTATGAAATGCATCCAGGCCCTGTAGTAGAACAGTGTTCATTTTCCTCAGGAGGTGGTGATGGTGATACAGCTGCAACTGAATCCCTCTATTGTGATGTCAGTAAATCTAATAGCCAATGTCCAAATCCAGAAGATACTATTCCGACAAACTATTGTAAGAAGGATGAAGAAGATCTTTGTCCTGGGGGCCCTGGAGAGCCAGCTTGCTGTGTTGGGGGTGAAAGGGCTGGTGGAGAAGGAGCCCCCTGGAAGCCTGATAGAGACTGTTTTGGAGGTCCTGGTTCTTTTCAGTATAATCCAGCGGACAATGTTGTAGCTCCTGTTGTCCTAATTGCTTTGCCTAAGAATGGTTTAAGAAAGACAGAAACTTTTCCTCATCTGTTGAGCTTCAATAAGAAAGATAGAACAACAGCTCCTTATGCAAACTTTTTAAAAATTTTGGATGTTGATGAAGTGGAGGATCTAGAAAAGGCGCGAGAGAACAGTAAGTTTCCTGATTTTTTAAAAAAATCAACCCACTATAACCAGTCACCGAGGCTGGCTTTTGAGTTTGCTTGTTTGGATAGCGCAAGAGAGGTTTTACACCGTATTCTTTTGCTGGTTAGAGAATGGAACACTTTTGAAGAATTTAAGATTTTCTATGATGCTCAAGGGGAGGATACTGCTGATCCTGATGTGGACGGGAGTGAAGGGGTAGACTGTAATGAAGATCAAGAATCTTCAAGTGGTGAGCATGCAAAGTGTAATGATGAAAGGGATTTGGATGATTATGATGCACTGGATGTCTATCCTAAAGTGGAATATAAGAGGAAATAGAGAAGGATAAAATTTTTAATTTGTTCGCGGGCTTAATTTATATTTTTAAAACAGGGATAGAGTTCTCTAAACATTAAAAAGTTGATAAATATTTTTTTACTGTCTCTTTCTGGCTTTAAGCTCTCGCCTTCAGGTGAAGAGAAAGTTATGTTATAGTGTCTAAATGCAGAAATATAGATTAGGCTCCCCCATAAAAAATGATTTAAAGGTTATATAGTATTAGTGCCGAAGTGTAGTAGGAGAGTATTGGAGGGAGATGTTGCAGTTTGAGCGAGAGATTTGCACGGGAGTTTTCGCATTTAAGGAGGAAGTTTTGGGGTCGTCATTTTATGGGCGAGAGGTTATTTAGCGGTGAGTTCAGGTAATATAACAGACGAAGCCATTAAGAAGTATATAGAGGAACAAGAAGGGGAGCAGTTGGTTGATGATAGTCCATTTCAATGCAATATAAAGAATAAAAACAGGAAATTTCAACCCCGATCAGTGTAAATGATCCATTCCCATAAAACAAAGCTCAGAATTCAAAATCCGATCAGAAAAACTGAAAACCACTTGTATTTGTGTTGAATTTATAGAAACTGTTTAAACAATATTTTTTTGAAAAGGGTTTATTTTTATAGACCTGTCTTTGTATGGTTCTGAATGATGAAAAAACTTCAACTCAAATCTTTAAATGATTTTGATTTTAAGGATAAAAATGTTTTTATACGTGTGGATTTTAATGTGCCCCTGCAAAACAGAAAAATGGTTGACAGTTATCGTATTGACAAAACTATGCCCAGCGTCCGCTTTATTTTGGAAAGAGGAGGGCGGCTGCTTTTAGCTTCCCACTTAGGGCGTCCTAGAGGAAAAAGAGATATAGAGTTTTCTTTAAAGCCTGTCGCGGAATATTTGAGTAGAACACAAAATTTAGAAGTTTTATTTGTGGAAGATCCAGAAAGTGATGCTCCTAAAAGACTTTTTCCCGGATTAAAAAAACATCAAGTGATTTTATTGGAGAATTTACGCTTTCACCCTGGAGAGGAAAATCGGGACAGACATTTTGCAAAACACTTGGCAAGCTATACAGATATTTATATCAATGAGGGTTTTGGCATCTCACATAGAAATCATGCCAGTGTTACACTTTTGCCTGAAGAGCTTTCTCATAAAGGCTTGGGGTTTCAATTTGAAACTGAAATGGAGAAACTGGATATTATAAAATCTCAAAAAGTCAAAAAACCTTTTCTTGTTATTTTGGGAGGAAGCAAACTGAAGGATAAAATTCCTCTTATGGAATCCCTTATTGATCAAACTGATGAGTTTTGTATTGGGGGATTGATGGCTTATACTTTTTTAAAAGCCCTGGGAAAATCTGTTGGTGATAGTTTTGTAGAACAGGATTTTTTGTCCAAAGCGGGGCTTTTTATAGAGCGGCTTGAAGAGAGAGGTAAAAAAATATTTCTTCCAGTGGATCATATTATTGAATGTGAAGGAAAAGCGCGCGTTTTAAATCAAGAAAATATACCTGATAAAGCTGTTGGGCGGGATATAGGTCCTGCAACTTTACAATTAATCCAAAAAAGGATTAATGAGGCTCGATCTGTTTTTTGGAACGGTCCTGTAGGTTTTTTTGAGGAAGAGGAGTTTCGCTCCGGTACTCAGGGCCTGGCCCAAGCTATTGCTGAGCAAAAAAAAGCTTATAGAATTGTTGGCGGTGGTCACTCAGCTTTGGCTGTGACAGGTCTTGAAAAAGAGATAGATCATGTATCTACGGGCGGCGGCGCCAGTCTCTCTTATTTGCAAGGAGATTCTTTGCCGGGTCTTAAAAGTCTTCTTATAGAAGTTTAAGGAGAGTGTAAATGATTATAGCAGGCAATTGGAAAATGAATATGGGCTTTCATTCAGCCCTAAATTTTATATCCCGTTTTAACAGTTTGATAAATAAAAAGCAGGATATGGAAAATTTTATTTTTTTCCCTCCTGCTGGTTTGTTTGGATTGTTTCAAAAAGAGAATTTATACTGGGGTGGGCAGAATGTTTATCATAAATCAGAGGGGGCTTTGACAGGAGAAAACTCTGCTAAAACTTTAAAGGAAATGGGGGCAAGTTTTTGTCTTTTAGGGCACAGTGAGCGCCGTTATATTTTTGGAGAATCAGATGCTGATATAGAGCAAAAGTTTAATCTTTTACAAGAACTTGGACTTATTCCGGTGTTGTGTATTGGTGAACACTTAACCGATCGGTCTTGCAAAGAAAAGATTCTTAAAAGGCAGCTATCTTGGATAAAAAATTATAAAAGGTATCAAAATCTTCCTTATCATCCAGAGCTATTGCCTCCCACTTTTAAAAACAGCCCTTTAATTGTGGCTTATGAGCCTGTTTGGTCTATAGGGACAGGAGAAATTCCCGCAAAGGAGGAAATTAATGAAACCGCTCAATTTATAAAAGAATATTTATCCTTAGCTTCATTAACAGTTTTTTATGGTGGAAGTATTGATAAACACAATGTTAAAAACTTTAAAGATTGTTCTTTTGTTGATGGTTTTTTAATTGGCGGGGCCTCACTGGATCCTGATCATTTTTATAATATTTATCAGCAAATTCATCATAGCGGTTGAGGAAAAAATCAATTAAAGCTCAATATAAAATAGTTTTTAAATTCAAATAGTTTTTAAATTCAAATATTTTTTAGCCGAATAATTATTAAATAAGGAAAAAACAATGAAAATATCTTTTGCTGATATGCAACAGGCAAAAACCCGGCTATCCCCTTTAATAAAAAAGACCGAGCTGAGACGGACTGATTATTTCAGTCAAAAACTGGGATTCAATCTATTTTTTAAATGGGAAAACGAGCAGGCTATTAAAAGCTTTAAAATTCGTGGGGCTTTAAATAAAATTCTGTCTCTTACAGAAGAGGAAAAAAGCCGTGGTCTTATTGCTGCCTCTGCTGGCAATCATGCTCAGGGAGTGGCCTTCTCTGCTGGTTATCTTAATATAAAAGCTCGTGTCGTGATGATGAAAACCGCTTCAAAAGTGAAGGTGGAGGCTGCAAAAAAATTAGGCGCTGAAGTCATTTTAAAAGGAAAAACCTATGATGAAAGTTACAGCTACGCGCAATCCATTAAAGGGGAATCTGTATTTATTCATCCCTTTGCTGATTCTCAGATTATAGCTGGTCAAAGCACAGTAGGAATGGAAATTTTTGAAGATTTGCCAAATGTTGATTCTGTTATAGTTTCTGTAGGCGGGGGGGGCCTGCTTTCCGGTGTGTCTTTGGCTTTAAAAACACTTAAACCCTCTGTTAAAGTGTATGGTGTTGTTTGGAATGGAACACCTGATTTTTGTAGAAACTTCAACAAAATCAAAACAGGGGGCCTGTGTTTGTGTCATGAGAATCATTCCCTTAAAATTTCAAAAAGTGGTTTAACAGATGGCATTGCTGTTAAGAAAAGCTCTCATGAAATTGTGGATTTATGCTCTCAATATGTGGATGGGATAGCTTGTGTCAGTGAAGAGGAAATTTCAAGATCCATTGCAGAAATGAAATCTAAAGAACAAACTGTGGTTGAAGGTTCAGGGGTTGCTTCTCTTGCTGGTTTATTAAAACATTATAAAAAATGGTCATTGGGTAAAAATTGCTGTGTTGTTGTTTCCGGAGCGAATATTGATGAGGCTGTTTTATCAGAGACACTTAAGCTTTACAGCAATGAATCTCTTAAAAACGCTATTGCCAGGTAAAGCATTGAAAATGAAAAAAGTTATTACAATTGATGGATTGGCTTCTTCAGGAAAAAGCACACTGTCCCGTCTTTTGGCAGAAAGGTTAAATTGGTCGTGGCTCTCTACAGGGGTTCTTTACAGAGGTATGGCTTATGTGGGATTTAAGGAGCATTTTGCTGAACAGGAATATCTGGATTTTTTTAAATCAAGGGACTGGCATATAGAGCTTACAAAGCTAAAGAGCTTATTTTTTTATAAAGGGGAGGACATAAGTTCAAATCTTTATCAAACAGATATAGATGATTTGGCCAGCTCATTTAGCGCTAACACTGTATTAAGAAAGGCTCTTATTCCTGTTCAGAGAAGTTTTTATAAAATCTCAAAAAACGGTCTTGTGTTGGAGGGAAGGGATTGTGGAACAGTGATTTTTCCTTCAGCTCCTTTAAAAATTTTTGTATCTGCTGATGAGAGCATAAGAGCAAAAAGGAGAGCAAAAGACAGGGATCAAGACCAATATCTTGTTTTACAAGCCCAAAGAAAAAGAGATAAAAGAGATCAAAATCGTTCTTTTGCTCCCCTTGCCCGCCCAGAGAACAGTATGTATCTGGATTCCAGTGAGAAAAATCCTGAGGAGTTATCAGATTTTGTTTATCAAAAAGCTTTGGATATTTTTAGGTTATAGAATCTAATCTGTTGAATTTTGATTTTTTGGAGGTTAATAACTGATTTTTTATTTGAAATTTGAGATTTTCCAAAATGAAAGAATATATCAATGCCTCCATGAGAGTAAGAAGGTCAAAAGTGAGTTCGGCTTTGAACACAAAGCGGCTAAAAGGTGCTTTGTGGCAAAACGCATGTTTGAACTTTTGACCTTCTTACTCTCATGGAGGTTTAATTTTTGTCGCAGCCTAAAATCTCAAAATTCAGACAGAATCAGTTATAACAAGTTGTTTTTAAATTTGCTAAGCCTATTGTGATAGGAGTTAAACAGTTGAAATTACTGGAAAAATCAGGTGTTTTCTCCGTTCCCGCCTTTTTGAGAAGAGATTTATGGGGAGATTATAAAGCTCTTTTCAGCCGATCTGACAGCCTCTCAAATAGCTTTTTTGATCAAACCAATAAAAATACAATCAACAAAAGCCTGCAAAGGCTTGAAAATTTCATCAGGGTTAGTGTAAAAGGCTTAAATTCAGTGTTTTGCTTGAAGTGTAAAAATTGATATTTTTTGGCAAAAAACCTTGAACAGGCCCTGTTGAAATAAAAAAAATTTTTATTTGGACAGATTCTTTGACTTTTTAGCCAAAGAGTTTTAAGCCCTAATAATTGAAAGAAATAAGAGGTATGTCTTTACTTATGAGTGAAATAAAAAACAAAAGTCGGTCTCGCCAAAAAAAAGCTGAAGTTTTAGCTGCCCTTGATGCTTTGGATAAAGAGTTTGCTCCCCATCCACAGCAATTCTCATCCTCAGAAAGTATGGAGGAGTTTAAGAGGCTTTTTGATACCACACTTCAGGAAAAAGAATTTAAAGTGGGACATATTGTTCAAGGTGTAATTCTTAAAATCACAGATGACAATGTTGTTGTGGATATCAATTATAAAAGTGAAGGAGTTATTCCCCGGTCAGAGTTTCGCCAGTTTGATAAAGAGGAGGAGCTTGAGCTGGGTCAAAAGGTTGAAGTTTATATAGAGCGAATTGAAAACAAAGATGGTGTTGTTGTTTTATCCAGAGATAAAGCGAACATTAAAAAAGCTTGGCAAGATATAATTCTTGTTAAGGAAAATGATGAGTTAATTCAGGGAAAAGTTGTGTCAGCTGTTAAGGGAGGCTTAAGCGTTGATATTGGAATCAAAGCCTTTTTACCTGGCAGTCAGATGGATATCCGCCCTGTCCGAAATCTGGAGTCTTTTGTGGGGCAAACTCTTGATTTTAAGATTCTTAAAATGAATCAAAAAAGGGGAAATATTGTTCTATCAAGGAGGGCTATTCTTGAGAAAGAAAGAGGCAACTTACCGAAAGCGGAGGATATTAAAGAAGGTTCTATAGTCAAAGGGATTGTAAAAAATATCACAGATTATGGGGCTTTTATTGATCTTGGTGATAGGGATGGTCTTCTTCATATAACAGATATGAGCTGGTCACGAATTGAACATCCCAGTGATTTATTGCAGATGGGGCAGGAGCTGGATTTAAAAATTTTAAAACTGGATTCTGAAAAAAATCGCATCTCTCTTGGATTAAAACAGCTGAATCAGGAAAAGTGGGAAGAGACCATTGCCAATTACCAAATTGGTTCTATAGTTAAGGGGAAAGTGTCTTCCATAGTGGATTATGGGGCTTTTATGTCTCTTGAAGGAGGTATGGAAGGCTTGGTCCATATCAATGAAATTTCATGGACAAGAAAAGTCAAACACCCTTCACATATCTTAAAAGTGGGTGAAGAGTTGGAAGTTAAAATTATTGATATTAAAAAGGATAACAGAAAATTGGGTTTAAGTGTTAAACAGGCTCAGGAGAATCCTTGGATAAATCTTAAAGATAAATTTGCCGTAGGGGATGTAGGGGAATTTGAAGTCGTTTCTATTAGTGATTTTGGTCTTTTTGTAAAAGTTGACGATATGCTTGATGGTTTGGTTAGAGTGTCTGATATTTCATGGATAGAAAACATAAACCCTTTTGAAAAATATAAGATTGGAGATAAGGTTAAAGCAAAGGTTTTAGATATCAATCCTGAAGGCGAAAAATTCAGCCTTGGTATTAAACAACTGGAAAAAAACCCCTGGACTGTTATAGAGGAGAATTACCCTGTTGGTTCTCGTCATGAAGTGGAGGTTATCCGTATCGTTGATTTTGGCGCTTTTGTCCGTATTGAGGAAAATATTGAGGGGCTTATACATATCAGTGAATTAAGCAAAAAAAGGGTGAATAAACCTCAGGATGTTGTCAGTGTAGGTGATAAAGTTACAGCAGAAATTTTAAGTATTGATAAAAATGCTAAAAAGATTGGTTTAAGTATTCGTCTGGTGGATTCCAGTGGAAATAACTTACAAGAGGAAAATGCTGATAGTTCACAATCAAAACCTCGTTTTATGGAGAACTTTTTTGCCAAGGCTTTAAAAAAATCGATAAAAATGAAAAATGGTGATGGTAAAAAAGAAGATGAAGAATCAAATAAAAAAGAAGATGAAGAATCAAATAAAAAAGAAGATGAAGAATCAAGCAAAAAAATTCATTAAAAAAAGGAGGGAAATTAAATGTTTATAAAAAAAGTCGCCATCTGTTGTATTTTAGGTTTTAGTTTGACAGCCTGTATTGATTTGAGTCAAATGCAACAGAGAAAAAAATTTGTAAAAGAAAAATCCATCCTTCTCTTGAATATAAGAGGTATTATTAACAGTGAGCTTTCTGAAGAGCTTATGAGTCATGTTAGAGATTATGCAGATAAAGAAACGATCAAAGGGGTTTTGGTGAGGATCAATAGTCCTGGTGGTTCTGTAGGGGCTAGTCAGGAAATCAATGCTCTTATTCGGGATGTGAGAGAGTTTTATAAAAAACCTGTTTTTGTCAGTGGAGGGGATCTGGTGGCTAGTGGGGCTGTATATTCCATTGTGTCTGCAGATAAAATTTTTATCAATGAAGGAACTCTATTTGGTTCTATTGGGGTTTTAATGGAGTTTCATAATTATAGTGAGCTTATTCGCTGGGCAAAGATAGATGTTTATACTTTAAAAGCGGGGGAGTTTAAAGACAGTGGAAGCCCCTATAGGGAAATGACTTTAAGAGAAAGGGAGTTATTTGAAAATCTTATGGAAAATGCTATGGATCAATTTAAAAAGGCCATTGTTGATGGGAGGAATTTAAACCCAAAAGCTGTGGAGGCTTTTTCTGATGGAAGAGTTTTTTCTGGTAAAACGGCTTTTGAGTTGGGCCTTGTGGATTCTATTGGTTCTTTTAATCAGGCTGTGCGAGCCATTGGGGAGGAGACAGGATTGGGCTCTACTCCTCATCTATTTGATCCAGGAGCGAAGAGCCCTTATGAAAGGTTTTTTGAAAGCTTTTCTGGAAAATCCTTTCTGTTTGAAAAATTATTTTCCTTATTTAACAAATTTGAAAAACTTTCCGGTAAACCTCTTTATATTCTACCCTCTTACATTGCTCCTCAGTAAATGAGATATGTCTCAAATATTTACAACTTCAATATTCCAACTCTCGTAAAAGCTATTATTATAGCCAATGGCTGTGTTTGGTTTTTTTTAGTTGTTGTTGGACAAGGGCTTTTTTTAAATAAAACCTATGTTTTTGATTTTTTAGGTTTAACTCCAGGAAGGGTTTTTTTTCATTTTTGGCTGTGGCAAATTTTTACTTATCTTTTTGTCCATGCTTCAGGTTTTTTTCATATTTTCTTTAATATGTTTGCTCTTTGGATGTTTGGTTCAGAGTTGGAGCGTCTTTGGGGGCCGCGGTTTTTTCTGTCTTATTACATTTCATGTGGGGTGGGAGCAGGGCTGATCTATCTTTTTTGTTTATGGATAGGTATTTCTTTCTTTAATGTTGATCCTATTTCCTTAGAAACACCTATGGTTGGAGCCTCTGGAGCTATTTTTGGGGTTTTATTCGCTTATGGCTTGATTTTTAGTGAAAGAATTATTTTATTTATGTTTATTTTTCCCATTAAAGCCCGCTATTTTACCTTGCTTATAGGTCTTGCGGAGTTTGTAAGTCTTATAAACAGCGGTATAGGGAGTTCTATAAGCCATTTGGCTCATCTCTCTGGTTTTGTTTCCGGTTTTCTTTTTTTGCAGGTTTGGAAAATAGCTCAAAATTTTAAAGTTCGTAAATGGAGAAAAAAACCCAGACATTTGAAAGTTTTGAGAAATGATGATACAGAAGATGAAACATGGCACTGATTATTATTTGTACTAGTCCTGTTTAGGTTTTTTAGCTTTTTTATTAATGTTATTTTCAACTAGAGATGACAAATAAAAATTATAAGGCTTAATAAAATATACAAAACTAAAAATTCAAACAGGGTGAGTAAAGGAGGTTTTTTATGTCTGACTTACCAGAAATGTTAAAAAAGTTAAAATATGATAAAAGGATGATCAACTGGAATTTAAGACAAAAATTATTGACTGAAAATGATTATAAAGAACATCTAACCAGTCTTGAGGATTTATCTCACCTTAAGGCTGAAAACCTTCCTGAAGAGGAAAACAGAGGGGATAAAAATAATCCTTGAATGGCCTTTTTTGGCTCTTGCTTTTTTAGGTTTGGTTTCGGGCTTTTGTTCTGCATGGTTGGGTGTTGGAGGCAGTGTTTTTATAGTTCCTCTTCTTCCTTTTTTATCAGGACTTGAGCCTTTACCCGCTTTACAGCTTTCTCTTTTACTGATTTTTGCTATTTCTTTTTTAAACAGTCTTTCTTTTATTTTACAAAAACTTGTTTTATGGTCATGGTTCATTCAGGGAGGCGCCTGCGCTGTATGTTTTTCTTTTGTATCTGGGTTTTTTGTAACATGGCTTAGCCCTGTTCAAATTCGTTGTGTTCTATGGTTGTTTTTGGCTTTGATATTGGCTCTGCCTCTGCTTTTAAAAAAAACTCCTGTTTTACACAATAAGGGCATTTATATTTTTGGCTCTCTTATGGGGGTTTGTTCAGGATGGACAGGTCTTGGCGGCGGCATGATTCTTAGTCCCTTTTTGCATGAATCTCAGAGGATTCCAGTTCAAAATATTCCAGCTGTGGTTTCCTGTATTATGTTTTTTGTATCTGCCTTTTCTTTAATGGGGCAGGTGAGCCGGATTGGGTTTTCTTTTGCGGTTTCATCTCATTGGTGGTTTTGTTTTTTTATTTTGTTTATTCCTTCTTCTATTGGGCTTTGTTTTGGTTTTTTTGCCAATATAAGGCAAAAAAATGTTAAATGGAGAAAATTGTTTTTAAGGTTTATTGTAGCTATTATGTTTTTGAAGCTCACAGTGGAATTAATTGGCGCAATCTAATTTTCTAAGGTTCATGGTGACTTAAGCCTCATTTGATAGGTGTTAAGTTGTTGAAATGACTGGGATACCCGTTCCTGCCCTTCTGAGAACAAATTTAGGGAGATAACAAGCTCTTTTCAGCGGATCTAACAGCTCAACAAATGGCTTTACCTGGGAGATCTGTTTTTATAGGCTCTTCAACTCAGTCTCATGGCTTAACTAGCCATAAACCCAAGTTATTTAAAATGAGCAAGACATATAAATATTTTTCTCATTTTACAGGTTAGTATCAATACTAAATGATAAGATAATCAAGTTATTTAATTTGGCTTTCACTTAAGGTTTTTTAGTTTGGGATGAATATCATAAAGCCTCAATATAAACCCAGGCTTTCACTTAAGGGGTCTGTTTTGATGGGATCTTCTTTTTCTCCTTCTTCTCCTTCGGATTTTTTCCGCTCTGAGCTTTTCTATTTTCTGTTTTCTTTTTTTTCTATAATTCAGGAAAAGGAAGAGGCACCAAAAGCTAAAGCCAGCCCACACAGCAAAAACCAACACTGTAATTAGAAAAACCCCTCTGTTGCTTTTTTGTGGAGGCATCTCTGATTCCAAATCCGTTTCATTCAGGATTTTGTCAATATAAGACATCATCTCCTGCCTTTGCTTGTCCGTCTGCCTTCTTATCCGATCAATGTTGTCTTTTAATTTCTCGGACAGCCGCAGGCTTCTGATAGCTTTTAAAAACTGGTTGGCGTATTTTGTATAAATTTCTCTATGAGCGTAAAAGCCAATAAAAATATGAACCTTCTCACTTAAGTCATCACAGCAGACTGTGCCCAGCGAGCGGGAAAACATATTGCTTGAGATACTGTTTTTACTAAAGTTTGCCATCCAGTTTTGCTGATGGATTGTAACTTTTTTTATCTGTCTTGCAGGGATTCTCAAACTTGTAAAAATCCGTTTGTACATATCTGTGTTGTCTGTGCTTTTGCCTATTTTAGCCATAAGCAAAATGAGAGCGGGCTTTTCTCCTTGGAATTGGTGATGACAGACCCAATTCACCCCAAAGGATTTACAAGTCCAGTTTTCCCCTATTTCAAAACTGATATAAGAGTTTTCAAAGAGTTTTCTAGCCTGACCCTGCCTCGGGCAGCTGAATAAAAGAACAAAGAGAGAACTGATTTTTAGTAAAAAAAGATAAGGCATATTTTAAGGCTTTTGTGTTTCCTTTGGAGCAAGCCCTAGGTATTTTACCTGACAGCCGCATAGAGTAAATAGCAATAAACTTTTTAATTTATCTTTCAAAAATCCTCTTTGATTTTAAATGACACCAAATTGGTTTTTTAGTTTTGAATTTTAATAACTTGCTTATAAGCCTTTAGGCGAATCTGCTTTTGTTTTCATATCTTCATCACTTTCTGGTTTAGGAGGCAAACCTGCATTTATCCTCATGCCCTCCTCTGGCTTAGGAAGACCGGCTTTTATCCTAATCCCCTCCAAATCCTCAGGACTCATACCGCACTTAGTTTCATGCTCACTGCAAAACATATACAACAACTCAAATTGCCTTTTTATAAGGTCCACACTACTATCATGCATAATAGGAATTAAGTCCGCTATTGAAGGAGGTTTTTCCTTCTCTCCAGCAACAGCCCTATAAGCCTTTCGCAAAAGTTTTCTTGCTTTTTTGCCAGTATCCCTATAAGCCCTCTCCGCCTTCAGTTTAGACCTCTTAAAAAAACCCGACAAACCAGAGCCAGCCTCTGCATCCTCCCTAGCCCTTCTTTTTTTCTCCTCAGCCTCTTTAGCCAACTCCCTTTCCATCTCCTTCCGCTTTAAGTCATCACTGTGTTTTCCCTCATACCAATCCCCCACATCCATCCACTTGTTATAATCCTTTGGCTCCGGAAAAGGACTCCCCTCAGGGCATATACCCATACAGGGGGGAAGTTCAGCAGACTTCTTATCACCCTCTCCCTCCTCTTGGGGGGAGGCTTTAGCTCTCTTATCATCATCAGAAGCATACTCCGGAGGGGCCTCATACTCTCTTTTAGAATCCCCTACATTCTTATTAACAGATGCATCATCAAAGTCTTTAATGCCATACTCCTCCTCCTTTGCAACACCAGGCAAAGGAAGATTATTATTCACAGAGCTTGGCTTTGATCCCCTCCTTAAACTGGGATCACCAGAACCATAAGTGTTAGGGGGAGAAAGACTGGCTATTTTACCCTGCTGCTGAGCGGCTCTTTGCTCCTGAGCCTGATAACATAACTTTTGAGCTTTAGCCCTGGCGCTGGCCTGCCTTTGACCTGCATTCCTCTTTAATGCCTCTAAAGGGTCTGAACAGCGGGCTATCTCATCTATTGTGGAATCCAGACTGAGACTAACCTGCTTGTTTCTTCTTCTGCTGTATTCCCTGTAAGCTGTTTGAATAGCTTTTATATGGTTTAGGCAGGAGGGAATATGAGCATCAACTAAAATCTTTGGAACAACAAAACACTTTAAAAAAGACTCTTTAAAATCTTGCAGCTCCGTTTCACAATCTGAGCCTGAGCTTTCACACCTTTTTACAGACTGCTCGCAGATGTTTCTCCTCTCCTCTAAAATCCCTGTCTCCATAGACTGAAGATTAGGGCTTCCTGGGGCGCAGACATCACCACCACTTCCCGCATCACTGACATAAGATTGAATCTGGCTTTTGTATTGGGCTTTCTCATTCCCGTCTAAGTATTCACAGCTTTCAACATCATTGCAGCAGACTGCTGTTTTTTTCTCTTCCGCAGAGCATATCCCAAAAAGACTTTGCGAAAGCTCCTCCTGAGATATGTTTCGGACAGCAGGAAGCTTCATTTTTAACTCCGCAACACATTCTGTAGACATAGAGCAAATCTGAGGCAGACTTGCAATATGATCAAAAATCTCTTGATTGTCCTCAAAGAAATCCTTAACAAACTCCTTCCTCTCATAACAATCGCTGCTATATTCTGCCAAACCTTTCAGTAAAGGCTCAAGGGGCTTTCCCTGTATATTGTGATCACCATAAGAGGAAAAAACTGTTTTTACACAGCTTTCAAAATCGGCAAATTCATCAAAAAACTCCTTCATCCCTGTTATCATATTAGGCCAATCCTCGTGATAGCCTGCATTTTGAAAGCTATCCTTTAAACCGGGAGCCCTAGAGAGAAACTTATTTATGGCCTTATGTAAATCCAGATAATCTCTTTTTAAAAGGCTTTTACATCTTATCTGCAAGCCTTGAATACTGTTCATGGTTTGACCATAAGAGGCTTTGTTAAAATACCCCTCAACAGCTCTTGTAAAGGAATCATACTGATCAGGGCATTCTTTTAAAAAAGCTTGGCTGGTTGACTGTCCGTGGTCAAAACGATAAACAACATCACCACCGCCATACATCCCGCTGGAAGTCCCTCTTGTGTAGTGGGACTTTAGGCTTTCTCCAAATGTGTCAGTGTGTCTATAATCAGGGCGGGTGTTGGAGTCCTTTCTTTGAAAAGCATAACTATAAAAAGAAAAAGCAATCACTAAAGTTAGAAAACCCTTTGGGATAAGTTTAAAGAGTTTTTGATAGAATATATACAGATTCACAAATGACCTCCCTTTTTTAATAAAACACCATTTTTTAAAGCCTACTTTATTTTAAGCAATTGTTAAAGCTTAAAGCATTTTTTGTTTTTTCTCAAATTTTTTTATAGTTTTTTGTCTTAAAAACTGTCCGGTTCTTTTGCGGTTTTTATCTCATTTTGTAACTTTCTATAAAATTTCCTTTAAAATAGAGACTTTGCTATTGCTTTTTTAAGTGATTTTGGTTAGTAATAAAAACATAATTTGTAAGACACAAAAAGAGGAGGGTTTTATGTTTAAATATTTTGGTTTTCTTTTAATCTTTATTTTGCCCTCTTTAAGCTTTTCCCAAAATTACCGCAGGGGCAACATTATATGTACTGACTTTAAAAAAGCAAAAGAATGGTATAGAAATGAGCCGGATGATATGTATGCGAAAGGAGCCTATGGGCATTGTCTTATTGCAAAGGGAGAGGGTGCAAAAGGTTTCAGTATACTTCAGGCAATAATAAGAAAACATAATGATGTAACCTCTGCTTATGAACTAGCGGAGTATATAGAAACCAATGGAAGGCTTGACAGCGTTATAGATAAAGACACAATTGATGAGGCGATAGCAGCTTACTTGCAGGTTTTAACCTTTATTGAGGTGTCTCCTAATTACCCTTATAATGGCTTCTGGCATTCTGAAAAGGGCCTTCAAATGGAGTTAAACTCTCATTATCGTGTGGCTGCAATATATGGTGTTAAATATAAAACAGGGTTTAAAAGCTCAAGCAATGAGTATATGGGCCGTTCAGCAGACGCTTATCCTGAATATAGCCGCCATACAACAGACAGCCTTAAACAAATGCTTCATTATGCGGAAAGATGTTTAGCTCTTCCTAAAAAACCCCACTTTGACCCTGTTTTATACAGAGAGTATAAAGCAGCCTGTCAGGTGTTAAAAGACACAACTCATGAGCTTTTGCCCCTTGAAGATAAAAGATTATTTTATCTTGGTCAGTACTCCTGTAGGACTAATTCATCCAATTGTGATGGATACAGTAAAGTTGAAGATGAAATAGATTTTGTGATAGGACAAGCTATTGCTGAATTAAGGAAAATTTTTAATTCTACATCTCATGCCAGTGCTCAGTAAATTTCCAATTTTTTTTGTTTTTCCCAGTCATTTCAACTCATTAACACCTACCACAGCAGGATTTTAAATTTGGCCTCACATTAGTAAGATATTTTTAATTCTACAGTTCAAGCCAGCACTCAGTAAACTTAAATTATTTTCTTTTTTGTTTTTCTTTCCCGCTTAAAAATTTAACCCCCTTTTTTTTATCTAAACTAAATCTTTGTCTAAAACAGCTCTTTCTCAAACTATTTTGAAAAAATTAAACATCTCATTTTTTTCCTCTTTTGTTTTTCCCAGTCATTTCAACTAACTTAACTCCTACCACAGCAGGATTTTAAATTTGGCCTCAAATCAGTAAGATTTTTAATTCGCCGGATGTGATGACGCACAGATGCCTGCTAAACCTTCTTTATTGCGACAGGAAAAAGTACTCTCTAATAGCTAGTGACAACATCCCAAATATATAAGCAGTAACAACTTCTCAATTCAATTAACTTTTAAAAAATATTTATTTTTTTGTCCTTAAATTTCCTTTTTATAAAATCAGCTTTTATTCAACCCACTTAAAAATTTAACTCCCCTAATTTTTATTGCGGTTTTTATATATTTTGTAACTTTTTATAAAATTTCCGTTAAATAGAAGGCTTTGCTATTGCTTTTTTAAGTGATTTTGGTTAGTAATAAAAACATAATTTGTAAGACACAAAAAGGGGAGGGCTTTATGTTTAAATATTTTGGTTTTCTTTTAATCTTTATTTTACCCTCTTTAAGTTTTTCACAAAATTACCGCAAGGGCCACTTTATATGTAGTCTTGACTTTAAAGAAGCAAAAGAATGGTATAGAAATGAGCCGGATAATATGTATGCAAAAGGAGCCTATGGGCATTGTCTTATTGCAAAGGGAGAGGGTGCAAAAGGTTTCAGTATACTTCAGGCCATAATAAGAAAACATAATGATGTAAGCTCTGCTTATGCAATAGCGCAGTATATAGAAAGTGATGGAAGGCTTGACGGCGTTATAGATAAAGACACAATTGATGAGGCGATAGCAGCTTACTTACAGGTTTTAACCTTTATTGAGGTGTCTCGTGATTATCCTTATAATGGCTTCTGGCATTCTGAAAAGGGCCTTCAAATGGAGTTAAACTCTCATTATAGTGTGGCTTTGTTGTATAGTGAAAAATTTATGTATGGAGCCGGTGGTTCAGACAATGAGTATATGGGCCTTAGCCATTCAAAAAGAACTTATCCTGAATATAGCCGCTATACAACGGACAGCCTTAAACAAACAATTCATTATGCGGAAAGATGTTTGGCATTGCCTCGCAAAGCTCATTTTGAGCCAGAAGAATACAGAAAAACAAGAGCTCTCTGTCAGGTATTAAAAGAGGAGGCAGAGGCTCTTTTGCCCCTTGAAGATAAAAGATTATTTTATCTTGCTCAGTATCCCTCCTGTAAGGCTAATTCATCCAATTGTGATGGGTATATTGAAGTTAAAGATGAGATGGTGGCTATTATGAGACAATCTGATTCTGATCGGCGTGATATTTTTGGTGTGAAAGCTTTAGCTTCACAGCAGTAAGATATTTTAATTCTACAGTTCAAGCCAGCACTCAGTAAATCTTAAGTTTTTTTGCTTTTCCTTCCCACTTAAAAGTTTAACTCTCGTTTTTCCCAGTCATTTTAACTCATTAACACCTACCACAGCAGGATTTTAAATTTGGCCTCACAACAGTAAGATTTTTTCCTCTTTTGTTTTTCCCAGTGATTTCAACTCATTAACTCCTACCACAGCAGGCTTAACTAGTCATGAACCTTATATTATATTCATAAGGAATTATAAAGGTTATTTATAAATGTCTTTAACTTTTTATATATGTCTCCGATGTTAAATATTATGAAGAGGATTTTGTTGATTTTTTGTTTTTTCTTTCATTCCAGTTATTCTTTTGGAAGAGACCTTATAGGGCTATCTTGTGAATCTGAACAAATTCAATATTTCAATAAAAAAATAGAAGCTTATAATTTGGCAGAACAAATTAACAAAGTAAGAGTAGCAATGGATAATTTAAGGGCACAACTTGAGTCAATGGCAAATCTTGAAGAAAAAATTGTTGATTTAGATTTTCTTGAAAACATATTTGGTAAATGGGGAGCTAAAGCGAGAGATTTTATTGACCAATATCTTAGTCATATCCCTTCTTCTCCACTTTCTTTAGGAAAGCAAATGGCAGAAAAAGGACCAATACTGGGGGATATTTCAAGTTTAACTTTTAGATTACATAGATTACTAAATGGTTTAGAAGATACGAATCTGCCAAAAGAAAAAATCAGTTTTTTAAAAGCAGAAATTGATAGCTTAGTAGATGAAAATAATAGGTTAAGGCCAGGAATCTTTCAACAATCTGTATCTAGTAATAATCTGCAATCAGAAATTAACAAATTAAGGACAGAGTTTTTTAGTTTTTTGATTAATGTTTGTTTGGCAATAGCTGAAAGAGGACATCAACTGACAGAGCTTGAAAGAAACTTATGGGATGAACTCATGGCTTTTGAAGCAAACCGCAGCCGGTTAGATGATGAGTATAATCACTTAAGAGGGGAATATAATGAATTAGAGGGAAAACATGAGATTGATTATATAGTGAATGAAGAATTAATTTTGAAATTACAAGAAATTTTGAGTTTTGAAAAACAAATTAGCAATTTTCAAACAGAAATAGGTAGAAGCCTTTTTAATTAATTATGAGAAAATAACAACACTTTCCTAATAGCCTTTTCTGGTATTAAATTAAGTTAAGGGCTGACTTAATTTTTTTATCTTTGAAAAGAATCCTCTATCAAGAAGCTTCCTGCTTTAATTTTTCTTCAATCAGGCTTTCTATATCGTAAGTCCAAAAGTAAGTTGAGCCATTGTCAAAACTCATAAGCTCTTCGTCCTGTTCAAGATTATAGATGTGTTCATCCTTTGCCATATTCCAGTCACAGGGACACATTGTTTTTAAAGTGTCTATAGTGTCAAGTTCAAGCCATGCGACCTTTGTCTCTGTTGATAACAGCCTTCAATCATATCTTCAAAAATTTCAGTTTGATTGACAGGCTTAAGGTCTTTAGGAATTTACTCAATTACCCAATCCGTATCATATTCACAGCCGACCCCTTCAACAAGCCTCATAAGGTCCTCTGTCCCGCAGTTATCACAGCAGCCAGTTGGAGCTTTTTTATAACATAGATAACAGAAAGGTATACTCTCTTGAAAAGCTAAAGCTGTAAGTCTGTTGTAAATAGTTTCTCTTTTAGACATGGTTTCCTCCTTATGGTTAAATTATGTCTCGCTTGCCCTCTTAAATAAAAAAATATAAACAACTTCTGTTTTCAACAGATTTCCTTCAGAAATCCTTATTAAAAATTATAAATGCTAATTTTAGTATGTAGAACTAAAATTAGCAACTCTTTACACTCAAAACAAATTGATGTGTTCTTTATAAGGTATATGAGTAGCAATATATTAAAAAAATTTGGGAAGCGAGTTCGACAAGAACGAATAAAACAAAATCTTTCCCAAGAAGAACTAGCTGAAAAAGCCGGTGTTCATCGTACTTATATCGGAATGGTAGAAAGAGCAGAAAAAAATATTACCCTTCAAAATATAGAAAAGATTGCCAAAGCTCTTAAAACTTCTATCGATAATTTAATGAAATTGGAGAAGTAAATAACTGTGGGAAAAAAAGAATTAAGAAAAAGAGAAAAATGGCAAGACTCCAGTGGAGAAAAAGCTGAGTTGCAGAAAAAACTTTTTATGAAGTCTTTTTGAAAGAATTCAAAGGTTCAGATTTAAGGATACGAGCAAGGCCAAAAGAATTTAAAAATATCTATTCTAATATAGAACTTGATAAAAAAATATTGGCAGATATATACAACCCAAATAAAGAATGGGTGTATGGTGTACATCCAGATTTTGCTATAGACAATATAAAAACAAAAAAAACACTGTATGTAGAAGTTAAAAGACAAGATGGTTGGGTAGAAGGAAAACACCCTAGTGCTGGCAGAGGGAATGCACATGAGAGGTCATGTAAATTTTTTACACCAGGATTATTAAAAATATTAAGAAAACAAGGAAGACTTGGCAATAAAACCTTACCATTTTGGGTCGTTTTTCAAGGTGATATTGCACGTGATCCAAAAAGAGTAAGAGAAATAACTTGTTGGTATGCTGAATACTCTGCTCATTTCTTCATGTGGAGTAATTCAACAAGTGATAAGTTACTAATTAAACATTTTAATAATAAACTTAAACATCTTCTGGATTAAAAGCCAGTTTCTAATTTTATACTTCTTCCAGAAAATTATTATTTTGAATAATGAAAAGGTGTTATTAGATATTAAGCAAAGGTAAACTTTTCTGTCCTTCATCTTCAAAGGTATTTTGGTTTCTTTTTTCTGTGGTTTGATTTGAAAAAGAGTTATCTAATGACAATTTAATTATATCTAAACCCCAAGCTGACCAACCCTTAATTTTTTTTCTTGCAAATAATTCAATACGTTCCTGATTTGGAAACATTTTTTCTATTCTTTTCATTACTTCTATCGGTTTTTTACTATGTTCTTGTCTTGGACTCCTTATTAGCTGTTGGACGTTTCTTGCACCTCTAGGTTTCGGGATTCTACCTCGCTTAAATACTAAACATAATTCACAATTTGAAAGAGTATATTGTCCAGGATTATGATTCATTTTATCCCAAACGAACGCAACTGTTCTATAATCAAATCCCCAAACTTTTCCCAGTTCTATAGCTTGAGCTAAATGAGGATTTGTTACCCACATAAATAAAAGGCAATCATCTTTTGAAATTTTATTAATAGGTATTGTCATTAATTCGCTTGTTTTTAGCGTTGGATATTTAAAGTCAGCCGAACTAATGAATATCTTTTTTGATAGGTCAATCTTTTCTTTACCCTTGCTACTTTTATCATATTGTAGCTTTCCATTATAATTCCACGGAGGGTCAGCGTAGATAATATCAAATTTTTTATTTGGTAATTTGGGATAAGTATCAAGCAGAGTATTTTTTACTATTCTCCGCTTAGTTTCCTTATTGTAAATTGAATATCCAGTTTGTTTATTCATAACAATTTTAACTTCTCAAATATCTAAACATATGTAATTTAGATAATTATAGTATGCATAAACTATATTTTTTTGCAATAAAAAATTTGGTATTATTTATATCAATTTTCAGAAAGCTTTTTCAAAAAGGAATTAACGCAATTTCCCATAAAATGTTTTAAAATAGGAAAAAATTTATTATTACACTTATGATTGAAACAATTAAGGCAGACATCCCTATTATGAGAGAAGATATATCTATTCTAAGAGATTTTTTTTGTCTTCTCTTTCTTCAAGAAGTCTTTCTTCATCTCGCTCTAAAAGTTTTCCCAGCAACTTTTCTGTATTTAACTGAGCATTTTGGACTTCTGTCTGCTTTTTATTTCTTATTTGCATTATATTAAAAGTTTGTTCTATGGATTTATCAACTTTATGAAAATTAGAAAGTGCAGGCGGCAGCATCCGACTAAACATTTTTTCTGAATTTTTTTAAGTTTTTTGAAAAGCAGTAAATGTTAATATTTTAAGAGGAGGGTTTTATGTTTAAATATTTTGGTATTCTTTTAATCTTTATCTTGCCCTCTTTAAGCTTTTCTCAAGTTTACCGCAAGGGCAACTTTATATGTGATATGGGCTTTAAAGAATTAAAGGAATGGTATAGAAATGAGCCGGATAATAATTATGCAAAAAAAGCCTATGCAGAGTGCCTTATTGCAAAGGGAGAGGATACAAAAGGCATCAGTATACTTCAGGCAATAATAGGGCAACATAATGATGTAAGCGCTGCTTTCATGCTAGCAGAGTATATAGTAACCGATGGAAGGCTTGACAGCGTTATAGATGAAGACTCAGTTGATGAGGCGATAGCAGCTTTCTTGCAGGTTTTAACCTTTATTGAGGTGTCTCCTAATTACCCCTATAATGGCTTCTGGCATATTGAAAATAGCATTCAAATGGAGTTAAACTCTCATTATAGTGTGGCTGCATTATATGGTGTTAAATATAAAACAGGGTTTACAAGCTCAAGCAATGAGTATATGGGCCGTTCAGCAGACGCTTATCCTGAATATAGCCGCTATACAACGGATAGCCTTGAAAAAATGCTTCATTATGCGGAAAGATGTTTAGCTCTTCCTAAAAAATCCCATTTTGACCCTGTTTTATACAGAGAGAACAAAGCAGCCTGTCAGGTGTTAAAAGATGTAACTCATGAGCTTTTGCCCCTTGAAGATAAAAGGTTATTTTATCTTGCTCAGTATCCCTCCTGTAAGGCTAATTCATCCAATTGTGATGGGTATATTGAAGTTAAAGATGAGATGGTGGCTATTATGAGACAAGCTAAATCTGATCGGCGTGATATTTTTGGTATGAAAGCTTTAGCTTCACAGCAGTAAGATTTTTTAATTCTACAGTTCAAGCCAGCGCTCAGTAAATCTTAAGTTTCTTTGTCCTTAGATTTTCTCTTTATAAAATCAGCTTTTATTCAATCCGCTTAAAAGTTTAACTTTTTTGTTTTTTCCTCTTTTGTTTTTCCTTCCCGCTTAAAAGTTTAACCCCTTTTTTTGTCTAAACTAAATCTTTGTCTAAAACAGCTCTTTCTCAAACTATTTTGAAAAAATTAAACATCTCATTTTTTTTCCTCTCTTGTTTTTCCCAGTCATTTCAACTAACTTAACTCCTACCACAGCAGGATTTTAAATTTGGCCTCACATCAGTAAGATTTTTTAATTCTACATCTCAAGCCAGCGCTCAGTAAACCTTAAGTTTTTCTTCCTCTTCTGTTTTCTCACCTTTATATATTTATTTCATCCTCTCCTGCAATAAGTCACCATGAACCAAAAATTATTTATTTTTTAATAGGGTAATTACGCAAATACTCAAGCAGGCTGGCATATTCATCATCAAATTGTTTCTTTATTCTCCATACGCCTTTTTTTCTTCCTTTCTCTACAAAATTTTCTTTTTCCCATTGCTGAAACAACCTTGAAACTTGAACCTGTTCTGATTTGCTATCAGATAAACCTAAAAGATGTCTAGCTTCTTTATTTGTTATATATCCTTTTCTATCGTTTTCATAGGCATAATTTCTTAACATTTCCTTAGCTTTACTTTCTTCTCCTTCAGAAAAAACTTTTGATTCTTGACCTTTGAGTTTTAATATTCCCCATCTTTTCAAACCTATTGTAAGAATTTTCTTCTTTGATTTTAATTCTTCAGATGTTACTAGAAAAGGAGAATCTTCTTCGGTCAAAATTTCAAGAGTAAGTTTTTGATGATGCTCATCCATATAGTTCAAAATTTCATTTAACGATTTCCCTTTCCATATGACTAAAGCGGCTGATAACTTATATTTATCAACTTTATCTCCATATTGAACTTTCAACCTTTCCAACAAATTTAAAAGATTGTCATTAAGCTTTTCATTATATAATGTAATTGACCAAATTCCGTAATTATTTGAAGCTTTTCTATATTCAAACAAAGGTTCTCTTTTACCATCTTCAATAACATATTTAAAAATCTTATTTTTTCCCGTTCCCAACTCTTCTGAGAAATTTGCCATTCTTAGTACTTTCATTAAAAAAATATTTGGAGAAAAGCTATCTTTAGAAAATCTTTTATTTATAAAAGCCTCTGCCTCTTGCAAACAATGATTTGAAACCTCAATTCTATCTGGATATAATTCTACCTTAATACCGCCTCCACGCTTTTCAAATGCAGAATGAGCAACGGCATTTACAAGCACTTCTCTCAAAGCATCATCTGAATATGGTTTTTCTTCCATAACAGATAATGAACCTGACTTTAATGCAATAGGTTTCTTCCTTGTCCATGATTGAATATGCTGTATAAAATTCTCTTGTAATAAGCGATATAAACCCTTTGTCTCTTTTTGATCCAGAACTTCGAAATCAGCTTTATAATGAACAAGTCTAAAAGAAAAATCACCAAAAAGAATCCCTGATACATTTCTATTCTTTATATTCAGCCTAGATAAAATCTCATCTGATGGCAGTTTCACCCATTCGCCGTTATCTTTTGGTAAAAAATTTGCAAAATCTAATACTAAAGAAGGTTCTATACCTTCCTCATATTTTAAATTTGAAAAATCAAATCCTGGTCTTTTTAATTCTAATTGTTTTTTTTCTCCTGGTGACATTTCCACAGTGCTTGAACCATTTCTTTTATAATATTTTTGATTCCAAGAAACTATAGAAGTGGGTGTTATTACCTCAATAACTATGACTCGTTTTTTTTCAAAGGATTCAATGGAGATAGATTGAACTGTAGCACTTGGATTAAGATATTCAATAATATGATTTTCAATTTGATGTTTTTGTTTTTTTGCCCATTGAATATCTTTGTTAATCAAACAACCATTGTCATCAACTCCAATAATCATCCACCCCTCTTTTTCTCCATTGCCAATAGCAGAAAGGCTTCTTCCATTATGTTGTCTCCACTGTTCTTTAAACTCAACAGTCTCACTTTCATTTAACTGCCCAATAGAAAGTTGTTTGAGTAAATCTTCTTTTGTATATCGCTTCATCTCTAATGACCTAGAATTGAATATTTTGAAAAATAAGGTTCACCAACCAAATAGTTAGTCCCTAAAAGTTTAATGAGACTATTAAAAAATGCCTAAAAATTGCTCTCTTTTCAAGTTTTGAAACATCTTTTACAGAGAAATTACTACCAAAAATTTGAGAAGGTTCAGAAGAACCTAGAAGAAAGTGCCTAAAAATCGCTTTCTTTTCAAGTTTTGAAACATCTTTTACAGAGAAATTACTACCAAAAATTTGAGAAGGTTCAGAAGAACCTAGAAGAAAGCGCCTAAAAATCGCTTTCTTTTCAAGTTTTGAAACATCTTTCACAAAGAAATTACTACCAAAAATTTGAGAAGGTTCAGAAGAACCTAGAAGAAAGTGCCTAAAAATCGCTTTCTTTTCAAGTTTTGAAACATCTTTCACAAAGAAATTACTACCAAAAATTTGAGAAGGTTCAGAAGAACCTAAAAGAAAGCACCTAAAAATCGCTCTCTTTTCAAGTTTTGAAACATCTTTTACAGAGAAATTACTACCAAAAATTTGAGAAGGCTCGGATTTATAAAATCAGCTTTTATTCAAACCCACTTAAAAATTTAACTCCCCTTTTTTGTCTAAACTAAATCTTTGTCTAAAATAGAGAGCTTTTGTAGATTGGCTAAAGTCAGATTATCAAAATTTAGAGATATGGATAAAAGAATTTATCAATCTCATTGTATTTTCCTAAAAAGTTTCCTGTTATCCCTCCTATCATAAAAACTACAAATTAGCATAAAAAAAGAGTCTTTAAAAGTAGACTCTTTCATTTATAAAAATTGGTAGGGTGAACATTCTCCTAATGACAATTTTGGAGGTTCTGACCCCCTTAAAAGTTTAACTCTCTTGTTTTTCCCAATCACTTCAACTCATTAACTCCTATCACAGTAGTAAGATTTTTTTAATTTATGTGGATATGACGACTGATGCCCTGTTAAACTTTCTTAATTATGACAGGAAAAAAATACTCTCTATAAGCAGTAAGCATTTCCCAATTCAATTAACTTAACTTTTCAAAATGCTTTCATCCCCTATCCTATTTAAACCTTTAACTTTTCAAAATATTTTTTTCCTCTTTTGTTTTTCTTTATTAAACATCACGATAGCCATACAACAGACAGCCTTAAAAGCACGCTTCATTATGCAGACAGATGTTTGGCTCTTCCTAAAAAATCCCCCTTTGAACCCTGTTTTATACAGACAGATAAAAGATACCTGTCAAGTAATAAAAGACATAACTCATGAGCTTTTGCCCCTTTTTAAAATCAATGCTCTTTGGCGCCTGTTTTTTATTTTATTATTCTGGTAAAATTTAAGATATAAGCCTTTTCGGCATCAAACAGCATCAAACATTCAAATAAATCAGAAAAATATAGACATTAGCTTCTCTTTCCATTATGTTTAGCCATTAAATAAAGAGGAGAGAATATAATGAAAAAACAAGGAATTATAGATCAGTTTAAAAAAACATCATCTGATACAGGAAGTGCTCAGGTTCAAGTGGTTCTTTTAACCGAAAAAATCAAGGATCTGACAGAGCATTTCAATATTCATAAAAAAGACTTTCACTCCATGAGAGGTCTTATGAAGATGGTTAGTCGGCGAAAAAAGCTCTTGTCCTATATGAAAAGAAAAGAGCGTCAAAGTTATGAAAAAGTTGTTAAAGAACTGTCTTTAAGAAAATAAAAACCTTTTCCATTAAAAAAAATCAATATACGAAAGGAATCTTAGTTATGTTTAAAAAATATTCCTCTGAATGTGAGATTCAGGGCCGCAAAATTCAAATAGAGACCGGCCAACTGGCCCGTCAGGCTGATGCTTCTGTGTTAGTTCGTTGTGGAGATAACCGTGTGCTAGTTACTGCTGTTTCCTCCAAACAGGATTCGGATATGGACTTTTTTCCTCTTACCATTGAATATCAGGAAAAGTTTTATTCCGTTGGTCGTGTACCAGGAGGTTTTTTTAAAAGAGAAGGTCGTCCCAGTAATGAATCTATTCTAAAAGCTCGTTTGATTGACCGTCCTCTTCGCCCCTGTTTTCCGGAACATTACAAGTCAGACACTCAGATAGCAGCAACAGTCCTTAGTTCTGATGGACTGTTTCCTATGGAGATATTGGCTGGTATTGGAGCTTCTACAGCTTTGCATATCAGTGATATTCCCTTTGAAGGGCCTGTGGCTTTTTTAAAAGTGTCTTTGTCAAAAGGGGAATGGGTTTTAAATCCACAGGAGGAATCCAATCAATCAGATATGGATCTTATTGTTGCAGGGACTTCTAAGGGTTTGCTAATGGTTGAAGGTTCAGCAAATTTTATATCTGAGGCTCAAGCTCTTTCTGCCTTAAAGTTTGCTCATAAATCCATGACTCCTCTTTTTGACATACAGGAGGATTTAAGAACTCAAACGGGAGCTAAAGCTAAAAGAGAGTTTTCTGTTCCTGAACAGGACAAAAACTTTATAAAAAAAGTTCAAAGTTTTGTGACAGATGATTTAGATAAAGCTCTTTCTAAAAAGGATAAAATGGAAAGATATCAGGTCTATAATGAAGTTAAGAAAAAGGCTCTTGAGCATTTTGCGGATGAGGAGGTCGATCATTCAAAAAAAGTGATTTCTGTTTTTGAAGATTTAAAGTATCAAAAAGCTCGCGCCATGATCATAAAGAAGTCTGTGAGGATTGATGGCAGAAAAAATGATGAAGTACGCCCCATTAGCTGTGAAACGGATATTTTGCCAAGAGCGCATGGTTCTGCTTTGTTTACGAGAGGAGAGACTCAGGTTTTAGGTGTTGTAACACTGGGAACAGGAGATGATGAAAAAATTATTGATAATCTTTGGAACTCTCATCGCAAAAGGTTTTTTCTTCATTATAATTTTCCTCCCTACTGTGTTGGGGAAACAGGTCGGTTTGGAGGACAAAGCCGAAGAGAGGTTGGTCATGGTTTTTTGGCTGAAAAAGCTTTAAAAGCTGTTATTCCCCCTCATGATAAATTTCCTTATACCGTTCGTGTTGTCAGTGAGGTTTTAGAATCCAATGGTTCCAGCTCTATGGGAACAGTCTGTTCAGGAATGATGGCTTTAATGGCAGCAGGAATTCCTGTAACAGATCAGATTGCGGGAATTGCAATGGGTCTTATTAAAGAAGGCAGTGATGTGTCTATTTTATCTGATATTCTAGGAGATGAAGATCATCTGGGTGATATGGACTTTAAAGTGGCAGGTTCTCAAAAAGGTATTACAGCTTTACAAATGGATATTAAAATAGACAGTATTGACTTTGATACAATAGAAAAAGCTCTGGAACAGGCTCTTAAAGGGAGACAGCATATTTTAGGGGAAATGCAGCAAGCCATTTCTGAACCGCGTCCTGCGCTTAGTGATTATGCTCCAAGAATTGAGATTTTAAAAATTCATCCAGATAAAATTCGTGAAGTTATTGGAAGCGGAGGAAAAACTATAAATTCCATTACTGAAGAGACAGGTGTAAAAATTGATATTGAGGATGACGGGACTCTTTTTATTTCTTCTGCAAAAAAAGAAGGTTTGGAGAAAGCGGTAGAAATTATTGAAGGGATATGTGAAGAGGTGGAAGAGGGAAAAGTGTATGAAGGGCTTGTAACAGGCATTAAGGATTTTGGAGCTTTTGTTGAAATTCTTCCCAAAACATCTGGTTTGCTCCATATTTCTCAAATATCCCATAAGAGGATTGAGCAGGTTTCTGATGTTTTAAAAGAGGGGGACAAAGTAAAAGTAAAGGTTTTAAATGTGGAAGGCAACGGTCGCATTCGTTTAAGCGCTAAAGCTGTTAATGAAGATTCTTCTAAATATGATAAACAGTAAAAGCTGTTTATTTTTCAACTCAAACAAAAAAGCATTAGGTGTGCATTTTGATAAAGAGCTGCGCCTTCAGTTATTTAGTGTTCAAAACTGATTATTTTGTGTTTGCTTCTAAAAAAACATTTAACCCATTTAATACAAAAATAGAATAGAAACAACCGGAAAACTCAAACGAAATCAATATATGTTTTAATTTATTTTTTAATGGATTGTTTTAAATAAAAACTTTTTGTTTTATTAATTTCCTTTAAGTGAATATTTGATTTTTTTATCAGAAATTGATTAACAAGTCTATGGTCTGTAAAACAGGACTTAAGCTGACTTATTGCCTATTTTAAATTAAAATTTGAAGGAGTTATTAGCCAAAAAAGGCAAAATTTCAAGTTTTGTATAAAACAGAAGTTGTTTTTGTCGAAAGACTTATGTTTTGCAATTGCAATGCAATCTTTTCTGAAACAGCTTTTAAAACTAAGAGCTGTGTTTAAAAATTAAATAATGCTATGTCTCTTTTAAAAATGTTCTATAAAAAAATTCAATCTTTTCTCAAATCTATTTTGAAAACACAGTTTTCCAATAAAACATCCTCTCAGTTTTCTTTGGAGGCTTTTTTTTCTCATTCTTTATGGATTAAGGCTAAAAAATATACAGAAAAACCTGCTTTTATTGTGAAAAAAAATTGGAAATTTTTAGTTATTTTTCTTGTGGCCCTTTTAATATCTGATCTTCTCTTGATCAAAAGCCATAATTTCTTACTTCCAGATAAAGCCTTGCCCCCTTTGGCTTTATTAAACAGGACTTCTCGTGAAAATCTATCTTCTGAGTTGTATAAAAATATTTGGGAAAATAACATTTTTCATACGGGACCTATCCCTATGCATTTGCAGGAAGATGCTCCTGTGAGTTTAGAACCTGTGCGCTCTTCTCTGCCCTTTAAATTAAAGGGAGCTATCGTTCATGCCAACCCCAGTCGTTCAGTTGCAGTTATCATGGATTCTGATAATAAGACTTTGGCTTATCAAAAGGGGGGAGTAATAGAAAACCAGGCTGAGATCAGAGAGATTCAGCAAAACAAGGTTATTTTCTTTAATCAAAACAACAATCGTTTGGAATATGTTGTAATACCGGAAGAAAGTAAACCTTTTAAACTCTCCTATGAAAAGGATAAACTGAAAGCTTCAAAAAGTTTACTTGTGAGAAAAAAAGGCAGTAATGAATTTCAGGTCAAAAGGTCTGATATTAATCAATACCTGCAAAGGCTCCCTGAAATATTAAATCAGGCCCGGGTTGTGCCGCATCCAGAAGGTTGGAAGTTTAGTTCTGTAAATAAGGGCAGTATTTTTGAAAAATTGGGTTTTAAAAAGAATGATATTCTTAAAGAGGTCAACGGGGAAAATCTGGCAGGTGTTACTCCTGAAGAAGCTCTTGAGATTTATGAGAGCTTGAAACTGACCAGTGAATTTAAAACCCTTGTCCTAAGGGATGGCAGAGAGGTATATTCTGAATACAATGTGAGTGAGGATGCGCCTCCATTATAAATGGGCCATTTTTTTGAAAATGAATATAATGTTAAGAAAGTTTTTTGTAAATAAATAAAGGATGGGAAAATAATGAAAGCATCAAGGACGATCACTTTTTTTCTTCTTTTCTCTTTGAGTTTCTCCAGCTCTGTCTCTTTTTCTGTTCCCCAAGGGAAAACAACAGGAGTAACTTTTGATGAAGCGCTGCCGGAAGATATATCTAATGAAAACTTTCCGGATAGAATTGATGGATTTAATTTCCCTGAAGCCAATCTTTTGGATCTTGTAAAAGCTATTGGTAAATTAACTGGTGTGAATTTTATTGTTGATCCGAGCTTACAAGGTAAAAGAATCTCCATCATCACCCCTTCCTCTATCACTGTGGCAGAAGCTTACAAAGCTTTTCTGTCTGCTTTAGCAGCCAATGGCTACACGATTATAAAATCAGGAGCTTTTTGGAAAATTCAAACCACTGAAAAATCTCATAAAGACAACACAGAGGTTTATAGCGGGGATTACTTCCCTAACACAGATCAGCTAATCACAAGAATTATTAGTTTGAAACATATCAATTCAGGAGAGTTTGCAAATTCTATTAAATGGCTTTTATCCCAGGACAATAAAATTTCCAACCTTGAAAGCTCCAATAGCATCATTTTGTCTGATTATGGTTCTGTTATAGAGAGGATTATGAAGATAGTTTATGAAATGGATATACCTGGCTCTGAAGAAAAAGTGCAAATAATACCCATTCGTTATGCTTCTGCTGAAGACTTGGCTGAAATGCTAGCATCTCTTCTTTTTATAGAATCCAAATCAAAAAGCTCTTTTTCTCCAGCTCGTCGTAGAAATAAACGAACAGTAACTCCTAGTGTGATCAAAAAGGAATCATCAGGAACTTTAAAAATTTCCAGGATTATTCCTGATGCCAGAACAAATTCTCTTGTGATTTCAGCCAATGAAGAGGGGGTGAAAAGAATCCATGAACTTGTATCTAAATTGGACACTCCTGTGGATGCTTCTATAACAGGGGGGGTTTATGTCTATAATGTTTTACATGGACCTGCTGAAGAGGTTCACAACACTCTTATGGGAATAAAACCTTCCAAGGCTACAGATAAAAATGGGCTTGAAAATCTTTCCAGTTTTTCCACTCCCTCTAAACTTGGTATAGGTCGTCGTAAAGCCTCCTCAGCCTCCAGCGTTGAGTCGCCTCTCTTTCAAAATGTGAAAATCATGTCTGATTCCAATACCAACAGTTTAATTATCAGCGCAAGAAACAGATATGACTATGAAAGGGTTTTGTCTGTTTTGAAAAAAATTGATGTTCCAAGAGATCAGGTCTTTATCCAGGCAATTATTATTGAAATGATCACTCGTGACGGAGACAACAGGGAATTTAATTTGGCTGGTATCTTAAACCAGATGTTTAAAAAGACTTTTGAGAACAACAGCAATTATGGATTTTTGGATATTTTGGGCTCCTCTCTGGCTGGTTTTTTAAGTCAGCCTTTTAGCATGGCTAATTTGGAAAAGGCTACAGTGGGTCCAGGTCTGATTTTAAGTCTTCCATTTAACAAATTGTTTAATTTGAATAAAGAAGAAACTCAAGGAGTAAATCTTTCTGCTTCAGAAAATACCCTGCTTCAAGGATGGAGTGACGAAGAACAATCTAACTATCTGGAGAATGCTAGAAGACAAAATATAAATTCTTCTATTAATCAAGTTCTTCAACATTCTTATATCCCTTTAATTCGTATGTTGAAGACAGTAACCAATGTGAATGTTCTTTCCACTCCCCAGCTGACCACTTTGGATAATGTCAAAGCTTATATTGAGGTGGGGGAAAATGTTCCAGTAGGTTTAAAAAACACCTCTGCGGTGGGATCGATAGCTCAAAACTCCGTGGACTTTAAAGATGTGACTTTGAAGATGGAAATTGTGCCTAGGATTAACCCTGAATCAGGAACTGTCCAAATGGCTATCAAACAGAAATTTGATGATCTGTCTGATGAAATCCCTACGGCCAGTGAGTTGGCTGCTATCTCTGTCCGGACTGTTAAACGGGAGATAGAAACTGTTATGGTTCTTCATGATGGAGAAACAGCTGTGCTGGGTGGTCTCCTTAGAGACAAGGAGACTAAGATAAATAAAAAAGTACCCCTTTTAGGGGATATTCCCATTTTAGGTTGGCTGTTTAAAGGTTCAGAAGTTCAAAAAGAAAAGAGAAATCTGTTGGTTTTTATAACTCCCACTATTATTAAAGGAAAAAGACAAAAAGAAGAATCAAAGGAGATTTTAGGTAAAAAGCTGGAAGAGAGAATACATTTTATTAAAAAATACATGAAGGGGAGAGATCCTCATGCAGAAACTTTAAAAAAACTTATCCCACATTCAAAATCTATTTTTAAGGACAAAGATAGTAAAAAAGAAGTGAAAGAAAAAAAATCCTTCTGGCAGAGATTATTTAGTGGGGAATCGGAAGAAACTGATGAGGAATCTCCTGAAGAAAAACTTGATTCCCAAACCCTTATTCCATGGGAGGGAGAGGATGGAGAGGATCTTCAAGGAAAAACCCCTCCTGCTGACTTTTTATACGAGGATCAGGAAGAAAAAAGGGACTACCCTTTGGAAGAAGAAAAACCAGAAGGGGATAAAAATATAGAAGAAACAGATGCTGTGAAAGCCATAGAACTAGAGGATATTCAAATAGAGGAGGATAAAGATTCTGGTGATTATGAAGAAGGTAATGTTCAAGAAGACACATCAGATTCTAATGTTTATAAAAAGGATGAGGGTGAGGAATTGGAAACAGATGCTGGTGTTTATGAGAAGTCAGATTATGATTTTCCTGAGCAGGATGATATTGAGGGGGTTGAATCTAAGCCCTATAAAGATGATGAAAATGAGGAAACTAAATCATATTTTGACTCTCCTGAACAAAATAACACTGAGAATAATCAAGAAAGTGAAAAAAACACACCAACTGAAAATGAAGAGTATGATTTTATACCTATGTCTACAGATGATTTTAATTTACAATAAATTTAAACGCACTTTATATTGTTTTAAAGACTTATTTTTATCAGTTGGTTTGTCCTGATTTTTTGCTATCTGATGAGTTTGTTGTTCTTAAGCAGAGTTAAATAAATAAATATATAAATACAGAAAAATTAAACTGTTGATAGGATAAATGTTAAAGGATAGAGACGGAATAAAAACAAAGGTCGATCAAAATGGATGCAGAAATACAAAAATTGGAAGAGCTTTTGTTAAAAAGCACCTCTTTAACGCAGGCAGAAACCCGACACTTGCTGGAAACAAAAGATGGGCAGGGGAAAAGGCTTCAGGACTCTTTAAAAGATAAAAAGACAGCTGAAGCCGCTTTGTTGGAAATTTGTAAGTGTCTTGGTATTTCTTTTTTACGGGATATTCCCTTTTCTGAAATTCCTATAAAGCTTATTTCCGGCCTTCCTATTCAATATGTGAAAAGTCATAATGTGCTCCCCTATAAGGAAAAAGATTCCAGCATTCAGGTTTTAACAAGCAACCCCTTAAAATTTGAAGTTTTTAACAGTCTTAAGGTGAAGTTTAAAAAACCTATTGAGCCTGTTATGAGTTTTAATTATAAAATTCAGGAAGCTATCAATCGGGTTTATGAGAAGAACACTCAGGACTTTGATGAGTTTGAAGACATACAGGCTGAGGAATACAATCTTCATGATCCAGTTATTGACCTTCTTGATGCCCATGATGAAGCTCCTATTATAAAGCTTGTCAATACACTTCTTGTTCGTGCTGTTAAGGAAAGAGCGTCAGATATTCATTTAGAACCTTATGAAAAAGAATTTCTTATCCGTTTTCGTGTGGATGGAAATCTTTATTCTGTTCTGAAGTTAAAGAAGCGGCTTCAAAATACAATCAGCTCCAGAATTAAAATTATGGGGAAGTTAAATATTGCAGAAAAAAGACTCCCTCAGGATGGAAGTATCCCCTTAAGGCTGGCTGGAAAAGATATTGATATTCGTTTAAATACTATACCAACAGCTTTTGGAGAGAGGTTGGTGTTGAGACTTCAGGATCGCTCTCAAACTTTTTTACAAATTGATCAGCTGGGCTTTTCGCAAAAAGACAGAAAAACTTTGGATGGCCTTTTAGAAAAAAACTATGGTATTATTTTGGCTACAGGCCCTACAGGGAGCGGAAAATCTGCCACTTTGTATGCCTGTCTTTCCAAAATCAACTCCAGTGATATAAATATAATAACTATTGAAGATCCTGTGGAGCAAAGAATCCAAGGTTTAGGCCAAATCCAGGTGAGTCCTAAAATTGGCTTAACTTTTGCCAAGGGCTTGCGATCCATTTTAAGGCAGGACCCTGATGTTATTATGGTGGGGGAGATTAGGGATTTGGAAACCATGAAAATTTCCATTAATGCCTCTTTAACAGGTCACCTTGTATTTTCAACCTTACACACCAATGATTCAGCAGGGGTGTTTCCACGGTTGATTGATATGGGCTGTGAGCCTTTTTTAATTGCCACTTCACTTCTAGGGGTTATTTCACAAAGGCTGGTTCGTCTCCTTTGTCCTGATTGTAGAGTTCCTTATAAACTTACACAAAGTGAATTAAAAATTCTTGGGAATGGATTTAATAAAAAAACATTTTATAAAGCCAAGGGTTGTAGTAAATGTAATTATAAAGGTTATGTGGGGCGGACAGCTATAGCTGAAATTCTTATAGTGAATGATGAGATCCGATCTCTTATTTTACAAAGCTCAAGCAGCAATGTTATAAAAAAGAAGGCTATAGAACAGGGGATGATTACTTTTAGAAAGCATGGTTTTGAAAAAGCCGCAGAAGGACTCACAAGTATTGAAGAAGTTTTATCTAACACTCAATTGGATATTTAAAACATTATCATGTCTGTATTTGAATACAAGGGTCTTGATAAGTCCGGGCGATTTTTAAAAGGGGCTATAGAGTCGGAAAGTTTAAAGACAGCAAAACTGGAATTAAAAGAACAGGGGATATTTCTTCATGATATAAAAATTAAAACTCATAAAAGCAAACAAACTCCTATTTTTCGTTCAAAAAATATCAAAACAAAAGAACTCGCTGTTTTCACCCGTCTTCTTTCCTCTTTGCTAAAATCTGGTGTGCCTTTGGTAGAGGCTTTGGATTCCATTTCCCAGCAAATTCCAAGCACCTATCTACGCTCCAGTGTTTCCAATTTAAAAGATCAAGTTAATGAGGGAAAGCCTTTTCACCTGGCTTTAAAGGAATACTCTAATATTTTTGATTCTATTTATATTTCTTTATGTGAGTCAGGAGAGGCCAGTGGCACATTAGATGATATTTTAGAACAAATTGCCGTTTTAATGGAGAAAAGATCAACAATTCGCAATAAAGTTTTAATGGCCTTATTTTATCCTGGGATGCTGATGGTCATTGCTGTGGCTGTTATGATTATCCTTTGTGTATACATCATACCTAATTTGATGGAACTTTTTGAAGATAGAAAAGACCTGCCCTGGATGACTCAAGTGACCTTTAGTTTTAGCACTTTCCTTATAAACTACTGGGTGGCTTTAATTGTTTCTGCTTTAGGTTTGTTTGCTTTTTTTGTAAGATGGAAACGAACAGCAGCGGGAAAAAATATATGGGATAGATTTATTTTATCGCTTCCTGTTTTTGGCCGTTTGGTGAGAACAGCCGATGTAGCTATGTTTTCCAGAATTTTGTCCACCCTGCTTAGAGGTGGAGTTCCTGTTTTAAAATCCATGGATATTGTAAAAAATGTTTTGAGCAACAGTTTAATTCAAGAAGCTGTTCAAAAAGCCAGAGAGAATATTAAAGAGGGTGAAACCATTGTTGAGCCTTTAAGCCGTTCAGGTCAGTTCCCTCCTGTTGTTTTGCAAATGATACGTGTGGGGGAAAAAACAGGAGAATTGGAAAATATGTTGGAACAAATTAGTGTATCCTATGATCGTCAGGTGGATGTGGAAGTCTCTGCTTTAACGGCTCTTCTAGGGCCTCTAATGATTCTCTTTATGGCAGGAATTATTGTTTTTATTTTAATGTCAGCCCTCTTGCCTATGCTGGACAGCTTTGATGCCTTGGGAGTTTAAAGTATTTTAGACAAATATCTGTCAATTTGACAAAACATGTACGGATCCCATTTGAATTTTTCAATTTTTTCTATTCTATAAAATTCTGAATTTTCAAACAGAAGTTTAGTATAACTCCATTTTTGTATTAAAGCTGGCAATCAACTTCTTAATACAGTTTATGATTGATTTCAGTTTTAGCTGTATATAAAATAAAAAATTGTGAATAAAACAAATATTGTTTTAGACAAAATAAAATGGTTGAAAGAGGGCTTTATTTTACAAAAATCCAGGAGGGAATATTGGCTTGGTCAGGGGCCTTTTACTTACAGCACAAAGGCTGAACCTCAGTCCTTATATCATCCTGTGTTTTTTTTAAATAACAAAAGACCTTGGTTAAAACCTTCCTTTGTCTGCTCGGTAAATAAAGAGAAACTGGCGGATTTACTGGTTGAAAAAAACATGGATCAAGCCTCTCATAATTTAGAAAAATTTTTTAAATATTCTAACAAGCCTTCTTTTATTAAATATCAGAAAATTTTTTTTCAGGTTCAACAGGATATTCGCAAAGGGTTGATTAAAAAAGTTGTGCCGGCCTTTTGTGAAAGTTTTTCTTTAAAGCCCAAGCTCCTTTTTTTATTGCAGAATATTTTTAAAAAGATTCAAAACAGGAATCATGGCTTTCTTTATGGAGTATGGAACGAGAAATCAGGGGTTTTAGGTTTTACACCAGAGCTTCTTTTTTCTTTAAAAGGGGAGCAATTTTTAACAATGGCTTTGGCTGGCACGGGTCTTCATCCAGGGCCTTCCTTGTTAAAGGATGAAAAAGAATTAAAAGAGCATAATTTTGTTATTCAGAATATTCAGGAATCTCTAAAGGGTCTGGCAAAATTTAATACAATAATGACTTGTGAAAAACTTTTTCCTCCCCTTAAACATCTTTATACAGAATTTAAAGGCCAATTAACTCAGAGATTTGATTTTGAAAGTATTTGTAAGATACTTCATCCTACAGCCGCTCTTGGAGGTTACCCCAAAAAACAGGTTGTAAATTGGATGAAAAATCAAAGTTCACAAAAAAACAGAAAATTTTTTGGAGCCCCTTTTGGCTTTTTTAATTCTAATAAAGAGGCTATCTGTCTTGTGGCTTTAAGGGCTTTGGAATGGGATGAGGAAAAAAGCATGATTTTTTCAGGGGGGGGCTTAATTAAGGAAAGCTCTTTACAAAAAGAATGGCGGGAGCTTTACTTGAAAAGGGAACAGGTTAAAAGTTTTTTTATTCCCTAAATTATAATGAAAAAGCATATATTATTACTTCATACAAAATCTCTCCAATTCAAACAGGATTGGTATGCTATAAAATAGACAGATTAACAGTTGACAAGAACTGTATGCACTGTATATAAAACCTATGTGATGAAAATAAAAAAACTCTTTTCTGCAAGTTTAATTATTTTATTTCTTTTTTCTCAAGTTGCTTTTTCAACTCATCAGTTGAGTCATTTTGAAGAAACAAACCATCATGAAGATTGTTTTGTTTGTGGGCTTGATTCTTCTGTTTCCTGGAATCTTTCTAAAAAAACCGTTGTTCAAGCAGTTTTTAAAAAGCTTTCTCTTTGTAAAAGGACTTCCCTTGTTTTTGTTAATAAAGATTTTTATCGTCAATTTCTCCCTCGCTCCCCTCCTTTAAGTTAAAACTTTAAATGAGTTTTGATTTAAGTTCTCTTGTTTTGTTTTTCCTCTTTTGATGATTACTGTAGGGAAAATAAAGAGACAACTTGGTTTAAAACTAATTATCAAAAAGGAACAGCCTGATTAAAGCGCCTGTCTGAGAACCTAATTTTAACTAGGAAGTTTTTATTTGTCCGGTAGGAACAATAAAAATGCAGAAGACATAAATTTTAAATGAGATCAGTGTAAAAAGGCTGTTTTAAATATAAATACAGTTCTTAGTAAATTTTGTTATTAACAATTAAGGAGTAAACAATGAAAAATTTTTTGTTTTTAAATCTAACGATTATTTGTATGACAGGTTTTATTAGTCATTCAGCAATAGCTGTTCAAAAAACCAATCCTGACATCAGTGTTAACATTCTTCTTTTGGGAAAAAAATCTTTTTCAGAAGAAGAGCATAAAGAGCATAAAGACAAATATTCAGAAGCAATAAAGAAGCTTCAAAACTTTTATATGAGGGGAGGAGGTCATGCTGGGCATGCACATAGTGGAGGTGATGGTTTTTCTGTTCAGGAGGTGGAAATTTATTTTAAATCCAATATTGATCCTTATTGGACAGGCAATTTTTCTGTAGGGGTATCACAGCATGGAGACCACTTTGACTTTGCTTTGGAAGAGGCTTATGTGGAAAGTCTTTTTATTCCCAGTTTAACATTTAGAGCGGGTCAATTTTTTGCTTTTTTGGGAAGACATAACAACTTACACACACATTATTATCCCTTTATTGATCCCCCTCTCATTAATAAAACTTTATTTGGTCATCATGGCTGGGCAGGGGCAGGGGCTTCTTTGGCTTATCTTACCCCTTTGCCTTGGTATTTTGAAATCATGGGACAGGCTTTCTATACCGAGGACAAACCTTCCGGAATTTTATTTCTTAAAAATCTTTGGGACCTTAATGACAAATCCACTTTTGAGCTGGACCTGGCTTATGGAGCAAAGGTGAAGACCTTTAAGCACCTTTATAATGCCGCTATGGTGTATAAATATCAGCCTTTGGACAGCTCTAAAAAACATAGTGTGTCTTGGACAACTGAGTTTTTACAGGCTGTTGGAGATAAAAACTTAAAGGTCAATAAAGGTTTCAACTCTTATGTACAGTGGCAGTTTTTAAAACAATGGTGGTTGCAGGGGAGAGCAGAATACCTGCTTGGGGAAAAATGGAAAAATATTGAAGAACAAAAATACTCTGTTCTTTTGGCTTGGACAGCAACGGAGTATTCATCTATCCGTTTACAATATGATGTTGCCAAAGCTGATCATGAGGCATGGGAACATGCTGTGTCTATTCAGGCCAATATGAGTCTTGGAGCGCACCCTGCCCATCTTTATTAAACAGTATTTCAAGAGGTGATTATGAGATTTTATAAAAAATCAAATAAGAAAATATTTATAAAAAACAAATGGATTTTAAACATTTTTTCATGCTTTGTATGTTTTTTAGTAAATTTTCAGGCTGAGGGAAAACTGAATGTTGTCACCAGCACTATGACTCTTAAATCTTTAACAGCAAGTATTGCGGGGGATTCCATCCATCTGCTATCCATCACAAAGGGTCCTCAGGACCCTCATTTTCTTCCTGCAAAGCCCTCTTATATGTTAAAAGCCAGGGATGCTGATCTGCTTATTCTCGTCGGTATGGATTTGGAAATAGGCTGGCTGCCTAATATTGTTCATGGAACGCGTAATCCAAGGATCCAAAAAGGTCAGCCGGGTTATCTGGATGTCAGTCAGTTTATCAAAGCTTTGTCTGTTCCTAAAGGGAAAGTGAATCGTTTTTTTGGGGATATTCACTCTTTTGGCAACCCTCACTTTTTATTGGACCCTCTTCGGGCGGTTCAAGTTTCCAAGGGAATTAGTGAAAAGCTTTCTGAATTGGATTCAGAAAATGAAAAGCTTTACATAAAAAATCAAGAACAGTTTGAGAAGACCATAGAGAAAAAGATGAAAGAATGGAGAAGAAATATTCAAAAATCAAAGGTTAAACAAGTTGTAACTTATCATAGCAGTTTTGAATATTTTTTGGATCGTTTTCAATTGGAGCTTATTGGACTGATTGAGGAAAAACCAGGCATTCCCCCTTCTTCTAAACATGTTTTAAATTTGATAAAACAAATAAGAGCCAGCCAAAGTTCTTGTGTGTTGGTGTCCAGCTTTTATAGTGACAAATGGGCTAAAAAAATTAAAAAGGCTGTCCCTGTTCATATAGAATCTGTTCCTATAGAGGTTATGGCTTTAGAAAAAGCAAAAGATTATATTTCTCTTATTGATAGTCTTGTTCAGGCAATTAAAAACTGTGGAGCTTATGCCATTGACAAACAGGAGAAACAAACTTGATGGATTTTCTTCTTTTTTTAGGCCCGGCTTTTTTGATATGTTTAATGCTTACAGGAATCCATTGTTATTTGGGGCTTCATGTTTTAGCCAGAAGAATTATTTTTGTGGATTTGGCTTTGGCCCAATCAGCGGCTTTTGGCTTGGCCATTTCCATTCTATTAGGTTGGAAGCCGGGCTCTTTAAAAAGTTACTTGATTGTTTTATCCAGCGCTTTAAGCGCCTCTTTGCTTTTTACATTAATAGCCTTTTATAAGAAACGAATATCCCAAGAGGCTTTTATAGGTATTGTCTATGCTTTTTTTTCTGTTCTTGTGATTTTGCTGTTTGATAAAGCTGCTCATGGAGCAGAACATATTAAGCACACTCTTACAGGGTATATTATATGGGCTACCTGGTCTGAAGTTTTAAAAATATTTTTAATTTACACAGCAATCTCCATATTTTATTTTGTTTTTCAAAAAAAACTCTGGGAAAGCTCTATAGGAAAAAATTCTGAATGGAAATGGAATCTTTTATTTTATATTTTATTTAGTTTTGTAATTGCCAGTTCTGTATCTATAGCGGGGGTTCTATTGGTTTTTTCCTTTTTGATTGTTCCGGCCTTTTTGAGTGTTTTTTTATTCAAAAGTTTTTTTCATAGACTTCTTTTTGGTTGGGGTTTAGGTTTATTTTTAAGTTTTATAGGATTAACAGGCTCTCATATTTTTAATTTGCCTACTAGTCCCTTTTTAGTGTTTCTTTTTACATCTCTTCCTGTGCTTTTTATTATGGGTGATTCTCTAAAAAGAAAAATTTTCTAATAAAACCAAACATTAAAAAATATATTGTTTTTTTCTATATTTAGGGTTAATCTTTAAATGTAAGGAAGAAGGCTTGAAGTATATTTAAGTTGGGTGAATTTTTATGAAATATTTTTTAATTGTTATGCTTGTTTTAATCTTAGGTTATGCTAGTTATTATCTGTATATATTTGATAAAACAAAAGGTGGAATAAATGAAGTTACAACTGAAAGTCGCATTAAAATTCAAGAACATCTTACTGAGGAATTTTGGAAAAACATTACACCTGAGCAATTGAAAGATAAACTTAAAGATATAGTAGATGTCAATGAGGTCAATTCAAAATACAAGAAAAGCATGCTTCACTTACTTGTTTTTCATGGCCAGTTTCCAGAGATGGTTAGTTTTCTTGTGGATGCTGGAGTAGATTATAATTTAAGGGATTCTCAACAAACTGTGGCTTTACATTGGGCAGTTATTAGAGAAAAACAGGCATATCAATTTTCAAAAGAAATTTTAAAATATAATGTAGATGTAAATGCATCAGATCAGATAAATGCTTCAGTTTTATATTGGGCAGCTCATAATAGATCTTCTTTTGAGTTAATCAAACTTTTACTGGAAAGAGGAGCAGATCCTAATATTCAAACCACTGATCAATGGACTGCCCTTATGGCTGCTTCCGTTCCAAACCATTATAATAAGGTGTCTTTTGTTGATTCAGATGTTATAAAACTCTTATTGGATTATAAGGCGGATATTACAGTACGAAATAAGGATGGAAAAACAGCTTTGGATTATATGAAAGAAAATAAAGAATTCAATACAACAGACCTTTTTAAAAGACTGTATAATCAGAACAATTAAGATTTTAATATAAATATTTGAATTTATTGAAATTTTTTGTAAAAAATGATTAATAAAAACAGATATGATCAGAAGATCTATTAATAAGAAACAAGATATGAGTTGAGTTCTATAGGTTAAAAAAGAGTGTAGATGGTATCATTTACTCTTGTTTTTCAGTTTAATTTCAATTCCTGGGTGTCAAAATACTAAAAAAAGTGAAGTGTATTGATTAAGGCTTATTACAATATTTACTTGCTTCTGCTAGTGTAATTTCAAAAAAATGATTAATTCCCTCCAAAAAGTTTTTATTGTTATTTATTTAGGGGTTTTGTTGTTTTGTATATTTTTACGAGTTGAATCATGGCCTTTTAGTGACTACAGATTTTATGCCTATGATCATCATCCAAGATATGTAAGGGCTGTTATTCCTTATTTTAAGCTGTCGGATGGTTCTTATTTTAATCCTGGAACAACAAACTTTATTCCTTATGCTCATGTATATTATACATCTTTGTTTGACCTTGGTGCAGAGTTAACTCCCTTTATTGATAGAATATATTTTTCTTATGTGTTTCTTTCTGATTCTTCAGACAAAAATAGATATGTAAACAAAATACTTAAATCAGAATTAATGCAAAAAACTGTGAAAGATATAAAAAATCAAGGTTTTTTACCTGTAAAATTTGTCGCGATGCAAGTTACATTTAAAGAAGAAACAAAACATAAATGGATGCCAGTTTATACACCATGGGAAGAATATGATATTCCATAATTTAAAAAAGAAATTGAATAGAGTTTTCTTCTCTCAAGAGCCTGATTGGTGTTGGGGAGGGTTTTGTATATTATTTGTAATAGTTACTATATATTATGTTTTAAATAGGGGTGTGTCACTTATACAATACACTTTATATTATCCTCTTCCATTATTTGATTTTTTTCATATTCCTTCTCCTCAAACTTTTATTGAACATTTCTTGTCGTTTTCTATTTCTTTAACAAATTTGTTTTCCACTCTAAAATTTTTGCTTATTTTTTCTTTAACTCTTAGTTTGTTTGGTGTATTTCAAAGATTTTTTATAGCTTTATCTCTTGCAAAGTTTTTTTTATTTCAGGGGTGGCTTGGTGGATATATCAGAATGGTAGATGATCCGTATGTATATCCTGGAACAAATATCATTTTTTTTATTCTTTTGGTTTGGTTATTTGCTCCACCTTGTAAGCGTTGGACAATTTTATCTTTGTTGAAACAAATTTTAAAAAGTCAATTTAAAGAAAAACAAATAAAAATAACTGATACAATAAACTATCCTATCTGGCCGAGACTGTTAGTTATTTTAACAATAGGAATAGCCTATTTTGGCAGTTTTTACTGTAAACTTGATACTTCAGGTTTTCAGTGGGTTAATGGGTACACTTTGCAAGGGTGGTTGTTATACAGTATTATTTACCCAGATTATAATGGGTATTGGTTGGCACAACAAAATTTTTATTTGATATGGTTCTTAAATATTACAGTATGGATTTTTCAATCTACGGCTCCTGTGGGTTTCCTTTTAAAGGAAACACGGTTTTTGTATATAGCTATAGGAGTAGCATTTCATATAGGTGTATTTCTTTTTTTGGGTTTTTGGTTTAAGCCTTTTCAGTATTATTATATTGTTTTTTTTCCAGAAGGAATGTGGTTTTTAAAAATAATGAGTTCGTTTCTTATTTGTAAAGTAAAGAAATTTTAAAATTTATTTCTTATATTTTTTAATAGTAAATAAAATGTTATAGAGATTACCATGAATAAAACTGTTGCAATCTTTTTTATTTGCTTTTATTTAGGAAGTTTGTTTTTTTGTATATTTTTGCGAATTGAATCATGGCCTTTTAGTGACTATAGAGTTTATGCTCGTTCTATCCATCCTGAATCTGTAAAAGCCCATATTCCCTATTTTAAATTGTCAGATGGTTCTTATTTTGATCCAAGAATGACAGAATTTGATCCTTATATGGATATAATGTATTTCTCTCATATTTTTCTTTTATCCGATTCTCCAGATAAAGATTGGTATGTGAATAGGATGTTAAAGTCAAGATCACTGAAAAGGGCTGTGAGAAAAATGAGAAAAAATAATATTAATCCTGTAAAATTTGTTGTAATGCGCGTGACATTCAAAGAAGAAACGAAACATAAATGGATGCCAGTTTATACACCATGGGAAGAATATGATATCCCATAATATAAAAAGAAGAGTGAATATATTTTTTTCCTCTACAGAACCTGATTGGTTCTGGGGAATATTCTGTATTTTATTCTCCGTAATTACAATATGCTATTTAAATAGGGACATCTCTATTATACACTATACTTCCTATTTTTCTCTTCCATTATTTGATTTTTTTCGTATTCCTTCTCCTCAAACTTTTATTGAACATTTCTTGCCGTTTTCTATTTCTTTAACAGGTTTGTTTTCCGCTCTAAAATTTTTGCTTATTCTTTCTTTAATTCTTAGTTTATTTGGTGTATTTCAAAGGTTTTTTATAATTTTATCTTTCATGAGTTTTTTTTTATTTGAAGGGTGGATCAGTGGATATTCTAAAACAGTGATGAGTCAATATGAGACTTATCCTGCTACAAACATTATTTTTTTTATTCTATTGGTTTGGTTATTTGCTCCACTTTGTAAGCGTTGGACAATTTTATTTTGGTTGAAAAAAATATATAAAACATTTTTGTTTAAAGAAAAACAAATAGAAATAACTGATACAATAAACTATCCTATCTGGCCAAGACTGTTGGTTATTTTAACAATAGGAATAGTCTATTTTGGCAGTTTTTACTGTAAACTTGATACTTCAGGTTTTCAATGGATAAATGGTTATACTCTACAAGGTTGGTTGTTGCAAAATACTGTATACAATAATTCTATCCTTAATTCTAATGGATACTGGTTGGCCCAAAAGAGTTTTTATTTAATATGGTTTTTGAATATTGTAGTATATTTTTTTCAATTCACGGCTCCTGTGGGTTTCCTTTTAAAAGAAACACGATTTTTGTATATAGCTATAGGAGCAGCATTTCATATAGGTGTATTTCTTTTTTTTGGTTTTTGGTTTAAGCCCTTTCAATATTATTATGTTGTTTTTTTTCCGGAAATTGTACAATTTTTTCAAAGAATAAAATCATTTTTTGTTTACAAAGTGAAAAACAAAAAAATTAAATAAAATTATTTTTTAACACCTATCATTTCGGCTTCTTATGTGCCATAAATAAAGGTTGGTGAATGTGGAGTGAATAAATATTTGACAAAAATATTAAGTTTTTTTGGATAAAATATAAAAACTATGTTTGGACAAAATTATATCAAAATTTCATTGAACAATAGTGTGTTTTCAATAAAAGCATTTCCTCCTAAAAGGAAAGTGAGTACGCCATTTATAGAAGCTGAAAGATCAGCTTTTTATTTTTATAAAAAATATAAATCCAAAAAAATTGTTTTATGTATGAGTGGAGGACTCGATAGTGAAGTCATGGCAGAATCTTTCTTAAAAGCTGATGTGCCTTTTTCAGTTTCTATATGGAGGTATAAGAACAGATTAAATGATTATGATATCAAACATGCAATTATGTTTTGTCGGGAAAATAAGATAGATTATGAAATTGAAGACTGTAATTTAGAGTTATTTTATGAAAATAAACTCCATGTTTATTATGGTCAAAAATATTTGTGCAACTCCCCTCAAGTTGCCGTACATTTATATTTTCTAGAAAAACTTTCTAAAAAAGTTAATATAGCTCTCTTTTTGCCGTGGCAGCCTCCCTCATTTTGTTATTATAGGGGTAAAGTTGTTTTACAGATAATGACTTTTCGTTATCTTGCATATTATAGATTTTTTTATTTAAATGATATATGTGGTTCAGCTTATTTTCTTATATCACAGCCAGCTCTTTTTTATTCTTATTTAAAATTACCAATTGTAAAATATATTATAAATAGAAATATAAATACATCTGATTGTGATTCGTATAAAATAAAACAAATTATATATCAGCAGGGAGGATTTTTATCAAAGCCAAAAAAAGGAAAGTTTACTGGATTTGATAAGATAAAAAACTTCTTAAGAGACAAATATGACATTGAATACAACACTGCATTCAGACATCCTTTGGTTGAGATGATACCTGATCATAAAAAATATAATCTACATGTAGTTCCCTTTTGGAAAAAATAGTTAGAATAAGGATTATTTCTGGAATTTAACAAATAAATAATAGAATTTAAACTAAAAACACTTGTAATTATAGATTTATTTTGCTAATTTTAATTATAACTCCTATTATGAATAAAAGAAGTTTTTTAAAATATTCCTTTTTATTTGTTCCAATGAGTTTGCTTTTTAAACCCAAAGATAAGCCCATTAAAGTAATCTACAAAGGAGTTCCTAAAACTAAAGTTCCTGATTTTGATTCATTAAAATCGTTTTATTATACTTATTATTCACAGGAGGATTATAATTTTAGTGTTATGAAAAATATACAAAATGGTAAAATATTAAATGTAGAGGCTCAGTTGTCTTCAAATAAAAAAGCTGTAATTACAAAAACTGTTTATAGGGATAAATTTGCTTTTATAGAATGTTTAAAAGACTGGCGAAAGCGTAACCCTAAGCATAAGGACCCTCTTAACAACAGTATTATTGATATTATGCCAATCTCATAGAGCTGTATAAATTAGTTTCAAGATGGGAGAATAAAATGAATAAAGATGATAAAACCTCAAAACCTCAAAACCTCAAAACCTCAAAACCTCAAAACCTCAAAACCTCAAAACCTCAAAACCTCAAAACCTCAAAACCTCAAAACCTCAAAACCTCAAAACCTCAAAACCTCAAAACCTCAAAACCTCAAAACCTCAAAACCTCAAAACCTCAAAACCTCAAAAAAAGATCTGTAGAGAGAGACTCTTCCAAAAATAGAGTTAAAAATTTTAATGATTTAGAGTGGGCCATAGTTGATGAAGAGGAAATTGATTTTGAAAATATGACTATGGAAATGCCAGCTGCGGGTGCTCCTGGTTGTTGTAATTGGGGGAAGTAAGAACTTATGCTCTAATAAATTTTGGTTCATGATACTTTAAGAGATTTATTTCTAATGATTTTCAATAATAACAAATATAAATTATCGTGTCTATGATTAAATCTAAATTCACATTCTTTAAGATGTAAGAAAAAAGTCTGGGAAATTAGAGATAAAGCTAGTGAAAAAATTTATAAAATATAGTGTTTTTAATTTGTAAAAGTAGTTTTGAATATTAAGTTACAAGATTATGAAACAAACAAGAGCAATCTCTCCGACTTTTTGTGTGTTCCCTTGGATGGAAACAATTATAGATCCAAAATCATTTTTTGCGCCCTGTTGTGTTGCTACACCAATAAAAGATAAACAAGGGAGACACTATAATCTTGTAGAAGATGGATTAGATAATTATTGGAATGGTTACGGTTTAAGGAAAATTCGAGAGAGGATGCTGAATGGTGAAAAAGTTAAAGCTTGTCATTGGTGTTACTATCAAGAATCTATTGGAGATATTTCTTTTAGAAAAGAGCATAATAAACAATGGTTGGAGTCAAAATATAAGCAGAACATCTTGGATAGAGTTGAAAAAAGTAGGATAAATGGATATAGAGTTGCAGAATCTCCTCTTCTTTTAGATATTCGTCCTGGGAATTTATGCAATTTGAAATGTCGGATGTGTAATCCATTAAATAGTTCACAAATTGAACAAGAACAGAAGGAATTATTAAGAAAGAATTTGGACATAGACTTTATAGATACTAATTATTTTAAATTTGATAGAAAGTTTTTTAATTGGCATAAGAATAAAGAATTATGGAAAACCATTTACAAATGGTCCCCGGGATTAAAAAGTATATATTTTACAGGAGGAGAACCAACTTTAATTAAAGAAAATTGGGATTTTATAGACTACTTGAAAAAGAAAGGTTATTCTAAAAATATTGAGTTAGTTGTTAATACTAATTGTATGCAGTGTCCAGACAAACTTACAGCTACTTTTGAAGATTTTCATTGTGTCCGTATAATGTTTAGTGTTGATGGTTATAAAGAAGTTCAGGAGTATATAAGGCACCCTTCAAAGTGGGGAGATATTGAAAAAAATATTATCAAGATGTTAAGGAGAAAAAAGAAAAATGTTTATTTTTCTTTTTCACCAGTTGTTTCAGTATATAATATTTTAAATTTACCTCATCTGTTAAGGTGGATAGATGAGCTTCATGCTCTTTATGGATATGTAGTTCCTTATTTAATGTTGTGTATAGGTTATAAATTCTTGAGTATTTCTATTTTACCCAAAAATGTCAAGGAGCTTGCGTTATCAAAAATTGAAGAATATGAAAGCTCTTATAACAAAGGTAATACTTACCTCTTGGAACAAATTAACTCAATAAAAAATGTTTTAAAGAGTAAGGAGAAAGAGGGGATAGAAAAAAAATTAAAAATGTTTTATAAATATACAATGTTATTAGATCAATATCGGGGTAATAGCTTTGAAAAAACTTTCCCTGAACTGAATGCACTCTTAAATGATGATGGGAGATGGAAAGTTTAAGATATAAATAAAGATGTTGTTTATAAATTAATTTAGTTAATCTTAAAATACGCCATAAAGTGCCAAAAGTTAAATATCTACTTCATCCTCAACTAGAGCTTCTTCAATGTGCTGAAGGAGTATTAACTGTGTATATTTTTGGAAACAGAATTTCTTTTTTTGAAGAAAGTATAGATAGCAATTTTTCTTCCTTCATTTTAAGATATAAAAATAATAAGCCTTTTTGTGTAGAGGATATGAAGAAATTTTTTTCTAATAAAGGATATAATTTTGGTAAAATTATTCGTAAAATGGAAAAGAATGGCTTAATTGTCGAAGCCGATAATAAAAAGACACAATCTTTAGTTTTGGTTAACTTAACAGATTTTTCTGATGAGAAAATTTTAAAACTTTCTGAAGAAGTCAATATGGAATTAATCTTGGTTAACGACTTAAATTCAGAAAATAATAATAAACAATTATATGAAAAATTAGATCAAATAAGGAACAATCAAATGATTTTTGTCATGAGTGATTTCGAGCATAAATACAAAGTTTCCGAACTTAATTTGTATTTCTTTAATAAAGGAATTTATTGGTGTCCTATAATTATTGATGAATTTGGAGGCTATATTGGACCTCTTATACAATCTGTTCCTTCTGGCCCTTGTTTTAATTGTTATGATAGAAAGGTTTATAAAAATAATGAAAGTATTAATACAAATGAGTGCCTTCATAGGTTTATGCAAAATATCTTCTTGCAGATAGCATTTATTGAAATGTATAAAGTTAGTACAAAATATATTCCTTCACAGATCATCTATAGTAATTTGTTGGAAATTGATTGTTTTAATCATAGATCCAGGAAACATTATATTTATACGGACAGCCATTGCACAGTATGTGGGTTATAAATGAATTTTGCAAAGTGTATTAAGAAAGAATACTTGTTGGATCAACTATCTCGGTTTGTGTCTTCCAGATCAGGGCTTATTCAAAATACTGGTTTTTATGAAAAAGATCAGAATATATTTTCAAAGTGTCCAGTTGCAATAAGCACATTTGGAAAACACTCTGGCATTGGTGCGGATATTGACATTGCAACAGCTATGATAAAATCAATGGCGGAGGCTTTGGAAAGATACACCTTGCTTTCAGCCAAGGAAAATAGACCTTTTTTATATCAAAAAACTGCCAGAGAGTTGAAAGCAATGGGTTACAACTGTTTTTTTCCAAAATATGATGTATATGAAGATTTTGTTTATAAAAATTCAAATGTTATTAAACAAATGAATGTTGAATTAAAAACAGACTGGGTTGCTGCAAACAGGTTTTCAGATAATAAAATGATGTGGTTGCCTGCCAGTTTAATATATAATAACACAGCAAATACATTGACCAATATCTTGAAACAGCCGTCTTCAAATGGAATGTCTTGCTCTTTTTTAAATTCAGCTGTAGAAGATGCCATTCTTGAATTGATTGAAAGAGATACTTTTTTATATATGTGGTTAGCTAAAGATCCTGGGGAGGAAATTGTATTTGATAAAATTCAAAACAAATTGTTGAAAGAACTCTTTAGCGTTTTGGATTGTAAAATTAATCAGATAAAAGTTATTTATAAATATACAGATACACAGGTTCCTTGTGTATTTGTTCTTTTTAATGGTAAAAAAAAATATGATGAGCCGGCCTTTTTAATCACTGGGAGCGCTGATGTTGATATTGAAAGAGCTTGTTATCGAGCTCTATTAGAGTTTATTTTAGCTTATATATATAACACCTATGTATGTTCAATGAGTGAGAATACAAGCATTAAAATAGTTAAAACAACTCGTGATGTAATATTATTTTATTCAAAATATGAAAATTTTTCTAAATGTAATTTTTTGTTTCAATGTAAAGGTAAGAAAAATATAAGTGACCTTGCTAAAACATGGAATATAAAAGAAAAAGAAAATGTATTAAAAGGAGTTTTAAAAACAAAAGATGTTTTTATTGCTGATATTACTCCTAGAGAGTTGCAGGGGTCTGATGTTCATGTTGTCCGAGCTTATAGCCCGGATTTATTAGACCTTGATTCAAGTCAGCTCTTTTCATTTAATTCTGTATTTAAGAAAAAAAGAATTAATACAGTTGACAAAATATTTAGTAAAGAGACAAGTGTTTTAAATTCTGACCCCCATTGTTATCCTTGAGGTTATATGCCAATAATCAGAGAAACGAGCAATCTTGAAAAAATTACTCTATTATATAAAAAAGGAAGATCAAGTTTTTTAAGAAGAACAGATGTAAACAGTTTACCATCTGTATCCAGAAAGCTCCTCTTCATGTCCCATTATAAACACACACAAAATAATAAATTTAAATCCAACAAATATATTTTTCATATAAAATTTGATTCCTCCTTACCTAAGAATTCTTTAAGTATGGAAACAGTGTATCTTAACAGAAGAAGTCAGATGGTTCCTTTTAGTCTGAAGAAAGTGTCACGAAAAGATCTTGAGAAAATATTAAAGTGGGGGATCTTTTATGATAAAAACAAGGACCGCTTTACTGTTCCATGTGCAGGGGGTTTGTATCATTATGAGATATATTTGTGTTTATTTCGTTCTCATTTACTTCCTTTGGGTTTATACAGATACAATCCTCAATCTTATACTTTAGGGTTGATAAAAAAAGGATGTTATATAGAGACAATTTCAAGTTTATTGTTTGATTGCTTTTTGGATAGATTGAGAAGTGCTACAGGAATTATATTTTTAACATCAGATTCATCTGAAGTTACGAGAAAATATGATTATCTTTCAGAACGGACGATACTATTGGATATAGGGCATCTGATGCATAGTATGAATCTTTCTCTGACAGCTTCTGGTTATGGGGTTTCTAATATATTAGCTGGGGGAAATAGAAATATAATAAGTTTTTTGGGTGAAACAAAAAGAGCAAATTATATTGCTTCTATGTTTTTTGGTGGAAAAAATGATTTAACCAATCTAAAAATTAATTCATCTTAAATTTATGATTATCATATTAACAGATTGTTGTCACCCCCCTTTCGCCTACACAGGATAAAAGGGATATGAAAAAACACACTAATTAAAAAAGAAGATACTTTTTAAAAGAGCAAAAACTTGAGATTTTGAAAAAGTGTGAAACCAAAGGACGACTACTCAGAGATTGCCGGAAAGTATATGTCGGTAAGTTTTCAATGTGTACATTCTCCTGGATATACTCCGCACCATTAAATTTTTAAAGAGATTAACCCCCTCATTAGTTTTTAAAGTTATGCTTTGGCTTCCAATTTATTAATTAGCTTTTTTTTTAACTTTTACTCTCTACAGGAGGAAAGAGACTACCCATACAAGAATCTTCAAAAATTGCCTATCCTGAGCGATATTTTTTGCAGCAGGGGATTAAAAGGACTAGCATTTTATAGGTCTTTGCCAATCCTTATTTATTGACATTTTTAATCAATGGAAATAACATAAAGTTATTATGTCAATGGAAATAGTACAAATAATTTTAACTACAGGAATTTTTTTAACCGTTCTTTTGGCTTTTTTATTGTCTGTTATAAAAGCAATGTTAAATGCTTCAATAAATCCTCTAAAGAAAAAATCAGAGGACATAAACCTATTAAAAGAAGATGTATTCACTATCAAACAAGCCGTGTTAAATGAAAAATAAAAAATTTATACAAGTATTATTGTATGTTTTAAATAAAGTAGGAGGAAAGCCAAATGTGGGGTTGACCGTTCTGAATAAGTTAATGTATTTTATTGACTTTGACTACTTTGAAAAATATGGCAAATCTATAACTGGTATAACATACAAAAAAAATCATCATGGGCCTACTTTTGATTTTCCCATTGAAAAATTAGAAAATAAATCCATATTAAAATTGGATGAAAAATTTAAACGGCTTCCACAAAAAAAATACATTGCCCTAATTGAACCAGATTTATCAAATCTATCAGCACAAGAAATTAAACATATTGACAATGTCTTAAACAAACATTCTGATAAAACTGCGAGGCAAATTGAGAATTATTCTCATGGGGATATTCCTTGGATAGTTACTGAGAAGGGAAAAAATATTGAATATGAAGCTGTTTTTTATAGAGATGAAAAATATTCAGTAAGGGATATAGATTTAGATGATGCAATTTGATGAGACAAACACCACATTCAAAAAAATTAAAAAGAAAACATCCAAGACTAGAAACAAGCCTTGAGGTTTTAAAATCTGTTATTAAAAAGTTTCCAGAAGGTAATAGTGGTAGAAATTTCAAGCTTATAACTGATGAAAAAGGTATAAAATTTATAAAAGTTTATATTGGCTCAAGTCCATTGAGAGAAAATTTCTTAGAGTTGTATATTTGTATTCTAAACAGAAATGCAAGATCATATTTATTGAGATATTTTCTAAAGGTGATAAAGAAAACCATGATATGAAAAGAATTAATGAAATAAAACAAAATATAAATGAATATATCTAAAAAACCATAAAAATTATAATTATTAAGAAATAACGAGCTGACTAGGAAAAGAAATTATCAAATTAAAAAACAAATCTTAGCATCTTTGCCAATCCAAAGCCAAGAAGCCAATCCCTCAGTTCTGGGGCGCTCTCCCCACTAGGAAGTCGATTAGTAAAAAGGATACAGAGGCTAAAAATTTCAAAACAGAATCAATTAGAGGTTTAATGAATATTCAAATTGCCAAAAAGACAATAAAAGAACTGGTGAATGTTGGAATTCATTCTTTTTGCCTTTGTCCTGGGGGGCGATTGGCGCCTTTTGTGGAGGTTTTATCAAACTCTACAGGTTTAGAGGTGCTGTCTTTTTTTGAAGAGCGCTCAGCTTGTTTTTTTGCTTTAGGGAGAGTAAGAAGAGATCAGAAACCTGTAGCTGTCCTAAGCACCTCTGGCACAGCTGTAGCAGAGCTTCTGCCAGCAGTAATTGAGGCTTATTATAGCGCTTTACCTTTAGTTTTAATTACGGCAGATCGACCTTTAGATTTTGGTAAAAGCGGCTCCCCTCAAACTTTAAAGAACGCTGTTCATATTTTAAAAGATTACTGTTATAGATCTAAAAATATTTTAAAGGAAGAAAATATTAATTTATCCGATTGGATGCCCTATAGAGGCAGTCTTCATCTCAATGTTTGTTTTGACGAACCTTTAATTGATGAAGAGGTGACAACTCTTGACTTTTCCTCTTTAAAAAAAGAGACAGTGTCAATTTATCCTGCGGCAGAGTTATTTGATTCAACTGGTAATACAAACCATAAACTTCATACTAAAAAATTTGACTCGTTTAATGGGGAAAAAAATAAATTGTATTCAAAAAATTATGATTTAGAACACAGAAAAACAGCGACTGAAGAAATAAGTTTTAAAAAACAATGCCGTTTGGAAATAAAAAAGTTTTTTCAAACCTCCAAAAAGCCTTTACTTTTAGTGGGGGAGTTAAAACCACAGGAAAAACCAGCCATAAAAGATGTTTTAGCTCATTATACAGGGCTTTTTTATACAGAACCTCTTTCAGGTCTTGATGATATATCTCACAGATTATTATCAGGAGAGAAAATCCTTAACTATGCTGTAGAAAAAAAAGAAATTGACGGGGTGATTCGTCTAGGAGGCATTCCGCGCTCCCGCTTTTGGAGGGATTTGGAAAAATATGAGCTTCCTGTTTTAAACCTTTCTTCTCCTCCTTTTTTTTCTGGACTTGCCCGCTCTTCTTTTAATCAGCCTTTGCTGCTTGATATTGATTTTTTTAAGTCCTGTCTTTTTTCTTTAGGGGAGTTTGGAAGAGACTTAAAACTTTTTGATCAAATTCAATTGGAAAAATGGAAGAACATACTTGCCGATTATTCTCAGAGTGAGGAATTTTGGCTTTGGACTTTAAAAAAATCTTTAAAAGAGAATTCAAAAGTTTTTTTAGGAAATAGCTCCCCCATTCGTATATGGGATACCATAGCTTTTTGTAGAAAAAAACCTCTCTCTATTACAGGACAATCCGGAGTCAATGGCATTGATGGTTTGCTGTCTCGTTTTTTTGGTGAATGTGATTCTAAAATGAATAATGTAGCTATTTTAGGAGATTTGAGTTTACTTTATGATATGGCTGGTTTTTGGAGATCTAAAAAGTATCCTCCCTGGACATTTGTTGTAATCAATAATTTTGGAGGGCAAATTTTTTCCCGGTTGTTTAAAAATTCAGCTTATTTAAACAAACATGAACTTTCTTTTGCCTCATTGGGAAAAATGTGGGGGCTTAATTATAAACTGTATAAAAATTCATTGGATTTTAACTGGCCTGAAAAACCTTATAATTTTGTGGAAGTCTGTCCTGAAGAGAAAGATACAACAAACTGTTTTAAAAAATATTTGTCCATTTGGGACAAACTTTAAAATGTCAAATAGTTTGCAATATTTATTCTCACTCGTTTAAGTATTTTGTTGATTGTTTTACAATTGGTTTTAGATAAAACAGCTATTTATATTGCTGTTAAATCAACAGAAAAATATTTGATAACCGCTCTAAATTTCTTCTCAGAAAGGCGGAAACGGATAAACACTTGTTTTTCATAGGATAACAATAAGTTACTAACTTAACAGCTAGCTTAAGTCATCTTGAACCAATGTGTTTTAATATGAGACAACTTTTATTAAAAAAATTTTTAGGACTAAAAACCTATCAAAAAACCAACACTTTTAAAAAGGCTTAAAAAATAAAGCCTTTTTTCTTGTTCCCGTCTATAGACAAGGTTAAATTATTGACATGATGTTTTTCCTTTTTTTATGTCATAATGTTTTAATAATGGTGTGAGGTTTAAAATGCAAAATGAGGTTTTTTCATTATTTGAGGTTTTGGAGCAAAAAAACTCCTATCTTTTGGAGTTTCATAAAATCAACATGAATGAATTGAATCATTTGGCTGAAGGATGTTTGGACCATCTGGAAGACTTTTATTACTCCCGTGAGCTTTTATTAAATGCAATTAACAGGCTGGATGATAAAATTTCTCAAAAAAACTGGGATAAAAACCTAAAGATAAACAAAGCGGAAAAAAAGAAATTGGTGGAGATTTTAAATTTAAAAAGAAAAATGGTGATGTCTATTTTGGATCAGGATTTAATTATCTTATCTTTGGTTGATAAAATTAAAAAAGACAGTATAAAAGCTGTGGCTTCTTAAGGTGATATTTTACTTGCATTTTGTTTGAGAGTGGTTTTTATTTTGTCATTTTTTTGAAAGTTGTCATTTTCTTGACAGTTTTTTTGTTTTAAAAACCGGATTTAAAGCATTAAAGCTTTAATAAACCTTCATAAATAACCAATTTATGTTTTGGCCTCTACTTTAATCCAGTAAGGAATACAATTTGCTATTTATTTTTGTATGGAAAGAGTGAATCAAGTCCATTCTTTTAAAAGCAAGCCTCAAACTGAAAATTGGGATCAGCTTTTATCTCAACTGATAAAAAATGAAAAGTCTGATATCCATCTTTTGGAATGGTCTGGTTTTGTGGCATTGGAAAACAAACAGTGGCAGTTAGCAGAGAATGTTTTTTATTCTCTTTTGAAAAGAAGAGATAAAGTTTTAGATTTAATTGGACTTGGAAAAGCTTTATGCAGTCAATCTCAGTTAGATGCTGCTGAAAACAGCTATTTGTCAGCTCTTGATAAAATTACTGAACCTTGTTCTTTATTGTTTATTGTTTATAAGTCTTTAGGGGAAATTCATCTTTTGAAAAAGGACTTTTATCAAGCTGAGGAGTATTTTAATAAGGCCAGCACATTGAACCCCCATTGTTCAAGTCTCATTTTTCACCGTGCAATGTTGTATTTAAAGGAGAAAAACTACAAAACAGCGGAAGAGTATTTTCAAATATTTGTTAAGACAAATTTAAACTCTGCAAAAGCCTGGTTGGGTTTAGCCTTGTCCAGAAAAGCTTTAGGAGATGAGGAGTTGGCCTTAGCCTGTTTGGCCCGCTCGCTGGATTTTGAACCTGACAACAATAAAGCTTTAGGTTTAAAGAAAAAATGGAATCCATCTTTATCTGAGATGCTTTCCAACGCTCTTAGTTTTTCAGCTTAAAATATCAGAAATATATTTTACTGTAAAACAGACTTTCAGAAGCTGTTTTAGTTATCCCCAGCAGACTTCAATTTGGATTTAATTCTGACTTAAGACATACCTATAGAAAAAATAATTATACTATCCCCTTTGCAAAATTTTTTTATTTTTTTCGCATTATGGTCTCCAAATCGCTTAAAGCTCCTTACCTTAATCTCTGTTTTGTCCTGTTCTTTATTACTTTCATAAAATCTGTTAACTTAAATAACAGATAAAAATACTGTCAATAAATTGTCTTTTTTAAAAGATAATATAATTTTTTGACAGTTCTTTAATTATTCTCATCCCAACCGGGAATCAAGATTCAAGTAAAAATAAGGGTTTATAATATGGGGCTTTACTAAAGTCCATACAGGAATCCTTTTTGTATGTATATAGGCATCTATGAGAAAAACAGATTTCTGCTTTCACAATAAAGAATGTTGTCCTGGCACCGGGCGAACAGAGGCTCTATCTGTAAATTGGATAAAGAAGTGTTTTGTTTTTAGCTCTTCTACAGTTCTTTTGTGTTTTTTTATTTTAAAAGCCTTGAGTTTTATTAACTCCAATAAAGTTTATTCCTTTTTTGAATTTAACCGAACTGTCTCTGCAGAACAACAATCTGGAAGAGCTCATATTCTCCCTTTACTTGTGAACTTAAAAGGTGAAAAAGGACCTCAGTTATTTAGAGCGCAGGTTTATATAACTCTTAGCAAAAACTCTTTGAAAAATGAATTTTTATCTTATGACAAAGAGTTTGAAAAACACCTTTTGTTTATTTTATCTGGTCAGGAAGTCAAAGTTTTACAGAAAAAAAGAAGTTATTTTGAACAACAAATTCGATCTCAATTAAATGCTTTTCTATCTAAAGATATTGTGGATGGAGTTCGTATTCAAACAAAAATGCTGAATTAAATATACCGGAGGATAATATGACAAAGCAGAATGTAAAGAATAAAAAAACCAAAGATAATATTATTGACTTTGAAGAGAGAAAAAAAGAAATATTAAGTTTTAAGAAAAATCTCAGTATTAAGGAAAGAAATGAAATCATCGAAAGCTACCTGCCAATGATTCAATGTGTTGCCAGAAGAATATCCTCTCGTTTACCAGCTCATATACATTACAATGATCTTATTTCAAGTGGTGTGATTGGTTTAATGGATGCTATTAAAAAATATGATCCAAGCAGAAACAATAAATTTAAAACTTATGCGGAATTTCGTGTTCGTGGGGCTATTTTGGATGCTTTAAGATCTCAGGATTGGACTCCACGATCTATTAGAGATAAAGCTAAAAAAATTGATAAAGTAACCAAAAAGCTTGAACAAAAATTCTCTCGTCCCCCCAAAGAGCAGGAAATTGCTGATGCTCTTGAAATAAGTTTGGAAGGGTATCATTTAATATTGAATCAAACTCAGGAAGTCAGTGTTGTTTCCATAGATGAAAGCGCTATCTTTAACCATATAGATAAGGGTTTTGTATTAAAAATGCTGGAAGATGCAGATTCCTCATTAAGCAAACTGAATCGGAAGTCTGTTCATAAAATTATTATTGATGCTATTAAAGAACTTCCCGAAAGACAGAGAATTGTTTTATCCTTATATTATTATGAAGAATTTAATTTAAGAAAAATAGGCCAAATTTTAAAAGTTACAGAAAGCCGTGTTTCTCAGCTTCATGCCCAGGCTATAGAAAAACTGAGAAATAAGTTAATGAACAGAGTTGATAAAGAGGATCTTACGGCAGCTTAATCTATGGAATATTGGATAAAAAATCAGCTAAAAATACCAAAATTAGGCTTTGGCACTTTTAAACTTCAAAAAGAATTAGCTGTTGCTGTTGTCAAACAGGCTTTGGATATTGGTTTCAGACATGTTGACACAGCTCAAATCTATTTTAATGAAGAAGAAGTGGGAACAGCTATAAAAGAGACTGCAATTCCAAGAGAGGATATTTTTTTAACAACAAAGATATGGAGAGACTCTTTAACTGAAAAAGAAGTTAAAAAAACCTTTCAAGAGAGTTTAAATAAACTCAAAACAGATTATGTTGATCTTTTACTCATCCATTGGCCTAATCCTGAAGTGCCTTTGGAGGAGACTTTAGAAGCTTTTGAATACCTAAGAAAAGAAAAGAAAATCCATTATATAGGTGTTAGTAATTTCACCTTTGATCTTTTAAAAAAGGCAAAAAAGATTTGTCCTGAGATAATAACCAATCAAGTGGAATATCATCCTTTTTTATCTCAACAGAAAATTCTGAATCTTATTGATAATCAGAAAATTCTTTTAACAGCTTACAGTCCTTTAATGCGTGGTAAAGTGTTTAAAGTCCAGCAGATTATACATCTGGCTGAAAAATATAAAAAATCTCCCGGTCAAATTGTTCTCAGGTGGCTTATAGAGCAAGAAAATGTTTCTGCTCTTTTTATGTCTACAAATAAGAAGCACATGGAGGAAAATTTTAATGTCTTTGATTTTGAATTGGAACCGCAAGACAGTGAATTGATATTTCGCTTAGGCAAAAACAGGCAAAGAATTATAGATCCGCCTTTTGCTCCTCCGTGGGATTAGCTATACTAATTCTATTTTCAGGTAAAATATATAAAAAATATAAGTTATGCTAAATTCTATAAATTTGAATTGGAAGATTATTTCTGTTGGTCTTTTAATAAAGGACAATAAAATTTTACTTGGTTTAAGAGATTTTAAAGGAGATAGTGGAAACTTGTGGGAATTTCCAGGAGGTGGTGTAGAGGCAGGAGAGCATCCTAGAGAAGCCATGATTAGAGAACTCAAGGAGGAGTTGAGTATACATGTTATAAAAAATGAAATTGCAGATTGTCTTTGCGATCAAAGAAAAAATCTTATCCGGCTTATTGTATTTTTTTATGTTATGTCCTGGGAGGGAAATATCCAGACAAATTACCATCAAAAATTGAATTGGTTTTCTCTTCAAGAATGCATTGATAAAAAAATCCCAAATATCAACCCTAAATTATTCACACACATTATCCATATTCTGGGTAACAAGATAAATTAGTACAAATTGGTTCTGTATAAATTTAGGATTTTTGTTAATTGAACAGTTCATAACTCAGAGATTAAAAATGTTGTCTGATATTCCAAAGTTTACTTTTAACAAACTGGCTGTTATGTCAATGACCCTATTTACAGGTTTTTTAAAAAAACTTATATAAGTATATGTAAAGGGTATATGAATATTTTTTTATTTTATCTTTAAAGAATGTGAATTTAGATTTAACTGTAGACACAATAATTTATATATGTTGATTATTAAAAATCATTAGAAATAATAGGCTTAAGTTGTCATAAACCCTTTTTGTCCTGATAGAAAAGAGATAGACAAGAAAGAAAAACCTTGTAAACTTAAATTTTACAAGCAGGACTTAAGAATATAAAATCAAAAATGTGTTTTTATTTGAAATTAGTATTCATATAATTAGGTTCATGAGAAAAATAACGAAAAAATTAAAAACAAAGTCTGATATTATCTCTGAAATAGCTAAAAAAAAGAATTTATCTCTCTCTATAACAACCCTTTTTGTGGATACCGTGTTTGAAGAAATTACACAAGCTCTTTTAAAAGAGTATAAGGTGGAATTTAGAGGCTTTGGTTCTTTTGGAGTGAAACGATATAAAGCTTATAAAGGCAGAAATCCAAAGAATCAAAAAAAAATTATGGTGAGAGCTAAAAGAAGACCCTGGTTTAAGGCTGGTATTATTCGCTGGAATTTAAACCAGGAATAGTTTGAAGAATGTTAAAACAGGTTTTTTAAATGAGAGACTTTATCTGTTTTCTCCCAAGTAAAATTTTTGCTTTCTCTGCCAAAATGTCCATAACTTGATGTTTCTAAATAAGATCGTTTTAAAAGGTCCAGCTCTTTTATGATGGAAGCAGGTTTTAAATTCCATATATTGGAAATTTTTTTTTCCAGATTCTGTCTTGGGATTTGAGAAGTTCCAAAATGATTCAACCATACACTTATGGGCTCTGCCATTCCTATAGCGTAGGATAACTGAATAAGACACTTTTCTGCCAGGCCTGCTTGAACAATATTTTTAGCAATATAACGGGTCATATAAGCTCCAGAACGATCCACTTTAGAAGGGTCTTTACCTGAAAAGGCCCCCCCGCCATGAGCGCCATGCCCCCCATAAGTGTCTACAATGATTTTTCTGCCTGTTAAACCACAATCCGCCAGCGGCCCTCCAACAACAAATTGCCCTCCAGGATTGACAATAACTTTGGTGTTTTTAGTTAAATATTTCTCCGGGAGAGTTTTTTTTACAAGCTCCTCATGGATGAATTCATTTAGGTCTTTTAATTTATAAGAGGGATCATGTTGAGTGGAAATAACAACCGTTGAAATATCTTTAAGTTCATTGTCCTCATAACGAACAGTAATTTGGCTTTTGGAATCAGGCCATAAAAAGTTGTGTCCTTGTTTTCTTAAATAGGCCAAATTTTCAACAAGCTTATGAGATATATGGATGCTTAGAGGCATTTTGACTTCAGTCTCATTTACAGCATAGCCAAACATAATGCCTTGGTCTCCTGCCCCCTGATCTTCACCGGAACCAACAGCAGAGCTAATATTTGGACTTTGGGAATTTAAAATGTTATGTATGGAACAGGAATTGTAATCCAGTCCTTTATCTATAGAATCATAACCTGTATCTTTAATGATATTTTTGGCTATTTTAATAACATCTACATGAGCTTTACTGTTGATTTCCCCTGCAATAAATACCTGTTCTTTAGCTACCAGGACTTCACAGGCAACGCGGCTGGACTCATCTTCTTTTAAGAAGGCATCAAGAACAGCATCACTTATTTGATCAGCCAGTTTATCAGGGTGCCCTTCTGAAACAGATTCACTTGTAAAAAAAGTTTCCATAATTGTCTCCTTATGGGATTATATCTGGTTGTATTTGCTTTTTTTCAGTCTTCTTTGTTATCAAGGTCTAAAAAACAGCAGAATTTAAGTGTATCTTGCAAGATATAACCCTTTATAAAATAAATGTTAAGTAAAAAATGAACTTTATATTAATTCTGATTTAAGAAATAAATTCTATCAATTAAAAATGGAAGCAAAATGATAGCTTGAAACTCTAAGTTAGAACAATATAAAAGCTTAAGGTTCATCAACAGATTTTATTTCCGGAGGGTACTTTAAAGCATTCTTATCTAGTTTATTTTCTAAACAACTTGTTAAGTCAAAGTTATAAAGTTGTGCAAATCTTAGAATGAAACAAAATGTATCGGCCAATTCTTCACTTATTTTTTCCCTCATCTGTTTGTCCTGAACCATCTCAAGACTTTTTTTTTCAGAACAAAAACGAAAAATTTCTAAAAACTCACTGGCTTCTGTAACAGCCCCTACAGCCAGATCCTTTGGATTGTGGGGTTTATCCCAATCTCTTTGAGCGCAAAACTCTGCCACAGTCTTTTTTACACTTTCCAATGTGGTATGAGTGTCTTTATTTAAACTTTCCATATAAGAACTCCTTGTTTGTTAATAGTTTTAAAACTCAAATAGCAATTCAACAAAGTATATTCATTTTGCTTGGGTTTTAAAGTTTTATTGATAAAAATCAAACCTTCCTTATTTGAAAACCCTCAAAATTCAATTTAGTATTTATCTATTTGAACAGACTTTTCTCTTTGTCGGTTTATTCATAAATTTATTAATTTATAATAAATTCTATTGTAGTCAATTTAAAACATATCGTAGCGAAATAAAGCCCTTAATGAAAGCTCTTCAGGTATATCCAAAGGCAGGGGCAAATAAAATAACGCCAACTTCCCCTCTTTTATGGGAATGAAGCCTTGGGAAAAATCCTGTTCACTATAAGAACATCCTGATTCAAGAATTAGAGTTGTTTTTTTATTTTTTTGGCAATCATTTGTTTCTTTAATAATCTTGTTATGCTGATCCAGGAAAGAATAAGAATACTTTCTAGATTTTTCGGGAGCTTTTGTTTGAAGCTGGAGCATGAGGAGTTTTAATGATTTACGGCCACTCAAATAAGCTGTTTTTTTGGAATCCCTAATTTCTAAAAAGTGATTTTCATTTTTTAAATCAATTGTATAAGCTTTATAATAGATATGGTTTTTAATATTAATATACTGGAAGAATAATTGTTTGTAATCTATTAAGAGTAAAAGATTCAAAAATCTAGATGCTAGAACAATATCAAAATTGTGTTTTCTAAGATAAGGTTTAAATTTTTTATCCCATTTTATATCATCTGGAATGTATTTACAGTCTGTTTTTCTTGAGTAAATTATACAGGTGGGATCAAATATAGCAACAGAAGGCTCTATATCCTTGTAAAAGTGATTTAATTGCCTAGTAAGGCTTTTTTGTGCAAGATTATTTTTTTTCATGTAGATTTTATAGTTAATATATGTGATATAGGAAAAACTGTATATAAAAACTCCCGCTAAAAGAAAAGTCTTGAATTGTGGACTGTATGTATGTTTGAGCCATTGCCTCCACTGCCAATCTGTAAAAAAGGAAATAATAAAAAAAGGCATAAGAGCGCATAAAAAGAATAACTTTTGCTGGGGATGGAACAGCAAGAAGAAAAGTAAAAGACAAAAATACAAATCAGAGAAATCCCATTTTCTTTTTTTTGCAATAAATACAGAATGAATAATAAAAACAAACTTTGTGGATATGAGTAAAATAAGAATCATATTTCTTTCTATAAAAAGACTTATATGAGAGAAATCAGTTAGGTTTTTTATCAAACCTTTTTCCAAAATAAATTTCCAAGTGAAGTTCATGTTCAACATATAAAAATTTATGCTTTTGGAAATGCTCTTTAAGAAAAAAGGGTCTTTAAAAACAAAACTCAAACAACCAAAAGCTATACATACAGCAAAGGCTGTCTTAACAACAAGCCCAAACGGGGGTATCTTATTTTTCAAGTCATAAAACATAAGGGATGCAGTAAAAAAGAACCAGTAGATAGCTTTGGGGCTTATAAGCAGTAAAGAGAATAAAAGAGGGATTAGAATATAAAATTTTGTATTTCCTTTGTTTTGATTAATATTTGATGTAAGCCATAGTATAGTAAGACTTAGTGAAGAAGACAGGAGATCAGAACGGATGCGAAATCCTCTATCTAAAAAAATACTTGCGCTGGCCAGCATTAAAACAGCTAAAATGGCATTATATTTGTCTGTCTTTTTCTTAATATAAAAATACATGAGCGCTAGAATAAGCAGACCGTTTAGAGCAAATAAAAATCTGGCCCCTGTCATTGGAAATAGAGAAAACAGATGGGAAAAAAGCGAAGATAAATAAAGAATGAGGTAAAAAAATGGTTTTAAAGCGAATAGAAAGTGCTTTGCATATTCATTAAATAAATACTGGGAACTGTGGACAGGATATATTTCTGTTTCAACCCATAGGCTGAATTGGGAAAGGCTTTGAAAAGCTAAAAAAAAGAATATACCAAAAAAAAGAAAAACTTTAGTCTCTAAATTATTCTTTATGTAGGAGATTTGGGTTGATTTTAACATATAGTTTTATATTTTTTGAATAGGTTTGACATAATTGTTTTGTTAAACTTTTTTGTTTCTATAATTTATATAAAATCAAGATTGAATATGATAAACAAAAAAAGTTCAAATCAAATCAATTATAGTATAAATTTATTTTTGTTCAAGCTTATGAACAAAATGGAGAATTAAGAGGATAAACAGTGATAAAAGGTGATATATATAAGAACCAAGGTAAAAAGCAAAACTTGCTGTCTGTTGTTATTTCCTGTAAAGGTTTATTAGAAATTTTAGAAGAAAATTTGTTGGCTTTAAGTCGACAAGACTTAAAACGTAAACTTTGGTCTGTTTTTTTTATTTTTCAAGAGGGACAAGGGTATTCAAATTGCATTTCTTTAATTACAGAATACTTTCCTGATCATGAAATTCTTTTTTTACCAAAAGACAAGCCTCTTTATGAAATGAGAAATCTTGCGTTTAATCGTATTCACTCAGATTATATTTATTTTATTGATGAAGATGTTATTTTGGATAACCCCCATCATTTAAGTTGTCTTATTGAAATCCACAAAAAAAACTCTGAAGTGACTGTAATAGGAGGAAGCTATCTTGACCATCCGGATTGCTCTTTCTGGGGTCAATCTTATAATTGGATTGCCAGGCTTTGGGCAAAAAATCATGTAAAATTTGTTCCTGCCGGTAATCTTTCTGTTAAAATGACCCCTCCTTTTCAGGCTCGTTTTTACAGTCCTGCTAAATTTGGTTTTGGAGGGGAGGAAATTCACTTTATAAAGTCTCTTGCAAATGAAGGGCATGATTCCCTTTGGAAAGAGGAGCTGAATGTCAATCATTTAGCGGCTCATAGTTTAAGGGATTTTGTAAAAAGAGCTTGGTTTCATGGAGCCAGTCTGGTGTTTGAAAAGGGAAAATACTCTTATACCCTTTTTATAAAGGAGCCAGCGCCTTTTTTGATTAAAATATCAGCTTTTTTTTATCTCCTTCTTGTTCGTTTTAGTTTTGTCTTTTATAGGATATTTGAAAAGAAATGAAGACTTTTAATAAAGCTCTTGTCCCTCTTCCTAAGCTGGGGCCTTGTGTTCCATTAGATAAATTTAAGCCTCCATTTGACTTGGAAATTGGGTGTGGCACTGGGGATTTCGCTATTCAATGGGCAAAAAAAACAAAAAACCCTGTGATTGCCATAGAAAAAACACAAACACGGTTTTTAAAGTTTGAACAAAAGTGTAAGGAATTGGGAAAACTAAAAAACCTATGGCCTGTGCATACAAATGCTGTTTGGTGGTTGGTTCACTATGGGAAAAAAAATATGTTTGAAAATATTTTTTTACTTTATCCAAACCCTTACCCTAAAAAAAAACAATCCCATTTAAGATGGATAAACCGACCTTTTATAATTTTCCTTTTGAATATATTGCAAAAAAAAGGCAGGCTAGAGTTAAGAACCAATAAGAAATGTTACTATGAAGAGTTTAGAGATGGAATGAAAAGTTTTTCTTTTATGAATTTGAATAAGAATCAAAAAATATCAAATCCTTCAAAAGCTCAGACTCTTTTTGAAAAAAAGTATTTAAAAAGAGGAGAGCTTTGTTATTTATTAGAATACCAAAAGTTATAATTGTTTTATACTAAAAATTAATTATTATGAAATAATTTGCATCTTATTGTTTTTGTGTTTCTTGACAGTTTGATAAGTTTGGTGGTATAAATCCTTTGAGGAAAGCGGCTTTTTTTCAAAAAAACTTTTAAGTCTTTTTTAAAGGAAAATCTAAATTCATCATCGCGTAGTAATGCGGGCCAAATTCAAATTCATTTGTCGGGCCAACAAAATTTGAAAAGCCAAATTTAATATAAAGCTGTTTATAGTTTATACGGGGTAGACTCCATATTTTTTTAGCTCCAGCCATTTCTGCGCAGTGGATAACCCTATTCACTAAAATTTTGCCCAAACCCCGGCCTCTAAATTCAGGATGAACCCATAAACCCCGCATGCGGAATTCCTCTTTCTCAGTGGGAAAGCAGGATAAAACACCAATCAAGTTTTTGTCTTCTTTCTGTATGCTAAAAAAGAAGGCAGGCCGATTGAGATAATCCATATTATAGCCTCCCCTCCATTTCATGGCAGAGGTTTTTTCAATAGGACTCTTCCTTTTGGGCCACAAAAAATTTTTCCATACAGGATAAATGTCCTCAAAGGAAATTTCCACAGTTTTTTTTACAACTTCAATGTTAGAACTTGCCATTCATTTAACTCCAATCAGCATGAACTGTTGAAATGCAGAAAGGCTATCAAAAGATTTAACACCTTCAAATAAAAATTTGGAGGGACTGTTTTTATTCACAATCTCTTTAAAATCAGATAATATTCGGAAACTGTTGGGGTGATTTGGGTGAAGAATATTATTGGCCTGCAAGGCAAAAATTACACCTTTTGGTAAATTCTCAAACCAATCCCAGCTGTTGAGATGTTCACAGGAGGTATTGATGATAATGTTTGGAGGATCTTTATCATAATTTAATGAGCTGCAGTCTTGTACAGAAGACTCATAAACTCCCTTCTTTAACCAAAATGAGCAAAAGGCTTTTGATGTTTCTACAGCACTCTTTTCAAAATCAAAATGATGCATCTTTTTTATTGGAATTCTTTCCCGAGTAAAAAGCAAAAAACCAAGAATGTTATACCAACCGGCTATTATCCAAATATCCACCGGATTTTTGTTTTCTAAAACCTTTTCAAGCTCCTGACAGAGCCAAATTTTAGATTCTATTTGTGAAGGACTGAAAGAGGATAGCTCGATACTTTTTGTTTTTTTCTCTCCTTGCATTGGTATGACAAAGACTCCCATTTCATCATTTTGATACAGTTTGACCATTTCCTTTTGAAAAAGAATACTGGGATCAGAATCTGGTTTTGCTAATTCTTTTCCATATTTCTCATTCAGTTTTTGCATTTGATAAGGATTGGAAAGCACATTTTCCGGCACAACCTGATATTGGCTTTTAGGGAGAGGGTTTAATTTTTCAAGAGGTTTTCTGTATCTGTCATTAAAGGCTTGTCCATAAGATTTTTTGTCCAGAAGATCGTAGTGATCTCTGACCTTTTCAAAACCGGTGTATTTCATCTTTTTGGGTTTAACAGGAAAACCGGAATGCCTGTAAGTTATACATTTAAGTTCGTAAGAATAGTGGACATCCGCCCCTTTCCTACTAAACCAAATCAATTTTTGCATAAGAGGCAAGTGGTAAAAAGCGGCTAGCAGTTCTGTTGTGTAGAGAAAAAAGAAAGGCACTCCAGACTTTTTGTTTTGGACAAAATACCTTAAAAAGACACTATGCAAATGTCCGGGAAGCCCTAAACAAACAGCAGGCTTTTTCTTGTTTTCAGGATCAAGGTGGTAAAAAAACTCTGGCGCTTGCCAGGACAAAACAGGACAGCCTTTAATTTGATCCAAAAGATAAAGGTGTGTAGCCATTTGGGGGGATTGGCATTGATATATTTTTCCATACTCCAAATATTTTCCTGATTCAAAAAAATCCAGCACATCCAAATCAAAGATTTCACAGGAAATATTTTTTTTACTACAAAATTGAATCATTTGTTTTATATCAAAATCATTTAGGTTGTTGTTAAATCGCATGATAATTGTTTTAAAAGGAAAACCAGAGGCCATAAAAGCACTAAGCATGGCTGAGCTGTCAATACCTCCGCTAAGGCATAAAACAACATTCTGTCCCATTTCTTTTGCTGACTTGTAAATGAGTTTGGCGGCTATCTGCGCCTCTTGAAAAGCTGTTCCAACCTTTCTTTTTATAGAGCCAGCTCTGCAAAAATATATATCCTTATTAATAGCACCGGAAGTTTCTTGGTGAAAACCACAGACAAGATGATTGTTATAAGTCCAGTGGAAAAGTTGATTTTGGAGAAGCATAATTTTCTACTTCACCAGTTCAGAAAAATAAAATTTGGACTTAAATTAAGAAGAAATTTAAAAGAGAGATTTCTTTTTAAAAGAAGAAGTGAGTAATTATGGGATTTTTTTGGGAGGGGGGAGGAGCCTTTATTCAAAAAAGAGTTTCCAAAACACTTCACCTTTTAATCATATTGATAAAATTTATATTTTGCAAAAGTTTTCTGGATTTTGAAAAAATAAAGGTGTTCTTGACAGTTTAATAAGTTGTTAGTTAAATTATGTTTATAATGAGCAGAGCAGAGCAGAGCAGAGCAGAGCAGAGCAGAGCAGAGCAGAGCAGAGCAGAGGCGGCTTTTTTTCAAAAAAACTTTTAAGCCTCTAGCTTTTTTTGGCCTCCCGATGTTTTTTCTCAAGAAGCCGGCCAAACTGCAAAGCCCTTTTCAAAACTTAAACCGACCCTTGTTGAAGGGATCTCCCCCGAAAATATCTTCCTCCTCTTCTCATTTATCGCATGCACTACAAAACTCTTGCTACTTACATCCATTCCAATGTAAATCATATCTTGCCCCTTTCTTTTGTTGATTTTTACTAACACCAACAGTTAAACCTCTTGGCTTATCTGTCAATTCAATGATTGACAAGGGGCTTTCTCATAGAATCTAATATGGCCTGAAAGCTAACAAGTAATTTAAAAGATTCCAGCAGTAAAGATTATGGAAATAAAATTTGCCCATTCCATGACTTTAAAGTAAACAATTTATATGAAAAGGAAAAGAGGCTTGCTTTCCTCAAAAAGGCCTTTAAACTTTAGGCTTTTGAAAATGATGACTTAACCGTCATTTTTTATGAAAATTTGACGATAGACTATACATTTTTTAATTTTTATGTTAGGCTTTAATTGTGTATAAAAGACATTTTCATCCTTCTAAACGATCTTTTTTTATTTTAGGGCCAAGAGGAACAGGAAAAACCACTTGGTTAAAAAATTACTATAAAAAAGCTGTTTTTTATGATCTCCTCAATCCCTCCACATATTTAAAGCTCCAAAAAAATCCTGAATTATTCCGTAAAGAACTTTCCGCTCTTCCCAAAAACTCAATCATTATTATTGATGAAGTCCAAAAACTTCCTATTCTTTTAGATGATGTCCATCATTTTTTAGCTCAAAGAGGCAATAAAAAACAGTTTATTCTATCAGGCTCCAGCGCCAGAAAGCTCAAAAGAACTTCAGCCAATTTGCTGGGTGGGCGAGCCAGTCAAAAATTCTTTTACCCTTTAATTTATGCTGAACATCAAATAGATAAATGGGATGATATTCTCCGCTTTGGAACTTTACCGGAAAGTCTCAATTTAAAAACAGTAAAACAAAAAATAGAATTTTTAGAAGCTTACTCTCTCACTTATTTGCGGGAAGAGATACAGCAGGAGGCTATTGTAAAAAATATAAATAGTTTTTCAAACTTTTTAGATGTGGCCTCCCTTTGCAATGCTCAAACGATCAATATGTCTTCTTTAGCAAGAGATTCAGGTGTTGCCAGAACCACTATCATGGGATATTTTCAAGCTTTAGAAGACACCTTAATTGGATCATGGCTTTTTATTTGGAGAGGAAAGGCAAGAGTGAAAACGGCAGTTCATCCTAAATTTTTCTTTTTTGATACAGGGGTTGTCCGAACCTTAACAGGACAATTGAGAGAATCTCTACAAAACCAAGATAGAGGCTTCCTTTTAGAAACTTACCTGCTGAATGAATTAAAAGCTTGGAATCAAATCCACAATTGGGGAGCTAAAATCAGATTTTGGAAAACTCATCATAAATCTGAAATAGACTTTATTATAGAGATAAAAGGCAAAAAAGTTGGGATAGAGCTTAAGTCTTCTCAAATATGGAAGAAAGAATTTGGAAAATATCTTAAAAAAGCCAAAGAGAACAAGTTTATTGATAGGGCTATTGGAGTTTATTTAGGAGATAAAAACTTAAAAGCTAATTTTTTAGATGTCTATACCCTTAGAAACTTTTTGAAAATATTAGAAAAAAACAGTTTAATTTAATTAAGCCACTTTTATTGTTTTTATAACCAAGAGCTGACAATACCCTCAACATTAAATCTGTAGAAACATCTGAAATGTGTCGGTTTAAAAGTGCTTTCATTCGGTTCTTGAACTGTCGGTTAACTTTGCCAGTTGTGCGTGAGTGATTTTTTCTTTATTTACAATTTTTATAATTTGTGAATTAAGGTTTGCACGAAAAGCCATTTCAGCTCCCTCTGCCGGAGTTAAACCCAAAGCCTTTGCAACTTCTGAAACTGTATTAGCTCTTACTGCTTTAATTTTAGCCATCAAGCACCTCCTTTAATCTCTTTTTGGCTGTTTTATAGATGCCTAATTTTAACTTCTTTGTTTTTCTCCAGACAAATAAACCACATATACGCTGATTTGATTTGAATATTTAATTTGTTTTACTTCTGCAAAACTCTCAAAATTCAAACAGGATCAATATGATCTTTATTTAAAAAGAACTTGCTTTTTCAAAAAAAAGCTGTTTTTATGTCTTAGCTTAAATTATAACTTGTGGGAAATGTCAGCTTATTATAATGATAACGGCTTCAAGCCATAAAGCAGGTGAATACCACAAAATAGATGTGTTCTGCTGAAACATAAAGAGGGGAAAAGTGGCTAAAAAAGCAAAGACTCATAAAGGGGCTGCTAAAAGATTTCGTTTAAAATCAAGTGGTCTTGTTAAAAGAAAAAAAAGAGGTCTAAGGCATATCCTTTCCAATAAATCCTCCAAAAGGAAAAGACAGCTTGGTCAGCTGACTTATGTTCACGCCTCAGATTTAAAAGGAGTTAAAAGACAGCTGGCTGTTCGTTAATATAGGTAGAATCATAACATAACAAGCAGTTGTCAAAGGTAAAACTTGGAAATGTCAGATTGCTTTTTAAAATTTTAGTTATGAACTGCAATATATAGAGGCCAGCTAATAATAAGGAGTTTAAAATGCGTGTTAAAAGAGGCTTTAAAGCCAGGAATTTTAGAAAAAAGATTTTAAAAAGAGCTAAGGGTTTTTACTCTGCTAACAGCCGTTGTTTTTCTGTGGCTATTGAAAAATCGGATAGAGCTTTAGCTTATCAATATAGAGACAGAAGAACCAAAAAAAGACAACTTCGCAGACTTTGGATACAAAGAATAAACAGTGCTGCCAGGATTAATGGAATCAGTTACTCAAAATTTATTCATGCTTTAGACAAAAAAGAAACCGGGATTGATAGAAAAATGTTAGCTGAATTGGCTGTTAGAAACCCTCAGGCTTTTTCTCAGTTGGTTCGACAAGCGCTTAATTGATTTAATGGATAATATTTTTGAAAAGAGGAAGAAAAGTCATTTCTTTCTTTCTTTAAAGGAATTTTCACAGTCTCTTGTTCCTTCAGGTTTTGATAAAATTCAACTGATTCATGAATCCTTGCCGGATTTAAACTTTGAAGATATTTCCATTCATCAGGAGTGGGAAGGTCATTTGTTAAAAACACCTTTTTTTGTCAGTTCTATGACAGGAGGTTGGTCGGATTCACAGTCTTTTAATTTAAAACTGGCCAAAGTTTGTGAAAAACATTCCTGGATTATGGGTGTGGGGTCTCAAAGAGGGCAGCTTGCTGATAGTTCTAAATCACAGGAATGGAAGAATATACGAAAAGCTTGTCCAAAATTGATTCTTTTAGGGAATCTTGGACTCTCGCAGATATTACAAACTTCTTTAAAACAAATATTTTCCCTTATTGACAGTGTGCAAGCTCAAGGGATGATTATTCATCTCAATCCTCTTCAGGAAGCTTTGCAAAAAGAAGGAACACCTCAGTTTAAAGGAGGATTGAATAAAATAAGGACACTTGTGAAAGAACTGCCTGTTCCTTTAATTGTCAAGGAGACAGGCTGTGGGTTTTCCAAAGAGACTTTGGATCGGCTGACAGATATTGGCCTTTCAGTTGTTGATGTGAGTGGTTTAGGAGGAACCCATTGGGGGCGTATAGAGGGAACTCGTTATGATAAAGAGGACTTTCGTTTTTCTATTGGGGAGACTTTTTCCTCGTGGGGGGTTTCTACTGTGAAATCTCTTCTTTACAGCCGGGAAAAGACAAGAGATTATGATTTATGGGCATCAGGAGGTATTAGAACAGGACTGGATTCAGCAAAAGCCCTTGCTCTTGGCGCCAGCTTTGTTGGTTTTGGTCAACCCATTTTAAAGGCTCTGCATAAAGGGGGAAAAAACTTGGATAAAATAATGTCCCTATTGGAATATGAGTTAAAGGTTAGTCTTTTTTGCACAGGTTCTCAGAATATTAAAGAATTACAGAGGATAAAAAAATGGAAAATGACTTCTTAGAAAGTTTTAATAACTTTTCCAAACTGGATTACAAAGATCGATTGAATAAGCTAGTTGAATTGAATTTTTTATCTCAATCAGATGTTAAATACTTGCAATCCGGGCAGACTTTGGAAAATTCAGGTCCGGATATAGAGCTTGCACAAAGTCTTATAGAAAATGTTTTAGGTTATTTCCATTTGCCTCTAGGGCTTGCGGTTAATTTTATTATCAATAAAAAAGGCTATGTTTTACCTCTTGCTGTAGAAGAAACCTCTATAATAGCTGCAGCTAGCAAAACAGCCAGATGGGTTTGTCAAAATGGTGAAATTACGACTGAAGCTTTAGGAACTCTTTCCACAGGACAGATACAAATTCCGATAGTTCATAATACAGAAAGACTCAAATCCTGTGTTAAGGAAAACTTCTCACATTGGAAAAATTTGGTTAATACAACTGTCCTTTCCTCTATGGTCAAAAGAGGAGGAGGCTTAAAGGATTGGGAATTAAGATTTCTTAATCGGCCTGATGGAGACTCTATGGCCGTTTTACATCTTTATATAGAAACCTGTGAGGCTATGGGGGCAAATATCATCAATCAGGTTTGTGAGTATTTAAAGCCCCATCTTGAAAAAGCCAGCGGAGAGAAGGGTTTACTTTGCATTTTATCAAACTTTGCAGATAAGAGGATGGTTCGTGCCAAGCTTGTTGTTAAAAATCAGGAAGAGAAGCTTATTAAAAAAATTGAGGAAGCGTCTTTATTTGCTGAAATAGACCCCTATAGGGCCAGCACCAATAATAAGGGAGTTTTAAATGGTGTGGATGCTTTATTGATTGCTACAGGCAATGACTGGCGGGCTGTTGAAGCGGGCCTTCATGCTTATGCCAGTCGGAAGGGTCATTATTCTTCTCTTACAAAGTGGAGAGTTAGAGGGGGTGATCTTTATGGAGAAATGAAAGGGCCTTTTATGTTGGGGACAGTAGGGGGTGTAACAGATATTCACCCTACAGCTCGCTTATGTTTGAAAATTTTAGGTTATCCCAGGGGCGTGGAATTGGCTGAACTGTGTTGCGCGCTGGGGCTTATACAAAATTTAGGGGCTTTAAGAGCTTTGGTTACAGAGGGTGTGATTGAGGGTCACATGAGACTTCATATTAAGAATCTGGCTGTAAAAGCAGGCGCCAATACAAAGGAAGAGCGTTCCTTTTTAGAGGATCATCTTACTCATATTTTAAAGGAAACAAAAAGAGTGTCTCTCAGCTACGCTGTTAAAACTCTAAAATGCTGGAAAAGGGATTTTGGCGGTATTAAAAAAATTGGTTCATGACTGTTAATCCCACTGTGATAGGAGTTAATGAGTTGAAATGACTGGAAAAAACAAGTATTTTACCCGTTCCCGCATTTCTGAGAAGAAATTTAGGGAAATAATCAAGCTTTTTTCAGCCGATCTGACAGCCTCTCAAATAGCTTTTTTGACACAAACAGAAATACAATCCATAAAATTCTAAAAAATATCAGGATTAAGAATCTGTAAATTGCGTTGATGTTTCATTGGACTTATAATAATCACTTGGCTTTTGGTTTTAATAAAACATCTTCTGGAGCTGTTGATAAAAACATATTCTTTTCAAAAGTAAATAATTCAACTAGAGAAACTTACTACGCCTTTAAAGAAGCTGAAATAGCATGCTCCCTTATTTACAAATCAGCTAAAAAATTAGGCCAAGAGATTTTTTTATGTCTAAGCGGGGGTATAGACAGTGAAGCTATGTTAATATCCTTTTTATCAGCCGAAGTTCCTTTTCACCCTATTATTATGCGATTTAATGACAATCTAAATTTTTTTGATATACAAACTATTATTTCATTTTGTAATAGAAACCGTATTAACTATGAAATTTTTGATCTCAATGTTCTGGATTTTTTTGAATCAGGAAAATACCTGCGATATGGGGAAATATACCAATGTCAATCTCCTCAATTAGCCGTTCATCTTCATCTCTGTGATTATATAAAAGGCTGTCCTGTTTTTTCATGGCAGGCACCTGTTGTTTTTTATTCTTATAACATCAAAAAAAAAGCAGTCAGATATTCTATGGGGCTCCCCAACCAGTTAGAAAGTGTATATATGAGATACTTTGTAAAAAATAACAAGTTTGGTGTGCCGTTTTTTTTGCTTTACACCCCAGAACTTCTTAAGGCTTTTTTGAGTCTGCCATTTTTACAAAAAAGGATTCTTCTTGTCCAGAAAAGTCAGGAGGTTATTTCCTCCTATCAAATAAAATGTGAAACTTATCAACAAGCTGGTTTTCATGTTAAGCCGAGAGAAAATAAATTTACCGGCTTTGAAGAGCTTAGAAGATACTATGATCTGTTAGATGGAGAATCTTATGGAAAAGCTTTTAATAAAAGATATAGAGTTCCTTTAGAGAAGTTAAACCCTCTTGCTCAAATTCAATACCAATTTATACCACAGGATATGATTTTTAATTCTTGATTTTGCACTAAGAATCCTGCTATACTCATTTTATGAGCTTTTTACCCCCCCCCCCCCCCCCCCCCCGAAAATCCAGCACATTTAACAGACGCTTGTTTTTTTACAAAGCCATTACTAATCTCACCGCCCTCTATGGCGGATTTAAGCTGTTTTCTTATTTTTATAGACAAAAAAATCTTGCAAAACCTTTTCAAGATATAAGCTTATCTGAAATGCTTATCCCATCAGCTCATTCAGCTTCTTGTGTTTCAAATCATGTAACATTGCCTGTAGGAGGAACTTATCGTTGCTGTATGCCCGACAGCTCCATCGGCACCGCCACTTGTCCCTGGGGGTTTTTAGTTACATTTAGATGTACAAAAGGGGGATGGAACAATACGGTATATTGTCCAAGCCGATGTTCTTATCCAAGATGTCCCGGTACCTGAGTTCACCCTTTTGCTCTTTAATCTGGCGTTATAATATTTTAAAACCTTTATGAATACAAGGATTTTTACTTTTTTCCTGTAAATACAATAAGTTAAATGACTTTTAAGGCAACTTAAAGTATCATGAACTTATTTTTTTACCACTTAATTAGTATTTGGTTTGACAAAAGAGGTAAGTTGCTAAATTAACAATTTTAAGTTGTAGACAAATCTTCCGTTTCTTCCCCTGTTCCTTCAGGTGGTTTTTTTAACGATTCTTCTATTTCTTCAAATAGATCTCTTGCTCCCTCAGATGAATCTTCTGTTTCTTCAGCATCCTCCTTGATTTGTTGTTGAGTCAGTGTAGATAGATACCTATCACCCATGCCTTCAGGCGGGGTAGCCTTTCCCCTTTGTCTATTTTCATGAACGATATGAGATAGACGGGAATCATCCTGGATTTGATCTTCTCCGTTGATGATAGATTTCTGACAACTATTTTTATTAGCCGAGCTAAAATGAGAAAATAATATTATAGGTAATAAAAAACTATATTTCATAAGTTGGAAAACGCCAAAATATCATATTTTCAATCATTTTATATGTTGTAAAAGCTTTAAATTTTTTTCTTATTTTCTTTTTATCAGTTATTTATGAAACTTACAATGTATAAAACTTTAAAATTACAGAGATTTTTGACTTTTTACCATGTTTTCTAAAAAAATGTTTTTTGTCTTTGACAAAGCTTTGTCAGTTGAAGATAATCTCAAAACTTGATTTATTCATATTGAAAGCATCAAGTCTAAATCCAATAGATACTGTTGCTTTCGAAATTTGAATATTAGGAGAAAAGAACGATGAATATGGAGAATCAAAAAATACGGATTCGATTGACAGCTTTTGACCACCGGCTTTTGGATCAATCAGCCAAAGGTATTGTGGATACAGCAAAAAGGACAGGGGCCAATATTATTGGACCTATACCCTTACCTGTAAAAATCAACCGTTATACAGTTTTACGCTCCCCTCATGTTAATAAAAAATCAAGAGAGCAATTTGAAATACGCAGTTTTAAAAGGCTTTTAGAGATTTCTGAGCCTGGCCCCCAAACTATAAATCAACTTATGAAACTGGATTTACCTGCTGGTGTGGATGTTTCTATTTCTACACAAATTAAGGAAGAAAAAGCTTAATTTTTTAAAGAGAATTAAAATGACAGAGGATAAAAAAAATAATCAAAAGGCTTCTTCTAAACTTAAGGATCAAAAACCTGTTCGTCAGAATTTGGAGAAAATTTCAAAAGATATAGATACAGTTGAAACTAAAAAGCAGAAGGAGTCAAAATCTCAGGATAAAGTTGAAAAAAAAGCTGATCAAGATCAGAAAAAAACCGATTCACAAAAAGAAAAATCAGATTCAAAAGAAACCAAAAAATCAAACACCTCAGCCTCAAATAAGATATTAGAGGAAACCAAAACGGTTCCTTTAAATAAAAATCAAAAAGCTTCTGACAAATCTGTTAACACAGAGAAAAAAGATAATTCTATCAATTTGGACGGCTTGTTTGCGTTTAAAATGTCCATGACGACTTTTTACAATGATAAAGGGGAAAATGTTCCTGTGACAGCTCTTAAATATGAGCCTTCTTATATATCTCAAATTAAAACACAGGAAAAGGAATCCTACCAGGCTGTTCAAGTGGCTTTTAAAGCCCAAAAAAACAAGAGATGCTCTAAATCACTTATAGGACATTTAACTCCTGCCGGCTTTAAAGAAGGAGCCCGTTTTGTCCGTGAGATTCGCCAAAATCTCCCTGAAAATATAAAAATTGGACAGGATATTTCTATTGAAAGTTTGAAAAAAGGAGATTTGGTTAAAATATCCTCTTTATCCAAAGGAAAAGGTTTTTCTGGTGTTATGAAAAAATGGAATTTTAGAGGCGGTAAAGCCAGTCATGGTTCTAAAAGCCATAGAAGGACAGGTTCTATTGGACAACATACAGAGCCTGCCAGAGTTATGCCGGGCCGTAAAATGCCGGGTCAATATGGTTTTAAACAGGTGAGCCGGCTCAAAGTTCCTGTTGTGGATGTGCTGCCTGAAGAGGGAATCATTTTTGTTAAGGGGCCTGTGCCGGGAGCAAGGAATACTTTGGTTTCACTTAGAAAGATGTAACTGATACTGAACTTTTGAGAATTTTAAGATGAAAAGAAATTAGGATTAGTATAAATTCTGTATTTTTTAGGAGTTAGGAATGACTAAAGTTGAAGTGTTAAATTGGGAGGGAAAAAAGGTTTCTGAAATTGAGATCAGGAAGACTCTTTTGTCTGAAAAGCTCAATAAACCTTTACTGCAGGAAGTTGTGAAATGGCAGTTAGCCCGAAAGCGTCAAGGCAATCATAAAGTTAAAACCCGTTCAGATGTCAGAGGCGGCGGTAAAAAGCCCTTTCGTCAAAAAGGGACAGGGAATGCGAGACAGGGTTCTATTCGCTCTCCTTTACTCAGAGGGGGGGGGGTAATTCATGGCCCTAAAAAAAGATCTTATGATTATACTTTGCCAAAAAAGATTCGCATTCAGGCTTTAAAGAATGCCATGTCCTATCTTTTTCAGGAGAAGCGATTGGTTTTTATTGAGGATATGAAATCATCTGCCGGCAAAACAAAAGAGCTGTCTGCCCGATTTAAAAAAATGGGTTGGGACAAAGCTTTGCTTGTTGATAAAAAACATGATGGGGGGGAGTATGAAAAATTTAAAAGAGCTTGTAAAAATCTAAAAGGTTTTAAATTACTTCAACCAGAAGGGCTAAATGTTTATGATGTTTTAAAATATGACAGGCTGGTTTTAACTCCTGCCTTGTTAGAGACCGTTTATAGGAAGTGTGGGGTATCTTAATGTCTTATGTGATAAAAAAACCTTTAGTGACAGAAAAAAACAACTTGAAGGCGGAAAAAGGGATATATGTTTTTAAAGTGAGTCGACAAGCTGATAAAACAGCGGTTAAGGATCATATTGAAAGGTACTTCAATGTGAAGGTGCTTAGTGTTAAAACGGCCATTTGCAGGAAACGATCCCGAAAAATCAGAAGAAGAGCCGGCAAAGTTATGTATTGGAAAAAAGCTTTTGTTCGTCTAAAACCAGGCGAGCAAATTACTGTTTTTGAGGGCAATTGATATGGCAGTTCGTTTATATAAAGGTGGAAAAAACTCTCCTAAGCACCGTTCCATTTCGGACTTTGCTGAAATCACGCGTCCTGAACGAGAAAAATCTTTAACAAGAGGCTTGAAAAAGAAATCAGCCAGAAACAACTATGGCCGCATTACAGTTCGTCATCATGGCGGCGGCCACAAAAGAGTTTACCGCATTATTGATTTTAAAAGAAACAAGCTGGCTGTGTCCGGAAAAGTTTTTTCCATAGAATATGACCCCAACAGAACCTGCCGTATTGCTCTTATTCATTACAAGGATGGAGCCAAGTCTTATATTCTAGCTCCTGTTGGTTTAAAAAAAGGGGATCAGGTTGTCTCTCATAACGAAAAAGTGGATATTAAACCGGGAAATGCGCTCCCTCTTTCTCTTATTCCTACAGGTGTCCCTATACATAATATTGAATTAAGACCCGGAAAGGGAGGGCAGATGGTTCGCAGCGCCGGTATGCAGGCTATAATAGCTGCTCAGCTCGGCAAATATTGTCAGATTAAAATGCCTTCTGGTGAAAATCGCTTGGTTTTGTCAACTTGCCGAGCCTCTATCGGCCAGCTGGGTAATGTTGATCACGAAAATATTAAATGGGGAAAAGCCGGCAGAAACCGTTGGAGAGGAAAAAGACCAAGTGTTCGCGGTATGGCTATGAACCCTATTGATCACCCTCTAGGCGGTGGAGAAGGAGTCAGTAAGGGAAATCACCCCATGACTCCCTGGGGAAAATATTGTAAAGGTTTAAAGACCAGAAATAATAAGAGAACAAACTCTATGATTATAAGCCGTAGAAGGAAAAGGAAGTAAGTTATGTCAAGATCAGTTAGAAAAGGCCCTTTTGTTGACTACCATTTGATGGAAAAAATTGAAAGGGCAAAAAAATCAGGGGATAAAAAAGTTATAAAAACATGGTCCCGCAGATCCACTATTACACCAGAAGCTGTGGGTTTGACTTTTGCTGTTCATAATGGGAAAAAGTTTATCCCTGTTTTTATTTCTGAAAATATGATTGGCCATAAGTTAGGAGAATTTGCTCTTACAAGACAGTTTAATGCCCACTCAGGAGACAAGAAATCCCCCGTTAAAAAGTAGGAAAAAATTATGGAAGTTAAAGCGCAATTAAAATTTGCCCGCACAGGGGTTTTAAAAGCAAGGGAGGTGGCTCGTCTTATTGCCGGTAAAGATGTCAATACAGCCCTTAACATTCTTTCTTTTAATAAAAGAAAGTCTGCTTTTTTAATTGAAAAGCTTTTAAAATCTGCTGTTGCTGTAGCAGAGCAAAAAAAAGTGCTTGATATAGATGCTCTGTATGTCAAATCTATATGTGTTAATCAAGGGCCGCATTTGCAAAGATACCGTCCAAGGGCAAGAGGCTCGGCAAGCCCTTATAAAAGAAAACAAAGCCATATTGATTTGGTTTTAGATGAGAGGTGATAAATGGGACAGAAGGTTAATCCTATTGGTTTAAGAGTTGGTGTTATTTTTAATTGGCGATCCCGTTGGTTTGTCAAAGGCCGGCAGTTTGCAGACAATATAAAGGAAGATTACCACCTGAGGAATTATATAAAAAAGAAATTAAAAGGAGCGGGTGTTTCTAAAATAGAAATTGAAAGAAAAGCCAATAATGCAAAATTGATTATTTACACTTCCCGTCCTGGTGTTGTGATTGGAAAAAAAGGAGTTGGAATTGATTTATTGACAGAGGATATTCAAAAACAAACTCCTAATAAAGTGATTGTGGACATTCACGAAGTCAGGAAGCCTGATGTAGAGGCTCAGCTTGTGGCTGAAAATATTGCCCTCCAGCTGGAAAAAAGAGTGTCATGGAGGAGAGCTGTAAAAAAAGCTATGGCGGGGGCTGTCCGTCGAGGTGTTCGTGGGATAAAAGTGCGTGTTGCCGGGCGATTGGATGGGGCTGAGATTGCCAGATCAGAATGGTATAACGAAAAGCAAATTCCCCTTCATACTCTCAGGGCGAATATTGATTATGGTGTGGCTACAGCTTTTACAACTTATGGAACAACGGGTATAAAAGTTTGGATTTATCATGGAGATGTTTACAGAATGAAAGAAATTAATAGGGAGGCCGGTTTTGCTAAGTCCTAAAAAGGTAAAATGGAGAAGGCAGCACCGAACTAAATTTAAAGGTCTGGCTAAAAGGGGGACAGAGCTTTCTTTTGGTGATTATGGCCTTGTGAGTTTAAGTTCCGGCCGTATGACGGATCGCCAAATTGAAGCCAGCCGTATTGCTATTTCCCGTCATGTTAAAAGAGGAGGCAAGCTTTGGATTCGCGTATTCCCTGATCGACCCATAACTAAGAAGCCAGTGGAGGTTCGCATGGGTTCAGGTAAAGGGGATGTGGAGTTTTGGACAGCTTCCATCAAGCCGGGAAGGATTTTATTTGAAATCAGTGGTGTGACTGTGGATCAGGCTCGTGAAGCCTTTCGTTTGGCTTCTCATAAACTGCCTTTTAAATGTAAGTTTTTGCAAAGGAATATTTAAAAAATTATTGAGGTTATTATGAAGTTTTCAGAAATTGCTCATTTGGAAAAAAAAGAACTTTGGACAAAACTGGCTCAATTAAGAAAAGAGCTTTTTGATTCCCGCATGAAGCTCAAAATGCAGAGGCTTAGCAATCCTCTTTATCTTCGGTTTTTACGAAGGGATATTGCCAGAATTCAAACAGCGCTGTCTTTAAAAAAGAAAAATGTTAATAACAAGACAGGAGAAAAATCATGAGCAATCAAATAAAACAAAGAGGCCGCAAGAATGTTTTAACGGGCAAAGTGGTTTCTGATAAAATGGATAAAACCATTTCTGTCTTGGTTTATAGTTCAGTTAAACATCCTCATTATAAAAAATACATTAAAAAAACTTCTATTTTTAAAGTTCATGATGAAAAGAATCAGGCTAAGACAGGTGATACTGTTAACATTTTTGAAACAAGGGCTTTGAGCAAAACAAAAAGATGGAAATTGATAGGACTTGTTCAATCCTATTCGGAAAAAGGTTGAGGCTTATGATACAAATGCAGAGCAAATTAAAAGTGGCTGATAATTCTGGGGCAAAGCTTGTTCAGTGTATTAAAGTTCTTGGAGGAACTCGCCGGAGAACAGCAGGAATTGGAGATATTATTGTGGTTTCTGTTAAAACCGCAATTCCAAACTCCAAAGTGAAAAAGGGAGATAAAGCCCGTGCTGTGATTGTGAGGACAGCTCATCAAATTCGTAGACCTGATGGGACAGCTATTCGTTTTGATGATAATTCTGCTGTTTTGATAAACAACAACAAGGAGCCTATTGGAACCAGAATTTTTGGCCCTGTAGCTCGTGAATTAAGACGTAAGAGTTTTGTAAAAATTATTTCTATGGCACCGGAGGTTTTATAAATGTCTATTTCACAAAAACTTTATGAAGGGAAGGTTCAAGAGCAGATAAAGAAAAAGTGGAACTATAAAAGCAGTATGCAGGTTCCAAAAATTGAGAAAATTGTTTTGAGTATATGTGTTAGTCAGGCTGTTAAAAATCCAAAAATCCTGAACAATGTCCAAAAGGACCTCAGTTTAATAGCAGGGCAGAAAGCTGTTATTACAAAAGCAAAAAAAGCCATCTCCAATTTTAAGTTGAGGGAGGGAATGCCTCTTGGAGCTATGGTTATCTTGAGGAGAGAGAAGATGTGGTCTTTTTTTGATCGTTTGGTTCACTTTGCTCTGCCTAAAGTTCGTGATTTTAAGGGAGCTTCGCCAAAAAGTTTTGATGGCAGAGGAAATTACAATATGGGTTTAAAAGAGCATATTGTGTTTCCTGAGATTAATTACGACAAAGTGGAATCCATACGCGGGATGAATATTACAATTAACACTTCTACAGATAAGGATGAGGAGGCCAGAGATTTGCTTTCTCTTATGGCTTTTCCTTTTAGAGGAATTAAGGAGGAAAACTAATGGATACAATCGGAAATTTTTGCACTTGTATCAGAAATGCCATTTCTTCTGGTAAGGAAAAAGTGGATATTCCTAGTTCTAATATTCGTAAAAGCATTGCAGATAAACTCCAACAGTATGGATATATCCGTGGTTATCGTGTAGTGGACGATGGCAAACAAGGCATAATGAGAGTCTATCTTAAATATGATGAACATTTTTCACCGGCTATTAGCTCCATTCAAAGGGTGAGTCGCCCTTCCTGCCGACGTTATATAAAAGCGGGAAATATTAAAGATGTTCGTTCCGGCTATGGCTTGACTATTTTGAGCACCAATCAAGGTGTTTTAAGCGGCCGGGAAGCCAGAAAACAAAAAGTGGGCGGCGAAATTTTGTGTGAAATTTGGTAAGAGGCAATTATGTCAAGAATAGGAAAGCAAATTATCAATTTAGAAAAAGGCATTGAAGTTTCTGTCAATGCCGACAAGCAGATACTTGTTAAAACCGGGGGGAAGTCTCTGCAAATCCCTTTACCTAAGGGTTTGGAGTTTAGGCAGGAAGGGGATCAAATTTCTATTACCCGAAATAAAGAAGACGGTAAAACACGATCTCTTCATGGTTTGATAAGAGCTTTGGTTCAAAATGCTGTTACAGGACTTTCCAAAGGTTGGAGTAAGTCGTTAGAGCTTAATGGTGTGGGTTATAGAGCCAATTTATCTGGCAGAAAACTGGAATTAAATCTTGGCTATTCTCATCCTATTGTTTATAACATTCCTGAAGGAATTGATATCAAGGTGGAAAAGCAGACTAAGCTGCATATTCAGGGGGCAGATAAAGAGCTTGTAGGCTTAACAGCTCATCAAATACGAAGCTATAGACCTGTTGAGCCTTATTTGGGAAAGGGAGTGAAATATTCTGATGAGCAGGTTCGCAGGAAAGCCGGTAAATCAGGAGGAGAGAAAAAATGATAAGGGTTAAATTTAAAAAAAATCAGCCTCTTAAAATTCGCAAGCGATTAAGAAATAAGGCGAGAATTAGAAAGAAAATTTTTGGAACATCTGAACTTCCCCGGTTAAGTGTTTTTAAAAGCGGACAGCATATTTATGCGCAGATTATTGATGACAAAAAAGGACTGACTCTTAGTTCTTTTTCCTCTTTAAGCTTAAAGGAGGATAAAAGCTCTTTTACAGAGAGAGCTAAAAAGGTAGGGCAGGCTCTTGGAAAAAAGACCTTGGATAAAAAAATAACAAAAGTGGTTTTTGATCGCGGAGGCTTTGTCTATCACGGAAGAATAAAGGCTTTGGCTGAAGGAGCCCGTTCAGCAGGTTTAAAATTTTAAAAAAGAGGTTTTAAGTGAAAGATCAATATACACAAGAAATGAATGAAAGGGTTGTGGCTATTAACCGTGTGACCAAAGTGGTAAAAGGGGGCCGTCACTTTTCTTTTTCTGCTCTTGTTGTAGCAGGGGACGGCAAAGGGTCTGTAGGTATTGGGAAAGGCAAGGCAGGTGAGGTGCCTGAGTCCATCAGCAAGGCCAGCCGTGTGGCAAAAAAATCTTTGTCTTCTTATAATTTACAGGACAACCGCACTATCCCCCATCAGGTGACAGGTGTTTTTGGGGCTGCTAAAGTGGTTTTAAAGCCAGCAGGGCCAGGCACAGGGCTTATTGCCGGAGGGCCGGTAAGAGCGGTTTTGGAATGTGTTGGAGTGAGAGATATTTTATCAAAGCGGGTGGGAAGCAGAAACCCTCATAATGTGGTTAAAGCGACTTTAGATGGTTTGTCTCAGCTTTTGTCCCGACCTTCTGAATCAAAAACAGAGGAGAAGAAAAAAATAAAAGGCTCTGACTCTGTTAACAATTCTAAAAATTCATCCACAGATCAGAAGGCAAAAATAGAGAACAAAAATCAAGTTGAAAATTCAGAATGAAAGCAAAAGAGAAAATCTTTGTAAATTTTAATAAAAAAGTGGAGTAAAAAAATAAATTGAAACACAAAGAGTGGAGTAAAAAATTAAAAAAACTAAGGTAAAAAAACAATGAGCAATATAAAAGTGACTTTAAAAAAAAGTTTAAATGGAGTCAGTAAAAAACAAAAACGAACAGCTGGTTGTTTGGGTTTAAAAAAAGTTAATCAATCACGAACTTTTAAAGACAGTCCTGCTTTTCGGGGGCAGGTGAAAAGGATTCAACATTTATTGCATTTGGAGAAATAAAATGAGTTTACTTAAAGAATTAAAACCTTATGCAGGTTCTAAAAAACAAAAAAAACGATTGGGCAGGGGTAAAGGCTCAGGCAAAGGCGGCACTTCTACAAGAGGTCATAAGGGGCAAAGAGCAAGAAAAAGCGGAAATGCTCCGGCAGGTTTTGAGGGCGGCGCTATGCCTTTAGCCCGAAGGCTTCCAAAATTTGGTTTCACAAATGCGCCTTTTAAAGTTGTGTATGATGTTGTAAATTTATCTCAGCTTAAAGAATTGGAAGGCGAAGCAACTCCAGAATTTTTTGTTAAAAAAGGCTGGGTTAAAAAAGGCAGAAAAGTTAAAATTCTTGCTCAGGGTGAGATTTCTAAACCTCTCCAGGTGAATGCACATAAGTTTAGCAAAAAAGCCAAGGAGCTTATTGAGAAAGCCGGAGGGCAGGTTCATATCCTGTAAATTTTATGGAGCCAAGACTTCCCTCTAATTTTTCTTTTCCCAAAGATCTAAAAAACCGCATTTTATTTACTATAGGAGTTTTGGTTATTTATCGTGCTGGTGTGCAAATTCCCACTCCAGGGATAGACAGGCAGGCTGTTATGGAGGCTTTTGCGCAAAGAGGAGGAGGTGTTTTCTCCCTTTTAAACACTTTCACAGGCGGTGCCTTGGAACAGTTTAGTATTTTGGCTTTGGGAATTATACCTTATATTACAGCCTCCATTATTTTTCAGATTTTACAAACAGGTGTTCCTTACTTGGAACAGTTAAAAAAAGAAGGGGAATCCGGCAGAAAGAAAATTAATCAATACACCCGTTATGCCACAGTTCTTCTGGCTATATTTCAGGGTTTTGGCATATCCCGCGGTTTTTTTGGAAATGAATCCATTATTTCAATTCCTCAATTTGGTTTTATACCTTTTCAGGTTTTTACTGTGATGACTCTTACGGCAGGAAGCTGTTTGTTGATGTGGCTTGGGGAGCAAATTAATGAGAAAGGTGTTGGTAATGGAGCCAGTCTCCTTATTTTTGCAGGTATTGCTGCAGCTATTCCAAGTGGTATTTCCAATTTATGGTCTATGATTCAAAAAGGGGAGATAAGCGGTGGATTTTCTATAGGACTCCTTCTTTTTATGGTTCTTATAGTGGGTATTATTATCTTTTTGGAAACGGGTCAAAGGCGAATCCCTATCCAATACTCTCAAAGAGCTTTGGGAAACAAACAGCCTTCCGCACAAATGAGTCATCTGCCCTTAAAATTAAATTTTTCTGGTGTAATTCCTCCTATTTTTGCCAGCAGTATATTGGTTTTTCCAACAACCATTGCTCAATTTACTCAGGCGGAATGGGCTAGAAAACTTCAGGAATCTTTTTCTCTTACAGGTTCTGTTTTTAACATTTTATTTGTTGTGTTTATTATTTTTCTTTGTTTTTTCTATACAGAAGCAGTGTTTAATCCTAACGAAGTGGCTGATAATTTGAAAAAACATGGAGGTTTTGTTCCTGGTATTCGGGCAGGACAAAACACCTCAGGGTATGTGAAAAGAATTCTTGATCGTTTAACTGTGGCAGGAGCTACTTACCTTTCTGCTGTTTGTGTGATGCCTAATATTTTGATCGATCAATTTAAAATTCCTTTTTATTTTGGAGGAACCAGTCTGCTTATTTTAGTTGGTGTGGCTTTGGATACAGCCCAACAGATTCAATCCCACCTTTTGACTGCCCGTTATGAAGGCATGGTTAAAGGAGTCCGTATTAAAAGCAGAAGAGTTCGTTTTTAATGGATATTCTTTTGATTGGCGCACCAGGTTCAGGTAAAGGCACTCAGGCTGTCAGACTTGTTTCCCATAAGAATCTTGCGCATTTAAGTACAGGAGATTTATTTCGTAAAAATTTAAAGGAAAAAACTGCTCTTGGGCTGACAGCCAAATCATATATTGATAAAGGGGCTCTGGTTCCTGATGAGGTTACTAATGGTATGGTGAAAAATTTTGTAACAGGAGTTTCTCAGGATAAAGGCATTGTCTTTGACGGCTTTCCCAGAAATTTTTCTCAAGCAGAGGCTTTACAAAAAATTTGTGATGAGACAGACCGTGAGTTGAATAAGGTCATTTTTTTGGATGTTTCTGATGATATGATTGTAGAGAGGTTAACAGGCCGTTTGTGGGCGCCGACCAGCGGCTGTGTTTATCATGTAAAAAACAATCCTCCAAAACGGAAGGGTTTTTGTGATAAATCTGATGAGCCTCTTATTACAAGAGAAGATGATAAAGAAGAGGTGATTCGCTCCCGATTGGAGGTTTTTCATCAAAATACAAAACCTTTATTAACATATTATAAAAAAAAAGGACTTTTAAAGAAAATTAAGGCGGAGCTTAGCCCCGAAAAGGTCTTTCATCAGATACAACAGGCTCTTGAAGTAAATTGATCCTGTTTGAATTTTTAGCTTTTTTTAAAGTGAATGTATCGCTGCCTCCATAGAGTAAGAGGATCAAAAGTTCAGACATACGTTTTGCCACAAAACGCCTTTTAGCCGTTTTGTGCTCAAAGCCGAACTCACTTTTAATCCTCTTACTCTATGGAGGCTTGATTTTTATATTAATAAAAAAAGTTCAAAATTTAAACAAGTTTCCTGAGTTCACCCTTCAAAGATCCTGATTCCTATAAATCATTGATTTTACTATGTTTTGTTTATGTCAGAGGATATACTAGGAAAAAATAAAAATCCCTGTATTTATAAAGGTTTTAAAATGTTATAATACCAGAAAAAAGAGCGAACTCAGGAACAAGTTTGGTGTAATTGGAGAATCTTGAGCCAAAGAAAGAAATTTATGGACTTATTTTTTCATTGGTGTTAGATTTTCAGCCTTTGAGGTAAAAATGAAGGTTAGAGCATCTGTAAAAAAAATTTGCAAGGATTGTCGTATCATCCAAAGAAAGGGCTCTTTAAGAGTTATTTGCAATAATCCAAAACATAAACAAAGACAGGGGTGATTTATGGCTAGGGTTGCTGGTGTTGATTTGCCAAAAAGTAAAAGAGTTATTGTTGCTCTCACAAAAATTTATGGCGTGGGCTCTAAAGTATCTCAGGAAATTTGTAAAACAGCGGGTTTTAAGGATTCTTTGCGTGTTCACGAGCTTACGGATGATGATGTGGTTCGACTTCGCTCCATTATCGAAAAAAACTATAAAGTGGAGGGGGATAAACGAAGAGATCAGGCTATGGCTATTAAGCGCTTGATGGATCTTTCCTGTTATAGGGGAATGCGTCATCGCAAAGGGCTTCCTGTCAGGGGCCAAAGCACCCGTCAAAATGCCAGAACCCGAAAGGGCCCGAAAAAAACAGTGGCTAATAAAAAGAAAGCTGTTTGATATTTGTTTATTTTTTAGTTGAAAGTTTAAAGGAATTTTAAAATTTTGATAAGTCATAGATTCACTATCTTCACAAATTTATTTTTTAGTTGAAAATTTAAAGGAATTTTAAAATGGCAGAAGCACCAAAGAAAAAAAAGAAAATCAAAAAGAAAGTGAAAAAAAATGTTCCTCATGGGCATTGCCATATAAATTCAGGTTTTGGCAATACCATGGTGTCCTTTACTGATCCCTCAGGAAATACTCTTTGCTGGTCTTCTGCCGGTTTGCTTGGTTTTAAAGGGAGCCGTAAAGGGACCCCTTTTGTAGCACAATCTGTTGCTGAGGATGCTGCTAAAAAAGCGATGGAACATGGCATAAAAAATGTTGAAGTATATATTAAAGGGCCTGGCGCAGGCCGGGAAATGGCTGTTCGCGCTATTGCTCATGCCGGTTTAAGGGTGACTTTGCTTAAGGATGTAACTCCTCTCCCTCATAATGGTTGTCGTCCTCCAAAAAAGAGAAGAGTTTAAAAAAGCTTGTCTATAAAGAACTGAGCTGTAAGTAAAATAAATTTAAGACTTTGCTTTCATAATACTGATGAGATATTTATGAAACAGCATTAATTTTTTAATAAACAAGAGGTGAAAGATGGAAAAGATAGAACTGCCAAAACACTATTACAAATATTGGAAAGATCTCATTCGTCCGAAAGGTTTTGAGGTAGACAGAGATTCTCTAACAGAAACCTATGGAAAATTTTATATTCGGCCTTTAGAGAGGGGTTTTGGTATCACTTTAGGGAATTCCATCCGAAGAGTTCTCCTCAGTTCCATGATGGGTTCAGCTGTCAGCGCTGTTAGATTTAAAAAAGGCGTCCTTCATGAGTTTACAAGCATTGATGGTGTTTTAGAGGATGTGACAGATATTATTTTAAATTTAAAAGCTATTCGTTTTCGTCAAAGCGATGAGAAGAAGAAAACTCTTCATGTTTCCAAAAAAGGTCCAGGGACAGTTACAGCTAGCGATATTCAGTTATCGGAGGGTATTGAGGTTCTGAATCCTTCAACTCATATTGCCACTTTAAGCCCCGGAGGAGAGTTGGAAGTTGAGATTATTGTCTCTTTTGATAGAGGTTATGTAGATGCTGGTCAAAGAGGAAAAAGTCTTCCTGAGGGTTTTATTCCTGTAGATTCAGTACATAGCCCTATTCGCCGTGTAAATTACACAGTCAATAGCGCAAGCATTGGTCAAAGAACGGACTATGATTCCCTTGTTTTAGAGGTATGGACAGACGCTTCTTTAAAACCAGAGGAAGCTGTTCCTCTAGGCTATAAAATTTTAAAAGAACAGCTTCAGGTTTTTATGAATTTTGATGAAAATATAGAGCCTGAAGTGGAAGGCAAGGATGATAAGGAGGATTTTATCAATGAAAATCTTTTTCGTCCTGCAGATGATTTGGAGTTATCTGTCCGAAGCGCAAACTGTTTAAAAAATGCTAGAATTCGCTATGTGGGGGATTTAGTTACAAAAACAGAACAGGAAATGCTCAGGACAAAAAATTTTGGAAGAAAATCTCTAAACGAAATCAAAGAAATTTTAAAAACTATGGGTTTAAGCTTAGGTATGGAAGTTGAAGGCTGGCCTCCTAAAGGGCTTTATAGAAAAGAGTTTCAGAACAATGCCTATTCTTCTTCAAAGCAAGCTGAAGGAGCAGTGGAGATGCAAGAAAAAGGAATTTCTTCTACAGATGAAGTGGCAGTTTCTTCTGTGGCTAATATAGATTCAAAAGAAAACCCCTCTGAATTAGAGCCTCCACAAGAAGATTCTTCTATCTCAGAGCAAGTGCCGATTCCTTCTGAAAGCTCACAAGAGGATTCTTTGCAGGGGGAGGGGGATAAAAAACAGAACGAAAATTCCTCTGATAAAGAGCTAAAAGCTCAGGAGCTTACGAATGAATCTTCTGCTTTAGAGTCGGAAGATACATCAGGAAGTTCAGCTGAGCAAAATGCTGAGTCTCATTCAAAAAAGGATAATGATGACAAAAAGGAAGAATAAAGCATGAAGCATCGTAAAACAAACACTAGCACTTTTGGTTTAAAATATGGCCCTCGTAAAGCTTTACTTAGAGGCTTGGTTAATTCTTTGGTGGAAAAAGAGCGGATCAAAACCACACTGCCAAAAGCGAAAAGTATAAGACCTCTTGTGGAAAAAGCCATTACTTTAGGCTGTAAGGGTTCTCTTCACTCCCGCCGTGTTCTTTTGGCAAAGTATCCCAATAAAAAAACTGTTTCAAAAATCGTCAATGATTTGTCCAAAAGATTTAAAGACCGGCCTGGTGGTTACACTAGGATTATTAAATTGGGTCATCGTAAGGGGGATCAGGCTCAAAAGGCTTTAATTGAATTTGTGGATTATCAGTTTATTCCCAAACCAACAAAAGAGGAAAAAGCCAAACAAAAAGCCTCTAAGGAATTTCAAAAAACCCGTCATCTTATGGCTAAAAAAATCAAAGAGAAAAAGAAAACTCTCCGATCCATTCAAAAGGAATCCCGTAGAGTCAATCGTTAAATATCTGACCTTGTTTGAAGTTTTGAGAATTATCTTGGGGGTTATGTATATAATTTCTGAAGTTTTATTAACATTGAATAAGGAAGTAAAAGCAATACGAATATAGAAAAGTCATTTCCCATTGCCTGTCAATAAAGAATGATAGGCTGTCTCATAAGTAGAAAACTGGACTATCAAGTAAGTTTATAAATTTGATCTCATAATGTCTGTAAAGCATTTATGAGATAAACTTTAGTTTCTTCTCCATTTGTGAAACTTTTCCATTAGATTTAAAAAATTTTCCGGTTTGTGGTTTTTCTTCCAATGCCCGGCCAAATATTTATTCCCTTCACTTAGTGTGGGGTAAATATGAATTGTGTTTAAAATAGCTGACAGTCCTAGATTATAAGTCATTGCCAAAACAAATTCTGAAATCATTTCACTAGCCCGGCTATGAACAATTGTTACACCTAAAATTTTATCTTTTTTTGGAGGGGTTAAAACTTCAACATAGCCTTGTGCTTCGCTGTCTGTTACAGCCCGATCCAATTCCTCTAAGTTATAATAAGTGGTTTCATAGGGAATATTTCGCTCTTTGGCCTGATCTTTGGAAAGCCCTGCGCTGGCCACCTCAGGATCAGTATAGAGCGCCCAGGGAATAATATTGTAGTTGGCTTTAAGAAATTTGTTTTTAACCCATAAAGGCAAGAAATAAGTGTAAGGGCGGAATAAGGCATTTACACAGGCAAAGTAAGCTTGATAGCCGGCCATATGGGTAAACTGATAAGGTCCTGTTACATCCCCACAAACAAATATATTAGGATAATTGGTTGCCATAAAAGTGTCAGATTCAATAGTTTTTTGTTTTGTAATTTTGACATTAAGATTTTCAAGTCCAAAACCTTTAACACAAGCCTCCCGGCCAAGAGCTATTAAAACTTCATCAAATGGAATTTCCTTTTGAGAACCTTGCTTGTCTTTTACTGTTAAAGTTTTTTCCTCTGAATCATTGACAGAAAAACGCTCTACTTGATGGGAAGTTAAAATTTTCATCCCTTCTTTTTGGAATATGTTGGATAAAATTTCAGACACCTTTTCATCCAAACGAGAAACAATTTTAGGGGATAAATCCACTATGGTGACTTGAGAACCTAATTTTTGAAAACACTGAGCCAGTTCACATCCAATAGGCCCTCCTCCTAAAACAAGGAGTCTTTTAGGGCATGACTTTAACTGCCAGATATTATCAGAAGTGAGATAAGAAATTTTATCAAGACCTGCAAAGTTAAAAATTCTTGGTTTAGCTCCTGTAGCAACAACAATAGCTTTTGTTGTATAAATTTTATCTGCTATACGCACTTGATAGGGAGAGAGAATCTCAGCCGTTCCTGAAAAACATTTGACCCCCAGCTTTTCATATCTTTCTACAGAATCATGCTGTTCAATTTTTTTAATAATGTTTTGCACTCTGTTCATAACATCTTGAAATTTATAATCTATGGATAAGGACTTAAAGCCGAACTCTTTAGCTTTGTTTTGCAGGGATAAAATTTTGGCTGAACGAATAAGAGATTTACTGGGAACACAGCCTGTATTTAAACAGTCACCCCCCATTTTCTTTTTTTCCACCAAAGCCACCTTGGCTTTAAGAGTGGAGGCCAGATAAGAACAAACCAATCCAGCGCTTCCCGCTCCTATAACAATCAAATTAAAATCAAATGTTTTTGGTTTTTTAAACTTCATATCTGACAACAGTTTAAATGTTTATGTTATTAAGCAGCTCATAACTAAGCAATTAAAGAATCTATCTGGCATTTCAGCGCTTTACTTTTAGAAAGCTAGTATTTTATGTATGATTCTATTTATATTTTCAAATGATAGATAAAATTTTTCAAGCAAATTCAAGCTTATAATATAATGTATCTTTCTTATTAAGTCAGATGTTTGTAAAACCTTATTTTTTATCTTTCTTTCATTTTGTTGTAAGAACTGGAGGGATTTAATGAGCCTTTTTTTCCTTATATTAAAATGGTGCGCTGGGTTCTTGAATCCAGAACACAGAGCGGTTGAAAACTTACTCTGTGGCAAAATGTGTATTTGGATTTCTGAATCTATTTTGACTTGGAGAATTTTTATTTATCAGGAAAGACAATAAAATTAGAAAAAAAGACTTGATAATTTTCCTAAATTTTTTCTCAGAAAGGCGGGAGCGAATAAAACACTTGTTTTTCATAGTGATAACAATAAGTTAACGGCCTTAATAGTTAGCTTAAGTCATCTTGAATCTATCTTTTTTTGGAAATAAATTTTCTAACTTCTCTTTAAAAGGGAAAATTCTTAAGAGATACTTTATAATCCATGGCAAACAGGCCAGTAGTAGAAAGGATAAAATAATTGTCGGGGAAAAAATTTCAAAAGGGGATTGGATATGGGAAAACTGGCTTCCAGCATTAACATAGACAAAAGTTCCCGGCAGCATTCCTAAGAAACTGGCAATAAAAAAATGTTTGGTGGAAATGGGAGTCACTCCCATAAATAAATTAACGGCAAAAAAAGGAAAAATGGGAATAAGTCTCAAAGAAAACAAGTAAAAAGAACCATCTTTTTCAAGCCCTTTATTGATAGTTTTTAGACGAGAGTGAAACTTTTTTTGAATCCAATTTTTAAGTAAAAATCTTGACATTAAAAAGGCAAAAGTTGCTCCTACTGTGCTTCCTAAAGAGACTATAAGGCTCCCCAGTAAGAAGTTGAATAGAAACCCTGAAATTAGAGTGAGCAAAGCAGCGCCAGGAAGACTCAAAGTTGCGCAAAAAACATAGAAAATAAAATACACCAGGGGAAATAAAATAGGATGGTTTTTGTAAAAAGTGTCAAACTCCTGTTTTTTACTAATAAAAAATTCAAAATCAAAATATTTATTCAGATCAAAATAGAAAAATAAAATAAACAACAAAACACCACAGAGGAAAGCAAAGAGCTTTATTATGAGAATATTTTTAAAAAAGATTCTTTTTAAAATCTGCTGAGGCTTAAAAGACAGAAAAAAACTTTTTATTTTTGGTATCATTTTTTCTAGTTTAGAGTATCAGAGTAGAGAATTAATTGCATCAATCCATGCTAAATTGGTCTTCTTTTTGTTTTGTGTTGTTCTGACCCCCAATTCAACTGGAATCCAAGTGAAAAAGGGGAAAAAAGCAAGAAATATCTTTATTTTTTTATAAAAAATCCGTATATATAGATTAGGGGGTGAATTGGCTTCGACGCGGGTCAAGACCCTTTTAGGAGCATATAGAGGACGCTTGAGGACCTCTTAAAAAACGAGCAATTTTTTAGTTGGCAACGATGTTGCTCTTGCTGTTGCTTAATTTATAACAGCACATGGAACCCGTTAAGGTGGCGAAACGGGGGAAGTGACGATTTAGTCACCTCGGTTTTTATTTTTTTCCTGTGGCTTAAAAACTTAAATTTAACAGGAACCATCAAAGGAGGTTTGTTCTTGAAGCTTCTTTGATTATTAAACAAGAACTAAATATGTAGAGCCTAAAAGAAGAAGTCCTGCGGACACGGGTTCAATTCCCGTCACCTCCACCATTGATTATGCGGGCTTCTTGAGTTCTACAGCTTGCATGTTTCAGTCTATTTCAGGAAATGTCGGGATATTTCAAGCTCCCGTGTTTTCTAGCTAATCAGGCAATTTGCATTTCGTCTAACTTATTTCGGGATATTTCCCGATATTTCAAATTTAATCTACATGGATTTTTAGCTTGGTCAGGATCTGAAATGTTTGCGTTTCTGTTTCCGCCGTTAACATAAAAATCTACATGGATTTTTAGCTTGGTCAGGGGCTTCTCTGGTGGATGAAAGATTATTGAAAAATTAGAAGTTTCTATAAATGAATTATCAAAAAATTAAAGCTTTTTAATTGAGATCAAGTTTAAATTAGCTTTAAATATCTAAATAATTAAGTCCTTATTAAATCAGACTAAAGGTATGGAATGAAAAAGAAAAATTCTAAAAAGTTGATTATTAGAAACAGCACAGTTTTTAATTTTCACCATTCAGGAAGGTAAAAATCAGATCGAGGTACGCTATGAAGATAACACTATCTGGCTCACACAAAAGCTCATAGCTGAGCTGTTTTCTGTAGGTCGTTCTGTTATCACAAAGCACTTACAAAATATATTTAATGAAAAGAAATTTAGATAAAGATTCAGTATTGTTCTGACCCCCAATTCAACTAGACAACCCGATCCGTCAATCTCCTATACTCTATAGGGCTTTGGGTTGTTAGAAATAAGACATTTATCAGAGCTGTTGAAATTAAACTCTTCTCCTTAAAGAAGGCCGGCATTTTTTATCAAATATTATTTTTTTCATTGTAAAAAAGGTGATTTTGATAAAAAGTCAATTAAGGGCTAAAACATGAGTTGAAAAGGGGATCAGGACATGAGAAAAGTGGAAGTTATTTTCTTTTTTTTACCTATTTTTCTTTTTTCAGTAAACTGTAATAATTCTATTGCAGGGTCGCTGACAAAAGAAAACAATAGAAGGCTTTTTGAAAACCCCCCTCAGAATCAGGAAGAATTAAAAACAGGGATATTTTATGGTTGTGTGAATATACCTGCAACAAATTGGATGCAAAAATTAATGGTAGGTTTTGAAATAACAGGGGAAATCTGCTCTGTAAGAGTCAGTGAGGGTAATATTGTAAAGATTAGTTTTTTAGGAGATGTTGATATTCCTGTATTTAGTGCAAGAGCTGGTGAGAGCCGTACGGATATTTTTATTGGGGAATTGGAAAATAATCAGGTGCTTATTGTTCAGCACCATGAAGGTCAAGTTGTGTCGGTCACTCAAACCATTTATGATCAAAACGGTGATGTAGTCTATGGTAAATTTGGTCAGGGTGACTACATTAAAGAATGTATTTTTGGCATGACCACTTCTGAAAGATTGGCTGGTGAAAAAAATTGTAATAAATAATATTTCACCCAGACAAAACAGTTTGCGCAAAACGAAGACTTAAACAAAATCAGTATGAGATTTCACCTTTTGAGAAACTTTTTTGATTAGGTTTAAGTCAAAGTCTTTTCTTATTTTGGGTATTTTTTTAGCAGGTGTTTTCATACTTTTTAACCAGCTCTCCGGAGTCTCCATACAAAGGAAGCAAGGCCAGTTAGGAGAATCTTGTTTAAATAGATTAAGCATGTATGTAAACATCTCCTGTCTCAGCTCATGGTCGTAGCGGAGCTTTCCATCTCCTGCCCGAAAAAACTCTCCCTGACAGACAAGACTTTTCATGCCAAATTGTTTTCTCATAATGGCTTTTTGTTCCGGCTGAAATCTTAAAGCTCCTAAAGAAATATGTTTGACCTCTTCAGGAGAAAAGAGACTTGTAATAGATTGAACCAGTCTGCTGTAATTTTGTTTCCATTCAGGATGATAGATGAGCGGATCAATATGAAAGGAGACTTTAAAGCCTTTGTCTCTCACCCGGCGAGCAGCAAGCAGTCGTTCTTTTAAGGAGCTTGTTTTATGTTCTTCTTTTTGGACAATGTATTCAGGATTAACAGACCAGCTGACAACAGTGTTTCCTGAATGTTTCATGTTTTCAAAAATTTTTATATTGTCAGATTTTGTTTTAAATTCTAACAGCCAATGAGGACAGGTGTTAAAAAAATTAATGAGTTTTGTGGAATAAAGACTTATATCATCAAGGCTTAGGCTGTCCGTCTGCTCCCCCGTGCCAATACGGATATAATCATTGTAATGATTTTTTTTCAGAACTTCTAATTCCTGAAAAGCTTTTTCTATATTCGTGTAAATCACTACAGCGGGAAAGTTGATAAAAGATTGAAGATAACAGTAAGAGCAGTCCATTTCACAGTTTTGCCCAAGATTTAATATAAAATAATTGCAGCACATTAATTTTGGTTTGGCGCCGGGGCATCTTTTTAAAAAAGAGCCTTTAAATTCTTTTAAAAAGAGAGTTTTTTTACTTTCTTTTAATTGATTAACAGTCAGAGAGCCTTTTTTAAAAAAATCTTCATGAATGAACTTGATTTTTTCTTTTGGAAAAATTTGACAGGCTCTTTTTGCTGGTTCACTGTTTTGAGATGAAATATCAATATAAACTCTTTCAAAAACTTTTAGATGTTCTGTCATTTTTATCATTTAACCATGCCATAATTTTTTTGAACTGTCATTGAGCTGTTTATAGATTGAATTTAGTTTTTGTATTTTTTGTTTAAAATCCTTCATGGAGAAGCTGTTAAAGTGAATGGATAATGCTCCTCTGTCATTTTGGCGAATCCATTTGGCTTTTATAGAATTTGTCCAAGACAGACCAGCAACAATTTTTGATCTTTCCTCATCATGAACAGAGCTTTTAGGTTTTCTTAATTTTTTTAATTTTTCAATGAGTAAAGAGACTTTTTGCTCTTTGAGCAGGATTTGATTTAAAGATTTATCCATTAAAAGCAATTCCCCTCCGAGATCCAAAATTTGTACTCCTTGAGAGTGTGTAGGCTTATAATTTTCTATCCATTTTAACAAAGGTTTTATAGTGGAGCAGTTTTTGAACTCTGTTAAAATGCTTAAATCTTTTTCAGTAATCTTTTTTTCCTTAACCCATTGATGAAAGGTTGGGAATTGGTTAAAAATTTCAGACAGTTCCATTGAAATTATAAAATTTTTTCAAGTTTTCATAGTTTAATGTTAAGCGCAGTCAAAATAAAAAGACATTTAATAAATATTTAAGCTGTTGGATTAAAAAGTAAATACTTAAGTCTAATTTAAACAAATCCGCTTATTTGGTTTCAGGAGAAGTTTGTTCAGTTTTTATATTTTCAAAAGGAGTCTGTTTAGCTTTTGTGTCAGATGGAGCCTGATCCTGTATATTATCAGAGGGATTTTGTGTCTGTGTTGCATCAGGAGATGGTTCTCCTTTTTGAATATCTTTAAGGGCTTCTGTTTGCGCATTATCCGGCTGAGCCATCAAACTGCTGTCTTTTTGTGAGCTTATATAAGACAGGTAAAAAGAAGTGCAGGCAAAGAAAATCGCAAGCCATTTTGTAACATTTACTAAAAAGGGTGAGGCTCCTTCAGATCCAAAAAAAGACTTACTGCTCCCACCGCCAAGACTGCCTAAAACCCCGCCTTTTGGGTCCTGAAGCAAAATGAAAATCACAATAAAAATACAGGTCAGAGCATGGATAATGGATACAAAGTAAATCATGGCTGTAAGATATAACTCAAAAAGACCTTATTTGAAAAGAGTTTTTTTTAATAGTTGATAAATTTTTACAGTTATAGTCGCTTTTTTGAAAACTCCTGATTTATGGCTTATTTTTTAAGCTCTTTAGAACTTGTTGTTGTATTGGCCTGTTTGAAATCTTTTGTTAATGCAAAAATCAGACCTCTATTAGAGTAAGGGAGTAAAAAGTGAGTTCGGCTTTGGCGTTGAGCGACTGAAAGTCTGCTCTGTGATAAAATGTATGTCTGAACTGTTTACTTTTTACCCTAATGGATGAAGTGGTATATTCTTCTCTGTTTTGAAAAATCTCACATTTCAAACAAACCAGTATATATTGTTATAACTGATCTTTTATTTCTCTGTTATAGATTCTTAAAAATTCTCAAATTTCACTATGATCAAACCTGGGCGTTCGTTTTATTCATCTTAAAAGAGATCTTTAAAAATTCTCAAATTTCACTATAATCAAACAGGGACAATATATTTAAAAAAGCTTGTAAATATTAAATTTTATTATCTGTATTTAAAAGAAAGGGAAAACTTTGAGATTTCAACAAGAAGATAAACTTTTGAATGTGTTAAAAAAGAAAATTGATAAAAGGCCTTTATCTAAAAATCTTGTGGCTATGGATGCGGATGGAACACTCTGGCCTGAAGACGCCAACAATATTCTTTTGGAGTATGAAATAAAAAATAATTTACGAGATTTAAGTGATCTGTTAGATCTCCGTTATAGGAGTGATGGCTTTCGTTATAAAAGGTGTGAGCTTTTTGCAGAGAGACAGGCTGGATTTACACTTCAGGAGTTTAAGTCTTATTGCCATAAAGCTTTAAGTGAAACATCTCTTCATATTTTCCCGTTTCAAAGAGAATTGCTAAAATATATAAAGCAAAAAAGCATGAAAGTTTTTATTGTAACAGCCTCTGTGCAGTGGCTTGTTGAAGCAGCTGTTGAACTTTATAACCTGCCGGTAGATGGTGTTTTAGGTGTCCAAACAAAACTGGAAGAGAGTATAATTACGGAAGAGCTGTTAAGACCGGCGCCTATTGCTGGATTTAAAGCTGAGGTTTTTTTAAAACACAATAAGGGAATCCCCTGTTTTTTAGCTGGAGGAAATACATCTTCGGATATTCCTTTGCTGGAGATGGCTGAAGCGCCTTTTGTTGTTCATTCAGCAGACAGGGAGAATGAAAACTTTTCTGCAGAGAAAAGACTTAAAAAAATGGCTTTAAAAAATAATTGGATTGTTTTTCAAAAGTAAAAACTCAGGAGCAAAGTTGTTCTATTTCAGAAACTTCTTTAGGCATTGCTTTTGTGAGATTTTTTTGTCCTGTTTGTGTGACAAGAATATCATCTTCAATTCTAAGCCCCAGGCCCTTTAAATCTTTTTCAGCTTTTTTGTCTTTTTTGGAAATATAAACCCCTGGTTCAATGGTTAACACCATGCCCGGCTCTAAAATGGCTGTTTCCCCTTTTTTAAATGAGACATCATGGACATCCAAACCTAAAAGGTGTCCAACAGAATGAGGACAGTATTTTTTATAAGATTTTTTATTCATGTTTTCTTTAAAAGAGCCTTTTAGAAACCTAAAATCCATCATTATCTTTGTTATCCCTTCATACATTTTCTGGTTGATACTTATCAGGGAGACTCCTGGCTGGACCTCTTTTATGAGATTCTTTTGTAATACAAGAAGTCTTTCATAAAGTTTTTTTTGACTTTTGCTGAATTTTCCATTTACGGGATAGACACGGGTTATGTCAGAACTGTAATAATGTTTTTCTGCCCCGGCATCCACAAGCAACAGCTCTCCCTTTTTACATATAGAATCATTATTTATGTAATGAAGAACAGTTGCATTTTCTCCACAACCAAAAATCCCCCCATAAGCTTCTTTGGAAGAGCCTTTTTCCATAATGGATTTTAGGAAAATACCATGCAATGCTCTTTCGTTAATGCCAGGTTTTAAAGCCTTTGCCACCTGTTTGTGAGCATAAATGCTAACAGAAATAGCTGACTGAATTAAAGATATTTCTATTTTATCTTTAATTCTTCTGAATTTTTTAAGAAATTCTCCTGCCGAGGAAAATTTTACTTTAAAAGATTTTAATTTTTTATCAAAAAAAGGATTGGTTTTATCATAAAGGAGCTTTGATTTTCCTTTTAATAGACGAGGGAGAATCTTATCCCATTCAGAAAGGGGAAAAACTTCGTCAATCAGAAACTTCTTTTTGATTTCCTTTATGCCATAGGTAGGGCCATCCCATAGTTCTTTAACAGGATCTCTTTCAGGAGCAAAAAGAATGGATTGGGCTGAGGGAAATAATAAAAATACAGAAGAGGCTTGTTCAAAGCCTGTTAGATAATAAAAGTTGCTGTCCTGGCGGTAGGGGTATTTTATATCCACTTGTCTGAAATATTCAGGTTGGCTGGCTAAAATCAAAACACTGTCCTTTTTTAAAGCTTTAGCTACCTGGTCTCTTTTATTCTTAAACCATTTTGTAGTCTTTGTCATAAAAACCTTCTTTTAAAATTTAAGTTCTAAACATTAAGTCTTTCAAGCTTAAAATATATTTCCTTTTTTTGGATGGGATTTCCTTTTCATGTAAAATAAACCTAAGATTATAACATACATTTCCTTATTTTGAAAGGATGTTATGTTGATTTTGTTTATTTGGGAAATATATTTAATTAAAAAATTTGCAAAGTTTAAAAAAATTAAATATATTTAACTATAGTTTAAGTGTGTGTGATTTGTTAAGGATTCTGTTTTTGGAATACAGGAAAATGAGGGACTGAATCTCGTTTCGGATTTTTCCCTGTTATAAAACTCTGAATTTTCAAACAGGATTGGTATAAAATAATAAGGTTTGGAGACCTATGAAATTTAAAAAAGGTTTTTCTTTAATTGAACTGCTTGTATCAGTGTCTATTATTGGCCTATTGGGTTCAATAGCTATTATATCTTATGGGAGTTTTCATAAAAAAACCGCATCGTCATGGACAAAGTCGGAAATAGCAGAGGTTGTTAAAGTTATGAATATGGCCAAAAATAGTGATGGTTATTATCATCAATACATTTATGCCATAGGATACAGGCCAAAGGGAAAAGTTTACGCTTCTGTAGGAACGGATGCCTCTTCAACAGTAAATTGTTGTAGTAGATATCCTGATCCCGGCAGCAGCCCCTGTAAAAAAAACTTTAAAAGTGGTTTTCTTTATTATAACTGCGATAGTTCATCTCTTGGTGTTTCTACAGATAATATTGAAATTTGCAATGACACAAACTACGGCGATTCCTGTGATCTGGAATCAGGTTTAAGCGCTTTAACAACGGCTAATTTTACTGCCTGTATACCAATGGCTGGCTGGTGTGATTGCAATAATTTTAGTATTGGGGCAATCACTCATTTTGGTAAGCAGTTGACTATAAATCAAAAAGGGGAGCTGTGTGGATACGAATAAAATCTACACAGACTGCCTCCATTTAAAAATTCTATCACAGCTTATACTCATATTTTCTGCCATTTGGTTTATTGCCTGTGGGGCTGCCTTGTCTCCAGATGATACAGACTCGCATACCCATCTTGTCCATGTTGTTAGCAACGGCTGGCACACTGCCATTGTCGTGCCTGCGCCTGCCCTGGCTGTCACTGGCACTATTCCTGAGATGGCTGATTTTCCGGGCGCTGCATTCTTTGAGTTTGGCTGGGGTGACCGTGACTACTATCAGGCGAAAGAGAAAACTCTTGAGATGACTCTTGCCGCTGTGCTGGTGCCAACACCCGCAATCATGCACATAGCTGCGTTTCAGGCCCCACCAAAGGACGATGGCAAGGGGCTTGAAGTGATCTCTATAGGTTTAACCAAGTCTGGGTTCCAGAGTCTCGTTCAAGCCATTGCAGCAGAATTTGAACGCCCATCTGGAGGTCGCGCTGAATCTATCTCCCACGGTCTTTATTCTAACAGCTATTTTTATCACGCAAAAGGAGAGTTTCATCTGTTCAATACGTGCAACACATGGACGGCGCGCATGCTGCGTGCTGGTGGTGTTGCCTTCTCTCCATCCGGAATCGTGACAGCTAATGGGCTTATGAGCCGCTTGCGGCGGCCTTAGCTATTGAATAAAGCAAAGAGTCTTTTTTTCTAAATAAAAAAGTATCTAAAAAAATGAGAGGAAAGGCGAATTTTAAAATATACTCTGACATTGATAAATCTAAATTTTTTAACCAGTTCCATCCCTGTTCAAAATCAAATTCTTCAAAATCTTTTTGATGCAGAGCCGGTTTAAGCTCTCTTGTAATTAGGTTAAAGACACATTTTTTCTGTTTGGAAGATAAATCTATTATGGAATCTAAAATGTTTACATTTTATTAAATTCAAAACTTGTTTTTTTGATTCCTTTCCTATAAAGAAGATATATGCCTCACAAGAGAAAAAAAGTGACTGTTATAGGAAGCGGTTTTGTAGGATCAAGTTGCGCTCATTGGATTTTATCAAAAGACCTGGCTGATGTTTGTCTCATAGATGTTAATGATGGCCTTGCCAAAGGAAGGGCTTTGGATCTTTTTTCAGCCAGCCCTGCTGTGGGCTCTGATATCTGCATCAAGGGTGGCTCCAGTTACACTCTGGCTGAAGACTCGGACATTGTGGTTATAACGGCAGGTCTGCCAAGAAAACCGGGGATGAGCCGAGGGGATCTTCTTATAAAAAATGCTGAAATTATGCAGAAAATCTGTGATTCACTCAAAAAACATAGCCCTAATTCTATTTTTATTGTGGTTTCAAATCCTTTGGATGCCATGGTCTCTCTGGCTCAGCAGATTTTGCAGGTTTCAAGGGAAAAAATTCTTGGTATGGCTGGTGTTTTGGATTCCGCGAGATTTAAAGCTTTTGTAGCTGAAAAGCTCAGCTGCTCTGTGCAGGATATTTCTGTTTTGGTTCTTGGCGGTCATGGGGATAGCATGGTTCCTTTAACCCGTTATTGCACAGTGGGATCTATCCCTCTTGATGTTTTTGTGAATAAAAAAGATCAGGAGGATCTTATAGAAAGAACCAAAAAAGGGGGTGGGGAAATTGTTTCTCTTTTAAAAACAGGTTCTGCTCACTATGCTCCAGCTCTTGGGGCTGTGGAAATGGTGGAGGCTATTTTAAAGGACCAAAAGCGTATTTTGCCTTGTGCAGCTTTTTTGCAGGGGGAGTATGGCGAAAGTGGTATTTTTGTTGGAGTTCCTTGTCAACTGGGTGGAAAGGGGCTTGAAAAAATTATAGAAATACCATTAAATACCGAGGAGCAAAGTCAATTTAAAGAGTCAGCGAACTCCGTCAGAAAACTCATTATTGAGATGAAAGATTTATTGAAGTGAATATAGCAGAATATCAGTCCAAAGATTTTTTTAAAAAATACTCCATCCCTGTTTTAGATTCTAAAACAGTAAAGAGTCCAAAAGAGGCTCTTCAGTCAGCCCGTCAGCTGGAAGGCAAACTTTTCGCCGTAAAAGCTCAGATACTGGCCGGAGGCCGTGGTAAAGCGGGTGGAATAAAAATTGTCAAAAGCCCTGAAGAGGTGGAGCAGGCTGCAAGCCATCTTTTAAACAATTATCTTATCACCCCACAGACTTCTCAAAAAGGGGAATTGGTTTCCAGGGTTTTAGTTGAAAAAGGCTGTGCCATTAAAAAAGAATATTATTTGTCTGTTTTGCTTGATCCCGCTTCCTCTCAAGTGATTTTTATGGCCTCTCCGGAAGGGGGTATGGACATTGAAGAGGTGAGTGAAAAGTTTCCAGAAAAAATTTTAAAGGTAAAAATTCATCCTGTTTTTGGATTTTCCTCTTGGCAAGCTTGGGAAATAGCTGAGTTTTTAGCTTTTTCCAAAAAAGAGGAAATCAAACAAATTTATTCTTTATGTCGAAATCTTTATAAACTTTTTACTGAAAAGGATGCCAGCCTTGTTGAGATCAATCCCCTTGTTCAAACGGAAGAGGGGCATCTTATCGCTTTGGATGGAAAAATGAGTTTTGATGAGAATGCCTTTTACCGTCACGAGGATTTAAAATCCATTTATGAATCTCAGGAGAGAAATCTGGCTGAGAAGGAGGCTTTGTCTCAAGGTCTGTCCTTTATAAAATTGGATGGTGAAATTGGCTGCATGGTCAACGGAGCGGGTCTTGCTATGGCCACTATGGATATGATCAAGCTTTATGGAGGAAATCCTGCCAACTTTTTGGATGTTGGCGGTGGGGCTGAAGAGGAGAAAGTAAAAAAGGCCTTTGAGATCATCTTGAAGTCCAAAGAAGTTAAAAGTATTTTGATTAATATTTTTGGTGGAATTATGCGTTGTGATGTGATTGCCTCGGCTTTATTAAAAGCTGTTGAAGATATAAAACTTAATGTTCCTCTTGTGGTTCGTTTAGAGGGAACAAAGTCAAAAGAGGGCATGGAAATATTAAGAAAATCCTCTTTGAATTTAATGATAGCTGATAATTTGGATTCAGCGGCAAAAAAAGTGGTGGAGGTTTCAAAAATAAAATAATGGCTATTTTAGCAGATAAAAATACAAAATTGATTTGTCAGGGTTTTACAGGAAAGCATGGGACTTTTCATAGTGAACAGGCTTTGCAGTATGGAACAAAACTTGTTGCTGGAGTCACTCCGGGAAAAGGGGGCAGCGTTCACTTGGATAAACCGGTTTTTAATACAGTCAGACAAGCTGTAGAGGCAACAAAAGCCACGGCTTCCATGATTTATGTTCCTGCCCCTTTTGCTGCTCAGGCTATTATTGAGGCCATTGAGGCTGAAGTTGAGTTAGTGGTTTGTATTACAGAGGGGATCCCCATTTTAGATATGGTCCAAGTCAAACAGGCCCTTAAAGGAAGTCAAACACGCCTTATAGGTCCTAATTGTCCTGGGGTTATAACTCCAGGGGAATGTAAAATTGGTATTATGCCTGGTTATATCCATAAAAAAGGAAGTCTGGGTATTCTGTCCCGCTCAGGAACGCTGACTTATGAAGCTGTTTGGCAAACCAGTTGTTTAGGTATGGGACAAAGCTCTTGTGTGGGTATTGGTGGTGATCCTGTTAAAGGATCAGACTTTGTTGATATTTTAAAACTTTTTAATAAAGATGAGGAGACTAAAGGCCTTATTTTGATTGGTGAAATTGGGGGGGTTACAGAGGAAGAGGCTGCAGATTACATACAGCAGGAATTTAAAAAACCTGTTGTGGCTTTTGTTGCTGGGAAAACAGCTCCTCCAGGACGCCGTATGGGTCATGCGGGTGCTATTATCAGTGGAGGCCGAGGGGGAGTGGATAGTAAATTTAAAGCACTTAAAAGAGCCGGATGTCAGTTGGTTTACAATCCAGCTCATTTGGCTGTTTCAGCTAAAGAAATGTTGATGCAATAAAGGGAGAAATTTATGGAACAAACATTTGCTCTTATAAAGCCTAATGCTATGAAAAAACAAAAGGCTGGAGCCATTATACAACAATTTCAGGAGGAAGGTTTAAATCTTATGGGATTGAAGATGATCAATATTTCAAAAAATCTGTGTGAAGAATTCTATCAGGAGCATAAAGAAAGGCCTTTTTTTCAAGATTTAGTGAATTTTGTAAGTTCTTCACCTGTGATTGTTCTTGCTCTTCAGGGGGATAATGCCGTTGCCAGAGTGCGTGAGATTATGGGGGATACAGATCCAAAAAAAGCCCGCCCTGGAACAATACGCTATAAATATGGGGACAGCATTGGAGAGAATGCTGTTCATGGCAGTGATTCTCTTTCCAGCGCAAAAAGAGAATTGCAGTTGTTTTTTTCTTCACAGGAGATTTTTTAAATTGCAGAATAGGGTTATGAGTCGTTTTGTTTTTTTTATTAGCTTATTATTTTTGACTTCTTGTGTAAATCAGGAAAAGAACATAAAAAAATCCAGATATCATCATCAAATTGCTGTTGAACTTATTAACAAACAGTGTGATAAGCCCAGGGCGCTTAATCATTTGTTAAAAGCTATAGAATTTAATCCCAAGGATTTTTTAGTTCGTCATACTTTGGCAACAGTGTATTATTCCATGAATCAATATAAGAAAGCTTCTATAGAATTGAAAAAAATATTAAAACAAAGACCTGATTTTACAGAAGCCTATGTAAATATAGCGCGTATTTATATTGATTTAAATCAAATGGATCAATCTTTGAAGATGCTTAAAAAAGCCGAAAAGGATCTCACCTATCCTAATAAATTAAAAATTTTATTTTCCAAAGGTTTGGCTTATTATGAAAAGGGGCAGTATGTGAAGGCAAAAACATTTTTGATGGAGGTTTTTTCCACTCCACCGGGAAAAAACTGTTTGACTCATTTACTTCTTGGAAAAACAGAAATGGCCTTAGATTTATTGGAAGATTCTGAAAAACTTTTAAAAAAGTCCCTTCAGATTTGCAAAAAAGAGCAACCTTTATGTGATCAGGATCTGTATAAGGAACGTTTTGCTTATGAAGGACATTTAGCTCTTGGGCAGCTTTATATTAAAAAGGGGGATAAAAATAGAGCCAGATACCATTTAAACCTCTTTTTACAGAATGTCCAAAAAGGGGTTAAACATAAAAAAGCAAAAAAACTTTTAAAAGAGATTTCTTGATTCCGGGTTTACAGTAATTTTATCTACCAAACATTACTGGTAAAGTTCAATATATTAATCAATATTACAGAATATTATGGATTATTCTAAAATAGGGCATCGTTTAAAACTTGTAAGAGATCGGAAGGGTTTGAGCTATGAGCAGGTCTTTGAAATCACAAGAATTCAACCTTCAATTTTGGAAGATATTGAAGAGGGAAGAGCTTCTATCTCTCCTGTTTTTTTAAAAGGTTTTATTAAAACTTATGCTCTTTTTTTGGGTTTGGATGTTCAGGAGCTTTTTAAAGAAATTAAGGAGGAAAATGAAAAAGATAACAATAGTGTGAAAAAAAATGAGGAAAACAATAAGGATGATAAAAAAGAGCGAAGTTATTTAAAGTACATTTTGCCTTTGCTGGGTTTGTTTATCATTTTCCAAATTTCTATTTGGATCCTGAACAGCTCTAAAAAAGATATGACTAGAACAGAAATGGAGGATTATTTAGGAAGAAAATCTGTAAAGCATGAGAGCGTCCAAAATATAAAAGGGACAAAAAAAAATATAACCCATGAAGATCAGAATGTAGAAACTCAAAATACGGCCGTTGAATCTGCACAAGCCGGTTTACCGGAAAATCAAACTCTTTTTCATCAGATCAAGAATGCTGCATTTATAAAAGATATTCTTATTAAATCCTCTGAACCTCTGGAGGTTTATTTTAAGGTGGATCAAAAGTCTACTTTTACAAAAACTCTTCAACCTTCTGTTTGGTTCTATATTAAGGCTAAAGAGAGTATTTACCTGCGTTTTGATGAAAATCGCGGCTCTATCCAGCTTTTTTATAATGGGGAGCAGGTTGATACAGGTAATAAAACATTTTTTGAGAGAACTTTTCAGTAATTAGGATGGATAACCCTATTTAAAATTTCCATCTATAAAGATAAAAGTATAAGCAAGAATAAGATTAGGAATAAACATTTAAAATGTATAATTTTTATCTCAATGCTGGAAAAACCTAATGCATTTAATTTTTTATAGAATTTGCTAAGCTTTACAAAGTTGATTTTAAAATCAAAAACACCAGTTTATTTAAAAAGTTAGAAGAGATTTTATTTTGCAGCAAAAGTTCAACTGAAGTTATAATTGAAATGCAAATGAGAAAATCAAACATTTGGTTTTTGAGGCTAGAATTAAAAATCCTTCATTTTATTTTTATTTTTCTGAATATTACATATAATTTTAATAGATTATAAATAAACAGGCTGTTTATTTATAGTATTTCCAATTCTCTTAAGGGGGTGCACCATGTATTTTTTTAATAAAAAGTTTTATATGTTTTTACTTAGTCCAATCATTCCATGTTTTTTTGTTTTGAATCTCCTTTTTGCCGCGCCTTTTGTATTTGGGGAAGGCCCTAGTCCGGTTCAGCAGACAAGGTATACTAACCCCTTTGCTTCTTCATTTTCTTTTTATAGCTCCAATTCCTCTCGTTCTTCTGCAAATGATGATATATCTCATCTTGACAATGGTGAAATACCTCAGGAAGTAAAGAAGTCCAAAGACTCTATTTGGAATATAGGCTATCTTGTTGCCGGCGGGATAATCAAAGATGAGGGAGCAGGTTTTTTTATAGGACCTATGGACCTCAAGAGATCTAATATTTTTCTTACTGATTTTCATGTCGTTTTTTCCATCTTACAAAATAATGATGACATTAAATCTATTCGTTTATCACAAAGAGACAAACCTGAGCTGCTAAAAATAAAGCACATTCAGGCTGTGTCCTCTCGTCTGGTTCTTATGGAAACAGAAAAAGCGGTTTCAAACTTTTTGAAAGTAAGAGAGAGCCCCTTAGAAGCTCCGGACAGTTTTTTTGTCCCAGGCGCTTATCTTGCTAAAAATTCTCTTCAGGATATAAGAAGGAGAGGACAGGACTCTGACGATTTTTTTTATGCCAGTTATTCGGTTTTATCGGGACTAATTGGCAGTCCTGTGCTTGATAGAAAGGGAGAGGTGAATGCCGTTTTCCTTAGTGGAAGCGGCAATACATTAAGCGCTTTATATCCTGGTTATTTGCATGAGTTTATCACGGAAAATATAGATAAAAATATAAATTGCAAGGATTTTAGCTGTATAGCCCGAGAGTTAGAAAGTCTTAAAAAAATAGCTGATGTCGACCTGAATATGGGTCAAAATATAAATTGCAGGGACTCTAACTGTATAGCGCGAGAAGAGGATAATCTTAACAAAAAAACTGCCGCTGCACAATTTCAATGGGCTTACATATTAGCCAACTATATGAATGATGTTCAAGGGGCATTTCAGTATATGTCTTCTTCGGCTGAAAAGGGTGATGTTCTCGCTGAGTTTTATTTATCTGGTATGTATTATCGTGGGCATGGTATTGCAAAAAATCAGGAAGAAGCTTCAAAACTGCTGTTAAGCGCGGCAGAAAAAGGGCTTGCCCAGGCTCAAAACCGTTTCGCTTATCTATCTTATAATAAGGGAGATTTTAAACAGGCTGTAAAATGGTGGAGTATAGCAGGAGAAGAGCAAGGCTTAGCTGAGGCGCTATATAACTTGGCTGATATGTATGCTGAGGGGGAGGAAGTTCCTCAAGATGAAAAAAAAGCTTTTGAATTGATATTGTTAGCTGCAAAGAAAGGCTTGGCTCAAGCTCAGCTCATGTTAGCTTCGTATGGCGCAGGAAATGGAAATGTTGATTTAGATTCTAATGAGGCTCTAAAATGGGAGAGAATGGCTCTTAAAAATTAGCTTGATATATGGTAAAATGTACTAGTTAAGACATGATTTGACACTAGTTGAAAAGATCAGGGTTACTCGTTTTGATAAGGATGTAGATCTATCAAAACATAAATAAGGTAACCCATGATAGAAAATAGCAGAAAAATCATAAAGAATAAAGTTGGTTTGCGGAATTTAGCGGAACAGCTTGGCAATGTGTCAAGAGCCTGTCAGGTGTAAAAGATTCAATTTTTAAACAAGAAATATTAAGATGAATTTCATTTGAAAAGATTTGGAGAATTTATTTTTGTGAAATAGCTCTGACACAAAGCAGATTTTAAATTTAAGAAATTTGGTTTAAGGTGGTTTCTTATGGAATTTATAAGTTTTGATTTGGAAACTACAGGGACTTTAAGTCATTTGGATCATATTGTTGAAATAGGGGCTGTCCGTTTTGTAGAGGGTGAAGTTAAAGAAATTTTTCAACAGCTTGTTTCCATTGATTCACCTGTGCCTGAACAAGCTAGCGCTGTAAATGGAATTACAGATGAAATGCTAAAGGGACAGCCAGCTATTGAAGATATCCTGCCTTCCTTTGCTGAATTTTGTTCTGAGAGTTTGCTGGTGGCTCATAATGCCCCCTTTGATTTTCAATTTTTATTGAGAGCTATAGAAGAACACCGAACACCAGCCCCTAGGGGTTTGGTTTTAGATACCTGTCAACTAGCAAGAAAAAGTTTTCCAGGTCTTGCCAATTATAAGCTTTCCACTCTTTGCAGTTATTTGAATATTGACTCCAATGAATTTCACAGGGCAGAAGCTGATGCCCGCCACTGTGGTGAGCTCTTTGTCCATATTTTAAAGAAGAACTCTTTTTCTACATCAGATGTTAAAGAGCTGGTTAAGCTTTCCGGCAGAAATGCTTTAAAATTTCCTTACTCTCAATTAGAGGGGCAGCTGGCCTTTTTTGAATAAGGCTTTTTTCAGCCTTAAAATTCGCACTTTTTTAATTTATAGCTATGATTTTTCTTGAAAAAAATCAGATAAAATTTTAGCATGGCTTTTCAAAAACAGGGAGAAAATATGGAAAGCTTAATTAAAGAGGAAAAAGGTCTAAAAAGAAAACTTGAATTTATTGTGCCTGCAAATGAAGTGGAAAATTGTTTTTCAAAAAACTATCAAAAAATTCAGAAAAAAGCTAAAATGCCTGGATTTCGTCAAGGTAAAATTCCCTTACAAACCTTAAAACAAACTTATAAAGTCCACGCCCATGAAGCTGTAATGGATGATTTGTTCCGTTCTTTTTATCCCAAGGTTTTAAGTGAAAATCAAATTCGTCCTGCTGGCCCTCCTGTTCTTCTCAATCTTGATTTGCAAGAGGGCAAAAACTGTAAATTTTTACTTGAAGTGGAGGTTCACCCTCAAGTCAAAGTTGAACATTATATAAGTTTAGAGGTGAAAAAACCAAACACACAAATAAAAGAGGAGGAAGTGTCAAACACTCTTGAAAAGTTAAGACAGTCCTGTGCAACATTCATAGATTCTCTCAAAAGAGGTCCACTTGAAAAAGGTGATTTTTTTACTATTGATTTAACAGCTGTTTCCAAAAAACAAAAAAAATTGAATTATCCAAATCTTTTATTACAGGTTGGCGAGGATATGCTGGCTCCAGGTTTTGACAACTGCCTTATGGGACTTAATTTTAATGAAGAGAAAGAGTTTGATTTTAAATTTCAAAAAACACATCCTAATCCTGATATTGCAGGGCTTGATATGCGTGTGAAGGTCAAGTTAAAGACTTTTAAAAACAAAAAGGTACCTGAATTAAACGATGAATTGGCAAAAAGATTTAAACTGGCAACTCTAAAAGAGCTTAAAGCAAAAGTAAAAGAGGATCTTGAAAAAAATTTGGAGCAAAAGGCCAAAGAGGAGATGGAAAATAACCTTGTTCAAAAGCTGGCAGAAAAAAATCCTGTGGAGATTCCTAAAGTTTTGATTAAAGAGCAAAAGAAAAAGTTAAAAGAAAATGCAAGAAAAAGGTTGGAGGAATATAAAATGCCAGCCGCTGAGCAGGAAACTTTTCTTAAGGACAAAGACCCTGTATTTGAAAAAGAGGCCAAAGAGAGCCTTCACATCAGCTATTTAATGGAACAGCTTATCCATGATCTTAAAATAAAAGTAACAGAAGAGGATATTAACAAATCACTTAGGGAATCTTTTCCAACAAAAAAACCAGAAGATATGAAGAAAAAACTCAAACAAGACAAATACTGGGATAATTTTCTTTTTAATTTAACAAGGCAAAAAGTGATTGCTTATCTTATAGATAAAGCCAATATTATAAATTAATGGAATTGTGATACTTTAATCCTATTTAAAGTTTCTGTTTTTTTGTATTTTTTATGTTTACTCAGTGTAATAAAAGCATAAAAACGGAAATTAAATAGAATTAAGTGTTTGATGACATAAAAATTTATTGAGTTTTTAATTTATTTTCCAGAACATTAAAGGCTTGATAAATTTCAGGATCTTTTAAAATAGATTTTGCAGATAAAATTTTTGTATTTATTTTTGCTTTTTGCTTATCAATCTTAATATCAGGCTCAACTCCTACTTTGTGAATAAATTTTCCCGATGGAGTTTGGTACTCTCCTACAGTGAGCTTTAAGGCATGGTTATCTTTGAGATGAAAAACATGTTGAATTGAGCCTTTTCCAAAAGTTTTTCTTCCTATAAGCACAGCTCTCTTATGATCTTTTAAAGCTCCAGCAACAATTTCGCTGGCGCTGGCAGAATATTCATCAATTAGAACAACCAGAGGAAAAGAGCCAACCAGAGTATTTGAGTAATGGGCTGAAAATTTTTTTGCTTCTTTATTTGTTTTTATTTTATAACGGACAATCAAACCTTCATTTAAAAACAAATCCGCCACTTTGATAGATTGTTCAAGAATACCCCCTGGATTTCCTCTTAAATCCAAAAGCAAGCCTTTTATTTTTTTGTTTTTAAAAAAACTGTTAATTTCGAAAAGAGTTTTCTCAGAAAAGTAATAAATGCGAATATAAAACAAATCTTCTTTTAATTCTTTAAAGGAAACAGACTTTATTTTTAAACGACTGGGATTCATACGAAAAATAAGAGCTTTGCTGTATCCTTTTCGCAACACCATCATTTTATAATTTTTACTAGGGTTTGTTTTTAGAAATTGGTTAAACTCATTGGCATTAAAGTCTTTTACAATTTTATTGTTGATTTTAAGAATTTTATCTCCTTGTTGCAAACCAGCTTTTTTTGCAGGGGAGTTTGCAAGAACAGAGATAATAATTAAAAAATCATCTTTTTTTTCCACTTCAATTCCCAAACCGTAAAATTGTCCTGTTGTTTCCTTTCGTAGTTTTTCAAAATCTTTTGGAAATAAAAAGAGGGAATGAGGATCAACTTCTCTTAATAATCCCTTTATAGCTCCATAAACAAGGGTGTTTATTTGGATAGGTTTAAAGTAGTTAACTTTAATAAGGTTTAAAGTTTGGGCAAAAAGCTCTAAATGAGAGTAGCGATCAGCAAAAGCAAATAAAGCAAAAAATAATAAAAAAAAGATTAAAGCCGCTTTTTTAAAGAGAGAAATTTTTAATTTGTAAAATATTTTTGTTTTCATTTTCCTGCCTTTTTAAAATTTTAGTCTTTTTATACAGAAAACGGAAATAGCATAAATAAAAATGGTTTAATGTCCTGCTTTTGTTACATTAAATAAAATATTGGTTCATGGTACTTTAAGTTGACTTAAAAGTTGATTGACCTATTGTATTTACATGAAAAATAAGTATTTTATCCGTTCCCACATTTCTGAGAAGAAATTTCGGGAAATTATTAAGTTATTTGCAGGAGCTTTAACTGCTTGCCATATAGCTTTATTTTCCGGAGTGAGTAGAATGTGTGTGAATAGAATTTAAGAATAAAAATTCCGGAGTATTGTGAAAAGGAAAATATTTTTGAAGAGGGAGAAGTGGAAATGGATGAGAGTTATTTTGGATGTTGTTAAAGTATCATGAACCTTTTTTATCAAGTGGAAGTGATAAAAATACATCGGCTGGAAAGTTCAAACAGGATCCGTATGATTATACAGGGTAAACTTCAATTTTTTCGTTTTGAAGCTCATAACGAAGGATATTTTCAATAGCATCCAGGGTTCCCATATAAGAGCTGGGGCATCCGCCGCAAGCCCCTTCGTATGATATTTCCACCTTATTGCCTTCAAAGGAGACAATTTCTAAATCCCCTCCATCAGCCTGAAGGCCAGGACGGACAGTGCGGTCTAAAATCTCTTCCGCCTTGCGGTGCATTTCAGGGAGCTGGCTGAGCTCTCTTTTTTTCTTTCCCTCTTCAGGGATTAAAAAATTTGGATTATGATCAGAGCCAAAATCTTTTATAATTTTTCCAGCAGATATACCTACCTCTTCAAAGTCAAGAGATCCGTCATGGCTTAAGGTGATTTGATTTTCAAAAACATGGAGTTGATGCATCCCGGAAATACTGAAAAGATTTAAAAAAAGCGGTATGTCGGAGACCTCATTTTTGTTTGTAAAAGAGGCTTTTCCCTCTTCCTTTAAAGGAAAGTTAACAACCAATTTAACAGCCAGAGGATTGGGAGTCCTCATTACACGAACTAAAATATCTTCTTTGGCAATATTCATAACAGTTTATCAAATTTATTTTTTTAAAGGCTCTTCCAATTGTATAATGATCCTGCTGGCATTTGCAAGTTTTTGGTTTCTTTTTTAGCCCATTTGATTTTTTAGGTTACTGCAGTTTAAATTTTGCGCTTTTTGTATTTTATTGAACTGAGTGAGTATCTGTTTATGTTGCTGTTAAATCAACAGAAAAAGACTTGACAATCTCTCTAAATTTCTTCTCAGAAGGACAGGAACGGATAAAATACTTGTTTTTCATATTGATAACAAACTGCCTTAATAGTTTAGCTTAAGTCATCTTGAGTTTAAAAATAATGTATATAAAAGCTCAAAAACTAGGGTAGTCTAAAATAAAAAAATAGAAATTTAGACTTTTAAAATATCCAAAGCTTTTATTATCCCTTTTTTTAAAGCTTCTATATCCTCTTTACAGTTATAAACAGAAAATGAAGCTCGCACAGTGCCGGATTGTAAACCCAATTTATCCATAAGCGGCATACAGCAGTGGTGGCCGGCTCTAAGGGCTAATTTTTGTTTTGTTAAAATAAAGGACACATCCACAGAACTTAAGCCCTCTATTATAAAAGACAGTATATTAGAGCGATTGTTTTTAGGACCTATAATGCAGAGACCAGGAATGTCGGAAAGAGAATCCTCAGCTTGCGCTACAAGCTCTTTTTCCCATTTTAAGATCTTTGTAAAATCCACTTCTTTCTTTAAGAAGGATAAAACTTCAGCTAAGGCCAAAGCTCCTTCAATAAAAGGAGTTCCCGCTTCAAATTTGTAAGGAATGTCAGCCCAATCCACATGATCTATGGAGACTTTAAAAATCATTCCTCCTCCTTTTTGGTAAGGAGAGAGTTTTTCCAAACAGGATTTTTTACCATATAAAACACCAATTCCTGAGGGGGCAAAAATTTTGTGTCCGGAAAACACTAAAAAATCACAATCCATTTTTTTAACATTTATGGGTAAAAAAGAAACAGACTGAGCCGAATCAATAATTATAACAGCCTCTGTTTTTCGGGCTAGAGGAATAATCTCCTTCAAGGGGTTTATCACTCCTGTTACATTGGAAACATGGGTGAGGGATAAAATTTTTGTTTTAGAGCTTAAGAGTTTTTTAAAAGCTTCAAGATCCAAATCTCCCTCTTTGTTCACAGGGATAACTTTAAAATTTACATTTATTTTTTTTGAAAGACTTTGCCAGGGGATAAAATTAGAATGATGCTCCATCTCACTCACTAAAATTTCATCTCCGGGTTTTAAATGTTCACTCAAAGTTTCAGCCAGGAAGTTTAAACTTTCTGTAGAGCCTCTGGTAAAGATGATTTCTGAAGGATCATCAGCCCCTAAAAAACCTGCAACAGTGGCGCGCGCCTGTTCATACTTTTCAGTAGCTTGCAAACTTAAATGATGCTCTCCTCTATGGACATTGGAGACTCCTGTTTCATAAAAATTTTTCATAACATCAAAAACCACATCCAGTTTTAATGAGGTGGAAGCGCTATCAAGATAAGCTTCCCCCTTACTATCCATAAAGGCAATTTGAGGGAATCTTTTTCTTAAATCTTTAAAGGAAATATTACCCATGACTTTTTTTTAACGGATGATTATAAAATTCTCTTTTTATTGTGTTTTCCAAAGAATGTAATTTTTGTGTTATAAAAGATTTTAAAATGGATTTTGTATTGGCTTGAAGACAGGATAAGATTTCTTCTATAAGTCCTGATAAAACAAGATGTAAAGCCTGAAAAGGCTCTATACCCCTTGATTGCAGATAAAAAATAAGATCCCTGTTTTTTGCAAAAGGAGAAACGGTGGCTCCATGAGTGGCTTTCACATCATCTGCTGATATATCCAGCTCAGGGAAAGCCATGGCAAACGCTCCTTTTCCAAATAAAAAGTTTTTACTCAGTTGACTTGTGTCTGATTTTTGCGCTGGTTTTTCTATAGAAATAAAACCCTGAAAAATCTGTTTTGCAGAATCAAATAAAAAAGACTTGTAAACCTGACGGCTGACTCCCTCAATCCCTTTATGAACAACAGCGACTTTGTGATCGGTGTATTTATTTTCTTCAAGAAGGCTTAGACCCCTAATTTCAGAAGCGCTGTTTTCCGCCTGCTCCAATTCACTGTGATAACGGCTGATTCCGGCATTTAAACTTAAAGAAAAAAAATGAATTTTGGCTGTTTTATCTAATTGAGCAAAGAGCTGATTGATGAGTGTGTCTTGATTATTCATTTTATCTAATCGGCTGTGTTCCAGTTTAGCTTCTTTATCAATAAAACAGTCAGTTTGAATATTGAAGAAGAGAGGTTTTTCTTCATGCCTTCCATGAAAGACCTCTATAATTTGGGTGGAAGCCTCTTCCTCTACAAAAATAAAATTTCTTAAATTAATCCCCTGCAAATCATTTGCATCGTTTTGTGTGTAATGAATTTCCAAAGGCTGAGTTAAGCTTTTTTTAATGATAAGAATCAAACCCTTTGTGTAAAGTGAGTTATTCAAAGAGCAAAAAGGATTTCTTTGTTTTTTTAAAGTAAAAAGAATTTTTTCTTTTATTTTAGAATTCAGCTTTACCTCTCCTTTTAAAAAACTTTCCCATGAACTGACAAAAAGGTCTTTTGTTGTTTTAAACTTAGGAAAGGGCTGGCCGTTTTTAACAGAAATCATAAGAGAGTCAGTCATAAAAGGGGAAGGCTCTTCTTTTATTAGAGAAAAGTTAGCTTGGCCAAAAACAAAATTTTGCGCCATAACCTTCTGAAAAGGAAAATATTTCCAGCCTTCTGTTTTTCTTGAAAAAAAATCCTGATTTTCTAAATAAGACTGCGCTTGATTTTCCAAATAATCCTGCCACTTTTGTTGTAAAGGTGAGCTTTGTTTAGGTTTGGAGAAATCAATGAATGTTTTTGGAAATCCAATCATAACCTTCAGCCTCAATTCTTTCCGCTAGAGAAAAATCTCCGCTTTTTTTAATTTTTCCGTCAATGATAATATGAACTAAATCCGGTTTAACCAATTCCAATAAACGGTGGTAATGTGTAATAAGCAGGATGCTTTTGTCTTTGGCCCGAAAGCGGTTTATACCTTTGGACATTTTTTGAATGGAGTCTACATCCAATCCGGAATCCGTCTCATCCAAGACAGCCAGGCGGGGGGATAAGATCATCATTTGCAAAATTTCATTTTGTTTTTTTTCACCGCCGGAAAAACCTTCATTAAGCCCTCGTTTTAAAAATTCTTCATCAACACCCAATTCCTTTGCTTTTTGAAAGGCAAAATCTTTAAAGTCTTTATTTTTCATGGGACTTATACCCTGATGTTTGCATATTGAATTAAAAGCTGATTTTAAAAATTCCATATTGTTTAAACCAGGGACTTCTATAGGGTATTGAAAAGCCATAAATAAACCCTCTTTGGCACGGTCAGAAATCTCCATGGATAGGAGATCCTGCTCTTTAAAATTGATTTCATAAAAAACTTTGCCTCCTAAAACTTCATATTGGGGATCACCGGCTAATATTTTTGCAAGAGTGCTTTTACCGGATCCATTAGGCCCCATAAGGGCGTGCACCTCTCCCTCTTTAATGTGTAAATCAAGTCCTTTTAGAATAGGCTCGCCTTCTACAGAGGCTTTTAAGTTTTCAACTTTTAACATAAATTTGTCCTAAAATATATATAATTCTGTTTAAAAATAACAACCCTATAAAACTTATAATTTCAAACAGACTCAATATGAATTATACTTTAAATTTATATCTGGTCTGTAATGCGCTCCCTTTAATATTTTTTTGCTTAGCCAATACTGTTCTCCAACTTCATTTCAATCAACTTGACAGCTTCAACAGAAAACTCCAAGGGAAGCTGTTTAAAAACCTCCTTGCAAAAACCATTTACAATTAAGGAAACGGCTGACTCTGTATCAAGTCCTCTGGACTGCAAATAAAATAGCTGTTTTTCACTTAAACGAGAAGTGGAGGCTTCATGCTCCACAATGGATGTGGGATTTTGCACTTCAATAACAGGCAGAGTTTTAGCTTTAGCCTCATCACCTACCAGCATGGAATCACATTGGCTGTAGTTTCTTGCCCCTTTGGCTGATGGGTTCATCCTGACTTGTCCTCTATAGGCATTGACTGATTGATTGGAGGAAATGCCTTTAGACAAAATGAGGCTTTTTGTGTTTTTGCCAATATGAATCATTTTTGTCCCTGTGTCCGCCTGCATTTTGTTTTGTGTGAGAGCAACAGAATAAAAACGGCCTTCCGAATGATCCCCCTTTAAAACACAGCTGGGATATTTCCATGTGATAGCTGATCCAGCCTCCACCTGCACCCAGGAGATTTTTGAATGATCCCCCCGGCAGTGCCCTCTTTTGGTTACAAAATTATAAACTCCGCCTTGACCCTTCTCATTTCCAGAATACCAGTTTTGAACTGTAGAGTATTTAATTTCTGCTTTCTCTAAAGCAATCAACTCCACAACAGCGGCATGAAGCTGATTGTTGTCACGAATGGGCGCTGTGCAGCCTTCAAGATAATTTACAAAGGAGCTTTCTTCAGCAATGAGCAAAGTTCTTTCAAATTGTCCTGTTTCCCCTTGGTTGATGCGAAAATAAGTGGAAAGATCCAAAGGGCAGCGGACTCCTTTTGGAATGAAACAAAAAGAGCCGTCTGTAAAAACAGCTGTATTCAAACAGGCAAAAAAATTGTCTTTATAAGGCACAACAGAACAAAGATATTTTTTAACAAGATCAGGATGATTTTTGATAGCCTCTGAGATGGAGCAAAAAATGACCCCATGTTTTTCCAATATGTCCTTGTGGGTTGTAGCTACGGAGACGCTGTCAAAAACAGCATCCACAGCCACTCCGGAAAGTCTTTTCTGTTCTGAAAGGGGAATCCCCAATTTTTCAAAAGTCTCCAAAAGCTTGGGATCCACTTCATCAAGACTGGCCAATTTCTTTTTTTGGACAGGAGCGGAGTAATACCGAATGTCTTGATAATTTATGGAAGGGTATTTGAGTTTGGCCCATTGAGGCTCCTTCATATTTAACCAGTGTTTGTAAGCTTTTATTCTCAGATCCAAAACCCAGGAAGGCTCCTTTTTTTTACCGGAAATCTTCTCTATGGTCTGCTCATTCAAACCTTTTGGCAGACTTTCTGAAGGAACATCACTTATAAAACCATATTTATATTCTTTTTGTTGAGCTGTCATTTTTTTCTCTTGTGTTTTTTATACTGATCTCGTTTGAGTCTTCTGATTTTTTTATCAAACCTGAGTTTTCAAACAAGGCCAGGACTGAATTAAATTTCAATCTATATAAACCTCTTTGTTTTGATTGTTTTTTATATTGTAAATTGGTTTGGATTCATGGCCTGTTTTTACTAAGGATTTATTGGCATAAAAACCTGCTGTGCTTCCACATGTTAAAATTTCTTTAACATTTAGTGTTTGGTAAAAATCAACAAGTCTTTTATTCAAATAAAGGACAGGATTTTGAATATTACAGTGTTCTAAAAGATCACAATGCCCGGACATACAGGCTGAAAATTCCAGAGGAGGCAAAACAATAGACATAATTTTATAAAGGGAAAGCTTATTTAAGTTTTGAGTAAGAATATACCCTCCTCCAATTCCTTTTCTGGATTTTACAAGGCTGTGATCCGCCATCTTTTGCAAAACTCGTGAAAAAGGATGGAAGGGGCAGTGAAAAACCTGACTCATTTCCTTAGCTGAAACACATTTATTTTTTCTCTCTGACATATAGCTGAGGGCCATGAGAGCATATTCAAGATTCCGACTGATTTTGTAATTCATTTCACAATGAATATATAGAATTTATAAAATAAGTCAAATTTTCACTTATTTTATAAATCCGTTTTAGTCTGCTTATTTTTTAGGCAGACTTCAGTGGAAAAGACTTTGTTTATAGGCTTTTAAGGCAGCTTAAAGTATCTTAAACCTTTTATTAAGAAATTCTATTTTTTGTGAAAATTTCTTTTTACTTTTTGCGTTTTTTATGTAAAGGTCTGCTAAAAAAAATTCCAGACAGCAATTAAGTCTCTGTGTTTTTATAAGCGGCAAAGCCCATCTTTAGTAACAAGTAAAAACTAATCCTCAATAATGTTTGGATGGAATAAGTGAAAAGGAAAAATTATGAAGCGGTTTTTTATTGTTTTGCTTTTATGGGTTGTGCCTTTTGCAGCTCAAGCGGATAGTGTGATTCAAATTGAGAGTTTGCGAAAGCAGCTATTTACAGCCATTGAAAATGTAAACAAAAATAAAGTTAGAAAGCTTGTCCAGCTGTATCCAGATCTGGTAAGAAAGGGGTTTGGTAAAAACAATCCTCTTAGAGCTGCCATTCCAAACGACAGATCTTCACCTGATGAACTGGAAATCATGGATATTCTCATAGAAGCTGAAGCAAATATAGAAGATCCAGATTTTTTTGATGAAACCCTTTTGATGTTCGCTATTAGTCAAAATAACTTTGAAGCTGTGGTTCGTCTTGTAAAAGCTAGGGCAAATGTAAATGCGCAAAATAAAAGTCTTGTTTCAGTTATTATGATTGCTGTTCTTGCCCTGGACTTAAGAATTTTGCGTGAGCTTGCAGAGAATTCTGATATAGACAAAAAGGCAACAAATAAATCTCTTAATGGAGCTCTTCATTGGGCACCTCGCAAAAATGAAGGAGGCGGGGAGGCTACGGAAATTCTTTTGGATAATGGATGGGATCCCTATACACTCAATGACAACGGTTATACAGGTTTTATGTTGGCGGGTTCAATAAATGAAAATATTGAAGTTTTGAAAGTTTATCTGGCAAGACATAATAAATACCCAGATTTACTGGATATGCAAAATAAAAAAAATGGCAACACAACCATTATAATGACTGTCCTATATAGGGCAAGAAAAGCCCGCGCTCTTCTTATATCAGCAGGAGCAAACTTGGATATTCCAAATCACGATGGAGATACAGCTCTTATGTTATGCAGAACTAGAAGAGATGCAGAGGAATTTCTTGATTCTGGAGCAGATTATAGGATAAGAAATGAAAATGGCAATACAGCCTTTATGACATTCAGTCAAAAGGGATTGATCTCACTTGTACATTTGTTTGTAGAAAGAACAGATGTTAATATTCTTGAAAAGAACAATAATAACAGTACAGCTTTTGTGTTGGTTTTTAAAAATAATAATGCCGGACAGCACAGTTCTTAAAATTGGCAAGATTCATCTTAGGATAAGCAAGAAAGAGGGTGTGGATTTAGTCAATGAAAGGGATAAATTTAATAACACAGCTTAAGGCAAGAGGACGGGAAAAACTTGTGAGGTTTCTTCAGAGATCAGGAGCGAAAGATACAGAAATAAGTCCAGAAGGTCAGGAAGCTATTGATTTGTATTATTTTAATGAAAATGGGATAAACAAAACAACTGGTGATGACACTGATCCATTAACCACAAGTTTTTGCAGATACTCTGTTACAAAAAGAATGTAAATTCTTATACCCAAAGCTTATGAGTTTTTTTTAATATTTAAAAATCCAGATGAGGCAAGCTTTAAGAAGACTGTTTTTAATTTTATTTCCTATAAGTTTATTTTTACTGGCTCTTTTTTTTATTGATCAAGAATCACAAAGAAGAAACAAGATTCAGCCTTTTACCCCTAAGACTGAATTTGGAAAATTTTCATTTTTAAGTTCAGATTGTCCTTTTTACTTGGGAGTTTCTTTTTTTCCTATAGAGGATAAAAAACAAAAACTTTCCATAAGTCAAAAATCTTTTCAAATTCCTCTTTTAAAAGATTATTTTCTTTCAGAGAAACAATTTAAAAAAAAACTTAAAACTTTTAAAATAATTTTCAGAGAAGAAAATCTTTCTTTAAAAAACACACTTTTTGTTTTTCCTTTGGTTTTAACAAAAGATAATGAATGGCTTATTGGCAGAGAAGCTTTTTTTATTCTTCCTACAGGGGAAAGGAAAGAGCTGTCTCACATCAATTATTCAGAAGCTGGGGGTTTGTATAAATCTTTTACAAGAGAAAATGATCAACTCTTGAAATTAAGTGATGTATTTTCTTATCTGCCAGATAGCAATTTTCTTTTTCACCTGAAAGGCTCTAATAGAGAGAAAATTATAAAGAACATTAAAAATTTTAAGGATAAAACAAAGGGAGAAATATATCTGTCATCTTTTAATGAGAGGCTTTTAGAAGAAGTTATAGCTTTGGATTCAAATTGGAATGTTCTTCATTCTTTTAAAAAATTGATGAGATTCCAAATAATGAATGCTTTTTATTTAGCTGATTTTCAAAATTTATTTGGCAGAGGTTTTGTTATCCCTTCTTCATTTCCCCTTTCAACTAAAAGCCTGCTCTTTCTTCAAAGTAAGAGGAAGCTATTGTTTGTTGAAAAAGATCCGCCTTATGGTTCAGTCGGTCAGAGCTTTATTCAAAATGTTCAAGCTTTGATCAGCTCTCAGCCAAAACAGGCCTTGAGCATTGTAAAAGCTAAAAAACCTTGCCTTGTTGGAAAATAGTTTTTAAGCTGAACGAGGTTCCTGCTTATGTTTTTTTATTTTTTTAAGCTTCTTAGCCTCTTTGGGATAAAACGGTATATGCCATTCTCTTGTATTTTTTTGTTTGTCCCTTCTTTGCTTTTTGCTGAGGAGACTTTAGCAAATGAATCAGAGGGAACAGCTTCGGGGCTTGTTCATTCTTCCGGTCTGAACTTTATAGAGGCCGTTTTATCAGCCAGTATTATTGTTCAAATCACCTTTCTTATTTTAGTCATTATGTCTATGGTCTCATGGGCTATTATTCTGCAAAAATATTATTTTTTTAAAGAGATAAAAGAAGCCAATGCTCCTTTGGAGGATGCCTTTTTAAAAGATGGTTCTTTTGAGGACATCTACAATAAGTCCCGTTCCAATGAGAAAAGCTCTTTAGCTCAGATTTTTATTGGGGGTTACAATGAAATGCAGAAAATTTTACAAGATAAATCTGATTCAGCAGCTTCCGTAAAATCACTTAAAGGTTTAGACAATGTTGAAAGAGCTTTGAGAAAATCCTGTGAAAATGAACTGGCTTTAATGGAAAATGGCTTGGGATTTTTAGCCACTACAGGAAACAGTTGTCCTTTTATAGGTCTCTTTGGAACTGTATTTGGAATCATGAACTCATTTAATAAAATTGCTGTTATGGGTTCAGCCAGTTTAAATGTGGTGGCTCCGGGTATAGCGGAAGCTTTACTGGCTACAGGAGTCGGTTTATTTGCAGCTATTCCTGCCTCTATTTTTTACAATAGTTATTTGTCTCAGATCAGAAAATTTGATTTGTTATTTAATAATTTCACAACAGATTTTATTAATATTGCCAAAAGAAATTTTTTTCAGGATAAGGAATAAAAAATTATGAAAAACACACAGACAAGCTCAGGCAATAAAAACGGGATTTTATTAAGTGAAATTAATGTAACCCCTTTTGTTGATGTTATGCTTGTTCTCTTGATTATTTTTATGATCACTGCTCCTATGCTTCAACAAGGTATGGATATTTCTTTGCCTAAGACTAAAGCTGTTGGCGCTAAAATTTCAAATGAACCTTTTATTTTGAAAATTAAAAAGGATCAAAAGATTTATATTGGAGATAGGTCTGTGGATTTAAATGGTCTTTCTGAAAAGTTAAAAGCTTTGTTTGAATATAAACAGGAAAAAGCCATTTACCTGCAAGCTGATGAATCCATACCTTATGGTATTGTAGCTAAAACACTTGGAGAGATAAAATCCAGCGGGATTGGCAATGTAAGTCTTATAACATCTGTAAAGTAAAAGCTGTTGTTGGCTTTTTCAACATTGATTCTATTTGAATAACTTTTTTATATAATTTAAAGCCAGCTTGGCGGGTTAAAAAGTTATGAAAATTTTTTTTAAAACAAAACAAAAAAGTTTCTCTTTTTTTCTTTTATTTTCTATTTGTGTGCACGCTGTTGTGGTTATTTTTTTTATGGGGTTAAATAATTTTTCATTGTTTTTTAAAAAGGAGAATATTACCCCTATTTCCATCCGTGTGGATGTGGTGGGATTGCCTGACCTTCCTGCAAAGGGGAAAACTGTTAAAATCCAAAAAGAAAAGCCTGTCTTGCTTCCGGATAAAAGGACTAAACCAAAAAAACCGCCCTCCCAAAAAAAATTAAAAGAGAAAAAGAAGGATCAATCTTTGGAGGATTCTAAGCAGAAAAAAGAGTTGAAAAAAGTAGAGCAGACTAAAATACAGAATGAGAAAAAAGAAGACATTGATTCGGAAAAAACAGTGAATAAAGGCAATCAGCTGACTAAAGGCGCAGAGAAAGGTGAGGAAGTTTTAAGTTCACAGGAAATGGCCGAGATAAATATGTATTTGACAATTGTTATTGAACAGATTAGAGCCAATTGGAATTTACCCAGATATCTTAAGGATATGAATCTTATAGCCGAAGTTGATATAAAAATTAATGATAGAGGAGAAATGGTTTATAAGCAGATAGTTTTGTCTTCAGGAAATGATGTGTTTGACAACTGGATGTTAAAAGCCATGGAGAATGCAGCGCCCTATCCTCCACCGCCAGACAGTGTCCAACATTTAATAAGGGATGGAATTGTTGTTTCCATGTCTAGTAAGAATTAAATGAATTAACTGACTTTCTTCTGTTTTTTGTTTTTAAGGGCATCTATCAACTTGGAAATAGAGGGTTTTTTGGCTTTTTCCTCTTTAATCAGTATTAAAGAACATCTATTAATGGCCAGGTAACAGGATTGAAAAGAGGGATCCAAAGTCTGTGTTTTTTGGAAGCAAATTTTAGCTTGGCTGTAATTTTTTTTATTTTCATGGTATAATCCTAAAACATAATGATAAAGTTTTTCTTTTACAAACTCTCTTGACAATGTCTGCACGTACTTCATATATTTATGAACTTTCTCTGCATCTGTGTTTATGTTGTTCTTTTCAAAATGTATCCAAAGGTAAAGAAGCTGCCAATAAGCCTCTTTGTTCATAACTTCTTGTGGAATGGTTTTTATTAAGGAAAAGGCTTTTTCATATTGTTGTTTTTCTAAATATCTTTCACAGATTTTTTTGTTTTCTGTAAGAAGAACTGTCTTTTTCAATTCCTCTTTTTTCTTTTTTGCTTCTTGTTTTGTTTTAAAAGTTGGATCGGCAGAAAAGTCATAAAGGTTCTTAAGCTTTGAAAGAACTTTGTTCATTAAATCCAGAAGATCTTTTGGAATATCAAAAGGAAACTTATCAGGGTGATTGTATTTGATAAAATATAAATATGCTGCTTTAATCTCTTCAGAGTTTATTTTTGATGAAGTGGGTAAACCACTAAAATATAGGAAAAGTTGTTCCGGCTTGTTCAGTTTATTTATAATTTTATATAAGTTTTGGTATCTTTCATAGAGAAAATTGTATTTGATATTAAAGCTGACTTGAGGAAAATAAACCATTTCTTTTAAAAGAATATAAAGGGTATAGGTGCAAAAAGTATTTTTATCATTTATGTATTTGTTATAAATGCCTTTCAGTTTCATGCCTTCTTTAATATCATGTATAAAATCTTCCATTTCTTTTGGGAAAGAGTTATCTTTATTTTCTTCAAAAATCAGGTGTTGTTGCATGACATCTTCATCAAACAAGGAAAAGAAGTGATTATTGAATTTCTGTTTCAAAAAGAGAAATAATAAATCAGTATATTCATTTTTATTTAATATTAAAAAGGTGTCTTTCTTTGGCGGAATTAAGTTAATGGTAAAGGATATTTCAATTCCTGGAACAATCTCTTTAAATGTTTCAACAAGCATATCGTATTTTATATCTGAGATTTGACTTGAACTTAATATACAGTTCTTCAGAAGATTATGGACACATTCTTCATGATTTTGAGGTTTAAAATGTTCTTTCTCCTGGTATGTGATAAAATTTTTAGACAATAGTTTATTTAAAAAATCTTCTGCATTTTCACCTTCATAATCAACGATGAATCCTTTATTGAGAGTAACTTTGTGCTGTTTGTTGTTAAATTTAAATGTCACACTGACGGATTCTTTAGTTAATAATAAACCGTTTAAATAAAGAAAAAACTCATAATCTCTGGCTTGTTTTAAAGATATAAAAAATTTAAGTTTTTGTATAGAATCATACTTTGTAAATATTTTCCTTAAAATATTTTGTTTGTTTCCATATAGAATTTTTTCTTTTATAGAATTTAAGTTTTTATCAATTTCTTTATCAGAAATAGGTTTGGATAAAAAGTCACAAATACCAATATCAACGTATCTGGAAAGACTTTTTTCTGGAACAACTCCACTCATCATAATGATTTCAACGGAATACCCCAAACTTTCTCTGATTTTTTCCATTAGATCTGTCCCCTGTCCTGACTGTAAAACACAGTCTATAAAAACAACATGAAAAATTTCATTAATCAAAATAGACATAGCCTCTTGTTTGTCAGAGGTGCATTTCACAAAGCAACTCTTGCTTTCAAGGGTTTTCTGCATTGTTTCCAGGAACCTGGGATCATCATCAACGACTAGAGCTTTTATTTGATCAGTTTTCATAACAATAGTATCGGTTTGCATATAATGTAAATTAAGTTTTTTGTTCATTTCAATTTAGATTTTTTTAAGATTGGTTTTGTTGAAATTCCTGAAAGTGAAGGATCTGGACTTTCATTTTATTGAAGTTAATCGCTTTTTTTATGATTCTTTAGCTTTTAGCTTCTGTGGTTTGCCACAGGGATAGGCAGCCAGTGTGTTTTCTGGATTCCTTTTTATGTTAAATCCTGTTTACAACCTATAGTTGTTATTCTGGATAAATGTGCTGCGGGAGTGAGGTATAAATTATAAAACCCCCGTTATAAGAAGATCTTCACCAAAGGATAAAACTTCTTTAAATTTCAACTTTTTCCTTAATTTTAGAGATTTTATAGAAAGCTCTTCTGTCCAATATCTTCCTTTAAGTCCCCCCAAAAGACAGGGATTTATAAAGTGATAGAGCCTTTTGACTGCATTTTGACCCAAAAAACTGGCACAGGTTAGAGCTCCACCTTCAATTAAAATTGAGCAAATGTTTTCCTTATAAAGCTGAAAACTTAAGTCTTTTAGGTCAAACTGATCTGTCCTCATTGAAGGTTTAAGTATTTTAAAAGGATAATCCTTTTGTTGAACAGATTTGTTTGTAATTACAAAGATATTTTTAAGGGGGCGAACACTAGCAAGCTTTGATTGGAGGATAAGATCCAGACTTTTCCCTGAGGGATCCAGGATGCAGACTTTATTGCTTGTTTTACCCCATTCTGTTCTCCGGCAGTTGAGTCTTGGATTATCTTGTAAAAATGTGCCTACTCCAATGAGGACAGCGTCAAAACAGGTTCTTAAATAAGAGACATAATTTCTGGACTCCTTGTTTGTGATCCATTGACTTTCTCCATGATTTAAAGCAATGACTCCATCAAGAGAGCTAGCAACTTTTAAAGCAAAAAAAGTTCTATTCTCCTCCATGTTTAAGGCAAAGGCTTCATAAAGTCTGCGGATATGGTTTTGTCTGAAAGGAAATGGTTTAATTTTGATTCCTTTTTGTTTAAGTTTTTGTAAACCCTTGCCTTTTGTTTTAGGATTAGGGTCTTCTTTGCCATAGCTTATAAAGGACCAGTCGTATTTTAACAGACTGTCAACACAAGGGAGATTTTGTCCAAAATGGGCGCAAGGCTCTAAAGTTACAAAAAGCTGTGCTCCTTTTAATGTTTTTTTATCTTTTATTTTGTTTAAGGCAGAAATTTCTGCATGAATACTGCCATAATGTGAATAAAATCCACTGGATAAAAATTTGCTGTCTTTGTTAAGGATAACGCAGCCCACAGGGGGATTAGGGGAAACAAAGCCTTGTCCTTTTTCTGCTAATTTAATGGCAAGCTCTATAGCCTCCTTTTCGGAAAGCTGTTTATTTAAAAAATCATCCATGTATTAGTAGGGCAACTTGGTTTTATTTTAAATTTCCATATTCTAAACACAATTCTCTTTTTGTTCAAGCTTTGTAGAAATGAGAAAATGGAAAGGTCAGCCAAGGAAAAACTTAGAATATAAATTTTCATGGTTATAAAAAGCAAAAGCAGGCTTTCGCCTGCTTGCACCCACCAGTCAAAGCCAGTGGAATCTCATTATCCATTATAGATATTTTCAATAAAAACAAGTCTTTTACCTTAAGAAATTTTAACCTATTTAATGCTGCTTAATGGATGAATCTGTTTTTGAGGAGGGCCTTGGCCTTGTAATATTTCGCTCTATTGGAGGTTTTTTAAGTTGTTTTATAATTTTATTTCTCAATTCTCTTTGTTCTTTGATAGCTAGGCGAGCCATCTCTCTTCCTTGCCCCAGCTTTTCAGTTTCATAACTGAACCAGGCCCCTGATTTTTCTATAATACCTTCTTTTAGAGCCATATCCAGAATTTCCCCTGATTGACTGATTCCCTCTTTATAAAGAAGATCAAATTCCGCTCTTGCAAAAGGAGGCGCCATTTTATTTTTTAAGACTTTTACCAGTGTGCGGTTTCCAATGATCTCTTCTCCTTTTTTGATACTGGCAATTTTACGGACATCCAAACGGACAGAGGAGTAAAACTTAAGGGCGTTTCCACCTGTTGTTGTTTCCGGGTTGCCAAACATAACACCAATTTTCATACGAATCTGATTGATAAAAATGACCAATGTTTGACTGCGATTTATTGAACCTGTCAGTTTTCTTAAAGCCTGAGACATCAATCGGGCCTGCAATCCCATATGAGAATCTCCCATGTCCCCATCAATTTCCGCTTTTGGTGTTAAAGCAGCTACAGAATCAACAATCAATACATCAACAGCTCCTGAGCGGACAAGAGTCTCTGTGATCTCCAGGGCTTGTTCCCCTGTATCCGGCTGTGAGATCAACATATCTGAAACTTTCACACCTAACTTGCTTGCATAGGAGACATCTAAAGCGTGTTCTGCGTCAACAAAAGCCACTGTTCCACCATTTTTTTGAGCTTGGGCCGCTGTGCTTAAAGCCAAGGTCGTTTTCCCTGAGCTTTCTGGACCATAGATTTCCACAATTCTCCCCTTAGGCAGGCCCCCAATGCCAAGAGCTTTATCCAAGGTCAAAGAACCTGTGCTATATACAGGGATATTGTCAAACAGCTTTTTACCCTGTTCAAGTTTCATAATGGATCCTTTACCAAATTGTTTTTCAATAGAAGCAATAGCCAGATCTAAAGCTTTATTTTTTTCTTTGTTTTCCATACCTTTCATAAATCCTCCTTTTCTATCTTTAGCTTAGTTTATTATTTCAACTCAGAAAGCAAAAAATCTAAAGCAAAAAGTGCAGCTTGATGCCTGATGTCTTTACGATTTGAATCTTTAAAATGCTCCAGAGAACTTTTCTTAATGGAGCCAGAAACAACAGAAAAAGCAACTTTTCCAACAGATTCGTCTAAACTTCCTTTAGAAGGCCCTGCAATTCCTGTTATAGAAACAGACCAATCTGTTTTAAGAAGCTCCTTAACACCATGAGCCATAGATAAAGCGCACTCTCTGGTGACCAGTCCCTCTTTTTTTATTTTTGCCGGATCAAGCCCCAGTTGAGCTATTTTGACTTCTTCTCTATAAGCCACTAAAGCTCCTTTAAAATACTTTGAAGAATCTGGCAGATGAGTGAGCCAGAAGCTTAAAAGCCCTCCTGTACAGCTTTCAGTAACACAAAGGCTTTCCCCTGTCCCTATAAAATATTTATGTATTTTTTTTAAAGAGTTTTCAGGAAAATTCATCTTTTATTGAATTTAAGTCCAGATTCTTTGGGATGCAAATAATAAGGAGTTTTTGTTCATCAAATCATTTGAATTTCGCAAATTTTTATCCGATGAGTCCTCCATGCGTCTTAGTCTTAAAGATTGTTTTTCCTTAATGGTTAAACATGGGGTTAGTGATCTTCATTTAAAAGTAGGAGCAGCTCCTGTAGTTCGCAAAAATGGTGAATTAATGCTTTTATATAAAGAGCAAGTGCATCTTACTAATGATGATATAAGCCAGGCCATAGAACCTTATTTGAAGCCTTATTATAAGCAAATACTGGCTGAGAAAAAACAGGTGGATTTTTCATACGGGGTGAAAGACATAGGGCGGTTCCGTTTCAATATTTTTTACCAAAGGGGCACATTGAGGCTTGTTGCCCGTAATATCCCTTATAAGCTGCCAGACTATACAAGTTTAAATCTTCCAAAAACCATACAGAATGTTGTAGACATAAATCAAAGTGGATTGATTTTGGTGACAGGAGCGACAGGGAATGGAAAATCCTCAACGATTATTGCTATGCTGGATGATATTAATCAAAAACAAAGCCGGCATATCATTACTATTGAAGACCCTATTGAATTTTTAATAGGAGATAAAAAGAGTCTTATCACTCAGAGAGAATTGGGAACAGATTATTTGAATTACAATATGGCTCTTAAAGCCACTTTGAGACAGGATCCTGATATTATCTTTTTTGGAGAGTTACGGGACTTTGAATCTATGGAAACAGCTCTTACTGCTGCAAATACAGGCCATTTGGTTTTCAGCACCCTTCACACGAACAGTGTGGCAGATACCATTAATCGTGTTTTAGGAATGGTGAGCCATGAAAAGAGCAGATTGTTTCGTATGGAGTTTGCCTCTTCCCTTCGGGCTGTTATTTGCCAGAAACTTATAATGAAAAAAGATAAAAGTGGTTTGATACCTGCTGTGGAAATTCTTATTAACAATCCAAGAGTTCGCTCTTATCTGGAAGAAGAGGAAAAAAGCACATCTGTATTAAACGAAGTCATTGAGACCAGTCGTCAGGTTTGGGGAATGCAGTCTTTTAATCAACATCTGATAGATTTAGTTGAGCAGGACTTGATTACTGAAGAGGCTTCTATGCAGGCCAGTCCTTCTCCAGAAAAATTGAATCTTTATTTTAGTGGCTTTAATCAGAAAAATACGAAATCTGATTCATCTAAAAAAGAGTTAAAAATAAACTCCTCCTCCAATATTAAAATGGAACCGGATTTTGATAAAAAAAAGGCCAGATAATTTTTCCAGCTCTGTTTGTAATTTTGAATCTCTTTAGGCTTCATTCTTCGCGGTTTGTTACAAACTCAAAATACATCCATAAAAATCCATACTGATAAAGCCAATACCCCCCTAATTGGTATAGCAAAGTGTCAGTATAGGTAAAAATATTATATAAGGGATTGACTTTTCTTAACTTTTTGATTCTTTTTTTACAGTGAAATAAAGCTCAAGAAATTGATGAGGGGAAAGCTCCTCAGCGCGGCAGGTTTCACTGAAGTTTAAACTTTTGAGCGCTTTTCTGGCTGATTCAGAAGGCAGTCCATCCATTTGTTTAAAAAGCATTTTTCTCTTAAAAGAAAAACATTGTTTTACAAATTTTATAAATAAATCTATATGTAAATTTGGCATCTGGTTTCTGATTTGAAATTCTAAAACTCGTCCTTTTACTTTTGGTATAGGGTAAAAATCTGTTTTTTGAACATTGGCAACAAGTTTTGTATCCCAGAAAGTTTGAGAAATAACAGAGAGAAGTCCATAGTTTTTATTATGGGGTTGGGCTGTGATTCTTTGCGCCACTTCTTTTTGCATCATAAAAATCATGTGTTGAATTTGATGTTGGTAAAAACAGCTTTTTAAAATTAAAGAAGCTGTAATCTCATAGGGGAGATTGCCAAATACAGTAATTTTTTTTGGAAGTGTTTCCCATTTCAGTTTTAAAGCGTCAGCACAAATTACGGTGTAGCCGGTGCTTTTCCAATAAGCGGCCAATTTTTTATCTCTCTCAATAAGCAATAGAGTCTCTTTTTTTTTATTCTCAAAATGACGGGTTAAAGCTCCTAAACCTGGCCCAATCTCAACAAAGGGAGGGGAATGTTTGAGAGCTGTTTCAACTATTTTTTGAATAATGCCCTGATTAATTAAAAAGTTTTGCCCAAATTTTTTAATAGGCTGAAGATTATTTTGCTTTAGAAACTGTTGAACCTGTTTTTTATTCATTCCATTTACATTCAACCAGGTGTTGATTTTATAAAAAAGTCTTTTTTCAGTGGTTGGGGGGAACAGGGTATTTCCAAATTGTCTTTTTTGCCCTTTAAAAAATATTGAAGCCCTGTAAAAGCAATCATAGCTCCATTGTCTGTGCAAAAACTTTTTTCCGGAAGCCAGCAGGGGATTGCTTTTTGTTTTGACCATTCCTCAAGGCGGGCTCTCAATAAACTGTTTGCGCTGACACCACCACCAACGAGGATTTGTTTATAGGACTGTTTTTCAAAAGTTTTTTCAAATTTATCCATTAGGTGATCAACGATAACTTTTTGATAACTTTCACAAAGGCTGGGCTTATGTTCAGCAATCCAATCCTGGGATTTGCCAGCCAGCAGTCTTTGTCCCTGGCTTTTTATTCCAGAAAAACTGAAAGATAAATCATCAGTGTTTATTTTTGAAAAAAATTTTTTTTTGATTTTTGCCTTTTGGGATAGTTTGTCAACCAAATGGCCTCCAGGCCAGGGAAGTCCCAACAGTCTTGCAAATTTATCAAAGGCTTCACCAGCCGAGTCATCTCTTGTTTCAGCAATAAGCAGGGATTTTCCTATATCTTCAACATGAAATAAGGAGCTGTGTCCTCCACTGACCACAAAAGCCAAAGCTGGAAATTTAAGTTTTGCTTGTGTTGTTTTTATTTTAAAAAGCATTGGGCTGAAAATATGGGCCTCAATATGGTTTATTCCTATAAGAGGTTTATTCCAAGCTAGACTTAGGGATTTGGCTGTAACAACTCCTACAAGAAGAGAGCCGAGTAATCCCGGTCGGTTGGTGACTGCAATGAGATCAATCTCAGATAAAGGCGCGATTTTTAAAGCTTGTTCTATAAGCGGCAAAAGTTGTTCCCCATGTTGCCTGCTGGCCAACTCTGGAACAACCCCGCCAAATTTTTTATGAATTTGATCTTGACTGTTTTGGTTTAAAAATAACACTTCTCCGTTATCTTTTACAACAGATACAGAGCAGTCATCACAGCTGGTTTCTATGCCCAGAGCAATAGGCATTTTACTCCTTTAAGGACTTTCTGGCTCTGGAAGCCCAAAGGGACTGAGGGTAGGATTGGACAACTTCTTTAAAAAAAATTTCCGCTTCAACAGGCATTTGTAGTTTTTTAAAGGATTGTCCAATATAAAATGTGGCTTCCGGATAATGTTTTCCTTCAGGGTTTTTGTCGCGGTATTTTTGAAATTTGGAAATTGCATTTTCATAAGATTCTTTTTCAAATAAGTTTTTGGCCTCCATTAAGGAAGAAGGCTCTTGCTTATTTGATTTTTTATTCTTTGCTTCTTTTGGCAGGTTTTCTTTTAATGGGGCTTTATTTTCTGTTTCTTCTGTATCATCTGTCATTTCCTCATCTTGAAAGATATTTGTATCATCTGTCATTTCCTCATCTTGAAAGATATTTGTATCATCTGTCATTTCCCCATCTTGAAAGATATTTGTATCATCTGTCATTTCCTCTTGAAGTGGAACAGGCTCTTCATCAATGACAGTCTCTTCATCCCTCTGTTTTTGCTCTTCTTCACTTTCATTAGCTTGTTTCCTTTTTTCCATCATGATTTCATGTTTTTTTTGATTGTGTTTTTTTAAAATCTGCCGGGCAAGAAAACGATCCAATTTGATTTCAACTTTTGCAAGCTGTTGTTTCATTCTGCCATAATTTTTTATCACTTCCTTCATTTGCTTGGTAATGAATTGAAAGTTTCCCTCTTCAAAACTGGAGAGGTTTTTTAAGTAAGTAATTTCTCTGGATGAGGAATTTTTGTTTTTTTCAAATACATCTTCTTCTATAACAATGTTATAAGGGTGTTTTTCAGAAGATGAGCAGCCAAACAAGAAGACAAAACAAAAAAATAAATGTATGAGTTTCATAATTTATCCAACAAATGTTATTATCATTTATAACTCTATTTCAGTATGAAATAAAGCCTTAGTGTTTTTTTAATAGTTTTGTTTAAGAAATTTCAGAATTTTTAAGAAGTTGAATTGCATTTTTGTTTATTCCGTTTCCCGAAGGTTTCGAACACGGGCTTTGAACTCTGCTTTTTCTGCAAAGTTAACAGCTTCTTCAAAAAAATTTCTGGCTTCATCATAGTCTTCCTGTTTGTAAAGAGATATACCCTTTCTATAAAAGTACATGGCTCGTGAATAAATTTTAGGTGAAAGTTTATCAGCTTCAAATTTTTTTGCTGTGGAAAGGGCTGTCTGCGCTAAAGCATATTCCTGATTTGGCTCAAAGGAGACACAAGATGTCATAATGCATGGAAAAATCAGGAATTTACTCTTAATATTGAGGAACAAAATTCACCCTGCGATTTAAACCATTGTTTATTTCAGATAAAATCTTTTCTTCCCCGTAGCTGACAATGCTCATTTTATTTTCGTCAAGTCCTATGGAGCTTAGATAGTTGAAAACGCTTTGAGCTCTTCTCTCTCCAAGACCTATATTGTAAGCTTCTGAACCTAAGGGGTCGCAATGACCCTCCAGGATGATTCTTTGAACATTAATATTACTATCCATCCAAACCTTATTGGCATTTAAGGTTTCTTTAATATCCTCTGTTAGTTCCGAAGAATCTAATGCAAAATAAACTGAGCTTAAACCATCTATATTGCCGGAATCACTGCCTTTTGTATCAGAATCAATATCTGTGTTGTCAGAGATATTTTCTGCCCCTGCTCCTTCTATTTGTGGGCGATTCTGAAAAGTGTCTTTTGCTTTCTGCAAATAGGAGCAGGAAACAAAAGAACCAAAAGCTAAAAGAACCATATATTTTATTGCATGACGCATAATAACTTCCTTTCTTGACCAAAATAAGGCCATAAATATAAAATTCCTTACACAGCATACAATGTTTCCTGCGCTAATGCAAGGGGTAGGAAGAGTTAGGAGCAATATGGAATCAAAAAGGATACAATCTTGGATTTATAAGTGCTTAACAGAAGAAAAATCAGGTCTTCCTCATAATAAACTGAGCGAAGAGGATATGGCAGATTTTACACATGAGTTTCTGCTGGATATCCGTTCTGTTTTTGAGCATTTTGTGAAAGCTTTTAATGATCTTAAAAACAATAATGTTGAGGGTTTTTCGGAGCCTGCCGCCCCCTCCTTAAAGTTGGCAAAAGAGAAACTAAAAGGCTCTCTTTTGTTATATGACTTGGCAAACAAAGAGGGTTTTATGCTTTTCAGAAGAGGTTATAGACTTATTTTTTCCTTTGTTAAGCCGGGACGGATTCATGTCCAGCTTTTAAGACAAAAGCCTCTTGGTGAGACGGAGACTTTTGTGGATAGTTTTATAAATGCTGTCAATAATGATACCATGTCTATCAACTGGGTTGATGAAGATCATCAAGGCTTTGTAAACATCAATATTTTAGCCCGCTACTACATGAGGTGTTTCCTTCAAGGGATTTAATTTTCTTATTCTAGGACGAAGAACAGAGGTTTTAAAGTCTGCCGCTGATAAAAGACAACAGTGTTTAAAACAACCACTTGTTTTCTGGAAAAACTCAAAAGGCTCTTTTTGATTGTCAAAATCTATTTTCTACAGTGAGATTATAATTGTAAAATTGAGCTTTACTGAAAAGGATAAATCCTGAAGAATAAGCATTTACAGATTAATGGAAATAAATGGCTATAATAATGACAGATAAAGTCATTACTGCATTATCGTTTGGAGAATTGGGTACTTTTTCTGGCTTTGTGGTGGCCGTATTTTTTGCGTTCAACCATGCGGGAATCCCGTGTTAGAAAACCGTTTTTCTTTAATAGGGGGCGGTGTTCTTCAGATACTTTTAAAAGGGCTCTGGCTAGACCATGGCGGATGGCTTCTGCCTGGCCTGTGAAGCCTCCCCCTTTCACTGTGGCAAGGACATCAAAAGATTTTTGCAAATTCAAAACTTGAAGAGGAGCGTAAACGGATTGAATCTGCTCTGTTTTTACAAAATACTCTTTTAAATCTATAGAGCCTTTTGCTGTATTTTTTTTAGCAGGAGATTTTGTTTTTTTAGAGCTTTTAATGGTAAAAAGCCCTTTGCCTGGTTTTACAAAAACCCTTGCTGAGCTTGTTTTTCTTCTTCCTGTTCCATAAAAATAAGTGTTTTTTTTTGGCATTTTTTCCTCTGTATGTTTTAAATGGTCAACTCTTTGGGTTTTTTATCTGTATAATTGTGATTTGAATCCTTAAAAACTTTTAGTCTTTTTAAAGCTCTTGGCCTGTGGCTGTTTTTAGGCAGCATCCCCTGGACAGCTTTTCTTATCAGCTCCTCTGTGGGTATATCTCTGGCTTTTCGCTCCTTTAATGAACCAACAAAACGGGAGTGTTTGTAATAAGTTTTTTGTGTCCACTTTTTTCCTGTAAGCTGGATTTTGTCAGAATTAATGACAATAACAAAATCTCCTCCCATAACATGAGGGGTAAATTCAGGTTTGTCTTTACCCATTAGAAGTTTCGCTGTTATACTGGCAAGGCGGCCTAAGGATTTTCCGGAGGCATCTAGTATTTTCCAGCTTCTTTGTGCTTCTTCCTGTTTTTGAACCCATGTTTTTGACATAAAATCACCTTTTACTAAGCCTTGCTGTTGAACTGGTTTGAAGTTTAAGGACTTCTCATTCTGTTATTTTCAATAGACAGATGACAGCTCTCAAATCAAAACCAGTTCGGCTTTAAACAAAAAATGGCTGAAAGACACCCTATGTCAAAGCGTATGTCTGAACTTTTGAGTTGGTTTTGACCTGAGAGTTAAGCATTTATCAATTAAAAAAATATAAAATACTCAAATTTCAAACAAGTTCAGGCTAATCTTTTATAGTTTAATGGAATTTCTGTCAAGAGATGAGGGATAAAAGACTTTTTTTAGATAAAGTCCATGCCCAGGGGCTGTTCCAAGGGCTGATTTTCTATCAAGACTGGCTAAAATTCTTTGCAATTTTTTGTCTGGATTTTTATCTTTCAAGAGATCAATATAGGTTCCTACCAGGTTTCTAACCATTTGTTTTAAAAAACCAGAACCTGTGATTTTATAGCAGTAAAGGGAAGAGGAGAGCCTTTTCCACTGTGATTGGTAAATGCTTCTTACAGTGTCCTGAACATCAGAGCCAGAGCTTTGAAAGCTTTTAAAATCCCTGGTTCCTAAAATTAAATGGGCCATTTTTTGCAGTTTTTCCAGTTTTAGATTGGATTTTCTCCACCACAGCAAATCAGCAAATAAAACAGGCGGACTGTCTCCTGTCCAAATAAAATACAAATAGCTTTTCTTTTTTGCGCTAAAGCGGGCATGAAACTCTTCAGGAGCTTTCCAGCTGTCTAATACAGATATATCATTTGGCAGGAGGTGATTCATGGCTTGTTTTACAGGAATATTTTTCATGGTATTATCATCTATTTCAAAATGAGCGGTTTGCCCTAAAGCATGAACCCTGGTATCAGTTCTTCCTGAACCTATAACAGAAACTTTTTTTCTAAAGAGTTGGAATAAGGTTTTCTCTATTTCAGCCTGTACAGTGCGTTTTCGGCTTTGCTTTTGCCAGCCAAAAAACTGACTGCCTTTATAAGACAGAAGCAGGCGGACTTTCATAAGTTTTAAAAAGAAAACTGGAAGCCAAACTGACAAAAATTAAATGATTTTTCTTTGTCTTTTGGGTAATAGCGCAGACACTCTGCCTTAACGCCAACATCATTGATTCCATAATCCTGATCCAGGGTATAAACAGCTACTCTGTCCAGAATTTTTAAACTCAGGAAAAGACCATAGGAAAGGTAATAGCTAAGTTTTTTTTGAGATTTAAAGACTTTGATATTTTTGGAATAACAGGAGGATCTGGCAAGGCCGGATTCAGCAAAAGGCTGAAAAAATTCAAAATAAGGAACTTTTACTTTCAAGCCTAAATGATAAACAAGAGGGTAAACTTCTTCACTTTCACATATCCCATAATTTTTTGATCTATCTTTTGATAGAAATAAGTTGGCGCCTGCAGAAAGGCCGGGTGTAAAAATTTTATTGTAAGGTTCAACTAGGAGATTTGAAATTTCCGGAACATAGAGTGTATATTTTAGGAAGGGAACAGAGAGAGCTTTTTTCGGTTTGCTTGTTAAGGAGATAGAAGATCCAAAAGAGAACTCATGTCTCTCAAAGGAAGATTGAGGTTTATATTGAGTTTCAGCCCATAAAGGCAGCGGTAAAAGAATCAAATAGAAAAGAACAAAGAGTTTTTTTATTTTCATATTTTAAATTTCTTTCTGTTATACCAATCCTGTTTGAATTTTAAAGTTTTATTGAGTGAAAAATTATCCCTTCATTAAAGTAAAGGAGTCAAAAGCTCAGATATATTTTTTGCCACAAAGCGTCTTTATAGCCGCTTTGTGCTCCAAGCTGTTTTAGTCTGCCCCCGGCAGACTTCAATTTTTTCCCTTTACTCTAATGAAGGCCATTATACATCCTTTCATTATGAAAAACCTCAAAATTCAAACAGGGTTGGTGTATTTTGAATTTTTTATTTTCCAAAGCTCTTCAGCAATTTGCAGCCCATTTAAACTGGCTCCTTTTAAGAGGTTATCAGCCACCAGCCATATAAGCCAAGAGTTTTTTCCAAAGCTGTCTCTGTGAATTCTACCGGCAAAAATCTCTTTTTTACCGGAAGCTTTACGGGCATGAGGAAGAGGGTCTGAGACCTGCACATAGGATGAGAGAGCCTCAAGCAGCTCCTCTTTTGTGGAAGGGTTTTGCTGTAAAGAGCAGCGGACAACTTCAGAGTGGGCATTTAAGCTGGGTGCGCGAATCGTAAAAGCAGAAATGGGGAGCTCAGGGAGGTTTAGAATTTTTTTGCTTTCTGTCATGATTTTTATTTCTTCCTTGCAAAAACCAGTTTCATCAATAGAACCGATATAAGGGACACAGTTAAAAGCATGGCTTATCTCATCCTGCTCATAAGGTTTTTTATTATCCAGGATGTCCCGGCTTTCCTGTTTTAAATTCTCCAAAGCCTGTCTTCCAGCTCCACTTATAGACTGCAGACTGACCACCTGAACTGATTGGAGGCCAAAAGATTTATGAAGAGCCTGAAGAGCTGCCACCAATTGGATGGTTGAACAATTGGGATTTGATATAATCTGCGCTTTATATGTGAGCCGATGGGCATTAATTTCAGGAACGATAAGAAGTTTGTCAGGATCTCCGCGAAAAGCTGAAGAGTTATCAATAACAATGACTCCTTCCTGGACAGCTTTAGGAGCCCAAGCGCGGCTGACTTCTTCACCAGCAGAAAAGAAGCATATATCCAGCCCTTTAAAACCAGTAGAGCTTAAGTTCTTTGTTTTTATCTCCTGTCCTGCGAAAAGACAGGTTTTTTGCCTTCGGGAAAATAATCTTATTTCCTTAATAAAGGAGCTGTGCTTTTTCTCAAGGATATTTAAAAAATTTTGACCAACCAAACCTGTGGCCCCAACAATTCCCAATCTCATCAAACAAAGAAATAATACAAAATGACTCAAAAGGGAAATGCTAAAATGTTTATCAAATAAAAATATAAAAGTTTAAATTTTTAAGACAGGACTTACTAACAACGGTCTCCAAAAACAGCTTACAAAAGACTTCATTGGTTTTTTATGACAGCATATAACACAGTGAGTTGTCCCTCAAATTACAATCTGAACTCTTATAGTGTATAAGCTTAGCTTTTATTTTAAATTTGTGAAAAAACTAGGGTGACTTTAAAGGATTCATAATTTACAAAGTTCTTTTTTCTGATATTTAATACCTTATGATATATAAATGGCTTTTTGATCTTTCCTCCTCTTTTCCTGTTTTTAATCTTTTTCAATACATAACCTTTCGCTCTTTTCTAGCTTTTTTCACCTCCTTTTTTGTTTGTTGGCTTTTTGGTTATTTGTTTATTCATAAAATTTCAGATGGAGGCTTTGGGGAAAAAATTAACTCAAACGGCCCCAGATCTCATCAAAAAAAGAAAGGGACTCCCACTATGGGCGGGGGGTTTATGCTTCTTGGCCTGCTCACTGTGTGTCTGTTATGGGTGGATCTTTCACAACCTCTTATACAGGCTACAATTATCATTGTTTATGGCTTTTCAGCCATTGGTTTGTGGGATGACTTTTTAAAACTTAAGAGAGAAAAATATTTGGGCATTAAAATCCGGTGGCGGCTTTTGATGGAGTTCTTACTGTCCTTTGCTGTTTTATTTTGGATGGCTTCCAAGGGTTATATTTCTACAGATCTTTATGTGCCTTTTTTTAAGGATATGCATTTTGATATGGGTTGGATATATCTCCTCTTTGGATCTTTTGTAATTACAGGATGCGCTAATGCTGTCAATTTAACAGATGGTCTGGATGGTTTGGCTATTTTTCCTGTAATGATTTGCGCTTCCACTCTTGCTATTTTTGCTTATCTGGCTGGTCATTATGAGCTGGCTGACTATTTAAACATTCCTTTTGTGGCAGGAGCAGGGGAGCTAAGCCCTCTTTCCGCTTCTATAGTGGCTTGCTGTTTAGGATTTTTATGGTACAATGCTTACCCTGCTCAAGTGTTCATGGGGGATGTAGGCTCTTTAGGACTTGGCAGTTTTTTAGGCATGACAGCAGTTTTAACCAAAAATGAAATTTTGCTTTCTCTCTTGGGAGGGGTTTTTGTGGCTGAAGCCTTATCTGTTATTTTTCAGGTTTTTTCATATAAGTTGACAGGCAGAAGAATATTGAGAATGGCTCCTTTGCATCATCACTTTGAATTGAAAGGTATGGATGAATCCAAAATTATTGTTCGTTTTTGGATTGTATCTATTCTGCTTGCTATTTTTAGTTTGGCTGTTTTAAAAATTCGTTAAACTTTATTAAAGGAAAATATTTAAAGCTGAAAGCTTCAATTTATTTTAAAGCATACATTTATGATTTATAAGAAAAGTTTTTAGAAGAGGGTAAAACAATGATCCAAAAACTCAGCGACATAAAGGGAAAAAAGATAGCTGTTATTGGTTTGGGCAAAACAGGAATTGCTTTGTCTCGCTTTTTGCTTTGTCATGGGGCTGAAGTGTTAATTAGTGATCATAAGTCAGAGGCTGAGCTGTCTTCCTCTCTGGAGGCTGTTCAGGAGCTCCCTTTAAAATTTGAATTGGAAGGGCATAATCCAAAAACCTTGATTCAACAGGATTGTGTTATTTTAAGCCCTGGTGTTCCCTTTCATCTGAAACTTTTTGATTATATTAAAAGCCAGGGAGTCAAAGTCACAGGTGAATTTGAATTTGCCTCCCGTTTTATAAAAGAGCCTATGGTTGTTATTACGGGGACAAACGGAAAAACAACCGTGTTGGAATTAGCCAATCTGTTTTTACAAAATTCCGGTGTGAATGTCTGGTGTGGAGGAAATTATAAAATCCCCTTAAGCCAGTATTTGTGTGAGGATAAAAAAGCAGATGTGCTTATTGTGGAAGCCTCCAGCTTTATGTTGGAGCATGTTGAACTGATGGCTCCTAAAAATATTGTATTTATAAATTTGGCTCAAAGTCATTTGGATCGCTATGCAAGTATGCAGGATTATATGAATGCGAAAAGAAAAGTTTTTACTAATACCAACTCTGAAGTGACCAGTATTTTAAATGCAGATAGTAATGCTATCATAGAGATAGCCCGCGATCCTCTTGTTCAAAAAGGAAGGATATTTTATTTTTCTACAAGAAAAAGCTTAAAACCTCAGATTATGCATATTGGAGGGGCTGTGGCTATTGGTCATGAAATACAGGTCAGGACTCGTCCGGAGATAGAGTTTTACAATGTCCGAAACACACCTTTAAAGGGAAAACACTCTTATGAAAACATTATGGCAGCTATTCTTATTGCCAGAGAACATGGAGGGCAGTGGATGCATATTCAAAGAGGAATTGATGAATATAAAGGCAGTCCCCATCGTATGGAGTATGTTCGCCGTGTAGGAGGGGTTAATTTTTATAATGACTCCAAAGCTACAAATGTTCATGCTGTAGGCCGCGCTTTGGAGGCTTTTGATGACAATGTCATTTTAATTATGGGGGGAAAGGATACAGGTTTGAATTACAAACCTCTTGCGGATATTATCCGCCGAAAAGTCAAAAGCCTTATTCTTGTAGGGGAAGCCAAGGAGACCATCAACAGGCATATAGGGGATAATAGCGAAACTTTTTTAATTGGCACTTTTGATGAGGCTGTTTTTATCAGCTTCCATAAATCCCGCATCAAGGACACAGTGCTTTTGTCTCCGGGTTGCTCCAGTTTTGACGCCTTCAGCTCTTATGAGGAGCGCGGCAATTATTTTAAAAGTCTTGTAAGACAGTTTAAGTAGCCCTTTAAAAAACCTCAACTTCTAACTCAATAAAGTTTTAAAATTCAAACAGGGTAACTTTGAATTAGCAACCCTTGGTTTTGTGAATGGGAAGCCAAAACTAAAGATAAAAAAAACTTATAGATTTTATAAAAAAACAATATAATTTTGCTGTTTCCTACACTCATTTTTAACTATTTATAATCATTTTTTATGAAAATTTTACAAAACCCCTATGATTTAAGCTTTTTAAATATTATAAAAGGTCAGTTTCACACAATAAAAAAGGAGGTTATCATCATGAGCAAATTTTATCTCTTATGTTTATTTCTTATCAGTCTGAGTTTGTTTTCTTGTACTCCTGCTGGTTGGAATGGAGCGCTTGATGATGAGCCTTATAACATATCAGGAAATGGCCATCTGAATGAGAAAGAAAGAGAATACGCCAGGGATCGCTGTATCACAAACCTAGATCGCTTTATTCAGGGACAGGCGGATGATCTTTATGGAAAGGAATGTTTTGAAGGACGGAGTCTTGTTGTTAAAGTCAGTGAAGACGGCACCCCTGTGGCTAGCTCAGCCTCCATAAATCAGGACGCCGGGACTGACGCCCTAAGATTGGAAGGGGAGCTTAGTTTTATAAACAAAATGTATAAAGCCGAATACTCTGTTTTAGAAGGTAAGGGTAGTGATAAAAATATTACTTTTCTCAAGGACTTTCTTCCTCTAGATCAAGAGTTTATCAGCACAAGAAGCGGAACAAAAAAATACAACATAATTTTTAAAATAGAGGGCAGTTATCTTATTTTGTATAAAGCTTCCACAGATTTTGATGACATCCCTTATACTGAAAGAACTGCAATGGAGATGCTTGAAGACGGCTCATATAAGAAATCTGAAGATGGCTACTATATGGAGATGCTTGAAGATGGCTCCTATGAGAAATCTGAAGATGGCTACTATAGGGTTCCTTTTATGGGCTATCCTATTGAATATTGTTCTGCTAGGGTTAGTTTGTTTGATGGGCGGGAAACTAATGAGTTAGAGTCGGTTTGTGAAAAAGTTGATTCAGAGAACGCAAAATATATTAGAGTTCGCAAAGGGACACAACAGCTCTATAGATATGTAGAGGAAAAACAAGATCTCTTTCCTGCAGAATATTTTGACGGAGAATGGTTTGTCACTAGTGGCTACATTGAAGGGGTTATGCCTAATGCTTTAGATGGAAGCGATATTCTTCTTAGTGATGCTTATCTTGTAGAGTTTGACCCCCAAACCAATTATTTAAATGCTATTGATGTCAGTGGAGATGTGAAAGATGAAAAGAACAAACGGAATATAATAAATTTTATTCCAATAATTTGGCAGAAATATGAAATGAAAAAGGAGGGAGATAGGATTGTTTCTCCTTTTCAAGAAAGAGTTTCCCCTAAAGATTCTGCTGTGACAAACTGGCCTTATCTAAGAATTAATGCCAAAAAGTATACTGATACTGGGCGGGAAATTGTAGACTTTTTAGTCAGCGAGGATTTTTTTTCATTTACTTGGAAGAGAGGTCCTAGAAAATATAAAGTTTCTCTTTTAAGGAAGTCTGCTGTGGATGAGAAGGGCTTTAGCCCAAGGCGCTGGTTTAGAGATGATCATGATCATCATTTTGGAATACTTAATGTGGAGCCTCAATGGTTGAGAAAGCGGGGGCAAATTTCAGAGGAAGAGCTTCAGTCTCTTTTTCGGATGGTTCACTTTAATATTAATAGCCAGAAAACAATTAAATGGTATTTCTCAAAAAACTCTGCTGAGAATAGTTCTTACCGCAATATAGCTAAAGAGGCTGTTCAAATTTATGATCAGGCTTTTCGCATGATTACAAATGGGAAAGTAAGGGTGGAGTTAATAGAAGATGATGAGAAGGATCTGGGGGATTTCCGTTACAATATTATCAACTTGGTTAAATCAGAGGACGACTCTGGAGGAAGCGGACTTTTAGGAGTAGCTCCTGACTATGTTAATCCGGACACAGGGCAGGTTATTGGAGGGACAGCAAATGTTTTTATAAATTCTATTTTGGAAATTGGTGACTTTAAATTGAGACATTACATAAGATATGAAATTTTCCAAAAAGCTATAAAATCAGAGAAGGAGAATAAAGCTCATGCTGTCAGTGATCATTTAAGAAATTTAATTGAAAATCGTTGTCCTGAGATAGCAGCTTTTATTGAAAAGGAAAAGCAAAAGAATAGAAAGCCCATGGACAATATTGGTGACACAGAGTTATATAAGGCCTGTTCAGAAAAAATATCCAAGGAATATATTTTACAGCTTATCCTTCATGAAATGGGGCATAACTTTGGTTTAGGGCATAACTTTCAAGCTTCCACTGATAAAGACAACTATTATCAATCTGTGGAGGAGATGAAGAAAAACTTTTCTAATGCAGCTTTTTATGAAGATTTAGATTCAGTAGAAATTGCAAAAAGCTCCAGTGTGATGGATTACCTGCCTAATTTTGATGTTCCTCCTATGACAGCGCTTGGAAGATATGATTTAGCGGCCTTAAGATTTCTGTATATGGGCCAAATTGAAATGCCGGATGGAGAGATTGTATCTTTAAATATTCCTGAAGATCCCGGTCATCAAAAAAAGCTTAGTGAGAAGATTCTTTCTCAGAGAAAGGCTTATCGTCACTGTTCGGACAGCATACGGTATAACTCACATAGTAATGTAGAAGATGGGGGAAAATTTATTTGTAGACTGAATGATTATGGTTCAAGCCACCTGGAAATGTTAAACTTTATTGTAGAAAAATTTAATCGCAATCTTAATACAATAAGATACCGTTATGATGCTCAGATTAGGGAACCGACAATTGTTGAGATAGGGACTCACTACCTGGGAAATCTGGAAAAGTTTTATCAAAGATGGATTTTTTTGAGAGATCAATATCTTAGTTCAGATGAGCAAAGCAAGAGCAAATATTTTATTTCAGAGGATGAAGACTTTAATGAAGCTCGGATGAAGGATTATAAGAAGCTTATTCCGAGCGACAATAAAGAAGAAGAACACAAAAAGTTTTACAATGTCCGTGATCCTATTTATAAATTTTTTCTAGAAGTTTTGTCTCTTGAAACAATGAAGTGCAAAGTTGCAGATGATAAGAATACATATACTGTTGATTTGGAGTTGATAAAAAAATATGCGCTTGAATATATATTATCTGAACATAGGGCTTTTAATAAAGCGGACTTCTATGTTGAAAACTGTTATTCTGAAATGATAAAGAACTTTCTTTCAAATGAAGGTTTGACACTGGTTGGGCAAAGAGGTTTGGAAAACTTTAAAAACAACTCTTATTTTGAAGAAAAAGGTGATAGGTCTTGGGATTGGAGTGTGGCGCAAGCTGCAAGTGATCGCGGTTTATTTTTTGATCAAAATGTAAGATATTTGACATCTTTTACTAAAGATCCTGATTTGTTTCATGATTTTAGGAAAAATTTTGAAGAGACCTTAATTAACCAAGATGATCACTCTAAAACTGATTTGGACAAAATATATAAAATTTATAAACAAATATTTGTCAAAGCAATAAAAAAACATCGTGAAGACAATAAAGAAGACCAGAGAATCCTTAAAAACAATACAGATTATTTAAAAACTTTTCAGTTTTTTACTTCAACAACACGGCTTGGTTCTTTTTATGATAAGGTTCAAGAGCCTTTAAATGGAGGAGCCTCTATTGAAACCGTTGGAATTCCATTTTTAACTGAACATTATAAAAAATATGAAAAATTATCGGAAGAGGAAAAACAAAATATAAATTTTGAAAAGTATATTATTAACTCAGGAGAAAGTGTTGTGAGTGTAGATGAAGATTCAAATCCTGTGGTTATTGTTCCTTTTCAATCCAATAGCATTATTTTGGAGATCATTAAAAAATATAATCAAAACCAGAAAAAAGTTGAAGAGTTGAATAATCTGGAGAGAAACAGAGAGCTGACTTTTCTGGAAGTGGTGGATAGACAAAAAAAATTGGATCAAAATGAAACTTTCTTCAAAATTCTTGATGAACTTTGGTCTACGAAAATGCTTTAGGCAGAGGGGTGATATATTGAATGATAAAAAAATACTTCATCCTCCTCTCTTTTTTATGTCTGTTCTTTTCACAATTGGGGTTTGGATTCACTGAGGCAGAATTAGACAGTGTTGAATCTGCGGAAGACTCCAGCCCCTGGAGAACGGATATCAGCTTTTCCTTAAAAAGAAATTTAGAGGTTGAAACCCGTTTAAGTCAGACTGTTTCCGCAAGAGAAGAGCTTAACCCTGTGCAGGATTCTCTTTTTGATCCCGATAGTTTGTATTATGGCTTTGGTTTCAGACTCAATTATTCACTTAAAGGCGCTGAACATTTGTTTAGCCGTATGGGTTTAAAAGACAGCTTTTTTGAAAATATATTGAGCAAAACCAATTTATTTTTAACAAGCTCTTTTAATTCTTCCTTTAGGGGGTATGGTGCCCGCTTTGCAGATCATGATTTATGGCAGTATATCCATTACGCTTTAGGAGATTTTGTAGCTGGGAGTCAAACCCAAATTTATAAAAGCGATAATCTTTTCAGTTATCTTGATTTGTCTGTTGTTATTTATCCCCCCTTGTCGCGATTTTCCAAAGAGGCGGGCTTGATTACAACTTTGGATGGAACTGTGAGATTTTTACGCTTTCTCAAAAAAGAGGAAAAGTGGAAACTTGACTTTTTATCAAGCCATAACTTTGCTTACAGCCAATATACAAAACCTGATGCTGATACAAAAGGGTATAAAAAAAATATTCCATGGGATACAAGCAACAGCTTTAGCCTTATTTATGGGCAGAGCTATAGCAGATTTGCCCCCTATAGAGCAAGGGCTTTTATAACCCATTACTTTGGAATAGATACGACCTATTCTCATACTCACTTTCTTGCCTTTGGCGGTTCTTTTTCATGGCAAATCAAAAAGCGGTTTTATATTGCATTTACAACTAACTGGAGAGACAGGGTCGCCTTATATAACCTTTCTGATAAGAGAGTTCGGATGACGGAGAAAACCAGGTGGTGGGACTTAAGCCGAACTTTCTTTACGCTCAGCGCCTCTTATTCTTTTTAAAGATTTAATAAATACAGGGGCTTTTATTTTTTCCCTAGTATGTCTTATTAACATAAACAAAACATAGTAAAATCAATAATTTATAGGAATCAGAATCTTTGAAAGGGCGAACTCAGGAGGAACCGTTTTTTAATTTTCTAATTGCGTTTTCAGATAGACCTGTCACTTTGGCAATAAAAGCAATATCCGCTTTTTCTTTCAGCATATTCAAAATGACTTCTTTATCCCGCTCCTGCCGTCCTTCTTGTCGTCCTTTTCTTAAACCTTTTCTTTCGCCTTCCCAACGGCCTTTCTCTTTGATGATTTCTCTCACATCCTGCATAAGCCCTCCTTGTTTTAATACCCCTTCTTCTATAAGCAGCTTTTCCGCTTTCTCCCAAGTTTTTAAATCTAAATCTGTATTATCTCTTAAATACTCCAATATCCTTAATTCTACAGTCCTTCTTTCCTTCCCCTTTAAATCCTTCAATATCTCTTCAAATTCAGCAAAAGCATCATTTATTTTTAATACAGTCGGTTTCTTCTTTTATTTTCAACTTGTTTAAATTGTATGCTTGAAGCTCTTTCTTTGAAAAAATGAGTTTCAGTAACTCTTTAGCAAGCTCTATGTCAGAGTAGAAGAGTTTGAAGAAATTATCGTGGGTAAGTTTTGGCTTTTTCCTCTTTACCTGAGACTTATTCTTTTCCATAAATGGATTATTATATAGGATGCTTTGATGAGGAGAGTTATAAGTTTGCTACTTTGAGTAATCCGTTGGAAAATACTTTGGAGAAACTGTCAAGGATGTTTTTGGTATAAAGTGTCAGTGATGTTTCAGGCTGCACATTGGTTTATGCTCAACACACTTAGTTAGATTTTTTTCATGTATAAAATTCTAGAATTAAAATTAGTGTTTGACATATAGCATAATTGATTGGAGTAAATAACTTTGATCATTCATTTTATTAAAATTCTTTTGAAAATACTTTATATCTCTTGACTAAATACCTGCTATCTTTTTAAACCTTTTAAAAGGTTCTCTTTAGATCTTTTTAAATTGGATATAACTGATAGTCAGGTTTTTTAATGAGATGGCAAAAGGGGATAAAGTTAGGTGGTTGTAAAGTCAATTTAACTGTAAAGGAGGTTGTATGATTGGCGTAAATAAAGTCACACTATTGGGAAATTTGGGAGCTGATCCTGAAACAAAAAAAACCGCATCTGGTCAAAGCATTACACTTTTTAACCTGGCGACAAGCAATGCGTGGACTAATCGCGAAGGGCAAAGGCAGGAACATACGGAATGGCATCGTATTGTTGTTTGGGGAAAACTGGCTGAAACCTGTGCAGAATATCTTTCCAAAGGGAGAAAAGTTTATATTGAAGGGCGTCTTCAAACCCGTTCCTGGGAGGATGAAAAGGGACAAAAAAGATACACAACAGAAATTGTAGCTAATCAGGTTTTATTTTTAGGAGGAGGCCAGGAGAAAAAAGCCGCTTCTGCTGATGCGCCTTCTTATACAAATGAACCTGCTTTTGGAGGTGAAAATTCCTCTTCTCAAAATTCTTCAAATGAGAATTCTACACAAGTGGATGATCTTCCTTTTTAATTAAAAATTCAGAGGAAGAATTTTGTCTTTGGAACTGAGGGGTTTAAAAGATATATTAAGCCCTGAGCAAATTAGTGAGAATCCTCAAGACCTTTTAAAATATGGCAATGACTGGCTAAAACAGTGGGATGGAAAAGCCAGTTTGGTTTTGTTTCCAAAAAAATCTCAGGAACTTGTTCAGATTGTTGATTGGGCAAGAAAACATAAGTATCAGCTTATTCCTTCAGGTGGACGAACAGGCTTAAGTGGCGGCACTACAGCTATAAAGAAAGAGGTTGTGATCTCTTTTGATAAAATGAATCGGATTTTGGACTTTGAGCCTTTAGAACAGACAGTCTGTGTGGAAGCCGGTTGTATCACTCAAACTCTCCAGGAATTTGCACAAAGCAAAGGGCTGTATTTCCCTATTTCTTTTGCGGCTCAAGGCTCTTCGCAAATTGGAGGCAATATTGCGACCAATGCTGGCGGAGTTCATGTGCTTCGCTATGGAACAATGAGAAATCGTGTTTTAGGTCTTGAAGTGGTAACTGGCTCCGGAGAGCTTTTAAACTTGGGCAGGGGGTTAATCAAAAATGCTGTGGGTTATGATCTAAAAGATCTTTTTATTGGCAGTGAAGGGACTTTGGCTTTTGTGACCAAGGCAGTCCTGTCTCTGGTTGCGCCGCCGGATAAACCTCAGGTCTTTCTAATGGCTCTGGAAAAATCTGAAAATATGCTTATCTTATTTAAGGAGTTTAAGGAAAAGATTCAACCCTTGGCTTTTGAGTTTTGGACAGATCAGGCTTTAAAATATGTTCTTTCTCATGGGGATTTAAAATTTCCTTTATCTCATAGATGCCCCTTTTACATTTTGGTTGAAATTGAAGAAAGAGATGCTGAAAAGGCTTTTGGTATTTTTGAAAAGGCTTTTGAAAAGGAGCTTGTCCGGGATGGCGCTTTAAGCCAGAACTCCACTCAGGCTGAAAATCTTTGGAAGCTCAGGGAAAACATCAGTGAAGCTATCTCTTCCTTTTATCCTTATAAAAATGATATTTGTGTTCGCGCTTCTAAAATGACTGATTTTTTAAAAGATTTGGATAAACTTTTTAAAGAATATTATCCTGAGTTTAAACAAGTCGTTTTTGGACACTTGGGAGATGGCAATTTGCATATTAATATTTTAAAACCTGAAAAATGGGAGAGAGAAAAATTTATTCAAAGCTGTGAAAACTTAAATGAAATTTTATTTAATCTCATTCAGCAGTATGAAGGGACAATTTCCGCAGAGCATGGAGTGGGTTTGTTAAAGAAACCTTATTTGCAATACTCCTGTTCTAAAGAGGAGTTGGCTATTATGAAAAGTTTAAAAAAGATTTTTGACCCTGATAATATCTTAAATCCCGGAAAAATTTTTGATCTTTGAAAAATACAGCCCAGAATGAGCTATTAACCTAAAATCTGCCGGTTTTTATAATAGCCGCAGGATAGACACAGATGGTGGGGCCGGACAGGGGCTTTGCAGTTTGAACAAACACCAAAACCATGAAAAGATAAAGCTCTGTGTGATCTTCTCATGCCACGGCGTGACCGGCTGATTCTTTTTTTAGGCATTGCCATATATTTAAGCCTCCAGATAAGCTTGTTTTATTCTTTAAAAAATCTGTATCTATCTTTCTGGTTGAATTTTGAGCTTTTCCAGATGAAAGAATAAAGGGATGATTTTTAACCCAATAAAACCTCAAAATTCAAACAGAATTGGCATACTCCCGCTGTTTATCAATTTCAAGGAAAATAATTACTACAAACAGGCCCTACAGCGCAATAAAAAAACAATCTTTTTTAATTAAAAGACTGTGTTTTAAGAGCTTTAACAAATTTTGTAAAATTTTTAGCTTGTTTTAAAAGAAGATTGTTAATGTTTTCATCGTGAATTTTTTCTCCCTCTAAAATTTGTGAAACATTTTGGATAAAAACACGAATGGGAAAAACAAAGCTATGGCGGTATACAAAAATATTTTGTAAATGTGTTATAGGGGTAAGAGCGCCAAATTTTCCCCCTAAACCAATAAAACAGATGGGTTTATAAACAAAAGAATCAGGATAAATCCAGTGATCAATAAAATGTTTTATAAGGCCGGGAATGCCGCCATTATATTCCGGGCAGATCAGTATAAGCCCTTCCGCTTTTGCCACTTTATTCAGGTAAGGTTTTAAAGATGGGGGACGGGTTAAATAGGGCTCCTCCACAATATCTTTAAAGGGGATTTGCTTTAAATCAAGGATTTCAATTTCTTCCTTGATATCTTTATATATATTTTCCACAATTTTAGAGACAGAGAAGGTGAGTGAATTTTTACGGTTTGTGGAGGTGATGATAAGTTTCACTGGAGGAATTAAAAATATTGGATTTTTACCAAGATGATTTTACAACTCCAGGGATTAATCCCTCGTGAGCCATTTTCCTGAACATTAAACGGGACAGTCCAAATTTTTTTAAATTTCCGCGAGGACGGCCAGTAATTCTACATCTGTTGACCACTTTACAGCGGGAACCATATTTAGGGAGTTTCTGAAGTTTTATAGAAGCCAGAAGCCGCTCTTCAGGAGGAAGTTTAAGATCAGCCTGCTGTTTTCGCAATTTCCGGCGGACAGGCTCAAACTTTTCTGCCAAGAGCTTTCTTTTTTCATTTTTTATAATTGAACTTTTTTTTGCCATAAGCCACTTGACCTTTTATATAAAAAGGAGGGTTTATTCAAGAGATTTTAAATAAAAAGGCGATGTAGAAGCTATCATTGCTTCAGGATAACATCTGTGTTACTACATCGCCCCCCGCAAGTCTGATGCTAAGGTAGAAAAAACATAAAAATCAAGACCTTAAATCTTTTTTTCTTTATTTTTTTATAGATCTAAATTTTTGACACAATCCCCTTGAACAGGGATTAAGACAGGACAAAAAAGCAAAAAATAGTTAAGTTATTGATTTTTATTTAAAACTTCAATTTTAGAACAGCGCATTATCACCCTCATTTTTATAATTTAAGAAATCTTATATTAAGCAAACTTATACTTTTGCAAAGCTTCACAAAGCTTATTAAACTTATTTAAGCTGGGACAGTAATAAAGCCTTGTATAAAGGAGCTATAGAAGTTATTTTTTTTAACACACATAAAATTAATAAAAGGTATATAAAAGGAGTGTAAAAATGCAAAAGTTATTTTTGCCGCTTTTTTGTTTTATTTTTTTTATTTTCTCTTATCAAGCTTTTTCTGTTGAACATTTAACACAAAATAACAGTCAGGAGAGACAAGGAGAAGCTCCCAGAAACGACACAAATGACCTTGTAACAAGTGAAGATCAAGAGTCCATTGGGAAAGAACTTTCAAAAACTTCCACAAGCCAAAATACAGAAACTATAAAGGTGACTGGTTCTCGTATTAGCCGGATAGATACACAAGGGGCCAGCCCTATGACTGTTTGGACAAAGGAGGATTTAGACAAAAGAGGTTATTTTAATTTGGGAGAGTTTTTTCAAAATACCAGCCTTTCCAATTTTGGTGATATGAGGATACATGACAGAAGCACCTTGGTTCTCGTCAATGGTTCAAGAATGGTTCATGGAGAGGCCGGTCAGGAAATCAATCAGCTGCCTAAAAGGGTCATTGATATAATTCCTATTGCAGCTATTGAAAAGGTGGAAGTTTTAAGGGATGGCGCTTCTGCTCTTTATGGTTCCGATGTTGTGGGGGGTGTTATCAATATAATCACTAAGAAAGATTATACTTTCCCGGAAGTTTCCTTAAAAATTTCTCCAACATTTTACCCTCTTTATAAAGGAGGCAGTCAGACAGAAGCTTCTGTTGTTTTTGGAAAAAAATTTAACAGATGGCATTTTATAAGCGCATTGCAGTTTCAATACAGTCATGGTTTTAAGCGGTTGGATCGAAAGAAATGGTATGCCAGTGATTTTTTTTCAGATTTTCCCTATTATAGTTTTCTTATTGGAGATGATATAACAGTCAAAGCCTTCTGTCCTGATCAAAATCAATCCTCTACTAAAGAATGTAAAAAGGATCTGCTAAAACATAATTATATCAGTCCCAATATTTACGATTTTTCAAGTTATAACTATATGGAGTATAAACTCAACAGCGACATCATTTTTTACAGTCAGTGGCTTGGATTTTGGCAATATTCTAAAAGGTCAAATCAGTTTTTTAATGATAACCTGGGGTTATCTGATGGACATGGCACAGCCCTTGGTGAAGGCTCTGCCGCTCGGAATCTTTTTTTTGAAGGCAGTGATGAATTAACAAGTATGATTTTTTTGGATGGTTTGGTTGGAGTTAAAGGTTATATATCCAAGACCTGGGATTTTGATTTAAGTTTGAAATGGTCTAATGTTTGGGATAAAGAAACTCATACAAACTATTTGTATAAAGAGGATTTAGTCAAAATTTTCGCTTCAGGTGATCCTATTAGTTCCGGTAAAGGGGCACTGAATTCTATTCGGCGGCACGATGCTTTTGCTAAAAGTGATGACAAAAAGATTTTTACTTCTTTGGATTTTTCCGGGGAATCAGGCATTTGGGATATAGATTTGGCCTTTGGGCTGCAAGGTTATTATAATAATTATAGAAATATTTTTGATCCTGTAGTTAAAGAAAGAAAAATATTTGCCAGAGATTCAAGAGCCACAGGAGAATTGTTTGAAAGGTATGTTCTTGCAGCTTATGTGGAGGGGATTAAGACTTTTTCCAATTTGCTGGAAGTGCAGCTCGCCGGGCGTGTTGATCGGTATTCTGATTTTGGTTGGACAGTTAATCCTAAAATGGGCATTCGTTTTCAACCAAGCTCTCAATTTTTAATTCGCTCCTCTATAGGAACCTCTTTTGAAGCGCCGCCCTTGATTGAGTTATATACTCCTCCTATGGAGGGGGAGGTTTTTATTTATGATACCGTGGCTTGTTATAATGAATTAAAAATGCAAAATCAGTTTGGACCTGTTTATAACAGTTTATCTGGAGAAAAATTTAATTCTCAGGAGGCCAAAGATAAAATGATAAAAGATTTTTTAATTGAGCAAAGTTCTGTTTATGAAAATAAAGAACTCTCTGATTCTGTTCAAGCAGCCTTTAAAGGCTTAGCAGGGCAGATGCAGGAGTCAAATTATTGCAATAGCGCTTATAGGGTTAGAGGAGTAGTCAAAGGGAATAAAGATTTAAAGGAGACCAGAGCTGTTACAGCCTCACTTGGATTTCAATGGGAATTGCATAAAGATCACAGTTTGGAGCTGGATGGTTGGTTTAATTCCCTGAGTGGTGTTCCTATTCGTCCTTGGAATAAAAAGAAAACGACGGATACAGAACTTAGATATGGGAAAGAACATTTAGAAAATCTTGGCATTCAGAAGGAAAGGGCTGGCGCAGCTCCACATCCTATTACAAGCTTTGTAATGCCTGTTATTAATGCTGGAGGAAAACAGCTTTATGGTATAAATGCCAGATGGATGTCAGATTTTTCCCATTGGACTGTTGCTGAAGGAAATTTTTATTTTCAGGATGATTTTTCCTATGTTATAGAATCTGAAAAGGAGGATTTTAAAGGCATGGGATCTGTGAATAATTTGGGTAAATTTGGTATTCCAAGATGGAAAAATTTTGCTACTGTTGGCTGGAAAAATCAGAAGCATAATATCTCCTTGGTTTTAAAGAGCATAGCTGCTTTTAAAAGTAAATCAGATGAATCAGTAACTTTGCCTATGGGTCATATTTTGGATCTTTTTTACAAGTATGATATAGATATAAAAACCAGTTTAGGATTTGGCTGGTATAATCTTTTATTTTCAGATCCTGTTCTTGATGATTCTATAAAACAAGGTCCAAAGTTTGATCAACACTTGTTTGATGTCCGAGGCCCTCGTTTGTTTGTAGAGTTAAGGCGAAAACTGTAGTTATCATAAAAGTCAAAAAAAGCAAATCCAGCTTCAATAAGTCTAAAGATTTACTCTCATAATGCTTAATAAGGCATTTATTGGGCAATACTTTATTATTGAGAATGTTATGAGAATCTTATTGAAAGTTTTATGAGATCTGTTGTTGAGAATGTTATGAGAATCTTATTGAAAGTTTTATGAAATCTGTTGTTGAGGATGTTATGAGAATCTTATTGAGAGTTTTGAAATCTGTTGTTGAGAATGTTAGAGTATATGAGCTTTGTTTAAATAATTATAGTGCTCTCATTAAATATTTAAAATAATCATTTTATTTATAAAGAAGCTGTAGCAAAAAACAGTTTTGAAAGACTTGACTCTTAAATAATTTAGATTCAATGTTGATGCACATTAAAAAATGGGCTTGTTTGGATTTAATAGAACCCATCAAATAAACCAGAAAGATGAGGAAAAATGCTGGAATGAAAAAAATGTTTTTATTATCTGTTATTTTTGTTTTTACCGGTTTTGTTTTTCCGGTTTTTTCTGTTGAGTTGGTTCAAAATAAAAATGAGGAAACGGAAAGAACTGCCTCTAAAGAAAGTGTTGCGGACGAGGATGCAGAGCTAGTAGATAATAAGAAATCAGAAGATGCTGCCTCTCAGAAAGGTAATTTACAAAGTTTTACCAATAAAAGTGAAGAAAGACTGTTTGAGGAAGAGTTTAGAGAAAATATTACAAGTCAGGATATAGAGAAATTGGAGAATAGTAAACAACGGGAGTCTCATGAAGCTAAGCCACATGATTTAACTGTTGAAATTGAAAAGAATCTGTCTGCGGAAGAATCTGAGGAAAGCGTTATAAGTCAGGATATGGAAACCATAAAGGTGACCGGCTCCCGTATTAACAGGATTGATTTTGAAGGGCCAAGCCCCTTGACTGTTTGGACAAAAGAGGACTTGGATAATTCCGGTTATCTTAGTCTGTCTGACTTTTTAAAAAATACAAGTATTGCTCCTTTTGGTCGTGTAAAAATCCGCAATAAAAACACCTTAGTTCTTGTAAATGGTAAAAGATTTGTTTTTGATAATCGTGTGGATTTAATTCCTAGCGCTGCTATTGAGCGAGTGGAAATTTTGAGAGATGGCGCTTCTGCTCTTTATGGTTCCGATGTGCTAGGTGGAGTCATCAATATAATCACTAAAAAAGATTTTAATGCTCCTGAATTTTCATTGAAAATTGCCCCCACACTTTATCCTCTTTATAAAGGAGGCAGTCAGATGGATTTTTCTTTTATTTTTGGGAAAAATTTTAACAAAGGGCATTTTGTAAGCACATTACAGTTTCAATATCACGATAGTGTCAAAGCCTCTGATCGTAAGCAATGGCATAATGATTGGCTTATGCCTTATTCTCCCCATCCAAAATTCCAAACCAAAGAGGGTCTTATAGTTGATTCCAAATGCCCGGAAAATCTTAAAGTTAAAATGGGTTCTACGGTTATAGCTTGTAACCATGATCTTCTTCCTTATAGCCACTTATTTCCCAGTATTTACTATCTTTCAAATTATAACTATGCGGAATACAAAATAAAGGGCATTAGTTTTTATACACAGTGGATGGGTTATTTACTAAGAAGCGCAGAGCCCAATCAGTTTATTTTTAAAGAATCAATAACTCTGCCTGACGGACATAAGATGAGCGTTGGTAATGGATTAGGGGGAAAATTAATATATTTTTTTGAAGATATTCACAGTGACCAATTTACAGATAATATTTTTTTAGATGGCCTTGTTGGAGTTAAAGGTTATATATCCAAGACCTGGGATTTTGATTTAAGCTTAAAATGGTCTAACTCTTGGGTAAACGATAAGCATACAAAACTTCCTTATTTATCAGATATTCAGAATATTATTGTTTCAGGCTTATATGATCCTTTTAATCCGGGAGTGAGGGATTTTAGCACAGTCCGTCTCCACGATTCTGTTGGAAGGGAAAAAAGTACAAAAGTTTTTACTTCCCTGGATTTTTCCGGAGAGACAGGGTTTTGGGATATAGATTTAGCTCTTGGTTTGCAGGCTTATTATAATAAACATAAAATTTATGGTGATCCTAAAGTCAAGAAAGGACTGATATATGGTTTGATGTCATCTGAACTGCCAGATCTTCCTTCAAGAAAAGTTTTTGCAGCTTATGCAGAGGCCATTAAACATTTTTCTGACTTATTGGAAGTACAGGCTGCCTGGCGTATTGATCATTATTCTGACTTTGGCTGGACAGCCAATCCTAAGTTAGCTGTTTATTTTAAACCCTCTTCTCATTTTTCTCTTCGTTCTTCTATAGGAACTTCTTTTAAAGCCCCCCTTTTGCCGGATTTATATGCCCCTGAGACAGCAACAGCTCTTGCGATATATGATGTTGTGGCCTGTTATAATGAATTAAAGGCCAATGGACATTTTGAAGAGATTTATAATAGTGAAATGGGAAAAAATTTTACATCAAGAGAGATTAAAGACAAAATGATAAGAGATTTTTTAATTGATCAAAGTGAAGCGCTTAAAAATAAAAATCTTTCAAAAACTGGTAGGGTGGTATTGAATCAGTTATCAGATAAAATGGGAAGTCAAAACTATTGTAGAACAACCCCTTTTATTGGGAAAGAGAAAGGGAATAAAAACCTCAAACCCAAAAAAGCTTTAACGGCCTCTTTTGGTTTTCTTTTGAACTTAAATGAAGATCATGGCTTAACAGCAGACTACTGGTTTATGCATTCTAAAGGACATGTTTTTCCTTCTTTAAAGGGTCAAGGGGGTAAATTAGCTACAGGCGCTGAGATCAGATATGGGAAAGAGTATGTAGAAAGACATGGTGTTCAATATGACAGAGACAGTAATGATCCTTACAATTCTATTAAACATGGGACTCCTGTTAACACGGCTATTAACATTGGTAAAGTAAAATCCTCTGGTGTGGAGCTGTCATGGAGTTCTGATTTTCCCAAATGGAGTTTTGCAAATGGAAACTTTTATTTTAGAGACACATTTTCTCACCTTATCAGTTCAGGTGTGGAGCTTTTTCCAGGTATGGGAATTATGAATAGTCTGGGAAAATATGGTGTACCGGAATGGAGGAATTTTGCCACCTTTGGCTGGAGGAATCCAAAACACAATATTTCTTTGGTTTTAAAAAGTGTAGCTGGTGTTAAAAAGCGGAACAAAGAGTCTGAAACTCTTCCCATAAGTCATATTGTGGATCTTTTTTATCAATACAATATGGATGAAAAAACCAGTTTGGGATTTGGTTGGTATAACCTTTTATTTGCAGAGCCTATTCTTGATGATTCCATACAACAAGGACGGAGGTTTAACCAACAATTGTTTGATGCAAGAGGCCCTCGTTTTTTTGTGGAGCTTAGAAAAAAATTGTAACTGCTTGTTCCTGCTGCCCTCTATCTTTGTATACCAATCCTGTTTGATTTTTGAGATTTTCCAGATGAAAGAACATATAATGGCCTTCATTAAAGTAAAGGGCAAAAAAGTGAGTTCGGATTTGAACACAAAGCGGTAAGAGGCGCTTTGTGGAAAAATGAATGTCTGAACTTTTGCCCCCTTTTTTTACTCTATGAAGGGATGATTTTTAACTCAATAAAATCTTAAAATTCAAACAAAATCAGTATACCTGAAATATAATTTTAAAGGGAAAAGCTACCAACCAATGGACAGATGAAATCCATAATCTTCTTCTCCACTTGTTTTAGGGGGCAGTTTGTAGGCAATATCCACACCAATAGGTATTATAAAAATTTGATAGCGAAAGCCAATGCCTATAGAGTGGCCATAATCAAAAACTGTCCTGCTTTTGCTTTTTAATTGCACTGCGCCTAAATCGTAAAACAATGATCCCTTAAGATCATTGGAGATAGGAAAGCGAAAATTAATATTGATCAGCCCATAGTTGCTATTTAAAACATTTTCTGTAGGGTATTTTTGTTTTTCCAATTCTGAAACTTTGTTAAAAATCTGATTTTCATTTTTATATATTTTAAAAGCTTCATTGGCTGTTTCAATAGGGGCATACTTTTGCCTGGGTATTCTTTCCCCTTCAATATTGCCATTATATCCTCTGATTGAATTCTGTCCTCCCAAAATAAAAGCCCGGCTCACAGGAATGTACACACTGTTTCTTATAGTTTTAATTACTCCTGCTTTTACAGCCAGACCCAAAGTGTATTTTTCTTTTAGAGTGTAATAGAATTGATTTTGCAGATCCGCTTTCACAAATGAGATGTTTAAACTGCTTCCAAAAAGGGGCAGGGCCAACTCTGTTGTGAGAGAGTTGATATGCCCTTCTGAAGGATCAAAAATATTATCTCTTCTATCCCAAGCAAAATTAAGTCCTGTGCTTCCAATTCTTTGAGGGTTTTCCGGACATTTTTTTTGTGTGCAGGCTTCTCTTCTGTTTTCAAAGGATAGAATATTCCATCCCACTTTTAAACTTTTACTTATTTTTTTATTTGTAAAAAAACTAATTTTATTTTTTCTAACAAAGTTGATGTTATTTTTATTGTATTTAAAGACACTTTTGGATTGAGAAAGGCTGATATTCCCCTGATAACCATAGCTGGGAATAAAAATCTCTTTGTATCGGCCTGAAATATCATATTCCAAAAATGGTGGTTTTTGTATAAAATTGATTTGCCCGTCTACTCTAGCCGTAAGAGCCCGTCCCCATCCAAAAAGATTTCTATGGGCTGTTTCAAGGTAAGAGCGGGTTGTAAATCCTCTCTGTGAGTTGACACCAAGGCCTCCTCTTAGAGATCGTGGTTTTCTCTCTCTAAAAAGAACCTGCATTTCAAACTGGTCTCCAACAGTTTCTTCATTGAAATTTATATCTGTAAAAAGCCCGGTTGACCCCAAAGCCAGAAGAGACTGTTCTTTTTTTGAGGGAGTAAGAACATCACCAGGTTTGAGCTTTAACAGGCTTCTGACCATTTCCTCTTTAACTCTTTTTAAGCCTTGAATGTGGATTGTGGAAATAAAAAATTTAGGGCCTTCATCAAGCTTAATTATAATGGAGGCATATCTCTCTCCTGGGGTGTATAATACAGTGTTTTCTTTGTTTGTTATCTTTATATTCATATAGCCTTTACTTTTATAAAACTGCTCTATACTATTAAGATCATTTTCAAGAAGATCCATTTGAAGTGGGGCTTGTACTTTGGATCTGATATGAGATAAGATTTCCCAAACAGGGATGGCTTGTGCATTTTGAATTTTTATATCTTTTATAAGTGTCAGAGGACCTTCTTCCAGGTTGATTGTGATAAAGGCCTTATCTTCTTTAAAAAAGATACGGTCGGAGTAGATCTTACTTTGCAAATACCCCTGGCTTTTTAAATGATTGATTAAATTTTCATATCCTGTTTCCAAATCCTTTTTATTGTAAAAACCTTTCTTAATAAGAGTTGTGCTGTTGTTTTGAATGTAGTTTTCATATTCTGAGTTTGGTTTTGATAACAATCCTTTTACTTTTAACTCCGCAATGCGAGTTCTTGGACCTTCTAAAATATCCAAATACACCCACTCTTTCCATTTTTTTCTAACAGTATTTCTTTTAATCTGTATTTTAAAAAAACTTTGTTTTTGGTAAGCTTTTTTGATAGCTGTTTCCACAAAGTCATAAAAAACAGCCCCCATTTTGTTTTCATCAACTTCTATAAATTTTCGGATTTCCTTTTTATTAAAAAATCTGTTCCCTTTTAAAACAAAAATATTTTGTATGGGATTCTTTATAATGTAAGCTGTGCCGGATTTAATGATTTCTGATTGATAGTAGCTGTTATCAATAAGAAATTTTTGTATTGCCTTTTCCGAAACAGATTTGTTTTTAAAATATTTTTTTAATTTTTTGGATAAAGTTTTATTTTCTGTAATGATTTGGTTTGGTTTTAAAGGGAGAGTCCGTTTTTCTGTGTTGGAAAAAGGCAGATTGGACACATCAGGAGATTCCATAATGTTATAGAGGTTTTCTTCTCCAAAAGCAAAAAAGGGAAAAAACAAAACAAGATATATTTTTTTAGCATTAATCATTTAAAATTCAGAACTTCATTTGACTGTAATTTATTTAGTGTAAAGATTATACATTAAATTCAGTATATTTTATTACAAGTGTTTTTTATACCAATCCTGTTTGAAAATTCATGTTTTTATAGAAGAGAATATATATAAAAATCACTCAAACCCGATCAATATAATTATGAGAATTTAAAGATTAAAAATCAAAATTAAATTCCAAATCAAGACCTAATCGCTCTTTTTGATCATCATCAAGATTTTCCTTTTCCTCGCTTTCCCAAAAAGCTGTAAGTGAAACTTTTTTATTAAGATTGTATTTTAAACGGATATCGCTTTCAGCATCTTCATGGAGAGTCCGGCTAAAAGAGGTTTTCCATTTTTCAAACCAATTTCTGCTTAAAGTGATTTTTGTAACAGGTTTGTTATCAGTATTAATATAAGGTGTGAGACGAAAATCCAGTCCTAATGTATTTTTTATCTCTTTATTTAAAGGTTTTTCCAGGAGCATTGAGGCTACAAGCTGGGAGGAATATGAAATTTGGGAAGAATAATCCGCATCTGTAACATTTTCTGTAACACTTGTATCAAAACGACGGGTTCTGATTCCCAGTGTTAGCAAAGAAATAATCTCTTTTTCATTGAGAGAAGGGATGCTTTCCAAGGAAAAGCTGGGGTTTTTAGAAGAGCCTTTTAAGGATAAAAAGATGTTGTATTCCCTTTCAATCTCCTCTTGGTTTTCAGAAAAATCCACAATATTTTCCTTAAATAAGGTATTGGCTTTAATATTTAAGTAAGGATTTTCCGGAACAGAATTTTTAAAAAAAATGGAACCGGAACTGATTTTAAACTCGTGTCCTCTAAAAAAAATTAAGTTCTCTTCTGCTTTTTGAGAAAGATTAAATTGTCCATTGATTAAAAGAGATTCGAGAGGTCCATAAATGTCAGCTTGGCCTTCAATAGATGAACGAATAAGACTGCTGTTTACATCAACAGCTTTGTTAGTTTTAATATTTAATTTTAATGCAAAAAGGGACTTCTGCTTGACTTCTTTTTCATCCAAAAAAGAAAAATCATACTTTGTCTTTTTTGCGCTTTCTGAGAAATCTTTTACAATGTTTCCTGAATCTATCTCATATTGACCGCTAATCAGATAAGGGGCTTTTTCACCCTGAATGTGTAGTGTCCCGCTTCCTTTGGTGTTAAAATCCTCAGGGATATTAAGCCGTGTGTTGGAGAGGCTTAAACTCAGGTTCAATCGAGGAGCATTGATAAAATCATAAAAAATAGCTCCCTCTCCTTTTACTAAACCACCTCCTGCATTGCCATTAAAGTCATTTATGAAGACATTGTTTTTTGCAAAAATAAGTGATGTTTTTATATTTATAAGGTCAGGTAAAGGCTCAATAGAAAAAGCTCCCCTTTCAATGTGTAAAGAGCCTCTGGGATTAAGTTGTTTTAAGTTATTGTCTATAAGAAGCTGTCCTTTGATGTTTCCATCAAATTCTTTTAAAAAAGGGAAAAAAACAGAAAAGAGATCAAGAGAGCTTTCCCCGGATAATAAAAGTTTGTCATTTTCTCTATTCTCAAGTTTTAATGTTTTATCATCTTGGTGGGAGAACCAGGTTGGACTGAGAGACCATTTTTTTTCATCCAGAGATATGGAAAAAGGCTGGGTGTTTTTTATCCATTTGCTGGATTTAGAGATAAGGAAATTGTCTATTTTTGCAAATCCGCTCCATGATTTTAGGTTTCCTTTTTTTTGAAAAAAAGAGAAAGAGCCATTAATTTTAGAGGAGTAATCTTCTATATTTTCAATATGATTTTTTGAGAAAAACAGCTTAATAAAATTCCAATTTATAAAACGCCCTTTTACTCCCAGTTCTTCTGTGTTGGAAAAAGGATATATAAAATTTTCTATGCTGATCTCGTCTGTGATATTTCCTGAAAAGGACAAACCTGATTTATTGATTTTTAATTTTATGTTAGAGTTGCTTACCGGATAAGCATAAAATAACATATTGGATATTAGGACATGACCATTGAATTTCGGATTGTTTGCTGTTCCTGTAATTTTTGCATTAAAGTTTACATCACCAGATTGATTGAAAGATAGAATTTCATTAAGCCACTCCAATCTCTCCAGAGATAAGTTTTGTCCCGTCAGATCAAGATTAAGGGCATGTTTGCTGTTAAATGTTCCTTTTCCTCTAATGGCGCCCTGCCCTTTTTTAAGAAGCAGAGAACGAATGATGCCTTTTTGATCCTCAAGTCCTAAATCAAAGATAGCCTGTTGAAAGAAATCTTTATTTATAAAAATATTAAAAAGATTGCCTTTTAACTGAAAGGTATACTGTTCCGGTGAAGACCAGGGGTATTTTATAGCAAAAGAAGCTGTTCCTGTTCCTTTGAGCTTAAGAGGCCAGGGAATATTTTCCTGAACAGCTTCTAAAAAATCCTCAACATCAAAAAAAGGAAATTCTGATTTGACAATAAGTTGATCTTTTTCAAAATCTATTTCACATTCTGCAATATAGTTGGTTTTATTAGACGCTCCTCCTCTAATACCGGAAAAATTCAATTTATTATTTTTAAAGCTGAATGCGCTTGAAATATTTGCAAGCCTATAGGACTGTATTTTTAAAGCAGGGGAAGTCATAAATCCTGTCAGAGTGAGTTTATCTTTGTCCAGAATAAAAAATCCTTTTTCGGTTTTAAGCTCCCCTTGAATAGGAAATTCTGTATTAAATTTTAAATCTTTGCCCACAGTTCCCAAAAAAGAATATTCGGCTTCTATTTTGTTTAGGTCTTGAAAATATTTTCCTTTAAAGCTTGCTTTGGAAAAATCAGATTTTTCACCATAGATGTCAAATTTTAGAATTTTTTGATTCCATTCAATGTCTGATTTAAAATTCATTTCATGGAAGGATAATATTTCATCTCGATTTTCAGGATGAACAATCAGCCTTTCACTTTTACCTTCAGTGATACATTTTAGAAAAGAGCCTTGGCCAAGTCCAAGGCAATGAATAGAGCCTGTAAAGTCCCCTCTGACAGGAAATTCCTGTAAGTCCAAAATAGTTTTGAATACAAAATCAAAAGACAGTTTATCGGCCTGCATGGAAAAACTAAACTGTAAGGGATCAGCTTTAAAAAGCCATTTTCCCTTTTTTATGTCTATACGGCCTTGATTCTGTGTTTTTATCAAACCTTTATCTATAGCTAAAGTATAATTTATCAAATTTCCTTTTATAAAAATTTTTTTTAAAGGCTTTGACTTAAAAATAGCTTGCTCAGCTTCCAACTCAAAGAAACCTTGAAATCCTTTATTTTTTTTATACTGAATATTAAAGTTATAAAATGAAAGAATATCAAAGGCTGGTAACTTTTCATCCATTAAGTCAGCCGCTTTTTGAAGAAGAAAAGAGGGCAGGGAGCCTGAAGATTTTACGCCTACACTTTTTAAGCCTTTGGAATCAAAATGGATATCCAGCCAGTCTGTAAAAGATTGAAAATCTTTGTTTTTTAAACTTATCTTCTCAAAAGAAACTCTATTTTTTTGCGCCAGTCCTTTAAAAGAAAGCTCAAAGCTCTCTTTTTCCCATTCCTCTTGATTTTTCTGGATATCTTTTTTATCTGTTGTTGCATTAGGGTTTAAATTTTTTGTTATATTGAAAGAGTTTACAGAGAGATCAAAACGAAAAACCCCCATATCTTTTTGAGCAGCCTGTGCTTTTACCTGAGAAAAAATCAAATTGTGCTCTTCATTTTTTATATTCAGATTTGTGTTTGTAATGAGAAGTTTTTTTATAGGGAGAGCCACCTCTTTTTGCTGTTTTGGTTTTTTAATAAAAGATTTTAATGTTTTAAGATGAATATCCCCCTTTTGAATTTTTAGTTTTGCAAGAATGATCTGTTTTTCAAATAAAAGAGAATAAACGGATGGCCTTGCTGAGATTTTTTTAATTTTTTGCAAACCATTTAAAAAATCAAAAGTTTGAATTGGGCTGTTTGAAGGAGTGATTTTAACTTCTTTAAGATTGGCTGACATTGTAAAGATGTTAAAGTTTAAATCCTGCCATTCAATTTTTAATCCTGTTTGTTTTTCAAATGTTTTTAAACCTTCGTGGGCTTTATTATTTAGAAAATTCTCCACTTTGTTATCAATTTGATGCAGGCTGATAGGAGTGAATAGAAAAAACAAAAGAAAAAGGAAAAGCAGTATAAAGAATTTTTTTGTCTTGAAAAAACGGGGGATTTTGATTTTTTTTAGAATGTTTTTCATTATATATAATTTTATAGCAGGCTTATTCAAAATTTCCAGTTATTTTACACAAGTTTTTATTATTGTCCTGATTTGAGAGTTAAGAGTTTTTCAGGGATTTTTAAGTCTACCAATCCTGTTTGAATTTTGAGGTCTTTAAAAATAAAAAAGTCTATCACTGCCTCCATTAGAGTAAGGGGGTCAAAAGTGAGTTCGGCTTTGAACACAAAGCGGATGAAAGATGCTTTGTGGCAAAACGTATGTCTGAACTTTTGCCCCTTCTTACTCTAATGGAGGTTTGATTTTTATCAAACAAAAGACCTCAAAATTCAAACAGGATTGGTATAGTTGTATTTTTAAGCCTTATTTTTAATAATTTAATATATTATTCTTTAAATCTCAAATATAATCAAAAGTTGTAAAAATTAAGGAAAGCCTATGTTAAACAGATCCTCTTTTGAGTCTTTGGCAGATGATATAATTCATAAAGTCAAAGAACAATCTTTTGCTTTAACTCAGCCTCTCCCCCCTGATCCAAAAAGAAAAGATCAATTTAATAAACTTTTAAAATCCATTGCTGAGTTGAGAGGGCGTCCTTTATTTTACCCCTATTTGAGTTCTGGTTTAGGGCATGGCCCTTTGGTTCAACTGGCTGATGGGAGTGTAAAGCTGGATTTTATATGCGGTATCGGCCCTCATATTTTGGGACACTCTCATCCGGAGCTAATGAAAGCTTCTCTTAGAGGGGCTTTAGAGGATGCTGTTATGCAGGGCCATTTGCAAATGGGAGAGATTTATAAAAAACTTTTGGAAAAACTTATTTTTCTTGCCGGTAAAAAATCCAATTTAGCTCAGGCTTGGTTTTGTCCATCAGGCTCTATGGCTAATGAAAATGCTTTAAAAGTGATTCGTCAGAAAAGAAAAGGCGCCAGAAAGATTCTTGCTTTTGAGAGAGCTTTTGCCGGCAGAACAACTTTAATGAGTGAAATTACAGATAATCCCGCTGTTAAAGCTGGGCTTCCTTCTTATGATGAGGTGTTGAGAGTTCCTTTTTGCCCCAATCAGCCTACAGAGGCTTTACTGGTTTTAAAAAAGCTCTGGGATAAAGAGGAAGGGAATATTGCCTGCTTTATGTTGGAGCTTATGCAGGGGGATGGAGGCTATTTTCGGGCTGAGCCTGAGTTTTTTATTCCTCTGCTTGATTTTTGTAAATCTAAAGGGATTGCTGTTTGGTTTGATGAGATACAAACTTTTTGCCGAAGCGGAAAGTTTTTTGCTTTTGAAGCTTTGGGTTTGGGAAAGTATGTTGATGTTTGCACTATTGGAAAAACTTTTCAAATGTCTGCCACTCTCTGGACAAAGGAGTATAACCCTAAACCCGGCCTTGTTTCAGGAACCTTTGCCTCCAGCAGTTCCAGTTTTCATTCGGCTTTAAGCTTATTGAATATCCTTGAGCCTTATATGGGTAAAGGGGGGAGGATTCAACAAATTTATGCAGGCTGGACTTCAAGATTGAAAAAACTGGAGGAGAAATCTCTGCTGTCGCAAATAGAGGGTTGGGGTTTAATGGTAGGCGCGACTCCTCTGGAAGGCCGCCCTGAACAGGTTTCCAAACTGTTGCAGATTTTGTTTCAAAAGGGATTGCTTTGTTTTTCCTGCGGACAGGGGGATATAAAACGGCTTAGATTTTTGCTGCCGGCTGTAGCGGAGGATAAACATCTGGATCAGGCTTTTCATATTTTAAGAGAGGCTTTATTGGAATTGAAAAAACAGGGTTAGGGACTATTTATTTTATCTTAATGGTCATTGATTTACAAAATAACATTTTTTTATATTTCTGTAATTTCTGTGTAGAATTTTATTGATTGTATTTCTGTTTGTTTGTGTCAAAAAAGCTATTTGAGAGGCTGTCAGATCGGCTGAAAAGAGATTAATAATTTCCCTAAATTTCTTCTCAGAAAGGCGGGAACGGGTAAAATACTTATTTTTTATAGTCATTTCAACTAATTAACACCTATCACAGTAGGCTTAAATAGTCTTGAACCTATTTTATTGTATCCCTTATAATGGTGAATAAAAAACAAAAGATATAGGGAATGATTTAGTGACAAAATTGTGGCTGATTAAACCATAGGGGTTATAAGGATGTGTTAAAGAAAAAGGTTCATGATATAGTCATTCATTCAGGTCCTGTTTATAAATATAGAATTGGATTTATAGGAAAATGAAAGGATTTTTTGTTATTGCAGTCTTTTTTGTTTTTTCATGTAGTACGTGGAGCGAGCTGGAAGATTTGGAATTGCCAGAGTATGAGCATGAAATTGATTGTTCCGAATATAAAACTGCTTTGGTAATTTCTGCTGAGGATTATTGCAAGGATAAAGAGTGAGGTTTTTGATTTTAGTTTTCAGTATTGCTTTAAACAGCTATGCATTGAATGAAGAACACAGAGAGCTTATTGAGAAATTTAAAGGAGATGAAAAATTCTGCTATGATCGTTCAGAGGGTGTACATTATTTGTCTTATCAAGGTCCAATAACTTATCATATTGAAAGGCGTGTTTATAATGCCATAGAGTCTCAAGCAAAACTTGTTAATATGCACTTAAAAAGTGAAGCTGTGAAGTTTGTTATATATGATTATCCTGTGGTTTGTAGTAAAAAAAATAATAGAAATTGTTCTGACCCCCAATTCAACTATACAACTCGATCCATCAATTCCTGTATTTTGCAGGGCTTTTCATACCCAATCCAGAATGAGGAGCCACATTATTATAACCTCTATAAAGAACACACTATAACTGCAAAGAAGTTTGAATATCTTTACTTTCTTCCTCCCTTTCTAAGAGGTTATAAAGCATAGGAATCTCTTTTTCAAATTGTAGAACAGTTAAAAGTTGCCCGTATCTTATTATCTTTTTATCATTGCTGGAAAGAGAAAAACCAGATAAGTTAAGACGATTTATTTTGTACTCTGCTATTCTCAAAGCTGTTTCAATGGATGACTCGCGTTTGAGATTTCTGTTTTTACGACATACGATTATAATATCCAACTGGATAGGTTCTTTTGCTTGAGATTTAGGAGTTGCAACAGACATTTCTGATTTTACAGGATGTGAATTTATAACAAGAAAACCAGATTCTAAAATAGCTTTTATAACAGATTGCCACCCTTCGCTTCTTGAATGATGATAAGTAAAAATTAATATCCCATTATCTTTTAAAACTCGGTGACATTCTTGAAAAACACTTTGGAGTTTTTTTGTAAAATTAGTGGAATCGTAATCCTGAACTTCTTCCATTGGACAGCGTGTTGTCTTATTTCCATTTATAAATCCTCGTGGAACAAGCTGTTGCCATGAGTAAAAAAAGTCAGCCAATTCCGAGTAATGAACATTATCAAAAAATGGGGGATCAGTAACTACAAGATCAACACTATTGTCTGGCAAATGGCTTGTGGAAGAATTGCCACAAGATAGATAAACTTTTCTGGATAAAGATATTTTTTTTGTTGGCCATTGTATATCAACTTTTTCAGTAAAAGAAGATGAACATTGCAAAGCTTTATACCCTTTTATATGATTTATTTCAGTTGGTTTTTGACGATATAATATAGCTCTTTTTATTCTATTTTGAAATAAATTAAAAAATGATCCTGAACTCTTAGGAGTTCCCCAAATATTTGCTTCAATTGGCTTCCTTTCTGGCTTTAGGATATGATGAGAAAATATATGTCTTACCGCTCCTGTACCTTCACCTTTATAAGAGGCAAATATATTGTTAAACTCAAGAGCGCTTGAAAAAGCTAATAGGAAAAGATCACGGATATCTTTATCTTTTATTTTTGTAATTGAATTGTGAAGCCAAGCAAGACCAAGCAATTGTCTATCATTAAAGAAATCTTTCCACTTTTCAAAACCATAGTTCATTGCTTGTTTAGTATTATATCCATTCTCTAATTTTAATTTAGGTAAAATAATTGTTTTTCTTTGAAGTTCTGCTTTTAATACTTCTGAAGCTTTATTAAAATCAGCTATATCTTTCTCATTGGTTTTTAAATATTCTTTTTTTCCGTCTTTTGTGAGCACAAGTTTTCCATAAAGCCTAAATTTAGGTTTTATATCTTTTCTAAAAGCGGAAATTATTGGGAAAATATTATGACAGCCAGAACATTCTACTTTTGAGTGCTTTGTATTTCCCTCATTAGGTGCAAATTGTAAGTTGCATGAATGACAAATAACTTTTGTTTTGTTCTTTGTTTCCGAAAATATATTGCCACAACCTGGGCAAAGAATTTGTACTTCAGGTTTTAAATCAGGATAAGCATTTTTGGCAATTATCCAAGAAGAGAATAAATCAGTAGGTATATCACATCTTGGACAGTTCGCCTGCATGACCCAAAAGTAGTACAATACATCACAAGGATACCCGTTAGAATCAGTAGAACGATACAGTTTGAGTATCTTTTCTCCTACCTCTTGTTTTAAATTTTCTAACTCATAATCTACTTTTTCTCTATTAATTGGGCCAAAAGCAACCCTTACAGATTCAACAGCTACTGGATTAATATCTCTTCCCAAAGCTGTTAAACCTAATTTGTGAGCTTCCCCTATTGTTACACCAGAACCCATAAATGGATCAAAAACACTAATATCTGAAAAATTATGTAAGGAATAAAAATTATCAGATAGCTTTTCTTTTTCTGAAAGAAGACTGCCTAAAAGAATGCCACGAAACACAGACCCTAATCTTTTCGCCCACCATTTGTGAAGATAATAAATAGGACGATGTATTTCTTTTCGCCAACTTTCCCGTTCAGCTAGCTGGGATAAAAATTCAAATTCGAAATTATCTGTTTCAATAAGTCGCATGCTGATTTTCCTCTATCAAAGCCTTACTTTTTGTTTTCAAAAGAATTTAACGAAACTTTCTGAGAGGAAGAACCCTTTACTCTCCATGCCTGAAAAATATGTTCCTTGCCTTTATTTGAATTTGGTATTTTTTTTGGGATAATTTGATTTGTTTTTAAATTAAAAGAATAACCAACTATTAATTCAGATGCTTCTTTTCTTCTTAACTTACCTACAGATATGATATTTTTATTTTTTTGTGTGCTAGCTGGAAGAATAAGAGTGCATTGATGAGCCAAGCTTTTAACGAGATGAAAAGGGGTTGGCACAACATACATTTTTCTATCACGAATCATAATATCCCCATAGCTGCCAAAACCTTTTACACTTTTGTTTTTATGTATATATTCATGGTCAACATTAAGAAAATCACCGTGACAAATAACAAGATCAAGAACAGGATATTCATCTCCGTCTGGATTTTTAGGATATCTTCCAAATACATAATAAATATTTCTTCCATAAAACCCTTGTTTTATCCCATTTATTTTTACACCTATTAAACATTTATGGTCAAAAGATTGTTAAATTATTTGAGTTTTACAATTCTTTTGAGCAGTTTTCAAAATAGAGTGGAAAAGTTTAATAGAAGGATACTTTTCATAATAGTCATTGCTCATATGTTTTTTTATCTACCAAATAAGCCCCTGACCAAGTAAAAATCCGTGTAGCATAATATGTAGCTCTGTGTAGCATAAAATTAAAATACTGGAAAATATTCAGATATAAACACAGTGAAATGGCAGTTGCCTGATTAACCAAGAAACTCGGAGACTTGAAATGCCCCGACATTTCCTGAAATGTTTTTATGGTTCACATAGAAAAGTCGTGTTGGTCAAATGGATGGGGTGGCAGGATTCGAACCTGCGAATGACAGAACCAAAATCTGTTGGCTTACCACTTGCCGACACCCCATGAAAGTAAAAAGAATATCCATGATTTTTTTATAAAAATCAAGAAATTTCAAAATAAATGGCTTTTTAGTCATTTTTAGATAGCATAATTTTTTGGTTTTAGACAACCCATGATTTTCAAAATAGGATCAATAAAAAAAATAGAATTTCAAACAGGGATTGTTGTAAAGGAGAAATATAACAAATTTTTGCTGTGTATTTTTGACTTGGATAATTGGGGATATTTATTCAATATAATAAAAACATAGAAACTGGAAATTTCAAACAAGACCAGTATATCATACTGATTCTTAAATGTTAGGAGGCAGCTTGTTGTGATATTTTTAAAAACTTTAGACTGGAGCTTTAACTCATGTTTTGGACAGTCTGTTTATATTGATCAAGAACAGCCTTTTCAATGAGTTTTCTCATTTCCGGTTTAATAGGATGAGCTATATCCTTATAGGATTCTCCCACTCTGTTACCGCTTTTGATTTTTTTACTGGGCATGGCCACAAAAGTTTTATCGGAAGTTTTAATAACACGCAGATCGTGAACAACAAAACAGTTGTCAAAAATAATACTGGCAAAGGCTTTTAAAGGATCCTGGCCCGGCATCAGATTAATTTTTACTTCTGTAATTTCCATAATAACCTTCTTTTGTATTTATCGGAATGTCCAATCATAGGCTTAAATCAGATTAAAAACCTATTTTTTTTTATTGGTTGCTTAGAGGGAGTAAAACGGTAAAACAAGCAAATTCATCCTCTTTACTGGAAACAAATAAATCCCCTCCCAATTCTCTTACAAATCGCCTGGCAATCCCTAAACCCAGACCTGTTCCCTGCCCTTTTTTCTTACTAGTCCAAAGGGCTTGAAATATTTTTTCCAGATTTTGTTTTGCTATTCCAGGGCCGTTATCTCTTACTTTTAAACAGGCCTTGTTCTTAGATACTTTGTTTGCGCTGATTTGAATACATCCTTCTCTGTTGTTTTTATTTTCTTTTAAAGCCTGACAGGCATTGAGGATAAGATTGTAGGCCACCTGTTGTAATACAGAAAAATCTCCTTTAACCTCTAAATCCTGTTGATGAAGTTCAATTTTAAGTTTTAAACCTTTTGTCATGCTTTTCAGTAAAGGAAGGCTGTCTTTAACAACTTGATTCAAATTGCAGGATTCCTGTCCTGTTTGAGCTTGTGAAAAAGACAAAAGACCTTCAATAATCTTTTGAGATCGCTGAACAGCTTTTTCCACTTCATTAAGCTCTTCCTTAAAAATCTTTAAATCCGGGTTTTGGGATAAAACCTGAGTCATGGATCTCACACCTGTCAAAGGGTTATTGAGTTGGTGAGCCATGTTTTTTCCCAATTCGCAGATGGAAGTCATCTTTTCACTTTGAAAGAGTTGTTCTTTAAGATGGAAATGTCTTGTCATGTCCTGGCAGTATAAGATTCCAGTTTGTTCCAGGTCTTTAAATTGAGAAATAGGGTAGTAATGCATTTGATACACTTTATTTCCTGTCTCGGTCAGTCCAGACAGTTTTTTCTGTTTAAAAAAATTTGGAAATACAGATAAAATATCTTTAAAAGAATCATTCATACGGATAGCTTGAAAGTTTTGCAGGATAGCTAAAGGCTCCCACCAGTGGGTAAAAAGTTGACTCCACAGGTAAGGGATTCTTGTAAAACTTGTATTTAAGAGCGCTCTTTTAAAAATAAGATTAAGAATAAATCTTCGCTCTTTAAAAAAATCTGATAGCAGTTCTAAAACTTTTCCTGAATGACTCAACTCTATAAAGAGAAGGGCTGGAACTTCAAATTCTGTATTTTTTAAAGGTAAAATAAGTGTTTTAGAAAAAGGTCGACCAGTTTCATGGGCTAAATATAGGTTTTGTTCCCGTTCACTTATTTGGATACTGTCCACCTTTGGCCATCTGTTTTTTGCCTCCTGTTCGTAAAAAAGACCGGCTTTAACATAGGCCCTCCGAAGACCTATTTGTTTGGATTCATAGAACAGAATTAACTCTCCAGACTTTAATTTTTTTGGAATTTGAGCTTTTAAAGTGAGAAGGAAATCCTTAACCTCAAAAACAGAACCCATTTTTTCACAAAAGTTTACAAGGGAATTTGTTAACTTTTTGTGAGAATGAGAGTTAGAAGGAGGAAAACTATTTTCTGAGAAATTTTTTGCAGTTTGTTGCATTTTTATTTTATGTACTTTTTCAGTTAAAATTTTTTTTAGTTTTTTATTGAGATGAAATCAGAGCTCCATTAGAGTAAAGGGGTCAAAAGTTCAAACATACATTTTGCTATAAAGCGTCTTTGAGTCGCTTTGTGTTCAAAGCCGAACTCACTTTTAACTTTAATGGAGGTCGTGATATATTCTTTCATTTGAAAAACCTCAAAACCTAAATAGGGTCAAAGTAATAAATAACATTCATTTTAATCCATTTCTTATTTACTTTTCCTGTTTAAAAATGGTGAAAGCAGCAAAAGCTCCTGAAACAAGACTATAGACAAGGATATAGGGGGCTTTATCAAAACAAAAGTCAGAGAAGTTATCTCAAGAACTTACTAAACCAAATATAAGGGTCTTTATGATAAGAACAAAAGTCAGAGAAGCCTAGACTTAAAAACAGGGATTTGTGAGAAAGATCAATATAAGCACTGTGTTATAAATGGCAAACAGTTTTAATATAGGTAAAAAAGCTTTAAGTCAAATCCTCTCTTTCGTATAATGGCGCAAATGACAGGCCGGAAATTCTATAGTTTGTTATTCATATTTTTTCTTTGTTCCTGTTGTTTTTTAGCAGGTTGGTTGACGGCGGTTTATATTCTTCCTGGTGCTTTGTTTCAGGCAGATTCCCAAAAATTTGATATTCATGGACAGCCTGGTAATCAGCCAAATTCACTTGTGAAATCCAGTAAAGGTCATTTGTCAGAAACAGGTTTGAAAGAAAATGAAACAGGGAAAAAAATTATTCCCTTTTTTGAAGAGATGAGGAGCAACATTTTACTTTTGTTTGATCCTTATAGGATGGATTCTACTATGAAAAAAAATACTTATTTTGAAAAAAAAGAGGCTTCTTTCATTAAAAATGGAGCAGACAAACAGATTCCAATTAAAATTCAGGAGCCTGTTCAGTCCGTTGTAAAAAAAGAAGCGGTTTTGAAAAACGGCAGTAATAAAGATTCCCATCACAGTTTACAAGTTCAGACAGATGAAAAGAAGATGGATAATGGAGACTCTTCCTTGTCAGGAAAAGCTTCTTCTGAAACAAAAAAAGATGAAGAAACATTAGCTTTACAAAAATTGCAGGAGGGGTATGACAAAAAAAATAGGGAACAACTGGTTAAAATTGTAGGGAATCAAAAATTCTTTACAATGGATGGCAAATTTAGCTTTCTTATCAATGTTTTTTTTGAACAGGATAAAGCTTTGGATTATGTAAAGGATATGAAGAGCAAACATCCTCTCTGGAGCTTTTTAATAAAGGGGCATAGGGATCATATTCGGATTTATTTAGGCCCTTTCCAAACAAAAGAAAAGGCTTTAGAGTTTAAGGAAATAATTGCCTCTCCCTCCCTTTTTTCTCAAGCTTATTTAGAAGAGGTTTCTTTATAAAAATCAATTATGGAAGATTTTATTGTAAAAGCTGATAAAGACTTGTATGAGCTTTATAAAAATCTTAATGGAAATCAAAAGAAAGCTGTTCAGGCATTTGAAGGTCCTGTTTTGGTTTTGGCCGGAGCCGGTTCCGGTAAAACCCGTGTTCTTGTTTATAGAATTGCAGCTTTAATTTTAGAGGGAAAATGCTCTTTAAATAATATTCTGGCTGTCACTTTCACGAATAAAGCTGCCCGTGAGATGAAAGAAAGGGTTACAGACCTTTTGTCCTCTTATGGTTATCCTCCTTTTTACACACCATGGATCGGGACTTTTCATTCTGTTTGTGCTCAGGTGTTAAGACAAAATATTGATCTTCTCCCTGATAGAAAATCTGTAACCATTTATGATCAGGGAGATCAGCTGCGGCTTGTTAAAAAAGTTTTGCAGGATTTAAACATTGATCAAAAAATAAAAGAGCCTAAAAATATCCGTTCCCAGATTAATTTGTGTAAAAGAATGGGGCTGGGGCCTGATGAGCTTCACCGCCTTCCTCATTTATCTTATGATCCTCATTTTGAAAATATCTATCAAAAATATGAAAAATCTTTAAAGCAGGCGGGAGCTTTTGATTTTGAGAGTCTGCTTTTGGAAACTTACAGATTGATGATAAAAAATCCTGATTTTTTAAGATATCTTCAGGATAAGTTTCAATATATCTGTGTGGATGAATACCAGGATACTAATCATATTCAATATCTGTTGATAAAAAATTTGTCAAAAGGGCATAAAAATATCTGTGTTGTAGGAGATGAGGATCAATCCATATATGGATGGCGGGGAGCGGATATGAATAACATTATGGATTTTGAGAAGGATTTTAAAACCTGTAAAACTTTTTTTCTTGAACAAAACTATCGCTCCACAAAAAATATCATTCAGGGGGCCAATGCATTGATTTCTCATAATAAATTCCGAAAAGGAAAAATTTTGGTGTCTCAAAAAGGAGTTGGCCATAAAATATATATTCGTGAAACCTTTAATGATTACGAAGAAGGACATTTCGTTTCTAAAAGCATTCGCTCTTTTTGCGCCAGTGAAGGGAGCGCCTGGAATGATTTTGCTGTGCTTTACCGCACCAATGCTCAATCCAGAGCCTTGGAGGATCATTTCAGGGTTTTAAAAGTCCCTTATAAAATTGTAGGGGGCATTCGTTTTTATGAAAGAAAGGAGGTAAAGGAAGTCCTGTCTTATATGAAGCTTGTTTTAAACAGTGATGATGATGTCTCTTTTTTAACAGTAATTAACAGTCCCCGCAGAGGTGTGGGGAAAGTTCTGCTTTCCAAAATTCAACAAAATTCTTTGCAAAGTCAAAAAAGTTTATATGAATGTTTGAAAGATCAGGTTCATAAAAAAACAATAAGAGGAAAGGTTTTTCAAGAAATGAAAAAGTTTATAGATTTTGTAGAGGAAATGAAAACCCAAAGTAAACAAATTTCTCTTTATGATTTTTACACTCTGCTTTTGGAAAAAAGTGGTTATATTAATAATTTGGAAGGACAAAAAACTATGGAAGCACAAAGTCGTATTGAAAACTTACAGGAGCTTGGAAATGTCATTGAGCAAAAAGAGAGCCGGTTGGAAGACTCTTTTTTAAGTTTGGAGATTTTTTTGGAGGAGATGAGCCTTCTTACTGAGGAGGATAAAACAAAAGAGGGAAAAGATTTTGTAACATTGATGACTTTACATAATTCCAAAGGGTTGGAATTTAACACAATATTTATTACAGGTATGGAAGAGGGCTTGTTTCCTTCTTTTCAAAGTATTGAGGACAATAATCTGGAGGAAGAGCGTCGTTTGGCTTATGTGGGTATGACAAGAGCCAAAGAGAGGCTTATTTTATCCTATGCAAAAAAAAGAAGATTTTGGGGAAGGGATCAATTTAATCCGCCAAGCTGTTTTCTCTCAGAGATTCCCAAAGATTTGGTGTATCATGAAGCCTTGTCTTTTTATAAGAATGCTGCGGAAGAAGAGGAGTTTTAATGTTAATAAATCAATTGCTTTCAATCTTTTTTCCAATACAGCCTGACCTCTAAAATGTGGAAGATAGAGAAGGTTTTTCGCCGTTCTTTTTTTTTAAACCTATAAGTTTTCTACTGAACCGTAGAGGTTTCAGCTTCTTAAATAGAAGTTACGATGATGAAATTTTTAAAAATTGTCTTGTTTTTAATATTATAAGTTTGTAGTAAAATAGTTTTTCTTTTATTATCCCCTAATTAAGGGCCTGTAGCTCAGTTGGTTAGAGCACACGCTTGATAAGCGTGGGGTCAGAAGTTCAAGTCTTCTCAGGCCCACCATTGTTTTCTAAACCCTTTGAATTGATTGACTTTTTCCTCGTAAAATTTTTTTTACAGGATTTTTACGGGATTTTTCAAAATGGCTGAAGAATAACTGCCAAGTTAAAAAAGTATGCCAAAGTGATAGCTCTTTTGAACAATGGAGTAGCAGAAAAAACAGCAAAGTTTTTTGATATCTTCAATGAACAAAAAGTATCAAGTTAAAGATTTTTTTGACAGGTTTTTGGAAAATCACCTCCAAAATCACTTCCAAAACAAAATCAGAAGAAAAAAGCTAAGAAATTTCAATAGTTAAAAGCGATAGTGGTAGGGGCTGAAGGCAAAAAAAAAGAAAGCCCCAAAAACAAAAAAACTGGAATAATCCAGTAAAATCAATAATAAACCGCCATGCTTTTTTCCCGGACTTTCCTTCAGTTTCCCGCTAAAAAAAAGTAAATCACAGCGAGATTGTAAATTAAGGGGGAAACTGCCTCTACCAAAAATGATGGATTCAGCTTTTCATTAACTTTTTTGCTATAAGGATTTATAATGTCCTATCATCATTTAGAATATTGCCACTTTGGAGGACAAAAGAACTCCCCTTTAGCATCTCTCATTGTCTTTGGGAATTGGCATTGCTCTAATACTTTATTTGAAATTCTCTTTTGAAAATGACTGGCTTTCATCAATTCTATGTGGATATTTCTACGGGGGCTTATAATCCCGACTTGCTTTTTGAGCTTTTGTTTTACACAAGTTAAAGGCATTTTTAAATCTGTGTCGTTAGACATTAAGACAGCACAATCATATTCATCTTCATAAGCATCAGAAATAATATGACCAGCTATATTGACATCAGATTCTTTTTCCTCCCATTTGCTTATAGTAACAAGATCATTGCTCTCTATATATCTTCCTTGCTCATAATGACACTTAAGCCCTGTTACTTGTCGTTTTTTAAACTGTCCGAAAATAATTTCTATATTCGGAATCGTATTAACAGCTCTTAGATATATGTCTTGATGTGTATCTTTTAAAGAGTCTTCCCTTGAGCTTTGCACTCTCGCAGTAAAATACTTAATTTTGACAATTTGGTTTTGTTTTAAGTCTAAATAGGATTGAGATAGTTTTTGAATATTGAGCCACTTATAAGGAGTTTTTTTGATACGGTAGTAAAGATTAAAGCCGTCAATATAAATAATAGTTCGTTTCATGCTCTAAAAACGCGAAAGCAGGCTTTCGCCTGCTCGCACCCATCCACCGAAACAGATGGGGATGTTGTCTGTTATTATAGATATCTTTACATATTTGTCAATATTTATGGTTCATGACTAGTTAAGCCTATTGTGATAGGTGTTAATTAGTTGAAATGACTGGAAAAAACAAATGCTGGTTTGCAAATAAAGTTATTGAAGTTAAAAAGGCGTATAATTTGACAATAGATTCAGAGGGGTTGATCGCTTTAGAAAAAGTGATCTCTGGTTGTTCTTCTTTTGAGTTGGTCTTCTTTGAGCCTACAAAAGAAAATCCCAAATGGCATAAGCTTGCCAGCCTGTCTGAACCGAATGTTAAGAAAAGCAGATCAGGAATATGTCATTCAAAAGACTCAAGTCCTTATTATCCTATGACTAGACATTATCAATCTTATCAAAACGGGTAACCCTGATCTTTTCAAACAGTGTCAGATCATATATTAACTAGTACATATAATGCTATTCAATCTGCTTTTAATGCCGGTTTTAGAGCTTTAGGACTGGCCTTGGCGTTCAACTCATATCTTAAGGCATTCCTACGCTACAGGAGCTTTAATAGCAACAAAGGATATATCCTCTGTTCAAGCCAGTCTTGGTCATACTTCAAGTCGCATGACAGAAAAGTATGCAAAAGTGATAGCTCTTTTGAACAATGGAGTAGCAGAAAAAACAGCAAAGCTTTTTGATATATTCAATGAACAAAAAGTATCAAGTTAAAGATTTTTTTGACAGGTTTTTGGAAAATCACCTCCAAAATCACTTCCAAAACAAAATCAGAAGAAAAAAGCTAAGAAATTTCAATAGTTAAAAGCGATAGTGGTAGGGACTGAAGGCAAAGCCGAAGGCTTTTCAAAATGCTAAAATAATGAAAAAAAACCATAAATACCCCACTTTTGATTCTGCTGATAACCGCCTAAAACCTCTCATAACTGAAATTTCCCGTATAAATCCCGTACAGCTTTTCAATTCTATAAATCATTCAGGTTGCCCAAAAGAAGAGAAAGGGCTTTATCTTGTTGTAGTCCTGTAGCAAGAAGTAGAAGATCAAGAGGAAGTTCTCCAACCCCTGATGAACTTTCTTCCACTGAAAGAAATTGTAAATCTGGAGCAACATAATAACATCCTTTTTGAAATTTTGGATTCTCTTGAAGAAACTTTCTTAAACCTAAACGAGAATGTTTTTTAGAAGTTCCAACCTCAAAAGCCATAGGATGAATAGGATCATCATAAACAAAATCCACTTCATCCTTTCCTCTTTTCCAATGATAAAGACGAATGTTAGATTGTTTCCCTAAATGATATAAATGAGATGCAACGAAATTTTCCTGAATTTTTCCTAATTCTATTGTATCCTTAAAAATTTGATCTCTATCTTTTAATAAAGCCGCATTCCGTATCGCAACATCAACAAAGTAAGCTTTCCTCTGTCTTCTCTGCACACCTCTCTCATTCTTATCATAATTGGAAAGTGTAAATACAAGGTAAGTTTGAACTAAATAATTTAGATAACGATCAAGAGTTAAAGGAGACACCTGAGATATATCTTCGCTAATCCCTTTCGGAGACAGCAAGCCCGTAATTTGACCAGCTAAAACATAAAATAACCTTTCCAGAACAAGAGGGGAGTCAATACTATATGACTGTGGGATATCTTTATAAATAGCTCTTTCAATGGCATCTGATCTTAATACCTGTTGTGCTTTATGAAAGTAACGATCTTCTTTAACTATTTGATCATCTTTGATTCTCTCATATTTCTTTTGGAATCTAGAAATAGTATCTTTTTTCAGTTTAGAAATTTTTTGTTTCATTTCTTTAATTTGAAGAAGTTTATCTTGATTTATCTCCACAGTATTTATTTGAAAATTCCGAATTCGTCTTTCCAGTTTTGAGATTTCATTTAACTCTTTTTCTCTACCTTTTTTAATACCTTTTTCTATTCTCTCCAAAATTTCATCTTCTTCCTTTTTTCTCCCGGCTAAAAATTCAGGAAATCCGCCAAGAGAAATTAAAAGTTTCCGCTCTTTTTCAAAATTAAGCTGAGTATGAGATAATGAGTTAGAAAGATTTTCTATTGTGCTACGTAAACTCTGCTTCTTTTTATAAGAGGGAAATATGACACTTTTATCATAAAGCTGAAGTAGCTCTGTTAGAAGATACGGAGTTAAGTAAAACTCCTCCCAACGACCATAACCGCTTTCTTTTCTTTTTTGCAAAGCGGCCGTAGCACTAGAGCTTGCAATAATAATCACAGGCCAATGCTCATCATAGAAAGTTTTTAACCACTTATCCCATTCGTCAGCATAAACTAGTTCATCTAAAAACAAATAGAGAGGTTTTTCTTTGGTGGCTTTAGACAGTTTTATCGCTTCTTTTACAATAGAACCTAAATCCAAATACATGAGAAGAGGATGATCCAAACGAACCCATTGAATTTTGTCTGGAGGTATTTGATTATTCAATAAATACCGAACAGTTTGATACATAACAGTTGTTTTTCCAACACGCCTTGGCCCCAATATAATGAAATATCGTTTTAAACTAGGAGATAGAACATATTTCCAAAGATGTTTGGCTAGAGGACGCTCTGTTGAAAGAGCGAGATGATCGGGCACAACATTACTCTTCCACCAAGGGTTTTGCTCCGCTAAAATAGACTTAATCTGCTTAAGGTCTTTCATTATACTCCATTTAATTTACACGTGATGCTTAATATGTTAAATAAGCTTCACCGTATGATGCTTAATATACCATATAACCTTCATGTGTAAATAAAATAGTGCCTAATCAAGCTAAAATATGGCTTTTTTAGCAAAAAACTAAGAAAATTAACCCTTTTCTCATTTAGAACTCTGTCTATCAGCCAGCAAATATGGCCGAAAAACTCGCTAAAAAGCCGTTTTACAAGACGCTGGGAAGAAAACGCCACTGAAAACTAGGGAGAAAACTAGGGAGAAAATCCTTAACCTGATTTCTGCCAGTCCTACAATTACAATGAAAGAATTGGCTTTTGAAGTGGGAGTTAATGAAAAAGGCATTGAATGGCAAATAAACGAATTAAAACAATTAGGCTATCTAAAAAGAGTTGGCCCAGATAAAGGCGGTTATTGGAAAGTTGTTAAAAAGAGAACAAAGCAGAAATAGCCCTAATACAATACCTCAACCAACATAAAGTTTCTAGGTTGTTTTGTTTATTTTGCGATTGATTTTTTTGTAATTTGATCTATAATTACCGGTAACATCCCCTGTAGTTTTTGAACGACAGGGGACGAGGCGACCTAAAAGGTCGCTTTCGTCTTTAAGTTTTATATTTTGGAATCTATTAAAAGTCATTCTCTTAACAAGTTTTTTTCATATTCTGAATACGCGAAAGCAGGCTTTCGCCTGCTCGCACCCACCAGCCGAATCCAGTGGGGATGTCGTTATCTATCATTGGATATGTTAATCTCAAAGTCAAGAAACTTTCCAAATAGTCGTTAAAATGGGATTTTTCAAATTTATCAGGCTTTTTAGAATCAAACTCTTAAAAAAACAAGCCTAAAGAACAGCATGCGTTTTATATGCAAGTCCAATAAGATAAACTATTATCTAGGTTCATGATACTTTAAGTTGCCTTAAAAATTGGTTAACCTATTGTATTTACATGAAAAATAAGTATTTTATTCGTTCAAGGATTTCGGAGGCTAAATTTAGAGAAATTATCAAGTTATTTGCAGGAGATTTAACAGCTTGTCAGATAGCTTTATTTTCTGGTGTCAGCAGAATATGTGTGAATAGAATTTTAAAACAAGTGAGAATAAGGATCACTGAATTTTGTGAACAGGAAAGTATTTTTGAAGAGGGAGAAGTGGAAATGGATGAGAGTTATTTTGGAGCTCGTCGTATTCGTGGAAGAAGAGGAAGAGGGTCTTATGGAAAAACCATTGTATTTGGACTCAAGCAAAGAAAAGGTAAAGTTTATACTCAAGTTATTAGGAATTGCTCTAAAAAAGTCATTATTCCCCTTATAAATCAAAGAATATCTAGATCAGCTATTGTTTATACAGATGGATTTAAGACTTATGATGGTTTAGTAGATTTAGGTTATAAAAAGCATTATAGAGTTCATCATGGAAAGAATGAATTTGCTAAAAAGGAAAAAAAGAAGATTAGAAATCATATCAACGGAATTGAAAATTTCTGGGGTTTAGCTAAAGTTAGATTATCAAAGTTTAGAGGAATGGATAAAAAAACTTTTTACTTGCATCTTAAAGAATGTGAGTTTAGATTTAATCACAGAAAAGAAAACTTATATAAATTGATATTAAAATTAGTAAAAAATAATCCTCTTAAAGTATCATGAACCAAAAGTTATTTTAGCCCTTAGCTTACAGCTTTTTTGAAAAATCCCGTACAAATCTCGTTCAGAGACTTTTTTGAAATGAAAAACCTAGTAATTTCAATAATTTATAAGGGAAGTGGTAGGGGCTGAAGGACTCGAACCTTCGATCCTCCGGTTATGAGCCGGATGCTTTAACCAACTAAGCTAAGCCCCCTCATTGTTTTTAAAACAGCAGAAAATTTTAATTGTCTACAAAATTCTTCAGTTTTCCTGAACGGCTGGGGTGGCGGAGTTTTCGCAAAGCTTTGGCTTCAATTTGCCGGATTCTTTCTCTTGTCACATTAAAATCCTGCCCTACCTCTTCAAGAGTGTGGTGGCTTTCCTCCCCAATGCCAAACCGCATCCTTAAAACTTTTTCCTCTCTGGGAGTGAGAGTGGCAAGCACTTTACGGGTTTGATTAACCAAATTCAAATTGGACATGGCAAAGGAGGGGTTGATAACATTTTTATCTTCAATAAAATCTCCTAATTGAGAATCATCCTCCTCTCCAACAGGTGTTTCCAAACTGATTGGCTCTTTGGCAATCTTCATCACCTTTCTGACTTTATCTACGGAAATATCCATTTTTTCTGAAATTTCCTCCGGTGTAGGGTCTCTACCAAGCTCTTGAACAAGATAACGGGAAGTGCGAATCAGTTTATTGATTGTTTCAATCATGTGAACAGGAACACGAATGGTTCTGGCCTGATCAGCAATAGCTCTTGTAATAGCCTGACGAATCCACCATGTTGCATAGGTGGAAAATTTATAGCCTCTTCTGTATTCAAATTTATCAACAGCTTTCATCAAACCGATATTTCCCTCTTGAATAAGATCTAAAAATTGAAGCCCGCGGTTTGTATATTTTTTTGCAATAGAAACAACAAGCCTTAAGTTAGCTTGAACAAGTTTGGATTTAGCTTTGTCAGCCTCCTGCTCCCCTTTCCAAATATCTGTGGAAACCCGCCTCAACCAGATTTTGTTCATTTCTGTTTGCTCAGCCAGTTTTTTCAAACGGACTTTAGCATCCTTCCCGCCAATATAAAATTCTCTAAACTGTTGGAAAGAAAGACCTGTCTCCTTTTTGACTTTGTCCAAAGCGGATTCACTTTTAATAATTTTATAATAGACTTCTTCAACCTGATCAAAATTTTCAGACAATGTTCTTTCAATAGCTTTTGAAACCCTTTGCTCCAACTCATGCATGCGATTTAAAGTGTTTCGAAATTTTACAATGATCCGGTTAATGATCTTTCTGTTAAAGTTCACTTTACTGAGCTTTTGCATCAACTCCTTATTAAGAGATTCAACAGACTGAATGGCTTTTTTATATTGCTCATTATCTGGCTGGCTCTCGTTAATCACTTTAAAAAAAACTTCGGTTTTATCATAATATTTTTGCACATAATGAGCTGTCTGGTTAATAGAGGCTATAAAACCCTCCTCGTTGGTTTTTTCCTCATCCTGTTCATCCAAACCGCGAATCATGTTTTTGACTTTGAAACGGGATTTTTGTAAATGCTCTTTAAAGCGAATGACCTCCCTAGCACCAAGAGGACACATTAAAATAATCTTCATGATTTTTTTCTCGCCCTTTTCAATATTCTTGGAAATGGCAACCTCCCCTTTGCGGTCTAAAAGAGAGACATTTCCAATTTTCCTAAGGTACAGCCTTACAGGATCGTGCACACGGCCAACACTTGGTTTTTCCTCTGCTTCCTGCCCTTCCGTTTGAAAAAGATTCTGTTCGGATTCTTTCACATCTTTTTTCTTCTTCAGCTGAACATTTATACCTTTCTTTAAAAGAGTCTCCATAAGCTCATTCAAGACTTCAGGATGAACAATTTCTGTAGAAAAAGCCTCGTTAAGATCTCTAGCATAAATAACATCTTTCTTGAAAAAACCCTGTTTTTCCAAATTTTTAAATTCCATTATAAACAGTTTCTTTTGAGCGGCTAAATTCAACTTTTTTGGCTCTGCTTGACTTTGCATATAACCTCCTAAGCTTCTGTTTTCCCCTGCTTCAGTCTTTGTTTAGTTAATTGAAACACTTTTTCCAAATGATGCATGTCTTCCTCATGCCCCATTTTTATTTCAGCAATCAGCTCACTAGCTGTAGAATGTTTTTGTTTGTTCTTTAAATAATTCACACAATCCCGAAATATCTTTTCTTGGTTTTCCAATCCAACATCATTTAATATCGGATAATATGACTTAAAAATTAAGTGGCTGTCCGAGACTTCATTTATCACCAAGTGGATAAATCTATCAAAATTTTTTGGTGTTTGTCTATAATACTCTTCTATTTTATTAAAAATTTTAATTATTCCCTGAGTTTTTAGGAATGAAATTACATCTAAATCTATAAATTGCTTTAAAAAACCTTCTGATTCAAGGCACAAAATAAGTATTAGCCTTTCAGCCTCCAAAGCTTTTGTAAGAGAAAATACAGCGGGAGAAATTGGTTTTGAAGCCGTTTTTTCCTCTGTCACTCCTTTATTAAAAAAATTTTTCATACTTTTATTTAAGGATTTTTCCATGAGTTTAGCATCACTTCCAAAAATATCCAAAAGCCTTTGTCTGTAAACAGCATATAAGGTTTTATTTTTAACTGCTGCTAAAAGAGGAACCATTTTCTGAATCAAGTGGATATTATCCTGTCCCTTTTCTTTAAATTCCTTATGTTTTTTTTGAAGAATAAAAAAGAAAAGATCCTTAGATTCTGTTAACCTGTCTTGAAAAGCTTTTTTGCCGTTTGAGCGAATAAAATCATCCGGGTCCTGCCCTCTGGGAAGAGAGAGAAATTTAACCTCCAAACCCTCAGACAGTAAAAGCGGCAGACTTCTTTCACTGGCGTTAAAACCCGCCTCATCCCCATCAAAAACAAGAACAACAGAATCAACATACCGTTTTAAAAGCCGGGCATGATTCCTTGTAAAAGCTGTCCCTAAAGTGGCTGTAAGATTTTTAAAACCCTCCTGCCATAGAGATAGAAAATCTGTATAGCCTTCTACAACCACAGCAAAGGATTTCTGCCTTAAATAGCGGGCTGACTCATCTAAGCCGTAAAAAATTTGCCCTTTATGAAAAATCTTAGATTCTTTGGAGTTGATATATTTAGGAAGTGAATCGTCCAAAGTTCTTGCTCCAAACCCAATCACCTGTTTGCGAACAGATACAATGGGAAAAATCAAACGGTTGCGAAAATTATCATATATCTCTCCATTGGCCGAGCGGTTAAGGAGTCCCAATTCAAAAGCTGACTTTTGCTCCTGAGGACTTGTTAAAAAAGAGAGAAGAGCATTGCCTTTTGGAGCATATCCCAAACGGAAAGATTTGACAGTCTCTTTCACCCAGCCACGCTTTTCCAAATATTTTTTCACTGGCTGATTAACAGAAATCTGTTGCATTTGTTTTTCATAAAAGCGGCAAATTTTTTCACTCAAGTTAAACAGATTAGGATTATAATGGCTGGCTTTTTGGACAGCGCTTGTTTTGGGGATGGCTACACCTCTTTTATGAGCTAAATATTCAACCGCTTCAGAAAAACTCATCCCCCTCTGTTTTTGCAGATAAGTAAAAATATTTCCGGAATTTTGGCATCCAAAACAATGATAAAGCTGCTTGCTTTGAGATACAGAAAAACTGGGGGTTTTTTCATTATGCTCAGGGAAGGGGCACAGCCCCATAAAACGATCCCCCTGTCCTTTCAGCGTTGTGTCTTCAGAAATAAGAGATACAATATCATTTATAGAGCGAAGCTGTTCTAAAAAATCAGTTGGGTAATAGCTCATAATTAAAAAAAGACACCCTTATAAGCAAAGCTTAGCTTATATCTTTGAAAGCTGATTACGAACAATTTGGGACAAGATCTTTCCATCAGCAGAGCCTTTAGCTTTAGCAAAAACAGCTTTCATAACAGCGCTCATATCCTTAAGGGATTGAGCCTTTGTCTCAGTAATTGCCTGGTGGACCATTTGCTCCAGATCTTCTTTTGATAAAGCTTTCGGCAAGTAAGATTCCAATACAGAAAGTTGAAATGCCTCTTCACCAGCTTGCTCCTTATAGCCCGCCTGTTTATAATGCTCTAGGGATTCTTTAACCTGATTAATCTGTTTTCTTAATACCCCCATAACATGTTCATCTGTTAAAGAATCAGGACGAAGCTCAATCTCTTTATTTTTAATTGCTGATTTAAGAAAGCGCAAAACTTTGACACGGGCCATATCCCGATCCTTCATTGAGCTTTCCAAAGCTTTTAAAATCTGATTCCTTAAAGACATAATGCATTCTTTCTGTTTGAAGTTATGGTAAATCTTTATATGAAATTTTTATATAACAGAAATGTCCAAAATCAACAAAAGCTTTAAACAAAATACCTTGTTTTTTTAATAGATTTCTTGCGAGCGGCTATAGATTTTTTCTTTCTGGCAATACTTGGTTTTTCAAAATACTCTCTTTTTTTAATTTCTGACAAAATCCCTAATTTCTCACAAGTTTTCTTAAACCGGCGAAGAGCATACTCTAAGTGATCCCCTTCACGAATTTTTATTTTTGGCATGAAAATCACCCCCCCCTCTCAGATATTGAACCTATAACAGAGTTTTATAAAAGAAACAATTGGTTTTCATAAAAAGCGCAACAAATTTAAAAAAATAAAAGACAGAGAGTTTTTCACAAACCAAAAAAAGAAATAAAAATACTGGACAAATGCCGGAGCATTTAGTTGTCCAGAATATATAAAAAAACCCCTATTTAAAGGCTTTAATAGAGTTGTTTTATCAAATCTATAGTTTCTAAAATGATCAAAACTATTGTATTACATATACTTTTTATATATCATTTTTATATATACAGCATTCATAGATTGATTTTTCCCAAGGAGTCTTAATTTTGGCAAAAAACATTTTTCTTTATGCTCTTCTCACAATATTAACCGCATCACATTGTCAAAAAACAAAAGCCCCTAATCCTAATCCGCATCATCAAACCACTTCACATTCTCCCAGAGCCTGTCAATTTTATAGAATTCAATCCTTGATCATAAATTGTCACGCGAAATATAATTTTTTTGGACACGTCGGGAAGCAGCAAAATACAATTGGCACCGGATGCGCAAAACAAGCTTTTTCCTCTGTTTGGGGGACAAACTTTACCCCTACTGCTCATACAAATAATAGAGAAACCAGCGGTCTCCATTGGTGGTTTCAATTAGGGAATATACAAAAAACAAATCTGCCTCAGCCTCCTCATTACTTGGAAATAGAATATCAAAATCTTCAAAGAGCCTTTTATGGTTATGTTGATGCCAATAGGTTAAACACCTGTTTGGGTGGAAACTATCCTTTTAATGTTGAAGTCATTATTTCCACAAGCTTTGAAATGATCAAACTGGGTAATTTGACACCGGCAACTTTTACCAAGTGCTACAGGAATGAATTGGAATTGTATAGAAAAACAAACTTCTGCCCTGCTTTATAACACATCCCTTTTTTGTGAGATTTTTTCAATAACCCATTCACTTTTACTGTCTGGCAAATGATAATGGTTATATGGATAAGGATAAAAACCACTATTTTATGCAGATAGCCTTAAAAGAAGCGCAAAAGGCTTTTCATAAAGCTGAAGTGCCTGTTGGGGCTGTGATTGTTCAAAAGGATATGATTATAAGTCAAGCTCACAATTTAAGGGAAGGGGAGCAAAACCCTCTGACTCATGCAGAGCTTTTGAGCATTAAAGAGGCTTCAAAAAAGCTTGGCTCCTGGCGTCTGGAGGATTGCAAGCTCTATGTAAGTCTTGAACCCTGCCTTATGTGTATAGGAGCCATTCTTCAATCCCGCATATCCCATCTGATTTATGCCTGTTCTGACCCCAAGGGAGGTTTTTCTTCCTTTTATGCTTTAGATAAAAATAAAAAATGGTCAAAAAAAATAAAAATCAGTTCTGGCATTTGTTTTGATGAAAGCTCTCAGCTTTTGAAAAAATTTTTTCAGAAATTAAGGAACTGTCCTGGTCGCTTTTGAAATTTTTTAATGCTATACTGGTTAAATTCCAATGTATAAATATTCTGAAATTAAGACAGTTCACTTGGAAATCACCTCAAAATGCAATGTAAATTGTCCCCTGTGTACAAGAAACATTCTGGGAGGAGCTGTTAATCCCCAGCTCCCAATAACAGAACTTAGTCTTGATGATATTAAACAGATTTTTCCTTTGGATTTTATAAAACAACTCCATCAAATATATATGTGCGGCAATTATGGCGACCCTATGCTGGCCAAGGATACATTAAAGGCTTTTCACTTTTTCCGTGAAGCAAATCCTTGTATTTTTTTATCCTTATTTACAAATGCTTCAGGCCGATCAAAATCCTGGTGGCGGAATTTGGCTCAGTTGGTTGATTGTGTTCATTTTAGCATTGATGGTTTAGAAGATACAAATTCCATTTACCGCAGGGGCTCTGACTTTAAAAAAATTATGGAAAGCGCAAAAAGCTATATTTCAGCAGGAGGAAATGCAGTTTGGGATTTTATTGTTTTTGCCCATAATGAGCATCAAGTGGGGGAGGCAAAAAAACTCGCCATTGAAATGGGCTTTAAAGATTTTGTTATAAAAAAGACCGCCCGATTTTTTATCAATCAGGAAGCTAGAGTCAGACAGGAAATAAAAGTATTAAATAAAAACGGAGAGGTGGAATATGCTTTGCAAATGCCAAAAAATCCTGAGTATCAAAATCCTTCATTAAAAAGAGAAAAAGAATTAAATCGCAGTTATGGAAGCATGGAGGAATATCTTAATCAAACTCCTATAAAATGTAAAGTTAGTGAGGAAAAAAGCATTTATATCGGCGCAGAGGGTTTGGTTTTTCCCTGTTGTTGGACAGCTCATCTTTACTCTTGGTATTTGGAGGAAAAATCTTCAGAGATCTGGAAATTGATTAAACAGCTTCCTGAACAGCAAAAAAGCCTTTGCGCAAAAACACATTCTATTCAGTCTATAATTCAGGATGTGTTTTTTCAAAAAATGATTCCACAAAGGTGGAAAGGAAAAGATATAAATAAAGACAAATTAAAAGTCTGCTCAAAAATCTGTGGTCAAAAATTCACTCCCTTTTCTGACCAATTTATGTCCTGAACCTTTTTTTGAGCAGTTTGCGCGCCCCTAATCTGAATTAAATGTACTCATAATATACCCCAATCAAAAAACAGAAAAGTTTGAATGTTTATCTTTTATTTTTGTTTCTGCAAATATTCATAAATTTTTTGTAAAACAAGAAGTTTAGAAGAGTATTGAATCTTTTTTCCATTGACATAAAAGCTGGGTGTTCCCTCGACATGAGCCTTTTCTCCAGTCAAAGCTGATTCTTTTACCATGTTCAGAATTTGAGAGTCTTTCATACAAACTTCAAATTCTTTTTTATTTAGGCCTGTTTCCCTAAACACATCTTCAAACAGATTTTTTATTTTTTTATCATCCCTCTGAAATCTTATAAAATTTCTCTGGTTTTCAAAAATAAAATCATGAAGCATCCACCCTTTGCCTTGTCTCTCACCACAAATAATAGCTTTGCTAAGCTTACAGCTTAAACCTGAATGGGCGTAGTCCAAAGAAGGGTTGCAGGTTTTATCCAAGGGATAAACATAAAATTGAAAATCTACATCAGGGAAACGATTTAAAAATTCTTTTAAAGGAGCCTGAACCCTTTTGCAAGCTGGACAAAGGAAATCCGCAAATTCCACCACCAACATTTTTGATCCTTGTTTCCCTTTTCGTAACAGAGGGCTTGTTTGTATAGATATAACTTCTTGATATTGCCAATCATTGAATTCTGCTTTTAAAACCTCCTCCTGGCTTTTAATATCAAAAATTGTTACAAAACTTATATGGAAGAACAAACCCGCTCCTAAAATACAAGCTCCCAAAATATATAAGGTTTTTTCCTTGATATTGTTAGAAACAAAAGACAGAGGTTTAATTAGCTCCGGTTTAAAGGCAAAAAATAAAACAACCGTAATTACAAAAGACAAAAGATAAAGAGTCCAACAAACAGGGCAGTATAGATGTTCCAACAAAGAAATAACAGCCATTATGACAGAAGAAAAGGCAATCAGCCCCGACAAATAAAAAGATATATTTTTCCAATAAGTGTTTAAACCAAAAAGAAAGAAACAAAGGAGCAAAACAGATAAAGTTAAAGTGAAGGCAAGGCCAAAGTTGGAAATAGAAATCCCAAAAACTTTGGCATAAGGGGAAAGTAAAGCTGAATCACAGTTAATATTTTCCCCAATATTGCAAATACTTTGGCTGTTAGCCGTTCCAACTTGAAGTTGATAGGCTCTTTTTGCCAGATAAAAATGTCCCAGAGAAGATAAAATACCAAGTGATAAAGCCAAAATAAGAAGTTTTTTCATGATGAGCCTATATTGCCTTTTAAATAAAGATAATGCAATAGATTTTGATTTTTTTCATTTTATAGGATAATTAAAAGGTCTTATGCTTTCTTCTTTAAAAGAACAAGGTTTGTTGATAGACATTAAAAAAGATCTGGTGGGGTTTTTAAAAACATATTTTCCTTTATCAGAGGAAAATATATTCTCTCTCTTAGAACAGCCCCGCCGGTCAGAGTATGGGCATCTGGCTCTCCCTATGTTTGCTCTTGCAAAAAAAAATAACCTCTCTCCTAAAGAAGAAGCGAAAAAAATTGCCGATCAAATCAATAAATATCCCCCCCCCATTTTAAAGCCATGCTCTGCAGTGGCAGGATTTATCAACTTTCAGTTTCAAGAGGGCTATCTTCAAAAAAAATTAGAGCAGCTGATTGCCAAGAGCAAACTGGCTCATTTCACAAACAATAAAGCAGAACATTGGGTGATAGATTTTGCCTCCCCCAATGTGGCAAAATATATGAACATTGGCCACCTAAGAGCTACAGTTTTAGGACAAGCTCTTGTTAATTTGGCGCGCTGTTTTGGTTTTAAAATGACAGCTGTCAATCATCTGGGGGATTGGGGAAGCCAATTTGGAAAACTTCTTTGGGCTTATAACAGATGGGGCAAAGAGTATGACTTTAAAAACAAAGCCTTCTCCTCTCTTGTAGAGCTTTATATCCGCTTTTACAAAGAAGCGGAATCGGATGAAAAAAACATCCAAGAAGCCAGAGAGCTTTTTAAAAAATTGGAGGCAGGCGACCTAGAGTTAAAAAAACTTTGGGAGAAGTTTGTTGAGCTTTCTTTAAAAAATTATGAGCAGTATTGGAATATTCTCAATATAAAGCATGATCTGGTCCAAGGGGAATCTTTTTACATAGCTTTTATGGATGATTTAAAAAACCGTTTGAAAGTTAAGAGTCTTTTGAAAAAAAGCGAAGGGGCGGAGGTTGTTTTTTTGGAAGAGGACAGCCCTCCTTGTTTAATCACAAAACGGGATGGCGCCTCCACATACGCAGCAAGAGATTTATCCAGTATTATTTACCGGTTTGAAACATTAAAAGCAGATAAAAATATTTATATTACAGCAGTGGATCAAAATCTCCATTTCAAACAGATTTTTCAGGTGGCTGAAAAGTTGAATCCACAATGGAGAGATAAAAATTTTCATTTTAGTTTTGGAATGTATCGCTTTAAAGGAGAGGGAAAAATGTCCACCCGGCAGGGGCAGGCTGTTTATTTAAAGGATATTCTGGAACAGGCTTTTCAGAGGGTAAAATCCATTATTGAGGAGCGGAATCCCAATTTGAAAAATAAAGAAGAAGTTTGCAAACAGGTGGGAATTGGAGCTGTCCTCTTTAACGATTTAATGAATGATCGCACAAAGGATGTAGACTTTGAATGGAACAAGGTTTTGGATTTTGAAGGCCGCTCAGGCCCCTTTGTGCAATACAGTTTGGTTCGCTCTAAAAGCCTCCTGTATAAATCCAAAAAAGATGTCCAAAAACAATTTTCTAACCTCCTTGAAGGCGCAGAGGAAAAACAACTGGCCTGGAGGATTTTATGTTTTGAAGAATCTGTTTTTCAATCTTTCAAACACTTTAAACCACATATTCTGGCAAGATACCTGTTGGACTTGGCTAAAGAGTTTAATCGTTTTTACGCCTCTCAAAAAATTTTAGGCCATTCAAGGGAAAATGATTTTCTTCTTTTAACAAGTTTAACAAACCGTGTTCTTGATAGAGGTTTGGAGGTTCTCAATGTCCCCCGCCCTTCTTCTATGTGAAACTTATTTGGTATAAAATATATTTCCTTAATAGCCGCTTTTATTCTAAATTCTTTTTATAAAATATATCACTTTATAAACCTGCATTTGTCCCACAGGTTATTATGATAATAGTATAAAACAAATTCAGAAAATTATGATTATAGAAAATTCCTGTTTTACTCACACAAGCCTTTAAATTAAATCTTAACTTTAGTCCACTTTTGTTACTCACTCCGAGGGAATAGAAAATCAAAACAAGTTTAACTCCTTAATAATATAGATTGACATGCAAAAATTTGTATAATATGGTTTGTGTAAGATTTTTACTTATTTTATCTCAAAAATATTTAAAATACTTAAGAATAAAGCCTCTCTTGAAAAAATATTTTTATTTACTTGAAATTTACAATTTGTCTTGATACTCAAATGTGTGAGGTTTTATTTAACTATATAAGGAGACATTATTATGAAATTTATAATTTTTCCCATTTTATTTTTATTCAGTTTATCAGCTATTGGACAAGAAGACAATCAAGCGCAAACTTATCCAGTAAATGCAGATTCCAAAAAACATTATGAACAACCAATGTATGTCCAAATGGAAGACATGTTAGAAGACACAAGAGACAGAATAGATGACATAGAAGACATGTTAGAAGACATAAAAGACAGAATAGAAGACGGAATAGATATAGAAAGCATAGAAGTTAGAATAGAAGGCAGAATAGAAAGCCTGTTAGAAGACACAAGAGGCAGAGTAAATGACATAGAAGACATAGAAAACATATTAGAAGGCATAACAGACATAAACAACATAAAAGGCATAAAAGAGATAGAAAACATGATAGACATAAAATACATACTAGAAGACATAGAAGACATAAAAGACAGAATAGACAACTTAGAAGACATGATAAGAGAGATGAAATATGGAAATGCTCCTTTGAAGGGGAAGGGTGATTGGCGCGTGATAGAGAGTGCTCCAGCAGACTAATTATTGTTTTAGTTTCCTGGATTTGAAGCTATCTTGTGAATTGCAACGACAAAACACAATAGGGATGCAAGAAATCTAATAATATAGAAAATCTTAAACCACTAAATTTGCTAAAAATCATCTTATTAATTTTTTACCAAATGCTCAAATAGCAGCCAAAGCGCTATTTAAAAAGGAACTGGAAAATTCTGCATTTATTGATATTATTACTAATTATTAAGAGATATAGATAATTAAGTGTAATTCATTTAAACCAGGCAGTGTTGTCCATCCAGGAATGTTCTCTGGAAGAAAGTATGAAATAGAAAGAATATAGAATCCCTTTTAAATCATTCTCTATGGGATAAATATTTTTACAAAAAATGGAACCATTTCAAATACATTATGAAAACACATACTCTTAAAGTTTATCCCTCCAAAAAAAATCTGCCTAAAGAGGAGCAGCTGGCTTGGAGGCTGGCTGAGACAGCACTTGATCCTGCCCCTATATCCCCTTTGGCAAAAGAAATGGTCATTAATCGCATGATTGACAATACAGCCGTAGCTGCGGCCTCTCTTTATAGAGAGGCTGTTGTTCATGCCAGAGAGCAGGCTTTGGCTCATCCTAACAAAAAAGGGGCCTGTATTTTTGGCTTGAGCAACAACCATCGCTTTAGCGCTGACTGGGCTGCTTGGGCTAATGGGGTGGCTGTTAGAGAGCTTGACTTTCATGATACTTATTTGGCAGAAGATTACTCTCATCCGGCAGATAATATTCCTCCCTTGCTGGCAGTGGCCCAGCAAATGGGAAAAAACGGAAAAGATCTTTTAAGGGGGATTTTATCAGCTTATGAAATTCATATCAGTCTTGTTAAAGGAATTTGCCTTCATAAACACAAAATTGATCATATTGCCCACCTTTGTCCGGCGCAAACAGCCGGCCTTGGGGCTTTGTTAAATATGGACCAAGAGCGAACTTATCAGGCGATACAGCAGGCTGTCCATATTTCTTTCACAACCCGCCAGTCCCGTAAAGGGGAAATTTCAAGCTGGAAAGCTTATGCTCCGGCCTTCGCCGGTAAAATGGCTATTGAAGCTGTTGATCGCGCTCTCAGAGGGGAAAACTCTCCCTCCCCTATTTATGAAGGGGAGGATTCTGTCCTGGCTTGGATGTTAGATGGTCCGGAAGCCTCTTATAAAATTCCTCTATTAGAAAAGGGAGAAAAAAAAATCAGCATCCTTGAATCTTACACAAAAGCTCACTCAGCAGAGTATCAGGCGCAGGCTCTTATTGATTTGGCCTTTGAGTTAAGACAAAAAATTAAAGACTTATCTCTTGTTAAAGAAATTATGATTTACACTTCTCACCACACCCATTTTGTTATTGGCACAGGTTCAGGAGATCCTCAAAAAATGGATCCCAAAGCCAGTCGAGAAACTTTAGACCACAGCATTCCTTATATTTTTGCTGTAGCTTTGGAAGACGGAAGATGGCATCACAAAGATTCTTACAGCAGGGAACGGGCTAGCCGGCCTCAAACAATAGAGCTTTGGCATAAAATAAAAACCTGTGAAGAAAAAACATGGACAGTTCTATACAAAGAGCCAAACCCTAATAAAAGAGCTTTTGGCGGGAGAGTGAAAATTACATTAAAAACCGGTGAAGTTATTGAAGGAGAAAAAAAACTGGCTGATGCCCACCCCTTTGGGAAAAAGCCTTTTGAAAGAAAGGATTATATCAACAAGTTCCTCAGTTTAAGCAAAGGAATAACCTCCAAACAAGAAGGAGAGAGATTTCTTAATCTTGTTCAAAAACTGGAATCTTTATCACATAAGGAGATTTGTGGATTAAATGCGCAAGCCGATCTCTCCCTTGTCTCAAAAAGCAAAGGGATTTTTTAATTGTTATACTAAATCCTGTTTGGAATTTTTATTTCCTGTGTTTTTACTATAATTAAATTCTGTAAGATAGGCTCGTCATTTTTCACAGATCTTTTACATTATCTGTTTATAACAACACATTGAGAATTGCGGCACTTAGCTTGAAACTGATGACATCTGTAAAAAGCAGTACAATACATAAGAGGAGAAGTACATTTCTTTTTCCATTCACTGTTGTGGCGGGCTTCCTGTGATTTATGAATTGCCTTGGATTCTCCTCCTGAATTACACCCACAACAGTCTTTATCCACTAAAATACAATCTGCATCTGTGTTACAAATTGATCCAACTCCAGAGTGAGTTTGTTCAGAATCTTGTTGATGAGAAGAGCCTGGTGTCTGAGTTTGTCTATTATCCCATTTAGAAGAGTCCGGAAAAGAGCGAACCTGATGAGGGTCTGTTTGAGAATATTGGCCAGGGGCCTGGTTTTGATATTCAGGCTCATCCCTTATAAATTCACAGGCTGAAATAAATAAAAAAACAAAAATTGCTAAAAATTTATACCTCATAAAATCTCTTTATAACAGATTTAAGTTTTTCTGTCACTTTTTTAAATGAAAGGCTGTAAATTTTAAGCAAGATATTGTACAATACTGCCAATCGTGTTAAAAAATTCATGATTTTATAGAAGAGATAAAGTCTAGAAAATTTAAACAAGATCACTATTATATGCAATTTATTCCATCCCATTTTCTGAATTTACAAGTTTTTTAACTAAAGTCTGGACGGCTTCTTTATATATTCAAGTGAAGTATAAATTGATCTTAAGTGTATTAATTTTTTAAATACAATAATTTTCGCCCTCTGCAATATAAGGCAAAAATTTTAAAAATACTCTCCTTTTTTGATATGATTGTGTTATAAGTAAATTCTATATGGAAAATTTGGTTATAAACATTTCAACAGTGAATGGCACAGGGAGCTTATCCGCTAACCAACTTTTAACAAAAATTTTTTTTCGTTCAGGATGGCCGGCAGGCTCTTATAACTTTTTTCCCTCTAATATTGCCGGTCTTCCCTGTTTATACAGCATAAGGTTAAATTCCAAAGGCCATACTGGTTTTTCACCCAAGGCAGATATTCTTATTAGTCTCAATCCCAAAACTCTTCTTGATGATCTTAATGAAATGACATCCCATGGGATATTAATCTCTGATGAAAAAGATAAAGTGGAATTTATTTTAAACAAGAAAACTTTAACAAATGCAAATAAGGAGCCTTCCCAAGGCAACTCTGTTTTCAAAGGTAAGCATTTGTCTTTGCCTATCAGCCAATCCTTAAAAAAAATAAAAGATGTAAATGTTAAAAAAAGAATTTTATTTAAAAATATGATCTATGTGGGGTTTTTATGTGAATGGCTTAAAGTAGAGAATGAGCTTGTTAAAAAATCAATAGAGGATTTTTTCCAAAGCGCCAAGGGCAGTGAACTGGCTCAACAAAATATGCAAGCGATTCAATTAGGGAGGAATTTAGCTCTTAAATATGACTTTCCTTTTTCCCTTCCAGAAAAAACCCTTCTCTCAAACAATGAAAAATCTACCAGCATCTCCCAACAAAAATTAGCGGGACAATTACAAAATCACCATTCAAAAAAAGAAATTCTTATAGACGGAAATACAAGTATGGCTTTAGGCGCTTTATTTGCCGGCTGTCAGTTTGTATCCTGGTATCCTATCACACCAGCTTCCTCCTTGGCGGAAAATTTTGAAAAGTTTGCCAGTGCCTATCAAAAAGACAAAGAAGGAAAAAAGAAGTTTATGGTCGTCCAATCAGAAGATGAACTGGCAGGCATCACACAGGCTATAGGTGCAGGCTGGGCTGGGCTGCGAGCTATGACAACTACATCAGGACCGGGGCTTTCTCTTATGAGTGAAGGGGCTGGGCTTTCTTATTTTGCAGAAGTGCCTGTTGTCTTATTTAATGTTCAAAGAGCGGGGCCTTCCACAGGTTTGCCAACACGAACTCAGCAAGGAGATCTTTTATCTTCTTGTTTTCTGTCTCACGGAGACAGCAAACACATTGTTTTGCTGCCGGGAACTCCTGAAGAAGCCTTTTACTGGACAGCAAAAGCTTTTGAACTGGCGGAGGAGCTGCAAACTCTTGTTATTGTTTTAAGTGATTTGGATTTGGGAATGAACTTAAAGATGAGTTCTGTTTTTAAAAGTGATGATAAAACTCTTAACAGAGGCAAAGTGTTAAAAGAAGAGGATTTAGAGAAAATCAATTTTTTACCTTTCAAGGATAATGAGAGAGATGGCATTTCCGGAAGAACTTTGCCGGGTATTCGTCATACAAAAGGGGCTTACCTCAGCAGAGGTTCAGGTCATAATGAAAGGGCTGAATATTCTGAAAGGCATCAGGACTACTCAGGGAAATTGGATAAACTGGAACGAAAATGGCAGACTGCAAAAACGCTTATGCCTCAAGCTGTGATAGAATCTTCCAAGAACAGCAAAACAGCTTTTGTCACTTTTGGGCCTAATGAACAAAGCTTGAAAGAGTTAAGGGACACTTTGGAGGGAGAGGGCATTTATACAAATTTTATGCGAGTTTGCTCTTTCCCTTTTCCAAAAAATGTAGAGGGCTTTTTAAAGGAACAGTCAGAAATTTTTGTTGTAGAGCAAAACAGGGATGGGCAATTAAAAAAACTGTTGAGCGGAGAGTTTCCACAGCATAGCTCAAAAATGAAATCGCTCTTGCAGTATGATGGCAGACCTCTTATTGCCAGCCATATTGAAAAACAATTTTATAAATTATATTCTAAAACAAAAAACAAAATATTTAAACACAAGGGGATATGCAGTTGAAACAAACAGCTTCAAAAATCAAAGACAAAAGCGTTTATGAAGGTTCTACTCCCTCCACTCTTTGCCTCGGCTGTGGTCATGATCAGGTCAGTAAACATATTGTAAAAGCTTTTTATGAGGCCAATATTGATCCTTTCTATATTGCTAAAATTTCAGGGATCGGCTGTTCTTCAAAAACGCCAAACTATTTTTTAAAACAGGCCCGAGGATTTAATACCATTCATGGCCGAATGGCCTCTATTGCTACAGGTGTTAAAATTGCCAATCGTGATTTGAAAGTTATTGGTGTTTCTGGGGATGGTGATACAGGAAGTATCGGGCTGGGCTCTTTTTTGCATACAGTGAGAAAAAATATTCCCATGATTTATATTGTGGAAAACAATGGAGTCTATGGCCTTACAAAAGGACAGTTTTCTGTCACGGCAAAAAAGGGGAGTTCCTTAAAATACAGAGAAGCAAATCCTTTTTACATAATGGATCTTTGTCGTCTGGCTTTGGATGCCGGCTGTGGTTTTGTTGCCCGCTCTTTTAGCGGGGATGCCAAACAACTTGGCCAGCTTTTAAAACTGGCTTTAACTTATACAGGTTTTGCCTTTATTGATGTCATATCTCCCTGTGTCGCTTATGGGAATGAAAAAGATTTTTCTCACAGTTTTGCCTCTATGAAAGAGAAAAAAACACCTCTTCAGGATATGGATATTATTATTGAGCAATCAGCTATAGATATAAATCTCAAAGAGGGGGAGATGCAAAAAATTCCTCTTTCCGATGGTGCTGTTTTGATTCTTAAAAAACTGGGGAATAAAGATCATGATCCCACACAAAAAGATAAAGCCTGGCAGGTATTGGAGGCTTTTTCACAAAAACAGGAGATAGTAACAGGGCTTATTTATTATAAAGAACAGAAAAACTTTTTGGAAAAAATGGCATTAAGCCATAAAGCGCTTGTCCACTTAGAGGATACAGACATCAGGCCCCCCGCCAAAGAGCTGGGTAAAATTTTAAACAACTATAAGTAGTTGACGCTGAAAGACTCTTAAATTTTGTTTTAAACTGATCGGGTTTAAGTTTTCATCTGCATTCTCTTCTATAAAAGCGTGAAATTTCAAACAGGATTAGTATAGATTCAGCTCTTTGCCACTTAAAATCCTGTAAATCTCGGGTTAATATCAGTTTCATTCTCCTATTTTTGCGGCTATATGTTGCAACATGCTAGAAAGGTTATAATTGATAAGCTCCACTTTGTGTAATTCTCCTATTTTTGCAGCTATATGCTGCAACCTTTAACTTATAAAAAATGGAAAACTAAACTAAGGCTGTATAAAAAACTATAAACATATAAAAAATGAGAATTTTAAATTTGCAATAACTGGAAAACTCCTACAAGATTAGTATAAAGGATATGTATGAGAAAAACATCCAAGGGATTTTTCATCATGTTTAAAAATATTTTCAAATCTTTTTTTAATAAGGAAGCTTTTAGCAGCCTCTTTCTTTTGTTTTTTGCAGGGCTGGCTTTATTTTTAGCCAATTCTCAATGGCACAGCCTTTATGATACCATTATTCACTATCCCGTATTTTTTAAATTGGGGACACTTTCCCTAAAGGCCAATTTGCATTACATCATCAATGAAGGGCTTATGTCTCTGTTCTTTTTTGTAGTAGGCATGGAGGTTAAGAGAGAGTTCATGGAGGGGGAGCTTTCCTCTGCAAAAAAAGCTGCCTTTCCTCTTATTGCTGCCATTGGAGGGAGTCTTGTCCCGGGTTTAATTTTTTATTTTTTCAATCAAAATCTTCCTACAGAAAAAGGCTGGGGGATTCCTATGGCCACTGATATTGCTTTTGCTGTTGGAGTAATGACTCTCCTTTCCCATAAGGTTCCTTTTGCTTTAAAAATTTTTTTGCTGTCAGTAGCTATTATTGATGACATTATTGCTGTTCTTGTTATTGCTCTTTTTTACAGTGGTTCTATTTCCGGCCCCTTTTTAGCTATGACTTTTGTCGTATCTCTTTTTATCGTTCTTTATTTTAAACTCAATTTAAACAACAGTTTTCTTTTGACAGCTTTAGCTGTGGCCTTGTGGGTTTGTATGTATCAAAGCGGAGTTCACGCCACTTTAAGTGGTGTGCTTCTCGGCTGCCTGATACCCCATAAAAACCGTTGGACAGAAAAGCAAGCTTTGGATGCTCTTAAAAGAACTTTTTCTAAAAAACAAGAAACCTCTCTTGGGGAATTAAAAAATTTAAAAAGTATGGTAAGTGATACTAAGTCTGTGTTGTCACGACTCATTTCCTTTCATCATCCCTATGTGATCTATGTGATTATGCCTCTTTTCGCCTTTGCCAATGCTGGCGTCCCTATAGGCGGTATTGATCTATCAAGTTGGATACAGCATCCTGTCTCTTATGGAATTTTAATAGGGCTTTGCTTTGGAAAACCCATTGGAATCACTTTGTTTTCTTGGCTGGCTTGTATAGCAAAATTATGTGAAAAGCCTCAAAATGTCTCCTGGCTGCAAATTATTTCTTCAGGCTTTTTTGCCGGTATAGGTTTTACCATGTCCTTATTTATTATGAATTTATGTTTTACCATCTCCAGTGTATCTTACTCTTATTCAAAAATTAGCATCATTGCCGCTTCTTCCATCTCTGCTGTTTTAGGATTAGCCATCTTGAGTTTTGGCAAAACAGTGCCTGTAAGTCAAAGAAGAAAACCAGATTAACCTTTTTGTTTTTTAGCCTCATTTTCTCTATCTCTGTTCAAAAAAGTGTCTCACACTATAACCTAAAAAACCAATGTAGCAATTAAAACAATCAATTTTTTAATGTTTACCCCTCCCCATGATTAAATATTTTATTTAGGCATTTGTTTTCTCCTTAAAAAGAAATATAAAGATATGTATATTTCTTAATTATTTAGTAACAGGAGAAGCTGAGATAATATATAGAGGTGAGAAAACAAAGGAGGAAATTTATGAAACTTATTTTATTTATATTGATAATGTTATTTAGCTTTCCAGTCTCTTCTTTAGCAAATGAAAATGAAGAGGATAACATAGTGATTCAAGATAATTATTCTATAGAACAGGTAGCGTCTCACTTAGTAACTGGTGAAAAATATTTCTGTATAAGTCCAAACGATATACCAGTGCATCTCAATGTAAACCAATCCTGTACATTAAATATCTACTATCCAGAGATTGGCGCTGGTAATACAAGAATCTTCTTCTTTGCTGAAGGTCCTGAGGAATGTGAAAAAACAATATTCCATAAACTTAAAGAAGGTTACATCTCCTGTTTTCCTATACCAGAAGAAGAATAAAGAAATCTGTTTTTGATCAAAAAAAATATAAAAAATGTTTTGAAATTCCTTGATTTTAAAACTATTTTATAATTTAAGGAGTTGTAAAGTGGCTGTTGTTAAAATTTATACAAAAACCTATTGTCCGGCCTGCGACTTGGCCAAGCAAATTCTCTCTCAAAAAGGGGTGTCTTTTGAGGAGTTTATTATGGATGACAAACCTGAAGAATTAAAAGCTTTGATAGAGAAAACACAAATGAAAACAGTGCCTCAAATTTTTATTAACGGGCATCTTATTGGCGGTTGCTCTGATATGATGGAGCTGGATAAAAAAAACCAGCTGGATATTCTCTTGCAGGCTGAAGATCATTGAAGTCCATTGGCATTTTAGGAGGCGGTCAACTCTCCAAACTCTTAGTATTTAAGGCAAAGACTTTAGATATTCGCGCCTTTGTTTTATCTCTTACAGAACAGGATCCTGCTGCTTTAGACAATCCTTTTTGGATTAAAGGCAGCCCTGACAAACAAAAAGATCTTAAAGCTTTTTTCAAGCTTATAGACATTATTACTTTTGAAAGTGAGTTTTTTTATGCGGGCAACATCCAAAAAACTTTGCAGGGTTTAAAAGGAAAGAAGCTTTATGCTGCTCCTTCCTTAAAAGCTTTATCCCTCATTCAGGATCGCTGGACACAAAAAAAACTTTTATTCCAACACAATATAAAAACAGCGGACTTTTTAAAAGCGGATATAAAAAAAGCTTCACAAAAAAAACTTCTCCAGTTATGGGAAAAGCTAGGCCCTTTTGTTCTAAAAACACGAAGGGGGGGCTATGACGGCTACGGAACTTTTACAATCAAGAGAAAATCACAAATAAAAAATATAAACATTCCCTCCGGTTCTTTTATTGCTGAAAAGTTTATTCTCTTTAAAAGAGAGCTGGCTTTTCTTTCAGCCCGAAATAAAAAAGGACAGATTGTGTTTTTTCCTTTGGTGGAAAGTTTTCAAAAAAACTCCCGCTGTTTATGGGTTAAAGGCCCTGTAAATCACAAAAAAATAAAGGTCTTAAAACGACAAATTAAAAAACTCTTAAATGCCATAGATTATCAGGGGCTTATAGCTTTTGAGCTTTTTGACACAGGTAAAAATCTTATTGTGAATGAGTTGGCTCCCAGAGTTCACAACACCGGCCATTACTCCCTTGACAGCTTAAATGAGGATCAATTCACTGTCCATCTTAAAGCTATCATGAACTGCCCCTTAAAAAACCCAAGAATAAAAACAAAAGCCTTTGCCATGCTTAATCTCTTAGGGGAAGGGACAAAAAAACCTGCTTTAAAAACAAATAAAAAATCTTATCTTTACTTAAAGGAAAACTTAAAACTTGGATTAACAATAAATAAGGGGATAAAACTTTGGTGGTATGGAAAAGCCATAAGCCGAAAAGGCCGGAAGATGGGGCATATTAACGCTACAGGCTCCTCTGCTGAACAAGCTCTTAGGAAACTGTTAAAAATCAGAAAATGTTTTAAAGTTTAAATGTCCTGAGCCCTATTTCAACCAGACAACTCGATCCATCAATTTTCTATATTCTATAAGGGCTTTTCATACCCAATCCAGAATGAAGAGCCACATTATTATAATCTCCAATCCATTTCTTAAATAACTTCATGACTGTCTGAGCATCCTTACAATCTGATGTATAAACATAGTCTCTCTTTATCGTTGCCACAAAAGCTTAGAAACTCAAACAGGATCAAGATAATTAAACAGTCTTTGAAGACCAAATAGCCATGTGTTTCGGGTTTGACCTTAAAAAAACTTATCTGCAATCAATCAAACATTTTTTAAAAAGCTTATGGTATAGAACCAAAGTCCTTAAAAAACCAGTTTGCTAAAAGCAACAGCTTTTTTTGGTTTCTCCTTAGAAAGGAGGTGATCCAGCCGCAGGTTCCCCTACGGCTACCTTGTTACGACTTCACCCCAATCATCAATCGTACCTTGGGTATTTGTCTCCCGAAGGTTGCCAAACAACTTCTGGTACAATCAACTTTCATGGTGTGACGGGCGGTGTGTACAAGGCCCGGGAACGTATTCACCGCAGCATGCTGATCTGCGATTACTAGCGATTTCAACTTCATGGAATCGAATTGCAGATTCCAATCCGAACTGGGACCGATTTTAAGAGATTAGCTCCACCTTGCGGCTTGGCAACCCTCTGTATCGGCCATTGTAGCACGTGTGTAGCCCTGGATATAAAGGCCATGAGGACTTGACGTCATCCCCACCTTCCTCCGACTTAGTGTCAGCAGTCTGCTTAGAGTGCTCAACTGAATGGTCGCAACTAAGCATAGGGGTTGCGCTCGTTATAGGACTTAACCCAACATCTCACGACACGAGCTGACGACAGCCATGCAACACCTGTCCAGAGACCCGAAGGCGACCTTGTTTCCAAGAATCTTCCTCTGGATGTCAAACCCAGGTAAGGTTTTGCGCGTATCATCGAATTAAACCACATGCTCCACCGCTTGTGCGGGCCCCCGTCAATTTCTTTGAGTTTTAATCTTGCGACCGTACTCCCCAGGCGGGACACTTAACGCGTTAGCTCCGGTACTGATGGGGTCAAATCCATCAACACCAAGTGTCCATCGTTTACAGCGTGGACTACCAGGGCATCTAATCCTGTTTGCTCCCCACGCTTTCGGATCTCAGCGTCAGTTTTGGACCAGGCAACCGCCTTCGCATCTGGTATTCCTCCTGATATCTACGCATTTCACCACTACACCAGGAATTCCATTGCCCTCTTCCAAACTCAAGTTTTACAGTATCAAAAGCACTTCTCAGGTTGAGCCTGAGGCTTTCACTTCTGACTTACAAAACCGCCTACACCCGCTTTACGCCCAATAATTCCGGACAACGCTTGGACCCCTCGTCTTACCGCAGCTGCTGGCACGAAGTTAGCCGGTCCTTTCTCCTTGACTAAGCTCATTTTTTTGTTCATCAAGAACAGAGCTTTACAACCCTAAGGCCTTCATCACTCATGTGGTGTCGCTGCGTCAGGGTTTCCCCCATTGCGCAAGATTCCCTACTGCTGCCTCCCGTAGGAGTTTGGGCCGTGTCTCAGTCCCAATGTGGCTGATCATCCTCTCAGACCAGCTACCGATCACAGTCTTGGTAGGCTTTTACCCCACCAACAAACTAATCAGACGCAGACCAATCCTCAGGCGATAAATCTTTGACCCCTATATCCTCAGACATTGTGGTCTTATGCGGTATTATCCAACCTTTCGGTTGGCTATCCCCCACCTGAAGGTATGTTATCTACGCGTTACTCACCCGTTCGCCACTTTACTCGCCCCCGAAGGAACTTTCTCGTCCGACTTGCATGTATTAAGCACACCACCAGCGTTTGTCCTGAGCCAGAATCAAACTCTCCACTTAAATCTGAAGAATTCTATTAAGACTCTACAAATACTTTTCAAAATAAAACCCTTGAAGATATTATCTTCGCAGGTCCCGAAACAATGACTATTTGGTTTTCAAAGAACAAATTTAAGGTTACTTAATATACAACTTGATTAGGAAAGGTCAATAAAAAATTAAAAAAATAGAAAATAATGATTTAATGACTAAAAAAGCTCTCTTTATTATATCATCTTCCTGTCTTTCCCCTCAGTATTCCCCAAAATAATCTCTAAATATCGTTTTTACTTTTCTTGAAGTTGATGTATTTTCTATAAGTTTTTAATTTTTTCTATATATTTACTACAAAATTTTGTGATTTTCTATATGCTTAACTAGTACATATAAAAGCCTTTTTTAAAAAGACTAAAAAACAAGTAAAAACAAATTTTTTTCTTTTTGGTTAGATGACTTACTAAATAAAGAAAGTCAGGTTTTTAAAATCTCTTTTATTATTCTATGAACTTGTCCGCCTGTAGAGTCTTGGGAAATTTTGAAATGCCAGTTTTGATCTTCTAAACTCTCTGAAACTGCTTTACACCAATTTTTCATAAAATCCCATTTATGAATATCTCTTTTCTTTTTTATTCCCTTCACCTCAAGAATCAAATGATCTCCATTGGAAAGCCGAACGATAAAGTCTGGTGTGTAATTTCTCATTTTTCCTTTTTCATCCATGTAGTCAATATTGAAACCTAAGTGATCGTTTTTAACCCAAGCCAGCACCTCTTTATTTTTATCCAACTCTCTGGCATGAGTGTATTCCCAAGAGCTATCCACTACACACTGGTTTATATGAGTTTTTTTAAATAAGGCTGTCTTCTTTTTTGTCCACCACTCTTGAATGTCCCCTGTAGATGAAAACTGAGAATCCTCATTATATATAACATTAAACTCCTCAACAGAATCTTTTTGTATCAAGCTAAAAACCTTATTTACAATTTCATTCATTTTTATCATGACAATTAAGTCTTTTCTCTCTTTTTCATAAGCCGGTTTTATTTTGAATTTTGAGGAATTGATGAACTTCTCTACAAGCTGGAAAATCATTTTAATAGCATAGGGCTTTAAAACTCCCTTTTTCCATTCAGCTTGGCTTTTATCATAAATTTGATTTGTTATGTTTAGCATAAGAGTTTGCATTCTGTCCGGCTCATATTCCTTTTCAAAAAATTCCTGAAGGCTGGAAGTCTCTATATCTTCATATCTTGGACTCCCGTCAATAACAGGAGCTAATTCCTGAATTTTTGGAATACTGGAAACATCAACTGTAAATACAGGCATAGCTTTAAAATCAATTTTTAATTCCGGCCTCAGCTGATAATCAATTCTTTCCACATTTGGCCAGATGATTTCATATTCTGATTTTTCCGGCTCAGGAAAAATACAGTTTCTTAGAGTTTCCTCCGGCTTATCTATCTCGCTCCCTTCTTGAGGCAAGTAAGCAAAAGGGACGCCTAAAACATTGACATACTCTGATTCAAACATTCCCTCCTCATTAAGCTCATAGGACATTCTTCTTAATCCTCTGCCTATTGTCTGCTCACAAAGCAACTGACTGCTAAAAGCCCTTAAGCCCATAATATGAGTGACTGTTTGACAGTCCCAACCTTCCGAAAGCATAGCAACAGAAATAATATGATGTATTTTTTGGCCGCTAGACTTAATTTTTCCGACAACAGCAAGCCTATCCCGTATGGCTTGATCCTCTTGCATGCCTGAATAAATTTTTAACATTTTTTCTGAACCCTTAAATATCTCAGGGACAGGAATATCATTATTTTTAAGACTTTGCTCCATTCTATCCGCTGTTTCTTTTCTATTCACAACAGAGATCATAACGGGCGGAACAAACTCTTTAGGGTTATTGCAATGTGTTTTCCAGTTATCATATTTTTTACTCCAGTTATGCGTCAGGTGTGTATAAGCCATTTTTACAATATCAGGCAAAGATTCTGTCTGTTTGGCTTTTCTATTTAAGTCCGGCTTCACTTCTTCATTTTCGTAAATATGATAAAGTTTAGGCTTTAATCTTTTAGCGTCCGCTGAGGCATCATCACCCACTGCAAACTTTGGAGTTTTAACAAGCCCGGATTCAATCGCATCTGTTAAGCCAAAGTCACTGACAATCCATTCAAACAAATTCCTTTCATCAGCGGTTTTTCCCGTGGGGGCATAAGGAGTGGCAGAAAAATCAAAGATATGATTGATTCCAATTTTTCTATTGATGCGATCCAACCCCTCTATCCATTTTGTCGCTTTATCTATATCTGCTTTTGTTAAGTCGTTTGTTTTTTTAATCTTCATCTCTGATCTCCGCCGCCAAGCATGATGAGCCTCATCATTTAAAACAACAATATTTTTGGATTTAGCCAAGCCTTCCAACACTTCTCTTGTATAAGCATAATCGCTTTTAACGCCTCTTTTATCTAATCTGTTTCTTTTTTCTATCTGCTCCTCAGTTTCCCATTGGAGTTGATGCCAGTTTTTTATAAGAACATTTCCTTGTCTAAATTTTTCCTGCCATTCATTTGGAATAATCTTATATTCTTTATAATAATTGTTTCCCAACAATCTAAGAGCCTGCAATCTATCTCTAACAGTCAAATTAGGAGCGACAATAAAAATATTTTTTGAAAATCTGGTGTCTTTGGGATAAATCACTTTGTTAAGAATTTGCCAAGCGATAGTCATAGCCATAACAACCGTTTTCCCTGAGCCTGTCGCCATTTTACAGCACAGCCTTTTTAAGCTCTCATCTTTTGGTATAACAAGCCCGGTTTTATAGTCATCCCTGCCTTCTGCAAGAAAAATCAAAGTTTCAATGGCTTCCTTTTGACAAAAAAAGAAATCGTATTTTCTTCCCGAATCTTCTGATTGAGTTTTCCAAAATTCAAGAAGCCTTCTAGTGACTCCTGTTATTCCTGAATAATTATCCGCCTTCCAAATTTTTATCCTCTCTCTTATTTCATTAACAAGTGGGATTTCCTTAACCAGTCCAAACTCATCATAAGATTTGCTCTTAGAGCTGGCTATAATATAACTGGCCGGCCGCCGGCCTTTTTTTAACTCAAACTCTTTTATGGTTTTATTAAACTTCCAATACCGGCCGGGCTCTTTAAAGGGGGAGTTGATAATAAGCTTTTTAATGGGTTGGGGCATCTTTTAATCCAGCGCTTTTATGATAAGGCTTTCAATGCCTCTGTCATCAATGATTTTGACAGCAATTTTTTTGTGATTTTCGGCTTTAAAGGCGAGGGACTCTGTCCCTTTGAATTTATCTATCAGCTCTTCGTTGATTTCTGTTTTGAGGCTTTTTTTTAGTTTTGCCCAGCCGTCCTTATTTCCTGAAAGCGGGAAAAACACCTGCCGGGGATATAAAGACCTTTCATCATAATTGGTGTCCAGCATCCATATTGCAATTTTGTCTTTACCGCCCTTTTCCATGCTGTTTGTTTTTGTATTGTAGTAATCAAAACCTTGAATGCTGACCTTGTATTTTCCTTTGTCTTTTGTGAGTTTTTCAACTTTCACATCAGGCTGTCCAACCAGCCAAAAGCTTTCCCCTTTTGTTTTCTTTTTTAAATCATGAGTTAAAAGATCGCTGTTCATTTGAACTTTTAAAACTTTTGTCCATTTTAAATCTGATTCATCTACATCTTTGCTGGCTTCGGGATCAAATTGAAAAGCGCAAAAAATCACAACATCAGGGCGAAAGGCTTTAGCCTCTTTTAAGGCTTCCTCCACTTGCCTTTGCTCTAAAGGGGCGTATTCCGAGCCAAAACAAATAATAGCGGTTTTACCTGTTTCTTTTATTTCCCCTTCCCCATAAATGTATTGAGTGTCGCTCATCATTTCCAATCTTGTAAATTCAATGTCTTTGCTTAAGCCTTTTTTTCCTTTGATGCCATGCTCTTTAAGAGAATGAAACCAGTCTTGTTTGATAAGGCTGTTTGATCCGTTTAATAAATCCCCTGATAAAGTCTCTACTTTAACGGCGGGAATAGCCTCCACAGTAAAAGGGCCGGAGACTCTAAATTTGTTTTTATCTATATGGGGCTTGTCATAAAGTTTTTCTGTAGGAGCATGATCGGAAATCGCTTTTTCAATTTCTTGTTTTGTCATGCCTTCTTTGATATGAGGGTTGTTGGCGATAGACTTTAAAGTGATATGAGGAACTTCTTTGTAATTAAAATTCCCATTCACACCCTGTTTTTCATTTTTCAGCTCGTAGTAGTCAAAATGAGCTGTCATCAGTCTTTGTTTTGCCAGAGCAATGGCGACACGGGAAGTGTCACAAGTGATCCAACGGCGCCCCCATTTTTCCGCTACATAAGCTGTTGTTCCACTTCCACAAGTAGGGTCTAAAACTAAGTCCCCCGGATCTGTGGTCATAAGAAGACAGTTTTTTACAATTTCATCATTTGTCTGCACAACATAGATTTTATCCCCAGCGGGACCAATGCCTTTCCAATAATTACTGACCTCTGATATTTTAAAATCTTTATAAAAGCATTTATATCTTATTCTATTGCCTTCTATAATTATTCTATTTGCTTTTACTAAGGCACCTAAACCTGTATATGAGGTCTTCCATTGTGTTCCTTTTGGAGGAAAATAATCTACATCTTTAAAGTTAAAAGGCTTTTGTTTTTCTGTTCCTTGCGCGTTTAACCCTAAAGTATGAAAGAGAGTATAATTAGAGTGATCTGATAAAAGCTTTTTAATATCTTTTCGATCTTTTGGTTCAAGCCTCATACATTTATTATTTGTCGTGTTTTCACACCAAAGGTGTGATCCAGCAGAATTGGCAAATAGTTGAATATCCTTATCAGTATATAACTGACGATATTTAAAATGATTAAAGTTTTTAGCATAGAATATCACATAAAAAACATCAGACTTTAAATATTTTTTGGTGAACATCACAGATGCTCTTTTTATTGTAATTTGACTTACAAAATTATCCCTTCCAAAAACTTCGTCCATTAGGTTGCGGACAAGATGCACATTCTCATCAGAGATTTGAACAAAACAAGAGCCGCTGTCTGTTAAAAGCTCTCTTGCGAGCAACAGCCTGTCTCTCAAGTAAGTCAAATAAGAATGAATCCCAAGCTCCCAAGTATCTCTAAAAGCTTTTATCATTTCAGGCTCCGCTGTTAAGTCTTCATCTTTTTTGTCTTTGACATCTCTTTTATTTACAAAAGGCTGAAAGTTAGAGCCGTATTTAATCCCATAAGGCGGATCTATATAAACACATTGAACTTTAGCCTGCATTCCCTCTTTATTCAGCAGAGAGTTCATCACTAAAAGAGAGTCCCCTGCAATCAAGCGATTACTCCAAAGCTTTTCATGTTTGTAAAATTCAATCTCTTTTTCTAAAGCTCTTCTTTCTGTAGGATCATGGAACAAAGACATCTGCTCATAATCCACAGAGTTTCTGGATCGGACAGTTTCAATAATGCTCCTGGGGTCTATCTTTTCATGGATATGCAAAGGGACAGTGGGAGCTTCAAAAGCAAGCCGCTCCGCTTTGCCGGCCCATTTCAACTCAGGGTCTAAGTGAGGATCATATTTATATTGTTTTGTCTTAACTTTTGGACTGTCTGTTTGAGAGGTCACAGCTCCCACTTGGGGATTGTTTTTCCGCCTCTGCGTCTCATGCTTATAAATCTCTATAGTTTTTTTAGACATTTTTTATTTCTTTTTCTTTTGGTTTTATTGAATTTCTTATATTTGCAACTTTTCCTATTAAATCAAACCAAAAAGGCGCCCCTAGCGATACAGCGGAAATGGTTATTAGCCAGCCAAATAATTTCAATATAATAAACCAAATACAAATTAGCATATTCATAGTGCATTCTTCTTTATTAAATTCACTTTTATATTTATTCCAATTTTCATTTCTCCAACCAATAGGAAAGTCAGTTATTTTTAATTGATTTTCTAAATTTTGAAGCAATGTATTTTGTTCTTTATTAGCTTCAGTTAATTCTGAATTTTCTTTTGAAATTTGATCTACTATAGCACTTGTTTTAGCTCTTAAAGCATCTTCTTGAAATAATGCTTGAGCAATATTTAAAGCATCAGCATTTATTATAATAACTAAAAAAGCTGAAATAATAATTGAAATTGTTTGCATTTTTCTTTGATACCAACCTGAAACTCTTTCCATTCCTGTATCAAACCAATCAGAAATTTTCTTTTCTAGTTCTTCAATTTTATCATTAGGTTTTATATTAAGTATTTGAAAAATCTTTTTTAAATCCTCATTTTCAATTTTATCTATCAAAGCTTTTACATTACTTTTTTCATTTAATGGAGCTTTCTTATCAATAATATCAATAAGAATTTGAGCAAAATATTTGGACTTCAAATAAGAAGGATTTGATCCCATTGTTTTCATAAGAGGATGAGTATAAATTTTTTCAGCTATTTTGTGATCTGTTAAATTTTCAATGCCTTTTCTAAGATTTTTTCCTCTTAACTTTAAAATACTAGAAAGCCATCCCTGAACAGCAGTAACAGATAAGGACATGACCAAAAAGAATGATATAAGCCCAAGGGCGACATCTATCATAGCTGAATCTAGCATTTTAGCTTCTCTTCAAGTGTCCTATTAAAAATGTTTTTTCTATCAAGCTAAGCTTATAAATCAGGGGAAGATTCCACATAGCTTTCCAACTGATCGATAGCTTCTCTTTTTTCTTGAACAGAGGCTGTAGCCCCTTCTTCTGCATATATTTTTTCAAATTTCTTTAACCTTTTCAAAATATGCTGGACTGTTGGATTTTGAGCTTTTTGGACATGACCATAGGCAAAATCCACCTGATCTCTCAACTCCCAAGGCAAGTCTCTGTATTTTATTGATTTTTTCTCTTTTGACATTTTTTAAGCCCCTAAGTCTTTATGTTAAATATCCTGAACCTATGATAAAAACACTCTTTATTATTTATCTTAGCTTGCAAAACTTAAACAAGTCAAAAAGCCTTTTTGACAAGTCTGCATATCCCCAACATATAGATTTAACTTGGAAGTAAAAGCTCTGTCCTTCAAATTCAAAATTGTATATGCATAGCTTTAACTGTTATATGATTTTTTTTTCAATATGTAGCAATTATAATTCCATAGCTTAAAACTAATGAGTAGATATGACACAGACTAGTTAAAAATAAATCATAAAAAAACTTAAAAAAGCTAAACTTTCAATTTATAACTTCAACCTCTTTTTAAAGAAAACTTGATAAACAGCCGTTTTTTTTGTTAAGTTTTTGGAATTGTTATAATTTACAAGATTAGTAAGCTGAATATAAAGTTACTATTATAAGACATTATGATAGGTATTGTCATAGAAATTTTTCTCTAAATAGTGTTATACCGATGGGAAATTTTGATTTTAATTTTTTAAAGAAGCTTAGGTTTAACTCTATTTTTAAATATGAAAAATCTCAAATTACTACACAAAATAATTTATTTCTCCTGAATAATAGTAATGAGGCAAAGGATATAATTAAAAAATTATCTCAAGCCAGAAAAAATAATTTAATCAATATATTTTCAGGAGCTGAAAAAAATATAGAAGATGAATATAAAAGTAAAAATATAAAACCTCCAAAATCTGATTGGCTAGGTCAGTTTATAGATCATTCAAAAGATATTTCTAATAACAAACTTCAAACTATTTGGTCTGAGATCTTAGAAGGACAGATGAGTAACAAAAATACTTCTGTTAGAACTTTATCAGTCCTTAGAAATATCAGCTCTTCAGAAGCAAATCTTTTTAATCGATTCTTAAATTATAAAATAGAGCGGTTTGTTTATTATGAAGAAAATAAGATGCCAAGTGGGTTTCTCTCTTTTGATGAAATATCCTTATTGCTTGAGATAGGTTTAGTAAGACAAATGAATGTGTCTAGAATTATTAGACCTAGTTTTAAAAATATAGGTGTGTTAGGTATTTATTATGATTATTTTCTTTATATACCTTTTAAATCTAAAAAAACAGAAATAAGAATACCTTGTGTTTGGCTATCTAGTGCTGGTATAGAATTATCAGAATTTGTGAAGCCTGAAAGAGATCATGAATATTTATCTTGTTTATCACAGTGTTTAAAGGCAAATAACTTACAATTAAAAGCAATAATATTACCAGAGAACGGAAAATCACATAATATTAATTTTAATGAAGGACAAAACATAGATTATTATTAAAAACCAAACAAAAATTTTATTGTCTTATAAAGCATAAGGCAAAGATAAAAAAACAGCTATAAATAAAGAAGTACATTACAGAGAATCTGCAAAAAATTATCAAGTAGTGAATATCACTTACATAACTGTAATAGGGGGCTTTCTTTGTCTCATTCAACTTTTTTCTCTCAAAGAAGAAAAGATTTTATCTCTCTTCTTACTAATAGTGCAAAAGTATAAAAACTTAGATGATCTTAGATTTATTATATAAAAATAGATGAAAATTTTTTCAGCAGTGAAATTTCTTTGTTTTTAGGAGCAAATCAATAATCCTGATTTTAAAGGTAATTGAATTTGCGGTTTTCAGAATTAGCAATATATTTGATTCTTTCTTTTAATGCTTGTTCGTTCATGTTGTTGCCGTCAGTATATAAGGATCAATATTGTAACGAAGCTTTTCCGAATAGCGATGAATTTTTCTTAAATTTATTTTGTTTTGGCCTTTTATTTTAAGAGACTCTTTAAGAGCTTTAATAGCTGTCTCTTTCCCCAAAAAACGAAAAGAGTCCACAACAGTTCTTTCTCTGTCAAAAATAGTGATGGTTTCTTTTCCAAGTTTCATTTTAGTTTTTCCCAATTTAAAATTTCTCATACGCATAATTTTAACCCCTTTTCTTTTTGGGGCTCTGGAAGAATTGGGAATCGCAATCCAATGAAATCTCGGTATTTCTTCAGTAAGGTTGTAGAGGGCTAATGCCGAAGTTAAACAGATGACTCCTTTAGGAATACTTTTAGCTGTCAAAATCAGGTCTTCCCATTGGAAATCAACATCCAATACCGCTTCTTTGTTGCGATAAATCCCACGATCCAGTCTTTCTATCAGGCCTTTTTTAGTATAATAACTTAGCAAACTGGCATGAACGCCTTTTTGTTTTGCCTCCCAAGCATGAAATAATGGTTTTTTCAAAAGAGGTTTTAGTTTTTCAAATTCTTTCATTTTTAAATTTTAATAAACGCACTCAATAAAGTCAAGTGAGGACATTTTTTAAATTTTTGAGATGGTTTTTAGGACAGAACTTTGTATTTTTCGGTAATTTTTAATATGAAAATAAAAAGAGTTATTCATTTGTGAATAGCTTTTTAAGTGTATTTAAGAAAAATCAAGCTGTTTTTTTGCTGTTTATTCATTTCTGAATAACTTTTTCTCTAAATTATTCACCACTGGCGCATAACCTGCATTTACCCCTCTTTTTTTTTCTTTTTTTCTGAAATGCTCTTGAATCCAAAAACGGAAAGGGAGTTTATGAAAATTTTAAAAATTATTTTTTTATTTTTTGTTTTATTTAGTTTTCCCGCTTGCGAGGATTTGTCTTTTAATGAAGACGACTTTATTTCACCAGAAATAAACTCTATTCAAGAAATAAATAATGTTAAAGAAACACCTACTCCAAAAGTTGAAAATAAGGAAGCTCCCAAAGTAGCTGAGAATAATGAGCAAATCTCAAAAGAGGAAACAACTGTTATATCAGAAGATTTGGAGCTTTCTGAAAATTTAGTCATTCAAAACAAAAGAGTTGTTTTAGATATGATTCAAATTCAAACAAATGAGCATGACTTAACAATCATAGCTGAAGAGTTTTTATCTACTCACTCTATCATTCGCAATTTCCAAGAAGAACAAACAGCAGAAAAAAAACAAGAGGGCAAAAGCGGAGGCCATGTCTTAATTAAAGCAAGAAAAGTTAAAGGGAGTTTAGGACTTATTTTAAGTGGTGAAAATGGAGGGTCTGTCCCTAGAAGGCTCATATCAAGAAGTGAGAGAGCTAAACTTTCAGGCCCTGATGGTGAGAATGGATATGATGCTGTTTATGATAAATGGTGTCAGGATTTTTACCTTCCTTTAGGGCTGGGAGTTTTTGGAGGAAAAATTGTCCTTGATAGAAACTGTTGGTTTGAGTGTCAGGTTAATCCCACAAGAGGCGGAAATGGTGAAGAAGGCCGTCAGGGTTATCCCGGCTATGAGGGAAAAAGGGGTGGTGATTCTGGTTCGTTTTATTTACAGGCTTTTAATCTTTCAGAGTTTAATTTAACAGAAATTAAAAAAACAGTAGGTCTTGGAAGCAGAGGAGGAAAAGGAAGCACTGGAGGATATGGAGGGTTACCGACCTTGTGCTGGCGCTTGGCTGTAATTATTATTTTTTATTTAACATAGCTTGAAAGCTAACGGGCAGCAACGGTGAAAAAACTATTAAAAGATTCCCAGCAGTTAGAATGTAGGGACAACATTTCCCTTATATAACCTTAAAATGAGCTAATAGATCAAATCCACCAAAGTTGTTGGTTGAAGTAGAGGGCCATGACATTTTTCACCAGAGCGCGAACGGGAGAAAGGCGCAAAAGCGGCCTTTGCCGTAAATTCACATTTTCCTAGTATAAAACATCTTTTTTCTCTTGAAAAAAAACACCACAAAAACAATTAAATAAATCAAGCTGATATAAAGCCACATCCATTCCTTTGGAATAAACCAATTCATTAAAAAAGACCGGTCTGGAAGAAACTTTATAAACTTTAAAAGCCAAAGAACAGCTGTCCATAAAAAGTCAGTTATAGGATATAAAGCCGGCACAAAGGGGCTTAAAAAAGATAAAGGAAAAAGTAAACCGCTAATTAAAGGAGCAAAAATCCAGTTGATTAAGACTGTTAAAGGATGCAGAGCCTGCCATCTGTTGATAACAGGCAGTATAAAAAGATAAATGAAAAAAGACTTTCTAATGGGGCTTGTGGAAATGTTATAAAGAAAACAAGCCAGCAAACTCAGCTGCAGAGAAAAGGAGTAAACCCATATTGGTTTATAAACCAAACAAAGAAGACCGCTTAAAAGAGTGATAAAACTTGCATTCCAAAAAAGTTTTAAGGAAAAGGACAACTGAAGCAGAAAAAAAGAAAATAAAGCTCTTACCACAGGTGGATGTAAATGACTGGCCAAAGCATATAAAATCAAAATTAAAAAAAGCCCATAAGTTTTTAAAAGCAGAGGCATGGGGATTTTTTTCCAAAATCTCTCAAGAAAAAGGAGATGCGCTCCAGAAACCACAGTCAAATGTATTAACCCTCCTCTTGTAAAAATTTCTCTGACATTACCAGCAGGAAGCCTTTTGCCGCAAACAAGAGATTTATAAATATCTGTAAATTTTGCCTTAAAATTTAACTGCTTGAGACATAACTGGTGAAACTCATCAGATAAATAAGAGATGTCCCAAGAAGAAAACAGAAATAAACAAAAAAGAGATAAAAGGAGAAAAACATTCCAAAAAATCACATCTATTTATTTAGCAAATAAAATTCTCAAAACCTTACCTACTTAGACTTTCGTCTGTCTGAAAAGCCTTTTTGCCCTTAGAAATTTTGACTATTTGCATTAAAAAGGGAGAATCATCCTATAAGCTCCTGTTGGCTGTATCTGAATAAAAAATAGGCAGGAATTAAAAATTGTATGAGTTTTTATTAAGCAAAGTAAAATTTTTAGACACCTGTCCGTAACTGAATATGAAAAACAACACTTGGGAATATCTAAACTCTACTGACAAAAACAAAAACAGAAAAATAAACAGCCATTGGAAATATTAACCTTATCTGCAATTATGAAAAAAAACCTTGTTTTAACTTCTCTGCTGGGCTTTTTAATCTGCCCTTATTTTTCAAATGCTATGGATGATAGTGAGTATGAAAAACGATTGTATAACATTTACTTAAAACACTACAAAGACCCCATTTCCAATAGTGATTGGAATCAAAAAGTCAAAGCTCTATCTCAAAAAAAACATAAACTTAAATTCAAAGATAATCTTTGGGATTTAAGTGGTTCCTTTTTTAAGGACTCCTTATATTGGTCTAAACTTTGGGTAGCCAATCCTAAAGTAGAAAACCCTCATCTCATATATCAGGGGGATTTTATCAAATTTGATCCTCAAACTCTGGCTGATGTAAACAAATCTAAATACAGTGTGGATATTGAGTCTCAATTTTCAGGATTAATCATTCCTAAAAATGAATTTAACAAACCTGCTCTCAGTGAATTAGAAATCCCTTCTTCACTTTCCAAAATAGATATTGTTCAAGCTGCTGATCATGGAATAGATGTAAGTAAACTTCAGGATATAAATACTACAAATGAAACTATTGTTCCCTTTTACCTGAATGAGGGACCCTCAGCCGGAATTGGAGAAGTTGTCAATAAAGATGGGTATGGAAAGTTTATCAGTACAGGGGGGGAACAACTCATTGTTAGAATTAATGACGATATCTCTATAAATTCCATTTTCACTGTATTTGAAAATAGAAGTCAGTTTGAAAGCATCTTTTCCCGTTTGTTAACGACATTAAAAAATGAAAATGAAATAATGATTAGAGGAAAGATTAAAATCTTATCCTACATTAAAGGTTCAGATTCTTTGTATTTGGCTTCTGTTATTGAATCTTTAAAAACTATTCTCCCTGGCAACTTAATCATGGCAGGAGAATCACCTATCTATGAGTTTTCCCAAAAAGGTCCAATAGGATCAGGAAGTGGTTTAATTGTTGGAACTCCAAATAGAAGCAAGTTTATTCTCAGTGTTGGTTCTATTGTCTATCTTAATCGAGGAAAATCAGATGGTATTCATAAGGGAAACTTTTTTTATGTTCGGCAAAAGGCAAGAGAGAGTAAAGGTTTTAAAAGACCTTATAAACATCAACAAACCCTATTGGGAAAACTTAAAGTTATACATGCAATAGAAAATATGGCTACAGGCATTATTGTGGAAGCCAGGGATCAAATATTAGTGGGGGATATTTTTACTGATAATTTGGATAGTATAGCAGATTTAGATGATTCACAAGATCATGAAGCTATTGAAGAAGCAGAAACTTTGGAACAAGGCAAAGAACTGCTCATTGATTTTGAAGAGGTGCCTGAAAATACAGATACAAGTTTGGAATCCGAAGATCAGGAGTTAGATATACCTCCAGATGAGTTAGAAAATTACGAGGAAATAGAGGAGGCTGATGATGAAGAAATAGAGGAATTTGACGAAGAGGAAATGGAGGAAGTTGATGATGAAGAAATAGAGGAATTTGACGAAGAGGAAATGGAGGAAGTTGATGATGAAGAAATAGAGGAGTTTGACGAAGAGAAAATAGAGGAAGTTGATGATGAAAAAATGGAAGAGTTAGATGAATCCATTATTGATGAATCAATACAACCTACATCTCCTGAGATGGATGATCTGACATCTCCTGAGATGGATGATCTGACATCTCCTGAGATGGATGATCTGACACCTCCTGAGATGGATGATCTGACATCTCCTGAGATGGATGATCTGACATCTCCTGAGATGGATGATCTAACATCTCCTGAGATGGATGAACTGACACCTCCTGAGATGGATGATCTGACACCTCCTGAGATGGATGATCTAACACCTCCTGAAACGGATGATCTGACATCTCCTGAGTTGGATGATCTAACACCTCCTGAAACGGATGATCTGACATCTCCTGAAACGGATGATCTGACATCTCCTGAGATGGATGATCTGACACCTCCTGAGATGGATGATCTGACATCTCCTGAGATGGATGATCTGACATCTCCTGAGATGGATGATCTGACACCTCCTGAGATGGATGATCTGACATCTCCTGAGATGGATGATCTGACATCTCCTGAGATGGATGAACTGACAGAACCTGCAACAGATACAGATATAGAAGAAGTAACAGACGAAGAGGTTAATGAATTAGAGAATTTATAAAGGCTGTATAATAAGCTTTTGTTGCAAATTGATACTTCATAATATATACTATACTCTCAAAAGATCATTTGTTTTTTCTTCTAATTTTTCAATAGATAAAACACATCACTTAAATTAAACAAAACATCCAATGAATGAGTTTTTAAAAAGTTATTTTCCTTTAACAAAAAACTTACAAAAAGAAAGACTTCCTGGGGATGGGGGGCATCGCGCTTACACCAGAATAAAATCCGGGAGACAATCTTTTATTTTGATGTCTTGTGGAAAAAAGGATGCCAGTTTAAAAAATTTTGTAAAAGTCCAAAAAAAGTTGGAACCTCTAGTATCCGTGCCAAAGATTTTTCATGTAGATTTTAATCTTGGCCTTTTACTTTCAGAGGATTTAGGAGATCAAAGCCTGGAACAGTTCTTTTTCCAAAAGGGAATAAGGAAAAGCCTCCCCCTTTATCATCAGACTGTAAAACAACTCACAGATTTTCAAAACAAAATTAAATTTTTTAAAACATATCCCTTATTTGATACAACATTTTTTTTAAAAGAAAATGAAATGGCTATCTACCATTTACAAACTTATATCAATAAAATTCACAAACCAAAAGAAGATTTATTTAATAAAAACTCCCCCTTACACTTTAAAAAAGATATGAAAAAAGTTCTTTCAAACTTTAAACAAGAGGATTATGTTTACTGTCATAGAGACTACCATAGCAGAAATCTTATGGTTAAAGGCAAAAAAGTAATAATTATTGATTTCCAGGATGCTGGCATTGGCCCCTGGTTTTATGACCTCACAAGCCTCCTTTATGACAGCTATGTCCCCTTAAGCGCTTCATATAAAAAAAAGCTCTCTGCTTTTTATTTTGAACATCTATCCTCATCCTTAAAAAAAAGAGCCAAGTCTTTATCCCATATAGAGCTTATGACAAAACTTCAGTTCCTGCAAAGAGGTTTTAAAGCCTGCGGTTGTTTTGCTGCCTTTAAAAACAGGGATGGAAAAAACAGCCATTTAAAATATATTAAACCGACCCTCTCTCTTTTAAAAAAATCAGCTTTGGATTTGTCTTACAGGGGAATCTACGAATACACAAAACAAATGGAAATGGCTTTATAGAAGCTCTCGCTATAAAAAGAGACTTTTTAAGCCTTATAAAAGTTTGAATTGTTGACAAAAATCTTTTTATTTCGCATGATTGACAAATGCATTTTTTAATCTTCTTGCCTTTTCTGTTGATAAGCTGCGCTCACAAAGACACAAAAAAATCAAACAAGCCAAAATATTATTTTGATAAAGCTGTTCAGTATAAGGAAGATAAAAATTATATAAAAGCTCTGGAAAACTTAACTGAATTAAGAAAAAACTTTTTTTACAGCAGTTACAATCAAAAAGCTGTTCTTCTTACAGGAGATGTTTATTTTGCTCAGGAAAAGTACTCCAATGCAGCTAAATCCTATGAAAAACACCTTAAACTTTATCCTCGTAAAGAAACAGATTATGTGCTTTATCAAATTGGCCTTTCTTATAAAGAACAACTGCCAAAACGCTCGGAACATGATCTCAGTCTTGCTGAACCTGCCTTAAAAGTTTTTGAAAAGCTTTTAAATTTAAAAGCAGATTCTCCTTATAAAGAAAAAGCTAAAATAGAAAAGCAAAAAATTTTAGATAAAAAAGCCAGTAAAGAATTAAAAGCCATTTTATTTTATAAAACACAGGGATGGGACAAAGCTGCATTCAAAAGAGTTGAATTTTTCATTAAAACTTATCCTAAAAGTCCACTTATGCCAAAAGCGCTTTTAGAAGGTTTTAGGCTGGCCCATATTTTAAATAAAGATTCTGAAGCTTTCAAAAAAAATCTTATTGAGAATTACCCCGACTCTGAAGAGCGAAAACTTATCAATAAAAAAATAAAAGATTCCACATTCTCAAAATGGAAGAAAAAACTATTATGAAACAAACTATTACTTTTTTAAAAGAAGAGGATATACAAAAGCTAGTTAAAGGTTTAGCCAGAGAAATTGATCATGATTACAAAAATGAGACGAAGCCTTTGGTTCTGGTCTGTCCTTTAAAAGGCTCTGTGTTCTTTCTTGCAGATTTGGTTCGCTTGTTAAAAACCCCTGTAATTATGGATTTTATTTCCATTGACAGCACTAAGGAAGGAAATTTTACTATTTCAAAAGACATTGATTTGCCTTTAAAAGGCCGAAATGTTATCATTGTAAAAGAGATTTTAAATGCAGGAAGAAAGCTATTGTTCTTGAAAAAAAGAATTGAAGCGGCTGGGACAAAATCTATAAAAGTTGCCACTCTTATTGACAAGCCCTCTCAAAGAAATTTGGATTTGCAACCAGATTATTTCGGAATAGCGGCTGATGATCGTTATATCTTTGGTTACGGTTTGGACCATGAAGAAAAATACCGTCAACTAAGAGATATGTATCTTTTTGCCCAATAAAGTATAAACTCATAGGAATAGCAGGAAATAAATTTTTCAGCATACAGACTTTAAAAATTTTTACACTGACTGTGTTAAAATTACCAGTTTTTATGCTTTTTTATTTATCAAGTAATAAAAACATAAAAAAACTACAACTTTTAAACAAGGGGGAACACATGAGATTTTTTATTTTTCTGCTCTTTTTCACTTCTATAAATCTCATAAGTGTAAATACTGTCACAGCAAAGCAAAAATCTTCAAGGCAAATACAAAATAGAAAACTCTTTTCAAAACATTGGTTTGGAACACTCCCTTTTTCTCAAAATAGCAAAAACCCCCTTCTTATTCATGATATTTTTGTAATCTCTTTTGATGTGAAAAAAAAAATTCCTCTATGGATAGCCTATCAATTATCCCCCGCTGTGGTTTGGGGTGATCTCAAAGCAGAAAGAAAATATGTTTTAGACCCTTTTTTATCTCCTGATCAATCCTTAAGTTCAAAGGATTATAAAGGGGCCAGTAACTGTGATGGCAAGCAAGCTGGCTATGATAGAGGACATCTTGCTCCCTTAGGTTCTTTTAAAGCCTCCTCTCATGCTTATCAGGCTCAGTATTTAAGCAATATCGTTCCACAAAAAAGAAACCTTAACCAAGGCCCTTGGAGAGTGTTAGAGGAACAAGTCAGAAAATTTGTTAAAAAGGGAAATGAAGTTCGCATATTAACGGGCTCTCTTTATGGAAAGGAAGGAAAAGATAAAACTCCCCCCTGCTGGAAAGCTGCCCAAGGTAAAATAGAGGAGCTTCCAGCCTTTTATTGGAAAATTATTGCAAGCAAACAAAACTCAAAAATAAAATTTTGTGCTTTTTTGTTTCCTCAGGACATCAAAAACAAAAAAGACTCTCCCAAAAAATACAAAGTGAAACTCAATGAATTGGAACAAAAAACCAGTCTTAAATTTTTCACACAGGTAAAAAAAGCTGTTATTCAAGATTGCAAGCTTTTATTTTTGTTCTGACCCCCTCTTTGATAAAAAACCTTCATCATTTCATTACTTTGATTTATAAATTGCAAGCTTTAAAACTTTCAAAAACTTAATGTCCTAAAATCCAAAATAATTTATTTCCTATATGACGAAAAAAACTTGAATCGTCTTCTTTACAGTTGTATTTGCCAATCACTCTTTCAGTACCTAAAATATCATGAGTTATTTGTTGTTTTTCTGTTGGAGTGATTTCTCCCAGTTGTGTCCCGTATATGTTTCCATTGAGATATATTTTTTTTGCTTTTTTTCCTGTTCCTTCAAGAGGAAAAGGGTAGGTCCAATACTCTGTAAGAATTTTTTGAGGAATATCAAAAATAACTTTTTCAACCCAGTAAGTTCTAAGGGCATACTCTATTAAATACTCAATCTCTCCATTGATAAGCTTATCCCATGCCTTATCTCTAAGCTCTCTTGTTGATTGAAACTCCCCTGAAGGCAGCTGATAGGATATAAACCAACCCGGCCAGTAATATTGAATGGTGATTTGTTTATTTGTTTGTTGAATGCTGTAAGCGGATTGATTTTTGCCGTCTAATTCTTCTTGGTAAACTTTGCCGTAAAATTGGGCGGAAAATGGTTTTTTATATTCATATTCTGAAGCTTCAATATGTTTTTTAAAATAAACTTTAATTCCATATTGAATAAAGTCTTTTGTCCAACTGATTACCCTTCCCCTTTTGTCATTTTGACAATGATAGTTGTTTGAAGCGGCAGAGCAAGCCATTGGGAAAAAAATAACTAAGAAAATAAAGCTGATTTGTTTCATATAGAGAGTTCTATCATATCATAAAAACTTATAAAAAATAGGCTCATAGTGGCTTAAGCTAGCTGTAAGGCTTCATATTAAGATAGTCTCATCATCAAGAAAAACTTTGTTTTTGATGGCTTATATAGTTTTATACTTGTAAACTGTTACATAAGAGCCTTCAGCAAGGAAAACAGAATCAGGCTTTTTATTTTCTAAAAAAGCAAATTCTGAACCAAAGAAAAAAGTCCAGTCTATTTCAACAAAATAATTTTTTATGGGAAACACTTTCCACTCAGGGTGGTGGACATTATAAAGGAGAGTTTTTCCTGTCTGTGTTTGCCCCACCCCCAGATCATGCTCCTTAAAAAAAAATTCCGCAGAATTTTTGCCTGGGATATAAGGCTTATTGTCAGTTGTTGCGCTAATAATAAAAGGGTGATCTTTTACAGGCATTCTGTATGTTAGATCCAATATTGCCTGTGTTTTTTTAAAAGAGGTTGTGATTTTTCTTGTTTTATAGGGTTCGTTATAAGTAGCCCGGGCAATGCCTGCAATCAGATGCGAAGGTACATATTCTCTTATAAAACGAACGGCTCTTTTTTCTTTATAATTAAGATAGAACCGTAGATTGATTTCCAAAAAATTCGTGAAATAAGGCCACTTGATTTTAAATATTCTTGTATTATTGAATTGAAAGCCCACTATACTTATAAAAGCCTGATCTTTCCAAAGTGTTGGTTCACAGTTTTTAGGTAAAAATGGCGTTAAAATTTGTTTTGGAACGGCATAATTAACCAACAGCAAATAGTCCCAGTTGGCTGTAAGAAAAATTTTTCTTTCATACATCTTTTTTTATTCTATAACAAATTTTTGTATTTAGTAAAACAGAACCAAGATTTTATTGTGAATTTAGCATTGCTTTAAACAGATAAGGTTTATGAATAATTCAGCCTATTATGATAGGGGCTAGCTAGTTGAACAGGTTATAAAAAATGGTTCAAAAAGAGAGATTTTTCCTCTTATAAGTAGGACAGTGGATAAAGATACAACATTTTTACGGACAAATTTAGATCTACAATAGTTTAGTGGATTTTTATAAGAAACATTACAGGGTTCATTATGGAAAAGATGAGTATGTAAGAAAGGAGAAGAGGGCAAAGAACCATATCAATGGAATAGAGAGCTTTTTTGGGGAATAGCCAAAGTGAGACTTTATGTTTAGAGGATAGGATTTTTACAGATCTTTTCCTGTAAAGATATGTGAATGGCCATTAATAATTTGTTGTTTTTGTTTTTTTCTTTTCTTAACGGCTTGGTAGCATCCAATTATTCCTGCTGTTATTGTAGGTACCCCTGCCACAAGCACACCTAAACTTACATCATTCTCTGTCAGTTTTGATAGAAAATCTATGATTGGAGGAGATAAAAGTTTGTCATCAGGCTGGGAATATTTTTTTAAATTATATGCCCATACAGACAAAATTCCTCCCACAGCAATTCCTCCTACACTGAGTGTTAGGTTTCGTGAGTATTTTGATTCCACTTCTTGAATGAGGTCTTTTTGCAATGCTATTTCTCTGATTTGATGTTTTTCTTCTCTTCTCTCTTGTTCTGCTTGATGTTGATTTTCTTTTGCTGCGAGAGTTTGTTGATGTTGTTTTAAAATGTTTTGTAAGACTTCAAGTCTGTTTTGAGCCTTTTCATTATTTGCTTGTTTTGCTGCTTCCAAAAGCTGGTCAGTTTGTTCAAGATCTGGAATATCAGCAAGAATGCCAATAGTGAATAAGTCAAATACTTCATTTGCAAAGAATTCTCTGTTTGTTTTAGTCTCTACCATTAGAACAGGTAACTTTTTTCCATCTACAATTTCCTTTTTGAAAATGTTAGTTAGTATGGTATTAAATTCTTGAGGATCATCTATTAAGGCTTTAAATTCAGCTATTGAAGCTCTATATTTTTCTATATCCCCTTCTATAACAGCTCTTACTAATTGTGTCTTTTCCAGAAGAGATACAGTATTTTCTTTTGTAACAGTAACTTTTGTAACAGTAAATTCCTGTTTTGTATCAGCATGAGGAGTTTCTTGGTGTTTCACAGTGGTGGCATTATTGGGAACCTCTGTGTCGGCATTGCGTTTTTGTGTAACAGAAGACTTATAAGCAGAAGGCTTACCAGCAGGAGTTTTTCCAGCATGAGGAGTTTCTTGGTGTTTCGCAGCAGTGGCATTATTGGGAACCTCTGTGTCAGTATTGCGTTTTTGTGTAACAGAAGGCTTATAAGCATGAGGCTGTTGAGGGGTTTCTTGGTGTTTCACAGTGGCGGCATTATTGGGAACCTCTGTGTCAGTATTGCGTTTTTGTGTAACAGAAGGCTTATCACCAGGAGGTTGTTGAGTGGTTTCTTGGTGTTTCGCAGTGGCGGCATTATTGGGAACCTCTGTGTCAGTATTGCGTTTTTGTGTAACAGAAGGCTTATCACTAGGAGGTTGTTGATCTTGTGTAACAGAGGTTTGTTTTCCTTTAGAAAAGGATTGTTTTAGTTTAAAGAACCTTCCTGTTCTGACAGTGGGTTCTTGTTTTTCTGTAAAAGTAGATCCTTCAGAGTTTTCAGGATTCTCATCAGGAATGGCATTACTAACAGGAATAACAAAGATAAATCCAATAAATAGCGCGGCCAGTGAAAATTTCATTTTTCCTCCTGTGATGTTATTTCGATAGAATTGATATGTTACAAACTGTAATTATGATATACAAGCTGAAAATAAATTCTGTAAAAAATAAGCAATATTTTACATTTTTTTGTGTTATATTATTATAAACTCTAGTTTTTCTTAGTTCTTTTGTTTAAGATACGGTACACTGTGTATATTCAGTTCCTCTTTCAAAATAGCAAGCTGTTCTTTTTTGTGCTTTGCCACCCAATCCTCTCTTAAGCAATTTGCTAAAAAAATACACCTTTATCACAAAACAAGAGATTTTCCTTATTTAAAAAGCGCATCTCAATATCAAAGTCTGAGTCCAAACAGCAGCAATCAGTGTATTGAAAAAATAAGATATACTGGTCTTATTGACAGGCATGAAAAGGCTAAAATGGACAAAAACCTAACAAAAACCGCTCCTTTTTCCCCATCATAACTGCTCAAAACCTCTCATAACCAAAGTATCCCGTTAAATTCCCGTTAAAAAAGTTTATTTTTTATCCATTTAAAGTATTTTGTTCTGGGTTCTATGTGTTTATCCTTATCATGATTTTTTCCATAATAAACTTTAAAAGTTAATTGGTTTTCTGGAGGTTTGATTTGCAAATCAATGTCTTCTGAAAATCGATCAATAATTTGGATTTAGTTCAAATGTTTCTTTCGTTGAAGGAACAGAAATAGGCAATGATGAAAAGTCCATTACATTACCTCAAAAAATTGTTCTAGGTCTAATTGCTGTTGTTTTATCATCATTAAAGAATAGCTTTATCTCAAAGAAAAATTTGAACAATTAACACAATTGAGGTAGCCAAAAATGGGGGCCAATCCAAAAGCTATCCGGCCCTAATTTATAAATGTTCGCATTTTCTTTGTTTTAGAATAAAAAAGTCCTTTTTTAACGATCACAGCAATTTTTATGAACAACAATTTTGGATATTTTTCTTCGGTTATCTATAAAAAAAACAATTTGCCAAGTATCTTGTTCCTTTGTTTTTGCTGTTTCAATGATATAAGCGGGATACATTTCACTAAAATAATGTCCAGTATAATTTCCAAATAATTTTCTAATTTTAAGTGTGTCTTTTCCTATATACTTTTTTTGATTTTTAAGAAGAGAACAGGTCATTTTAGCCCTTATTGATTCCTCATTCTTATTCCCCTCTGCAGCTTTAAATTTTGAAACATCCAAAGAGGCTGCTCCCCATTTCTTACAAGCTTTTTTTACACTCATAAGCTCACCCTGCCAAAAATGTTTGGCTTGAACTTGCGAAAAACACAAAAAAACAGCTATTATTACCAAAATTGATTTTTTCATTTGCTCCCTCCTGATTTGTTATTAAGATTTTCTTTTTTAAGAATAATAAGATTTCCCCTTCGTAAATTTGCCCTAAAAGACTTCAAAATAGCTTTCTTATTGAGCTGAGCTTTTTTTGATAGCTCTGTTGCCACAGCCAATCCCAAACGATTATTTGCCAAATCCATCGCCTGTTCCTCTATAGGCTGTTCATTGTCTTTTTCATGGGCATCCAAAACCTTTCGACTAAATTCAGGACCAAATTCTTTATACAAAAGAGTAGCCCATATAAAATGCCGGCAGGCATCACTGACATCATTTGTCCCGCTTTTTTTAAAAAGAGAAAGACACAATTTTTCCGTTTCCCATGTTAGTTTATAGGCTGATAGCATTTTTTTGGGATATTTTGCCGTGAGAGCACGCTCTTGTTTTGTCAAACCAGGATAAAGAGAGGAAAGATTGAAGATAAGTTCTTTTTTTATTGAAATTTTACAGAGTTGAGAACATATTTCAGGGCACTGAAAAGTACCCATATCTGTTTTTGCGGCAACACATTCCACAAGACAATCAACTCCCTTTTTTATCCCTGTATTTTGAAACCAAATTTGACATTCCTTTGTCGTAGAAGCGCTTGCTGATAGACATAAAATAAAAATTAGATATATCGCCCGCATAAATTTATAGTAATTAGTTTGTCATAATTTACAAGATTTTTCCTTGCCTTTTTAGGGAGGATGGAGAAGGGAATTAAAACCATGACTTTCTTTTCTCTTAATTCTGCCATCTTTGCTAGGTTCATGACAAATTAAGCCACCATGAACTTCATTTTTTTCTTATTTTGTAACTGCCTATTAAAAATAGGCGTTCACAAGGTATCCAGAATGGAATAAAAGGAATCAAATTCAACACATGAGGAACAAGTAAAAGAAGCATACTCTTTTTGTTATCTGGTCTAACTTCATGTTCTGACCCCCAATTCAACTAGACAACTCGATCCATCAATGTTCCTGTATTCTGCAGGGCTTTTCATACCCAATCCAGAATGAGGAGCCACATTATTATAATCTCCAATCCATTTCTTAAATAATTTCATGACTGTCTGAGCATCCTTACAATCTGATGTATAAACATAATCCCTCTTTATTGTCGCTACAAAAGCCTCTGACCAAGCTAAAAATCCGTGTAGATACCATGTAGCTCAAATTTGAAATATCGGGAAATATCCCGAAAGAAGTTAGATGAAATGCAAATTGCCTGATTAGCTAGAAAACACAGGAGCTTGAAATACCCCGACATTTCCTGAAATAGACTGAAACATGCAAGCTGTAGAACTCAAGAAGCTCGCATAATCAATGGTGGAGGTGACAGGCGTGAAAATAGAGGCTTTAAAAGGCTAAAATGAACAAAAAACAAACAAAAACCGCTCCTTTTTTCCCTAGCATAACCGCTCAAAACCTCTCATAACCAAAGTATCCCGTTAAAATCCCGTTAAAAAATTTGTAATATACAACTTTTGAACAGGTGAAGATTATCCATTTTCATTCTTATAATTTTTTATAGGTTTTTTGAAAAAACTTTAATTCGGTTCAAAATTTTTGTAAAAGGTATTTGTCCTTTATAATACAAGCTTTTTTGTTTTATATATTCTTTTTCAAACAACTGTCTTTCTTTTGGGTTACTAAGATAAAAAGCGGGATGATTTCTTATGGAGTCGCTTTGTTTTTTTAATCTCTCTTTTTTATGTGTCTGATAAGGCTTTGTTCCTATAAAGTTTTGAGTGTCAGCTTGGCTTAACAGACAATATAAATCATAGTAATGGCGGATAAAGTTCTCTGAGATTTTTCCAGAATCTTTGTATTTATTGTATTTGCGAATAACAGCATCCAGTTTTTCAACAAATGTATATTCCGGCTTATAACAGACAATTCCTTTGGTTCTGTTGTCTTTTATGATTTTTAAATTAGCTTTGTCAAATATCCAAGAAGAAATGTCTTTTTTTACATTAGGAGTTGTTTTGTCAAAACCAAGCTCTAATAAAATACCTTCTTTTATATCCGGCAATATAGAAAACATACTCTTGTAATAAAGCCGAATACCCGCATTTCTACATTTAGAATCATCAAAATCAGTATCTCTTTTTACCTCTTCAACCCCATTGATTTCCCCTTTTAATTTATTTTTTATCCAGTTAAAGTATTTTTTTCTAGATTCTATGTGTTTATCCTTGTCATGATTTTTTCCATAATAAACTTTAAAAGTTAATTGGCTTTCTGGAGGTTTGATTTGCAAATCAATATCTTCTGAAAATCGATCAATAATCTTAAATCCTTTGGATAAAGAGGTGCCCCCTTTCATTTGAAATTCAAATATTTTACTTAGGTCATGCAATACATTCATGATCCAATAATCTTTTTCCACCAAAGAGGCATTGATATTCATTTCGCTGGAAGTGATTTCTATCAAGTCTTTAAAGTTGGGATGATTATGTAAGCGCATTATTGAAATAAAAGAGATTCCAGCTTCTTTTTTGTAGATTCTTTTCCATAGGCTTTAACAGCTCTCTTGAGTTTTTTCTGGTCTAGTTTCCTCAGTTGTCTTTTTAATAAGTTTTTATGTTTTACAGTGTCTTCTGCTAATTTATCAAATCGGTTTAAAAAATCCACATACAAAAATTCTTTGGAAAGTTTTTTTGGAGCCTCTCTCCACCTGTAAAAGTGATAATGTTTTCCATTAAACTGAAAATTCCCATGTCGTTTGCGGTTAAAGACTATCCTCTTATTATGTAGTTGAGTTAATCCCAAGCCTAAACTATTAAATAGGTTTAAATCATACACAACAAACTTATCATCTTTTAAAAAAGCTTTTAACAGCTTAGTCTCTTCAGGGAGGGCTTTACCAAAGGGAGTTGTTTCTGGACACATATAGAGGCCATTTTGTATTTTCACAAGAGATCGTTCTAAAACCAATTTTTTTAAATAGCGATCAACATTGCTGGATAAATGTATAAAATCCCCTCTGCGATAGCTTGCTCTTGGCTTTAATTTTTTTCTCATTTTTTCTAAACTATTCATACTTAGATTATCAGTTATACTGAATAAATAGTCAAGTATTTTATTAAAAATTCATGTATTATTTTAAAGCTTCAAAGATAGAGCTGTTAATTCTCAAGCGTATTTAACACAATCTGTTGCTGTTATCTTTTTTTCTTTCCAATAATTTTTATCTCTATGTTGTATGAGTGTTGTATCAGCAAATGAAGTCTCGATTTATCTTCAGACACTCAAAAAAGCCTATAAAATCAACCTTTTTTAGTCTCATGTCGTCTGGGTGTTGTCTAATTTGGGCTTTTAAGCTATTTTTTGATGATTTTTTGAAATAAATACTTAATTTTAGATTCAATTATAGAAATGATGACTTGTATATATTATTGTTAAAAATTGTTAGAAATAATCCTCTTAAGTCATCATGAACCAAAATTAAATAACCGAGGAGTTGAAACTGCAAAATTCAAAAAAAGGGCTTTTAGAAAAAATTTCAAGCTACTTGGAAAGTAAAATATTAGATAAAGATCTTTCTGATGATCAAAAAGCTCATAAGATAATTATTTTAACATCATGCTTATGCGCTGTCATTGCGACCCAGCCTCTTCCTTTTGCTGATATTTTTATATTAACGCCTATTCAGATTATAATGGCTGGACTTCTTTCAAAAATAAGAGATAAAAGAAGTCATGAAAATGAAACCGCCGGCAAAAGAATAAAAGAACTTGTTGAAGATATAGGTTTGATTGTTATGGGCGGGCAGTTGGCTCAATATATTGCTATTGGTTTGTATAAAATAGGTCTTCCGTTTTTAGGCGGTTTTATGACTATTCCTTTAGTGTTTGGTTTGACTTATGGAATGGGGAAAACCTTAGATTATTATTTCAAAAACATAAAACAAAAAAGCTTAAAGGATAATAAAGAAGAAATTAAGAAAATATTTCAGGAATCAAGAAAAGAGGGCAAAAAAATAATCAAAAAAGCTTTAGACAAATCAATGTGGAAAAAAATTAAAAACATATTAAGGGATAAAAACCTAAGCAATTGGGATAGGCTTAAACAAGCCGTTGAGCTATTTGCGCAAAAAATAGAAGATCAGGAAAAAAGTTAGGCAAAACAATAGCGATAAATATTTTAGAATTTGTAAAAAAGTTTTTTATAGGGAAAAAGACTGGATAAAAAAATAGAATTTTATATCTATTAACTTTGAACTTTTCATCTGTAGGAGGAAACTAAACAAAGTTTTGATATAGAAAAAGAAGTAACTGGGAAGCTCTAGTCTTTTAATCGGAAAATCAAAATACCAAAAAAAACAAAAGTTTTATTCTTATAAATTTATCTTTGTAATTCCATAAGAATCTATTTTAACAGCAAACAACTTTTTATCCGAAAAATAGAAACCTAAAATAATCTTATATTTTTTAAACTATAGCTATCTATACCTATTTATATCTCTGTAGCTCCCGCTGATAACCTCTGGAGCTTGTTTATAACCTGTTTTAGATTTTTTAAAAAAATCATTTGCTTAAAATATAAACTCTAGCTTTTACTTTTTTATTTTGAATTAAAAAAAATCTTGATCTTCTTTTTTTATTTGTTTATATCTTGAGTAAGGAAATTAAAACGAAACCTCCCTATTTGAAGTTTGTTTAAGGAGGAATATAAAGATGATACTGATTGAAAGAGATAGCCCTATTATAAATCTTCTGCAACAGCAGGACTTTTTTTTTATAAAGATATTTCAAATAATATTAAAGCTTTCAGTTATAAGAAAATTACCGTTTAGGTAGAGCATAAAAAACTATAGGAACCCCTTTTAAATCCCATTTCTCTTTTATTTTATTTATGATAAAACGATTGTAAGCCGGTGTAACTCCCTTGGGGTAATTAGCAAAAGCGATAAACTCTGGAGGCTGCCTGTTGGTTTGATTGATATAGTAAAATTTGACATCACTTGTTCCATAAACAGGGGCAGGAGCTTTTTTTATCACTTGTGTAAAAAAATTGTTTAATTCAGAAGTGGAAACTCTAAATTTGATTTTTTGTTTTAAACTTTCAATTATTTTGAAAAGTTTGTCTTTATGATAGCCTGTCTTAGCGCTTATAAATACTATCGGGAGATCAGCATAAAAATGAAATGTCTGTTTAATCTCCTCTTGTTTTTGTTTCTTTTCTTCAAACGGTAGATCTTTTAGCAGGTCCATTTTATTGGCAACAAGGATGACCGGTTTTCGATTTTCAAGGCAGAGTTGAACGAGACGGGCATCCTGCCGGCTGGGGCCAAGACAGGCATCCAGGACAAGTAAGGCAATGTCTGCTTGTTCCAACTTTGATCGGCTTTTTGCGAAAGAAATTTTTTCCCTCTTTTCCCGGTTGCCTCTGCGTGATCCAGGGTTGTCTGAAATGGAGTAGTCCGTTTCATTGTATGAAAAAAAATCTGTTACAGTGTCCAATGTGGTTCCGGATTTTGAAGAGACAATCATTCGATCCTCTTGTAGAATCTGATTGCAAAGCAGGCTTTTCCCGCTGTTTGCCCGGCCTATTACAAAAAGATGTATAAGCTCTTCCTGTTTTTGAGAGAAGTTTTTTGAAGAAAGACTGTCTTTTTCTTTTTGCTTTTTTTGAGAAATTATCCATTCCACAATTTCATCCACACCATAATTATTTTCAAAAGAGCCGGATAAAAAATAAGAGCTTAGCTTATAAAAAGGAGCTGTAAGGAGATTTGTTTTTTCAGGATGATCTACTTTATTAACAAACAGGAGAAAGGGTTTTCCAGTTTTTCTGACTGTATGAACAACATCAGCATCTTTGGAGTGCAAGCCTGCTTTCCCATCTACAATCACAATAAACACATCTGCCTGATTAACCGCAGTTTTTATTTTTTCTAAAATTTTTAAAGACAATTCATCCTTTTCATGGCTGTCGGGAAAGCCTCCTGAGTCTATAACCTCAAACTCATGCTCCCACCATTCCGCTTTGTCTTTTAATAAATCTCTTGTAATCCCTGACTCATTAATAACAAGAGATTTCTTTTTCCTGATTAAACGATTAAAAAGAGAGGACTTGCCAACATTGGTCCGCCCGATAATAAGAACTTTCATATAAACTCCACCTTTTATAAGTCAGTTTACATCATAATATGATATACAGCCATTATTAAGAAAAATGCTGCTTTTATGCTTGTCTTGTTTTTGAATTTGCATTTTATACTGATCTTGTCTGAACTTTTGACCTCCTTACTCTAATGGAGGTAGTGATATATTCTTTCATTTTTGAAAACCCTCAAGTTCCAAATCAGAGTAGTATAACTTGAAAGGTAAGTATCCATCAGTTTTAAAAAGTTAAGAAAACTCTATTTTCAAATAAAGTCAACATACTTTATTGCAAGGGGATTTTCAACTTTTTAAGAGCCTGATAGGCCGCGGATTGTTCAGCTTGTTTTTTTTGCCGGCTTGAACTTGTCCCATAGCATTTATTTTTAATAAAAACATCCACAAAAAAAGTTTTTTGATGATCCAAACCCTTTGTTTTTTGTAATTTATATAAAGGGACTTCTTTGTATTTTTTTTGACACCATTCTTGTAAGAGGGATTTATAGTTCAATTCCGGCAAATCCTGGTTTATTACATCTTTAAAAAGACTTTCTATTTTTTTCTTAACCAAAGGAAATTTGTTTTCCAGGTAAAAAGCTCCAATACAGGCTTCCAGAGCGCCGGCAAGGATGCGATGATTATTTTTATAGGACTTAGCCCCTGTTCTTAAATGGTCTGGAAGACCTAACTCCATAGCCAATTTGGCAAGGCTTTGACCGCTCACAAGCTGACTTCGTTTTTTTGTCAGATCGCCCTCATTAGCCTGAGGATATTTTTTCATCAATAGATCGGCAATAACAAGGTTTAAAACAGCATCGCCTAAAAACTCTAAGGTTTCATTATTATCTTTGCTCTTTGTCCAACTCTTATGAGTAAGAGCTTGCCTAAGGAGATTTTTATCTCTTATGTTATAATTTGTTAGAGTTTTCATAAATATTAAGCTGTTTTTTATATTTAAAAGGGTGTCATTTGTAAAATTATTTAGCACAGTTGTTTAAAAGCATACAAGATAAAAAATCTGTTTTAATTTTTTATTGATTTAGAAACCAAGCTTTCATTTTGTAGGTTTGTTTAAATCTTGTTTTGTATAGGAAAGTTTGATAAATTTTACTTTATGAATTTTAACCTGATTAAGACTTTTATTTGGTTCTCATTAACATTAATCATTCTTTTTTGGACAACTCAGCCTATTTATGGGGCTGGTAAAAAAATGCTGCTTCTTTCCGAGCAGGAAGTTTTAAAAATGGTTTTGTCCTCCAGCCCTTTTATCAAAAAAATACAATTTACCAAACAAAAAAAACTCTCACAGCTTTTGGAAAAAAAACATTCTTTTTCCACCTGGGGAGTCTTTTCAAAATTCAGTCACTCTCAAAGGAAAAATCCCCAAATTTTTGTTTTTGAAAGCCGGGAAAATAAAACAAGAAACTTTAGTATTGGTTTTGAGAAAAAAATCCCTTATGGCTTAAGTTTACAGTCTGCCTATTCAGATTTTTTTGAAGACAAAACCAATTCTGAGTTTTTAAAATTGGCTGAAGCTCCTGAGCAAATTTATAGAAGAAATTTAAACATAGAATTGAATGCTGATCTTACATCAGGCTTAACCCAGTATTGGATATTAGAAACCATTAAACAGGGGGAAACAGCTAATGATTGGCTTTACTATGAAATGGCAGAAGAGCTGGCTTTAAAAGCCGCCGGGCAATATTGGAAAACTTATCTGGCTTGGGAGGCTTATTCCCAGAGCAAAGAGGGTTTGAAGGTTTATCGTCGGCTTGTCCGGCAGATTAACAGTAAAAAAAGATATGGGTTTTTAAAACCTGGAGAGAGACCACAGATTTTAGCTGAATATGAAAATATTAAACAGTCTGTTGATAAGGAAAAACAAAATTATGAAAATGAGAAAAAGGCTCTTTTTCTCTTTTTAGAAAAAGATTCTGATTTATATGACATACAGTTTAAAGAAGTCAGATCCGCCCCTCCCCCTCAGTTTTCAAAAATCAATATAGAAAACACACGAATGATGAAAATAAAAGAACAGCAAATTACAGAACAGGAGTTCAAGCTGAAATCCAGACGGGTGGAGTTATTTCCCCATCTCCAACTTTCAGGAAAAGGGGGGGTTATACCTGGCGCTTCTTCTCCTGGAAACCTGTCGTTTTCTTCAAAACAGTCTTTTTATGAATTTGGCTTGGGGGTAAAATGGATTATTTTTTCAAAGTCTTTTTATGAAAGAGTTAATCAGGAAAAATATAAGTTGGAGGAGGATAAGATTGATTTTAACATTTTAAAACAGGAACTCAAAAACAAGTTGGCCGGTTTGGAAAAGGAAGTTGAAATAAGTTATAATAATGTCAACCGAACCAGAAAATCCAATAGCTATCAAAAAAAAGCTTTTAGAGAACTCCAAAAATCCTTTGAGCAGGGCAGGGTGGATATTTTTGAGCTTATTCATACAGAGAGAAAGCTTAGGGAATCCGAAATCAGGAAAAAAGCCGCTTTAAGTGAATATGCTCTTCTCAATCTACAGTTTTTAGCTTTTAGAGATAAGCTTGTGGAGGACTACTTAAAACCATGAAGTTTTTTCTTTCCAACTCCCGTCTTGTTCTTTTAGTCAGTTTGGCTTTTGTCTTTTTAGGGACACGGGGGCTTTTAGATCTTAAAAGGGAATCCATTCCTCTTGTGGATTTTGCCAGAGTTGTTATCACAACGGTTTATCCCGGATCCTCCTCTGCAGAAGTGGAGGAGCTTGTTACAGCAAAAATTGAGGATGAGATTCGGTCTGTTGATCATTTAAAGGATGTCCATTCCATATCACAGCCGGGTTTAAGCCTTATTAGTATACGGATTGATATAGATAATGCCGATACAACAAAAGTTGTCAATAAAATGCATCAGACTCTTCAAAATGTTCAGGGACTGCCTCCTGAAATTTTGGATCCTCCAAAACTTGTCCATATTGAATCCAACAATGAAAAGCCAGTCATTAACCTAATGATTTCCGGACCTGACAATAACAGACAGAGAGATAAGATCAGTTGGGATTTAAAGACGAGGCTGGAAAAAATTCCCGGTGTTTCTGACATTGTGTTAAGCAACTATAAAAAACGGGAATTGGTTGTTCTTCTTTCTCAGGAAAAGATGGAAAGGCATTATATTTCTTCAATTGATGTGCTTTCAGCTTTAGAACAGAGAAAAATGGACACCCCTGCTGGTTATCTGGAATCAAATATAACTAGAAAACTTGTTCGTGTACCCAGTAAACCACGAACTGTAAAAGACTTAGAAAACACAATTATCCGATCCAATTTTTCCGGAAGAAAGATTTTTTTAAAGGATATTGCCAAGGTTATAGACGGGCATGAAAAAGAAACAGAGAAAGAGTATTTTTATAAATCTAAAAAAGAAAAATCTTATAGCTTAAGTCCTGTTACCTCTCTTTCCATAATGAAAACAGTAAAAGCAGATACAATTACACTGATTGAAAATGTTAAAGAGGCTGTTGAAAAATTTAACCGAAACTTAAATAAAGAATACAAAGCTCTTGTTGGGTTTGATGAAGGAAAAAATACAAAGAACCGGCTTGCTGTTGTAATCAATAATGCCTTAACCGGACTGTTTCTTGTTTTTATTGTGTTTTTTCTATTCCTTCCCTTTCGTGTGGGATTTATGGTTAGTTTCAGCCTCCCTTTATCTGTTTTAGGGACATTTGCTCTGCTCCCCTTTTTGGATGTCAGTTTTAATGCAATTACAATGCTCGCTTTTGTGATTTGTATTGGAATGCTTATTGATAATTCTGTTGTCATTGCGGAGTATTATTCACGGCTTATTACAGAAAAGGAGATATCCCCTCAGTCTGCTGCTTTTCAGTCTGTTCAGCAGTTTGCAAAGCCAATAACAGCTACAGTTTTTACAACCATAGCAGCTTTTCTCCCCATGCTTGTAACAACAGGAGTTATGGGTCAATTTGTCAAATGGATACCTATTGTTGTCACAACAGCGCTGTTGATAAGTTTGTTTGAATCTTTTTATCTCCTCCCCAATAGACTCCAATGGCTGTCTCCTAAAAAACCAGGACGGCATCAATTTGTTCTTCTTAATTTAATCTCTCAAATTGAAGATATGTTTGAACGATTTATAAAAAAGACTGTTGCCAGAAAGTATATCAGTCTTGGTTTTATTACTCTTTTGATTGTTTTAACGGCGCTTGTTTTTTTCATTAAAAGCCGAGTTGATCTTTTTGTTCCAAAAAGTCCGGAGTTTTATACAGCTTTTATTGAGCCAAAAGCCAATGCCCCTCTTTCTGTTACTGATGAAAAGACAAAACAAGTTGCAAGCAGGATGCGATCTGTTTTTGGAGGGGACAAAGCGATTGCATGGATGTCTGTCCAGATTAATCATCGGGAGGGACGAATTCTTCTTAGGGTAAAACCTTCTATTTTGAGAAAACTCAAATACAAAAATATTCTCAATGAATTAAGAAAAACAGATAAAGGGGATTTAAAAACTCTTAAGTTCAACACATTGACTGGAGGGCCCCCAGTGGGGGAATCTCTTAAGGTAGCCATCCAATCCGGGAATAGAAAACAAATCAGAAAATTTATTGATGAAATTTTTCCTGAGATAGAAAAAATTCATGGGCTTGTCAATTTAAAAATCCATCCAGATCGGGAAACAGGAAGGGAGTATAAAGTCTATATTGATCCTGAAACTTTGGCCCGATTGGGTTTAAACTATCAGGCTGTAGGCATGACCTTAAGAACAGCCCTTGAAGGTCAGATCATAACAGAGCTGATAGAAAACAATGAATCTTTTTTTATACGAGTCAAACATGATGAAGATTATATTTCTTCTCTGGATAATATAAAAAAGATAAAAATTAAAGAACTTTTTGGAAGACTGATCCCTTTAAGTGAAGTGGCTGAAATACAGGAGATTCAAACCGAACCGGACAAAAAAAAATATAACTTTGAGCCTGTTGTTTTTTTAGAGGCAGGCATCAATCCTAAAGAGACAACAAGTCTTGAGCTCAATATAAAAGCTAAAAAAATTATTGAGGAAAAAATTAAACACCACCCCTCTTTAACTTTTAAGATGATAGGGGAGAAGGAGACAACGGATGAGGCTCTACGTTCTCTTTTCAATGCTTTCTTTATTGCTCTTTTTGCCATTTTTATTATTCTGATTTTTTTGTTTAAAAGCTTCCTGCTTTCTTTTCTTATTTTGAGTTGTATCCCTTTGGGGCTTATTGGTGTGGTTTGGGCTTTCTTTTTGCATCAAAGGGCTTTAGATTTTTTTGCTTTTGTTGGAGTTGTGGGTTTAGCGGGTGTTGTGGTTAATTCAGCTATTATTCTTATAAGCTTTATTTTAAATTCAAAGAAAGAAAACCCACACAAATCTTTACAGGACATTGTAGTTCAATCCTCTAAACTGCGTTTTCGCCCTATAATGATTACCAATTTAACAACATTGGGCGGACTGTTACCTACAGCTTATGGGATTGCTGGTTTTGAACCTCTGCTTATGCCTATGACACTGGCTCTTTTTTGGGGGTTGGTCACAGCCACTTTATTAACTTTGGTTTGGGTCCCTTGTGCTGTGCTTGTTATTGAAGATGGAAAAAAACTTTTTTCTCTATTTAAAAATGGTTGGTAAAGTATGATCTTATGAAAATTCTGTATTTTGCGAATAAAATATTTCATACAAATTTTAGTTCAGAAATTTTTTCAAACAAATTGCAGTACCTGCACTCTCTAAGAAATATTCAATTTATTTTAGAGAGTTCTTATCTCATGTAAACTATAGGAATTTCAAGGCCATTAAATTTATTAGCTTTAACAAAAGAATAAGCTCCTATATTTTTAAAAACCACTTTATCTCCTAGTGAAAGCTTGTTATTAAAAGAATATTCTCCAAAGACATCTCCAGCAAGACAGCTTGCTCCAGCTAGAATATAGGAGTAAAGATTATTTTCTCCGTGATTTATAATTTCAGGTGTTCTTCGGAAGGAGAAAATATTAGGAGAATGATTAACAGATGTATCAAGAACTGCAATATGTTTGCCTTTTCTTTCAAATAAGTCTGTAACAGAAGAAATTAAAAATCCAGCACTGTTTGAAATATCAAAACCTGGTTCTATGATAAAATTGATTCCATACTTTTTTTTCCATCTATCTTGTTCCATGTTAATGATATTTATTAATTCCTCACTCCACAGGTAACCAATTTCTGTGTATGTTCTGTCTGAAATTTTAAGTGCTGAGATATGTGGTTTTTTTGAAAAACACGATTTTTTAAAGAAAATATCATTATTTTTCAAAACTAAGTTTTAAATAAAACCCTGTTTTAAAGCTATTTTGCCACCAAAAAAGAGAAAAATTTACCTTTTTATGGCTTGTAAAAGCTCCTATTATTTGTTAATAAAGCTACTTTGAATTATTTAGATTTTTTGCTTATGAATAAAAAATTATTTTTGTTTGTTTTTGTGGGTTTCTGTTCTTCAGTATATGCTGAGCCGGACACTTTACTTTCTGTTACAAAATCAGAAGATACAAATACTGTGAGTCAGCGGCAAGCCAGTTCACAGGAAAAACAACCCCCTTCCTCTTCAAATGGGGAAAATAATAATGGGGGAACAAAGGCTCTATCTCAAATAGAAACGGATAAAGAAAGTCGCGAAATTAACTCTTTTTGGGAAAAACAATCTGCAATAGATTTTCCAAATACTTACCGTTTTTTGGAATTTGGTTTAGAATATCCTATTAATTTTGGGATACATTTCAGGTATCTTATTACTAAAAGTATTTATTCCCGTGTTGGTCTGAGTTTTATGCCTGGTCTTTTTTTAGATTCCTTTAAAAGCCTGTCTCCCTCTTTTGGCTATTTGAATGAAGAAGAAGCAAATTTAATTTCCAAAACTTTTGAAAACTCCATGTATATTGATCTTCGCCTGGCCTGGGCGCCTTATATGAAGGAATCGATTGATGGAGGAGGCCCCTATTTGGAATTGGGATTGTCCGGCATGTTTTTTGGAAATGGAAAACTTAAAGGATCTGATTTAAGTGAAATTATTACAAATAACCCCATTGAAAAATCAAAAGGATATTCTGTTAAAACAAATGCCTATAATACTACAATACACATCGGTTATCAAATACCCTTTGAAAGAGTAAAATTAAATATTGAACTGGGACTAATTAAAATTTTAGGCGCGCATATTTTAGATAAAGAAGCATTAGATACTGAACTTCTCTCTGCAGAACAAAAACAGGATTTTAAAGAATTTCTATGGAACAAGGGATGGATTTTTCCAACTTTTTCTGCTTGGGTATCTTTTAGATTTTAAAAAGAATTCAGTATAGCTAACTGATCAAAGATTGCTCTATACCAATTAAAAAAGAATAATATAAAGAATACAGTTTTAACCTCTCTAGTCTGCCCGTGGCGCCAAAGTGGCCACTTTCCATATTTGTTAATAATAAAAGAAGATTGTCATCTGTTTTATTATCTCTAATTTTAGCTGTCCATTTAGCTGGTTCCCAATATTGAACTCTGGGGTCATGATAGCCAGTTTGAATAAGAATATGAGGATAGTTTGTTTTTTTCACATTATCGTAAGGGGAATAGGATTTCATATAATCATAATATTTTTTATCATTGGGATTTCCCCATTCTTCATATTCTCCTGTTGAAAGAGGGATGCTTTTATCCAGCATAGTTGTTAAACAGTCAACAAAAGGGACGGAAGTAACAACGGCACGAAAAAGATCCGGCCTTTCGTTCAATACAGCCCCCATAAGAAGTCCACCGGCGCTCCCTCCCATAATATAAAGATGAGATGTTGAAGTGTAGGATTTATCAATCAGATATTCTGCACAGGAGATAAAATCGGAAAAAGTATTTTTCTTTTTTAAAAGCTTCCCATTCTCATACCATTTTCTGCCTTTTTCACTTCCTCCCCGGATATGGGCAATAGCGTATACAAAGCCTCTGTCTAAAAGGGATAAACGAATACTGCTAAACATGGGTTCTGTACTATAACCATAAGAGCCATAGGCATAAAGAAGAAGAGGAGTGGATGAATCAAGTTTAATGTCTTTTTTATAAACTAAAGAGATAGGCACTTTAGAACCGTCTTCAGCTAAGGCATATTCTGCTTTAGAGATATAGTTTTTGGAATCAAAGCCGCTTTTTACCTGTATTTGGCTTTTGAAATGCAGTTTTCTTTGAGAAACTGAATAATCAAAAACGATTTCCGGTTGGTTGAGAGATTGGAACTTTAGCCGGACAAAAGGACTTTCATACTCTTCATTATCATCTAATTTAACGGAATAAACCTCTTCGGGAAAATCCACACTGTATAAATCTGGCTTTGTTTTATCAAAAATTTCTATTTTTTGCCGTCCTTCAAATCGGGTTTGCAAAGCAATAAAATCCTTAAACACTTCATAGTTTTCAATAAAAACATCCGGTTTGTGGGGTATAAACTCCATCCATGAGGATTGGGGGTAAGCTTCCTCGTTATTTTGTTTTTTATTAAAATGAATTTTCATCAATTTAAAATTAAAAGCCTGATCTTTATTGCTTAGGATATAAAAGAATCCATCTCCATAATTCAGATGGTATTCATGGCCCTGCTTTCTTTTACAAAATAAAACAAAATCCTTTTCAGGCTGATTGGCGGGTAAATAGTGATACTCTGTGGTTTGACTGCTAAAACATAAAATAGTAATCCAGCTTTTACAGAGAGTTTTGTTTAAAACAATAGAAAATTTTAAATCTTTTTCTTCAAAAACAAGCTCTTTTTTTCCTGTTTCTATATTGAAGCGATAAGCCTGAAAAGACCTTAAAGTTTCTTTATCCTGTTGTGTATAAAACACAGTTTTATTATCATTGGCCCATACAAAATCAGAAGTGACTTTTGAAATAGAATGATTTAACAGTTGACCCGTCTGTAAGTTTTTAAAGTATATATCATAAAACTCTCTTCCCTGATCATCTAAAGCATAAGCCAAAATTTTATGGTTAGGGGAAACAGTGGGGTTAGCTATATCCGCATAACCACTTTTTGTTTTAATAATGTTCTCATCTAAAATGGTTTCTTCCTTATTGTTTGATTTCTTTTTTCTTTTATGGATGGGATACTGTTTTTGTTTTTCCCATGTTCTATAATACAAATATTCTTCCATGGAAACAGGCTCCTGATCTTCCCTTTCAGGAAGGCGATTTTTCATCTCTTCAAAAATCTTGGTTTTTAAATCTTCAAGAGGCTTGAGCTTGCTATCAGTATATGTATTTTCCTCCTTAAGGTAACTTAACACTTCAGGAGCATCCCTGTTCCTTAACCAATAGTAAGGATCTAATCTTTTGTCCTCAAATTTATTATGAATAAGATGCTGCTTTTCAGCCTTTGGAGGAGCAGAATTTTTAAATAACCCTTTTTTCATGTTTCATTCCTGATTTTTAAAACAAATATTTTCTTGCTTATTACTCAAAAAGTCAATAAATAATGATTTAATAGGGTTGCTGTAAAAACATTTTGGGAAAATCTTTTTTCTATAATTTTCAAATCAGATAAAGTGCTACTTTATATAATGAATCTTATCTAAAATTTAAACTCTCTGGTTAAAATAGGAGGCAGAATCTTTGTTTTTTATTTCAAGAGAACTTAAGGGAGTTATAAAACAGTCTAAATATTTATCTTTTGATAGGTCTTTTTATCAATGCATAAAAAAATCGGATTTGAGAAAAAATCAATTCCCTGATACAGTCAATTAGGTTTCTAAACTAAAAAGTAATAATATCTATGATAGAAAGGGATAATAAGAAGACATGAAACAGGCTCTTATACTTTGCAGTGGCAAGGCTACAAGACTTAGACCTTACAGCCATGCTTTGCCTAAAGCCAGTATGCCTTTTTTAAATCTGCCTTTGCTTTCTTTATCTTGGTTTTACATGGAGCAGCTGGCTGTCTCCCATTTTTTATTGAATGCCCATCTTTTTCCTAAAAAGTTAGGAAGAACTGTCCAATTTATATCACAAGCTCATCAAAAAGTAGACATACTTCCTGAAGCTGAATGTTTAGGTGGCGCAGGCGCCTTATATAAATTAAAAAAATTATTACAGAAGGAAAAAGTATTTTTTTACATCAATGGAGACAGCTTGTTTTTTCCCTCCAAAAAGGATCAGCTCTCTTTTTTTGAAAAGGACTTTTTTAAAACGCAGGCTGACGGCTCTTTTTTTGTATCTCCGGTACCTGATAAAAACTTTAAAAGGGGAGCCTTATGGTGTGATAAAGATCTGAATTTGAAATTTATTGGCGCCAAAAGAAGTCTATCGGCAGAGCATAGAAGCCTTCAGCCTTTTCATTTCAGCGGTTTAGCTTTGTTTAAAAGCGAGCTTCTTGAAACACTGAATTACAATTCTGTTCACTTGTTTGATGATTTTGTAAATCCTCTTCTTGTGAAAAACAACTTTAAAGTTTTTGTGGATGAAAAAGCCCAGATTTTGGAAGGGGGGGAAATACCGGCTTATCTTTCAGCTACAAAGTTTTGTCTCAATGCTCTTTCTAACAAGGGTCAAGGGAAATTAAAAAAACTCCTCTTGGAATATTTTAATCGCTTTGATCCAGAAGATAAAACAGTGGGTTTGGGAAACGGTCAAGCTCAGAGCAAAAAACTTGGTTATCCTCTTTTAGCTCCCAAAAGTGTTAACGGGTTGGAAAATTTGACATTGAAAGGCCCGGCTGTGCTTGGCGCTGAAGTTAACTTTTTTGAGGAAAGCCAGCTTAGCAATACAGTTTTAGGTCCATCTGTTTCATGGAGGGGAAAACTGGAGCATGAGATTGTATTAAAGTTTTGTTCTGACAATTAGAGGCGTCTCATAAACACTTTTAAAAGGGGTTTAAAGCTCTTGCCTTAGGTGAAAAGAAAGTTATGTTATAATGTCTGAATGCGGAGATATAGATTAGGCTCTCACACGAAAAGTGATTTAACTGTCAAGCTCCTGCAAAAGCCCTTCCACTTCTTTAATAAAGTTATTCTTTTTAACAGGAATTTTACAGGTCAAGTCAGAAATGAGCTGTCCTTTTTTGGACTCAAGAATTTTTAACATTTTCTCAGAGGCAACAGGAGTTTTTTCATGAAAAGTAAGGGATACAGACTGCTCTCCGGCTCTAAAATCCTGTATAAGAAGTTTTTTGCAAAAATCTCTTATTTCCAAAAGGAAAAATAGCTGATTTAACTCCTCAGGAAAGGGGCCAAACTCTTCTAAAAGCTCGGATTTAACGGCCAAACGGGATTCTTTCTCCAAAGTTGAAGAAAGACTTTTATAATACAGAAGCCTTAAACGGGGTTCCGCTATATAGCTGTCAGGGATGCCTGTAGCAAAAGGCAAAAAGATTTCGGGCTCTATAAAAATCTCTTTTTGATCAGTTAGCTGTTCATTTAAAATTTCAAAATACAAATCCTCTCCAAGATTTTGCAGGTGGCCGCTTTGTTCAGATCCAAAAAGTGATCCCGCTCCGCGATTTTCCAAATCATTTAATGCCAGTTGAAAAGCCTCCCCAAGACCAGCATACTTTTCCAAAATTTCCAGTCTCTCTCTGGCTAAAACAGAAAGGCGATCTCTTTCCGGAAACAGCAGGTAGCAAAAAGCCTGTTCTGATCCGCGTCCCACCCGTCCTTTAAGCTGGTAGATCTGGCTTAAACCCATTTCATGAACTCTGTCAATAAATAAAGTGTTGGCTTGAGGCATATCCATTCCCGACTCAATGATATTTGTGGAAATTAAAAGATCATATTTTCTTTCAAAAAAATCCAGCATAATTTTATCTAAATTATCCATTTGCCCTTTGGCTAGGGCTATTTTAAAGTCAGGCAAAAGTTTTTGAAGCTGCTTCGCCCTTTGGTACAAAGTTCTTATGCGGTTATGCACGAAAAGGATTTGCCCCTTGCGAGCTTTTTCCTTTTTGCAGGCCTGCACAATACAATGCTCAGCTCCTTCATTCCATCCTTTAAAAATCATCTTAACAGGCTTTCTTTTTGCAGGCGGCTGGCTTATCACACTAATATCTTTGATGCCTGTTAAAGCCATATTTAAAGTTCTAGGGATAGGTGTGGCAGATAAGGATAAAACATCCAGATTTTTTCTAAAACGAAAAAGCCTTTCTTTTTGACGGACTCCAAAGCGATGCTCTTCATCTAAAATCAAAAGCCCTAAATTTTTAAAAGAAAGCTGAGGATTAAAAACCGAATGAGTGGCAATCAACAAGTCAATTTTTCCCTCCTTAACCTGTTTAAAGATTTTCTCTCTTTGTTTTTTAGAGACAAAACGATTTAAAAGCTCCAGGTTAAAAGGGGTGTTTTTAAACCTCTGTTTAAAATTTTCAAAATGCTGTAATGTTAAAACAGTTGTAGGAGCAAGAAAACACACCTGTAAATTATTTTCCAAAGCTCTAAAACAGGCCCTTAAGGCGACTTCTGTTTTCCCAAAGCCTGTATCTGCCGTTAAGAGGCGATCCATAGGATGTTCTCTATCCATATCAGTCATAATTTCCTGAATAGCCCGTTTTTGATCCGGTGTTTCCTTCCAGGGGAAATCTTGCGCAAAACGATCCATAGCTGATTGAACTGGATCAAAGGCTTTTCGTTTTTTTTGTTTTCTCAAACGGTAAAGTTCAATCAATTCAATAGCTAAACTTTGAATATGTTTTTTGGCTTGAGATTTTTTTCTCTCCCAAGCTTTTGGATTCCCTAAACGATCCAAAAGGGCTTTTGTGATTTGATCAGCTCTTTTTCGTGAATATTTTTTAACTTGGTCAGCCTTGTAGGCCGGCACGAAGAGCTTATCTCTATCCTTATAATTAAGAACTATAAAGTCTTCTTTTTTTCCATGCATTTTAAGGGATTGCAGACCGGCAAACTCTCCTATTCCATGCTGTCTGTGAACCAACAAATCTCCAGTTTCCAGCTTTGAAAACTCCAAAGCCTTTGCCTTTTGCCGAAAAAAGTCAAAGTGGCTGAGATTTTGTTTTTTGTTTGGCAGAAAATCTTCAACCTTCAAATAAGCTGTGTCTTTTTGGCAGTAAAAGCTTTCCTTGATATGGCCTGATAAAAAAATAAGATTTTTCTCTTCAAAAAAATCTGTATCCCATGAAGTTAAAATTTTTTCTTTTAGTAAAAGTTTTTTTAAATCCTCCATTTTTATCCCTATGAAAACAATGTTATAGACGGGAAGTTTTTTTAAATCCTCCTTTAAACTTTTGGTTTTTTTAAAAAGAGAGGAGGAGAAGTTTTGTAATACAGAGGGAGTTATTGCGTTTTCTGTCAGAAAGCTTTTAGAGGAAGAGGCCCTGACTGTTATAAAGGAGAGCAATTCACTTTCTGCATTTTTTTTTGTTTTTTGAGGCTGGGGGTTTTGTTGTTTTTCTATTCTCTCCCAATCCAAAAAAAGATTTTGTTCCGTAAAAAAGGGATGTTCCATTTCCAACTTTGATTTTTCCTCTAAAAAGTCAGCCTTTGTTTTTTCCGGTTCAAACAGCCATATTTTAGGCGGTTCGGGAAAAAAATCCAATGAGCAAATTTTATCCAGACAATTAAGGAGGTGTTCAAATCCAAAATAAACTTTCCCGCGGGAAAAATTTTTAAAAAGTTCTGAGGGCAGAGTTTTGCCCAATAAGCCCTCCTGTTTTTTTAAATAAGCGCAAAGGTTTTTTCTGTCCTCTCCTTTAAAGCTCCATTCATAAAGGGAGGGGACAAGGGCCTGTTCCAGCTCTTTGGTTCTTCTTTTGAAATCTTTATCCAAAAGATGAATGGATTGAATTTTATCCCCCTGAAGCTGAACTCTTAGAGGAGCTTCATAAGAAGGGGAGAATATATCTATTAAAAAAGCCCTTGAGGAAAACTCCCCCGCTTGTTCAACAAAAGATGTTTCTTCATAATCGGTTAATACCTCTTGATTAAAACTTTCATTTTTTTTAATGATGTGTTTGTTTAGGGGGTTATTGGTTTTTTTGAGTAAAGCCTGCGGGCTTGCCAGAAAAAGGGCAGGCTGGTTGATTGAGTTTGCCCAGGACTGCCATTTTATTCTTTTCAGTCTTGCCAGCTCTGAGTAAGGGGATTTTGGTTTGGGAAAGGGAGGAAGATCATAAAAGGGAAATTTAACTTTTTTAAACTGCAAAAAAGATTTTAGTTTTTCCAAATCTTTATTAGTAGAAATAATCAGATTTTTTTTTTGAAGAAACTCTTGTTTTTCAAAAAGAAAAGCCAGACTGGATATAGCCTCTATACCAAATAACTCTAAGTGATGAGAAAGCATATTTGGTTTTTTTAACTGAATAAATGCTACTTCTCAAGTCAAAAGTAGGTTCAAAATATCCATCAGAAAACTTCTTAATATTTTTCAAAAAGAGCAGAAAACTTTATTTTTTATACCTAAGTCCAGTCAGTTTGGAATCTTTTTTGCAGTAGATATGTATGACAACAAAAAAGTCTTTATGACTGGAAAGGATATATGAGTAAATACAGCCAAAAAAATAAACCAGAAGAAAAAAGTCAAAATACAACAAAAAAGGATTTCCTTAAGGTGCAAAATGAATGTTATCTCTGTGGGAAAGCTTTAGATACTCATGTTGAGTATTTGCCTCAAAGTCACTTTGTTGTAGAGAGAGCTCAATGCCATAGTTGTATGACTGTGGTTAGGGTAAAAAATCACTCTTTACAGTAAAGATTTGTTTAAATATTCTACAAATTAAGTTTGTTGGTTTTGATATGGCTCTTATTTGATTTAATCTTTATAAGCAATTTTAAGATTTCCCTTTATTAAGAGAGATGTAAAATCATAAGAAAGGGGCTTATATAACTATAAGTAAATTGAAAAATAAGTTTGAGTAATAGTTTTTTTGACAGTTTGTCATTTTTTTGACAGAAAATGTAATTTAATGCACTGCAATAATTTTGCTTGATTGACTTTAATATAGGTTTCTTTGCTATGATTAAGCCATGAGCAAAGAACTAAATAACTTTCAATTTAATGGCTTTATTCCCAATAATTCTGTCAAAGAACAGAGCCAGTTTTTTTACAGTCTTATTGAGAGCCGCGCTCCCAGTGATTCCAAAAAAACAGCTTCTCTTACTAAAAAAGGGAAGCTTTATGAAGCTCGTTTAAAAGTTTCATCTGCGGGAACTTGTTCTTTTGAAATTTATTCCAAAAAAGATAGAATTTCAGATTCTATAGAGTCCCTTCAACAACAGTTTCTTGATAAAATCATTACTTGGAATAAAACCAGAAGCCAACAGCATTCCCTTTCAAAATAAAATCTTTACATTAAATACATCAGCGTCTTGTGATACAGTCTAAAAAAGAAAATCCTTTTTATAATTTAGGTTTTAATATTGTTTTGCCTGTTGTTGTATTAAATAAAGGGCAACAATTTATATCCTCTGAATCCGCTCCTGTTTATGTTTTGCTTATTGCTTTAGCCTTCCCTTTTTTATATGGATTAAAGGATTTTATAATAGCCAGAAAAATTAATGCTGTTTCTCTTATTGGTCTTGTCAGTATTGCCCTTACAGGGGGATTGGCTTTGCTCCAGCTTGAAGGCATTTATTTTGCCATTAAAGAGGGCGCTATTCCTATGGTTTTGGCTTTTGTTGCCTTGGGTTCTATTTTTTTAAAAAAACCATTGGCTGAGCTTTTTGTTTTTAAAACCTCACTTTTTGATACTGATCTTATTAAAAATAAACTTGAAGAAAACAATAAGGAAAAAGATTTTGAAAAACTTATGAATACTTCCACTTTGGCGTTAAGTGGCTCCTTTGTGTTAAGCGCTGTTTTAAATTTTGTAATTGCCATTTGGGTTTTTAAGGATATTGATCCCCAACTTGATGAGGAAACAAAAAGACAGCTTATTAATGAACAGGTGGCAGATATGACTTGGATGGGCTATGTTTTTATTGCTCTGCCCTTAACTTTTATTACGGTTTTTTTGCTTTGGTGGATTTTAAAAAAGCTAAAAATTTTAACAGGTTTGAGTTTGGAAGAACTTATACCTAAGGCAAAAGGCAAGGCTCCGGCATATACTGATTCTGTTTGAACTAAATTTTTTTTAAGTCCTCACATTGTTTTTGTGTCATGCCTGGGCTGCATTCATGGTATGGTTCTGTTCTATATTTGTATTTATGAGACAGGTTTTATGTTGATCAATTAAAGTCCAGTTGCTTATTTATTCTTTTACAAGTTTTTAAAACAGGGTATATTTACTTTATGCGATTGCTTTGTTATATTTTGTTTGCTTTACTTTGCTTTCCCGCTTTTTCCTTTTCAGTCATGGGAATGCACCCCTCCTTTTTAAAACATAAAAATAAACAGGAAATGTTTAAAAATAAAAGAAAAAATCTTTTGAAAAAGAGATTAAAAGAATTGAAAAAAATTAGGGCACAAGGAGATTCTTTGCAGAAAGAAAAAGCTTTTCTTGAATATGAAGAGAAAAAAAAACAATTTGAAGATCGCCGGAAACAGGCTTTTTTAAACTATAAAAGAGAGTATAAAAAGTTTAAAAAGCAGCAGAAATCTATTTTAGAGGCGAGATTAAAAAAAATAAAAAATATCAGAAAACAAATAAGCCTTTCACAGGAAATCCCCTTTGAACTTTAAAGAAATACTAATCAGTCCATTAAACCAGTAAAAGAGCGAGATTATAATATGGAAGCATTTTTGTGGCTTATTTTTTCAAGTTTGTTTTTTTCTTTTTTGTGTCATGCAGATACTGCCACAGGTCACAAAATAAAGAATGTCCATGGTACCATGGTATTAGGTGTACTAGTTAAGACATGATCTGACACTGTTTGAAAAGATCAGGGTTACCCGTTTTGATAAGGATGTAAATCTATCAAAACATAAAGGAGGTAACCCATGATAGAAACTAACAGAAAAATCATAAAGAATAAAGTTGGTTTGCTGAATTTAGCAGAACAACTCGGTAATGTGTCAAGAGCCTGTAAGGTGATGGGCTTTTCAAGAGATACATTTTACTTTTTGGCTTAAAAAAAGAAAGGATCAAGTCTATACTTAATAAAACTTAATGGGGTTAAGTTTTAAAGGATTTTTCAACAGGTGTCAGATCATGTCGTCAGACTGTTGAAAAACCCTTTTCAAGAGGAGTTTCTTTTTCACAAATCTCACAGATTCTCATCCTGATATTTTTTAGAATTTTATGGATTGTATTTCTGTTTGTTTGTGTCAAAAAAGTTATTTGAGAGGCTGTCAGATCGGCTGAAAAGAGCTTGATTATTTCCCTAAATTTCTTCTCAGAAATGCGGGAAAGGGTAAAATACTTGTTTTTTCCAGTCATTTCAACTCATTAACTCCTATCACAGTAGGCTTAACTAGTCTTGAACCAATACTTATTTTTCATGTAAATACAATATAGGTTAACCAACTTTTAAGGCCACTTAAAGTATCATGAACCTTTGTTATTTTTGCTTGAAAAATAAAAACTGGAAACTCCTGAGTTCGCCCTTTCAAAGATCCTGATTCCTATAAATGATTGATTTTACTATGTTTTATTTATGTCAGAGGACATATTGGGAAAAAATAGACATACTAGGAAAAAAAATAAAAATCTTTGTATTTATAAAGTTTTTAAAATGTTATAATACTAGATTAAAGGTCAAAAGGGCGAACTCAGGTGGAAACTTCAAACAGGATCAGTATAAAAAAATTATGCAGGAATACGATAGCCTTTTATTATGTGACAAAATTTTAATATGTAAAGAGGATGAATTTGTCCTTGAATCTAATAGAGCTGTTGGTTTGCAGCAGGGGCGGATTTCTTATCTTGGGGGACCTTCATCCAGCTTAAAAGCAAAACAGACTTACCATTTAAAAAATCATTTAGTTTGTCCGGGGTTTGTTAACACCCATACACATCTCCCAATGTCTTTATTTAGAGGATTGGCAGATAATCTTTCTTTAAAAGTTTGGCTGGAAGATTATATTTTCCCTTTGGAAGAGGGCTTGGTGAAAGAGGATTTTGTCCGGGCGGGTACAAAACTCTCTTTAGTGGAGCTTATCCGATCCGGCATAACTTCCTGTTACGATATGTATTTTTATAACAAAGCTATTGCTGAGGTTTTAGATGAATCTGGTTTAAGGGGAATTGTGGGATTAGGTGTTCCCAGTGTGGAAAAGGATTGGATGGAATGGAGGAAAAAAACATTGGATATAAAAAACCTTTTTAAAGATCATCCTAGAGTTCATATAGGTATTGCTCCCCATGCGCCTTACACTGTGGAGCCAAAAACTCTTTTGGAAATAGGAGAGTTTTCCAAATCAGAAAATCTGCCTCTTGTCATCCATGTTTCAGAAAGTGTATGGGAGCAAGAAGAAATTAAAAAAAGATATAACAAAACCCCTGTCCAGCATCTTCACAGTTTGGGAGTGACAGGTAAAAATTCTTTATTTGTTCATTGTGTTCATGTGAATGAAAAAGATTTAGAAATCATGTCCAAAACACAAACATCCCTTTCCTATAACCCTGAAAGCAATATGAAGCTTTCCAATGGCATAGCGCCTGTTGGACAGGCTTTGGAAAAAGGTGTTGTTGTAGGCTTGGGGACAGACGGCTCAGCCTCTAACAATAACTTAAATTTTTTTGAAGAGATGGGGACAGGGGCAAAATTACAGGCTCTTAAATATGGAGATGAGTGTCTAACAGCCCAACAGATATTTAAAATGGCAAGCCTTGAGGGAGCGAGGGCTATGGGTTTGGAAAAAGAGATTGGCAGTATTGAAGTGGGAAAGCGGGCTGATATTATTGCTTTGGATTTAAACCATGCCTCTTTTCATCCTTTTTACAATCCCATTTCAAACATTGTTTATACAGCTTTGGGAAATGAAGTGAGTTTTGTTATGTGTGAAGGCCGGGTTTTAATGGAGAACTATAAGCTAAAAACTTTGGATAAACAAAAGGTTTTCAAAGAGAGTGAGTTTTTTGCCGGCAAAATTAAAGATTTTTTAAAATCAACTAAAAGATCATTTGATTAAAAATTCAGATATTTAAAAAGTTATTTTTTTATAAAAGAGTATCCTCTTTGATAAAAAGAGAAATTTTCTTTTTGTAAATCCTTTGCTGAAAACAGGTTTCTGCCGTCAACAAGAAAAGGTTGACTGAGTTTCTGTTTAATTTGTGATAGAGAAATTTGCTTAAATTCCTCACAATCGGAACCAATGATCAACCCCTGTCTGCCATCAAGACTGTCCAGAGCTGTTTTGTGAAATAAAACTTTTCCAGCCATTATTTTTTGTTTTAAAAAACTTATTTGATCCTCTTTTTGAACAGGCAGGACTTTAAAAAACTTATTAAAATAAACCCCCTGTTTTTTTAAATCACTTTTAAAAAACATAAAAGTTTTTTCTTTAATAAAGAGAGGATCATAAACATGAATTTCAGCTCCTATTTTTAGAAGCTGGCAAAGTAAATTTAAAGCCGGGGAGTTTTTTAAGTCGTCTGTATTTTGTTTAAAACTGAGGCCCCAAAAAGCCAGAGAAATAAACTTTAAATTTTTATAATGCTGTTTGATCTTTTGGAAAAATTCTTTTGTAAGGGAGTTATTTATTTGTTGAGCGCTCTTTAATATGTTCATATTTTGACTTCTTTTTTGCCCTTCACGGACACTTAACTGAATATCCTTGGGAAGACAGTAGCCTCCATAACCGAGACCAGAGTTTAAAAAATCTTTCCCTATACGAGGATCTGTTCCTAAAATAAGTTGTAATGTTTTAGGATTAGCCTTCACTTGTTCACAAAGTCCTGCAAACTCATTGATAAAACTGATTTTTACAGCTAAAAAAGAATTGCAGGCTAGTTTTGACAATTCTGCTGTTTCCGGATCTGTATGAATAATGTGTTTTGGATTTGAGAATTTTTTATAAAGCGCTTCCAATTTTTTGCCTATATGTAAATCTCTTGATCCAATAACAATTCTCTCAGGGGAATACATATCTTTTAAAGCCTGCCCCTGTCTTAAAAATTCAGGACAGGTGATAACAGATAAAGGGGCTTTTCTCTCTTTAGCAATAGAATGAATTTTTTGGTTTGTTCCAATGGGAAGAGTGCTTTTAATGATCAAGAGTTTTTCTTTTTTAGTGTTTTCAGCAATGAGTTTTGCCCATTCCAGAATTTCTGTTAAATTCAGATCCCCTGACTTGTTTAATGGAGCGCTTAAACATAAAAAGATTAAATCAGAAGAGATGATTTTTTCTGTGTAGCTTGTCCATTCCAGATTGTTTTGACTTTCTTTTATGTCATTTTGTAAATTTGGCTCATAAAAGGACAGGGATTCACCTGTTACAGATTTTTTTTTGGATGGATCTTTGTCTGTCATCAGAACTTCACATCCGGATTTAGCCAATACAACCCCTAAAGATAAGCCTATACGCCCTGAACCAATAATTGAAACTTTCATAACTTTAAAAGATAATCATAAATAAGTAATTGTCATTTTGCTCCACTCCTCACCTTCAAAATACATGTTCGCTAATTTAAAATTGAGCCTCCATATCTTATTGAAGAGCTGCCTTCTCAAGCCATTTTAAAGCCTCTTCATCATTTTGCTCCACTCCTCTACCTTTTAAAATACTTATCTAAATAAGATTGAGCCTCCATATCTCCTTGAAGAGCTGCCATCTCAAACCATTTAAAAGCCTCTTCATAATTTTGCTCCACTCCTAAACCTTCAAAATACATGTACCCTAATTCAAATTGAGCCTTTCTATCTCCTTGAAGAGCTGCCATCTCAAACCATTTAAAAGCCTCTTCATAATTTTGCTCCACTCCTAAACCTTCAAAATACATGTACCCTAATTCAAATTGAGCCTTTCTATCTCCTTGAAGAGCTGCCATCTCAAACCATTTAAAAGCTTCTTCATAATTTTTCTTTACTCCTATACCTTCCAAATACATTACCGCTAAATTAAATTGAGCCTCTATATGAAGAGCTGCCATCTCAAACCATTTAAAAGCCTCTTCATAATTTTGCTCCACTCCTAGACCTTCAAAATACATTCTCGCTAACATAAATTGAGCCTTTCTATCTCCTTGTTCTGCTAAGTCTTTAATTCTCCCTATCTCTTCACTTATACAAATACTGGAATCACAATTCAAAGAACCTTTAGATAAAAGTTCCTTTAATTTTTCAAAAGACACTAAACCTACACTATATCCTGTTGAGACGCTAAGAACACCAACTAACTCTCCTGTATTGGAAAATACCGGCGAACCACTGAATCCTGGCCTCATTCCTTGAATATTAGCATAAATGTTGTTAGAAGTTTTTTTATGAATATTCCCCTGTCCATACCTAAACTCACCCCCAGGGAAACCCATTGTGTGAACTTTTTGATTTAAACTTGTTGGTTTATTATTAAAACGAAGCTCATAATAGTCTTCAGATTGGTAATCTTTCACTTGTAAAATAGCTAAATCATTTATACCGTCAAGAGCAACAATTGATTTGATTGGAATTTCTTTTTCATTCACAGTTTCTATAAAAGTGTTATCTATTGAATCTTTAAAATCCAAAAGAATAACATGGAAATTTGTAACCACAAGTTCAGGACTAATAAAAAAAGCAGTCCCAAAACCAAATTTATTGTAGATTTGCACAACAGCCGGATAATCTTCTCGATTTGTAAAAAGAGATTGAAATTGTCCATTTGGTAAAGGCCGTTTTTCTTTATTTGCAAAACCTAATTGCGAAAATACTAAACCAAAAAGAACTAAAATTTTCATACTGTTATGAGTTTTCATCACTTCACCTATAAATTTTATTGAGTTGTAATTTTTTTCATTATATCTCTTTTTCAATATAGAAGCTGAGTAAGGCAAAATACTATAAAAGAAAAGGAATTTAAAGCAAAAAGCTTTGAATCAGAATTTTTTTTCCATTGGAAGTGTCTAGTCATTAGGAACCAAACCAAATTTCACTTGATAAATGGATATTTATTTAGATAATAAAAGCACAAAAACTGAAAATTTCAAACAAGATTTAGCATACAATGCTCATTCGCGATCGTATTATTGTTTTAAAAAATCAGCCTTTTTCTGAATCTGATCTGATAGTTCGGGGTTTAAATGCAAAGGGCTGTCAACTTTCTTTTATAGTTAAAGGGGCTTTAAAAAGTAAAAAACGCTTTTCGGGAGGTGTTTTAGAGCCTACAGCTTATATTGAATTAGAATATCGCCCTTCCAAAAAATCTCTTCACAGGCTGCAGCAGGCTTGGTTTTTAGAGGATTTTCCCAATCTCCGAAAGGATTATAATCGTTTAAGTTTAGCACTTTATTTTTTAAAAGTCCTTGATGAGATCAGCCAGGAGGGAACAGAAGATTCGGAGGAGTTGTTTCATCTTCTTGGCAATGCTCTTATGCTGGCGCAAAATAGTCCCTCTTTGGATTCTTTAAAGTTGTTTTTTCAAATTAAAATTTTATTTTTACAGGGGGTTTTACCCAAGGAATTGGCTCATCCTGAAATTTTAAAAAGTGCTTTAAAGGAGCATCAGGGTTTTGAAATGGACGGGGAGGAAAAGCAGACTCTTTTAAAAAAGCTGGATAAAAATTTAAACCTTTATCTTTCTATGTAGTGTCCTGACCTCCATTTCAACTAGACAACTCGATCCGTCAATCTCCTATATTCTATAAAACTTTGGCTTGCTTGAAATACCACAATTGGAGAATCAAAGTGATCATTTACAATCTTTGTCCTTGTGCTAATAGCTGAGTAAATTCTTCTTGAAACCCTAAATTTTGCTGGACTTCTAAAAGATTTCACACACCTCTCTTTGTAAGGGACAAAGCAAAATCTAGTATTTCCGCTATCAAATTCTTTTATTAAACTCTCAATTTTATTAGCATAGGAATTTAAAGAAAAAAATAAAATGAACTTAAATAGTATGCTCATGTTCCTCCCAAATCTCACATTCTTTGTCATATTCTAGGTTGCTATAATCAACATCTTCAATTTTTTTTCCAGGAGGTAATATACAAACTCGTTTTGTCTCTAAGTGCGTTTCACAGCTTAGAAATAAAAATAAAATTATAAATAGTTTTTTCATAACTCTTCCTTTAATTCAAATTCTATAGGATTAACTTTTTTCCCAAAATCAAATCTTTCTAGGGAAGTATGAGTTTCTTGTTGAAGTAAATTAAGTGATGCCACATTCAGAAATTTCAGCCGTCATTTCATAAACGGTTAACAACTGAACAACCCCAGCTTTTAAGGAGGGGGTTCAAATGTGGTCAATTTGAAATTGACTATCATCAACCAACGGCTCCCCCTTCTTGTTCCTCTATATACTTTTTAATGGCTTCGTCCGTTATATTACCTGAACTCACCACCTAAACACCTAGCCAACTCCGACAAACTGACACCATTTATTTTCAGTTCGCTCAAAACACTGATTTTCTGCGCTTTTGTAAAGTATATTCCTTGACCGCCTTACTCATTTTCCCATTTTGTTTCCCTTATTGAAAGCTATCTGGTCAATGGGGCTAAAGCGCTTTTTTAAGCTCCTCTTTTAGAGAAGAAAGAGGAACACTGTATTGATTTTCATATTGTTTTTTTGAAGCTTCCTGTTCTTTCTGATTGTTCCAGCCCCCTTTGCTGAGGTCTTTTAGGATAATTTCCCCTTTGTGGTGTTCATTTTCTCCATAGATTAAAGCAAAAAGGCATTTTTGGCTGATTCTCTTCATCTGTTTGGAAAAGCTGCCGGAAAAACGGTAATAAACACTGTAACCCTCAGATCGTAACTCATAAGCTATCTGAAAGGCTTTTTTTGCAGCTTCTTCTCCCATAGCCGCCAGACCAATTTGAACAGGCTTTTCTTTAAAAGGATCACATAAAAGATTCAATCTTTCCAAACCCAGCGCCCAGCCTATAGCAGGAGTGGGAAGACCACCTAAATTTTCAATAAGCTTGTCATACCGCCCTCCGGATAAGAAAGCCGATTGCGCGCCTAAACTTTCACTTGTCCATTCAAAAACCAAGTCATTATAATAGTCCAGCCCCCGGACAAGTTTTGTGTTTTCTTTAAAAGGAATATTTAAAGCATTTAAAGCTTCTTTAATTTTTTCATATTTTGTAAGAGTTTCTTTTGTAAGAAAGTTTTTTAAAAGAGGGGCCTTTTTCATAATGTCCTGATCCTGTTTTTCCTTTGAATCCCAAATTCTTAAAGGGTTTTTTATAAGTCGTGTTTGACTGTCAGGGCTCAGTTTTTCTTTTAAGGGATTAAGGAATTGTTGCAGCTTTTCTTTGTATGTTTTTCTTTCTTCCAGAGAGCCAAGTGTGTTGACTTCCAAAGTTACTTTTTTTTCAAGAGATAATTTTTTCATTAAAAGCCAGGCCATAGACAACACTTCCATATCCGCCAATTCAGAAGAATCACCAAGATATTCAACCCCTACTTGATAAAATTGTCGGAAACGTCCTTTTTGTGGTCTTTCATGCCTGAACATATAGCCTTGGTAATACCACTTTAAAGGCAGCTGCTTATGCATTTTTTGTGTGATAAATAATCGGGCAATTCCTGCTGTTCCTTCCGGCCTTAAAGTCAGGGATTCTTCCCCATGTTGGAAGGAATACATTTCCTTGTTTACAATATCAGAGCCTTCTCCTAAGGTTCGGGAAAAAAGTTCACTGTATTCCAGAATAGGAGGATCTACTTTTTGAAAATCAAAGGTTTTTATGACCTGAATGATAACAGAAAGGAGGGAGTCAAATTGAGAGCTGTCCTCGGTAAGATGATCCGGGAAGCCCCGTGCTTTTTTAAGAGGCATCAAGCATCCAGGTTTTTATTTACAAACTCCCAATTCACGAGATTCCAGAAAGCTTCTATATATTTATTTCTGGCATTTCTATAATCAATGTAATAGGCATGCTCCCAAACATCACAGGTTAGCAAAGCTTTTTGACGAGGGGAGGTCAAGGGGGTTTCAGCATTAGGGGTGGAAAGGATTTTTAAACTCTCTCCTTCTTTTACAAGCCAGGCCCATCCTGAACCAAACTGTGTAAGAGCTTTTGCTGTAAATTCTTCCTTAAACTTTTCAAAAGATTGAAAGTTTTTTTCAATAGCTGAACCTACTGTGCCGCCAGGCGCCTCGCCACCCTGGGGTGACAAGCAATTCCAATAAAAGCTGTGATTCCAAACCTGGGCTGAGTTGTTAAAAACCCCTCCTTGAGAGGATTTGACAATTTCCTCCAGGGAGGCTTTTTCCCACTCTGTTCCAGGAATTTGCCCATTAAGCTTATCCACATAAGCTTTATGATGCTTTCCATAGTGATAATTCAAAGTTTCCTCAGAAATATGAGGGTTTAAAGCTTTTTTATCATAAGGCAATTCAGGCAAAACAACAGACATAAAAACCTCCTGTGTTTGTGGGATAGAGAATACATTATCTTTTGTTTTTTTTGGAGAATCAAGGCAGGAGGCATTTTTTTATATTTTTTTGCTTATAAATTATATTTTTTATGTTCCTGTTATGTAATATTTCTCAAGTTACAGTATGTAAGTCAAAATTTCGGACATACATTTTGCCGTAGAGTGGACTTTCAGCCTCTCAGCGTTCAAAGCCAAACTTATTTTTTCCAGTCATTTCAACAACTTAATCCCTATCAAATCAGGCTTAAGTTATCATGAACCTTGACTTAATGCTGTAACTTGAGAGATACTCATTAATACATTTTAACAAAAATCATAAATTTGTGGCATTTTTAAGAAGTCTTAAAACAGAAGATTATAAATCCTTGCTATTTTTACCTTATTCCTGTAAGATTCCTTGTGGATAAACAAGCGATTGCTTTACTGAAGTGAAGAGGAAAGTCCGGACTCCTTTGGCAGCATAAAGGTTAACAGCCTTCCACCGCAAGGTGAGGACAAGTGGAACAGAAAGCAGGTCCAGCTGGTTTAACCAGGCTGGAGTGAAATCAGCTAAACTCTATGTGGAGCGAGATCAAATAGGAAGGCCATCCTGAGCCAAGAGGCGCGTCTTCGGGTTGATCGCAAGAGGGTTTTGGCAACAAAACTCCTAGAGGAATAATCGCTTCCCTTTTTTGGCAGAAAAAAGGCAGACAGAATCCGGCTTATCGTTTATCCTGAAAAATCTCCCATTACAAGGCTGACTTTGTCAGCCTTTGTTTATTAAATAAAATTCTTAAAAAATTTTAAAAAATATATTGAATCTAGTTTGAATTTTGTTTTGAGAAATGACATTGTTACAGAAATACAGACATCTTAAAAGTTCAGAACAGATTCGGTATAAAAAAGATGAATAAACTAGACTTGGAAATAAAAAAATTTCTTGGTTCCACTGACCCTTTGATTATTTTGCAGAAATGGCTAAAAGAAGCTCAAAAAATCAATACAAAAGAACCATGGGCTATGGTTTTATCCACCAGCCATAAAAAAAAAACAAGTTCACGGGTTGTTCTGTTAAAGGAACTTCATCAGGGAAAAATTTTATTTTATACAAATTATTTTAGTTCTAAAGGAAGAGAAATGGATAAAAATCCCTTGGTGGCGGCTAATTTTTATTGGCCTCAGTTGGATCGACAGATTCGTATAGAAGGAGAAACGCAAAAAACTTCCAGAAAAAAATCTGTTCAATATTGGAAGACAAGGTGCCGGGATAGTCAAATCAGTCAATGGATATCAAGGCAATCTCAAGGGGTTTCATCCAGGAGAGAGATGGAAGAACTTAAAAAATCAGCAGAACAAAAATTTTATGATAAAAAAATTCCATGTCCAAAACATTGGGGGGGCTATGCTCTTTGCATCAAAAGGATAGAATTTTGGAAAAACAGGACTCACCGTCTACACGATCGATTTTTATTTGAAAAAAATACGGAAGGTTGGACAAAACAAAGACTTTTTCCCTAAACAATCCGTTTAATTTAAACTATACTGATATTGAAATAAATTATGGATATTTATAAATTTCTATACATCTTTTTAAGTGGCTTACCTTTTGGTTTGTTGATGGCTATTGTATGGGATCAATTTGAAAAACAGTTAGCGCTTCAAAAAACAAGAAGAAAAGCTGAGCATATTTTGCAGTCAGCTAGAGAACAGGTTGAGGCTTCAATGGAAAAATATCGTAAAGAGTTTAATAACAAGCAGGAGAATAGGCTTAATCTTTTTGAAAAAGAAAAAGAGGTTATAAATTTAAATCTCAAAAATCTTCAGATTAAAGTGGATAAGAGGGTTCATCAATTACAGTTAAAAAGCAGAGAACAGGAATCAGTTATAAATAAGTTTAAAAATAGTATCCAGCAAGTTAATAATTTAAAAAAAGATTATATGAATCAAAGAAAGCAATTGCTCACAGAGTTAAAAAAATATCTTAAAAATAAAATTCAAAAATTTGAGAATCATTTTTCCATCAATTTAGAAAAATTAAAAAAGGCTATGAGACAAGAGATAGAGGAAAACTGGTTGAACAAAGTCAAGGATGATTTGGAAAAACAGGGGAAACGGGACAGAGATAATCTTCAAAAAAAGTCCTTTTTTTATCTGAATATGGTTTTAAACCGGTTTGATAGAGCGTACTGCCTAGAGAGAGGCATAGCCCCGGTTTCTTTTAAGACAAATAAAAATTTGGAAAAAATTATTGGTCCACATAAATCTTATTTAAGTGAAATTGAAAAAGAGTGTGGTGTGGATATCCTTATCAATAAAGATGAATTGCAGGCTTCTGTTTTTGGGATTGACCCTGTTCGCAGGGAATTGGGCCGCATGACTTTAAAAAAACTTTCCAAAAAAAATAAAGTGGATATTCATTCTGTCCGGAAAGCTGTCCAACGTTCCAAAAGAGATCTGTTCGCAAAAATCCGTAAGGATGGAGAGAATATTTGTAAAAAACTAAGACTTAGAAATGTAGCTGCTGAGGTGCAAAATATGATGGGAGCTTTGAGATACAGATATTCTTTTGCTCAAAATCAATATTTTCATTGTGAGGAGGTGGGATGGTTGTGTGGATTGCTGAACTCAGAATTAAGCCTGCCTGTAAAGCCGGCGCAAAGAGTTGGTATGTTCCATGACATTGGAAAAGCAATGGATCATTCTATTGAAGGGAGTCATGCTGTTATTGGAGCAGATTTTCTTTCCAAATATGGTGAAAAAGAGGATATTCTTCATCCTGTTAGGGCACACCACCATGATGAAACTCCTTCTACCCCTCTAGCTTATTTGGTGATTGCTGCTGATGCCATTTCCGGTTCAAGGCCTGGAGCTCGCCGTTTTACTGAAGACTCTTACAATCAAAAAATGGCCAATTTAGAGAGAATTATAGACAGTTTTGAGAATATTGAAGATGCTTATATTATGAGCGCTGGACGGGAAATGAGAGTGATAGTTGACAACAAAAAGGTGAGTGATAAAGAGGCTTTAAATTTAAGCAGACAAATTGCCAGAAAAATTGAAAAAGAATGCTCCTATCCTGGACTTATCAAAGTCACTGTCGTCAGACACAGCGAAGCCGTGGCCACAGCTTAGTGAATGGGGGCGGTGAGTTTATGATTTTTTGTTGCTGGTTCCAAAGCCTTTGTATTTTTTCATAAATCTTTCAGCCCGGCCTTCAGTATCAAGAAGTCTTTGTTTTCCTGTATAAAAGGGGTGAGAGGCGCTGGAGACATCAAAAGAGACTAGAGGATAAGTTTTCCCTTCCAATTCTATTGTTTGTTTTGTCTCCGTAGTGGAGCTTGTAATAATCTGAAATCCGCTGGAAATGTCTTTAAAAACCACGGGTCTTGTTTTAGGATGTATATCTTTTTTCATGGCAGGAAAGAAATACCATAAAAGGACAAGGCCGGCAAGTGTTAAGTTTTCTTGGTAAAAAGGCAGAAAATTGCTGGACAAGTACAAAAAAACTCATTATACAGGAAGGCTTGACAAAAAGGGATTTTCAAATAAGGTGTTTGCGATAAGGTGTTGTTATGGCTTTAAGACGAGCAAGATTTAAAACTCAAAGACGGTTGGGGACAGAGCTTCCTGGATTGGGTAAAAGTGGTGCTTTGGAGAGACGCCCTTATCCTCCAGGGGAAAGTGGAAATAAAAGGAAAAAATATTCTGACTATGCCCTTAGGTTAGAGGAGAAGCAAAAACTCCGTTGTCATTATGTTTTAAAGGAGCGGCAGCTTAGAAGATTTATCCGGAATGCCAAACAAGGTCAATCCAGTCACTGGGTCAATAAATTGATCTCTTTATTGGAAAGAAGGCTGGACAATGTGATCTTTCGTTTAGGATTTGCTCCAAGCATCCCTGCGGCAAGACAGCTCATAACCCATGGTCATGTTTTGCTTGAGGGAAAAAAGGTGAATGTTCCCTCTTTTGTTGTAAGAGAAAATCAGGAAGTTTCTCTAAAAGAAAAATCTTTAAAAAATCAAATTGTTTTACAAGGTTTGCAGAACCCAAGACTTGAAATGCCTGATTACCTGAGAAAAGAGGAAAAACAAGGTAAAATTATTGGTGTTCTTCAAGCTCAGCCTAATGTGGAGCATATACCCTTTCCTTTTAACACAGGTCTTTTCACTGAGTATTATGCTGCCAGAAAAGCTTAAGAATATTTTTGTCAGTGGTATCATAATTCAAAAATTGATAGCTGAACATGGAAACCAATACAGATGACCAAATAATAAAAATCAGCAGGGATGTTTACTCCAGTGGCCAGGTTGAATCCAAACTTTGGCTTTGTCGTCAGGTGGAAAAGCTGCTTTACAGTCAGAAAGCTCAAACAATTTGGGTGCTTGGCGGCTGGGTTGGTTTACTGTCTTTTTTACTCTTAAGCAGGGAGCGGCTGGAAATAAAATCTATTCGTTCATTTGACACTGATTTTCTACTTGAAAAGCTGGCTGATATTATAAATGGAAACTGGGTTTGGAAAGACTGGCAGTTTAAAGCAAAAACAGCAGACTGTAACAATCTTAACTATAAAGATAAGTCTTTTTCTGATTCTGATGAACCCGATTTAATTATCAACACCTCTGTTGAACATTTTAAAAGTGATGAATGGTATAAAAATATTCCTTATGGAAAAACAGTGGTTCTTCAATCCTGTGATCTAAAACATAAAGATCATATCAACTGTGTCCATTCTGAAGAGGAATTAAAGAAACAATTTGAATTTACAAAACTGCATTACTCAGGCAAATTGACATTTGATTATAAGACACATTCTTTTTCCCGGTATATGCTTATTGTGGAGAAGTGAAATTTTAAATCTGAAAAGAAGTTTTTTCTGTATTATAATTGCAGTCACTTTAAATTTTCTTAAATGAATCAGATTACAGACATGATTCCGGAGGAAGAGGTGTTTCTTTTTGAAGATGTGGCTTGAACAAAATTAAACTTTCTGCAAAAGGGCCTTGATCTGTATATTTAATGGAAACTTGAACTCTGTCATCAACTTTTAAGTCTTCAAAAGGTGTGTGAAAAAACGAGAGTTTATTAAAAAGAACATCCTCATTCATGTCCTTGGCTTTTACAAAACCATATTGTATTTTATGGCCGGAAGCCAATTCACTATTTTCAATGATTATAATTTTTCCTGGTCTTAGCATTCTTTCTCCAAACAACAGAACCTTTTTAATGTAAAAAATCCTGTTACATAAATAATGTAAGATATTTTTTTATTCAAGGTTTAAAACTGAAGGTGAAAATTTTTCCGATTCAAGCTTTTTACTTTAAATTCCTTTTCTTTTATAGTATTTTACATTGCTCAGCTTCTATTTGAAAAAGAGATTTAATAAAAAATTACAACTAAAATAAAATTTATAGGTGAAGTGATGAAAACTCATAACAGTATGAAATTTTTAGTTCTTTTTGGTTTAGTATTTTCGCAATTAGGTTTTGCAAATAAAGACAAGCTGCCTTTACCAGATGCAGTTAGACAATTTCAATCTCTTTTTACAGATCGAGAAGATTATCCGGCTGTTGTGAAAATCTACAGTAAATTTGGTTTTGGGACTGCTTTTTTTATCAGTCCTGAACTTGTGGTTACAAATTTCCATGTTATTTCTTTGGATTTTAAAGATTCAATAGATAAAACTTTATTTATAGAAACTGTAAATGAAGAAGAAATTCCGATCAAATCAATTGTTGCTCTTGACGGTATAAATGATTTAGCTATTTTACAAGTGAAAGATTACCAATCTGAAGACTATTATGAGCTTCGTTTTAATAATAAACCAATAAGTTTAAATCAACAGATTCACACAATGGGTTTCCCTGGGCGTAAGTTTAGGTATATACAGGGGAATATTTTTGGCAAAAAGTCTAACGAAATTTATGCTAATATTCAAAGTTTGAGTTCTGGAGGAGCCAGTGGTTCACCGGCATTTTCCAATACGGGAGAGTTAGTTGGTGTTCTTAAAGCTGGATTAGTAGGAATTAGTGTAACTTTAGTACCTTCGGAAAAATTAAAGGAACTTTTATCTAAAGGTTCTTTGAATTGTGATTCCAGCATTTGCATAAGTGAAGAGATAGGTAGAATTAAAGACTCAGCAGAAAAAGGACATATAGAGTCTCAATTTAAATTAGGGGAACTGTATTCTTATGGTTTAGGAGTGGAGCAAAGTGATGAAGAAGCTTTTAAATGGTTTGAGAAGGCAGCTCTTCAAGGACATGTAAAGGCTCAATTTGAATTAGGGTACATGTATTTTAGAGGTAGAGGAGTGGAGCAAAATTATGAAGATGCTTTTAAATGGACTGAGAAGGCAGCTCTTCAAGGATATACACTCCCTCAATTTAATTTAGGGTACATGTATTTTAGAGGTAGAGGAGTGGAGCAAAATTATGAAGAAGCTTTTAAATGGTTTGAGAAGGCAGCTCTTCAAGGACATGTAAAGGCTCAATTTGAATTAGGGTACATGTATTTTGAAGGTAAAGGAGTGGAGCAAAATTATGAAGATGCTTTTAAATGGGCTGAGAAGGCAGCTCTTCAAGGACATACACGCGCTCAATTTAATTTAGGGTACATGTATTTTGGAGGTAGAGGAGTGGAGCAAAATTATGAAGAGGCTTTTAAATGGTTTGAGAAGGCAGCTCTTCAAGAAGATATAAAGGCTCAATTTAGTTTAGCGGTAATGTATTTTAAAGGTAGAGGAGTGGAGCAAAATTATGAAGAAGCTTTTAAATGGTTTGAGAAGGCAGCTTTTCAAGGAGATATGGGGTCTCAATTTAATTTAGGGTACATGTATTTTAAAGGTAGAGGAGTGGAGCAAAATTATGAAGAAGCTTTTAAATGGTTTGAGAAGGCAGCTCTTCAAGGAGATATGGGGTCTCAATTTAATTTAGGGTACATGTATTTTAAAGGTAGAGGAGTGGAGCAAAATTATGAAGAGGGTTTAAAATGGCTTGAGAAGGCAGCTCTTCAAGGACATACACGCGCTCAATTTAATTTAGGGTACATGTATTTTAAAGGTAGAGGAGTGGAGCAAAGTGATGAAGAGGCTTTTAAATGGTTTGAGAAGGCAGCTCTTCAAGAAGATATGGAGGCTCAATCTTATTTAGATAAGTATTTTAAAAGGTAGAGGAGGGTGTAAAATGACAATTATTGGTTCAGGGTGTATAGGCTTATCTTTAGGAGTTGTATTGGCTAAATCCGGATGTGAAGTTTTGATGACAGACAAAAATCCATCCAAAAAAAACTCTGTAAAAAGGATGAAAAGAGGCTTGTTTTAAATCCAAAACAATAATATCAGCCCGTTTTCCCACTTCAATACTGCCAATCTCTTTTTCCAAACTCATAGTCCTCGCTCCTTCAAGATTTGCATTTTAAATATCTGTTGGGTTTTTGGAAACTCATTTCCATATTTAAGAGCCTGTAATTTTGCCTCTGTCCCCATTTCTTCAAAAAAATTAAGGTTCAAGCCAAAAAAACCGACAAACTGTTATATTGATTTTGTCTTAAAAAAGTCTGGGATTTTTTGGAATTGTGTGTCAGCGTTGTTCCTAAAAAAAGCTGAAAAAACAGATAAAATCAATGATTTTAAGCCTCATGTCGTCTGCGTGTCGTCTGACTTCATACAGCTGATTATGGCTCCAGTCGTCTAAAAAAGTTCTGTAAAATCAATGATTTTAATCCTTATGTCGTCTGCATGTCGTCTGACTTCATACAGTTGATTATGGTTCCAGCCGTCTAAAAAAATCCTGTAAAATCAATGATTTTAAGCCTCATGTCGTCTATTTTTATCAATTCTTTGGACAAAAAGGCATAAAACAGCAATATAATAGGAGCTTTGAAGGTTATGTCGTCTGTGTGCTACCTGATTGTAAATAAGGATTGTTTGTATTTAAAAAAGTTTTATAGATACTGTTAAGAGTTTAAAAAATGAATTCCAACACGAAAGCAGTCTTGTTAGAAAAATTATCTTCTCAGCAATTAACTGAAAACACAAATGTGGAGTTCAAGTCCAAATGGCATCAAAATCATGGGAAAAGCATCTCTGCTATTGGCAATGAAGAAGATGGTGGATGGTTGATTATCGGTACTGATGATAAAGGTCTTTTATTGGATAAATCCTCAGATTGGGTAAAAAAACAAGAAGCTTATATAGAAAATCATATCAGTCAATATCTTGAACCTAATTCCACAGTGCAATCTATTTCTGTTGAAAATGTAAATAACAAAAAATTTATACTTATTGAAATCATAAACCCCAAAGCAGTAGTTTCTTGGAATGGAAAATTTTATAAAAGAGTAGGATCAAGAACAGAAGAGATGACTCTAGGAGAACAACAAGAATTGGAATTAAACCGCCCTGGCTTTGATTTTTCAAGTCTTAATTACAAAGGTAAAGTTACTTCTTCTTTAGTTTTAGATTTTGCAAAATTCTTAAAAAATGGCAGTGAAGATTGGGTGAAATTATCAGCAGACAATGTTTTGTCTAAACTGAATATAAAAGATAAAAATGTTTCAGGAATTTTATTTGGAGATTTTTCTTTTAGAGTTGCGCATTATAATCAGAAATCTGAACTTACAGATCAAGATGAGAAAAAAGGTCTATACTCTTTACTAAAAGAAGACTTTATCCAACATATTCAGTCATGGACAAGAACTAAAGGAATCAGTTTAAGACCCGGTTCTTTGTCTATTACAGAAGAAAAACCATATCCTGATTCTGTTTTAAGAGAAGTGCTTGTTAATGCTGTTGCCCATTCTGCTTTTGAAAAAAGAGAAAGAGAAGCAACAGTAGAATTGTATAGAAACAGAATTAAGATTTCAAATTACTGTTCAGCCAAAGCTACAGCTTTTATCAATAAAAAATTCTCTCAAGTTCATTTTTCTTATAATCCTTTCTTAATGAAAGTTTTAAGGAAAGCTAAGTTCTCTGATGAATTTGGAACAGGAAAAAATAAAATTTTTAAATATATGATTGAAAGTGGAAGAAGAGAACCTCTCTTTGAATATCAAAAAGTCTCAGATAATTATGGTATATGGTCAGTAACTATATATAACGAAGAACCAAATAAAAATTTTTTAAAGCTCCTTAAAAAGTTTAAAAGACTATATGAAAGCAATACAGATAAATACAAAATTTCAGCGGCTTTGGTATTGTGGAGAGATAAAACTCTGGAAGAAATTTTTAGCTGCATAGATGAGTATCACAAAAAACTTATTAGTGAGATTCTTTCAAATAATGATTCCCCTTTCTTATTAACAACTGAATACCCGCAAAAAAACAAGAAAAAACCAGTAGCAAAAATTCTTTTAAAGCGATGGGTAAAAGTTCAACTAGAAGGTCAGGAGTCAAAAGTATTTTCAAAAGCAGAAGAAAATAAATTTAAAGAAATATTACAAAATCATGCATATCGAGAAAATCGGGACGGTTATATAACAAACAAAGAGGCAAGACAACTTTTTGGTTTATCTAACAGTCAATCAGAAATAGTGCAATTATCAAAGCTGTTTCAACAATGGGAAAAAAACGGTTTTATGGAAAAAGGGGAAAGAAGAAGAGATTGGAGAGTGAGACAAAAGTCAAAATTACCTGAAATTTCAATTAATGAACTGCTTAAAAACTATTTAAAAAATAAAGAGAAAAAATAAACTGAAATGTAATGCAAGTTCTATTTCAATGATCAATCAAATGTTTCATACGGGATTACATTCAAATTTAACTCTTTGACTGCGCTATCTATCACTTGAGAATTTCAAGCATAATGAGGCGCGCAAACATCTTCATTAAAAGAGAGCAAATATTGCCGTTAAAAACAATAAAAGTGAGACTCCTTTTGATATTTCAAAAAAGAAATCTAGCAAAAGGCTTATAAAACTTCTTAAGACCAGATAATAGTTTCTTTTTATTCTGTAAAAGACTTCAGTTAACAGGTAAAAAACAGACAGAAATAAAAGCTTGTTTTCAGTTATATAAAAAAATTTAAGTTCAATCCAAAAAAGCCGACAAGCTGTTATATTGATTTTGTCTTAAAAAAGTCTGGGATTTTTTGGAATTGTGTGTCAGCGTTGTTCCTAAAAAAAGCTGAAAAAACAGATAGAATCAATGTTTTAAAACTCATGTTTGAAGAGCAGGAGCTTGTTTTGTCTTTAGTCCCTATAGTTATTGAGCAAACCCCAAAAGGGGAGAGAAGCTACGACATTTATTCCCGTCTTTTAAAAGACAGAATTATTATGTTAGGCACAGGTATTGATGACAATATTGCCAACAGTGTTATTGCCCAAATGTTTTTTTTAGAAATGCAGGATGCCTCTCAGGATATAAATCTTTATATCAACTCCCCTGGGGGCAGTGTTCATGCAGGTCTTGCCATTTATGATATTATGCAATTTGTTCGTTGTGATGTAGCCACTTATTGTATAGGCTTGGCAGCAAGTATGGGATCTATGCTTCTCTGTGCAGGAGCTAAAAACAAGAGATATATTCTCCCTAATGCTAGAACGATGGTTCATCAGCCTCTTATTGCAGGCTCGGGAATTTCAGGGCAGGTGAGTGATATTGAAATTCATGCAAAGGAAATGTCTTATACAAAAAAACAGCTTACAAACATTTATGCGAAGCACACAGGTCACAATGTAGAAAAACTTACAAAGATGATGGACAGGGATCGCTATATGGGAGCTGAGGAAGCAAAAGAACTAGGTCTTATAGATCATATTGTGGAAAACAGAAAAAATAAGACAGATGATAAAAATGGGTAAAATTTAAGCAGATTTATTCCTTTTGATTTATGAAAAAAATTATATAATAATCATTTGTGTGTTAGGAAACTTGGTGTTTTATTATGGCAGTAAATAATTGCAACTTTTGCGGAAAAAATCAAAAAGATGTTTCAAAGCTTATTTCAGGGCCTCAGGTCTATATTTGTAATGAGTGCATTGAATTATGTAATGAAATTCTTCATGATGAAGAAAAGAAGGATGCTGTTTCTTCAAGAAAAAAACTTAAAGTATCCCCGCCTGCAGAAATTAAAGCCCGTTTGGATGAATACATTATAGGCCAGGGCAGAGCCAAAAAATCTATAGCCGTTGCTGTTCACAATCATTACAAAAGAATCAATATGATGGATCAGTCCAAAAAGGACGGTGTGGAGGTTGACAAAAGCAACTTGTTGCTTATTGGCCCTACAGGTTCAGGTAAAACTCTGTTGGCACAGACTATAGCCCGTATTTTAAATGTCCCTTTTGCTGTGGCGGATGCAACAACTCTTACAGAGGCAGGTTATGTTGGAGAGGATGTAGAGAATGTGGTTTTAAGTTTACTTCAGGCCGCTGATTATGATGTTAAAAAAGCGGAAAAGGGAGTTATTTATATTGATGAAATTGATAAAATCACCCGCAAAGGGGAAAATGTATCTATTACTCGTGATGTTAGTGGTGAAGGTGTTCAACAGGCTCTTTTAAAAATTCTGGAAGGAACAGTGGCCAATGTGCCTCCAAAAGGGGGAAGAAAACATCCTCAGCAAGAGTTTATACAGATCAACACAGCGGACATTTTGTTTATTGTGGGAGGGGCTTTTGTGGGTTTGGAAAAGATAGTCCAGAACCGCATTTCCAGCCGTTCTCTTGGTTTTTCAGCTAAGGTGGAAACTCCGGATAAAATCAGCCGATCAGAAATTCTTTCCCGATTAGAACCATCTGATCTTGTTCAGTACGGTTTGATTCCTGAGTTTATTGGCCGGCTTCCGGGTGTATCCATTTTGGATTCTCTTGATAAAGAAGCTCTTATCAGAATTTTACAAGAGCCAAAAAATGCTCTTGTTAAACAGTATCAAAAGCTTTTTAGTTATAATGGTGTGGAGTTGGAGTTTGAACAATCGGCTATTGAAGCTATAGCTGAAATGGCCCTTATGAATAAAACAGGGGCCAGAGGGCTGAGAAAAGTTTTGGAGGACAGTATGCTTGACATTCAGTATGAAGTGCCTTCAAATGATGATATAAAGTCCTGTTTAATTACAGAAGAGGTTATTAAAAAAACAGGAAGTCCAAAATTTGTTTATAAAACCAAGAAAAAATCAAGTTCAAAGTCTCAAAAAGCCAGCGCATAGACTTAAATCATTTTTATTCTTTCTATAGTTTTGTCTTATCTTAAAATTTTCAATGAGCAAATCTCTGTTCATAAACAATGCTGGTATATTTTGACCTTCTCCAGTAAATAGAGTAGAGTGAATGACAAATGAATAAATCTTCTCACTTAACATTGCCGCTTTTGCCTCTTCGCGATATGGTTATTTTCCCTTATATGATGATCCCTGTTTTTGTCGGAAGAGAAAAAAGCATAAATGCTTTGGAGCAAACCATTTCCAACAAGACGGATATTGTTTTAGCTTCACAAAAAAAAGCAAAAATCAATGATCCTTCTCCTGATCAGATTTATGAAATTGGCACTTTGGCTTCTATAATCCAACACCTGAGAATTCCTGATGGCACTGTAAAAACCATTTTGGAAGGTAAACAGCGTGTCCGCATAAAAAAATATATTGATTTAAAAAATTACCTTACAGTAGAAGTTGAACCTTTGATTGAAAAGGCGCCTAATGTTATGGAGGCAGAGGCTCTTCTTAGAACAGTTTATACTTCAGTGGAAAACTATGTGAAGCTTAACAAACATATTCCCTCAGAGGCTATGGCTAAAATCTCCACTATTGATAATTGTGGGGAGTTGGCGGATACCATTGCTGCTTATCTTAATTTGCGTTTTGAGGATAAACAAAAAATTTTGGAAATTATAGAGCCGATTCAAAGATTAAAGGAGGTTTTAAAACTTATCACCAGAGAGATACAAATTCTTAAAGTGGAGAAAAAGATTCGCACAAGAGTTAAAGAGCAAATGGAAAAATCTCAAAAGGAATATTATCTTAATGAACAGCTGCAGGCTATTCAAAAAGAATTAGGAGATAAGGATGACTTTCAAAATGAGGTTAAAAATCTGGAAGAGAGAGGGGTCAAAAAGAAATGGAACAATACGGTTAATGAGAGATTTAAAAAAGAAATACAAAAGTTAAAAATGATGTCTCCTATGAGCGCTGAAGCCACTGTTGTAAGAAATTATGTGGATTGGCTTTTGGATTTGCCTTGGGCTGATTTTTCTCAGGAAAAAAACAGCATTAGTAAAGCTCAGGAAATACTGGATGCTGATCACTGGGGTTTAAAAAAAGTCAAAGAGAGAATCACCGAATTTTTGGCTGTTCGCCGTTTAAGTCAAAATGTGAAAAGCCCTGTCATTTGTTTTGTTGGGCCTCCTGGAGTCGGGAAAACCTCTTTGGCTCAATCCATTGCCAGATGCCTTAACCGTTCATTTACCCGTATTTCTCTTGGTGGTGTTCAGGATGAAGCGGAGTTAAGAGGGCATAGAAAAACTTATGTAGGCTCTATGCCTGGTAAAATCATCCAGGCTTTAAAAAAAGTCAAGAAAGGGAATCCTGTTATCCTTTTAGATGAGGTGGATAAAATGGGTATGGGTTCTTTTAGAGGTGATCCTTCCTCAGCTTTGCTTGAAATTTTAGACCCTGAACAAAATCATACCTTTCAGGATCATTATTTGGAAGTGGATTATGATTTATCTCCTGTCCTGTTTATTTGCACGGCCAATTCTGTTCATTCTTTAAAAGGCCCTTTATTGGATAGAATGGAAGCCATTTCTATTGAGGGATATATAGAAGAGGAAAAAATCAATATTGCCAAAAGGCATCTTATCCCCCGTCAGATGGAAAGACATGGTCTTTCTGGTTACAAATTGGAAATGCCTGATTACATTTTAAAAGAGATTATTGCTTATTACACAAAAGAAGCTGGTGTCAGACAGCTTGAGAGAACTTTAGCCAGTATCTTTCGTAAGTTTGCAAAAGAGATTGTAATTAAGGGAGAAAAAGATTCAAATAAAACCGAGAAAAAAGGAAAATCAAGTAAGAAAAAAGAAATCAAACTCACTTCCAGAAAAGAATTGGAAAAATTGCTTGGTCCAAGAAAATTTCGTTTCACTGAGTTGGAAAGTGCCAGCATGGTTGGTTTGGCTACAGGGTTGGCATGGACAGAGACGGGGGGAGACACCCTTGCGGTGGAGACTCTTGTTGTTCCTGGAACAGGGAAATATCATCTTACAGGTCAACTGGGGGATGTTATGAAGGAATCCTGTTCAGCCTCTTTGAGCTTTGTCCGATCTTTATCCTCTTTTTTTAATTTGGATAGTAAATATTTTAAAGATCATGATTTTCATATCCATGTGCCGGAAGGGGCTATTCCTAAGGATGGACCTTCTGCTGGTATAGCTATTGTTACCAGTTTAATGTCTGCTATTTTGCGTGTTCCTGTAAAAAATACCGTAGCCATGACAGGAGAAATTACCTTAAGAGGAAGAGTATTGCCTATTGGAGGCTTAAAAGAAAAAGTTCTTGCTGCTCACCGTGCACAAATTAAAACAGTGATTATTCCTAAAGAAAATGAAAAGGATTTAAAAGATATTCCTAAAAAAGTTTTGAAGGATGTTAAAATTCTTCCTGTGGAACAGGTGGATAAAGTTTTGATGGAAGCTTTGGAGATTGATTCAGCAGATAAAATTTTTAAGACCTTGCATGAAACCTGGCCAAAAAGGATTCCTCTTATCAAAAAAGAAAGTCGTTCTATAGGGGCTTCTTAATTTTTTGTTGTCTTATTTCTATTTTTAAATAGGATCATTGTATTTTCTGCTTTATATGTAAATCAATTCGTGTAAAAATTAAGAATATAAAATAAAAAGAGATGAAAGCTTTTTCAAAAAAAACCTTATCCAATATTCTGGTTGTTTTTTCTATTGTCTCTTTCACATTTCTTCTCTTATTTCTTATCCCTGGTGACCCTGTAGATTTTATTTTAAAAGATGGAGCTAGTTTAGAGGATAAAAATCTGCTTAGGCGGGAAATGGGTTTGGACAGACCTTTTATTGAACAGTATTTTCATTTTATTTGGAATTTAACTCATTTAGATTTAGGAAAATCTGTTCATACAGGGGAATCTGTGATTCAGTCTATTGGCCGGCAGTTCCCTTTTACATTTTTTTTAAGTCTTCTCTCCCTATTCATGGCTTTGTTATGGGGGATTCCTTTTGGTATTTTATCTGCTCATCCTTTTTTTAGAAGATTTGAAAAACTTTTTGATCTTTTTCCTCTTGTCTTTTTTTCTATCCCTGTTTTTGTTTCGGCGCCTGTTTTAATATGGTTTTTTGCTGTCAAACTCTCTTTGTTTCCTGTAAGCGGGGCAGGTTCTTTTTCTTATTTGTTTTTGCCAGCTCTTAGTTTGGCCTTGCCTTTAGGGGCAGTGCTAATGAAGGTTACAAGAGCTTCTATTTTGGAAGTTTTGTCTTCAGATTTTGTTCGCACAGCCAGAAGCAAGGGTTTGTCTTTTTCACAGGTTTATTTTTATCATGTTTTGAGAAATGCCTTGGTTCCCATTATCACTGTTTTAGGTTTACAGTTAGGGGCTCTACTCACTGGGACAGTGATTGTGGAGACTATTTTTGACCGTCCGGGTATTGGCAGTTTGCTTTATATATCCATTGTGAGTAGAGATTACCCTCTTGTTCAGGGCTTGGTTTTATTTATCGCTCTTACTTATATTTTTATCAATCGCTGGACAGACTGGCTTTACACTGTTGTGCATCCTCTTATGAGATCATCTTAAAATGAAATATTTTTCTATTTTTTTTCTTGTTTTCATTGTTGTGATGGCCGTTTTGTGCCCTTTTATTTTTACTTATGATCCTTATGCTATTGATCTTTCAAAAAGTTTTACAGGCTCTTCTTGGCCTCATATCTTTGGCTTGGATGAAAATGGGAAAGACCTCTTTACGCAAGTCATTTATGGATCACGAATAAGTTTAGCTGTCACTTTTAGTGTAGTGGGTTTAAGTTTTATAATTGGTTTGGTTATGGGAACAGTGGCTGCTCATTTTAGAGGCTGGGCAGAAATTGTTATCATGGCTTTAGTGGATTTGGTTTTGGCTTTTCCAAAATTTCTTATGGCTCTGGCCTTAATTGCCATGTTGGGAGGCTCTCTTTCACATCTTATTTTTGCCTTGAGCTTTTCTACCTGGGCGGGCTTTGCTCGTCTTGCAAGAGGAGAAATAAAACACTTAAGAAAAAAAGAGTATGTCCTTCAGGCTAAGAGCGCCGGAGCCAGCTCTTTTTTTCTGATTTACAGGCATATTTGGCCAAACCTTTTTGGCTTGATGGCTGTTCACAGTATTTTTCAATCTGCTGGTGTTTTAATTGCTGAGTCAGGGCTTAGCTTTTTGGGGCTTGGAGCCAGTTTGGAGAACCCTTCCTGGGGCGGCCTTCTTGGTATGGGGAGGACTTATATTTTTTCTGCTCCCCATATAGTCTTTTTCCCCGGACTTGTTTTATTTCTTTTTCTATTAAGTTTAAATTACCTAGGAGAAGCTTTAAGAGATTACTTTGATCCGCATAGATGATCGGATTTCAAAATTTTTTTAAGAATAGATAAACCCTGAACTTTAACAAAATCAGTAAAAACTCTTAATCCATATAAAAAAGAACATAAAATGAGAGAATATCTCATTTCAGGGAAAGTTGGCAAAAACAACATTTAGGAGAAATTAAGCTTTATCCTGATCAGAAGATTCAGTGGGTTCTTCTTTTACAGAATCATCATTAGCCTTATCATTCTCTTTAATGCCTTTTCTAAAACCTCTAATGGCTTCTCCAAGGGATTTACCTAAGCCTGGTATCCTTTTTGGGCCAAAAAGGATAAGAAGGAGTGCCACTACAATAAGAATTTGCCAGAAAGATGGAGCCATATAAATTCCTATAACTTTTTATTAAGTTTAAGTCCTATAAGATTAAAAGTCAAATTATTGCTGTAAACATATTTTATATAGAAGTTTAGCATTCAAAGGACTATGCCGCCGGCTTGTTTGGAGACTAATAGGCTTTTCTAAAAGGTATAATATTCGGGCCAGCTTTGCTATTGCATTTGTTATTTTTTTAGGATGCAAAAGGGCTTTAAAACAAAAATAAGATGATGTATATTAAGCAAAAACCTTGAGAGGAAATAAATGAAAACGGCTTTTCACTTAGCTATTGGAGTGACAAATCTTCAAAAAGCAAGAGATTTTTATACAGGTGTTCTTGGCGCAAAAGAGGGTCGTTCGGATAGGCTTTGGGTGGATTTTAACTTTTTTGGTCACCAACTGAGCTGTCATTTAATTGAAAAAGCAAGCTCTTTCATTCAGTATAATCCGGTGGACGGGCAATCAGTACCCATCCCTCATTTTGGTTTGATTGTCCCTTTTGAAGATTTTAAATCATTGGAAGAGTTATTGGACAAAACTAAAATTTCGTTTATTTTGAAACCACAAATCCGGTTTGAGGGTAAAGAGGGAGAGCAAAAAACCATGTTTTTTAAAGACCCCTTTGGACACTGTATTGAAATCAAAAGTTTTATAAAAAATCCTAAAGATAAATTTTAGTTTGTCCTAAGGAAAAAGTTAACAAGTAATAGTATTGTTAAGTATTTTTTAATACTTTTTTTAAAAAAATTTAAAAAACTCAATGAAAGAAAAGATTTATTACAGACTTATAGGAGAAGGGGACAAGCCTCTTGTTTTTATTCATGGAATCTTGGGTTTCTGGCGGAATTTTTACAGTATCAGTCAGGCTTTTAAAAAAGATTACACAGGTCTTCTCTATGATCAAAGAGGACATGGAAGATCTTTTCATAAAGAGCCTTATACAGTGGAACAGTTGGCTCAAGATTTAAAAAATCTTTTAGAACATCTTAAATGGAATAAGGTTACTATTGTTGGACATTCTTTAGGGGCTTATGTGTCCATCCTGTTTAGCCATAATTATCCAGACTATGTTGAGAAAATAATTATTGTGGATGGCTCCCCTTGGCCGCAGGCTCATTCAGTAGAACAAATAAGAGCTATTTTGTTACATCTTCCTGACTCTTTTTCTAATCGCTCTGCGGCCAGTGACTTTTTCAAACAGTCCATTGAAAAAGGGATTTTTTCAAAATCCATGGCAGATTTTTTAATGGTTAGTTTGGAGAAAAAAAGTGATGGCGCTATAAATTTTGTATTTGACAAAAAAGGACTTTTAAAGCTCCTGCTTAATATAAGGGAATATTATTACCCTTTCTTGATAAAAACTTTAGAAATACCAATTCTTTTTTTAAGGGGGAAAAATTCAAAGCACTTTTTGTTGTCTGATTTTAAAAAAACTTTACAGCTCAATCCTTTTATAACTGGGAAAGAGATAAAAGATAGTGGACACTGGCTTCATGCTGATCAACCTGAACCTTTTATAAGAGCCTTAAAAAAATTTTTGAATTATGCTAATTGAAGGTTGGTTTAGTTGACCTCTTTCTGAGGAAGACTTCCTTTTATAATAAGGGGTTCAGAAAAACCTACAGAGCTGTCTGTCACCTTGAAATTTTGAACAGTCCACAGATCTTCTTGTTCCTGTGACTTTTCCAATATAGATTCCCCTATTATGAAAAGCTCTCCCCCTTCAGGCCCTTCTGTAAATAAGGAGTAGTTAAAAAATATTTCTATTTGATTAGGGTCAGAAGTATTTTTTGTCCATACTTTGTGGAAGACAATTTGATTCACTTCGGGATGTTTATTGGCTACAAAATTAGAGATGAGGGTTTGAAACTTATCCTGAAGGAGGCCATGCATTTGTTCCTCCTCTTCTATAGAGGGTTGAGATATGTAAAACCAGGAAATACCGAGAAAAAGAACAAAACCGGCTAAAGTAAGCAAAGGAGCTAAAGAAAGCTTTTTCTTGATTTTATCTTTAAGTTTTTGAAAAATATTCACTTTTTTACCTGCATATCTCGTTTTATAGAAATACATCATAACCTATTCTGGTTGAAAAATAAAAAAAATTGTAAAAATCATTATGTTAGTCCTGTTTAAAACTCTCCAGTTTATTAAGCGGATTCTTTTTATTCAGGACTATAGGAAGGCTTTTTGAATAACAGGCTGAATATTAAAAAAGTAAGGTCAATGTGATTTTACTTATGAGTAAAATAGAGTCTATATGACTTTACTCATAATATAAAGTTTGCTAATATGACATTATGAAAATAGGAAAAAGGTATTTAACAACTCATATCAGAGAGGATTTAAAGCAAAAAATGGTGTTTGTATATGGTCCAAGACAAGTGGGAAAAACAACTTTATCTTTGGCCTTATTGAAGAAAGGAATAGAAAGTCATCCCGCTTACTTTAATTGGGATTACAGAGCTGATAGAAAGAAGATATTGGCTGAAGAATTTCCCCCCCATGAAAAACTTTTAATTTTTGATGAAATTCACAAATATTCCCGATGGAGAAATTTTCTAAAAGGTCTTTATGACAAAAGAAAATCTTCAAGATATTTTCTTATAACCGGTTCAGGAAATTTAAAGCATTACAATAGGGGAGGGGATTCTTTACAAGGCCGTTATTATTCCTATCGTTTGCATCCTTTTTCTTTAAGAGAATTAAATACCAGCCCCACAAAAGAGGATTTTAACACTTTGTTAAATTTGAGCGGATTTCCGGAGCCGCTTTTTTCAGGTTCGCAAAAAATTCTAAATAAATGGAGAAATGAGCGTCTATCTCAGTTGATCCAAGAGGATATTAGAGATTTAGAGAGAATAAGGGAATTGGATATAATGGAAATCCTTATAGATACTCTTCCTCAAAAAATAGGCTCCCCTTTATCTATAAAAAGCTTAAAGGAGGATCTGGAAGTGTCTCATGAAACAGTAGAAAGGTGGATATGTATTCTTGAAAGTTTATTTGTTTGTTTTCGTATTTTGCCCTTTGGTTCTGCTAAAATACGGGCTGTTAAAAAAGAGAAAAAATTATATCTTTATGATTGGTCATCCATTAACAATCCAGGCGCGCGTTTTGAAAATCTAGTGGCCTGCCAGCTTCTTAAGTATTGCCATTTTATAGAAGATACAGAAGGGGAAAAAATGGAGCTCAGGTTTTTAAGGGATACAGATAAAAGAGAATTGGATTTTGTCATTTTAAAAAACAAACAGCCAGTTTTTTCAGTGGAATGTAAATCGGGGACATCTCTTTCATCCCCTATCTCTTACTTTCAAAAGAGAACAAAAATTCCTAAATTTTATCAGGTTCATTTCAAACAAAAGGATTATGAGTCCAAGGGAGTTCGTGTTTTGCCATTTGAAACTTTTTGCAAAGAACTAAAAATGCCTTAAGCGCTATGAAAAACAGTGTAAAATCTTAAGGGGATGAAGCCACTTTTTGTGAGATAGAGCCAAAAATATTATGGCCTTTTTCATCCAACATTTTTATTTCTATATGATCCCCTTCTTTCATAAAAGCCTGTTTGGCTGAGCCAGTTTGGAGTTTTTCCAATGTTCTTTTTTCCACAAGGCAGCTGCTCCCCTTTGCAGGGTCCTCATTAGAGACTGTGCCGCTTCCAATAATAGTTCCCGCTGTCAGTTTTCTGGTTTCTGCACAGTGGGCAATAACCTGTCCAAAATGAAAATGCATTTCCCCGGCATGGGCTTTTCCAAAAAACTGCCCGTTAAAATCTACAAGAAGAGGAAGTTGAATGCGACCCTCTTTCCAGTTGTCCCCTAGTTCATCTTTTGTAACAGCAAAGGGTGCAAAAGAGGAAGAGGGCTTGCTTTGTAAAAAGCCGAAGCCTCTTTTTAACTCTTCAGGAGCTAAAGCTCTAAGAGAAACATCATTGACAAGCATAAATAAAATAATATGATTTAAAGCCTCTTTTGGACTTACACCCATGGGGACATCATCCACAACAACGGCAACCTCTCCTTCAAAATCTGTGCCGTGTGAAGCATCCCTTTGGGGAATATCCTCCCTGGGCCCTAGAAAGCAGTCTCCCGCTCCTTGATAAACAAGAGGAATTGTTGTCAGTGTTTCCGGTAAAGGGGCATTTCTGGATTTTCGGACGAGTTTGATATGTTGGATAAATGTAGAGCCGTCAATCCATTGGAAAGCTCTTGGAAGGGGGGATAATAGCTCTTCCTCTTTAAGAGTTTGTGAGGGAGCTTTTCCGGTATTAAGTTCTGTATAAAGATTTTCCAGTTCTGTTTTGACTCTGGACCAGTTTTCAATAGCTGTTCTGAGATTAGGGGCAATATGATCAGCCAATGCTGCTTTTTTATTATCTTTTGAAACAACAACAAGTTGTCCATCTCTTGAAGGTGATTTCAAGGTTCCTAATTTCATGTTTCTCCTTTATACTTTGAAAGCTTAAAGAATATCTGTTTTTTATATTTGTTGCAATACATATTTCATTCTCTTTTAAACTAAAGATTGACCCTTTTCTTTTGACCGATTAACTTTCTTAGAGATGACAAGCCTTACTCTTTACAGCTATTATCGCTCTTCATGCTCTTACCGTGTAAGAATTGGACTTTATTTAAAAGGATTGTCTTTTGACTATAAGCCTGTGCATTTGGTTAAATCTGGAGGGGAGCAGTTTCATGACGATTTTAAAAAAATAAATCCTTTCTCTCAGGTTCCCTGTTTAAAGCATGGAGAAAAAAACTTAATTCAATCCCTTCCTATTCTTCTTTATTTAGAAGAGGGACAGACAGAACCGGCTTTACTGCCAAAAGACTCTTTTCAAAAGGCAGAGGTCTTGTCTTTTTGTGAAATGATTAACAGCGGAATCCAGCCTTTGCAAAATCTTTCTGTTTTAAACTATGTTGAAACCAAAACGCAATCAGATAAATTTCAATGGTCAAAACATTGGATTGAACAGGGGCTTAGGCCATGCGAAGTTTTTTTACAAAGCCGCGCCGGCTCTTTTTGTTTTGGGAATCAGGTGAGTTTGGCGGATTGTTTTCTTATTCCTCAAATCTATAATGCTGAAAGATTTAAAGTGGATATGTCAGTTTTTCCCACGCTTGAGAGAATCAATAAACACTGTCTTAAGCTGCCTGCTTTTGAAAAAGCTTTGCCGAAAAACCAGCCTGACGCCCAAAAGTAATTCAATGTTTTCTGTTTTTATTTTTTCTTTGTTTCCATTGTTTTAAAGCCTGTTCTCTGAGATCAGCAACAGAGTCCAGTTCATCTACAATTTCAATACCTAAAATGGTTTCCACAACATCCTCCATAGAAACTAATCCGGATAAAGAGCCATATTCATCCACAACGAGAAAAATATGTTCTTTTCTTTTGGTAAATTGATTGAGAGCGGCTGTTACAGACATATTTTCTGGAACTGTATGTATAGGGTTTAAATAACTGTCCACAGTTAACTTTCCACAGGATTGAGATTGGGCTTCTAAAATTTTATATCGGTGAACCATGCCAATCACATGATCCAAATTACCATCATAAACAGGGATTCTGGCAAAACGGAGAGGCTGATACTTTATTAAAACCTGTTCAATAGTCATTTTTTTATCGAAAGCAGTGATCACTGTCCGGGGAGTCATAATCTCAGAGACTTTACGGCTTTTTAGTTTTAAAATGTTTTGAATTAACCCCCCTTCATTTTTGTAGATGGCTCCTTCATTAACGCCCATTTTAGCTGCGCCAATAATGTCCTCTCTTGTGATATGGCGGGAGCGTGTGCGAAAAATCCTATTCACAAAATGAGAGAGTTTAACAAAAGGATAGCAAATAAAAATGAGAAACTGAATGACATAAACAGAAGCTGGCAAAAAAACACGCCAATAGGAAGAACCCAGAGTTTTTGGTATGATTTCAGAAAAAACAAGAATCACAAAAGTTAAAACAATGGAAAAAATGGTGACAAGGTGACTGCCATAAAGCTTATGGACCTGAGCCCCCACTCCAGCAGCTCCTAGAGTGTTGGCGATTGTATTTACTGTCAGGATAGCTGAGAGCGGACGGGAAATTTGATATTTCATTTTTTTTAGCATAGGGGCATAATGCACTTCTTTACGGGAGAGCATTTCAATATGGGTGTAGGAGGCAGATAAGATTACAGACTCCAATAAGGAACAGAGAAAAGAGACAAAAACAGCTAAAGAAAAATAAAATATAAGAAGGAACACAGGACAGCCAGATTAAAATATAGTTAGTATGGGATTTAAAGTCATATTTTTCACCTTGAATAAAAAAACCGAGCAGGAAAAATTTAAACGAAGAACATATAAATCGGGAAATAAAAAAACAATTGGATTTTTAAACATAAATTACTGGAGGTCAGAAACCTCTTTAAAAGATAGTATTTTTAAAAATAGGGATTGTAGAGTGGACTTTTGTGGTCGCTTATCCGAAAAGTCTTCAGAATTTTCCTGAAACATATACTCCTTACCTATACCATAGGCAAAGAACTTTTTAAACCTTTTTTAAATTTTTTTATTTTTTGTAAGATTTTTGTAAAAAGGTTATGAAAAACTGGGTTTTTTTATACTCAAATCTGGATTTGTGGCAAGATATATATTGGCGCTTGGAGAAATGAACTTAAAACCATATAAAAACTGCAATTAACAAATGGTTCAAGACACTTTAAGCTGACTTAAGATTCGGTTAACTTATTGTATTTACAATGAAAAACAAGCCTTTTATCTGTTCAAGAATCACGGAGGCTAAATTTAGGGAGATAATCAAGTTATTTTCAGCCGATTTGACAGCTCAACAAATTGTGGTATGAATACTTGTTTAAAAATAGGGAGACCATTTTGGAGACTTGTAATTGTAGCGATCAAAAGTAATTCTTTCAATAGAGAGGTCTTCCAAACTTATGACATAAAGCTGGTAGGCGCCTGAAATATCACTGCTAAAAACAACAAACCTTCCATCAGGTGAAAAACTTGGTGATTCACAATTTGCCCAACGGCCATTTGCTTTTTTTAAACTTGTTAACCTTTTTAAACGAGTTCCCTTAGAAGAGATAAGAAATAAATCCATTCGTCCGTTGGATAGACCGGAAAAGACCAATTCATCTTTTTCCGGGTGCCAATCAGGATTGGAATTATGAGTGCCGGAGAAAGTCAACTGTTTAACATTATTGCCACTGGGATTCATGACATAGATCATGGTATTGCCTCCCTTATCTGAGGAAAAAGCAATTTTTCTTGTCTGTGGGTGAATGCTGGGCTCTACATTGATAACTCCCCAAGGGCCTTTTGTCAGGGGAGTGGTTGTCAAAGATCTTAAATTTAATTTAAAAATATCTGAAAGACCTTTTCCTGAGCCAAGAGTAATAAGCATATTTTGACCTCTGGGAAAGAAGTCTGATCCTAAATTTGCGCCATTTTGACTGGATAAAATTTTTATTTTGTTTGTTTTAAAATCATACATAAATAAAGTGGCTGTTCTTTTTTTTAGTTTTTTATTGTAAACAAAGGCGCTATAAGCCACTTTGCTTTTGTCATTAAACCAGGCTGGAGACACAACGATAGAGCGATGGTAAGTTAATCTTCTTTTGTTTTCACCATTCCAATCCATTATAAAAAGCTCTTTTTTTGTTCCGCCTGTGTTTCTTACACTTAGTATTTGTGTTTCAAAGACACCATTTTTACCGGTAAGGCTTTTCATAATGTCATTGGATATTTTATCTACAGCTTGAGAAGATTGGTTGATATTGATTGTGTATTTTTTTCTAAAAAAGGTTCTCTGTAGATTAACATTGTGAAAGGATGCATTGATCAACATCACATCTTCCTGAATGGAATAATTTGCAAAAAAGAGAAAATCAGCTCCTATAAGTTTCCAATTTTGCCAGCGGAAACCATCAGGATCTTTAGGATAGGGAAAAGGGGATTTTTTAATAGGATTTTCTATAAAGGCTTTAGGGGATAAAAGATTAAAATAAGCAGAAAATTTTAGATTTTTTTTAAACCTTTCGGTCATCTCCTGGCCTATGATCAATTTGTCCGAGTTAGGATTTAAGTCCTGAAGGACAAAAGGGGAAATAGCAATCAGGCTTTTTTTTACTTTTTTAGGAGCGCCTATATTGACATAAATTTTTGCAGAAGCTGAAAAGCAAAAGATCAGACAGATAAAACTGACAAAAGTTTTTTTCATTCTTTTAATGTTTAACAAAAAAAGATATTTTTTCAAGAGAGCATGGATTGAGAATAAGCAAAAAAAACGCTCAAGAAAGCCACCGCCGCCCCGGGGGACTTTGGTGGACATCCTTAGAGCAACCTCTATAATACTATAGTCCTGATTTTTGTCAATACTTTATTTTAAATATTTATTTTTTTAATTTAAAACTCTAAAAAAGACTTATTTTTAAGATAATTTTGCTAAATATATGCGTTGTATTACAAAAATTAATTGATTTGGTTCTTTTTCAGGGAAACAAAGGGGCTGTTTTTTTGATAAAATCTCAAAAACCAATAAGCTGAATCTTCATGCAGGGGCAGCCCTACACGGCTGTCCACTTCCACTTCTTGGATTTTTTCTCCTCCAGAAATATAGATTTTCCCTTCTTGGCTTAAATTTTTGCCATTAAGGAGTTTGGTAATATCAAAAGCCTGACAAAGTTTTCCAGGACCAGAGCAAAGATCAGTTAAAGCCTCTCTTTTTCTGTTTTCTTTCATTTCTTTAAGGCCCGTAAGAGGTTCTAAGGCTCGAATTAAAACCGCCTCTGGTTTCTTTTCAGAACCTGTAACCACATTAAAGCAGTAATACATTCCGTATGTAAAATAGATATAGCTGTGACCACCGGAAAAATACATGGTTTTGGTTCTGTCAGTGTAAGAACCATTAAAACTGTGGCAACAGGGATCTTTAAACCCCAAGTAAGCTTCTGTCTCTACAATACGGCCAATCAGTTTTTGTCCATTTATTTTTCTCACAAGATAACAGCCTAAAAGCTTTTCTGCCACCTGTGTTGTCTCTTTCATAAAGAAACTTTGCTGTAAAGACTTCATATATTGTATTTAAAAAAAAGGGATGGAGAATGTCCAGCTTAAATATCAATGGAAAAACTTTTTTCTGCAAAAAGGGGATTATAATTTGTTGTCTCTCTTATTACCCTCTCCCATTTATTCTCTGATAAATTAAACTCTTTCTCTATATAGTCCATCACTTCCAATAATAACATAAAACCCTCTTTTACGAGGCAGCGAATAGTTTGGATTTTTGTTGGGTTTTGAGGAAATAACCACCGGCGCTTTTTAAAGTACTGACAAATCAATATAGCTTGACATTTTTTGATTCTAGGGTTTGTCTTTTAAAAGTTTATAAGTATGACTCATTTTTGAGCAAAAAACAGTAAGAACTGGAAACACCTTTGATTCTGTTTGAACTTTTAACTTAGATGATTTTTATTTATCAGTTGGAAATGATCAAAATATAGATAATGGAAAAATTCAAACAGAATTGTTCAACACAAAAAAGAAAAGAGAAATTTTATGTCTGAAACCATCCAATTGGAATCATCCTGGAAAAGCCGTTTACTGCCTGAATTTCAAAAGCACTATATGAAAAATTTAAAGGCTTTTTTGCAGGAGGAGATAAAAAACAACAAAAGAATATACCCTAAAGGCAAAGAGTATTTTCTAGCTTTGGATCTTACTCCTTTTGAAAAAGTTAAAGTGGTTATTTTAGGTCAGGACCCTTATCATGGCCCCAATCAGGCTCATGGTCTATGCTTTTCTGTTCTTCCAAAAGTTTCTGTTCCTCCCTCCCTTGTAAATATTTATAAAGAGTTAAAACAGGATTTAAATATTCCCATTGTTCATCACGGCTTTTTAAGATCCTGGGCTGAACAGGGGGTTTTGCTTTTAAACAACACTTTAACTGTGGAGGCTGGCAAAGCTGGCTCCCATAAAGACAAAGGATGGGAGAGATTTACTGATCAGATTATTCAGTTGTTAAATGAGGAGAGGGAAAATCTGGTTTTCCTTCTTTGGGGGCGCTTTGCCGGAGAAAAAGGCCGTATTGTCAACACAGCTAAACACTGTGTTTTAACAGCCGCGCATCCTTCCCCCTTTTCCGCTGATAAGGGCTTTTTTGGATGCAGGCACTTTTCAAAAGCCAATGAGTTTTTAAAGTCCAACGGCATTGAACCTATTGATTGGTCTTCCCACCTAAGGGAAAAATTTTAAAACCATTTTATTAAGAATTATTGGACATAGAGCAAGATTGTTTTTATAATTAAATATTCAAGCAGAGTGGGCTGTCAATTTAAAACATTTTAAACAAAGGATGAATTAATGAAAAGTATATTTTTAAGCGTAGCTCTTTTTTTAATTCCTGGTTTTTCTGTTTGTGAAACTTTAATTTACTGTTCTGAGGCCAGTCCGGATTACTTTAACCCTCAAATGTCTCTCAGCGGTTCCGCCTTTGATGCCAGTAATTTGCTTTACAGCCGTCTTATGGAATTTGATCTTGAAGGGAAAAAGCTGATTCCTGGTTTGGCAAAAAAATGGACTCTCTCCAAAGATAAAAAAACCTATACATTTCATTTAAGAAAAAATGTTCAGTTTTACCCCAGAGGAGGCTTTAAACCTTCACGTCCTTTTAATGCGGATGATGTTTTGTTCTCTTTCAATCGGCAAAAAAACAAAAAGCATTCTTTTTACAGTATAAACGGCGGAGGCTATAAGTTTTTTCAGTCTCTTGATTTACACAATCAAATTGTGGCCCTAAAAAAAGTTAATGATTACATAGTTCAATTTGTTTTAAAAAAACCAATGCTGTTATTTCCTAAAATTATGGCTATGGAGTTTGCTGTTATTTTGTCCAAAGAGTATGCTGATTTTCTTTTAGAGAAGAAGCAGGCGGGAAAGATAGATTTTGAGCCTGTGGGAACAGGCCCCTTTATTTTGGAAAAATATGTTAAAGGGAATCTTATTCGTTATAAGAGAAATGAAAATTATTACCTTGGCCCTGCAAAACTGAAGAGAATTGTTTTTTCTATAACACCTGATCCCAGTGTTCGTTTTCAAAAGCTTAAAAGAGGGGAATGTCATTTTTCAGCTAAGCCTCAGCCAACAGATGTCCCTGCTATGAAAAAGCATAAAAACATTCGTGTTATGGAGGGAATGGATCACAATCTAGGTTATCTCTCTATGAATACTTCAAAAGCCCCTTTAAATAATAAAAAAGTCCGTAAGGCCATTGCCCATGCCCTTAACCGAAAGCTTTATATTTCAGCCATTTACAAAGGGCTTGCTGAAACTTTGGATACCCCTGTCCCTCCGGCTCTTTGGGGGCACAACTCAAAAGTCAGGCTTCCAGAGTACAATCCTGAAAAAGCCAAACAGCTTTTAAAGTCTGCCGGTTTTGAAAAAGGCTTCAAAGTGAAGCTTTGGACGCTTCCTGTTTCCCGCCCCTACAATCCTAATGGGAAAAAAATGGGGGAGCTGATGCAGGCGGATTTAAAAAAAGTGGGTATATCTGTCCAGCTTGTCACTTATGATTGGCCGACTTATCTGGCTAAAAGCTCTCAGGGGGAGCATGAAATGATTCAGTTGGGCTGGTCGGCGGATATTGCTGACCCCAGTAATTTTCTGCAGATTCTGTTAACTTGTGACGCTATTGCCTCAGGCTCCAATTTATCCCGGTGGTGTAACAAAAAATATGATCAATTTATTGTGAAGGCTATGATCACAGCCAGTCAGAAAAAAGCGGAACAGCTTTATAAAAAAGCGCAGGTTGTTTTTAATCAGGATATTCCTCTTATTCCCATTGCTCATGCCTATAAATATGTAGCCCTTTCACCAAGAGTTAAAGGTTATGTCATAAAGCCTTTTGGCTCAGAAAGATTTTATCATCTGTTTTTATCCAAAGAGAAAAAATGAAGCGAGAAAACCTATCTTTAGGTTGTCTTTAAAGTTCCCTTTTTTATCTCTATCTATCTAAGAAATAAAAGAGTTTATGAGTTTTAAGCAAGAGGTTAAGAAAGAATCAGCTTCAAATTAAGGAATATCTTAACCCCCTCCATTTAAAGCTCCATTTTTGTAATTGTATTCTGAAGTAATCTTGAGATCTTTAAAAAGCTGTCTGAGGTATGAGATTTCGTCCGGTGTATACTTTTTTCTTTTAGCAACTTTATTCCATGTTTTAACGAAATCAATGTCAGGGTCAAGTTTAGATCCGGAAGTGGCTGCAATTTCAGATTCAGAAGTGGGTATAATTTCAGATTTGGAAGTGGTCATAATTTCAGGTTGGACTTTAATACTTAAATATCTAAATGGCCAAAGTATATCTATAAGTTGATATTTATCAAAGGTTTCAAGATTTGGTATTGTTTCTTGAAGCAGGGACTGTAAGAACTTTTCAATCAGTTGAGATACGTTAGCCCTAGAATTACTATATTTGTAGAGTTCTGTAATATTGTGTATAATTGTAACTGTTTGACTAGGACTCATTTTAGAGGCGTTTTCCAATATTTTATTTTTCCACTGTAAATCAAGTTCTCCTGTGGTGCGAAATTCTGTTTTAAAGAGTTTTGTTGTTGCTAAATCTATCAGATCCTGAATGTCTTTATCAGATAGATTTCTTCTTTGAAATGAAAAATTTAGATTAGAAGTTTTTTTGAAGGAAATAATGCTGTTGTGACAAGGATCTGAAGGTTCAGGCATTCCTATTTGAACAGCTTCTGGTTCTATAGCTTTTAGCTCTATAGTTTCTGGTTTTATAGCTTCTGATATAAAGGGCAATAAGAAACAAACAAAGATTATTATTTTTTTCAATGTGAACATCCTTCTTTGCAGGTGTTTAAATAAAATAAAATCCAAATTTCAATGATTAAAACTTATAAAAAAACCAGCTTAGTTGAGGATTTTAAAAAGAATAAGTCTTTTATGTCAACTTTTTATGGATTTAATGAAAGTTTTACAAAATTAAACTTTCAAAGTTAGTCAATAATTAGCTTATCAAGTAAAAATCCGTATTTTTATTATTTTATTGGCTATAGCTGTCAAAAGACAAATAGGAATATAGTCTTCTATTGTTTAAAGGACTTAAAGGATTTAAAACCACTTGCATTTGTTTTAATAGTTTTAACATAAACTTTTTTTATAGATAGAATTGATAAGAAAGAAAATCCTTGCAAATGTTAAAAAATTATACATATCCTTCAAAAGGACGGTTTAGACACTTTATTTTTTATGCAGCAAATATATCTTTAAGATTGCTTTTTTTAGCGGCAATCCGTTAATAAAGATGAGGTGTTTCTTAAACATTGTGAATATTAAAAAAATTATGTTTTTTCGGGATCAACTAAGTGGAATGAAACTGTTATCTTTATTAATTCAAACCCCCAATGATTTAAAACAAAATGTCAAAAAACAAGCCTTATCCTAAAAAAGAGAAACCAGTTCAAGACAACTTTATAAAAAGGCATATTGGTCTTTCAAAATCTGAAATGTCACAAATGCTGAAAACTCTAAATGTTTCTTCTTTAGAAGATTTGATGCAAAACACTCTGCCGGATGAAATTTACAATCAGGATAAATTTTCACTCCCCTCTCCTTTAACAGAGCAGGAGGTTTTAAAAGAAATAAAAATCAAGGCAGATAAAAATAAAAATTTTAAGTCCTATATTGGGATGGGTTATAAGCCTTCTATCATACCGGCGGTTATACAAAGGAACATTTTGGAAAATCCTGTTTGGTATAGCTCCTACACACCTTATCAGGCAGAACTGGCTCAAGGACGACTTGAGGCTCTCTTGAATTTTCAAACAATGGTTGTAGATTTAACAGGGATGGAAATAGCCAATGCCTCTCTTTTGGATGAAGGCACAGCTTTGGCTGAAGCTCTGGCCTTGGCTAAAAATGCTAATGAAAATAAAGCACAGGCCAAAAAGTTTTTTGTAGATTCCAGGCTTTTTCCTCAAAGCCTTGATGTTTTAAAAACCCGCAGTGAAGCCTTGGGCTGGGAGATGATAACAGGGGATTTTGAAAGTTTTAAAGCCGGGAAGAGTTATTTTGCTGTTATCCTTCAGTATCCCAACTCTGGAGGTTCTATAAAAAACATAGAATCTTTTTTAAAAGACATAGCTTTAGACAACTGTCTTAGTATTGTTGCCACGGATCTTTTAAGCCTCACATTATTAAAAGCTCCAGGGGAGATGGGTGCGGATGTTGTGGTAGGCTCTTCTCAAAATTTTGGTCTGCCTTTGTTTTTTGGAGGGCCTCACTCCGCTTTTTTTGCAACGAGGAAAAAGTTTATTCGCCTCATTCCCGGACGGATTGTCGGCGTTTCAAAAGACAGACATAAAAAACAGGCTTACAGGCTGAGCCTCCAAACAAGAGAACAGCATATACGAAGGGAAAAAGCCACAAGCAATATATGCACCGCTCAGGCTTTGTTAGCTGTCATGTCCAGTTTTTATGCTGTCTATCATGGTCCAGAAGGTTTAAAGAGGATAGCTTTAAGAATTAATGCTCTTGCGAAAAAACTTTATGCTGTTCTTAAAAATTTTAAAGAGACAAAAAATATCAATAACACTTTTTTTGATACTTTAGAATGGGAGCTTGCTTCAAAAGAGCTGGCTTTAAAAATTTATTCTGCTTTTCAGAAAGAGCAGATTAACTTGGGTTTTTCTAGTGAAAATAAGTTTTCTTTTACTCTTGATGAAACCAGCACAGAAAAGGATATTGCTCAAATTCAAAACATTTTAGAAAAAACTCTTATTAAAACTTCTGCATTTAAGGAAAAGTTAATCCAGCAAAAATCAGACAGACATCAGGTTGTTTTTGAAGATGGTCGATTTAAAGCTAATAGTCAAAGCGGCTATCAATCTATCCCTGAAAGCTGTTTAAGGACGAGTCCTTATCTTACTCACCCTGTTTTTAACTCCTATCATTCTGAAACAGAGCTATTGCGCTATATACATAGATTACAAAATAAGGAATTGTCTTTAGCGCATTCTATGATTCCTCTTGGATCTTGCACCATGAAGTTAAATGCTGCTTCAGAGTTAAGCCCTATAAGTTGGCCGGCATTTTCTGAAATTCATCCATTTGTTCCTGTTGAACAAAGTAATGGTTATAGAGAACTTATCAAAGAGTTGGAGGAACAGCTTTGTGAAATTACAGGTTTTAAGGCTTTTTCCTTTCAGCCCAATGCCGGTTCTCAAGGGGAATATGCCGGGCTTTTAGCAATTAAAAAATATCATGAATCAGAGAACGAATCTCATAGAAATATTTGTCTTATTCCCTCTTCCGCTCATGGGACAAATCCCGCCAGCGCTGTCATGGCGGGATTTAAAGTTGTTCCTCTTAAATGTACAAAGGAAGGTTTGATTGATAAAAAAGATTTGGAATACAAGTTAAATTTTTATGGGAAAAGCTTAGCGGCCATTATGATCACATACCCTTCAACTTATGGTTTTTTTGAAGAGGGGATGAAGAGTATTTGTCATAAAATTCATAATAAAGGAGGTTTGGTTTATTTGGATGGAGCTAATATGAATGCCCTGCTTGGGCTATGTAAGCCAGCAAGCTTAGGTTTTGATGTTTGTCATTTGAATTTGCATAAAACTTTTTGTATTCCTCATGGGGGAGGGGGGCCTGGAGTGGGTCCTGTAGGTGTCAGTAAAGCATTAAAAGATTTTTTACCAAACCATTTTCTTTTTAGGGAAAAAACAAAAGTGGGGGCTTTAAGCTCTGCTCCTTATGGGAGTGCAGGGATACTTGTTGTTTCATGGTTTTATATAAAACTTATGGGGTTGGAAGGGTTAAGAAAGTCAGCACAAACAGCTATAGCCAATGCCAATTATATAGCTGAAAAATTAAAACCCCATTATCGGATTCTTTTTTCCGGCAAAAATAAACGGGTGGCTCATGAGTGTATTATTGATTTGAGAAAATTTAAAAACTCAGCGGATATCACAGTGGATGATGTAGCCAAGCGTTTGATGGATTATGGTTTTCATGCCCCTACAATGTCCTGGCCTGTGCCTGGGACTTTAATGATTGAGCCAACCGAGAGTGAGAGCAAAAAAGAAGTGGATAAACTATGTTCAAGTCTTATCTCCATAAGAAAGGAGATAAGGCAGGCGGAGGGAGATAGAAGTAAGAATTCAATCCTTAAAAATGCTCCTCACACTTTGGAGGATGCTCTTCTGGATCAGTGGCCTTTTGCCTATTCCAAACAGCAGGCCTTTTATCCTTTGTCTTGGGTTCAGGAGAGAAAATTCTGGCCTCCTGTTTCACGGATAGAGAATGCTTTTGGAGATATTAACCCCTTTTGCTCCTGTCCCCCTATTTTAGAGGGAGAGGATAATGAACCTATTTGAGTTTTCAGGCTGCATTTAGCAAATTTGGGCAGATCTTTTTTTGATATACTGTATTTGGGTTTTTTTCCATATTGGCCAAAGCCATTTTAAATCCTGATCCCATTCCAAAAAGTCTTTAGGGAAAATTCCAAAAGAATTTAAATTATCCATAAAATCCTCATCATGAGGGGAAAGCAATTGAAAATTCCAATCTGTCCAGCTCTCATTTTTTTGTATTAAATTTGTGGAGATTTCTTTTATAGAGTTTCCCTTGTTTCTACGCTTTAAGTTTGTAAGGCAAAAAGAACCTGTTTGATTGTTGTAATAGGAATTGGCTTGATAAAGTTGGAATAATCCACTTTCATGACAATAACCATTGGTTAATAAAAGAATTTGCTCTTCAAATGAGATTTCACCCGCAATAAGAGATATTAAAGGATCGGAACCAATGATGTAAGAGGGCCAACCATTTCTCCCTACATAGCGGTCAAAAAGCCCCAAGTTAATTAAAAAACTTAAAACAAAGGGTTGAGGGTTGCCCATAAGATTTTTGATGTTTTGAGTAAGACAATACACCCAGATAGGAATGTGTATATCATTTTCATTTAAAATTTCTCTATATTGTCTGAGTCGGTTTAAAACTTCTGGAATACGAAAAACCTCCATATAGAAATTATTTTCTGTAATTACGCTTGGTTTGTTTAGAATAAGAACAGCATTGGCTTTGTATATCTTTTTCCCGTTTTTCATGATGTTTGTCTCCTTTCGTTAAAGCTAACCCTAAATGACAGTTAAAATCCATAAAGAATAACTTTCTGAGTCGGCAATCATCTTTAGAATGCCTTTACCAGGACATACTTTTAGAGAAAAATCCATTTATGAGTTCTCTATAAAATAAGTTTTAAAATTTTTTTTGATTTGCCCGACTGTTGTTAATTTGTCTAACTTTTGTCAGCATTTTATAAAATTTTAATGAAGTTAAACTTCATGTAAGACTGACTAAATAACATAAAAAAAAAAAAGTCCAAAATAAAATGAAAAATTTGAAAATTTTACAAAATTATTGAAAAAAATTTAATTTTTAGAAAGTTTTTGGCTTTTATAAGTGAGACATTTTTTTACAATCTGCTTAACAAACAGACATTTTATATGCTATGTCAAAAAATCTAAAAAAGACTTTTTAAGTTCCTCCATAGTTTTTTTATTTTTTCAAAATGAGCCAGTAAATTTCCCATTCACCTATAGTATTATATTTTTTTTATAGGACGAGGAGTTTTTTTGTGTTAACAAATTATAGAGAGCGTTTGTAAGTTTCTTTTTCTTTTCATGGTCAAAATCGTATTTCCAGTCTTTGAGAATTTCCAATAATTGGAAAATAAAGAATAATTAAACGGAAACTCCGCCACTGACCTCTATGACAGCTCCATTGATATAGTCAGCCTCTTTAGAACAGAGAAATAAACAGGTTTTGGAAATATCCTCCACTTTTCCTATACGCCCCACAGGAATTTTTTTGATAAAACTTTCTCTTACCTCTTCAGGTATATTTTTTAGAATATCTGTATCAACAAAGCCTGGGGCTATGGCATTTACAGTAAAACCTTTTCGCCCCAGCTCTCTGGCCCAAACTTTTGTAAGTCCTATAACACCCGCTTTAGCGGCTACATAATTGCTTTGGCCAAAATTGCCATGAAGGGCGACAAGGCTTGAAAGATTTACGATTCTTTTAAAGAAGGAATCCTTATTAAAGGAATTAAGCAAAGATTTTGTGACAAAAAATACACCATTGAGGTTTGTTTGAATAACAGCAGAGTATTCCTCCCATGTCATTTTAGAAAGACTGCGATCTTTTAAAATACCAGCATTATTGATTAGGAAATCTATATGCCCTTTTAAAGATTCCACGGCCTTCATACAACTTTCTTTGGATGAAACATCCACTTTTTCTGCTGTCAATTTTGACGAAAGACTTTTTAGTGTTTCCAAATTTTTTGAGGAATACTCCCAAACAATCACTTCAGCGCCGGCAGATAAAAAATTTTCAGCTATTTTTTTGCCAATACCTTGACCACCGCCTGTTATAAGAGCCCGTTTTCCGGAAAAATTAAATTTGATATTAGCCATAAACTTTTCCAAAATGTTTTTTTAACAAATATACCCCTCCTGTTTGAAACAGGATCATTATATTAATTCCTTAGACAAGATCTACACCCTTAAGGTCCCCTGTTATGTTTTTTTCCAAAGCTTCATTTGTTCCTCCGCCAATTTCCAAGAGTTTAGCGTCCCTCCAAAGCCTTTCTACAATATACTCTCCCACATAGCCATAGCCTCCAAGAACTTGTATGGCTCTGTCAGCTATGTTTTTTCCTACCTCTCCAGCCAAGAGTTTTGCGCTGTCGCAGTCTAATCTATGATTTTGTGAGGGCTGGTCTGTTATTTTTCTAGCTGTACTGTATATATAGGCCCGAATGGCCTGATATTCTGAATAACTTTTTGCAATATGTTTTTGAATTTGACCAAAAGAGCGAATCCTTTTTTTAAAGGATTTCCTTTCAGAAGCATACTTATTCATAATTGTTAGAGCTCTGCCGGCAATACCCAATGACATGGAGGCAAGAGCCAATCTCTCCACTTCAAGGTTTTTCATCATGTGAATAAGGGAGTCTCCCTCAGCCCCTATCAAATGACTTTCGGGAACTTCACAGAAATCAAAAACCAACTCTGCTGTGTTGGAAGCCCGCATGCCCAGTTTATCTTCAATTTTTTGACCAACATAAAAACCTTTAAATCCTTTTTCTACCAGGAAAGTAGAAATTTTATCTCCAGTTTTGGCATAGAGCAAGCAGTAATCACAAGGCTCTTTTTGATGATTGACAGCTCCATTAGTGATCCACATTTTTCGACCATTTAAAATGTATTTGTTTCCTTTTTTAGTGGCTCTGGTTTTCATAGCGAGAGCATCAGTGCCGCAGTTAGGTTCAGACATAGCCATAGCTCCAATCTTTTCACCACTGCATAAGCCGGGGAGCCACATTTGTTTTTGCTCTTTACCGGCGTTTCTATAGATATTATAGCTGCATAAAACACTATGAGCTAAATAAGTCAGACAAAAACCGGGATCAGAGCGGCTTAACTCCTCATGAACCAAAACCATAGCTGTTAAGTCCATGCCAGAACCGCCAAACCTTTCTTCTCCTACAAGAAGGCCGAGCAAGCCCAAGGAGCCTAATTTGCGAAACAAATTCAAATTAAACTGTTCTTTTTTGTCAAATTCCAAAGCTTGAGGCTCCACTTCTTTTTGAACAAAGTCAGCTGTCATATCTCTAAGCGCTTTATGCTCAGAGCTGGGGTTAAAAAGAGAAAAACTTTTTTGCTCAGACATTATGAAGAATTGTATAAAAAACAGAGTATGAGGTCTATATAAATTTATTATAGGATGAATATAAAACAGGACAAAATAATAGGGGGGGGGTGGATTTATTCCTATTGCCAGATTTTGTAAAATTGAATTCAATATTGAATAACTCGTTTATTCTAAACTGTGTCATAGATCAAATCTTGTTCTATTTGTGGTTCATTAGGGCTATGCTAAAGTCAACATCATATTAATGAAATATACAAAACAACAGTTAACTTTAAAAGAAGTGAGTTCCTTAATCATACTTTTTTCTAAAGAGAGGGGTTAGTGAATTAAGTATTTCCTATAATTATTAAAAATACAACCGGGACATAAGCAAAAGGAAAAAATAATTCTTAGCCAGATGTAAATATGCCGATAATAATAAAGTTATGTCTTATTTTTTTAATTATCAGTCCAGAACTGTCTTTTGCAGCAGAGGAGAATAATCAAAAAAACACCTCTATTAAGAGGGATGAAAGTTTGTTGGTAGAAACGGCTAATGATCCTTCTACGAAAAATATGACAGAAAATCAAAAAAGAAATTTCATAAGAGAGCATAATGTTAATAACCCTGATAGTTTTAGGAATCAAATAATAAAATGCCTAGAGGCTATAGACAAAGATAAAAGTAAATAGCATTGTCAATAAAGAATCTTGTGCAGAACAATACTTCAAAACACAAAAATAATCAAGAAAACCAATAAAACGCTCCTTTCAGATTCTTTTGATAACTCCAATAACTTTTCTTAAATAGAGTATCCCGTAAATTTTCAGTAAAGATTTTACAAAAGAGTTTTTTTGTTGAAAAAATTTTTTATATTTCTAAAATTTCTCAAAAAAAAATGAAAGAAATTAAATCAATTTAAGCTATTTAGTTTTGTGAGTTCTATGTATTTTTTGATAGATAACATTTCTTTATGTTGAGTTTGACTTAAACTAATTACTCATTTTATTTTCTTAGAAATCCTTTTTTGAATTATTCTGTTTGGATTTGGAATTATAATTTTTTCTAAGTTAGTTAAAGATATGCATGGAATTGCATGACCAGTTATCATACGTCTTACCTACATTTATCTTGACGAATAGAAGAATAAACAGCAGGAAATTATAAAGAGACAGACAGCAGAACAGCCTTATATTTATAGGCCAATGGCGGACTTAAATCTTTCTACTATAGAAATTACTGATCTTATTTTTGGTTTTTGGATTTTAGAAAATTTATACTCTCTTATACCCTCTGCTATAATAAAAAAGAACAACACCGCTCCAACTGTTGGGTGAAAATAAATACCAAGGGCAATCCCTGTTGCAAGATGAAATAAACAGGCTAAAACTCCATAGAAAACAAAAAATCTATTTAAAAATATAGGAGCTAAACTCGTAATTTGAAAAAGCAAAACACAGATATAGCCAAGGCTTAAGAGCCATGGCTGTTGATAGAGAAGAAAATCTAAAAGAGGGTTATTATAAGGTGGCCTTTCAGCGATACCATAAGCAATGTATTCTGTTATAATACTTTGAAATGAATACTGGAACTCTGATTTAAACAAACTTCTTAGCTTCCAAAGCCCAGAGATAAAATAATGACTTAAAAGAATGCCTTGTATCAAACGAAGGAAAAAAAATTTTTGCGGCTGTTTAAGGGCTTAATTTCATTGAAAAAACAAATGAAAAGGCTTGATAGGATCCACGGATGATATAAATGATTCACTTTTCCATAAGAATAAAGGACTGAAAAAACAATGAGAACAAAAAAACTCTGTGCTATTCTTAAAATTCTATAAGGCTTAAAAATGCAAAAAAGAGTTAGAAAGAAAGCTATTAGAAAAAGAGCGGAATGCGCTATAAGCGGGACTTCAAAAACACTTAAAGGCTTTGCAAAAAAAATATAGTCCGGCTCTAAAGTAGGAATATAGTTAATCAATCTATAGGATAGTCCATATAAAACAAAAAGAAAGAGGCAATAGTAAATTTTCAGAAAAAACTTCATAAACTTTTAAACTCTTCAATTTGTAACGGCTTTTTATAGATAATGTGATCCGTGAGACTTCCTTTTAATTTTACAAGGTATATATTTTTACATTCACAAAATTTTAAAATTATAGAATGATATTTTTTTATTTTCTCTCTTTTGTTTATTAATAAGTAAAAAAAAGTGTGCCATTTTCTAGACAAAGCCTTTGTTCCCTCCACTTGCCCTCTATAATCTCTAACTAAAAAAGTTTTTCCTCCATCCCAAGTGATATCATAAATAAAGGCTCTAGGCATGTTAACAAATAAACTCCACTCATATAAAAATAAAAACTCTTTTTTTTTTGATAAAGGCAAAAAGATATGAGCTGTCGCAACATAAAGACTTAAAATAAAAATCAACAGAGATTGGTTTAATAAATGGGGGGAAGGGAGGTAAGTTTTCATATTTTTATCAAGAAACTGGTTTTTTAAATTCTTTTCTTAGCTTTTGCAGAGATATGCGAACTGTGAAGTATTTAATACAGATAATAGAATAATACTCAGGGGAGATATTTATTATCAGTGCTTCCAATTTAATCCCCCTTTATAAGGACTCTTTATTTAAAGAACCATAAAAAAGGTTAAATCCGTCAATATAGGTGATTGCTCTCATAATAAAAAGAAGGCCGCCCGAGGGTAGCCTCAACTTGCCATTTGTAGAAGCATGATATATAAATATTTACTGATCAATTTGACAAAAATGTCAAGGTTTTAAATACTTTTAAAACCGGAAAAAATAAAAAGAGGTTAAACGCGCTTAAAGAATATGCTCTTAAAGCTTTTAAAAAAGACAAATTCCTGAAAAAATCAGCTTAAAATATCAATCATGGATCAACATTATGAAACCAAAGTTTGCTCCAAAATTTAAAATAAGCCAAAGCCTTTTAAATTATCTCATGCAGATTGAAAAGGCCAGAGGTTTTTTAGAAGCGGCTCATCTTTCAAAAAGCTGGGTTAAGAAGATGAGTCAAAACGCTTTGCTTTTAGAGACACATCATACAACACATATAGAGGGAACAGAGCTGACTCTTAACCAGTCTAAAAAGATTTTATCCGGCCGCAAAATATCCGGCGCCAGCGAGCAGGATATAAAAGAAGTTAAAAACTATAGAGACGCCTTTAAGCTTTTGTCAAATTACTTAAAAACAAACGCAGGCATTACAGAATCTTTGATTAAGAAAATTCATAAAGAGCTGGTTAAAGGAGTTCGCGGGGGAAGCGCTAAGCCGGGAATGTACAGGGATATACAAAACTATGTAGGGAATGCCGTCACAAAGGAAATTATTTATATACCTCCTAAACCAGAAAAAGTCCCCGCTCTTATGAAAAGCTTTGTGGAATGGATCAATCAGGAATCCAATATTCACCCTGTCATAAAAAGCGGAATTATCCAATTCCAATTTGTTTATATCCATCCCTTTGTTGATGGGAACGGACGAACTTCTAGATTGCTTTGCGCTTTTTATCTTTATAAGTCAGACTATGATTTTAAAAAGCTTTTTTCTATCAGTGAATATTACGACAAAGACCGGGCAAATTTTTATAATGCCATTCAGTCAGTCAGAGAGAACAATATGGATATGACAAGCTGGCTTGAGTATTTTGTAAAAGCTTTTTTATTTCAAATGAATAGTGTTATGGATATAGGAAAAAAAGTCATTTTTAAAACTGCCTTAATACAAAATCATAATTTATCAAAAAGACAGGCTGTCATTCTTGAATATATTTTTGAAAATGAAAGACTGATACCACAAGACTTTGAAAAACTGTGTTTGAAAATAGGAAGAGCGGATAAAAAAACAAAAGATAAAACTGTCCCTAAGATCAATAAGAGAACATTGCAGAGAGACCTAAAGGACATGCTTGATAAAAAGATACTTCAAACTAAGGGAGCGACAAATCAGAAGTCCTATTATTTAAGGGAAAAGCTTTAAACTTGCGACAAACTTACGACAAACTTGCGACATTTTTTCTGAAAAAAGTCTGAAAAATGCCTGTTTCAAGGGCTTTTTATTTGGTTTTTCTTGATTTTAAGTGTAATATTAGGCTGATATTGTTTGAAAAAGCCTGTATTTTGTTTTATATAAGGGCAGAGGCAAGCCCAATAAGCTGGAAAAAATCTTATAAAGCAGAAAGAAAAAATTGATATATAAAACACTTAATTGGATACATTCCAAATCTGTTCAAACAAACTGACAGGGAGGTTTTTTATGTCTAATGAAAATAAAGAGAATACAACAAAACACTATCAAAATGAGCAAAATAAGCCGACATACTGGGAGAGAGTGATTCAAGGAAAAGGAACAGTGTCTGAACCTTGGCCAACAGCAGAAGAGCTTTGGAAGGATCCAGAAGTGCAAAAATCCATTCAAGCTCATAATCAATCAGTTAAAACAGAAAATAAATCATAAAGTTGTATGTTAGAGTTGCATAATGTTCTATGGGTTATCCCTGGATTTGTTTTTATTTATACAATAAAAGACGGCCTGATGGTGCTATCAGTTTGTCTGGCTGGCCTTATTTGTTTTTTCTTGTTTTTATAGCATCTCTTACTTGGTTGCCTGCTGAGCTAATTACAGAAACAATTAATATTGATAAGGAGTTGATAAAACAGGTAATTATACTAGTTATTGCGATTGTTTTCGCTGTTATATGGTTTTTATTTGCTCAATGGGGAGTTATTTCCAGATGGATATTTTTACCGGCGCATGATAATTTCTATAAAAAGTGTATTGAATGGGAAAACAAAGAAGTTTTACTTACTCTTAAAAATGAAAAAACTTATCAAGGGCTTTTATGGAAGTACCCAGAAAATCCAAAATCAAGACATGAATCCCAAACCATTTCTATAGTGCCATTTAAAAGTGGATATAGAGATGAAAAAACAAGAAAAGTAATATGGAGCACTTATTATCCCAAATATGAAAATAAATCTGATCTTGCTGATATGGAAGTCATTATACCAAGATCAGAAATTATTATTTATGGGAAATTTAGCAGAAAAACTTTTGATCATTTTGAAAAACAAAAAAATAAATCTATTTGAAACCTTAGAGATAATAAAGTAGAAGTTCTCAAGAAAAACGATAAAGATATCTTGACAGATGAATAAGAGTTTAAATTTTGAACCGGGATACTATAAAATAACAAAAATAGTAGAACCGAATGTTGTAGAGGTGGAGGGAACTTGGTTTATAAAATTAAAGGGTGTTGGCGGATCTACTCCCAAAGAAGAGATAAAAAAATGGCTGAAAGAAGATAATACTGTTAGAGTTGTTCCCTATAGAAGAGGAGATGACGCCCGTATTATTTCTGATGTTTGGCTTGGGAATACTCATATAAATAAACAATTTCCTAATTATAAATTAGATAATTTTATACAAGCCTTTGAGCACTGGAACAGTTCAAAAAGCGCAGAAAGGTTTTCTTCAGAAGAAGATGAACTAATTCAAGCTTTTTATATAGCTGAATCTAAAATTAATAGATCTTTAAAATACTCTTTTGAAAAATGGATGGAATCTCGCTATCCTCAAAAGATAGTTAATGGAATTTCTCTGCCAGCCGGCGCAATCTCTGAAAAAAGAGAAAAGCTAAAAAATCAAATGATTAAAGATTTTAATGAATTTAATAAGGCGTATGATGACTGAGGAATTACAAAAACTTATTGAAGACTATAAGCAAATAAACTGGACTTCTCTATTAAAAGAAGATTTAGGGAAATACCACTTAAGAGAGTTAAAACCGTATTTAGCCTACATTCCAAAAAATATAGTGTCACCAGGACACACATTACAAAGTAGAAATTCACTTATTGGACAATTTACAGAAAAATGGTGTCAGCAACTACTTTCTCCGATAGCTTGCAAGTTTAATTTATACGCTGTAACTAATGTAATATGCCAAGAAGCTGGATTATCTAAGCAATCCAGCGCAGATATTGCTTTTTGTAAAAGTGATAAACAGTATCAGAAATATCAGGACATAAAAATAATTTTTGAAATAAAAATGAGCATACTTTCAAATTATGAATTTGATAAAAATAAGAAAATTGTTAAATGGATAGGAGATTATACGACTCATAAAGGAAATCCTTCCTTATTAAGATCTGATTCCATGTTAAAAGCTATAGGGAAATTAATCAGCATAAGGGTAGCAAATCCATGTACAAGAAATATTCCCCTGATTGTTTTAGGAAATTCACCTATTACAAAACACTATGAAAAAAAAGTTGATTCTCTAAAGAATTTGGGGATTATACAAGGTTTTTTGTCACTTAATCCTTCATTGCTTCCAAAAAAAAGGTGTAATCAAGAACACTCCAAAAAAAGGTTTTCAAACTGTTGAAAATAAAAAAGACTTGGAAAAGTTTTTTGGGAACTTAATGCATTCTCATACAATCTATTTTTCTGCAATGACTGTGAAGAGCAAATTAGGACAAATTATCTCTAAATCAAATAGGGAAAAAAGTATAGAAGGAAAAGCTGAGAAGTTTTTAAAATTAATTGAAGAGGTCTTATGAAAAAAAACAAAACACGCACTGAATCTTTTGGAAGCTCAGGAAGACAAGGGCATGACTCTTCTTTGTTTTATGAGTCAAAACTGTATAAAAATTTAAACTTCAAAGAAGACACACAAAATAATATAGAAGGGTCAATTCAAGAAAATGCCATTAACCAAATTTTCTTAAAATCTTCAACAAAGATGTCTGAATTGCCAGACAAAACAATTCATTTAATGATAACTTCTCCTCCTTATAATGTTTCAAAAGATTATGATGAAAATTTATCTTTAGAAGAGTATTTAAACTTTCTTAATAAAGTTTTTTCAGAAACATATAGGGTTTTGGTCAATGGAGGAAGAGCTTGCATTAATATAGCCAATGTAGGACGAAAACCTTATATTCCCCTTTCTGATTACATTTCCAAAATGATGATAGATATAGGTTTTTTAATGAGAGGGGAAATTATATGGAATAAGTCCGCTTCTTCAGGAACTTCTACAGCGTGGGGAAGCTGGTGTTCCCCGTCTAACCCCACTTTAAGGGATGTGCATGAATATATTTTAATTTTTTCAAAAGGAGCTTACAAAAGAGAAAAACAGAATAAAAAAATCACAATTCAAAAAGAACAGTTTATTGAATGGACAAAATCTATTTGGAATATGAACACAGAATCCGCTAGAAAAATAGGTCATCCTGCGCCATTTCCTGAAGAGCTGCCATTTCGTCTTATCCAACTTTATTCTTTTGAAAATGATATTATTTTAGATCCATTTATGGGGAGTGGAACTACAGCTGTTGTTGGATTAAAAAATAGCAGGAGGTTTGTAGGTTACGAAATAAATGAAGACTATGTGAAAATAGCTAATGAAAGAATATTAAGTTTGCAACCTTCTTTGTTTCAGAATAGTAATGAAAAATCTCCAGAACTATAGTTTAATATGTACTAGTTAAGACATGATCTGACACTTGTTGAAAAGATCAGGGTTACCCGTTTTGATAAAGATGTAGTCTATCAAAACATAAAGCCTTTACATTATTCTTTTAGGATTATAGTTAGTCCATAAGTTTTCTACTCGTATATCTTTAGTGGAGTGGATAAGCTTTTCAGGCCCAGAAATTTTAAACCATTTTCTTTTAGGATAAAGATTTCTCATTAAATCACAATCATAATTACTGATTGCTACTAAACCTTTTACAGTATTTAAAACTTTAGCTAACTCTTCATGCTCCTTATCATTCATTTCATTAAAATAAGCTCTTGAGTCTCCTCTCGTTGAGTGAATATATGGAGGGTCACAATAAAATAAAGTTTTTGGAGAATCATACAGCTTTATAACTTCAATGGCTGGTCTGTTTTCTATTTGAACTCTTAATAATCTTTCAGCAATTTCTGGGAGAGCAGTTATCCCTCCAAGCCATCTGGAAACTACGCCTGACATGCCTCTTCTTGATGTATTTTTACAGTTTGCCCAACGACCAAGAGATGCTTTTTGAGCTAAACCAGTTCTTACTTGTCTTGCACGAATATAGAATCTTCTAGCTCGCTCAAATGAAGTAAGGTTAGGGTCTAATTTACAAGCTTTAGAAAATTCTTCTCTTGAAAATGGTGTCAATCCAATAGCTTCAATCAGCTGTTCTTTATTATTTCTAAGGATATTAAAAAAATTTACAACTTCCCCATCTAAATCGTTATATGTTTCAATCATAGAGGGAGTTCTATTAAACAATACAGCTCCAGAACCAGCAAATGGTTCGCAGTAGTGATGAGACTTAGGCAGTAGTGGCAACAGCCAATTCAAGTGACTAAATTTCCCGCCATACCAGCCAAATGGAATAAGTTTTTTATTTTTTAGAGTAGTAATTTGTGCAGGTTTTTTTTTCTCAAAAGTTTTATCCTCCTGATAATATAGGTTCATGTTGACTTAAGCAGATTATTTCTAACAATAATATATACAAGTCATCATTTCTATAATTAAATGTACAAATTAAATCTAAACTCACATTCTTTAAGATGCAAGTAAAAAGTATCTTTATTCATACCTCTAAACTTTGATAATCTGACTTTAGCTAAACCCCAAAAGTTTTCAATTCCATTGATATGATTTCTAATCTTCTTTTTTTCCTTTTTAGCAAATTCATCTCTTCCATGATGAACACGATAATGTTTCTTATACCCCATATTCACCAAACCATCATTAAGTCTTAAATCCATCTGTATAAACAATAGCTGACTTAGATATTCTTTGATTTATAAGGGGAATAATGGCTTTTTGAGAGCAGTTTTTAATAACTTGGGTATAAACTTTACCTGCCCTTTGCTTAAGTCCAAATACAATGGTTTTTCCATAAGACCCTCTTCCTCTTCTTCCACGAATGCGTTTAGCTCCAAAATAACTTTCATCTATTTCCACTTCTCCTTTTTTAAATAAACTTTCTTTTTCACAAAATTCTGTAATATTTATTCTCACTTGTTTAAGTATCTTGTTGATTGTTTTGCGATTGGTTTTAGATAGAATAGCTATTTGTGTTGCTGTTAAATCAACAGAAAAATACCTCATAATCTCTCTAAATTTCTTCTCAGAAATATGGGAACGGATAAAATACCTGTTTTTCATAGTAATAACAATAAGTTAACTACCTTAATAGTTAGCTTAAGTCACCATGAACCAATTTTTTATAAAAGAACTGCTTGAAGAATGACTTAAAAATTAGGATAATCTGTTTTTAAATAGGGACATCATGAAAACAAACAGCAGGAAACAAAAACTTAAAGAGTTTTTAATTTATTTTCAAAAATATATCACAGGAAATGAAAAAGGTGAAGGTCAAATCTTTTTTGAGCATCTTTTACAAGCTTTTGGAAATGCAGGAATCAAGGAGGTAGGGGCGACTTGTGAAGAGCTTATCAAAAAGCGGAAAGGTAAAAGAGGATTTGCTGATTTTATTTGGGAGCCCAGAGTTATTATCGAATTAAAAAAGAGAGGAGAGAATCTTCAAAAATATTATGATCAAGCTTTTGATTATTGGATACATCGGATCCCGAGATTAAAATATACAGTTTTATGTAATTTTGATGATTTTTGGATTTATGACTTTAATCAACAGCTTCATGATCCTGTCCATAAGCTAGAAATAAAAGATCTTCCAAATAACTGGGGGCCATTGGCTTTTTTATTTCCCAAAGAGGAAAAACCCGTTTTTGACAATTACAATATTAAAGTTACTGAAGAAGTTGCTGGTAAAGTAGGACATATTTACTATTCATTGATAAAAAGAAATGTTGATGCAAAAGCTGCTCAAAAATTTATTTTACAAATAGTGGTTGCTTTATTTTCAGAAGATGTTGGTTTAATCCCTAAATATACTGTTCAAAAGATACTTTTAGGCATAGTAAAAAAACAAATAGATCAAGAGGAGTTAAAAAAATTACTTCAATCTATGGCTTTTGAAAACATTAAAGATAAGCCAAAAAATTATAAGAAGATTCCTTTTTTCAATGGTGGATTATTTGATAGAGTAGATCTTGTAGAATTAAACCATAAGGAAATTCATCTTATTTATGAGGCTTCAGCAGAGAACTGGGGTAAGGTTCGCCCCTCTATTTTTGGATCTATATTTGAATCTAGTATGGAAAAAGATTTAAGACATGGTCATGGAATACATTACACCAGTGAACTAGATATTCAGAAGATTGTTTATCCAACTATTGTTCAGCCTTTTAAAGAAAAGATTAAAAAATCAAAAAGCAAAAGAGATTTAAAAAAAATTCTATTAGAAATAAGAGATTTTAAAGTTTTAGATCCTGCCTGTGGAAGCGGTAACTTCCTTTATGTTGCTTTTAGAGAACTGAGAAATCTGGAAGTAGAGTTATTAGAAGAATTAGGAGAAAACTTGAAACAAATGAGGAGTTTTGCTGTTTCTCCAAAAAATTTTTATGGAATCGATACAAATGAATTTGGATTAGAACTGGCTAAAGTAGCTTTATCTATTGGCCGAAAAATGTCAGCAGATGAATGTAATGTCCATGATCCTTCTTTGCCATTTGATGACTTGGAGAGTAACTTTTCTTCTGAAGATGCTTTATTTGCTAAATGGCCAGAGGTCTCTGCTATAATAGGCAATCCGCCTTTTTTAAGTTCTAAAAAAATGAAAATAAAATTACCTGTAGAATATGTAAATAAAGTTAGAAAACATTTTAAAGATGTCCCTGGGAGGGCAGATTATTGTGTCTATTGGCTTAGGAAAGCCCATGATAATCTTAAAAATGGACAAAGAGCAGGATTTGTTGGCACTAATACGATTCGTGAAAATTACTCTAGAGAAGGAGGGCTGGATTATATTGTAAAAAATGAAGGCACAATCACATCAGCTGTATCAACTCAAGTCTGGAGTGGAGAAGCTCATGTTCATGTCTCTATTGTGAACTGGATTAAAGGAAAGGTTCAAGGAAAAAAGAAATTATTTACACAATTAGGAAATAAGGTGACAAGCCCATGGAAAATAGAAACACCAAAAAAAATTAACTCCTCTTTGAGCTATAAAATCTCTGTTAAGGATGCATACACTTTAAAATTTAATAGGAAACCAAAAAAATGCTTTCAAGGTCAAATTACAGGCTCTTCAGATTTTTATCTTTCTAAGGAAAAATATAAGATCTATATAAAGAAAAATAAAAAAAACTCTGAAGTGATATTTCCCTTATTTGTTGGAAGAGATTTATTGGGAAACAAAAGAATACCTGAAAGATTTGTGATTGATTTTGGTCAAATGTCCATTTTAGAGGCAAAAAGGTATAAAGAGCCATTTCAGCATATAAAAAATACCGTTCTTTTAGATGTTAAGAATAAAGCAGAAAACGAAATTAAAAAACACGGCAAACCTAAAGATTGGAATGCCCATCTTAACCATTGGTGGAGGCACTGGAGGAATCGTCCAGATTTGTTAAAAGCTATCCGTAACATAAATAAGTATATTGCTGTGCCAAGAGTATCTTCTCGACCTGTGTTTGAGTTTGTATCAAACAAGATTCACTCAAATGATCTAATAATAACTTTTCCTTTTGAAGATAATTATTCATTTGGGATATTGCATTCTTGTTTTCACTTTGAATGGATTAAAGCCCGTTGCTCAACTTTAGCCCATGCTTATAGATATACAGGGGATACTGTTTTTTCTACATTCCCCTGGCCTCAAAATCCTACAAAATCACAGATACAGAAAATTTCTTTTGCTGTTCAAAATTTAATGCAAATAAGACAAGATACCATGTTAAAAAATAACTGGGGGCTTAGAGAGCTTTACAATACACTTGGGGATACTGGAAAAAACCCACTTAAATCAGCTCACGGGAGATTGGATGATCTTGTCCGACAAGCTTATGGAATGAAAAAAAATAAAGATATTTTAGAGTTTTTACTTAACTTAAATACAGAGCTTCATGCAAAAGAAAAAAAAGGTCAGAAAGTGATAGCTCCAGGATTACCGCCAAGCATCAAAAATCCTAAAGAGTTTATTTCAAAATATTGCATAACACCATCTAAAAATTATTAAATTGAAAATGAAACAGGTTTAATGTAGTAAATGATTTGGAGGAAAAATGATTGTAAAAGGAAAAATCACAATTCTTATAAATGATGACCTAAAATTTGGTGAAAAGATGCAATATGGTTTCATTCAAGTAAAAGGTATGGAAGATGATGTCTTTTTTAATACTTTAACCTCTTTTGAAGATGTTACTTTTGAAGAGCTCAAAATTGGTGATAAAGTTCATGTCTATGTCAAACAAACAGACAAAGGTCCTTTAGCAGAAAGTTTAACTTTATCTGGCCGTCGATCTCTAGAAAAAACCTATTCTCCTCCTCCAGCAAGTTTGTAAAATATTTTTTAAATTGATAACCAATTTATTAAATTCCATAATATATATTTTTAATTATTGATCATAACCTAATGAATAAATGTATTTAATCTTTATTCTTATCATATAGGTAGGAAAAAGAGGTTGATAGATTTTTATTCATGAGGTATTTTGTGTTTATGGATAAGAATTCTTCTAATCAATTAAGTTTTTTTGATAAAGACTTTTTTCAAAAAGATAAAGTAAATTCAGATAAATTACATTTGTTTATAAGTTATTGTCATAAAGATGAAAAATTCATTGAAGAATTTGAAAAGCACATTTCTAAATTAAAAAATATTATTTATTGGCGGGATCGAGAGGTTCGAATAGGACAAAATTATAAGCTTAAAATTCTTGAAAAATTAAATTCTTCTAATATTATATGTATATTTTTATCTTCTGATTTTCTTAATTCTAAATCGTGTAAGGAAGAGCTTAATCGTGCCAAACAATTAAAAAAAGATAAAGATTGCGTTCATTTGTGTCCAATAATATTGTCTGATTGTGATTGGAAAAGTAAAACTGGATTAAAAGAGAATTATCTTGCTCTACCTCAAGACGCTAAACCAATAGATTCCTTTTCTGATTCTGACAGAAAGAAGGTCTGGACTCAAGTATGTGATCAAATAAAAGAAATTACAAATAAAGAACTGCAAATAATGAAAATAGATATATCAACAGAATTTAAAGATTTTCTAAACAATGCTGAAATATTGACTCAAACACACTCTCAAAAGACAAAGTTATTATTGGAAGATATATTTATTGACCCTAATCTATCAAAACATGGAGATCAAGAAATAGAAAGTCAGAATATAAATTCAAAAGAGATTGTTGATGAATTAATGCAAAATAAAAAAATTTTAATATCTGGTCAAGATATGTCTGGAAAAACAACTCTATGTAAGCATATTTTTACTAAACTAAGAAAGAAAAACTTAGTTCCTATTTTTCTCTCTGAAGAAACTGATTATCGAGGGCATTTTGAAAATATAATTATAAAAAAATATAAAAAACAATATAAAGATATAGTTTCTTATGAAGACATAGGCAAAGATAAAATTGTACCCATAGTTGATAATTTTCATCTTTTAAAAAATAAATCAAAAATAATCAATAATTTATCAGAGTTTAAATATCAAATTCTAACATCAGATGATAAGCTCACACTATATGTTGTGAATGAACAATATATCAAAAATCATTTTAAGTATAAAATTAAAGAATTTAATAACTCTCTTAGAGATAAATTGATTAAGAAATGGTTGTCTATAGGAAAACCAGCAAATAATGACGAAAATACCTTTTTAAAATCTATAGATCAGAAAACTCAACAAATAAATGAGGGTTTAGGTAAAAATGTTCTTTACACTGGAATTATGCCATCCTACCCTATCTTTATTTTGTCAATATTAAGTGGTCATGAGATGTTAGAGAAACCAATAAATAACCAGATAACATCTCAAGGTTACTGTTATGAGATTCTAATTTATGCTTATCTTTTTAAACAAAAGGTGCCCTCCGATGAGATAGACACTTATCTAAATATTTTAACTGAATTATCGTATATTTTTTTTAAAAGAGGAGAAAATGAAATAAATCAGAATGATCTTCGTAGCTTTCTAGAAAAGTATGAAAAGAAATACTATCTAACTATTTCTCATCAAAAGATATTTGACATTTTGTATAGGACAAAGATCATCTCAAAAAATAATTTTGGTAACTGTTACTTTAATTACCCTTACATTTATTATTTTTTTGTTGCAAGATATATGTCAAATAAACTGAATGAAGATGGGGTTAAGTCTGAAGTTAAAAATATCATTGGTAATTTACATAATGATAACAATGCTTATATAACAATTTTTTTGGTTCATCATTCTAGTGATCCATATATTTTAGAGGAAATCTTAGATGTCTCAAAATCACTGTTTCATCGGGTTATCCCGGCGACATTATCAAAACAGGACATGAAATTTTTTGATGAACAGAGTGAAATTGTAACTAAAGCTTGTTTGCCAGAAAAACCTAGTAACTATGAGAAAGAGAGGAAAGAAGCTTTAGAAAAAGTTGATGAAATAGAAGAAAACAACCATATAGGAGACTATAAATCAGAAACTGAAATTTCAAAACAATTAAGACGTAGTATAAGAACTGTTGAAACTATGGGACAAATTGTGAAAAACAGATCAGGTTCTTTGGAAAAAAAACAGGTAGAGATGATTTTATCAGAAGCAATAGATATTCACTTAAGAATACTATCTTCTTTTTTTGATATTATTAAAAATCCAGATGAACAAAAGGTGTGTATATCTTACCTTAAAGAAAAAATTGAAGCAATTATTAGAAAAGATGATGAGAGATTTAAAGAAGAAAAATTGCATAAGATAGCAAAGAAACTTTTTTGGAATTTAAACTTTTATACAGTTCAGGGCTTTATTCATATTATTATTCATTCACTAGGATCAGATAAACTTAATACAATTATAGGAAGTATATGTGATAAAAAAGGCACTCCTATCTCTAAAGTTATTAAATATGGTGTTGGTATGTGGTATTGTAAAAATTTACCAATAAAAAGCATATCTGAAACAATTAAAGACATGGATTTTTCTAAAACAGCTGAAGAGGTCACAAAATACCTTGTTATAAACCATATACTTTTACACCCTTTCAATTATAAAGATCTACAAAAAATTAAACAAGCATTTAATCTTTCCCAAAAGACAATGACACTAGCTAGAAGTAAAAATCTTAAAAATAAAAATTTAAATAGGATCACATCACCTTAAATAACCTAAACTTATTATAAAAGACTGCATTTCTTTATAAAAATACTTTAGGAATATTTTTTACTTTATAGTTTGATAATTTTATGCTTAAAAAAGCCAAAGGAAACTGTTAAAAAAGGAATCATCCAATGAATGAGAAGATATTAGAGGTTAAAGGAACGGCTAAAGGGGCTATTCGGCGGATTATGTCGGATATTGGCTTTGGAGCTGTTTGGGACAAAAAAAATAAACGAGACATATTTTTTTCTACTGTGACAGAATTTAATTGTACTAGTTAATATATGATCTGACAGTTACCCGTGTCAGTTATCTCCTAATTGTCAGTTTTTCTATTTACCTGTCCCACCTTTTCATCCCACAAATACTTTGCTTCCTTTAAAGTTTGTATTGGGGTCCTGCCATTACACATCTTCCCCTGATGCGTCCGCTCATAATTATACCTATACAACCACTCGTCAAGGTCTTTTTGTAAAGTTTCTATATTAGTATAAATCTTCTTTCTAAATGTCACTTGATAAAACTCTTGTAAAATGGTTTTGTGAAACCTCTCACATATCCCATTCGTCTGAGGATGACGAGCCTTTGTCTTCGTATGGTCAATATCATTCAAAGCTAAATAAAGCTCATAGTCATGACTCTCTGGCTTCCCACAAAACTCAGTCCCCCTGTCTGTTAAAATCCTCAAAATCCCTAAACCCTCCTGCTCGTAAAAAGGCAACACTTTGTCATTTAATAAATCAGCTGCTGTAATCGGCGTCTTCATCTTATAGAGCTTACAATGAGCTATCTTCGTATAAGTATCTACATAGGTCTGTTGATACACTCGCCCCACTCCTTTTAAGGTCCCAACATAAAAAGTATCTTGACTCCCAAGATACCCCGGATGTTCTGTCTCTATCTCTCCATGAACTATACGGCTTTGCTGAAAACGCTCTACAGCTTGTATTTGACTCTCTGTAAGAACTCCCCCAGACTTAGCTGCTTTTTCCTCTACATATTTCAACCTTTTGCTTATCGTTTCTAAATCATGTCTTAGCCAAACAAATCTCACTCCACAAGGGGATATCTTCATCCCTTTTTTAGACAGCTCATTTTTAATACGGACTTGACCATAAGCAGGATATTCAAAAGATAAACGAAGAACCTCCTCTTCTATAGCTTCATCAATACGATTCCTCATATTTGGCTTTCTTTTGGAAGTCTCTAAAAGAGCCTCAACACCTCCTTGCTCAAAAGCCATTTTATACCTGTAAAATGTATCTCTTGAAAAGCCCATCACCTTACAGGCTCTTGACACATTACCGAGTTGTTCTGCTAAATTCAGCAAACCAACTTTATTTCTTATGATTTTTCTGCTATTTTCTATCATGGCTTACCTCCTTTATGTTTTGATAGATTTACATCCTTATCAAAACGGGTAACCCTGATCTTTTCAAACAGTGTCAGATCAAGTCGTAACTAGTAGATTTAAAAAGAGGTCTGATTCGGATTTTGAGGCGGGTCAGCTGGGATAGAGTAAATAAAACCCCCAGCTTGGATGAAGTCACAAAAACGGCTGATTCAGCTCGGCTTCTTATTCTTCCTGAGAAATTAAAAGATATTCTTAGGGTAATGAGGGAAGAGGCTGTCAATGATTTGGTTTTTACAAACAAAGAGGGAGAGCTTTTAAAATACATGCTGTTCAATCGGCTTTTAATGCTGGTTTTATAGCTTTAAAACTCCCCTTGGCGTTCCACTCATATTTGCCGTCATACTTTTGCCACTTTGGCTTTAATGACGACAAAAAATCTGTCTGCGGTTCAAGCCAGTCTTGGACATTCGGAACAGAAAACAACTCAGGTGTATGCAAAAACTGTTGCTCTCTTGAGTTCAGAGACGGGGGAGAAAACCGCTTCCCTTATCTTTAAAGAGAGTTAATTGTTCCAAAGGAATAACTAACATTTAAAAATAATTTTTAGTTGTTTTAAAACCTTTTTAAAAATTCCCGTTAGAGCGCTGTTTTGTATAAAAAAGCCTAGTAATTACAAGGCATTATAGAAAAATGGTGCCCGCGGAGGGAGTCGAACCCCCACACCATAAAGGTACTAGATCCTAAGTCTAGCGCGTCTGCCAGTTCCGCCACGCGGGCTTTAAAGAGTGTATTTTTTATTCCAAACTTTTAATCTCTTCTTCAATCAGTTTTCTATAAGCTGAAGGGTTTAAAAGAGAAGCCAACTCACTCTCTCTGGCAATTTCCACCCGTACCAGCCAGCCTTCATCCATAGGCTTATCGCTGATAAGACTGGGGGTAAGGGAATGGTTAACCTCTACAACTTCCCCAGAAACAGGTATATAAATATCACTTACACTTTTATTGCTTTCCACCCAGCCAAAGGGTTGAGCTTTTTCAAAAAACTGTCCTTTTTGAGGAAGCTTCCAACTAACAATTTCCCCCAAGCTGTCCTGGGCGTAATAGGTAATACCCACAGTTATAGAATTTTTATCATCCATAAAAATCCACTCATGGGTTGGGGTGTAATAGTAATTATCTTCAGGTATAATCAACCTGCGTGGGGTTTCATCACTCATTTTGTTTCTCCTTGCTAGTTAAAAAAAGCTTTAAATTGTTTTATACTGAGTCCTATTTGAATTTTTAGTTTGTTTTACCTCTATCCAACCTTAAAATTCAAACAGAGTGAGTATCTTTTTTTAAGCTTATACTAAATTCTGTTTAAAGATTCCAGTAATTTTAAATTTAATCTTTTCTTGTATCTTGTTGTTATGCCAATTCTTGCAGGCATAATAAGCATTTTTTCTTGTTCTTTGCCTAAAAGGATAAAACAGGAAATTTCAAACAAGCTCAGAATAAATATAAGAACATTTGTTCATAACTTTTTCTGAATACTGTCCTGGATACAAGCAGCATATCAGTCTTTTTTCAAAAAGGGAGTTTTAATAATCTGCACTTTTACTTTAGAGCCGCGAATATCCAAAAAATATTCTTCATGTTCTCCTTGAATATAGGCCAAGCCTATCATTTTCTCAAGGCTTGGGGATCTGGCTCCACTTGTGACAAGCCCTACAAGCTCTCCCTTATTGGAATACACATTATAACCTTTGCGGGGAACTCCTTTGGCTTCCTCAACAATAAAAGCTTTCAGTTTTGAGTAATTGCCCTCCATTTTTTGTTTTAAAAGAGCTTGTTTGCCAATATAATCTTCTTTATTTTTTATTAACCAGGACAAGCCCGCTTGTAAGGGGCTTTTTGTCTCGTCAAAATCCTGACCTGACAGCAGATAGCCCATTTCCAACCTTAGTGTATCCCTTGCGCCCAAGCCGACAGGACCGATAGAAAACTCTTTTCCTTCCTGTAAAAATTTGTCCCAATACATAAGAGACTTATTCCATGGAATGTAGATTTCAAAACCCTCTTCCCCTGTATAGCCTGTTCGTGAAAACAAACAGCCTTCCTTTTCTACAAAATGAAAAATGGGAATTTTATGAAAAGGAACAGAGGGAAAAACTTTAGCGCAAAGATCAAAAGCCTTTGGCCCCTGAACAGCAATTAAAGCCCAGTGATCGCTCTCATCCTGAATATAAACCTCCTCTTTTTTTAACTGGGATTTTATCCAATTCAGATCTTTGTCTTTAGTTGAGGCATTAACACACAACAAATAAATTTCTCCTTTAGAGCAGGCATAAACAATTAAATCATCAAGCAAACCGCCTGTAGGAGAGCACAAAACAGAATACAGTGCTTTTCCTGTAGGGAGGGATTTTAAATCTGAAGGTAAAAGTTTTTCTAAAAAATTAAGGCTGTCTTTGCCTTTAACTTTTATTTGTCCCATGTGAGATACATCAAAAAGCCCTCCATTTTTTCGGGTTTGAACATGCTCTAAAGCAGGACTTTTATAAGAAAAAGGCATTTGCCAGCCGGCAAAAGAAATGAAACGGGCTCCTTGACTTTTATGGGATTCAAAAAAAGGAGTTTTTTTCATAAAGTTACAAATCTCTCATTTTATTTGAAAGTTTCTATAACCTGTATATATTATTTTTTCTTTTTTCAAGAGCTTACTGGTTGTAAGTTGTAAAAGGCTTAACAATTAAAAAAAACACACAATTGCAGCTTGTTAAATAAATGGTTCATGGTGACTTAAGCTGGCTATTAAGGGTATTGTTATCACTATGAAAAACAAGTATTTTATCTATTCCTGTCCTTCTGAGAAGAAAATTTAGAGAGATTATCAAGTATTTTTCTGTTGATGGAATAGCTACAGCTATTCATGCATTGCATAAAAATAGAAAAATCATGAAAAAAACAAGCTTATAAAAACCAAAGTGGAAATTCATTATACAGTGTTGCTAAAAGGATGAACACTAAGAATTTACATTAAGCAGCTCTTAAGACATACTGATTCTGTGATACTTTTGAAGAAATATACTCATATCAAGGGTTTTACTCTTATTGAAGTTTTGGCCTCCATACTTATACTGACAGGCTTAATTGCTATTGTGGTGCAAATTTCCTATGGAAATACACAGAGAATGAAGAAGGCAAAACAACTGGAAAAAATAGCCTATCTTTTGGAAATTAAAATGCTGGAATTAGAACAACAGCTTAAATTGGATGGTAATATTTCTGGGTCAGGTGAAGGGGATTTTAAAAATGAAGATAATTATTTTTGGTCTTATGAAACAAAACCCTTTGTTTTGCCTAACCCCCAGGTTCTCCTCTCTTTAGTTCAAATCCCTGAAGATAACTTAAATATGAGAATGGCTCAGGTTTTAACTGATGTTTTTTCTAAAAGCATAGTGGAGTTAAAGCTTACAGTTCATTATAGAGGGAAGAGAGGTAAAGAATTGCAATATTCCCTTGTTTCGTACTTTGTTAATTATAAGTATGTTCCTGATTTTGTGGCTCAGAATATTCGTAAATTTATACCGGAAAACACATTGGGTTTATAAAATGATTTTATTTAAAAGGCTTGTATGTCTATTCCTTCATTTTTATGTTTTCCTTTTACATTTTTTTATCGGTTTTTTCGCAATTTTTAGTTTTATCTTGCAAAATTTAAAAAAGTCTTGGCATAAATTAATATTGGGGCTTGTAAAAGAAGATTTGGAGGTTTTTTATAAAACAACAGTGGTTTAAAGTTTTAAGGGACAAAAGCATAATGAAACATTCCCAGGGGATGAGTTTATTGGAAATTCTTATTGCCCTTGGCGTATTTGTTTTTATGTTTACTTTTATTTCTCAAGTTGTTAAGCAGAACTATCGCCATGCTAAAAAGCTTAAGCAGGGTATTCAAGTTACAAGCTCTTTATCAGGTGTTTTGTCTTTAATGAGACAGGATTTCAATGGTGTGGCTTATTTATTGGATATTAATGAGAATTTGGATATTAGATTTCCTTTAGAACAAAAGGATTATTCTTCACAATCTGATGACCAGCCAAATCCTAATAAGAATCCGAAGACAAGCAATCAAATTGAAGAAAGCCGGTCTAGTTTGCCTATGCTTTTGAGCCCTTATTTTAGTTTCAGGGGTGAGGCAAAAGAAGTGAAATTTGTTTCTTATACTTTATCTCAATCAGATACTGCTGCCCCTGCTCAATGGATAAAGATTCGTTATTTTCTAGAAAATTGCAGTCATTGGGAGAGTGGTGGCTCAGGCTTGTGTTTGATTCGCTCTGCAAGCAGATATTGGGAACTTGAAAATGAGGATGAAGGACCGGAAGAAACTCTCATCTTGTTGAGAAATTTAGAAGGTTTAAGATTTTCCTATGCAAATAGGGAAGATCTTATGAATGATAAATGGAGAGAGAAGTGGAGGCTGGAAGGAGGTTTATCCCTTGAGAATTCTCCTGTTACTTACTCTCAAAAAATACCTTTTCCCTCTATGATAAAAATAGAAATGAAAAAAGGAAACTCCACACAAGTTTTTCTCTTTCCTGTTTCATCCTCTTATTTAAAAACATGGAACCCCTATGATAAAAATTATCCTGGTTTTTCCAAATGGGAGCCTCCAAAAGACAAATCAAAAGATAAACCGAAAGGAGAGCCAGAAATAACAATAATAGGGGGAGGAACAGAAGGCGGCCCGCGAGGAGAAAAAGGTAAACCATAGGAAGGAACAGGAGTTGAATTATAGCTCCTAAGGAACTGAACAAATACTTGTAAGGGGCAAAGAGCCAGGTTGATATTTTATGCAAAACTTTTATAAAAATTTAAAACAACAAAAGGGGGCGGCATTCCTTATGATTTTGGCTGTCTTTGCGATTATTCTGCCGCTTATCCAGGGAATATGGATGGACTCTCAAATAGAGTATAGGTTCAGCCGTTATCGCATGAATGAATTGCAGGCGCGTTATAATGCCAAATCGGGTCTTGGTTTAAGTCTCTTGAGAATTCATATTTTTAAAGGAATTGAAAAGTCTGTTCCCAAAAAATGGATTCCTACGACTCGTTCTCTTTTAGACCTTATATGGTCGTTTCCCTTCTCATGGCCTCTTCCCATACCAGAGGACATGGTAGACAATCAGAAACAGGAAATGAAAAACCTTATGGATCAATCTTACCTAAAAGGCTCTTATTTGATTTTCACTTCGCCACAAGATGGTTTGTTGGATGTAAATGATCTCTCAAGCCCCCTTCCTGCTCTTAGAGAATTTACCCGTGAAGCCATTATGAATATTCTTTTGAATGCCTTGGAGGATAAGCCGGAGTTAGGAAATAAATACAGTGCTGTTGATTTTGGAAAAATTTTAAACAATCTGTCAGATTGGACAGATTTGGATAATGAGAGTCAAAATGGGGGACGAGAGGAATTTTTGGAAGAGGGAAAAAAGCCGTTGAACCGCTCCTTTATCTCTATTGAAGAAATAAAAAAAGTCCCAGGTGTAAGCCTTGATATATTTGAGATTTTAAAACCTTCTATTACAGTATATGGGGCTAAAGCCCTAAATATCAACTATTCTCCTATGGGAGTTTTACGGGCTTTAAATATTCCTGAATCTTTGGCAAAACAGATTTTAATAAGAACACAGAAAAGCTCTCCTAATTATAGTCCTTTTAAAAATCAAAAAGATTTTTGCGATTTTATGAATAGATTTGATTTTGCTTTTTGTGAGGAATTGAAAGATATTTATGAGACTTTGGATATTTTGAATTTTTCTTATCCTATGGCTTTTCGCATTAAAACTGTAGGGGGATATAGAGGGAGTTTTGTAAATTTGTCCACTCTTCTTTTTGATCTTTCTTCTGTATCTTTAAATTATCAAAAATCCCGTTATAATGAGCTTCAAAGGCAAAAACAAAAAGAAGAAGGAAATCAATCTGTATCTGAAACTCATGGGAAGGAACAGTCAGATAATAATTCTGAAAACACTGATTCTAAAGATCTAAAATTTAACTACTCATACGGTCAATCCTTAATTATAATGTATTTTAAGGAAAATTTTTAAAAGAGCGGGCTTTTTAATCTGGGCAGTTTTTTGTTTAGAAATCAACAACGGATAACAACATGTTAAACATTGGTGTTCATATTACTCAGGATAGTGTTTGTTTTGCAGAGTTAAGTTTAGAAAGGGCTAAGCCAAAACTCCACTCTGTTAATGAGTATTTTTTTGATGAACAAATTTCTCAAGAAGAAAAAAACCTTTTTATCCTTCGTCATCTTGAGAGAATTGAAAAGAAAAACAAAGGAAAAGCTTTGCGTTTTTGTTATGGGCTTTCACAAAATGTTGTGACCAGCTTTTCTGTTCAGTTCCCATTCAAAGAAAAGTTTAAAATTTTAAAAACCCTTCCCTATGAGATTGAGGATAAATCCCCTTTTAACCCTGATAATGTTTTTTTTGATGCTCGTATTTGCCGGATACAAAATGAAAATAAAGCTTCTGCGCTGTGTTTTGTCACTCCTGAGGAAAATGTAAATCATTTTCTTGAATGGAGTGGTGGGTTAAAGCGCCCTCCTTACCTTTTGAGTTGTGAAGCGGCGGCTTTAGCAAATCTTCTGGAGTTTTGGAATAAACCTTTATCACAGACTCAAAACCCAATGACTTGTTCCGCATATATATATCTTGGAGCGCAAAACAGCCAAATTTTGTTTTATAAAGATGGTCATTTGATTCATATTTCTGTTTTGGACTGGAGTGTGCTTGATATTGTCAGAAAGATGGAGCAGCAATACAAGCTTAAAACAGAAAAGGCTTGGGAGGAGTTTTTCGTTAAATCTTTTATTTTAACAGAGGTTAAAGGTTTTACACAGGAGCAGGTTCATTTTTCTAATCTGATAAAAAAACAAATAAGTTTTTTAGTTCCGAAAATAAAACTTCTGAAAACAGCTATTGAAGCTGAAGAAAAAATACAGATTGAAGAGGCTGTTGTTTTTGGACCTGGAGCCGTTATTAAAAACATTACTGCTTTTTTGACAGCAGAACTATCCATCAATATTTCAAGATTGAAAAGTTTGGCTGAAATTTCTTATATTGACCCAGAAAGTCAGCCCTCAGCTTTGATTGCTTTTGGTTTGGCTCTTGAGGGTTTGAAAAGCTCTCCTTATCAGAGTGTGAACTTTCTTCAATCCATGAAAAAAGAGGATTTGTCTCTTTTTCCTGCTAAATGGTTAAAGCTTGGTTTGGCTTCTTTATTATGTTTTGTTGTTTTAACAGCTTATGCCTTTTTTAGAAAGCAGGAGAGTTTTAAAATTCTTGAAAGAATGGAATCCATATTTATTGAATACGGAAAAAACATTGCTTCTCTTCAGGCAAATAGAATCAGTGTAGAGTCTCTACAATCTTTTTTGGAAAAGGAAAAATCAGAAACAGATAATGAAAAATTTGTTCAAGCTAAACTGGATTTTCCTAATCCTATGGATCATTTAAGACTTATCAGCAAAAAATTAAATTCTGCGGAAAAATGGAAATTGAAGATTGACTATCTAAAAATAGAAAACGAAATTGTGGAAATAAAAGGCTGGGTAGAGAAAACATCCTTGGGAAGTTTCAAATCAGAATTGAAAAGCCTTTCAAAAAGCTCTATACAGGATAATTCGTCCTCTCACAATCCATTGCTTAACAAGAAAGAATCATTGGTTGATAAAAAACAGCTGTTAGAGGGAGAAAATAAAACCGAACACAGTAAATCACAAAAAGAAGGGGATATGGTTGAAAATAAAGAGACAAAATTCTCTGAGTCTGAAGCTGATTTAGAGCAAAAAGATCAAGTCTTTTTTTCTTATTCTTTTAAGATTAAAGAGGAGCTTTAGCCTATGTTTAAACAGCTTGAAAACTTAAAAAAGCAATTGTTGGAAAAATGGAGGAATTTTGAAAACCGCTTGCTTGAAAGCAATACATTTAATATTTTAAAGGAGAAATATCAATCCCTTGATATTTTACAGCAGAAGCTTATAAAATACTCATCTATTGTTTTTGTTTTAATTATTTTAGTCAGCCTCCCTTTTTCTTATTTTGTATCCTCCTCTTCTTATTGGCGGGATTTTAAAGTAAGACATAATTTATCTTTGGAGCTTTTAAAAATAAGACAAAAGGTATCCTATTCTGTTTTTCGCTATTCCAAGGGACAATTAAAAAATGCCATAGAAAGGCTTATCCAAAAATATTCCACTGCTGAATTTAAAATCACCGATCAAAGAATTTTATTGCCAGAAGAGAAGTCTATTTATCAAATGGACTTTAATATTCAAGTGCCTCATTTGAATATTAAACAGGCTGTAAGTCTTGGAACGGAGTTGAATAATTTGTCTCAAGCCAGGCTGAGCTCTATTACCATAGAGGAAAATAAAGCTTTTCCCAAACATTATGATGTTGCTTACAGGGTTTCTGCTTTTATTGTAAAGGGAAGAAACAAAAATATTTCCCCTGGGCAAAGACAGCCCCCTTCCAGAAGCAGAAAGATGAATATAAAGAAAAACCGTATGAAACAAAATAAGTCTGCAAAGGAAAAGGCAGATAGTTGGTCAAGATCAAAAATGGAAAAAAATTATAAACAAGAGAATCAAACAGGGAATATAGGAAACTCTGGAAATAAATTTACTGGTGGAAGTGTAAAAAGTCCGATTAGCAAAGGCTTAAAACAAAGAAAAGTGTATCCTGAAGAAAAAAACAAAGCAATAACTCCAAACAAAATAGAAATTCAGGACAAGAAAAATATCCGAGGGAAAGAAGGGGAAAAACAAGGATTAAGGCAGGCCCCAAAGGGATTAATGAATGATGAAGGAACAAATGCAGAAGATGATGTAAAGATCAATTTATAAATATGAAATAAGAAAGCAGAAAAATGATCACATTATTAAAAAACATAATTTCTTTTATAAAAAAGCAAAGAAAACTTTTGTTTTTGGTTGTTGTTTTAACATTCTTAATGTTCTTTCTTCGTTTCCCCTGGACTTACCTGCTTGAGAAAACTGTCAGAGACTTTCAAAAAAAATCCCCTCCGTCTCTTCAAACTGATTTTGATAATTTGCATTTTAGTTTTTTTCCACCAGGGATAGAGTTTAAAAATCTGTTTGTTGACTATAAAAGGAAGACAACTCTTTTAGACTCTTTTAAAATCTCCATAGTTTTGAGTAAATGGCTGGCTTTTAAAAAAGCCTTTAAGGTTAAGGCTGTCCAGGATAATTCTTCTTTATTTGTTGAATTTTGGAAAAAAGAAAAAATTATGAAGGATGATCCAGAAGAACAGCCTGTTATTATTTATTTTATTAAGGGATATTCTCCATTACTGGATTTGAAGGCTTTAAACAGTATGTTTCCTAATATGAAGATGTCAGGGGTAATGAAAACCCGTTTTGATTATACAGGTTCTCCTAGAATTTCTGAGGAAAATAAAGCCTTTTTAAATTTGACAGGGGAGGCCATTCGTCTTTCGCAAATGGAAATTCAGACTCCTTTAGGTCCTTTGGATTTTCCTTCTATTCAATGGAAAGAAGGGGAAATTGTTTTGCATTTAAAGAAAGAGGAATTGGTTTTTAAAACTTTTCGTTTAGGATCACCTTCAGATGATTTGTTTGTTCAGATGAAGGGGAGCGCTTCTGTGTTTTTTTCTTATGGGAGAATTCGTTTAAACTCTTATGATGTTCAGTTGCAAGTTGATCTCAATAAAGGTTTCCAAATGAGTTTATTGGACATTATGTTTGCTGGTTATAAGGAGGATAAAGGGACTTTTTACAGATACAAAGCGAGACTTACAGGGAAAGGGAATCAGGTTCCTAATATGGATAAGCTTTCTGAGTTTTAAAAAATCCTGTCCTTGCGGGCACTTTAACTAATTCTGAATGTTATTGAGTTTAGTTATGGCTATAATAGGTAAGGATAAAAAAAGGAATGCTGAAAAACGGATTCCTTTTTTTATGCTAAGCACTTGATAGCTTATTTTAAGTTAACTGATCGGATTTATTCTTCTCCTATAAAGCATGAATTTTCTCAAACAGGGTTGGTATAGAATCTATTCATTGGTCTCCTCCACAGAAGTTTCTGTTTCATCAGCGTCTATATCACATGTATATCCTTCAGCTATATGCTGATTTAGTGTAAATTCAAGGGCATTGTGGCAAAAGTCATGCTCCCAATGAGCATGGGCAAGCACATGGCCATCTTCATCCTGTACATCACAAACAACCTTTATGACTTCATTACTCTCTTTCTCTGGATGACTATGAGGTACAGAGAGTCCCGGTTCAGAATCAATGTATACTATTACTTCGTCATCTTTTTTGCAGGTGTATTTTCTTGTTCCCTCATCTCTTGAGATAGTCATTACAATTTGCACTGATTGAGACGGATTAGCATTAACAGTTTCAGGGTTAGGAGTAGTAGTGGTATCAGTGACTTTAGGGAGATCAGCATTAGGAGCAGCAGCTGGAGCTAGAACTGCATCTGGCGGTTTTCCTTGTTGTGAGGTTTCATCATTTGAAGGGCTGTTTGCTGTGTCATTATTTGGTTGGTCTTCAGAAGCTAGGCCTAATTCACTATCTCCACCACAACTAACAAGAAAAAGAGGGACCGAAATAATAAGAAATAAAAAAATAAATTTTTTCATGAAACCTCCTTGTTGTTAATAGAGAAAGGTTAACCTTTATAAAGCTTCAAAACAAGAAAATTTAAAGCTGTTTTAAGCTCATATAAGATTCTTAAATTTATCTGCATTAAGAAATTGTTTTTAAATTAAGGAAAAAACGCAAAAAAACAACTATTTTTATGTTTTTTATGTTTTTTTCTTTGATTGTCATTATGGCAGTTAATTTTTTTTGAATTTTATAAGCATAAATTCAGGACTAAATACCTGTAAAATAGTTATAAAATTATTTGGATCTTTGAGAATCAAAAATCTGTTTTGTTAAGTACGGCTGAGTTTATTTTTGGTTATAAGATATTCTTTCCACTGGTTTGTTTGATTGGAAGCTATTTTTATATAACATAGAGTGCCTGCGCTGGCTTCCTCTTTTTTTAAAATTTTAGCTTGTCGGCTTAAATCATAAATCTTGTATTCTTTTTCTTTTGGAAAAAAGAGTTCTGTGGTTTCGCTAAGCTCCTCTATAGTCTCTTTCATTTTTAAGAGCAGTTTTTCCATATTGTGTCCTGTTCTTGCGCTTATAAAAACACGCTTCTCACAATGAGAGGGTATAACTCTTTCTGTAGGAGGCAGAAGATCTGTCTTATTAAAAATATAAATCACAGGTTTTTCACTCCAGGCAAATTCCTCCACAAGCTCATCCACCACTTTGATATGCTCATTGATCTTTGGATTGGCAATGTCCACAACATGAAGAAGAATATCAGCCACTGCCGATTCCTCTAAAGTGGCTTTAAAGGCTGAAATAAGATGTGGCGGGAGTTGACGGATAAAACCCACTGTATCAGTTACAACAGCTCCTGATGTGCCTGGGATAAAAAGTTTTCTGGTTTTAGGATCCAGAGTCATAAAGACCTGATTTTTTACTTTTTCATTAGATTTTGTAAGATAGTTAAGAAGAGTGCTTTTACCAGAGTTGGTGTAACCAATAAGCGCAAAAGAAGGAATGTTATTTTTTTGTCTGACATGACGGTGTTGCATACGGTTTTTTTTAACTTTTTCCAGTTTTTCTTTAATGCGCTTGATGCGTGTTTGAGCCTGTCTGCGATCTATTTCAAGGGCCTTTTCACCAGGACCTCTGGCTGCTCCCCCTCCCCCTTGGCGGGATAAGGAGCCAAGCCAGGCTCCAACCATTCTGGGCATTTGATCCATAAGCTGAGCCAGTTCCACTTGAAGTTTTCCTTCATGACTTTCTGCTCTTCGAGCAAAAATTTCCAGAATCAACTGTGTGCGATCCAACACAGGGATTTTTAAAAGTTTTTCCAAATTACGAGTTTGAACACCTGATAAACTGTGATCAAAAAGAACAAAATGAGGCTTAAGCTCAAGAACTGTGGATCCCAGCTCTTTGCGTTTTCCCTCTCCAATCAAAAAGGCAGAATCAAGATGTTTTAAATTTTGTTTTAATTTATAAATGGGATGAAGACCTACAGCTACTGCCAGCTCTGTCATTTCCTCTAAATTTTCTTTTAATAAAGTGGGCGTGGCATTTTTTAATGCGCTTACCAGAATAGCTGTTTGCCCTTCTTTAATAATTTTCAATCCTTCTCCTTTGTGTCCATTTTATCAAAATATATAATTCATAGTCAAAGGCAGGGCATTTTCCGGTGGCTCTTCCTGACGGGAATGGGTGCTGTTCATCCAAAATAACTGAACCTGGGGAATGTTTCTGGCCACTTCGTTAAGGATTACCGGTTCATTTTCAAAAAATAAGATATTGTTGGATTTTTTGATCAGTTTTTTTAAATGCTCTGTTTTATAGATTGAGTCTTTTATCTCAGTTTCTTCTTTCATGATAAGGTGATCTTTATTTTCCAGAGGGAAATTCCATTTATTTAAAGACTGGACAGTCCCTTCATACATAGCTGTATGGTTTCTGGCTGTCAGATAAAAAACCTTTGCTCCCAGTTTATAAATATGTTGAACAAATTGGACACAGCCGCTATAAGGTTTGTCCCTGTCCAGATAATCATTTGTAAAAAATTTCTTTTTCCATATTTTTTTAACAGCTGGAACGACAGGGTCCTTTTGTGAAAATCCATACCGGGACATAATCTCTTCCACAGACCAGTCTTTTTCTGTCACTTCTATTGTTTTAACTATTTCAATATACTCAGGAAATTTTTTATGAAACTCCTCTCTATTAACACAATCTCTAATGATGGCTTGTGTTCTGTATTTCATACAAAATAAAGTGGAATCCAAATCAAAAACAAAAAGGCTTTGATCTCTTTCTTTATTAGCCAATTGTATAGCTTTTTTTAAGTTATCTAATCCATAATCTTTTTGGTTTAAAGACATGATCTGTTGTTCTTCCTGTTATATATTAAACTCTTTGGATTAAGATGCTGATATATTTAAAAAATATATCTCAATAATTCCTTATATCATTTAATTGTATGTTATGTTAGCTCTATAACAGAGATCTTAAATCTGTCAAGACCTACATCTCTACAGGTTTTGTTTGATTTTTCTAATATATCAAAGCTTTAAGGGCTATAGCAAGGGGCTATCTCAAATAGGATTGGCGTAAGCACATACAGAAATCAGTATGAGATCAATTTTCTTGCTGTATTCCTCTAAAAAGGTTTAAATACCTTTAATGGAAGCCAGTTTCTATGTCTGTCAGAATTGCGCCTGGGAAGGGGCTAAGTGGCATGGACGATGTCCTCAATGCCAATCCTGGAATTCTATTGTGGAGGAATTAAGCCCTGTTTCAGAAAAAGGAAAAAGGCGTCAAATCCATATCAAGGGGAGTGAGAGTAAACCTCTGCCTTTTTCTAAAATTCAAACTCAATCTCCTGATCCATTTTCTTCAGGTCTTAAGGAATTTGACAGAGTTATAGGAGGGGGGCTTGTCTCTGGAGCCTTTGTTTTGCTTGGTGGTTCCCCCGGTATGGGAAAAAGCACTCTCCTGCTTCAAATTTGTGGTCATATTTCTGAAAGCAAAAAAAAAGTTCTCTATATTTCTGCAGAGGAGAACCCTTCTCAAACAGCTCTGAGAGCTAACCGCCTCAATATTGATAAACCTGATTTGTTGTTTTTTAGTGAAGGTTCATTGGAGGATATTTTATTTCATGCAGAAAAAGAAAAGCCGGCTCTTTTAATTGTTGATTCCATACAAACAGTTTACCTTAAAAGTTTGGCCTCAGCGCCAGGGACTGTCTCTCAAGTTAGAGAGTGCGCCGGGCTTTTAATGAACTATGCCAAAACAGCGGGTGTAACGGTCATTATTGTAGGTCATGTTACAAAAGATGGCAGTCTTGCAGGCCCCAGAGTTTTGGAGCATCTTGTGGATACAGTGTTATCTATTGAAGGGGAGAGTGAAAGTCAATGCCGTATTTTACGATCCAGTAAAAACCGTTTTGGCCCAACAAATGAAATGGCTGTTTTTGAAATGAACGAAGAAGGTTTAAAAGAGGTTTTAAATCCCTCTGAATTTTTTCTTGGGGAAAGACTGGGAGATCCCATTGGCTCAGCTGTATTTACAGCTATGGAGGGGAGTAAACCCCTGCTTTGTGAGATTCAATCTTTGGTTGTGCCTTCTTACTTGTCCATACCAAGAAGAACCTGTGTGGGATTGGATATCAACCGTATCCATTTGGTGGGGGCTGTGTTGGATAAATATATGAATATTGATTTGGGGAAAAGAGATCTCTATGTCAATCTGGTGGGTGGTTTAAAAATTACAGAGCCTGCCGGGGATTTGGCTGTTGCTGTCTCCATACTTTCATCTCGTTATAAAAAAGCTATAGATAAGAAAAGTTGTTTTTTTGCTGAAATGGGATTGACTGGTGAACTGCGATCCTGTCGTTTTGCTATGGAAAGAGTGAGTGAGGCTGAAAGGCTGGGCTTTAAACAGGTCTATCTTCCAAAAAGTTTAGAGGCTTTTTTTAAAAAGAGAAAAGTAGGGGTAAGACTTCATTTTAAAAATCATATACGGGATTTCAAAATTTGATTCAGAATGATTAAACTGATTTTGGGATATATATTTAAACAAAAAAGTGAAAACATATAAATGATAGGAGACCTATAAAGAACCAGGACCTTTTATCTTGTTGTAAGGAAAAAGGCATAAGGTGGACAAAACATATATAAATTAGAATTCCTGATGAAAAGGCAATCAATATAGAGGAGGATAAACCAACAAAAAACAACTGAGCCAATCCTGCCCCTAGAAGCAGGAATCCCGCTATACAAAGCACTAAAACAAATAAAGCCTGCTTTTTTATATTTGAGCTTAAGGCTAAGGAGGCAACCAGGACTCCCTCAGAAAGCAGATGAAAAAACAAAGCAAAGGCCGTTGCAAAAGCTACGGATTCTTTGATGCTGAGAGCGGAAAACAAACGGATACCGTCAAAAAAAGAGCATATAGATAAACAACCCACAATAGAACAGACCGAGCCTGCGCTTAATGCATGGGAATGTTTGTGGCTTGTTTTAGAACTGTCTTTTTTTAACCATTTGTCTAAAAAACCTAAATGGGGCAGAAGGTAAATATCAGCCAAACCCTGTATTAAGATTCCAGCCAAAATAAAAAGAGAGGTTGTCTCAAAAGAGGTTTGATTTATAAAGGAGTGAGGGAGGAAGTCCAAAAAACAAACTGACAATAAAGCCCCTGATCCCAAAGCAAACAATGGCTTTAGATTCCACTTTTTGTCAAAATAAGCTATAAACAGACAGGCACAGAGAAGAACAAATACAAAACAAAAAATAATAAAAAACTTTATATACATGGATCAATATGTTTTAGCCGTTTTATACTTTCCGGTTAAAAAATTCAAGTGTTTGCTAAAGGCTTTTTTGTGTTTTTGTGGAAGCAGCAGAATGTTGTGTAAGCAGCAGAATGTTGTAAAAGCAACAGAATATTGTAAAAGCAGCAGAATATCATGAGTAACAGATTTGGATTTGATAAAAAATAGTCTTAAAATTTAGAAAAAACTTTATTTAAATTAAAATCATTGATAAACTTATAAGATGATATTTAAACCTTTGTTTAAATCCTGCGGTTTTAGTTTAGTTGAAATGTTGACCACTGTCGGCATCATTAGTATTTTAGGAGGTATAGCTGTTTCCAGCTATGTTTCAAATTACAAGCAGGCTAGTCTTAAAGCAGCTATGAAAAATGAGCTTTCCGAGCTTAGCAAATACCTCAACTACACTCATTCCGTGGATGGAGGCTATCATCATAATATTTATACAATGGGGTATAAACCCAGTAAAACTTTAGTGGCTAATGCAGGCTTTTCTTACAAAAGAGGGAAGGCGCCAGCGTGTAGTATCTTTCCACAAGCAGCAAGTGGGAATTTTAGCCCTTTTCTCACTATAACAAAAGATGCTTTTAAAGCGGGTAAGGTGGATTCTGCCACCCGGTCTGAACATATCTGTGCAGCTGGTTATTGCACTATAACAAACAAAGTGGTTGCTGGAAAAATGAAGCGGCAAAACTTTTCCTCAGGGCATCCAGGCTGCAAACAAGCTTTTGGCAGAAAATCTTTTGGATGCAACTGTGATGAATTTATAATTTTTGCGCAATCTCAACTAGATTCCAGCCAAAAATTTAAAATGTTCACAAATCAGGATGGTATATTTGGATACAGTGATAAAAACAAACACATAGATTTATTAGAAAAGTAGTGATGTTTTTTATATCGGAAAAATCACGAAAAAATGTTTTTTAATCAATTACAAAAGAGATTTTTAGACAAAAGAAATATAGCAACTTGAAATTCTCAAACTTATTTGCTAAATTAAAAGCATGATACAAATTTCACCGTCAGCTGCAGAGCATATTTATTATCTGAAGGATAAGGAAAAGATACCTAAGGATAAAGCTTTAAGAATTTCCATAAAAGAAGGGGGTTGTTCCGGCTTCTCCTATAAACTTGATTTTGATGAAAGACAGATGGCAAATGATAAACTCTTTGAATCCAGTGGAATCAAACTTGTTATTGAAGGAAAAAGCCTTTTGTATATTATGGGTATGACCCTGGATTATGAGGGTGGACTCAATGGCAAAGGCTTTATTTTTTCCAATCCTAATGCAAAGGAAACCTGTGGTTGCGGCACTTCCTTTGGTGTTTGATTTTTTTTGATTTAATGAATCAGATTGTTGTTTTTGAATATATCAACCAAGGCTGATTTTTCATCATAGTTGTAATGTGGCATGAGTGAAATTTTATTCTCAGCCTCTTCTCGGGCTTTAAGGCCGGCTTCAATAAAGTCTTTTCCCTCTCCAAAAACTTTCACTTTTTCATGCAGGGGATCCAAAATAAAAGTGACCTTGCATTTGTGGTCTTTACAGCCCATAAATACAGCTACAGGCTGAGTCAATTCTAAAGCCTGTTGATAGACAAAAGCTTTGTCACTGGGATTGGGTTCAGAATATTTCACTTTTTCCTTTTTCTGATTTACTTCTCTCATACAATACAATATGAGGTCAAAACAAAAAAAGTCAATGTCCATTTTTAACTTATTAATATTCTGTTTTTTAAGAAAAAAAAGTTTTTTACAGTTAAAGAAAGAGCCTGTTGGACACTTTCAGGACTGATTTTTGTTTCCTGTTTTAAATCAGAAAGGGTTCTGGCTACCCTTAGCAAAGCTCTTTTCCTGCGGTGAGAAGGGCTTTTAGGCAGAAGGGTGGAAATGTCTTTTCCTATCATGTTTTCCAATTCCTTTAATTCCAACTGTGAGTTAGAAATTTCCTGATTTCTCTTATTCAGGCAAAAAAAATGGGCTTTTTTAACCTCTTTATAAATGCTTTTAAGTGAGATTTTTCTTTCTCCCTTCCAGTTATTGGAAAAAGCAAGCAAATCAAAACGATCCATCATAGGGCCACTTAAACGATCCAAATAAGACTGACATCTTTTGAGAGAGTAAGCGCATTTAACAGGTTTGTTAGGTTCATAATCTCCACAGGGGCAAAGATTGCTTGTGGCTACAAGAATGAAGCGGGAGGGAAACACCTGGCATTGACCCTTCCGGACAAGACGAATTTTTCCCTTTTCCATAGGTTCTCTTAATGCTTCTTGTACTTTAGGGTGAAATTCCAGATATTCATCCAAAAAAAGCAGGCCGCCATGAGCTTTTGAAATTTCACCTAGAAAAAGAGGAGAACCGCCTCCAATCATAGACAAAGGAGTTGTGCTATGGTGAGGGTTTATAAAGGTGCGCCATTTTTGTGAAACATTCATAACCTGTTCTAATTCTTCAAGAGACTGCCGATCAGGTGGGGAGAGCAGATAATAAAGATTTTCTGCAAGTGTCGTTTTGCCTGAACCTGCTGAACCGCATAGAAGAAGGGAATGTTCTCCAGCAGCAGTTATTTTTAACAGTTCAGAGGATTTTTTTGAAAAAGAAATGTCTGGTATCTCAGGAGCCTTGAGACGATCCTTCCAATTTTCAGCAGGAACCTGTCTGCCAGCATAAAGCTCTCTTAAGTTTTCTACAGAATAAACATTCTGTTTATAATTTTTTTCCTGTATAGAGCCAATAATAAGAGTTTTATTTTTTACGGGGAGCGATTTCCAATTTTCCGGTGTTAACACCTCTCCATTAAGATCAACTTCTCCATAGAAGTAGAGAGAGGAATGATTGTAATAAGCAAAATCCATTTGCCCGGTTTTCCATAAAATAGCGGAGGCTAGAGCCAAATCCATCCCTGGACTGTTTTTCTTAATGTAAGCCGGTGATAGATTAATAATGATTTGTTGTTTAAGAGGCCAGTTAAAACCTGCTTTTCTAAAAGCTGACTTTAAGCGGACAGCGCTCTCTTTAATTGCCATGTCCACAAGCCCTGTAAACTTAACTTCCGGAAGACCCGGCAGAAGGCTCACCTGAATTTCCACAGGTGTAAAAAAGAAGCCTTCTTTTACAAAAGAAAAAAATTTCATGTTTTAGCCTCTACTTTAAGCTGTTATTTTTAACCAAACTTTTTTTAAGCAGTAAGTTGTTAGTTGTTTTTGTCATGTTTTTTATTCTCCATTTTATTTATCAGCCTGATATTTTTGATTCCATTTCAATGGGCTGCTTTGATCAGCTGATTTCTATATTTTTATGTTGCAAAAAAAATTCCTTAAAAAGGGCTGTTTTTTAAGGGTTTTAGAAATAAAACTGCCGGTCTCCTTCGTATTCCGGCACCTTTTAAGCTTTTATATTATGTGTTATATTGTTTTTATTTGGAAATCTCTGTTTCTATAATCTCCTGAGCTATCTAAAAACAGAGTTGATGAATATAGGGTATGTTGAATAAAGCTGTTTCTTGCTGAAGAATTTTTTAATTAGATTTTTTTGAAGCCAGTTGTTTTTAAATAGAACTTATTTTTAAATGAGATGCTGTGAATTTAAAGTTGTAGTTGTAGTTGAAATGGGGGTCAGAACATTAAAATTGTAGTTGAAGAAAGTAAAAACTTTTTTTAAAACAAAACAAACGGCGGTCGTAGTTCAGTTGGTAGAACACCAGATTGTGGTTCTGGCTGTCGCGGGTTCAAGTCCCGTCGATCGCCCCATTTAACAAACACGACTTTTTCCAATAGCCATATAAAATATTTCAGGAAATGTCGGGGTATTTCAAGTCCCCGTCTTTCCTAACAAATCAGGCAATCACCATTTTCAGCAGTCTTATTTCAGGTTATTTCCAAGTATTTCAAAATTATTATACATGGAGATTATACATGGATTTTTGGGCTGGCCAGGGGCTTCTTTGGTGGGGAAAAGGAAGAGCTACTAAAGACAATGTTTTTAAAATCTAAAAGTAAGCAAAAATAAAATATTTTTTAAAAAAAGAACTAGAGGTTTGGAATAAGAAAATTAAACGAAAACTAAAAAAAGTTATCCAATTAGTGTCGTCATTAATGCTTCTTGGGTTGGTTTCCTATTTGTATGTAAATAACCCTGATTTTTTTAAAATAAATAATGAAAGTGTATCGTGTAGAATTGGTATAACTATGGATTTAGAAAGACGCAAAAAAGAATGGGAAAGGGAGAATTTAAAAAGAGGAAAAGTGATAAAAAATTTGACTGTTTTTAGCGCTCACCAATCAAAACTTTCTGCTCAAGAGGTAGAGACAAGAGAAGCTAAATTACAAAATTGCGAGGCACCCCCAGGAGGTTGAGGTTCTGAAAAAGCAATATGGTATGTTTATAAAATAGAATATTAATTTTTTAGATGAGAGGTTTTTTTACTCTACTTTGAACTATTTTTTAGCTTCTTTATTTCTTTTTCAGACAATCCTGTCACTTGAGAAATAAAAGCAATATCCGCCTTTTTTTTCAGCATATTTAAAATAACTTCTTGTCGGCCTTTTCGTATGCCTTCTTGTCGGCCTTTTTGTATGCCTTCCAACCGGCCTTCTTCTTTAAAATGTTCTTTTATATCCATGTAGCCTCCTTTTTGAAATATCCCTTTTTGGACAGCCGACCTTTCTAGTTTTTTCCACAATGCACGGCTCATCCCAAAAGCCTTAAAATAATCCATCAAATTCAATATCAAGTCATCATCTTTATCTGAAAACTTATCAAACAAAGACAGAACCTTCATCAATTCAGTCTCATTCATCTTTAGAGACCAAATCTTCGCAAATACATTCAAACTATATTGTATGGATTTTTTTCTATAAGAGCAAGTCTTTAAATATAAGGACACCTCTCTAAAAGGGAGGCTCTTTTTATTAGTATGAAAATAAAAAAGTTATTCATTTGTGAATGGTTTTTTTTAAGGGTGATTAAGCTCCCTATCAATGTCACTAATGCAAAAAAGGTGGTTAGCAAAAAACTTTATGTCAAGTCTATGATAAATTAAAAAAATGTGAATTTAGATTTAATCATAGACACGATAATTTATATTTGTTATTATTAAAAATCATTAGAAATAAACCCCTTAACTAGTCTTGAACCAAAAGAAAAACCGTCTTTAGAAGATAATCTCATTATTCGCGGGGACAATCTTCATGCTTTAAAAACCCTTCTGCCAAGATATGTCGGAAAAGTGAAATGCATTTACATTGATCCTCCATCCATTCAAGGGCAGCTAGGACAGATAAAAAATAAGGTGTCTATTGATGTTGGAGTAGGAGATGTTTTTGCCTCCAAACTTTTGGAGATACAGCTTATGAAGACTAAAGAGCCTTTGTTTGAAAAAAGCATTAAGTTGAGAAGCTATACACCAGAGTATATTTTTTCAGAAAAGTTTAAGGCTATCCTGCAATTAGGAGAGACAAACAGCTTTCGCTCTTAAAACTCAAATCAGAGCAGGATATTTTTATTTAAAATTGAATCCGTTTAATTTTAAAATTTTTTTCTTGAAGCAGCTCAAGAATACTATCCTTGCCTATAAAATGCGATATTCCTGCTGCAATAAAAGAGTGTCCTGATTCCAAAGATTTCTCAATCACTGAAATCCACATTTTGTTTCTCTTCACTACTGCAATTTCTTGCCAACTTTTAACCAAAGAATTTTGTCCAATTGATAATTCTTTTTTCATACAATCTAAGTCAGCTTTTTCATAACAAATCATTTGTCCGTATATTCGCTTTGTTCGTTCTTTCACTAAGTCTTTCAATGTACTGTATTGATCAATTAAGTAATCAAAATCATTCACAGGATGAGATTCGTGGAGAACTGAAAGTTGTGTCTCAGCATCCTCTAAAAAAGCAATACGCAACCCAGGTATTTTTCTTATATATTCTAATAAATTAGTATCCAGTGTGTTTTGATTTATTAGTGATTCTAAAAAAAAATGGTCATCAATATTAAAGTAAATTTTCATTGATGCTGCAAGAGCTAAAATCTCAATTTCCACGAAGATATCAAAAGGTTTTGTGAGTTTAGCTTTTTCTAACATTTGAGCTAAAAACTTTTCTATTTGTTGTTTATCCATACTTTGATGGGATAATTGCCACCTATAAAAATTGTTTATTTTATCCCAGGACGCTTGGGAAAGAGTTTTGTCCAAAGTTTGGTTTTTAGAAAGAGAAAACGGAAGAATTTCATTGGATAAATCCGCTTCTACAAAAAAAATTTGAGAACTTTCTATATATTTTAAAATTTCTTCAGGGAAATGGGAAACAGATAAACTGGGAATATGCATGGTTCCAAAAAAATAAGCCACTTTAGCATTCTTTTCTGCTTTCCATAAAAAAGCTGAAAAATTCCTTTGTATATTAAGGCTCATGGCTATTTAAGTTCTTATTTATTAATATAACACATATAAACTTTTTGTCTATGGTTAAGTTTAGGTTTAAGATGAATTAAGCAGGTTATTTCTGATGATTTTTAACAATAAGGTTCATGATACTTTAAGAGGCTTATTTTTTACTAATTTTAATATCAATTTATATGTACTAGTTACGACATGATCTGACACTGTTTGAAAAGATCAGGGTTACCCGTTTTGATAAAGATGTAGTCTATCAAAACATAAAGGAGGTAACCCATGATAGAAACTAACAGAAAAATCATAAGAAATAAAGTTGGTTTGCTGAATTTAGCAGAACAACTCGGTAATGTGTCAAGAGCCTGTAAGGTAATGGGCTTTTCAAGAGATACATTTTACAGGTATAAAATGGCTTTTGAGCAAGGAGGTGTTGAGGCTCTTTTAGAGACTTCCAAAAGAAAGCCAAATATGAGGAATCGTATTGATGAAGCTATAGAAGAGGAGATTCTTAGTTTATCTTTTGAATATCCTGCTTATGGTCAAGTCCGTATTAAAAATGAGCTGGCTAAGAAAGGTATGAAGATATCCCCTTGTGGAGTGAGATGTGTTTGGCTAAGACATGATTTAGAAACGATAAACAAGAGGTTGAAATATGTAGAGGAAAAAGTAGCTAAGTCTGGGGGAGTTCTTACAGAGAGTCAAATACAAGCTGTAGAGCGTTTTCAGCAAAGCCGTATAGCTCATGGAGAGATAGAGACAGAACATCCGGGGTATCTTGGGAGTCAGGATACTTTTTATGTTGGGACCTTAAAAGGAGTGGGACGAGTGTATCAACAGACCTATGTAGATACTTATACGAAGATAGCTCATTGTAAGCTCTATAAGATGAAGACGCCGATTACAGCAGCAGATTTATTAAATGATAGAGTGTTGCCTTTTTACGAGCAGGAGGGTTTAGGGATTTTGAGGATTTTAACAGACAGGGGGACGGAGTTTTGTGGGAAGCCAGATAGTCATGACTATGAGCTTTATTTAGCTTTGAATGATATTGACCATACGAAGACAAAGGCTCGTCATCCTCAGACGAATGGGATATGTGAGAGGTTTCACAAAACCATTTTACAGGAGTTTTATCAAGTGACATTTAGAAAGAAGATTTATACTAATATAGAAACTTTGCAAAAAGATCTTGACGAGTGGTTGTATAAGTATAATTATGAGCGGACGCATCAGGGGAAGATGTGTAATGGCAGAACCCCAATACAAACTTTAAAGGAAGCAAAGTATTTGTGGGATGAAAAGGTAGGACAGATAAATAAAAAAACGGACAATTAGGAGATAACTGACACGGGTAACTGTCAGATCATATCTTAACTAGTACAATTTATATAAGTTTTCTTTTCTGTGATTAAACTTAAACTCACATTTTTTAAGCTCTCCACCTCTTTTAAAATCTCTGCCTTATCCTCATCACTATATCTTCTCATTTTAAAACCCTCATTTTTTAGGTTGTTATTATACAGATGAACTCGTCATCTTTGTCCATGCTATATAGGGGGTCAGGAGGTAGACTCACATTCTTTAAAGGCGCAATTAAAAAGTGTCTTTATTCATCTAAATTTTGAAAGCCTCGCTTTAGCCAACCCTCAAAAGCTCCTATTCTATTGGTGTGGTTTTTTATATTCTTTGTTCCCTTTTTTAGGAAGTTCATTTTTTCTATGATGAACTCTATAATGCTTTTTATAACCTAAATCTAATAAACTATCGTAGGTCTTAAATCCATTTGTATAAACAATAGCTGATTTGGATATTCTTTCTTCTCCCTGACACAAGGTCTTAATCCTTTGCAATTTTTATTTGCATTATGGGGTGGGATAAAGTAATCCTTTTCTGTAATTGAAACTGTCCTGAGAAAGCCTTATAAAAGGGTCCTAATATACCAGTAAGCTTGTTAAAGGTAAAAAAACTGGAGCATAAAATGGATTTTTTAGTCGCTTGGTTATGGGCTGTTTAATAACTGATTTTTGAGGGTTTAAGGGGGTTCCACTTTAGAGGAAGAGAAGCCTTAGCCTAAAACAATAAATAAAACCGGCCAGTAAGTATAGCTTTCATTAGTGATACAATAGCTTAGAAAGGCATGATTTTGGATTTTAAAAATAAAATTATGAAGAAAAAGCTGGGAGGGGCTTTGATTCTCCTTGGTTTTTTTGCTTCTGTCTTCCTGTTCTTTTATTTGCTGACGAACAACAAAATTAGTTTGTTTTATAACAAGGGCTATCAGCCCGATCAACCCATTCCCTTTTCCCACAAGATTCATGCCGGCAAATATAAAATAGACTGCCGTTACTGCCATACTGGGGTGGAAGTGAGCCGTCATTCCACTTTGCCCAGCCTCAATATCTGTATGAACTGCCACCGCACAGTGAAAACTGACAGCCCCTGGATTAAAAAACTTACAGAAGCTTATATGGGCAACAAAGCTATTGCCTGGGAAAAGGTTCACCTTTTGCCGGATTTTGTAAGGTTTTCACATTTTCACCATATTAAAGCGGGTAAGGAGTGTACAACCTGCCACGGCCCTGTGGAAAATATGGAGATTGTATCTCAACACAGTAATTTATCTATGGGCTGGTGTGTAAACTGCCACCGCCAGTCCCCTAAAGATGGGAAGGTGTTAAAGGAGCTTAAAGGGAAAGGGCATCAGCAGGCCCCTGTCAACTGCTCCACCTGCCACTATTAGGGTTTTTATAAGGGGATGTGGTTACCGAACGAACAAAAGGCTGATAGGAGTTTAATGGGAGTAGGGGAAACAAATAAAGAAGTTGATAAAAATTTAAAAAAAGTAAACTATGGAATTTAAAAAGTTAAAGGAATTTTAATCAGGTAAAATATCATGGGTGAAAAGCAAAAAACATATTGGTTGAGTTTGGAAGATTATAAGGGTAACAAAGCCTTTAAGGAATCAGCAGAAAGGGAATTTTTATCCCAGCTCCCCGCAATAGGGGAAATGAGCGCCTCCCGACGTGAGTTTTTGCAAATCATGGGGGCAGGGTTGGCTTTAACAGGAACCAGTTGTATGAGGCGGCCTGTTGAAAAGCTTGTTCCTTATATCAACCGCCCTGCTGATATTATTCCCGGTGAAGCCAATTATTATGCCTCCTCCTATTATGATGGAGGGGAGGGGTTTGCCACGCTTATTAAGACACGGGAGGGGCGGCCTATAAAAGTTGAAGGGAATGAAGAGGCTGAACAGCTTAACGGATCAGCTCTTTCACCAAGAGCCAATGCTTACATACTAAGTCTTTACGATCCTGAAAGAGCCAGAGGGCCTAAACAAAATCTTTTTAACGAGAAAAAAACAAACAAGGAGACAATTAACATCTCTTTCAAAGAGCTGGATAAAACTCTTGTGGAAGAATTTAAAAAAGGCAAAACAGCTTTGCTTACAAATAGAATACCCTCTCCCTCTTCACAGAGGCTTATAAAAAGCTTTCGCTCTGTTTTTAATGTAAAGCACTATGTTTGGGACCCTTTAAGTTTGGAAGACCTAACAGAGGCTCAGAGACTTTCTTATGGCAGAAAACTTGTGCCTTCTTATAATATTTCCAAAGCCCGCTTTATTTTCTCTTTAAACTGTGACTTTTTAGGCACTTATCTATCCCCTACAGAATTTCAAAAACAGTTTGCGAAAAGCAGGCGTCCTAATGAGCAAATGAGCCAGTTAGTGATTTTGGAATCCCTTATGTCTCTTACAGGTGCAAATGCCGATGAAAGGCATATTATTGGGACAGAGGATCAGCTGACAGCCCTTATGGCTTTAACTTCTGCTCTTATTAAGAGACAAGCTTTTTCTGTTCCTGAGAAATTGCGAGTTGTGGTAAATAGCTATCAGCCGGCTTGGGAGAAGCTTAAGATCTCTGCTGAAAAATGGGGGGAATGGGCTGGAGAGCTTATTAAGCATAGAGGCAAGGGGCTTATTCTTTTTGGAGGTTTAAGAACGCAAACAGAAAATTCAGTTGCTGTCCATACTCTTGTCAATTTCTTAAATTCCGCTTTAGGCAATGATGGCAAAACCGTTAACTACTCTCAATTTTACCCTTATGAATTTGGTTCTTACTCTCACATGGAAAGTTTGATCTCTGATTTAAATGAAGGTCGTATCACAAGGCTTATTATTCATGGGGTAAACCCCATTTACTCTTATCCTAAAAGCAAAGCTCTTCTTCAGGCTGTCCAAAAGGCTCAGATTGTGGTTTATACAGGGGATCGTATTGATGAAACAGGTTTTTATGCGGATTATCTTGTTCCCGATTCCCATCCTTTGGAAAAATGGTCAGACTGGGAGTTTAAAAAAGGCGTTTTTACTATTCAACAGCCTGCAATCCGCCCCCTTTACAACACAAGATCTTTTGAGGACAGCCTTATTGCGTGGCTTAAAGCTTCTGGTTACAAAAGGATTCAGGCCAACAGTTTTTATGAGTATATAAAAAACCATTGGAGTGGAAAAACTGTCTCCTGGGGGAATTTTTTGAAAAAAGGTGTGAGAGGATCAAAACAGGTTTCTGTCTCTCCCTCTCGTTTTTTTAATCAGAATGCTTTGAACAGTTTAAAAAAACACAAGTCCTTTTCCAAAGAGGAAAAATATTTTTTAAGCCTTTATGAAACTTCCGGCTTAAAGCAGGGTGATCTTTCTAATGTGGCCTGGCTTATGGAATTTCCTGATCCTGTAACAAAAATCTGCTGGGAAAATTACCTTTGTGTGTCTCCCGCTGCGGCCCTTAAGGAGAATTTAAGGGAAGGGGATATTGTGGCTGTGGGAGGCGATTCCTTGTATGTTTCCGCCCCTGTCCATATTCAGCCGGGCCAAGAGAACAGCACTGTGGCTTTGGCAGTAGGTTACGGGCGGGAAAAGGCCGGTTTTGTCGGCAATAAAAAGGGAGTCAATGCCTACCCTATGGCTCAGACAGAAAACGGTTTTGTTTTTTCTTCAAAATCTGTTCTTCTCAAAAAGACAGGAAAAAATCTTCCTCTGGCTAATGTTCAGGGACATCACTCTATGGAGGGAAGAGATATTGTTTTGGAAACCTCACTGGAGGAGTTTAAAAAAGATCCCTCTTCGGGACTTCCCCATCATCATAAGGTTCCCAGTATGTGGTCAAAGCACAAATACAAGGGGCATAAATGGGGTATGGTGATAGACCTTAACAGCTGTAACGGTTGCGGGACTTGTATGATTGCCTGCCAGTCAGAAAACAATATTCCCACAGTGGGCAAAAAATATATTTTGCAGGGCCGTGAAATGCATTGGGTAAGGGTTGACCGCTACTACAAAGGTGATCCTTCTCATCCTTCTGTTGTTCATCAGCCTGTAGTTTGCATGCATTGTGATAATGCCCCTTGTGAGACAGTTTGTCCTGTTCTGGCTACTGTTCACAGTGATGAAGGCACAAACGATATGATTTACAACCGTTGTGTAGGCACCCGTTACTGCTCTAACAACTGCCCTTACAAGGTGAGGCGCTTTAACTGGTTTGATTATACAAAACAGAGCAAACAGGAGCCTTTAAATCTTGTTTTAAATCCTGATGTGACTGTCCGCCATAGAGGGGTTATGGAAAAATGCAGTTTTTGCATTCAAAGAATTCATGAGGGCAAGGCCAGAGCCAAAAAGGAAAACAGGAAGCTTAAAGACGGTGATATTAAAACAGCCTGCCAGCAGTCCTGTCCGGCGGAAGCTATTGTTTTTGGGGATTTAAACGATCCTGCATCCAAAGTGAGTAAGGCTTTTCATGAAAAAAACAGCTACTCTCTTTTGGATGATATGCTGAACACTAAACCAGCTGTTAAATACAAAACAAAAGTAAGAAATATAAAGATGTCCCACTCAGTTAAGGGGGATCATCACTAAGAGAGGTTTAATAATGATAAAAAGAGAACCTTTGGTTATTGGTAAAAAAAGCTTAAAGCAGGTGACAGAAGATGTCGCCGGCCTCGTAGAGAGATGGCCCGGCTTAAAGTATTTTGGAGCTTTATTTTCAGCCAAGACTTTGTTTATTTTTTACATTGGGGTTTTAACAGCTATTGTTATGGTTGGTATGGGTCTTATGGGTGTAAATCACCCTGTGGCTTGGGGAACAGATATTATCACCTTTGTTTTTTGGATTGGTATCGGCCATGCGGGGACTTTGATTTCAGCTATTTTATTTTTATTCCGTCAAAAGTGGAGGACATCCATTGCCCGGACAGCTGAAGCTATGACTGTTTTTGCTGTTTTAACTGCGGGTGTGTTCCCTGTGCTTCACCTGGGCCGGCCTTGGCTCTTTTTTTGGTTTTTCCCTTACCCCAATCAGAGAGGCCCTCTTTGGATCAATTTTCGCTCCCCTTTAACCTGGGATGTTTTTGCTATCTCCACTTATGCTCTTGTCTCCATACTGTTTTGGTATATTGGCATGCTTCCTGATTTGGCTACTTTAAGAGATAGGGCCAAAAACAAGATTCGCCGGTTTATTTACGGTTCTATGTCTTTGGGATGGAGGGGCACAAACCGCAACTGGAGTCATTATGAGATAGTGTATTTAATTCTTGCGGCGCTTTCCACTCCTCTGGTTTTATCTGTTCATAGTATTGTGTCTTTTGACTTTGCTGTGGCCGGGCTTCCGGGCTGGCACGCCACCATTTTTCCCCCTTACTTTGTGGCAGGAGCTATTTTTTCTGGATTTGGAATGGTTGTAACCTTAATGTGTCTTGTTCGGGCTTTTGTCCCGCAGTTTAAGGATTATATTACTATTAATCACATGGAAAATATGAATAAGATTATCATGCTTACAGGAATGATGGTGGGTTATGCCTATGCCTGTGAGTTTTTTATGGCCTGGTATTCCGGTTCCGCTTATGAACAGTATGCTTTTTTAAATAGAGCTTTTGGCCCTTATTGGTGGTCTTACTGGATTATGATCAGCTGTAATGTGATTATCCCTCAGCTTTTTTGGTTTCGTGCTGTTCGCAGACATATAAAAGCCATGTTTGTTATTTCCATTCTTGTAAATATTGGCATGTGGTTTGAGAGGTATGTCATTATTGTAACTTCTCTGCATAGGGATTTTCTGCCTTCCAACTGGGGGTTGTTTAAGATGACATTTTTTGACTTTGGCGCTCTAATCGGAAGCTTTGGCATGTTTTTAACTCTGTTTTTAATTTATATACGAACACTTCCCGCTATATCTATTTCTGAAGTGAAGCCTGTTCTTCATGTAGGTAAAAAGGAGGCGCATTGAAATTCATGAATATTTGTTGTTGTAAAGACAGGCTTGAAGTTTAATTTTTTTTGGAGAATATAAAATTGAAATTTAAAATTCCTAAGCTATCTTCTTTTGAGATAAAAAAACTCTCCCGCTATAAAGCCAAGCCGGGTGTGGCTGGTTTATGGGAGGATGAAGAGGCTTTTTTGAAGGCTGTCCAGAGCATTTATGATAAGGGGGCGATTAAGCCTATAGCTATAAGCCCTTACCCTGTTCATGGTTTGGAGGAAGCAAGTCAAACACCCCGGTCGTGGATTCCATGGGTGACTTTGGTTTGCGGCTTTAGTGGCTGTCTTTTTGGATTGTGGTTTACCTGGTGGACTTCGGCTGTCAACTGGCCGGTCATTGTAGGGGGAAAACCCTTTTGGTCTCTTCCTGCCTTTGTTCCTATTATTTTTGAGTTGACTATTTTGTTTTCCGCTTTTGGTTCTATTGGAGCTTTAATGTATGCCTGCGGTCTTCCTCATATTGAACCTCCGGTGATTGATAAGGATTTAACCTGCCATAAATTTGGGTTATTTGTGCCTGAAAAAGCCTGCCCTAAGGATCAAGCTAAAGCTTTATTTAAAGAGGTGGGAGCCCCTGAAATAAAAGAGACGGAGTTTTAATATGAACTTACAGAAGCTTGAAAAACACTTTGAAAAAAAAGTTTTAAACATTAATTCGTTGGTAGAACGACATGAGGTGAAATCTTATACAGCCTATCGTATCAAAAAAGGACTAACATTTGTCCGGCTGTATCCAGATAAGATAACATTGGGATTGCCTTTTAAGTATATACAAGAGGAGAATTTTATAAAAAAATATAATCTTCAGGATAATAGTGATAGATCTCCTCGCCATGAACTGCAAACAAAAGGTTCTCCTTTCTCTCAAAAATATTTGGATCCTGATTTTTTAAAGTTGGTTAAAAGAGTTTTTAATAACAAAAGCAGATAAAAATATTATGAATAACTGTTTTAAAATTTTAATTTTATTACTTTCTTTATTTTGGTTTGGTGCCTGCACCTGTTCTGGTGGAAAAAACAGAACAGATTCACAGTGGACAAGGGATATGTCCAAGCAAAACAATGTGAAGGCTCAGGAGGGATCAGATGAAGGGGATATTTTAATGAAGACAGCTCCTGAGGGGGCAAGAGCCAGAAACCGCCGTTATTATCCTTATACAAAAGACCCTCTAACAGCAGGAAGGAAATTAAAAAACCCTTTGCCGGACACTATGGAGGTTTTAGCTCAAGGGAAAATGTATTATGAAAGATACTGTATTTACTGCCACGGTTCTTATGGAGATGCGGGGGAGGGGGCCAGTGTAGCACCTAAGATGGTTATTAAACCGGCCTCTCTTTTAACAGATAAAGCTAAAGGTTACAGCGACGGGCGTATTTATCATATTATTTACGAAGGGCAGGGCTTAATGGGCGCTTATAACATTCAGCTGGAGACCAATGAACAGGTTTTAATGTCTCATTATATGGGAGAAGGGGAGGATGAATACACAGGCTCCAACAGTATATGGTCTGTTGTTCATTATGTCCGCTCTTTGCAGAGGGCTGGAAAAGAATAGAAAACATATAAAGTGAAAAAGCAGTAAAAATAAAATATTTAATAGATTTACTAAAGAAACCTTTTAAAGAGGTGGGAGATAAAAATAATATGAAAAACCCTGATATAAGATTTGCATTTCCTGATAAATTAAAAACTGTTTTATCGGTTTTTATCTTTATTGGCATTGTGACTTTTTTTGCAGGACTGCTTATTGATAAAGAAAGAATTTGGCATTCTTTTTTAATTTCCTATTTGTTTGTTCTTTTTTTAAGTTTAGGGGGACTCTTTTTTACAGCCATCCAGCATGTATCTAAAGCAGGCTGGAGCGTAAATATCCGCCGACTTATAGAGGGTTTTGGAGCTTATATTCCTATTGGCTGTGTTGTGGCTTTTGCTTTGTTGTTTTCAGGCGATTCTCTTTATTCATGGTTTAACAAAGAGACTGTGGCCGGCGACCAGCTTTTACAACATAAATCCGCTTATTTGAATTGGCCTTTTTTTCTTATTCGTCTTTTTTTATTTTCTGGAATATGGATTTTCTTTTCTCAAAAACTTATTCGTCTTTCTTTAAAGCAGGATCAAACAGGGGAGGAGGCTATCACCAATAAAAGTGTTCCTTACTCTGTGGCTTTTCTGCTTTTGTTTGCTCTCAGTTTTTCTTTTTTCTCTTTTGATACTTTAATGAGTTTGGAGCCTCATTGGTTTTCAACTATTTTTGGTGTGTATGCCTTTGCCGGTTTATTTCAATCTTTTATAGCTGGCTTAATTCTTGTTATTATTTATTTAAGAAGAGCCAACAATTTGGATAGAAAAATTGTGAATGAAAACCATTTGCACGATTTAGGTAAATTCCTTTTGGGATGCACTATTTTTTGGGCTTATATTGCTTTTAGCCAATACATGCTGGTTTGGTATGCCAATCTTCCGGAAGAGGCGGTTTATTATCTGCATCGTTCAGCAGGGGATTGGAAATGGTTGTCCTTGGCTCTTATTCTTTTTAAATTTATTGTGCCCTTTTTATTTTTACTGCCCCGCTGGGTGAAAAGAGACGAAGGCTCTTTAATTGTTGTCAGTATATTGGTTTTAATAGCGCAGTATGCTGATCTCTATTGGATGGTTTACCCTCAATTTGATCATGAGCATATCCATTTTGGCCTTTTAGAGCTTGGCCTGCTTGTTGGTTTTATAGGGCTGTTTCTCTATTGTCTTTTTTATTTTTTCAGCAGGCATTCCCTTGTTCCTGTTCATGATCCCAGACAAAAAGAATCTTCCTCTCATGCAGTGACTTATTAAGAGTCCTTTTAGTTGCAAAATTTTATACTAAATCTTTTAAAAACTTTATTTTGACTCATATTCTTTTGTGTTTTCCCAATGAGCCTGAACGCGCTGGAAATATTGTCTCAGTATAAACTCCCTATGTTTAGAAGGTTTTTTCAATAGTCCGTCTGAACTAAAATAAAAATTCAAATTTGTTTTATTTATGGTTTATCATAATTAATGATTTCAGGGAAATAATTAGTAAGAAAAGCTTGAACCGGCTGTTGGGTTAGAGGATTTTCAAGAAGAGTTTTTGCCATTAAACTTTCTCTCTCCCAAACTTTTTCATGGATTCCAAGTTCTATTTTAATTGTATTTTTAGCTCCGGTAATTAAAGAGTTATATGTTATTTCTGTGCTATACAAACGACTTTCATTATGCCCTTCAAATGCCTTTGAAAAATCCAGAGACAATTTTTTAACGGCACCGATTACATATTCTTTGGATTTCTTAGCTAAAGAAAGTCTTTGTTTTCTGGAAGTTTTTAGTTTGTTTGAAATAGAAAAATCCAAATCTTCACTCAATCTATAAAAGCCAGCATAACATTTATTGAGAAGAGTTCCCCCCTTAAAAACCAATAGATGATCCTTTGTCTGAAAAATCTCTTTAAGAAGAAGAGAGCAATAATAATCTTTTTCTATCAGAATTTCAGAAAAACCTGAACTTTGAGATGTTTTCCTAATAGCTTCTAAAAAATCTTTTTCTTTTTTATGAAAGTTTAACATTTTCTATAATATTCCACTTTTTATTTACAAAGCCTCTTCTGTTTTTAGGGTTAAGAGGCGTTAGAAAATTTGTAGCGGATATATTTTTTTGTAATGGGCTGATAATTCTCTTTGAAACCTTTAATTGATCTAAAGTCCAGCCAATTCTTTTCTGACTTGTTGTATTTCCATATTTGATTGACACATCAACTAGCTTTTCTGCTTGTATTTTTTTATTTTTTAGAGAAAGGGCTGTCCATTTATAAGCAATGGGCAGAGTTCCATATTTTTTATAATCATAAACAGCATCTAAGATGGCCTGTTCTGGAGAGCTATATCTTGCCCATATAAATTTTTTATCGCCGGTATAAATTTTTACTTTTTTTGTAGCTCCCAAACGGTTTGGAACAACTTTTGTGAAATCCAAATGGTATTGAAGAAAATACTTTTTTCTGGAAATTTTATTGTTATATACAGTAAACCATGCGGAAACTTGATTAGAGTATCCATATAAATTAAATACGGCCTGCCCGCTGATATGAAATTTTGCCCCCGCATTTTGCATATATTTATTGATGATTAAGTAAGGAGAAGGCGACCAGCTCCCGCCTAAAGGGAGTCTTTGGGGAACTAAATAAAGTCCTCGCCAAAGTTTTACAATCATTCCGTTTGAAGATAAATTATAAAGTAAGTCAGCTTCTTGCTTGGGGGAAAGATTCATAGCTCTTACAAGATCTCCGGTTCTTACTTCTTCCTTTTTTTCAAATTGAACCCAGGCAAAAAATTGCATCTCCCAAGGCCCTAATAAAGACTTTTTCTTTGTCATAATTTTTATTGGATGATACTAATAATAGTAATTAAGTTTAGTTTTGATGTCTTTTTAAAAATCATCTATGTCGTCTGCATGTCGTCTCAGCAAATGAGGGTTCATTTTATCCTCAGCCACTCAAAAAAACCTTAAAAATCAACCTTTTTTAGCCCCATGTCGTCTGAATGTCACTAATTCTGGCTTTTAAACTATTTTTATGATTTTTCTGTTAGTTTCTATCATGGGGTTACCTCTTTTATGTTTTGATAGATTTACATTCTTATCAAAACGGGTAACCCTGATCTTTTCAACCAGTGTCAGATCATGTCTTAACTAGTACAAATTATGCCAGCTTATTCTTTAGTTTTCACAAACTTTGATGTTTTAGCTTCAAAGCTGAAAGATTATGTCAAATCTTTTTTATAGATGGGGTAAAAAATCTTAGGTTTATGACAACTTAAGCTTGATTTGATAAGAGTTAAGCTGTAATGAGCCAAAATCAAATTTGCAATTTTTAAAGTTCAACTTTAAATCAGCTATATATGGGGAAGTCTAAACTCTTTCTATAGCTAGAGAGACAGCTTCGCCGCCGCCAAGACAGATAGAGGCAACACCTGTTTTTTTCTGATGGGTTTTTAAAGCATGAACCAAAGTGCTTAAAATTCTGGCGCCGCTGGCTCCAATAGGATGCCCTAAGGCCACAGCCCCTCCATGCGCATTTAGTTTTTCTTTAGGAATGGGAACATCTTTTGCCACAGCCAAGGCCACGGTGCTAAAAGCTTCATTAACTTCAAAAAGATCAATGCCCTCTAATGTTAAATTTGTTTGTTTTAACAGTTTGTGAATGGAATGAATGGGAGCTGTTGTAAACCAATGCGGGTCCTGGGCAAAAACACTTTGACCAAGAATACATGCTAAAGGTTTAACTTTAAACTGCTCCACAGCTTTTTCGCTGGCCAACAGCAAAAAGGCAGAGCCATCATTAATTTTACTGGCATTGCCTGCCGTGATGCTTCCCTCCTTCTCAAAAACAGGGCGGGCTGTATCTATTCTTTCATAGTCTTTTTGGGAGGGCTGCTCATCTTTGTCTATAACAGTTGTTGCTCCTTTTTTTGATTCTAAAACAACAGGGGCGATCTCCTCTTTAAACCATCCTTCCTTTTGCGCTTTAAACACTTTTTCAAAACTGTTTTTAGCAAAAGCATTTTGCTCCTCTTTGCCGAATTTGTATTTTTTTGCGCAAATCTCTCCAATGGAGCCCATGTGTTTTTTATCGTAGGGGTTGGTGAGGCCGTCCTCCAACAGGCTGTCTATTAAAGTCCAGTCTCCCAGTGAGTGAATGCCAAACCGGGCTTTAGGCAGAATATGGGGGGCAAGGCTCATGCTTTCCTGTCCTCCCGCTAAAATAAGATCCGCACGGCCTAATTCAATGGCGTCACAGGCCATCATCACAGCTTTTAAGCCGGAGCCGCAAACCTTATTGACTGTGGTGCAGGAAACAGAACTGGGCAGCCCTGCCGATAAAGCTGTTTGTCTGGCGGGAGCCTGTCCCTCTCCGGCTGTTAAAACCTGGCCAGTAATGCATTCATTAATTTCTTTTAAATCAAAATTTTCCTTCTGTTCATCTAGGATGGCTTTGATCGCAATAGCTCCCAATTTATGAGCGGGCAGGGAGGACAAAGCTCCTTTAAATTTTCCGATAGGGGTTCTTTTAGCGGAAACGATATAAACAGGCATGGGACACCTCTTTGAATTGTATATCAGTTGTGTTTTGTATACTTTTGTTTATCTCAACTTAATTTTATTATAAAAGCATTCAAAATGTAAAAAATTATACAGAGTTAAGTATAGGGTACTTTTTAAAAAATTCCAACTTGTAATTTTTTGTCTTGATAGAACAATCAAAATCAGTGATCATTTTGTATATGAATCCTTATAAAAACAGCTCAAATCCTTATAATAAAATGTTTCTTAATCAAAAGCTAAGGTATTATTTTTTCTTAATGCTCACTAGCACTTTAATCAGTTTAGGAGTTCTTTATTTTATGTCATTTCTCATCTCTACAGGAAAAAATCCAAAATTTTCAATCCATCAAAATGTGAATATTGAATTTCTTTTAAATACCCCTTTAGATGAGTTAGAGCTTCGCTCAAGACACCTTCCTAAAAAACCTAAACAAAAAGAACCCGCTCCAGAAAAGCCAAAACTTAAAATTCAACAAACAAAATTAGAAAAACCTGATTTGTTGTTCAGCTTGCCTCAGCTGGACCTTCCAGATAATTTTCAATCTGACAGTAAAGGGATAAATGCTGGCGGACAGGTTTCACACAACAGAGAGGCCACTCCTATTTTTCGTATCAATGCCATCTATCCCAGGAGAGCGCTTTTACAAAGAATAGAAGGGTTTGTTGTATTAAAATTTGATATAACAGAAACAGGCCAGACAGATAATGTTTCGGTGATGCAGGCGAGTCCGCCTCAAATTTTTAATGAGAGCGCTATCCAGGCTTTAAGAAAATGGAAATATAAGGCTAAAATAGAAAATGGGAGACCTGTCAGGCAGAAAAATTTAGAAGTAACACTGGTGTTTGAAATGGAGAATTGAAATTAACAGTTTTATTTATATAATGATATTAAGAGCAATTAGAGTTTTATGAACAGAAAAACTATAAATTTTATATTTGTTGTGTTTTTCATTTTGCCTTTGACATCACAAGCTGTAAAAAAAGATTCTCATCCTTTTCCTCTCAATAAAGCTTTAATAAAGGAGCTTAAAAGCCGTGGAAGTCTGCTTTCGGATCGTGTAGGAAATTATATTTTAAGAGCGGAAGATCTGGCAGAAAGTCAAAAATACAATAAGGCCATTGAACTTTTGGAATATCATTATAAAAGAGAATCCTTCACAAAATCAGAAAAAGCTCAATTTGCTATGCATCTTGGCCATCTTTACCGGCAAAAGGATAAAAAAAATGAGGCCTCCTTGTCTTATCTCAAAAAGGCTTTGGATACACAAGCTTTATCCTATCATCAACACCTTTCAACATTATACAACATGGCCCAAATTCATCTGGAAAAGGGAAAATATGATAAAGCTCTGGAGCTTATAAAGCTGTGGTTTTCCATCAATGAAAACCCTGCTCCGGAAGCTTATATTTTATTAGCTTACTATTATCATGCAAAAAAACAGCTCAGTGAAGCCTTAAAATATGTTGAAAAAACTTTCTCTTTAGTGAATAAACCAAAAGAAAGTTGGCTACAGTTTGCTGTAGCTATTTATCTAAAACAAAAAAAATATAAAAAAGCCCAGCCTCTTTTAGAAAAGCTAACAGCTCTTTATCCTTCAAATAGCTCCCATTGGAAACAACTGGCTGGTGTCTATCTCCACCTCAACAAAAACTCCCATGCTTTTGTCACTCTGGACATGGCCCACAAAATGGGACATTTAAAAACCAAACATGAATATTTAAATTTGTCCTCCCTTTACCTGGAGTATGGCCTGCCCTATCAAGGAGCAAAGCTTTTAAAAGAGAAAATGAATCAAAATATTATCCCTAAAAAGCAAAAACATCTTGAATTTTTGTCTGAGGCACTTTGGTTGGCCAGAGAGGGAAAAACTTCTTTAGAGTATTTAAAAGAAGCCAGCAAACAAGCAACAGGGCCTGACTTTTTGATCAGATATGGACACAAACTTCTGGATCAGGAAAAATGGCTGGAAGCAGAAAAAGTTTTTAAACAAACTTTAAACACAAAGGAAATGCAAAGAACAATAAAAGAGATTGAAAATTACAAAAAGACACTTCTGCTTAAAGAAAAAAATATATTAAATAAACATTTTTTATCACAAATGAAAAGGTTTAAAGAAAAATATGAAAAACACAACTCCCACAAAACACATAAAAAAAATTCAATAAAAAAATCAGCCAAATATGATGAAAATAAAGACCATCAAAAAAATGATATACATCTGTTAAAAGCTCCTCCCTCAACAAACAATTTAGAAAACATTTACCTCTATTTGGGAATTGCTCTTTATCAGCAAAAAAAATATGAAACGGCTCTTTCTTATTTTAAAAAATCCATAGAAGTGGATGACAGCTTCCTAAAAGGCTATGAGTGGATTGATTATACAGAAGCCGCTCTTTTGGAAAAAAAAGAAAAAGAGACTCTTGTTTCTAATAACTGAAAATATCGGTCTTGTCTTGTCTGAGTCGTCAGGTCTCCTTGTTGAGTTTATTCCTTTAAAATTAGCATAAGCTATGTGAATCCACGCCCTGCCTATAAAAAACCGGTAAAAGTATCATAATTAAACCATTTTTGTTCTTGATTTTTTGATTTCTCTTTGATAGACCTCTTAGAACAGAGGGTTCAAAAACCCTCTTTTTTTATCTTTAATTAGTGAAAAAATATATATTCTGTCACAGGGATTAATATGAAGGAAGCTTTAAAATTAAAAGAAATAGCTAGACAGGCCAGCCGGCAAAATGGCTGTCATATCTACGATATTTACAAACACAGAGACCGTTTACAGGTTTTTATTGATAAAAGAGACAAAAAAGGAGTGAACCTTAAAGACTGTGAAAATGTATTTTATAGCCTTCAGTTCCTTCTTCGTTCTGAATTGCCTCATATATTGGAAAACCATCGTCTGGAAGTTTCAAGCCCCGGTTTAGGAAAGCGGCTTAGGGAAAAATGGCATTTTGAAGAATCTATTGGAAAAACAATGCTCTTAACTGCAAACTCCCCCGCCCAAGCTAAAAACACTAAAACAGGATTGAGTTTTCAGCCCCGATCCTTCACAGCAAACCTAATGTCTATCTCCAAAGACGGATTAAACTTTAAAAAAGATTTTATAGAATACTCTATTCCTCTTTCAGATATTAAAACTGCCAAATTGGTTTTTCAAGTTGAAGAAAAATCAAAACAAACAAGTATTCATAAAAAATATAAACCAAAAAATAATAAAAGAGCTTTAAAAAAGATCTTATCTAGCTCCAACAAAAAACAAAAAAGCGAGGTGGAAAATGTCTCTTGATTTTTTATCCAATTTAAGCCGTGTGATTCAGCAGGTCAGTAAAGACAAAGGGGTTAGTCAAGCTGCTGTTGTCAATTCTGTCGTGCAGGGAGTATTGACTGCTGTTAGAAAAAAATATGGTTCCTATCGGAATATTGAAGTGAAGTACAATGAAGAGTTGGGGGATTTAGAGCTATTTGAATTTAAAAAAGTTATGCCTGATGATGAGTTTGAAGATGAGCTTATAGAAATTAAATACAGTGAGGCTAAAGATCTGGATCCTGACACTCAGATGGGCGATCAGATTGGAACCCGTTTGGAGCTAAAAGATCTTGGCCGGATAGACGCGCAGGCCGCAAAACAAATTATTATTCAAAACCTGCGCAGTATTGAACATGAAATTATTTTTAATGAGTTTGAAAAAAGGAAGGGGGAAATTGCAAGTGGTGTTGTTCGTAGAGTTGATCCCGGTATGATTGTTGTGGATTTGGAAAAAACAGAAGCTTATATACCCAGGAAAGAACAAATTCCCGGGGAACAGTATAAGTCCGGTGATCGCATCCAAGGTTATTTAATGGAAGTTCGTCAAACTACAAGAGGACCACAGATTATTATGTCAAGGGCGCATGAACAGTATCTGATTAAACTTTTTGAAGTTGAAGTGCCGGAAGTTCATGAAGGTATCGTAAAAATTGTAGCTGCTGCAAGAGAACCAGGGCAAAGAGCTAAAATGTCTGTCTATAGTACAGACCCTGCTGTACACCCTGTAGGTTCCTGTGTGGGTATAAAAGGAAGTCGTGTACAAAATATCACCCAAGAGTTAAAAGGGGAAAGAGTGGATGTTATTATATGGGAAAATGATCCAGCACAGTACATCTGCAATGCTTTAGCTCCCGCAAAGATTTTAAAAATTTTAGTGGATGAAGATAAAAAACAGATGCAGATCATTGTCCCTGATGATCAGCTTTCTTTGGCTATTGGCAAGAAAGGGCAAAATGTTCGTCTGGCTGTTAAGCTGACAGGCTGGAATCTGAATTTAGTTTCAGAACAGGAATCAAAACAAGCTAAAAAAGAAGCCCTTTTCAATTTATCTTTATTGCCTGATATTTCTGAAACCAAAGTTCAAAGCCTTTATCAATATGGCTTCTCCAGTATCAAACAGCTGGCTGAAACTGATCCCAATGAATTAAAATCCATTCCTGAATTTGAAGCTGAAAGGGCTGCTGAAAAACTGGTCTCATCAGCAAAAGATCTACTGAAAAAATATGTTGAGGAAGGGAAAGAAATACCAACATTAAAGGATGCTCCTGAAGATAAGAAAACTTTAGCCTCTAGTTTAAAAGAACAGGCAGAAGAAATTTTAAAAAGAGAACTGGCTCAACTGGAAGAGGATAAAACAGATCAACCTGGACAAATAACTTCTAAAGACACACACACCAATAAAGAGTCAAATGAAGATGCCAGTGAAATCGCTTCTGAAAAAAAAGAGACTAAAGAGGTTGGTCCCATACAGGAAAGTTTAAAAGAAGAATCGCCACCTCATACATCTGACGCGGAAAAGAAAGAAAAAGCAACAACTGATGCAAAAACAACATTTAACCAATAAAAGATCAGAGATAAAAGATATAACTTTTAAAGGAGATAAAAAATAACAAAAGCAAAAACAGATGCAGATTAAAGAAAAAGGAAAACAACTTATAGGTATAAGGCGCTAAAATAAAAATTGAAGGGCAATCCAATGAAAGTTTATGAACTGGCCAAAAAGTTAGAAGTCAAAAGTGTTTTTTTGATGGATAAAATCAGAAAAGAGTGGAAACTTCCTGTGAAGACCCACATGGAGGCTCTTACTCCTGAACTGGTTAAAAAAATTGAAGAAAAATTTTACAAATCTCAAAAATCAACAGTAAAAACAAAAACTAAAAAAAGAAAAACAACTTCTAAAGAAAGCGCTGTTCAAAAGAAAACAGATAAAAAAATCTCTGCAAAAAAAACGAAAACTGCAAAAAAGACAACAGTAAAAAAACAAAGTTCCCGCCCAACTAAAAAATCTTCTCCCATTGAAGAGTCTGAAAAAAAACAGGAAACCCCTCCTCAAATTAAAAGAAAAATCATCATCAGAAGAAAAACAACAGAAGATAAAGCTCTTAAAAAATCTCTCACTGAAGACAAAAACCTTGCTGCAGAAAAAGAGGGTATTCCCTCTCCTACAACTCACCCAGCTTCATCTAAAAGTATTCGTTTGGATCTTGTTTCCGTTAAAACCGCAGACCCTTTGGATGAAGGTTTTTGGGGAAAAGAAGAAGAGGAACCTGTTGAGTCTGTAAAAAAACAACCAAAAAAACCCATTGCAGAAAAAGATGTTTCTTCCAAATTCAACGCCACGGATTTCCGAAAAAGGGAGGTGATTTTTCAACCAAGAAAAAAACGGATAGCTCAAGCTGGGGAATTTAAAAACACTTTAATCACAACTCCTAAATCCCACAAAAGGATCATAAAAGTTCATGGAGAGATGAGTATAGAAAGCCTTTGTAGAAAAATGGGAATAAAAAGACAGGCGCTCATAAAAAAGCTTAAAAGTGAAGGCGTGGATACAAAAGAATTATCAACTTTGGATTTTGACACCATTGCTCTTATTATCCCCTCTTTTGGCTTTGAAGCCAAAAATACAAAACAAACGGAAAAAGAAATTTTAGATAAGTTGGAAAGCGCATCTGTTGCTAAAAAAGAAGAAAAGGCAAAACTTGTCCCAAAACCTCCTGTAGTGACAATTATGGGGCATGTGGATCATGGAAAAACAACTTTGCTTGACAGCATTCGCAAAGCCAAAGTGGCTGAAGGGGAGGCGGGGGGAATTACCCAGCATATTGGCGCTTACAGTGTTTCCTGGGGTGATAGTTTTATTACCTTTATTGATACCCCTGGCCATGAAGCTTTTACTGCTATGCGATCCCGTGGGGTTCAAGTAACAGATATTGTAGTTATTATTGTAGCTGCTGCTGATGGAGTGATGCCTCAAACTCTTGAAGCCTTAAATCATGCCAAAGCAGCTAAAACCCCTATTATTATTGCTATAAGCAAGATGGATGCTCCCGGCGCCAACCCTGATAAAATCAAGCAGCAAATGTCAGAGCATGAAATTGTCCCTGAAGATTGGGGAGGGGATACAAGTTTTATCCCTATTTCCTCTATCAAAGGAGAGGGCATTAAAGAATTATTGGAACAAATACAACTGTTGGCAGAAATGCAGGAGTTAAAATGCCAGCCGGACAGTCTCGCCAAAGGAGTGGTTCTTGAAGCTCGTAAGGAAAAAGGATTTGGATCTATAGTCAGTCTTCTTGTCAGAGATGGGACATTAAAATCAGGACAAAATGTTGTGGCTGGAGAATGTACAGGACGCATTCGCCAGATGAAAAATGACCAAGGAAAAATTATCAAAGAGACAAAGCCTGGCTTTCCTGTTGAAGTTATTGGTTTTCAGGGTCTCCCTCAGGCCGGAGATGCTTTTTACACTGTAACAGATGAAAAATCCGCAAAAGATCTCTTGACCTTAAGGAAGGATCAAAGTCGAAGCTCATCAGAAAAACAACCCCTTACTGCAGAAGAGATGCTGCTTAAAATGGAAGAAAGCAGACAGGGAAAACAGGAGCTTAACATCATTCTTAAAGCTGATGTCAGAGGAAGCCTTGAAGCTTTAAAAAACAGTTTGGAAAAAATTAAATCTGATGAAGTGTCTCTAAAAATCATTCACTCCGGCGCTGGCCCTATTTCAGAAAGTGATGTGCTTTTAGCTGGCGCTGTTTCCGGTATCATTTTAGGCTTCAATGTCCGCCCTGATGGAAAAGCTTCAAAAATTGCTAAGGAAAAATCTGTTGATATTTACACCTACTCTGTTATTTATGAACTTTTGGATCAGGTGAAAAAACTCATGCTTGGCCTCCTTAAGGCAGAATGGATAGAGGAAGATCAGGGACAAGCCGAAGTGCGGGAGATTTTTAACATTTCCAAAGTGGGCGCAGTGGCCGGCTGTTATGTAACAAACGGACAAATCTCCAGAAATTGTTTTGCTCGTCTGGTTCGCGATGGTCGTCTTGTTCATGAGGGGAAGCTCTCCAGCCTGCGGCGCTTTAAAGAGGATGTTAAGCAGGTGGGTGTTGGTTTTGAGTGCGGTATCTCTTTGGAGAATTTTAACGATATTAAACCAAAAGATGTGATAGAAGCTTATACAAAAAAAGAAAAGGCAAGAACAGAATTATAATCAATATATATTTAAACTCTATTCATTCTATTTAAGGTTGTGTGTTTTTTATTAATAAAACGAATATAATAAAAAACCTAATTTTCATGTTTCAAAATAAATTTAACGGTATTTTGCTTATCAATAAAAACAAAGATTGCACAAGCCATCAAATTGTTAATGAAGTCCGGCAGATTTTAAATCAAAAAGAAGTTGGCCATGCTGGAACCTTAGACCCTATGGCCAGAGGTCTCCTTGTGATTCTATGTGGTATAGCCACAAAATTAAGCTCCTATTTTTTAAATGATAATAAACATTATAAGCTCAGTATGAAGTTTGGAATTGAAACAAACACCTTTGATCTTCAGGGGGAGGTTTTAAAATCAAAAGAGGTTTCATTAAAAAAAGAGGATATACAAACTGTTTTAAAAAAATCAGCCTGTGAATTAGAAATTCCTGTGCCTCTTTTTTCTGCTGTTAAAGTCAAGGGGCGAAAACTTTATTCTTATGCTTTTTCTGGCAAAGAAAAGGAGGTTACTCCTCCTTTAAAAAAAATGTCCTTTTGGGGATTAAAAATTCATGAGGTCCAAAAAGACAGTGCGGTTCTCAGCATCTCCTGCTCTAAAGGCTCTTACATTCGCTCATGGGTTCATCACATAGGGCAGAAAATAAAAACAGGCGCCTGCCTGACAAAACTGGAAAGAGTGGCTTCTGGAAGATTTCATATCAACCAAAGTCTCACAACAGAAGAGTTGAAACAAAAACTGACTGAAAATTTCCCTGAACAGGAAGAACAGCTTAAATCCATTTTAGGGGGCTGTTTTTTATTCCCCAGTGAATCTCTAAATCAATTTCCGGAAATGGAGTTGACTGGTAGAAATGCCAGAATGATAAAACAGGGGAAAATACCTGTTTACATTTTGGAGACAAGCCAAAAAGATCAGATCTGTGTCAATAAAAAAGGGGAATCTCAAATTTTAAAAGCAGTTAAAGGGCAAAAACTAGTTGCTCTTTTGGAAATGAGACCTTTTGAAAAAATGAGAATTTTAAGAAACTTTCCCAACCAGAATTTTTGAAGGAGTAGTTATGAAACACAAAAAAATTATGGAGCCTTATAAAATAAAAAGTCTTGAACCTATTTTTTGGACAAGCCGAAAATATCGGTCTGAGGCTTTGTTAAGGGCGCATCTCAATTTATTTCTTCTTTCCTCTAAAGATGTGATGATTGATCTTTTAACCGACTCAGGAACAGGAGCTATGAGCGCCCGGCAATGGGGGGCTTTAATGCAGGGGGATGAATCTTATGCCGGCTCTCAGAGTTTTTTGGAGTTTGAAAAAACAATAAAAGATATTACAGGCATGCCTTTTGTCATTCCCACTCATCAAGGGAGATCGGCAGAAAGAATTCTTTTGCATAATTTAAAATCCAGAGGGGAATATATCATTTCCAACACACTTTTTGATACAACAAGGGCCAACTCCGAAGACTTTGGCTTTAAAATTTTGGACATCCCCTGCCCGGAAGCTTCTAAAAATTCTGAATATCATCCTTTTAAAGGCAACATTGATTTGGCCGCTTTAGAAAAACATTTAAAGGAAAAATCCACAGCTGGTGTTGTTATAACAGTTACCAACAACTCCGGAGGCGGACAGCCTGTCTCTATGAAAAATATAAAAAGCGCCAAACAAATTTGTAAAAAATATTCTATCCCTCTCATTTTGGATGCCTGTCGTTTTGCAGAAAATTCCTGGTTTATAAAACAAAGGGAGGAAGGCTTAAAAAGTCAAAGCCCAAAACAGATTGCGCAAGCTTTATTTAAGGAAGCGGATATGTGCTTTGTCTCTGCAAAAAAAGACGGCTTGGCCAATATAGGAGGCTTTATCTGTGTGCGTGAAGAGGCTTTAAGTGAAAGTTGTAAAAACCGCTTGATACTGACTGAGGGTTTTCCCTCTTACGGAGGGATGGCGGGAAGAGATTTAAGCGCCATTGCCTTAGGATTAGAGGAGGCTTTGGATGAGGCTTACCTTGAACACAGGATGGCCTCTGCTGAATTTTTATATCAACAGCTTGATAAAGAGGGAATACCTATGATCAATCCCCCCGGCGGCCATGCTGTTTATATTGACGCTAAAAAACTCTTGCCCCATATCCCAGTTTCCGCTTATCCGGGGCAGGCTTTTGTTGCCGCCCTGTATGAATATGCTGGAATCAGAACCTGCGAAATTGGCTCTGTTATGTTTGGTAAAACATTAGACAATGGAGAAAAGACATATCATAGCAAGGAACTGGTGAGGCTTTGTCTGCCAAGGAGAGTTTACACTCAATCCCATTTGGAGTTTACGGCTCAATCCATTATCTCTTTTGTTCATGAAGAGGCTGGCCAATTAAAAGGGGTTAAGTTTACAAAAGAACCGCCCTTCCTGCGGCATTTTACAGGCCGCTTTGCGTGGCTTTAAACAAAGCTTATAAAAGAATATTGGTCAAATGCAATAATGATGAAGGGCTTATGAAACAGTCTCTATTGATTTATTTTGGGTGAGGCAGCTATAGAAATATTTTTTACTCCCGCCATCCGTATTTGATCCATAACCTTCACTAAAACTCCTGTTTCTGATTTTTTATCTGCCTGAATGATGACCCCTCCTTCTGGGCTTTCTGCATGAAGTTTCTCAATATTGGCGCGAACAGCATCTATTTCAATTTTTCTTTTTCTCAGCCATATTTGACCTTTATCATCTATAGCGATAAAAATACTGGCTCTTTTTTGTTTTTCTGCGCTGACAGCGTTGGGGCGATTGACTTCTATCCCTGACTCTTTAACAAAAGAAGTTGTGACAATAAAAAATATGAGCATTATAAAAATAACATCCAACATAGGTGTTAGCTCAATGTTATTTTCTTCATGGACAGGAGTGGATAATCTTTTTTTCATCTTTATAAATTCTTTTCAATCAGTGTATTAACAAATATCCAAACATTCCGTAAAAGCCTGTTTTTCCCTTTGGCACTTTTTTTCCAGGTAATTGCTAAAATACAAACCGGAAAGAGCTGTCACAAGCCCTGCCATAGTAGGGATAACAGCCAAAGAAATCCCGCTAGCCATAAGCCGTGGGTTTCCTGTTCCGGTAATAGAGATAATATCAAAAATGGAAATCATTCCTGTTACTGTTCCTGTTAAACCCAGAAGGGGAGAAATAAAGACCAAAATTTTAATATGGGGGATGAAGCGGGACATCTGGTTTTTCATCCTGGATATTTCCTCTTCTCTTATTTGTAAAGCAAACCAACTTTTTTTATCCTCTCTTTTGAGCCAGACCTCTTGAATTTGCTTTTTATTATATGGGTAAATTTTATAAAAATAGTAAAATCTTTCAAGAATAAAAAACCAGAGAGCCAGGAGGACACAAAAGATCAGCCATAAAACTTTTCCTCCTGCCTCTAAAAAAATATTTATCTCTTCCCACATATTTCTAGGTTCAAGACTAGTTAAGCGGTTTATTTCTAATGATTTTTAATAATAACAAATATAGGTTAATGATACTTTAAGAGGTTTATTTTTTACCAATTTTAATATCAATTTATATAAGTTTTCTTTTCTGTAATTGAATCTAAACTCACATTCTTTAAGATGCAAGAAAAAAATCTCCCAGATTTTTTCAAGTTCTTTTATCCATTCCTCGCTTGTTGCTTAGGCAAATCTGTCTGTTCTGACTTTGAAGATACACGAGCTGTAAAATATTTAATTGCAGATATTTGTACTAGTTACGACTTGATCTGACACTGTTTGAAAAGATCAGGGTTACCCGTTTTGAAATAGGGGAAAACTGGACTTGTAAATCCTTTGGGGTGCGACAGGAACGGGTATTCCAGTCATTTCAATAAATTAACACCTATCAAATGAGGCTTAAGTTGTCATAAACCTAAAACATTTATTCACTGTGATTGTTTTTGTCTTTACCTGTGAATTTTCGGGAAAGTATCCCTAAAGCCTGTTCCTCAAACAGATTAATCAGGGTGTTGGCTTTGCCGGTAAGATAGCTGTGAGCAAGAACCAAAGGTATAGCCACAATTAAACCAAGAACTGTAGTAACCAAGGCTTGAGATATTCCACCAGCCATCAGTTTTGGATCTCCTGTTCCAAATAAAGTTATGCTTTGAAAGGTGACAATCATTCCTGTTACTGTGCCTAAAAGCCCTAGTAAAGGGGCAATGCTTGATAAAAGTTTAATGGTTCCAATCCCTTTTTTTAAAGGAGAGGTTTTTTTGACAATAGCCTCTTCCATTTTTAATTCTAGGACTTCCTGAGTTTCATCTTTAGATTTTATAAAGACCTGCATAATTTCCCCCAATGGGTTATTATTTAAAATCTCGTCTGACTTTATTTGTAGTTCTACAAGTTTTTCTTGCTTCTCAAGCTTTAAATATTGCTGGACAGACAAAACAAGGCCGCAGATTAATAGCAAAAGGATAATGTATCCTATGATTCCGCCTTGTGAAATTCTTTCCAATAGATTGGGGGTTTGTATAAGCAGAGAGAGCAGGCTTCCACGGGAAGGATCCAGCCCAAAAGCATAAATGTCTTTTTTGGATCTTTCTATTTTTTTTGCCAGAGATAAAAATCTTCTGCTGGGTTGTCTTGCAAGCTCTATAACACGGTCGGTTTCGTTATCATAAGCCAGATATTTTCCTTGGGATGCCAGATTAAAACTTCCCACCCGCACAACACTTTGTGTTTTGGATTTGCCATTGGTTTTTATCACATTTTCCTGAAAAAGAGTGACTTTTCCAGATTCTGTCATTTCCTGCTGTATTAGAAACCATAGTATCTCTAGGTCAGAGATATTTGGGAGGTTCTTTTTTGCGCTTATTTTTTTTATAAAGTCTGTTCTATTTTTGTATTGCGCTGAGACGACAGAATTTTCAAATAAAGCCTTTGTTTCACCAGCCGTTTGTTTGACTACTCCAAAAAGCTCGCCTAAAGCCCCCATAGTGAGATTGAGTTTTTCTTCCAGTTGGCTAAGCTCTTTATCTTGCTTTTCAAAAGTTTTTTGTAGAGAGATTAAATTTTTTTCCTCTTTTTTTAACTCTGACAAAGCTTTATTTAAAAGAGTTTTTTGCTTGTCTCTAGCTTTTAAAAATTCTTTTTCTCTTTTTTGGAGTTCAGGTCTTTGAGCCATTTGATCTTTTTGAATCTGTATTAAAAGCTCATCTAAAGTTTTTGGAATTTGTTTATTTACAGAATTGTTGGAAACCTGTTGTTGATTTGAATTTTTAGTTTGTTTTGTATTGGAAACCTGCTGTTGATTTGCCTCATCTAAAGTTTTTTTATTATCAGTTTGTTTTTGATTTGCATCTTGTGTTCCATAAACAGGATTTGTTGTTATCAAAAAGATAAGACTAATAAAGGCTGTCCATCTGTTTGTTTGTGATTTTTTATTTTTTAAGCCAGTCATTATTTGTACCAAGTTTTTTAAACATCAGTTTAATTTATTTCCTCTTTTATCGGAGAAGGCACAGGCAGTTTAACTAAATTTGGAGGAATCTGTTTTAAGGCTATTTTTATAGCTTTTGTCACATCTTTTTTGTAGGAATTTGAGAGTTTTTTCCATTCCCTATTTTTATTGTCCCAATAAGCCATTTTCCGGCCATCCAGACTTTTATATATAAAAGCCACCCGGCCAAAACGAAGATAATCCACAGTAAACTCTTTATTATCTATCTTTTTGACTTCTCTATAACTTTCCATTGTTCTGCCATATTCCTGCTCTAATTTGTATGTAGAGATCAGTTGTCTGTATTTTTCAGCTACAGAAACATCCGAGCGATTTAAAATATCTTTTAATTCCTGGATTTGACTTTTTCTTTTATCAAGTAAAAAAGGAATATCCAGATTTACAAACTGCTCCAGAGAACTCAGCATTCTTAGCATCAAAGGTTCAATTTCTTTTCCTGTGTTTTTGACCTCTTCAATTTTTTTTCTTGTTTCCAAAAGCTCTTTTTTCTGCCCTTCAATATAGGAGGAAAGTTGTTTGTTATAGATACGTAGGTTTTCTGTTCTATTTAAGGCTATGCGATATTCCTGGAGAAGTTTTTTTGTTTCCTCATCAAGCTGATTGATTGTTTTTTGTGAATTTCTGGCTTCCTGATGAGTTTGCTTGAGGGCGGATGCCGGTTTTTGCAGATCTTCTGTTAAAGCGGGAAAAGAAAGAGAGAAAGTCAATAAAAAAATATTTTTTAAAAAGAGCATATATCAATTTTTACAGCATTTTGTTTAAAAAATCATTCAAAAAGATAGTGGCTGACCGTATAAAATTTACTTTAACACATCAGATCATGCCGTGTTTTCTGCTGGGCAATCAATATACAAAATATTAAATTTTATTTTTTTTGTGTCAAGAACAATTAAAGAGCTTTCCTTAATTCTACAAAAAAATGAGGGCCTCTTATGTCGTAAAAATCAGGATGAAACTTTATTCCCCATTTTTTGGAATCATCAATTACAGGCCCTAAAAATAAAAAGTTGCGCCAGCCAAATCTTAAGGTTGTTTTGGTGTCCATATTGTATTTATAAAGAAGATCTAAAATATGAACCGCGGGGATTTTTTCAAATTCATCTTCAGATTTTTTCATTTCAGCAGTGCTTTTTAAAAGCAGGGCAATGTCATGACTTGAATTCCTCCAGCCAAAATAGGCAAAATTTCTCCATCTCGGCAGTCCAAATTCTCCTACATCACTGGTGACTATTCCTGGAATAGTTTCCGTTTCATCATGTACAATATAGGCAAGTTCATCTTTAAAGTATAAATTTCCTCCGCCTAAAGACCAATTTGAAAAGCTGGATTCCCATTTGAGGTCTATACCTGATAACTTTTTTCCTGCAATATTGATAAAAGTTTCAACAGGAGTTCCTTCTTCAAGGGAGTTATAAGGTGATGAGCTGTCTCTTTTTTTCGGACCGCCGATTTTTTCTGCCTCTTTTTTTCCATACAGCACCTCTGTATCAAAAACTTTTTTGTTGAGAGAGCTTGTAGTTCTGCCTTTGAGAGAGTTGAACCAACCATCCGCTTCTAAGCTGTGATCATCTGTTATCTGCCAGTGAAATCCTAAAGAGGCTGAAAGAGCTTTTGTCTCTTTTAAATTGGGATTGCCTTTTCGTTTTCCTCTGATTGATCTTGGCGCGCAGTAGCCTTTACCTAGAGACTTTGTTAAGCCTTTAAAGGCTTTTTTTACATTGTTGGAAATTTTTGTATTATCAGTTACATAACTTTGCTCAGTTAAAAAATATCTTATAAGTTTATCTTTTTCCTTTTTTGAGCTAAAGCTTTCTTCATCTGGCAGATTATAAATTTCTTCAAAGCGTCCATTGGCTTTTAGTTCATTATAACAGGCAACAGTGTCATAGATTCTAAGATGCGCCGTTGTTTCAGGGGCATTTAAACTGCTTAAGGGAGGTGTTTCAAAAGAAGTTCCTATAGAGGAGCGAATTAAGAATTGATTGCTGGGTTTAAAATAAAAAGCCAGTTTTGGGTTGGCTGTCCAACCGAAATCAGAATAACGGTCAACACGCCCAGCGAGCTGAACTGTCAATTTATCATAAAAGTTTTTAACCCCTTCTATATAGCCGGCAATAGCAGACCTGTTGGAATCTCCTGTTTCAACTGCTGATAAAGTATATATTTTTCCTGTTTTGACTTCAGGGTTTGGTATTCTTTTGTATCTGTTGTTATAAGCCTGTAGACCCAAAGCCAAATCGATATTCCACAGGGTTTCTCCAGAAAAATCCATAGAAGCAAAAACTTTTCTATCATTGTCTTTATAAATATTGCCATTATAAATTTGTACAGAGCTGATGTCTCTCTTAGAAGGGTCAAAAGGGTCATAAGCCCCATAATTAATGATGTTATTTATATCCTTTGTGTACGGATAATTATTACGGTTTTCATTTTTCCACATATTTGACCATTTAAAGCTTAAATCCATATCCCATGTTTTGGAAATATAGGTTTTGACTCCAACCAGGCCATCCATAAAAAAGTTGTTTGTAACTTCATCTTTGTAAAATTCCTCAAAAATAAACTTTAGTTTGCCTTCCGCTCCATTGCCATAACTCATTTTATGCCCTTTCGGAACTTTTAATGTATTGAGGATAGGTCTTTTAAGTTTGCTGGAGCTTTTAAAAAAGCCAAACCACTGTGTGTAAAAAAGAACTTCATTTATTTTATATTCTGCATAGTTATAGTTTGAAAAATTGTATTCTTTTGGAAATACATAAGTATAAGGAAGCCAATCTGTTTTACAGTAGGCTACTCTAGGACCTTCCTTTTCTCTAAGGTGTTCCGGACATCTGGGATCGATAATTATATTATTTTTGTCAATGCGGAAACTAGGGTAGGTGGAAAAATTTTGAAAGCTGTCATGATACCATTTTTTACGCTGTTCAGCTTTAAGGCTGTCTTGGTATTGAAACTGAAATGTGCTTATAAAATGCCCTTTGTTGAATTTTTTCCCAAAAACAAGAGAAGCTTCCGCCTGGCTACCCCCTTTGTAAAGGGGGTAAAGTGAAGGGGCTATTTTTAGGGATACTTCAGGGGAGCTGTAATCTTTTTTGGTGATAATGTTGATCACACCCCCCACAACATCCGAACCATATAGGGCAGAAGCTCCATCTTTTAAAATCTCCACCCTTTCAATAGCCGCAAGAGGAATAAAATCCACAGCCCTGTTGTAAACAAGCCTTGCGCCGTTAACAAGTGTCAGGGTGCTCCTATTGTGGACTAAAACCTCAATGTTATTTTTGAATCCAAAATTAGCAAGATTTGTGTTATTAAGAAACTCTCTTAAACTCAAATAACCAGAGTTATCTATATCCTCTTTTGTCCAAACAGTCACTGGGCTAAAACTTTCCAGATCAATCTGTCTAATCCGGGAACCGGTTATTTTTATCCTCTCAATATTTTTTTTATCGGAGATTTCTGGAGTGTCTTGTATATCTTCATTGGTTTTTGCGCCTTCACTTTGTTTTGTGTCTGTTGAGACTTCTGTTTTTTGTGTTAAATTTTTCTCCGTTTTTTCGCTTTCACTTTGTTCTATGTCTGTTGAGACTTCCGTTTTTTGTGTTAAATTTTCCTCCGTTTTTTCGCTTTCACTTTGTTCTATGTCTGTTGAGACTTCTGTTTTTTGTGTTAAATTTTCCTCCGTTTTTTCGCTTTCACTTTGTTCTATGTCTGTTGAGATTTCCGTTTTTTGTGTTAAATTTTCCTCCGTTTTTTCGCTTTCACTTTGTTCTATGTCTGTTGAGACTTCCGTTTTTTGTGTTAAATTTTCCTCCGTTTTTGTAGAAATGCCTTGTTTTAACTCGCCATTGGCCTCTGCTGTTTCATTTTCATTAGTTTTCTGGCTTTCATGGGATATTTTATCTTCTACAATTCTTTTTTGAGATATTGTTTTTTCTTCTTTTTTATTTATAGTGCTGTTTTTTTCTGCTGTGTTATTTGTTTTTGTTCTGTCACTTTCATTGATCTCTGAAAGACTTTCCTTTTGTTTCTCATCTGCTGTGGTTTCTGTTTGTTGTGCTGTGTTTACAAATAGGCTGTCATTTTTATATTGAGCTTCAACATTTTGCTGTTTATCTTCATCAGAGAAACTTAGCCTGCTATAACTTATCAAAAAAAGGCTTAAAAAGAATAGAAATTTCACTAAATATCCCTCTTGTAAGCTATCATGTTGTTTTATGAGTTTCATAGTTATACTTGATTTTGTTTTAAACCTATATTTATTATTACTTTTTCAAGTCTGATTGCCTTAATGATCAATCCAAAAAACCAAAGTTCAAACAAGACAAGATTAACACATTAAAAATTATAATTTTTGTAGAGTCAATAAAGTAAAGGATTAAAACCTGACAGTTTGTATTTTTATAAAAAAAGCTTTATTTGTTGTCTGCTTAAAACTTGACTATGGAAAGTTTTGGGCAGTATGATAAAAATCCAAATTAAATGTTTTTTAAGTGTTCTTTAATCCTTTATTTTCTTGGGTTGTATCATGCATTTAAGAATAATATATCAAATTTAAGATTTTTTAGGTTATAAGCAGATAAAAATCATGAGAGACGAAGCTTTATATTATCACAAAAAAAAACCTGCGGGTAAACTGGAAATAAATTCCACAAAAAAAGTGGATTCTGAATGGCAGCTGTCATTGGCTTATAGCCCTGGTGTGGCAGAACCATGCAAGGAGATAGATAAACATCCTGAAAAAGTTTTTGAGTATACAGGCAAGGGGAACCTTGTTGCTGTTGTCTCTAATGGCACAGCTGTCCTAGGGCTTGGCAGGATTGGCCCCTTAGCTGCGAAGCCTGTTATGGAGGGCAAAGCGGTTTTGTTTAAAAAGTTTGCTGGCATCAATGTTTTTGATATTGAGATTAAGGCTCAATCTGTTGAAGAGTTTGTCACTGTTTGTAAAAACCTTGAACCCTCTTTTGGAGGCATTAATTTGGAGGATATTGCGGCGCCGGAGTGTTTTGAAATTGAGAGAATTTTGGAAGAGGAGATGAATATTCCTGTTTTTCATGATGATCAGCATGGGACAGCTATTATCACGGCCGCTGCTTTTTTGAATGCTTGTTATCTTCAAAAAAAACAGCCGGATAAAGTCAAAGTTGTTTTTAGCGGCGCCGGCGCTGCTGCTGTATCCTGCGCCAAACTGCTGAGATGCCTTGGCGTGAAAAAAGAAAATGTCATTTTATGTGATTCCTTGGGGGTGATTTATAAAGGTCGTAAAGACAGAATGAACAAATATAAAGAGGAGTTTGCTTTATCCACAAAGACGCGGACACTGGAGGAAGCTATAAAGGGAGCGGATGTTTTTATCGGCTTAAGTGTAAAGGGAGTTTTCAAATCGGAAATGCTTAAATCCATGTCAGATAGACCTATTGTATTTGCTATGGCAAATCCAGATCCAGAAATTCATCCTGAAGAAGCTAAAAAAGTCAGACCTGATGTGATTGTGGCCACAGGGCGAAGTGATTTTCCCAATCAGGTGAATAATGTTTTGGGCTTTCCTTTTTTGTTTCGCGGGGCTTTGGATGTGCAAGCCAGATGTATTAACAGGGAGATGAAATTAGCTGCTGTTCATGCTCTTGCGGATTTAGCCAGAAAAACAGTGCCTCATAGTGTTTCAAAAGCTTATGCGGGTGAGATGTTTAAATTTGGACCTGATTATATTATTCCAAAACCTTTTGATTTGCGTGTTCTGACAAGTGTTGCTCCTGCTGTGGCTAAGGCTGCTATGAATAGCGGGGTGGCTCAAAAACCTATAGATAATTTTGAAAGATATGTTCATGAATTGGAGACTTTTCAAAGCGAAAGCCGGGCTTTTGTCAGAGATGTAATCAGCCGTGTAAATGTTTATAACAGCCAATCCAGAAAACCTCTGATTTTTTTACCGGAAGGGGAGGATAAAAAAGTTTTAAGCGCTATTAATACTGTGGTGCAGGAAAAGATTTTAGAACCTGTTTTGTTGGGCAGAAAAGAGAAAATCCAAAAAATGATCTCTGATTATGGTTTTAGTCATTTAAAAAATATTCGTATTGTTTCCCCACAGAATGATCCTTCTTTTTCTGACTTTGTAAACAAGTTTTACAATATGAAAAAAGAAAAAGGGGTAAATTTAAAGCAGGCGGAAGAGCTTTTAATTCAAGGAAATTATTTTGCCTCTATGGCTGTGCTTGAGGGTATGGGGGATGGATTAGTTACTGGAGCAACAGCCAGTTTTTTAAACAGTGTTCTTCCTCCTTTAAGGATTTTAGGCTCAGCGGGAAGAGGAACTGTAGCGGGAGTGAACTTGGTGCTTTTAAAAAATCGTGTTTTATTTTTTGCAGACACGGCTTTTAATATAGAACCTACAGCTGAGCAGCTGGCTCATATCGCCATCTATACAGCGCAGATGGCCCAGTATTTTCATATTAAGCCCCGTATTGCCATGTTAAGTTTTTTAAACTTTACAGATAGAAAAAGCGCTGTGTCTCCCATGAAAATGAAAACAGCAGTACAGCTTGTCCGAAAGTGGAAGCCAGAATTAAAAGTGGAAGGGGAGATACAGGCTGATATTGCTGTTAATGAGGAGCTATCCCATAGCCTTTTTCCTGAACAGACTTTTCGTAGAGGAGCCAATGTTTTAATTTTCCCTAATTTGGATTCAGGGAATATTGCTTATAAGCTGGTTCAACAGTTGGGTCCCGGTGAAGTGTTGGGCCCCTTTCTAGTAGGAATTAAAAAGCCGGTGAATATTGTTCAAAGGACCTGCACTGTGGAGGATATTATCAATTCCCTTATTTTAACCACCCTTAAGGTTCATGCTTACAGAGAAAGAAAACAGTCGGGAAAATAAAAAGAACCAGTGGAAAAAACTTGGATCATATTGATAAAGTATGTCAGGTATTGAGAGTGGCTTCAGGAAAAATATAAAAAAGGAATGAACAATGGAACAACTTAAATTACTAAGAGAAACTAGAGAATCCTATCATAATGTCAAGAAGAGTACTTCAAGTACATTCGTAAATAATATGAAATTACCAATTCATCGATGGTTTCGGTATTCCGCTGGATTTAATGCTGATTGGGTTACGCAAGAAATACATAGCTATAAAAAAGAAAGAGGGATATCTCCAAAGGTTGTCGATCCTTTCGTTGGGTCTGGAACTGTTTTAATAGAAGCAGATAAGGCAGGTTGTAATTCCATTGGTATTGAGTCTCATCCTTTTATATCTCGTATAGCAAAAATTAAATTATTATGGCATGCGAACATTAATTCTTTTGATGTGTTCACTCAGTCTCTTTTAAAAGAATCAAAAAAAATTAAAGGTAATATTGATTCTTATCCAGAGTTAATCAAAAAGTGTTTTCCTAAAGAAACATTACTCAAGCTTGATCGTTTAAAAAAATCATTTATCTCTATCAGAGATGATAACAATGAAAGTAAATTAACTTGGTTGGTTATCACTTCAATACTGAGAGCTTGTTCTCCTGTGGGTACTGCTCAATGGCAGTATGTATTGCCAAATAAAAAGAAAGTTAAGTCTATAGATCCATACATTGCTTTTTTAACTCGAGTATCTGAATTTAAAGAAGATATGACATATTTTCAAAAATTAAACATAAAATCTAAAGCTAAATTAATAGCTGATGATGTTCGTAATCAACTTAATCTGCCAAAAAGTTGGGGAGATCTATTAATTACTTCACCTCCTTATGCAAATAATTATGATTATGCTGACGCTGTTCGGTTAGAACTATCTTTTTGGGGAGAAGTTCAATCATGGGGAGATTTGCAAACTGTTATTCGCCCATATCTTATTAGAAGTTGCACCCAACATATAACACATCTAAAACATAATACTTATGAACTTTTAGATGATCCAATTTTAGCTCCAATTAGAGATGAGATATTCAGAATTTGTAAAAAACTTGACATTGTAAAAGAAGGAAAAGGAGGAAAGAAGCCCTATCATACAATGATAGCAGCTTATTTTTTTGATCTGGCAAAGGCATGGAAACAAATTCGTAGGATAATGAAGCCATATTCCAAAGTTTGTTTTGTGATTGGTGATTCAGCCCCTTATGGTATTTATGTACCTGTGGATCAATGGCTAGGCAAGTTAGCATTAGCAGCAGGATTCAAAGAATATCAATTTAAAAAAATCAGAGATAGAAATATAAAATGGAAAAATAGAAAACATAAAGTGCCATTAAATGAAGGTCACTTATGGATTAATGGATAAATATTATGGCACAATCACCAGCTCATAAGTTTGGACAGATTATTGGTAATTTAATAGAAGCAGTTATTTACCCGCTCCTTCTAAAATATTGCAATAAAAATAATCTATACCTAGATAAAGTTGGGTTACGTCCAGCAAGGCAAGGTAAAAAAGTTTCATGGACTGATAAATATGGCAATGTTCACGATTTAGATTTTGTTATAGAGAAAAATGGAACAGATAAAAAAACAGGAAAACCTGTAGCATTTATTGAATCTGCATGGAGGAGATATACTAAGCATTCACGTAATAAAGCTCAAGAAATTCAAGGAGCAATCTTGCCACTCGCTGAAACTTATAGTGAAAGTAATCCATTTCTTGGAGCAATCTTAGCAGGTGTTTTTACTGAGGGTGCATTAAATCAGTTGAAATCACATGGTTTTTCTGTCTTGTATTTTAAATATGAAAAAATTTTGGAAGCTTTTTCCAGTGTAGGTATAGACGCATTTTTTGATGAAAGCACACCTATCAATATATTTTCTTGAGGATGATAGTAGGGATATGAAGAATTATCTTTTAAAAATATCTGGGGCAGGCAATCGCTTTATTTTAGCTGATGAAAAGTGGTTTAGAAAACCTCTTCCAGTGGATTGGTTAAACCATTCTTGTAAAACAAAGAAAGGTTTTGAAAGTTTTTTAGAGCTTTCTAAAATGTCTCTTTCAGAAAGAAAAAGCTTTATAGACTCTCTGATTTTTGAAGAAGAGTTGTATTTAACGGACGGTCTTATTGTTCTAAAAAAAAGCCAAAAGTTTATTTTTGCCTGTGATTTTTACAACAGGGATGGATCAAAAGCCGAGATGTGCGGGAATGCGGCTTGTTGTATGTCTTTTTATGCCCATTTGATGTCCTATCCTCAGGGCCGTCAATTTCAGATGGGGGAGGAGATTGTTTCCTGTTCCTCTGATGGAGGTATTGTTTTAGATAAAAAGCCGGTTCCTATTGCTGATTACAGTTATAGCTTTAATGGCAGGAAGTCTTGCTTTACTCTTATTAAACCCGGTGTTCCTCATGGGGTGATAGAGCTGGAAGCCAGTTCAGTTTTTGAGAATCAAGCAGAATTAAAAAAAATAGCACAGGGTCTTCGTTTTAAAAATCCCAAAGATGATAAAGGCATGAATGTGTCTTTTTTTCAGATTGAGAAAGAAGAACGGTTAAAGGCTGTAACCTATGAAAGGGGAGTAGAGGATTTTACCTTAGCCTGCGGGACAGGGGCTTTGGCTGTGGCTTTTGTTTATTTATCTAAATATCAAATTGGAAATTTAAGAACAGTTTTTGTGAATATGCCAGGGGGCAGACTAAAAATTCAGCTTGAACCGAAGCTTTTTCTTTTTTCCCCGGTTAAAAAGGGGTATTAAAAAACTGTGCTTATTCTGTTTCTATAGATAGACAGCTTTCAGGAATTCTGTAAAAGTTTTTGTCTTTAAAGTAATCCTGTATATTTTGCTCATTTGGATTTGGGTTATCTGAGTATACTAGAACGACAACTTTGTTTTTACTGGGAAATGCATTTAAGAAGCTATTTACAGCAACAGCCAATTTTTTTTCTAATCCATTCGGGGAATGACATATATTGAAGATATTGTAATCATTATAACAGTAAGCTTCTTTTATTTTTTTGTAATCTTCATCCTCTTCAGAAATGGATGGGTAAATTACGGGAAGTTCCCCAAGAAAAAATAAAGTATGCGTCCCTCCTACTATATACAGAGTGTATCTTTGATCCCTAGTAAGACTATTGTATTTTTCAGGCAGTCCCTTTGGGAATTGATGATTAACCAATTGGAATAGGTGTTCCGGTTCAGGGTTTTCCTGATCGGAAAGCTGGTCTGGATTTTGAACAGAATCGTTATTTTGTATAGATGAATAATCAATATCCCTGCTATCGTAAATCTCTGTCACAAATTCGTGAAAAACAAAGGAATTTGGATTGTTTTGTATCAATTTAGCTAATTTAAACTGAGAATAGGCTGTTTTCTCTACAACATCTGATATACTGGTTTGTGTATTTTCATCATGGTTATATTGTGCTATATTATCCCACTTTTCTTTTAAGAACAGTAATGTTTCTTGAAATATTTTTAAAGTTTCTGAAATTGTATTTTGTTTTTGTATAGGGAAATGAACAATATCTGTTCTATCTGGTATAGAACAGGAATTAAGGGGAGCTAATTGTTTATCTATGATCTTTTTAGAACTTTCTTGTCCATAAGAAAAAAATAGAGGGAAGAGAGAGAGAGAGAGAATTTTAAAAAAAGTGTATTGTATTTTTGAATATTTCATTTTTTGTAGCTTATATCTGAAAAACTGTTTTTTTACAAGTTGTTTTGTTTATTTTTATGGCGCCCCCCCCCTTTAACAGCTGCTGGTTTTAAAAGCCCTTTATTTTCAAGCTTTAAAAGCCCTTTATTTTCAAGTTTTAAAAACCAAAGTATTCTTTTGCAGTAAAAGCATCCACCTGAATGGCTTCTTTTCTTGCCTGTTCCGCTGATTTTAAAATTTTGTATTCTTCAGGAGAGATAATATTTTGTTTTAGGGCTGATTCCATAGTTATTTTTTTACGGGTTTCTTTTTTAATTTCTTGTAAGATTTTATTTTCTTTTAAACTGAGCTGGTAAGCTTTATTTAATTTTTGAAATTGATCTTCAGGATCTTTTGGAAAATACATATTGGAGCAAAGGTTTTTTCTGAACTCTTCATCTTCAGATAATTTTTTAGCTATTTTTTTGTTCAGATGGTCTAAGGGTTTACAAGCAATGGGGTTTAGTCTTAAAAGGTACAGAAGGGGTATTAATGTCATCCGTGTTAAGCTGTGGGGGTAATTTTTTAAAGTGTCCTCCAGAGTCTCTTGAATTTTTGAGAAACAGTATTCCAGCCCCCACTTGGTTTCTGTCCATGATTTTTTGTTTGCGCCTGTTTTTTGCCAATACCAAATGAGAGCTGTTGCCATGTATTGATAAGACAACAAATCCGCAAGACGACCTGTAAGTCTGCCTTTTGTTTTGAGCCGTCCTCCAAAAACAATCATATTTAAATCGCTTAAAAAACTAAAAAGGGAGGATATCCATGATATTTTTTGTAAATGTCTATGTTCTTTTGCAAAAGGTTTAGGTGTAAAACACAACCAGGCTCTTGTGGCGCTTAAGCTTATACCCCTTATAAAGTTGGATATAAATTGGTAAAAAAATTGATAAAAACTGGAATGAAAGTCTTTAAAAGAATTTTGTTTTAAGGCTGTAATGATTTTATAGATATAAGGGTGTGTTTTTATAAGGCCCTGTCCATAAATAATAAAAGTTCTTGTGAGGATGTTGGCCCCTTCCACAGTGACAGCCATAGGAAGGGATGTATAAATATGAGCAATTTTATTTCTTGGCCCCAAACTTAAACCAGCTCCTCCCATAATATCCATGCCTTTTTTTGTGATTTTCTGAGCTGTCTCTGTGAGATTGTATTTTGTGAGAGCTGTTACAACAGGGGAGTGAACACCTTGATTGAGTCCACTTAAAGTTAAAGTTTGAACAGTTGACATAAGGTGAGTGAGGCCGGCAATGGGGGCAAGGGCTTCTTCAACACCTTCAAATTTTCCAATAGGAAGTCCAAACTGTCTTCTAACAAGGGTATGTGCTCCTGCAAGCCATGAAATTTTTTTGGCACAGCCCACAGCCAGAGCGGGCAGAGATAGGCCTCTTCCTGATGATAGAGATTCCATAAGCATTTTCCAGCCTTTTCCTGCATTTTTCAGTCCTCCAATAATGGATTCTTCGGCAGGCACAATAACATCTTTTCCTTTTATTGGGGCATTATATATAGGTATGCCCATAGGATCATGATATAAACCTCTCTCTATACCGGGAGAATCACCAGGAACAAGGAGGCAGGTGATTCCTAAATCCTCTTTATTGGAATACAGTCTTTCAGGGTCTTTTAACTTAACAGCCAGTCCGATCAATGTGGCTTTAGCTGAGAGGGTGATCCATCTTTTGCTCCAATTCAGGCGAACTTTTATAATATCTTTTTCTTTAAATAAAACCCCTTCTGATTCTATAGAGCTGGCGTCACTACCGGCCTGATCCTCTGTCAAACCAAAACAGGGTAACTCCTCACCTAAAGCCAAACGGGGAAGGTATTTGTCTTTTTGTTCAGTGGAGCCGTATTTTAACAACAGCTCTGCCGGCCCAAGAGAGTTAGGCACCATTGTGATAATAGACAGAGGGATATTATGTCCGGCCAGTTTTTCAATCAACTTAGCATGAGCAAAAGGGGAAAAGCCTTTCCCTTTATATTTTTGCGGAATGACCAGTCCAAAAAACTTTTCTTTTTTTAAAAAGCTCTCTGTAGCTTTGGACAGTTGTTTTCTTTTAATAAGCTCCCACTCTTTTGAAAGGCTGGAGAGTTCTTCCACCTCTTTATTTAAAAAGTTTTTTTCTTCTTGTTTGAGTTTTGGAAGCGGTTGGTGAAAAAGATTTTTAAAATCAGGTCGTCCTTTAAAAAATTCCTTTTCTATCCAGGAGCTTCCCGCAAGCAGGGCCTCTTGTTCTGTTTCAGAAATTTTGGGTATAAAATTCTTTTTTATGATTGCTTTAAAAAACAGAAAAGAAAAACACAATCTCATCAGAAGAAAACAAATAATTCCACCGGCAGTTAATAAGATGGAGTTTAAAATAGCCTGAAAGCTGTTTACAGATATTATTTCCGCCTGGAAATAAAAAAAAGACAGAATAAAAAAGAAAATCAGCCAGATAAAAAGCGGGGCCTGCAGAAATAGAAAAACAAAAACAGAAAAAGCAGCCGCCACAGATCTTATAGCTGAGTTATCAATAGCTGAATAATGTAAAACCAGTGATATAAGAAGGACAAAAGATATGAGAAAATCCACCTTTTGTATTTTTTCACTGAGGTTTATAAAGATTTGCTTTACCAGCATTTATACTGATAATACTAATCCTGTTTGAAAAATCCAGTTTTTATACTGCTCCTGTTTGAAATTTTGAATTTCTATAAGAAAATTCACACAGATTTTATGATTTTAAATAATAAAAGTGGCGTATATAGCTGCTGTATGAGACCAGGAGCGGCAGTTTTCACCAGAAATATAAAAAGGTAAATATTCAAGGTTAATGCTTAAAAAAGGAATAGATATGTAGCTTACTCCAATTTTTCCCCCACTTGATTGTTTGCAGTACTTTGAATTGCTGCTGTGATTGGAAAAGTGAACCAGGGTTATTGGTATAAGAGTGGCATAAACTCTAAAAAATGCAGGAAACTTATAGGAAACAAACAAACCAGGCATTATGGGAGTTATATTTTCCTGAGCCCGAAATGCAGTCCAATCCTCTTTGTATAGGGAAATCCAATGCCCTACAGAAAAATCCCCTCCAACAGCAAAACCAAGAGAAGAGTACCCCAGTCTCATTCCAGCAATAAAACCACTGTAATATCTTCCTTGTTTTACATAATTGAGGGCTTGACTTGTTTGGTTCAGAGAGGACTCTATAAGGGGTTTTGAGTTTGCAAATGTAAAGCTTAAACCGGCATAGGGTTCTATATGCATTCCTGCCTGGCTCCAGGGAGAAAAAAACAAAGCCGCCCAAACCAATAGATGTCTTATAGGTTTGATTTTAGATTTTAAAAAACAAAAATTTTCAAGCATACTCCATACCCCATTTTAAAAAATTTAACTTTATTTATATTTTATTCAGCAGTGTTGAACTTGGTTGTAAAAAAGAGCCAGTAAAAATCAGTGTAAAGAATTAAAAAACATATTTTATGAGTCTATAGTTTAAAATCCTCTTAAGTCTACAGGATTTTTGTCTCTTTGTCTATATTTAGACCTGGTTTGTTGAAAATAGACCTGAAAATTAAAAACTGTTATAAGAGAAATAATTTGAGGCCCTTTAAAACTGTTTTGAGAATAGATTGTTTATTTGTAATGGGCGCTTTACTTTTAAGTGTAATGTGTTTAAAAGTATAAGGAAAAAATGCTTAAGGTGATGTGGCCGAGAGGCTAGGCAGCGGACTGCAAATCCGTCTACGTCGGTTCGAATCCGGCCATCACCTCCATTTTGAATGAAATCCTTTATGTTTTAGACTAATGTCTTGCATTGTTCTAAGAAACAGTGGTCTGCTTTGATAAATGACTGAAAATTATATTATTATTTCCTACAGATGAGCATCTTGGGCTTTTCTGTTTTTTTTAAAAGACAGAATCTTTTAAATATCTTGTCCTCCTTTTTTGAGAGTCTATTCTTCTTTGTAAAGTATTCTCATAAAAGGACAAAAATCCTAATTGTTTTTTTGCTTTTTTACACTTTCCCTGCTTTTGCGTTTAAAGTTCGGTTTCCTGATGAAGAGCTTGCTAAAGAATCTGTTCTCCCCCTTATTAAGCCGTCACGGGTGGTTTTAAATAGAAATGTTTCTTTAAAGTATAAAGTTGAACTGGGAGTGGGAGCAGGGTTTGGTTTGGGTGAACCCTTTTTTTTTCCAGCTTATGCCACAGGTTTGTTTGCCTTTCATTTGACGGAGGCTCATGCCATTAGTGTCACGGGAACTTTTTTTCCCCCTCTTAAATCTAAAACGGGGGACAAGTTAAGTGGAGGGGTGGGATTAAAAGCGGGTCATACATTTGATCCTCAAAAGGCCCCTTATCCGGCAATCATGGCTTTTCTTAATTATCAATACACCCCTTTTTATGGAAAAATCAGTTTATCAAAAAGTTGGGTCATGAATCTTTCCATTTATGGTTTTGCTGGCCCTGGTGTAATTGTCTTTCATACTGAAAATAATAGAGCTTTGGTTGGCAATTTTGGTATTGGGCAAAAGTTCTATTTTAACCGGTGGTTTGGCATTAGGGGGGATTTGGGTTTTTATGGCTATTATGGCCCGGCTATTGTCAAGTTGGATTTGAGTTCTAATGTAAATAGGGTGAAATGGAATGAAATAACACCTGACAACAAAAGGTTGATTCTTAATGTTATAGCCAATGTGGGTTTAGTTTTTTTAATATGAAAGGTTTTTTTTAATGAAAATTTTAGTTTTTTTATTTTTTCTAACTCCTCTAATATCTTTATCACAAACCTTGCAGGATTTGGAGCAAGCTCCTGATACAACAAAGCGTATTAAACAACTCAAAATAAAAACTCTTTCTGATTTGCAAAAAATAACTCCTTATGAATCAGTTTCCGTGCTTCAAAAAAGATACTTGCCAAAAACTTTTAGGGGAGAATTTGGTTTGTCAGCTTTTTCCATTGTAAATCATACTTTTTTTGCCCTTGGCGGATTATCTGTCAAAGCTGGTTTTTTTATCAGAGAGGATCATGGCTTTGGTGTGGAGGCTTTTGGTTTGCTTCCTCCGCTTTATAAAACTGTTACTGATGAAATGATATCGAGACCTGAAGATAAAGGTTTTTTCCCTTATGGGAATGTTTTTTTCCAGCTTTATGGCGGCGCTTATTACAAGTGGAGTCCTATTTTTGGCAAATTTGCCCTTTTAAATAAAAAAATTGTTTATTTTGATATGTATTTCAGTTTGGGAGCTGGAGCCAGTCGTATTATAAATGCCTACGAACAAATAGAAAAAAAGTTGGTTGCCAAGGGCAAAAAGATTCCTGAAGGGCAGACCCCCTCTAAACTGGTGAGGGACATATCTCCCACAGGCACTGTCAGTGTAGGGCAGGTTTTTGCCCTCAGTAAAAATTGGGCTATCCACTGGGATCTGAAGTGTCTGGTTACATTTTTTGAGCTTATGAATAATAGAGGGGATGTGAATTGGGCCTATCAAACGGATATAGGTCTTTCTTTGGGAATGAATTATTATTTCCCGGGAGCAAGTTATAGATGATAAAAAACTCTTTATTTTTTATTTTAATGCTTTTTTTCTTGTTGGCTTCTTCTCAAGCTTATTCCAAGGTATCGCCCAGAACTTATCTCAGGAAAGTTGTCAATATTATTGAAAAGGGAAATTATTTTCTGGGTTCCAGAGAGCTTTATCGTTTAAGCCGTCTTTCGGCCTATAAGGGCAAGAGGATACAAATACGATACACCTTGGGCATTGCTTTTTTGGAAATGAAACTTTATCATTTGGCCTCCCTTCAGTTTATCTATGTTATTAAAAAAACAAAAGGAAATTACAGAAAAAAATCTCTTGAAAAGCTTAGTTTTATTTTAAACTATTTTGAAGACGATCAGTTATTTTGTCCTTTATCAGCTAGTGTTAAGGGGAGAGATTATCCCATTTCTGCTAGGGATCAGTTAAATTTTTATTTTGGAAAATGCGCTTATGCTGGAAAAAAGTTTGATAAAGCCCAGCGTCACTTTGCAAAAGTCAGTAAAAAGTTTCCATTTTATAGTAAAGTTCTTTATTATCGTGGTTTATCTTATGCTGAGCAAAATGAGATTAGACAGTCTGTAAGTGTTTTTAAAGATCTGGCTTCTATGAGGCAGGGAATTACAGACACCAATCGTGTGGCGGCTCTTATGGGGCTGGCCCGTGTTTTATATCAAGGAAAAAGATTTGATGACTCTATAAGGATTTATAGATCAGTTCCTAAAGATACCATTTATTTTCACCCTTCACTTTTGGAAAACAGCTGGAATTATTTGAGGTCAGGGAAGTTTCGTTCTGCTCTTAGTAATTTTCAAACACTTCATTCCGCTTTCTATAAGGATCATTATCAACCTGAATCTTTCATTCTTAGAGCTTATGTATATTTGTATATTTGTAAATATTATGAAATGGAAAAAGTTTTGGATTTTTTTAATGCCGTTTATCTGCCTATATTGAAAGAAGTGAATCGGTCTTTAAAATGGGGAACTTCTTACAATTCTTACTTAAAGGCGGTTTTAGATGCTCGCAGGAATAAAAGAGAAGGACTTGATTTTTCTGATGGCAGTGATTTACCGGAAGTTGTTATGGATCGGATTGCTCAAAATGATACTTTTCGATCTCTTATGGCCTATCTGGAGAAGTTAAAAGAGGAAAAAGCTTTGGTGGAATCTTTTTCCGCTTCATGGAGAAAAAATCGTGTTGGGCGGAACGCCCAATATGTTTTAAATCGTAGAATTGCTGCCACACAAAAAGCAGCTGGTCGGGAGATAAGAAAAACTCTTTTGGAAGTTCGTGAAGAATTAAAAAGACTTTCCACTTCCGAACAATATTTAAGGTATGATATGCTTAAAGGAAAAAGGGAGTTTTTGAAAAAGAAAATTGCGAGAAAATATTTGGATAAACTGCAAATTGATGAGAAGATCAGCAGAAATTACTATGTGCAGAATGGTTATGAATATTGGCCTTTTGATGGAGAGGCCTGGTTGGATGAATTAGGGAATTATCACTATTTAGGAAAACAGAACTGTGAATAAAAAAATCTTTTTATACACTTTTATTTTTATTTTTTCTCTGTTGGGCTATGCTGAAGAATCCATTGATTCCAAAAACACTCAGTCAGAGGTAAAAAGAGAAAACAGTGAGACTTTAAATCAAGAGGAATCTGAAGTTTTTAGACAAGGCTTCTCTTTGCGGGAGAGAATTTTTGGGAAGAGAAACCCTGCCTCTGCCCGTAAAATTAAAAGAGCCAGGATTAAAAGAGATAAGAGATTTAAAGTTCTTGGTTCAAAAACACCTTTAAAAAAACGAAAAAAAATCAGTCTAAGAGATATTCAGCCCCCTCCAAGCACCAAGCTTTATTATCAAAGAGGCAGTGATGAAGCAGAACTGGAAGCAGTTATTAATGAGGAAATTGATCAGTTGTTTAAACTTTTAAAGAGGGATAGAAACGCTGAACTGACTTTAAGGTTGGGCAGTTTGTATGTAGAAAAAGCCCGGCTCATCTCTTTTAAAATTCAGGTGGATTACGATAAGCATTTACAGGAGTTTAAATCCGGCCAGCGTCCAACAAAACCCCTGTTGAATTTAAAGACAGCACAGTCTTATAATAGAAAGTCCCTTAAGCTGTTTAAGGATTTTAGGAGCCGTTATCCTAAACACAGGCGCATGGATGAAGTTTTATTCTTTTTAGGCTTCAATTTTTACCAACTTGAAAATGAGAAAGAGGGAATTAAATATTTTTCTGAACTTGAGAAACGTTTTCCTAAAAGCCCCTATCTCTATGAATCGCGCTTTCAATTAGGGGAGCATTACTTTCAGCTTGGTCAATGGAAGAGCTCCTACAAATATTATAAAAAAATATCTGGAAATAAAAGAGGAAAGTTTTATTTTTTTGCTCTTTATAAAATGGCATGGTCATCTTATAAAATGGGGAGAGTCAGTCACGGCTTAAATATCTTGGAAAGAATTATCAGGGAGAGTCGGAAATTCAAGGTGATCTCTGATAGAAATCAGGTTTTTACTTTTAAGGATGAGGCTATTCAGGATTTGGTTTTGTTTTACACTTATTCCAACAGGGCTCCAGAGCAGGCCAGATCCTTCTTTTTAAATCTTCTTGATGGAAAAACAGCTTGGCCTCTGCTGAAAAAGCTGGCTTACACTTATCGCGATATAGGGCATAAAAAAGGTGTTCTTATCTTATTTGAAGATATTATCAAAAATAACCCTATAGGGGAAGAAGCTTCTGAATATAAATATCAGATTGTTGAAACCATGTATAATTTTGGAAAAACTTCTGAAATTATAAAAAGTTTGGATGAATGGGTAAAAAAATATGGTCCTAAAAGCTCTTGGGCTCAAGCGAATAGGGGAAAAAGGACTCTTGTCAAAAAATCATTAAATCTTCAGGAAGTGACAGTGAGAAACTATGCTTTAAAAAATCATGAAACTTTTAGAAGAACAAAAAGAAATAGGGCTAAAAGACTGGCTCTAAGCTGTTATGGCATTTATTTTAATAATTTTACAAAATTTGATTTTTTAGATCAGATGCGGTTTTTTTATGCTGAGCTTCTTTTTGACTCAAACAAATATATTCCTGCTGTTCAGTCTTATGAAGAGATCATTACCAGATTTCCAAAGAGCAAATACGCTAAAGCCGCTTACATCAATCAGATTTTGGCCTTAGAAAAAACTTTGCCTACAGACAAGGAAATACAGAAACTTGTAGGAACAGGTGATAAACCTGTAGCATTTACAAAACCTATAAAAAGCTTTGTAAAAGCGGCTGAAAGATATATCAGTCAATTCCCAAGAGAGAAAAATACCTCAACGATTTTGTATCAGATAGCGGGTTTTTATTATAAATTTAATCAGTTTACAAAATCTGCAGAATATTTTAAAAAACTTTCAAATGAATATCCTCAATACAAGTTGGCAAGCAATGTGGGAAGTATTTTATTGGATATTTATAATAAAAATCAGGATTATAAATCTTTAGAGGAGCTGGCCCTAAAGCTTTCACAAAATAAAAATATGAATAAGGAGCTCCTGCGGGAGGTACAATCTGTTCTGGAGCAGATTTCATTTAAGAAGGCCCAGGATTTAGCGCTAAAAAAACAATATAAGGCCAGCGCTGGCCTTTATGAAAAATTTGCCAGAGCTAACCCTAGCTCCTCCCTGGCTCCCTCCGCTTTTTATAATGCAGGACTTAATTTTGAAAAAGATAAAGATCAGCTGAAAGCCCTTGCCATGTATTCTGCTGTCTTGACTTACAGAGGGAAACAGCATGAAAAAATTCATAAAAACTCCAAACAGTTTTTACCGCTTTTATATGAAAAACTGGGATTCTATAAAAAAGCTGCGGATGCTTATGTTTCTTTTGCCAAGAGCTATCCCTCTGATTCAAAAGCGGCTGACTTTTGGTATAATGCAGGAGTGATTTTTGACGCTTTGAATCAGACAGCTAGCGCTGTTTACTCTTATCAACAGCATTTTGCCCTCAGTAAAAAGCAAGAGCGCCATGAAATTTTTTATTTGATTGGTTTGATGCATGAAAAAAACCGCAGATGGAAAAAAGCTGTGGATAGTTATAGTCAATACCTTAAGAGCTCTTCATCTAACAAGCTTCGTTTGGTTAAGGCCTCTTTTACTATTGCTGATATTTATGAGAACAAATTTAGGAACTCTGTAAAAGCCAGAATCTGGCATGAAAAAACTTTAGGTCTCTATAGAAGGCTGCGTTCCGGGGTGTCCTATGGATCACGATCTCATTTTTATATAACACAGGATCTCTATAAGCGATTTTCTCAGGTCAAAATACCGGCCTCTTCAAAACAGCAATCTATAGCTGTAGAAAAAAAAATAAAACTTCTCAAAAACCTGAAGAAAGCCTTAAGACCCATTATTCGTTATGATGAGGGGGAGCAGATTATTTCCGCTTTGACTCTGATAGGCAAAGCCAACCAGGAAATGGCGCAGGCCATTTACTGGGCGCCTATTCCTAAAGGTCTCAATAAACAGGGTGTAGTTCAATACAAAGAGGGTATTAAAAAAATTATAGAGCCTTATATTAAGGAAGCCGTTAAAAGTTATCAGTTAGCGTTAAAAAAATCAGAGAATCTAAAAATTTACACAGAATGGGCTAAACAGGCTTATAAGGGCTTACATTCTATTGAGTTGAGAAGAGGAAAGTTTCATAGTTTTGTGTCTCCTCCTGTTTTACAAGAAGCTGTTTCTTTACAAATTATGGATAATACAGGCACTGTAACATATAATGTTATTTCCACTTTGGCTAATTCCTTAAAATATGGAGTTTCCAAATCTGATTTTGAAAATCTTTCTAAAGCTATAGCTGCAAAGAGGGAAAGTGATGTTTTAAAAGCCGTTTCTGTTATTTTAAACAAAGATTCTAATAATATCTTAGCCATTAATTCTCTCGCCTTTTTTTATTTAAAATCTAACAAACAGGGTTTAGGGGCTTTAATTTTAAATCGTCTTTCTTCAAAAGATTTTAATAGCCCCATTATTATGAATAATCTGGCTATGGTGTCTTTAAAATATGGAGACTCTCGCGAAGCTGTATCTTATTTGAAAAAAGCTTTGGCTGCTGACAGCTTTTACCATATAGCCAAAGTTAACCTGGCTAATATTTTAATTCAGCAATACAATTATAAGGCGGCTTATAATCTTTACAGAAGAAGTTACAACTCTCTTATTAAAAACTGGCCTGAAAAAGATAAAAGAACTGTTGCTATTTTAAATAACTATGGAGTGGCTCTAGCACTAGCTGGAGAATGGGGTTCAGCCACTTCCATTTTTAAAAAAATAAGCAGAGGATCCAATCCTCAAGCTGAAGTTTTATTAAATTATGCTATTCTTTTAGCCGAAAAGGAAGAAGAAGATAGAGGGGATGCTTTGGAATCTTTATTTTCCGCCAAGGGTCTTGTGGATGAATTGAGTTTGTATTCGGGTTCAGCGAGTTTAAAGTTAAAAGTGAGATTGCTTTCAAAATTAATAAGTGAAAAAATAAAAGAGTTAAACTCTGTGTCCCAAAAACAGAAGAGAAAAAAATAAAAATAGTAAAGGATTTAAGTTATATAAAAACCGAGGGTTAAATGAATATAAAAAGGTCTATATATTTTAGTTTGATATTTTTTATGATTTTTCCTATTTGTGGTTTTTCTGCAAAGAAAACCAGAAAAAAGCGTAAAGTGGTGGAGGTCAACTTTGATGATGAGCTTCTTATTAAGGGTAAATTGCTTGGCCCCAGCTTGTTTACTTTATATCAAAAGAGAAATGTTGAATTTGGGAAATTAATAAAACCAAGAAAAAATTTTTTGCCGGAGATGAGGGCAACGAGAGGGGATATTGAGTGATGCCTCAATAATTTTTACAATCCTGATTGGGGAGTGACAGTTGTCTTATTTATCATTAAAAATCTTTAAGCAGAAACAACTTGTTAAAACAAAAATTTTTACTGATGATCAAATCAGTATTGGCAGCAGTGAGGGGCTTAGTTTACAGCTGGATGGGCTTTCTCCCTGGCATATTCTCATAGAAAAGAAACATGATGTCTTTTGCATTTTGGATTTGGATTCAGAAACAGGGACTTTGCTTAATGGAGAAAGGATCACGGAGGAAACTCTTATTTCCTCAGGCTCTTTAATAACTGCCGGCCCCTATGAGATGCAATTTTTTGTAGGTCCTTCCGTTGAGAAAAAAGCCTCTCCTCCTGTTGAACCTAAGATGCGACATCCTGTTGAGGAAAAACAAGAAGAAGCTCCAGAAGTATCTGTTCCTTATTTAAAGGAGGGAGCGTTTAAACCGGAAGGACCTGTTCTTCAAGCTCAAGGGGAGACTTCAAAGAAAATTGATGGAGAAGATTCTGTTTCTCCTGTTGAACAGCCTTCTAAATTTGCCAAAAAAGGTTTTTGGAATACTTATGCTCCTCCAAGCAAAATACAGAATCTGGATGAATTTATTGAGCCTTCTATAGGAAATTTAATTGAGGTGGCTGTTTGTTGGAAAGAGCGCATTCTCCGGACCTATCATTTTTCCAAGGGAGAGGATGTGTTTATGGGCTCCAGCAAAAACTGTCAAATTAAAATTCCCAATATGCTTAGTCAGGCTTCCTATAAGCTTTTGACTATTGCCCAAGGGGCAAAAGTTTTTCTTAGTCAGACTGTGCATGGTGTTCTTTTTCAGGGCAAAGATGAATCCACAAGAAGCTCTTATCAACTGAAAGGAAATCAAACAGTGGTTTTAAAACCTTATGAAGTGGTGAAGCTGGAGTTCCCTTATTCTTTAAAGGTTTATGTCCGTCTTATGAATAGACCTCAGGAGCCTCCTTTGGTTGGACTTTTGAATTTGAGACTTTCTGAAGCCATGGCCTTGTTTTTGGCTTTTTTATTGACAGGATTGCTTGTTTTTTATGGAAGTCTTTATGCTCCTGTGTTTTTAGCGGAGGATACGAAGTTTATTGAAAAGGATGTTCGTGTGGCTCAGGTGATTTTTAAAAAGCCTCCTAAACCGACTCAGGTTGTTAAATATAATCTGGGTGATAGAACAAAAAAAGCTGAGATCATAAAAAAGAAAGTTAGAGTTGTAAAAAAAAGGGCTGTTATAAAAACTATAAAGAGAATAAAAAAACCAAGGGTTAAAAAAATAAGCACCCCTAAAAAGGGCAGACAAGGGACAATGGCGGCTCAGGCACCAGGTAAAAAGCCGCAGAAAAAGAAAGTTACTGTAGGTTCTGTTCGTCCAGGAGGCTCTTTAAAAACAGGTAAAAAAGGCTCTTCAGCAAAAACTGTTGCTCCTGATCCGACAAAAGTAGGTCTTTTAGGAGTTTTTGGAGGGGGCGGTAAACTCAGCCAGCTTGATAAAGGGGCTTCCGGCAGTGGAGGTTTGCTTGGGCTTGCAGAGCAGTCCACAGGTTTTGCGGGAACAGAAGAGGCTTATGAAGGAGACGGCATTGGCACAAAAACCAAGGACCTTGGTTCAGGGGGGCGGGGGAGCGCCATTATGGGAATTAGCGGAATCAGGACAAAAGGAAAGGGTTTAGGAAGAATCGGCTCAGGTGTTGGCGGTTTGGGTAAAAGAGGAAGAATGAATATTGAGTTCGGCACTGAGGATATTGAAGTGGCTGGTGAAATTGACAGAGCAGCCATACTTCGAGTTTTAAAAATCAACAAAGCAAAGTTTGATAGGTGTTATCAGCTGGGTTTGATTGAAAAACCTTCGGCTCAGGGGGGCCTGGGTATGCAATGGCTGATTTCCCCCTCTGGCCGCGGTCAAAGAGCCAGGGCTGTTAAAGATCCTATAAGGAGTAAATCTTTGACAAATTGTGTAGCTGGTGTTTTGGAAAAATTGAATTTTCCAGCCCCGCCATCAGGGCAGACGCCTCAGGTTACATTTACTTTTAGATTTTCTTTATGATGGATATATTTAATAATAACTAAAGGAGGTAAACAATGGATGCGCAAACAATAGAATTGATGAATAAATGTGAAGCGGTAACAGGTCTGGCCAAGCCCTTTTGCGAGGGAGGGTTGGTTATGTATCTTATTGCTCTTGTAGGTTTTGCAACTTTATTGCTTATTTTGGAAAGAGCCTTAAGTTTGAAGAAAATGAGCATTAACAAAGATGTCTTAAGTGAAAGCTTGTTTGGAATGATTTTGAGAGGAGATATTCAGCAGGCCATTGCCTACTGTGAAGGCAAGCCCGCTCCCGTTACAAACACTTTAAAGGCTGGTCTGGTGCAGGTTTTAAATAAGAGACCGGATGAGGAAATTCAGGTGGCTATGGATGCCTCTGTTTTAAGGGAGACGCCTAAAATTGAAGGCTGGACATCCTTTTTAGCGGTTTTTGGAAATGTGAGTGTGCTTGTAGGTCTTCTTGGAACTATTATTGGTTTGATAAAATCCTTTAGTGGTGTGAGTGAGGCTGATGCGGCTACTAAAGCGGCTTTGTTATCTAAAGGTATTTCTGAAGCCTTGAACTGCACAGCTTTTGGTTTGCTTGTCGCTATTATAGCTATTTTTGGTTATGCTGTTTTTCAGACTCTAATTGGAAGAGCGATTACAGAGATGACAGAAAGCACTATGAATCTTATGAATGTGGTTGTTTCCAATAGAGATAAAATTGAAAACAAAAGGACTGCTTAACTGAAGTATGTCTTGATGGGTAAGACAATTTTTCTGGCAATTAAAAACTGGCTTTATATGTAAAGTAATGCTTTAGAGGGGATAGAAATATGGCTAATGTTGAAGAGATGAATGGTCAGGGGGGCAGGAAGTCCAATGTGGATCTTAACCTTGTCCCTTTTATTGACCTTATGAGTGTCTGTATTATCTTTTTATTGATTACGGCTGTTTGGACACAAGTTTCCATGATTCAGTTGGGTTCTTCTGTATATTCCAAAAAAACTTCTGAAGAGCCTATTGTGCCGCCTCCTTTTTCTGAAGTGGTTTTAAGAGTTGATGTTCTTCCTGAGGGGTTTCGCTTGCTTGTAGGGACAGATCTTCAAAGTATTCCCAAACTTTCTGACGGCAGTTACAACAAAGATGAGCTTGTGGCAAGACTTGAGAAAGTTAAGGGGAGATACCCTGACAAAGTGGATGGAGTGGCTTCTGTCAGGGATAATGTTTATTACAAGCATTTAGTTGAGGCAATGGATTCGTTTTTGATTGCAGGTTTCCCTCAGGTTTCCATTACAACAACAGGAGTTGAGTGATATGCCTATTTATGCGCCAGGTGTTCGCAGAGGACGCTATGTCCAAAGCACAAAAAGAGATGTTGTTGCTGTTTTGCAGCTGACGGCAATGGTGGATATGTTTACAGTTTTAGTGGTTTTCCTCTTACAGAATTATGCTGTAACTGATCAAATTCTTCCTATTTCTGAAAAAATTGCTCTGCCTCAGGCCAAAGAGGTAAAGAGCTTAAAGCCCTCCCATGTTGTTATACTTTCTGAAGGAGTTGTTACTTTAAATGAGAATGTATTAGGTTCTTTAAATGAGCAAACCTCTGAGGAGCAGTGGGTCTTTCCCCCTTTAAAGGAAAAAATGGAAGAGCTTTTAAAAATATCTGAAGAGGGCGGGAGTAATTTTTTATTGGCGCAATTAAGAAGAGTTCAGCAGGATCCTGAAGATGAAAATATAGTAAAAAACGCTCCTTTCCGGGTCACTATTCAGGCTGATGAGGAAACAAATTTTTTAGGCATTAAGAAAATCATGTACACCTTAACAGAAGCTGGTGTGAAGGAAATGAATTTTGCTGTTATTAAATCTCCAGAGATGGCTTTAAAATAGATTTTCAAGATTTCTGACTTTAGGGTAGGGGGTCTGGTTTGAAAAACACTCAACTGAATTCAGTTAAAAATTTTGGTAGCTTCTTCTATAGTTATTTAGAGGTCTGTCTTGAAAAACACTCAGCTGAGTTCAGTCTTAAATGAGCATTTCAAAGATAAAGTTGGACTCATTATAAGATTCTTTGTACACTTTAAAATACTTGTATAAAAAGGCAGCCTTAGTATTAATAGGAGTTTATTTATGATTTTAAAAAGTTTTACTTTAATTATTTTTCTTACAGTTTATTGTTTGGCCCCATGAGTCGGAATCCTCCTTAAGAGACAACTTTGGAGAAAATGTTTTTTTATTAGCGGATTCCTCATCTTCCAAAAAGTTTAAGAAGCCCTCAAAAAAAACTCAAGAATCTATTCCTGAATTTGATATAAACAACCCTCAAGCCAAAGGGGTTATTCTTGTTTTTCACCGCTGGCCCAATGAGAGGGAAAAAGCATTGATTCTTAAAAAAATGAAAGAGGCGGGTTTAGAAAAGGAGTCAGAGATTCAAATGTTTAAGGCTTGGATTTTTGAGTGGCCTAAGTGGAACAAAGGGATAAAGGCGGAAAAGCTTTGCAAGGATTTTTCCTCTTTAACTTTTTTAGATTATTGCGAGCCGGATTATTTGCTTGGTCCCGCTGGAAAAAAAAAATAGAGACAAATCGGGGCTCCAACCGGGCTGCACCGTTTATTGTGGCTGCGCTATTGAGAAAAAAAGAAAACAAAAAACGCCGATCCTCCCCCTAAGGAAAAAGCCAAACCAAAAACACAGCTATCGCCCTCTCTAAATACGGGATGTGATATTGTTTCTTCTGAATTGTCAAAAAAGCCAGAGTTTAAAGACAGGCTTAAACATTTATCTGATTACTGGGCGCAGGAAATGATTGGAGCTGATCTTTTGAAAGAAAAATTAACCTCCTCTGCTAGAAAACATTTTATAGCCGTGTTTGATACTTTTTATATGGGACATGATGTGGCTGTGAAAAATTTAATTTCAGGTGAAGGAAGACAGGCTGTTTTGCCGGGTGGAAACCATATAACACCTATTATGCTCATAGAGCTTCACATTATCTAAAAACCAGCAGGGATTTATTGAATAGAGCAAGAGAGAGATGCAAAGGCAAAGGAAAATCAGACCCAAATCAAGGTTTTGAGTGTAAATCTAGTTTTTTAGGGGAGACAGAATGTTTTTCTTATACAATAGATAATAGCCCCTTTAAGCAGTGTCAGGCTAATATCTTGCCTGCCTTTATTAATAATTCGATGTCTTGGGTGGATGGACAATCTATTTATAATGCCTTTAAATCACTTTCTCCACCTTCTATTGTTGTAACTAGCGCTGGCAATAACCACCCTCATAATCTTTTAGGACCTTGGAAAACCAAGGCTTCAAAGGATTTTGATCTGATTGTTGTAGGAAGTTTGACCCCTGAAGGCAACCGCAGCAAGTTTTCCCAACAAGGGGAAGAAGTGCACATTATGGCCCCTTCCAATTATGAGCAAGTCTCCGTTGACAGCAAAGGAAATCCCCGCCGTTTTGGCGGAACCAGTGGAGCTGCCCCTTTGGTGACAGGCAGTTTGGCTGGTTTTGAATGGCTTTCTGGTTACCATCCCACAGCAAAAGAAGCTAAAATTCTTTTGGAAAGGACAGCTATTCCTACCCATTATTCCCATGATAAGCCACGAAAGAATGGTGTAGGCATGGTCAATGCTTATAAATTAGGAATGGTAGGGGAAAAACTTAAAACATTGTGTGGAGGAGAAGATATACTCTGTTTTAAGAGAAAAATTAGAGACCCTGAGCTTTATCATTTTCCTGAGGATCAGAATTTAGAAGAAACTGTGGAACAGGCTTTTCCTGAATGCAATCAAACTTGTGGCGGTGTTATTGAAAGCTGCGCGCATAAGAAATTGGTATTTAAAGATTTAAGGAAGGCGGTTTTTTTAAATCCCTATAATAAAAGATTATGGAGATATTTAGCTTGTATTTATGATTCGGGTGATTTTAAGCGAAATAGCCACGGGGCCATAAATACATATAAAGCTCTTTTTGGACCTCCTAAAAATGGCCAAGAGGCGCACAATGTTTGTCAAAGTGATGTTGATTGCACTTTGGTTCCTGACTGTCCTTACTATGGTAAAAAGAGAGAGAGGATTTTTATTAAGAATGTGTGTGATATTAATATTAGTTTCGATCCAAAAACAGGGAAGACAACAAGATCAAGTTCTTGTGATAAAGAAGCAGGGCCTAATATTCCAAGTGGGGTTTTTATGGCTATGACTAAAGCAGAAGCTGAAAATTATTACATTACAAGAACATGTAAAAAAACTAATAATGAAAAATGCCGATATAGTAATAAAGAACACAGAGAAGAAGCCATATACTCCAGCCGGTGCATTGGCTCCCAATGTTTTCTTAAAACTTTACTTACACCAAAACCAAAATTATATCTACCAAAAGATATGCCAAAAGGAAACCAACCCTCAGAGTCTTCTGGTCAAAGATAGCCTTTTTACATCAGTTCATTGCGGGTTTAACTTCTGGTGAGAGGACAGCAGCCTTTCATCCTTATAAAACCATTCTTCTTCCTGAGTTCGCCCATTGAGAGAGAAAAAAAGTTTGAGAGTGGGGTAAATAGGGTTATTTTTGAGAAGTCATTCAAGATTTAGACATACTAGGTTTTTGAATAAAGCCTCTGTCCTCCTTAGCCTAAAGTTTTGTTTTCTTGAAGTTTATAAGGTTTTTTAGGAAACTCTTTATTAAGAACAGAGTAAATCTTCTCGGCAGGCTGAGATAAAGCTCTAGGAATACAATAAGAGACAACAGGTTTTTTTATCTTGTCTTGAAGGGTTTTCTCCATTCCGACTGAGAACGGGTATGAGTTTGCGTTATATCTATCCCACGATCCTGAAAAATCTTTACAAGCTTCCCCTCGACTAAAGATTCCACTAAAGTTCCCCAATGTTGGTTAAACCGGCCTCCTATTTTTTGTATTTGTCGGTCAGTTTGTTTTTAGCTGGCACGAAGCTCTTTCATTTCCTGCTTTGCCTCTTTATGGCCGTCAGCAACTTCTTTTAAAATGCTCCAAATTTCATCTGAAGCCGGAACTGTTGATTTCATCTAATACCTCTTAGCTTATTTATATCATAAACCAATACTATGAATATGTGTAAGGTTTCATATTAAGGTGATTAGGCTTAAGTTTAAATCTTTCAGGCTGATTAGTCCAGCATTTTTGAAAATCAGTCAATCAATCAGTATATCTTATTTTTTCACAAATTAAATATATAAATGATAGATATGTCTATTAAAATGATAGATATGTCTATTAAAATGATAGACATATCTATCATTTTGTTATATAACATTTAATATGAAAATTATTAGTTTACCTTTTATAGAAACATTTACATCTAACTTATCTGTTGATAATTTAATTCAAGTTGTACAAGGACCAAGACAGGTTGGAAAAACAACAGGGGTTATCTATTTCTTAAAATCACAAAAAAAGCCTTATCATTATATTTCAGCAGATGGCATTTTGGAAAATGAGTTTTCTTGGATATTAAGTGAGTGGCAAAAAGCTTGTGATAAAAAAGTCACTTATTTTGTGATTGATGAAATTCAAAAAATACGAAATTGGTCAGAAATTATAAAAAAAATCTGGGATGAAAAAATAAGATCTTCCAAATATAAAAAGATAAAATTCATTTTATTAGGTTCCAGTTCTCTTAAGATTCAAAAAGGACTTACAGAAAGCCTAACGGGACGCTGCCAAATTATAAATGTTTACCATTGGAATTTTTTGGAAACAAAGAAGCTTATCTCCATTTCCCTGGAAAACTTTTTAAAAACAGGAGGTTACCCTGGCTCTTATAAATTTATCAAAAAACAAGAGATATTTGAGAGTTTTATAAAAAAATCTATTATTGAACCTGTTATCAATATGGATATTCTTCCCTTTTCTCATATTCAAAAACCATCTTTGTTTAAACAGGTTTTTAACATTTTATGCAACTATCCCGCTCAGGAAATCAGCTATACAAAGCTTTTAGGACAACTTCAGAGTAAAGGAAATACAGACCTTATAAAAACTTATATCTCTTTTTATGAAAAAGCCTTTTTATTTAAGTCTTTAGAAAAATTTTCAGCTAAAGCTGTAAAAATCAAATCAAGTTCTCCTAAATTTATACCCCTTAGCCCTTGTTTTTCTTTATTCAGTCACCAGAAAAATATAACTTCTCGTATTTTTGAAGCTACAGTGGGAGCTCAACTTCTGCGCCTTCCCGGTGAGCTTTATTATTGGAGAGATAGAAATAAAGAAGTGGATTTTGTGTTTTGTTTTAAGAATAAAGTTTATGGTATTGAAGTAAAGTTTGGAAAGAAAAAAGTAGTATCCGGTATGGAAGCTTTTTTAAAACAATTTAAAAAAGCCAGGCCTGTTTTTATTGATAGAAATAATTATGAGAAGTTTTTATCCCAGACGGAAAACTTTTTACTGGACCGATAAGAATATATTTTCATGATTAAAAAATGCGAAAGCAGGCTTTCACCGGCTCATACCCATCAGTCAAAAACGAGTGGAGATGTTATTTATTATGGTTAGCATTTTTGAAAATCAGTCAATCAATCAGTATATCTTATTTTTTCACAAAATTTTTTTCACAAATTAAATATTTTATTATTAAGAGATAAGATTAAAAAAAAAGAGGATTGGAGACAATCCTCTTTTTTGTTGTATATATCAGAAATTTAGTTTGATTTAGATTTTGTTTCAGCGTCTTTGGATTTCTCTTTTTCTGGATTTGGTTTAACCTTGCTTTCTTTAGGAGTCTCTTTTTTAGCCTTGAGGTCTGCTTTTTTCTCTGCTTTAGGAGTCTCCTTTTTAACCTTGAGGTCTGCTTTTTTCTCTGCTTTAGGAGTCTCCTTTTTAACCTTGAGGTCTGCTTTTTTCTCTACTTTAGGAGTCTCTTTTTTAACCTTCTTTTTGAGGGCCGCTTTTTTCTTATCTGCTGGAGCTTCTTTTTCAACTTTTACTTTATTGTATTTATCTTTTTTTACTACAGTTTCTTCTAAAGAAGTTTTTTGGACTCCTCCTTGACCTATTAAACTACTGGCATAGCTTGTTTGACCTTCACTATTATTATCATTTTTTTTATCTTTTTTTTCATTGTTTTCATTTTCACTTCTTCTATCTATCAAACTGCTGGCATGTTTTATGTCTTCTGCTTTTTCTCCCTGATTTTCAGATTGGTTTTTAACAGGAGGCATACTGGAAACAATTATTCCGCAAGCTATACGATCACCTGAATTTCCTGTAGGTTGGCTGTTCATATCATCAGGTAAAGCATGAACAACAATCGCTCTGCCAAAGAATTTTTTGGCTTTTCCCTCAAGAATAGCAGAATAGGAAACTGAGCCATTTGCATCAGATTGTAGATTACCCATGTCGCCGAGATGTTTTTCATCACTTTCAGGGTCACCATGCTTTTTATTCCAAGGATTAAAGTGTCCACCTGCCATAAGAGCTTTATTTTCACAGTTTCCAAATTCATGAACATGAAAGCCAAAAGCTTTGTTGGGCTTTAAACCTTTAAAATTTGCATTGACTTCTACTGTATATCTGCCTGTTTGGTTAAAAAAGACTTCACCTTGTATATTGGTTTGATCTACGCCTGTTACATTGGCTTTACCAGTAGAGAATGTTTGACCGCAACAACTTTTTTTATGGTTGGATGAAGCCTCTGTTTTGCCACAACAGGGTTTTTTCTCTATGTAGTGACAGGAAGGTATCAGGAAAAAACTGAAGATTGAAACCAGAAATAATAAATTTTTTGACATTTTAATTCTCCTTTATTTTTGTTTTTAAATTTATACTGAAATGAAAGATTGAACTTCACCAAGCCTATTTTTAAGGTTCAGGCTATAGATATTATTCAAAAATTCAAAAGAGACTCAGCACTTAACTTTGAATTTTATACAAATTAAAAATGTTTTTCAAGTTTTTTATGTTTTTTAGCCTCTCTAAAATTTATCTTTAATTCATAGGCTTATCCCGCATAAAGCCTTGTTTTTAAAACAAGGATAGCAATATATCTGTCCTGATCCCCCATTTCATTTAATATCTTAGGGAATCCAATTCCTTTTTCAGTTCTTTGTTTATAATTTTTTTATTGTAAGGATCATCTTCCTCTTCAAAATAGGAGTTTCCTTTTTTAGAGTGTCTTGTTCTTGGGGATTCAATTTCATAAAAGTCAGATTCTGTTGCTCTATTTCTTCTTTTTTTAATAATGGAGGATTTTGTATACAATTTTAATGTCGTAATAAAGCCGAAACTTAAACCTTTTGCATAGTTTTTTCCAAAACTATCCACATTAAAGTAAATTTTTGTGAATATAGGTTTGAATTTAAACTCCATCCAGAATGTAAAATCCAAGACAGAAGGGTTAACAGAGCGGAATTTATAACTCTCTCCATTTACTTTTTTTAAAGGACCCCATCTTTTTTCAGGTTCTAAGCTGTATGTGTCAGACAAAACAGAAAAAAATGAGCTTGTTTCAGCACCTCCATCTATATACATTGTTTTAATGAAGGTTCCCAGTCTGTTAAGGAGGAGTCCAGAAAGGTTGTTGGATAGGCCCAATGTTCTGTAGCGAAAAGCTGTGTTATAATAAAGATACAAACTTTCTTTGGATCTGATGCGGAAGGGGCGAAATAAAAACCATAGACCAGGCTCTGCGAAATAGGCTCCGTCCCCTACAATCATTTCATTGCTGTTTGTTAATTCTGGTCTATATATAGGAACTCCTCCTCTGAACTCAAAACCTGAATACAAGTTTTTAAATTTATAGTAGATGCTGAAGCCTCCTCCAACTTCACTGGTCCGGAACACTTTGCGTTTAAGGTCATTGGTTTTACTTTCAGCATAGAAGTTTCTGCTGAAAATTTGAAAACTAATATAATGCGATACAGGAGAGTAACGGATAGTAGGATAAAATCCAAAATATTGAAAATAATTTTTGTTTGGTAGATTCTTATAAGCACCAAGTTCTTTATAATTTGCGGCGGATCGGTAAAAATTGGCATGCAGGCTTATAGATAAGGGTTTATTTTTTGAGGGAATTTCAGGAAAATTTGATTCAGATAAAGCCGTTTGGCTTAAGAATAAAAAAATCCACGAAAAACAAATATAAAGATTTAATTTCATAATTTTAACTTTTTCCTTAATTTTTCTTGTAAGATGCAGGCTATTGCCTTACTTTCTTAATTCTTTACCCGATAAATTGAGAAAAAGTTTTTCAGTTCATTTAAAGCCCCTTTGTTTCTTAATACAGAGACATTAATAAGGAGCTTTAAAAACTATTACCTTATTTCTTAATTCGGCAAATTAAAGGGGCAAACTTGAATAAAAAGCAGAAAAAAAGGGCTTTAATCAGCATATTCACTGTAATTCTTTTTGATATTACTGGTTTTGGTATGATTATCCCCCTAACTCCCATTCTTGCAAGGGAGTTTGGAGGGGGAGGGTTAAAAGTTGGTCTTCTTATCAGCAGTTACTCCATTGTTCAATTTTTATTTGCTCCTTTTTGGGGTCGTTTGAGTGATATTTTTGGCAGGAAACCCATTATTTTAATAGGTTTACTTGGCTCTTCTTTGGCCCATTTGTTTTTTGCCTTTTCTGATACTTTTACAGATATTTTTTTATCACGGCTTCTTGCCGGCTTTTTTGGAGCCAATGTTGTTATTGCTACAGCTTATATTGCTGATGTGACCTCTTTGGAAAACCGATCTAAAAACATAGGGCTTATTGGCATGGCCTTCGGTCTGGGTTTTACTATTGGCCCTATTTTTGGGTTTTTATTTATTTTGCTTGGGGAAAAAATAGGATCCCTGCCTCCCTATGGCGCAAATTTCGCAGCTATGGGAGCTTCTCTTTTTTGCCTTATAAATCTTGTAATGTCTTTCTTGTTTTTAAAAGAGAGCTTTTTTGCGAATAGAAATCTGCCGGATCCTTTTGCAAAAAAACAATTCTTTTTTTTGCATATTTCAAAACTGTTTAAACAATCCTCTCTTTTTACACGCCCTCCTGTTTATATGGTTTGGGAATCTTTAAAGACTCCAAAATTAGGAATTGTTTTGCTCATGTCTTTTATACTTTGGTTTTCATTAGCTCAAATAGAGCCTATTTTAATTCTTTTAGTTCAGGATGATTTTGGCTGGGATAAAAGAACAGCTTACAGCTCCTTTATTTATATTGGTTTGTTGATGGTTTTAAGCCAGGGCTGGCTGGTAAGAAGATGGATTCCAAAATGGGGAGAGAGTTTTGTCAATCAAAAGGGTCTTTTGATTATGTCTCTGGGTTTAACATCTATTGGTTTGTCTATTTTTTTTGTTACCCCTTTGTCTCATTTTTTCTCTCCCGCTTTCTGGATTTTATTTTTAGGAGTGACATTGTTTTCTATAGGGTACAGTTTATCCAATACAAGTTTGAATGGGGCTTTAAGTTTACTGACTTCTGAAAAAAAACAGGGGAGTATTTTTGGAGTTAATCAAAGCCTCTCTGCAACAGCTCGTATGGCCGGTCCGGCTATAGGCGGTTGGATTTATCAGTATATATCCCATGAAAGCGCTTTTTTTGTAGCTGGCTCTTTGGCTCTTGTAGCTTTTATTTTGGCTGTTGTGTTTAAAACAGCCATTCCTGATAAAGGAAAAAGGCTTTGAAAAGCTTTGGTCTGACTGTTAAATTGATGTTGAATTATACAATTTACATAAAAAGGTCTTTTGAAACTTCAAACCAAAAAATTGTTTTATAAAATTTTTCAAAAAGTGATTGTCTTTTTTAAAAAGGATCAAAAAAAGAGCCAAAGAGCAGTTAAAGCTTCAAAGGTTATTGATACAGCAGGAAACAATGAAACAGACTTATATGCTTTAAACAGATATCAGTTAAAAAATCTTTTAGATAAAAATGTTTATTTTCGTTTTTTTCAAGTGGAGAGCTTTTCCTTCAGTTATGATAGGGATATTGAGTATCTGTTAAAAAAAGTGAAACAAAAAACCAAAGAAGAGCTTTTAATGGAATTAAAGAATCAAGATTTAAAACAGCCTTTGGTTTTAATTTGCAACAAAGGCTTTGTTTCTCAAAAGCTTGCGCAAAAATTACAAAATAAAGGTTTTGTTAATGCTTACTGTATTGCAGGAGGCTTAAAAGGTTTATTGGAGTATAAGGATTAAATGCTGGGTTCAAAGGAAAGCAGAAATATTTTTTTATGTCTCTTTTTTCTGTCCGGTTTTGGACTGGTTCAGGTCTATAGCTCTTCTTTTTTGTTTGCAACAGAACATTATAGTGATGGTCTTTTCTTTTTTAAAAAACAGTTTTTGTTTACTTTTGCAGCCTGGTTGTCTTTTTTTATTCTGGCTTTAATTCCCTGGAAATATAATAGATATATTGGGATGTTGTTTTGGTTTTTTTCTGTGCTGGCTTTAGTGTTGACTTTATTCCCTCAAACCAGTGTTTCTGTTGGAGGGGCGAGAAGATGGATTGAGTTGCCTTTTTCTTTTCGTTTTCAGCCTTCTGAGCTTTTAAAAGTTACAACACCGTTTCTTTTAGGGTGGTTGATTGTATTAAAGGAGGAATGGCCTATGCAAAAAGCCTTTTATTGGTTTATTCCTTTTTTTGCTTTGGCTTTTCCTATGGTTATTTTGATTTTACAGCCTGACTTTGGGACAGTGGTTTTATTGTCTTCTTTGGTTTTTGCTCTTGTTTTTGTACTTGGTCTGCCTTGGCTTTATTTCATTATAGGCTCTTTATCTGCTTTGGGTTTATTTGCTTATTTGGTGTTGAGTCAGTCTTACCGTTTGGCAAGGTGGGAGGCTTTTTTAAATCCTTGGGAGGATCCCTCAGGTAAGGGGTTTCAAGTGATACAAAGTCTTTTGGGCATCCATTCTGGTGGACTTTTTGGTGTGGGTCTGGGTAAGGGACAGAGTAAATTGTTTTTTCTGCCTGAAGCCCACACTGATTTTACTTTAGCTGTGTTGGCTGAGGAGACCGGTTTTATCGGTCTTTTAATTTTATTTTCTGTATATGCTTTTCTTATTTATTCCGGTTGGAAAGTCTCTTTAAAAATACACAGTTTTTATGAAAAGGCTTTATCTTTTGCTTTAGTCTTTGTATTTGCCATCAGTGTTTTTGTTCACTGCGCTGTGAATTTGGCTTTACTGCCGGCAAAAGGGCTGGCGCTTCCTTTTTTAAGTTATGGGGGAAGCTCTTTGGTCTGTTCTTTTTTGCTTTTTGGCTGGCTGATTTCCATAGAGAGAAATAATCGTTTAAATTTTTAATAGTGATGATGAAATTTACCAGTTTAAAAAATAAAGAAAACGGAAATATCAGAATAGAACAGTATACTTGGCATGAAAAATTAAAGTTTTAAACCTAAAAAACCTTGAATAAAATAAACATAGGCTTTAATCTTATGTATCATTTATATGGTTAAAAACATTTATGGAACAATACAACATAATAAAGAGACAATTAAAAACAGGATTTCCTTTTGCTTGTTATGGTGATCACTTTGCTCTTTGTGGTCAGCCTCAGCCTGAGGATTTAAAGGAGTTTAAAAGTGAGTCCTGGACAAATATTCTCAACCTGCGATCTTCAAATGAGTTGAAAACTTTGGATTTTGAAATATCTGGAGAATGTCAAAAGTTGTCTTTAGACTACAGTCATATTCCTGTTATTGTGAACGGGGATATAGATAAAAAAGCTCTGCAAAAGATTCATACTCTTTTGTCAGATTTAGATAAAGGAAAAAGATTTGTTATTCACTGCGCTTCTGGAGCAAGGTCTGTGATGGCTTTAATAGCCCATTTTATTTTTTCAAAAAGTTATAAGTTTGATGACATTCCTTTTTTGGCTAAGGAATTGGGTTTGATTCCTCCACAAATGCTTGTAAGGCTTTCTCAGATTCTCAGCGAAGATTTCAATAAGTTTTGAACAATGGATCTATTAGAAGTTCAACATTATTCCTAATAATTTTTGTAAAATATGCCCAGGTCTTTATTTGCATTTTCTTGTTTTTTATTTATAATTCTTTATATTATTTTTTAAAAATTCAATTTGTTCTGTTTTAAATGGAAAGCCAATAGGAACATTCACAAAAAACACAATAGTTTTTTTTATGGATAATCATTTTATAATATTTTTGAATTTTGTTTTGTCTTTTTATTTCTTTATCAATATAGAAAAGTCTTTTGCAGTGCGGCAGATTTCCTCAGAAAAAAGATTTGTTCAAGGATATATTACTAACAAACAGGCAAATAGAGCCGCTAACAAACGATCATTCCAAACAATGAACCAAAAAGGGAGTGTTGTTAAAGGCCAATTAAAAGAGCAAAAAACAAAGACAGAAATCAAAACTAAAACAAGAAAGAAATTAAATAATAAAGTCAAAACAGATACTCAGGGACAATCTTTAAATGATCTTTGGACAACAATCCCCTTGTTTAAAAATAAAGGCATTATTCTCTATTATTTAAAAAGAAATCCAGATATTATTGTAAGTGTTTCGGAACAAAAAGGCATCTCTTTGCAAAAGCTTTCCCAGTCAGAAAGTCTCTTTAATCAATCAGAAAGGGAGAAAAAATCTTTTTTTAGCAATCTTCCTATGAAAAAGCGAAAGCTGCATTTTTCTGTAAAAAAGCTAGGAGATAATAGTCTTATTTTATACTCAAAGGGAAGTTATATTGATGCTTCTGGCAAAAAAGTTTTATTTGAAGACTGGAATTTTTATCACATCAAAACAACCCTTCATTTTTTAATTCATTCTAGGCCTGAACTTAAAAGATCAGAATCATCAGCTATCCGTGTTTTATTAAAAAAAATTATCCTCTCCAATAAAAATCTTTCAGACAGTGATAAGAGGCAAGTTATTAAAAATTTTGAAAAAATCAGACAAAATGCAGTCAAAAAGAGGAGTAGAATAAATTGACTATTAAGAATCCCATTAAGGAAAAAATATTATCAGTTAAGGAAACATATATTAGAGGTCAATAGAATGGAAGTTAAAAAAGTATATATTATTTTGTTTGGCCTCTGCTTATTTTTTGGAGATGCAAAAACCGTTGGAGCCAGATCACAGGAGACATCCGCTGACTTTTCTTTTGAATGTAAGGAGTGTGAACAGAATGAAATTGAAGATATGGACATTTCCTGTTTGTTGAAGATCAATTCAGAAAAATGCAAAAAAATTGACAAGAAAGAAAGAGCTGTTTGTGGTACAGAGGATAACTTTCACTTTGCTAATACAGGAGCTGTTCTTGAGAACTGTTTTAAGAGAACCTTGCAATCTTCTGAACTCATTATTAATTTGTTATTGTATGCTGTAGAATATTCGTCTTCTATGTTTTCAGAGTTTGAATCACTCTTACAAAGCTCTGTAACAAATTATATAGTTCTTGAATTTTTTAAACTTTATCGTTTGGCCAAAGGCTTAGAGGTGGAAAAAGCCTTGGAGGCTGCTCTTGCAATGGGAGGGCTGGATTTTTTTAAGATGTGGAATGATGCACGGAAATTTCTTGAGGAAGAATATGCTCTTGGTTGTTATAAAGCTGATATAAGGGTAGAAATTTTATGCTCTTTTGTTTTAGGTGTGATTGTTACTGTGCCGGGAGCAGGTGTTTTAAGTATGACAAAATTGGGGATTAAAGGCTCTAAAGGTTTACAGAAGGCTCAAAAACTTTTTAAAACTCAACGAGCGCAAGCTGTTTTTAGAACATCTGTTGTTGATTTTACAAATGCGCTTGAGAGGAAACTTTTACAATCTGCAGCTCCTTTAAAAAGAGCAACCAGAAGGGAACTCAACTCTTTTTTTAAAAATATGGATAAAGATAAATTTGCAAAACAGCTGCAAAGGCATTTATCCGGTATGAAGCAAACTGGTGAACCAGGGTTAAAGTTGTCTCAGGGAAATTTCACAAAACAAATGAAAAGCGTTTTTGTGACTGCTTTAACAGCAAGAGCTATCTCTTCAGGATTATCAAGGGATGCCTTTTCCACTTTAACGGGAGGGGTGACTGACAGTATGATCAGCACCTACATCAATCAGCAAATAATGGAACCTGTTTCCACTCCATTCCGTCAGTGAACATTAATTTGATTTGTTTTTTTCTTTGCATTCAAATCAAAAAATGGTTTAGATTTCTACATACTTATCTATTAAATGAAGCACGAACAAGCATCAGTATCCGTTTGCATTTTTGTTATTTAATCAATATGTGCAGGCACAAGATAAAAAATATTTGCTTTTTGTAGAAAGACTTTATACTCTTGTAAAAAGACTGAACCTAAAGAGTCTTTATTTTTTTATATGTTTTGTAATTAAATTTATAGTTTAATTTAAATCTTGGGTAAAAAATGACAGGTAAAAACATAAAAAGCATTCCTCTTTTTGTAGGCGGGGAGTTTGTCCAAAGCTCCTCTTTTGAAAAAAAGGAAGTTTTAGATCCCTCTACAAACAAAATTCTGGCTTATGTCCCTTATGCCGGTAGAGAAGAGATTGATCAGGCTGTGCAAAAAGCCAAAGAGGCTTTTAAGGAGTGGAGAAATGTCCCTGTTCCTGAAAGGGCCAGACTCTTTTTTAAATACCAGCAGGTTTTAAAAGATAATCAAGAAGACATTGCTCGTATTCTGGCTGAAGAAAACGGTAAAACTTTTGAGGATGCCAAAGGGGATGTTTGGAGGGGCATTGAAGTTGTGGAACAGGCCTGCCATGCGCCCGCCCTTATGATGGGTGAGACAGTGGAAAATGTTTCGCGCAATATAGACACTTATTCTCTTATCCAGCCCCTAGGAGTTTGCGCTGGTATTACACCTTTTAATTTTCCAGCAATGATTCCCTTATGGATGTTCCCTCTAGCCATAGTTTGTGGAAACACTTTTATTTTAAAACCCTCAGAGCAGGATCCTTTAACTCCTAATAAGCTGGCAGAGCTATTTCAAAGCTGTGGTTTCCCCAAGGGGCTTTTAAGTGTTATTCATGGAGGAAAAGATCAGGTTAATTATCTTTTAGAACACCCTGATATTAAAGCTGTATCTTTTGTCGGTTCAGCCCAAGGAGCTGAAGAGGTTTATAAAAAGGGGACTCAGCACCTCAAACGGGTGCAGGCTTTTGCAGGGGCAAAGAATCATTTGGTGGTTATGCCTTCCGCCAGTAAAAAAGAAGTGCTTCGCCATTTAACAGGGGCTTCCTGCGGAGCTGCCGGGCAAAGATGCATGGCTATCAGTGTCGCTGTTTTTGTAGGAAAATCCAGTGAGTGGATACCAGAGTTAAAAGAATCACTGGCAAAGCTACAGCCCGGCAGTTGGAAAGATGAAAGAGCGGATTTTGGCCCTCTGATTTCCAAGTCAGCTAAAGAGAGAGTTTTATCACTTATTTTTGCCGGCAAAAAGGAGGGAGCCAACTTATTGCTGGACGGCTCCGGCTATCAATCCAAGAACTGGCCTGAAGGCAATTTTGTTGGGCCAACTGTGTTTGATAATGTAACCGCCGATATGAGTATCTATAAAGAGGAAATTTTTGGTCCTGTTTTATTATGCGTTAGGGTGGAGGATTTATCTCAGGCTATAGAGTTTATTAACAAAAACCCTTATGGCAATGGAACATCTATTTTTACAAGTTCAGGATCTGAGGCTCGCCGTTTTCAGCATGAGGTGGAAGTGGGTCAGGTTGGCATCAATATCCCTATACCTGTGCCTTTGCCTTTTTTCTCTTTTACCGGTTGGAAGAAATCTTTTTTAGGTGATCTTCATGCCTATGGAAAACAGGCTATTCGCTTCTATACTGAAACCAAAACCATTATATCCCGTTGGCTGGAAAAGGATCAAAACCAATCTCTCAATATGACAATTAAAATGAAGTAAAGAATAATCAAGGAGGGGGTTAACTCAGTCTGTCAAAAAAGGACTAAAAACCAAAACTTTTTTACTCCCTCTCTCAAACAGCAAACTCAGGAAAATCCCTCAGAGGTTGTCTGTTGAAAATAATAGTATATATTAGGTTCATGGTGACTTAAGCTAACTATTAAGGTAGTTAACTTATTGTTATTACTTTGCAAAAAGTTTTTTTAGCTGAAAGCCTTTGGCTTAAAGCCCTTTTTGTTGATAATACTCGCGCTGTTTCCCGTCGCTTTAATCACAAACAAACCTTTCTTTTCCGCATGCTTCGCGGAGTGCTCGCTTGACCTTAAATAAGCCACAGCTCCATATATCAAGCTTCCCTTATACTCCGGCTTCCAGATTGTGAAAGATTTTATTTTGTTTGTAAAATATTCAATGTCTTTCACTTTTAAATTAGACTTGACTTCTACAAGCACAACCTCTTTTCCATTCACCGCTACAAGGTCAAACTCCCAATCCTCACCTTTATGCTCTCCATGCATGTTTGAAGAGCAGGAATCAACTTCTATGCCTTTTTCATTGAGAAGCTTGACCAAATCCCCTTTTACAAGACTTTCTATCAGACGGCCCCATTGAGTTTCAAAAAGATCTCTGGCTCTTTTTAAATCTCTATGAGTCTCTTTTATCTGCTGATTCGTTTCAGCGGAAAGCTCTTGTATACTTTCTCTAGTTTCTTGTATGCTTTCTCTAGTTTCTTGTATGCTTTCTCTAGTTTCTTTTATACTTTCTCTAGTTTCTTTCATCTGCTGATTCGTCTCAGCGGAAAGCTCTTTTATGCTTCTTTGAGTCTCTTTTATAAGACTCCAAATTTCTTGGACTTCTGGATGGGCTGTTCTCATCTAAACTCTCCTATATTATCAAGACCCTATAATAACATAGGCAGGAGTAAAAAAACAAGATCTTCTATGTTTATTTTAGAAAAGTTCAACAATGAACTTATTAGTCTTGAACCTAAAACTATAAAATTATCAGCAAAAAAATATTAAGTTGTATTTAAGACTTAAGTGACACTAAAATAAAATTTGGTTAAAAAAGGAATTCAAATGGATTTTAATTTAAGTGAAGATCAGCTGTCTTTTCAATCTCTGGCCAGAGACTTTGCAGAAAAAGAGTTAAAGGATCAGGCTGGAGAATGGGATGAAAAAAAAATCTTTCCTAAAGAGATCATTAAGAAATCAGCAAAGATGGGTTTTTGCGGTCTGTATATTAAGGAGGATGTGGGCGGTATAACTCTATCCCGTTTGGATACCTCTATTATTTTTGAAGAGTTGGCTAAAGCCTGTCCTTCTACAACAGCTTATATTTCCATTCATAATATGGTGGCTTGGATGATTGATGAATTTGGTTCTACAGCTTTAAGAAAAGAGTTTGTTCCTAAAATGGCCAGTGGTGAATGGCTTGGCTCCTACTGTCTTACAGAGCCCTGGTCTGGTTCGGATTCAGCAGGTCTTAAAGCGACTGCTCAAAAGAAGGATAGCAAGTGGATTCTTAACGGCGCTAAAGCTTTTGTCTCCGGTGCCGGAGAAACAGAGGTTCTTGTGGTTATGGCCAGAACGGGTCAGCCTGGACCCAAGGGAATTTCCAGCTTTGTTGTCCCGGCGGATTCAAAGGGGATCTCTTATGGAAAAAATGAATCAAAAATGGGTTGGAACTCGCAGCCCACCCGTATTGTTAATTTGGATAATGTGGAGATACCGGAAAGTTATCTTCTTGGTGAGGAGAACAGCGGTTTTAAAATAGCCATGAAAGGTTTAAATGGTGGAAGAATTAATATTGCCACCTGCTCTGTAGGGGCAGGACAGGGAGCAGTGGAGTATGCGCAAAAATATATGAAGGAAAGAGAACAGTTTGGAAAACCTCTAAGTGCCTTTCAAGCCTTGAGATTTAAAATTTCTGATATGGTGACAGATGTTACCGCTTCCAGACAGATGGTTCGCTTGTCGGCTTTTAAACTGGATCAAAAAGATCCACAGGCTCCTCGCTACTGCGCCATGGCAAAGAGATTTGCCACAGACCTTTGTTTTGAAGTCTGCAATCAAGCCATACAAATCTATGGAGGTTATGGCTATATGAAGGAGTATCCTGTTGAAAGGCTTATGAGGGACGCTCGTGTACACCAGATTTTAGAAGGCACCAATGAAATTATGCGGGTGATTTTATCAAGGAGTATTTTAGAGGAAAACCAGCTCTCTTTTTAACCTGTTTTTTTACTCCAGGCATTTGTTTAAAAAGGAAAAGTCAAGAATATTTGTAAACCTTATTTAGTTTCTTCATTTCTTCCCTGAGAGCAGGGTTTTCTATAGATACCAAAGGCAGTCTTAATTCAGGAGAGGATATGACTCCTGAATCGCTTAAAACTTGTTTTGCGCCCACAGGATTTGTCTCCCTAAAAAGCTCCTGTAACAATATTTTGTATTTTTCAAACTTTTGTAACCGGCTGTCAGGATTGCTGTTAAACAAGTCTATTAATTCCTTTGCCAAAACATTGGCTCCTGCTGAAATAGCTCCATCCCCTCCGAGATTAAAAAAATCAGCACAGCTTGGATCATCACCGCTGAGAAGCAAAAAATTTTTTGAACATTTTTGTTTTATCTTTTTTAAAAATTCCATATCTCCTGTTGCCTCCTTGATTCCAATGATATTTTCTATTTGTGAAAGAGTTTGTATTGTTTCCACTTCCAAAGAGCAGGCTGTTCGGGATGGGACATTGTAAAGAATCAAGGGCAGGGAGCTTTGTTTGGCTATCTTTTCAAAATGCAGTGTTAAACCTTTTTGAGAGGGTTTATTGTAATAAGGAGTGACTACCAGAACTGCCTGAGCACCTAAATCAGGGGCTTTTTTTGTTCTTTCTATAGAGATGTGAGTGGAGTAAGAGCCTGTAGGCAGAATCAGCTTTAAGGGCAGTTTACTTTCCTTCCTAAAGCTGTTAAACCATTGGCAAAGTTCTTTTGTTTCGCTGTCTTGTAAGGTAGGGCTTTCTCCTGTAGTACTGGCCAAAACAAACTGTCCTATTCCCTCATGAATCTGATTGCCTAAAAGTCTTAAAAAAGATTTTTTATCCAATTTGCCATCTGAAAAGGGTGTAATAAGAGCTGTAGTGATTCCAGAAAAAGTCATTGTCTTTTATGTATTATTTAAGATATGGGAAAAAGCAAGGTTTTTTAGAAAGTTTTATAAAATTACATTCTGTAGCTTCATGGCTTTTTTAAGAATATTTTTAGAGCTGCTTTTCATTTATCTTCTTTTATTTATTTTTTGTGTTTTAAGCTTTTTGATTTCCTTTACAGATAGTCCTGCAATTTCTGAAATTACAGCAACATCCATATTTTTAGCAAGCATCCGCAAAACTGTTTTCTCTATTTCCCGCCGTACTTTCTCTTCTGCTATTATTTTCGCTTTCTTTTCTGCTATCTTTTCTGCTATTACTTTGGCTTTCTCTTCGGCCCTCTTTTCCGCTCTTTTCTCTATATAACTCTCAACAAAAATGTTCTCCATATAAGCCTCCTTTTTGTAATTCTTAGCCTTTCTGATCGCCATATCTAACTCATCCCCCGATAAACCAAACTTCTTCTCTATATAATCCACCACTTCCACTAATAGTATAACAGACTCCTTGCCCGGCAAACCCTTCAAATAAACCAACAAACGGCTTAAAAAACCGGAGTGTCCCGTATCTAACACTTCCTCAAGGCTTAAACCCTGTATCTCCCTTAAAATATATAAAGCCAGTTGTGTCTTTTTCTCTCTAAAACTTCCGCCCCTCTTCTTTAAAAAAGACCCTATCTCAGGATTCTGCCTTATATCTAAAACCCTAACTCTATACTCTACCATAGTTTTATCCAAAAAAGACATTATTTTCTTGTTTTTAAGACTTGGTTTAAAACTTTTCTCCTCAAAAGCCACTTTTCCTGTCCAAGGACTCTTTCCATGATAAAAGACCACAGTTAAAACTCCCGGTGTCTTCTGTGTTTTAAAAAACTCTCTTTCTATAATCTGGTGTCTATAGAAAAGGAGTTGTCTAAAGACCTGTTTGTCTTTTTTGGCTTTGTGTTCGAGGAGGATATAGATTTTGACTTTTGTGTTTGGCAGTTTTTTAAAAGCAAGAGAGAAGACCAGGTCGGCTCTTTTATTGTTGGGGAAGGAGTCTTTTTCCTCTTTAAGGCTGTTCCAATCAAAGAGTTTATATTCTTCTTTGGTGAGGGCAAATTTTAGGATATTTTTAGCTTGTTCGGTTTGAGAGAAATGGAGTTTAAAATAAGCATCATGGATATTGATAGGATGTGTTTTTTGGTTTGGAGCTTTGTTTTCACTATTTGTATTGCGTCCAGCTTTATAGCTATTTTTATCCTTTGTTAAAGCTTTTGTTTTGATTGTTTGATTTGTTGTTTTTCTCTTGTTTTTTAAAAGAGATGTCACAGATTTATTTGTTGTTTTATTTTTCATAAAGCCTTTCTTTGTTTAAAGTCTTAATTTATTGAGACACCTTTTAAAGCAGATTTCATAAACCTGCTTGTTAACCTGCAAATCTGTTTCCTTAAAGGGGTTTAAAATTTTTGGCTTTTGAGAAAATAATTGCCGGCATATCCGAATACCGACAGTTTTTTTAGATTGATCTTAATTTGAGTATTACTTTAAACAATTATTTATCAGTTGGAAATGATATTTTAACTATTGTTAATCTTCTCTCTCTAACAGCTCCAACTTACAATAAATCGGTTATATATGGCTCTGCTCATAAAAAAGGAATTACACAACACTTAATTGTCTGTTTTTTCTGAAAACAAGACTTCTGATTAGAATAATATTCAAGATAACTTAAGCTAGCTATTAAGTTAGTTAACTTATTGTATTTACAATGAAAAACAAATATTTTATTCGTTCCCGTCCTTCTGAGAATAAATTTAGAAAGATTATCAAGTTTTTTTCTGTTGATTTAGCAACCAAAAATCCCCGCCTTTATAAATCAAAGAATATCTAAGTTTGCTATTGTTTATACAGATGGTTTTAAAACTTATGATGGATGGTCATCTTGAATCTAATTTTTTTAGTTATTAGCTGGAAATGGCCGATAGTGTGCATAGTATGAGTTCAGCTAACAGCATTTTAAATCTTATTCATCATAGGAGTAAAAATAGAATCCGGGACTTTGGGGAAGTTTTTACCCCAGAAAAATATGTCCATCAAATGCTGGATATGCTGGATAAGTCTGTTTGGACAGATACAAATACGATTTTTTACGAGCCAACATGCGGGCATGGCAATTTTGTTTCAGCTATTATTAAACGGCGGTTAAAAGCTTTTTTGAAAAAAGCAAAAAGACAGAAATGCGATAAACCTCATTTTTATTCTGTCGCTAATACTTTAAACAATCTCTGGGCTGTAGATATTTCCTCTAAAAATATAAAACTTTGCCGAGGCAGAACGCAAACTCTTGTATTTGATTTTTTAAAAGAAAATGAAAATAATATAAAACTTTTTATAAACAAAAATAGAGATTTTTTAACACATGTTTTGTGTTGTATTGAGTGGCAAATGCATGAAAATGAGGCTCTTTCCTGTTTAGAAGCAGACCCCATTGAAGCTCAAAAAATGGCAAATAAAACAAATATAAGCAGAGAGTGGATAAAGAAAAATAAACACCGACCAATCAATTTTGAAATGAACTGGTGTCAATATTTTAAAAATTGTAAAAAAGAAAATATTGCGCCTTCAGAATATACAAAAAACTTTAGATTAGTAAGCTCTTTAATAAAGGATAATAAGACAAATTTCAGAAAAATAAAACCTGCGAAAACTTTTTATAAGAAAGACTTTAATGCTGAAATGCCGATAGCTATATAGGATAAAGTTATGTCAGCCCCGTTGAAAATTCCTAATATAAACACTCATGTTGTTGATATTTTAGGCAGTGTCAAGGGGCGGGATCAGCCTGTGATGAAAATAGATAAGGCTGTGGAGTTAGTAAAGTGCTTAGATGAAAAGGTTTTTACGAATGATGATTATGTGTTTTTTGATCCTTTTTGCAAAGCGGGAGAGATTTTATTAGCTACAGCTCTTGTTTCAATACTTTATAAATCTAAAAAAAATCTTGTTCTTTTAGACAAAGTTTATAAAGAGCTGTATCAAAGCAATAGATATTTTGCTATGGCTCCTGATGAAAGACATTATAATTTGAGTCTTAGAACTTTTTATGGAAATGAGAAGTCCCATGATAAAAACTTTACTGAAAACATTAAAAACGGCGGCTATCTGTCAGAAAATGACGGAAGGCTGGATGAAGTAAAATTTAACAAGGAGTTAAAAGCCATGTTGGAATATATCAAAGAAAAAACCGGAAATAAAAAAATTATTGCTGTGGGGAATCCGCCTTATCAAGAAGAAGATGAAGGTCATGGAAAAAGCGCTAAACCAATTTATAATATTTTTATTGAGAGTTTAATCAATTCAGATAGAATTGAGAGGTTTTCCTTAGTTGTTCCTGCTCGTTGGTTCTCTGGAGGTAAAGGGTTAGATAGTTTTCGCAATCTCATGATCCAAGACAAGAAGATAAAAAAAATAACTTATTTTGAAAATTCTTCTTTTGTTTTTCCAACCGTAGATATTAGGGGTGGAGTATGCTTTTTATATTGGGATAAAGGATGTGATAGAAAAACTATTATTGATAATGGAAAAAAAACAGTAGAAACAGATCTTTCAAAGTGGGATATTATTGTCCCTCATATTTCAGCATATTCAATACTTAATAAGGTATTAAAAAAAAGTAATAAATTTGTTTCTGAAGTAGTATGGCCAAGAAAGCCTTTTGGTTTGCCGGGGAATTATTTTTCAAGAAATCAGTTGAATTATTCTAAATCAGATCAATTTTTTGAATGTTTAAGTGTCGGGAAAAAAATCAATAAAATTCCAAAGAGATTGATTCCGATAAATAGAGATAAAATAGATCAGTATCAAGTGGCTTTTCCAGAAGCTTCTGGTGGAGGTAAAGGTAGAAGGGATCAAATTCTTCCACGACCAAAGCATTTTTTTATTTTGAAGAAAGGGCAAATTTCAACAGAAACTTACAGTGTAGCTCATAGCTTCACAAGCAAAACAGAAGCTGAAAATTTTTTATCTTTTTTAAGAACAAATTTTACAAGATTTCTGTTAGGTCTAAGAAAACCAACACAACATACAAAAAGGGAAACATTTGCTTGGGTTCCTTTATTGAACACTAAACAATCTTGGACTGATGAGAAACTTTTTAAGCATTTTAATATCAATCCAGAAGAACAGAAATACATTATAGAACAAGTAGAAAGATGGACAGCTTAATTCATTTTAAATTTTAAGGAGTATTTTATGACTGGAAGAGCTATTAAAAAAAAACAACCCAGAACTTCCTCTTTAAGCAGGAATATAAAAAATATGAAAAAGACTAAAGTTTTAGCAGACAGGCAGACAAAGAGAAAGTCTTTGATATTGACTGAAAAGCTAGAAGGCATATCAAAAAAAATATTTGAAAGGTATCAAAAAATTATTATCAAACATATTGGAAATAAACCGGGAGTCTATGCTCTTTATGATGAAAAAGAATTATACTATGTAGGCCGGGCTATTGACTTAGCCAAGCGAGTTAAATATCATTTAAAAGATCATCATTCAGCTCTCTGGACTCATTTTTCAGTTTATTTTACTAAAAAGGCGGAATACACCAACAGTATAGAAGCTGTTGTTATTTCTATAGCGCAACCCAAAGGAAACAAAGTAAGACCAAAATTAGGAAAAGAAATAAAATTAAAAAGTCTTATTAGAAAAGATGTTAAAGAAAGGCATCAAGAAGAGTTAAGAGAGCTGGGCTTAGAAAGAAAAACACACAATAAGTTTAAACAGAGAAGGAGTAAAAACCGACCGAGTTTAAAAAATTACTTTGAAAAAAACAAAACTTTAATGAAAGTATATAAAGGCAGAACTTATAAAGCTGTATTATTAAAATCTGGAAAGATTAAATATAAAAACAATTTATATAATTCCCCTACAGCCTCAGCTAAAACTATTGTCCAGAAGCATTCGCCCGGTTCAGACACTAATGGCTGGCATTTTTGGTTTGTTAGGGATTCTGAAAATAATTGGGTTAAATTAAGTGATTTAGATTAAGGAGCAATAATGTCCGAGCTAGAAAAATATTACAAACTAATAAAAAAAACTTTAAATTTTTTATGTTAAATATGTTAATAAGTAAACCAAAAAGGAGCAGAAAGGTGAAAAAGAAAACTTCTAATAAAGATTTTAAAAAGGCTTTTTCGCCTGAATCCACTAAGAAAGCTATAGAAATGTGCAATTTGATAATTAAAAATCCACAAGCTAGAAAACAAACTGTTGTTTTTATTAAGGCTGTGGATGGAAAAGAGATTAAAAACACATCAGGAGTTTAATTGTGTCTGCGAAGTTAGAGCTTTATATTTATACGACAAAAACTTGGCAGGAAAAAAACTTATTAAAAGTGGGGCACTGTCTAAAGGGGCGTTACAAAGATCGTATCAATGAGCAATTCAATGCCAGCAATCCTGAACGGCCTAAAATTTTATGGGTTGCAGACTTGCCTGTAGGAAAAACAGACAAGAATATTCATCAACAACTAAAAGATAACGGCATCAAGCCTAAAGAGGATGGATCGGGAACTGAATGGTTTTACGCTGATTTAGAAGATATAAAGATAGCTTACAATCAAATAGTTCATGGAGTGAAGCGAACAGATAGCTTTCCTCTAAGGCAAGAACAACAATCAGCTGTAAGTAAAGCTGTTAAGTGGTTTAATAAAGGTTACTCCTATAAAACAATAGATTCAGCCAGCCATAAAAATAGATTTTTATTAAACGCTAAAATGAGGTTTGGAAAATGTTTTACCAGTATTCATATTGCAAAAGCTATTTCTGCAAAAAAGACAATTGTTGTCACTTATAAGCCAAGAGTTATTGGGGAATGGATGGATGCTGTAAATAATCATGTGGATTTTGAAGGTTGGGAAGGAATAAGAGCAAAGCAAGGAGAAAACAAAAATGAGCTTTTTCTTGATGATACAGGCCAGCTTCCAGAACATTCAGGCTCTTTAGTTTTGTGTGTTTCTTTACAAGACTTAGATATTGATGAGCAAGGAAATATAAAAGACAGGCTCAAAAAAGTTTTAAGAACAAATTGGGATTTGCTTATTTTTGATGAGGTGCATTTTGGAGGAAGAACAAATAGAGTTCAGAACATTTTGAAATACTTAAAACCGACATATCGTCTTGATCTTTCCGGCACTCCGTTTAGATTGATTGGGGCTGTAGATTTTTGTCCTGAACAAGTTTTTACCTACAGTTATCTTGATGAACAGAGGAATAAACAGCAGGAAATTAAAAAGAGCCAGACAGCAGAACAGGCTTATATTTATAAACAAATGCCGGATTTGAATCTTTCTACTATAGAAATCACAGACAAAGATATAAAAGATCAAAGAGAAAAGTTTATGACTGATGATAGAGATTTTTCTTTAAATGAGCTGTTTAAGTCAAACAGCTCTGGTTTTGTTCATAATGACTCTGTGGATCATTTTTTAGAGAGTCTTTCAAAAAGGGAGCATGGAGCTACTGCTTTAAGCGTTTATGGAAAGTTGGGGGATAAGCTGAGTCTTCCACAGAAAAGACATAGTGTTTGGTGGTTAAACAGGGTTCAATCTATTAGACAACTGATAAAAAAGTTAAAGCGTCATCCTGTTTTTTCTCAATATGAGATTATCAATGCGGCGGGCGGAAAAGCAGGTGATGATTTTTCTGACGATGATCTATCTGATGAGATTTTTGCAAAAAACAAGCGGGATATAATAGATAAAATTGAAAAGGTTAATGCTGATAAAATTAACAAGATGGGCACAATAACACTGACTTGCAAAAAATTTTTAACAGGCGTTACTATTAAACAATGGGACTCTATTTTGATATTAAATGATATTCAATCAGCGGAAAGCTACTTTCAGGCTATCTTTCGGATTCAATCATCTTGGTTTGATGAACAACATAACAGGATATTAAAGCCTGTTGGGTATGTTTTTGATTTTGCTATTTCCCGTTGTTTAAGAACAACTTATGACTATGCAGACGCTTTGGCGGATCAGTTGGATCAGCAAGATAGTCATAAACTGCAAATTTACAGAGATAACTTGAAAAAAGTTATTGACGGGCTTTGCAAGACTTTAGATATAAAGCAATTTTATGAAGGCAGTTTGAAAAGTGACCTTGTAACTTCTCGCCAGATATTTGAAGCCGTGTCCAGCGAAGGCTCTAAAGTGGCTTTAGCTAAAAGAATCACTAGTGATGCTCTGGTTTTTTTTCCTTCTTTAGCTCTTTTAGAGAAGCATCCTCATCTTTTTGACGCATTAAAAAATGTAAAGGGCTATAGAAGTCAGCAGGCGGGCAATCTAGGGGATTTCATTCAAATAGGGAAAGAAGCTCAGAGAAAAAAGCTAGAAAAGGATAAAGATAGAAGCTCTCAAAAAATAGAAGAAGATAATGAAAATTTTGTAAAAAAAGAAAAGGATAAAAAGAAACAAAGCAAAAAGAAATGGTATGCAACGCAAATTAAAAGGCTGGCTATCTGTATGGCTGATTTTGTTTATATGACAAAGTTTAGAGAATATAAAATTGACCATGTTATTGAGACAAAAGATTCAGACTTTTTTAAAGTTGTTACAGGAATAAGCAAAGATGATTTTTCTGAATTATGCAATAGGGGTTTTATACATAGAGAATCTCTTAATCGCATTGTCCGAGAGTTCAGACACCAAGAGGAAAGCTCCTTAAAACCAGAAGAATATATTTTTGAACATATAAAATATATTATAAATAAAAAACCTGCTTGATAATTAAATAGGTTTAAGATACTTTAAGTTGCCTTGCCTTAAGAGTCGGTTAACTTATTGTATTTACAATGAAAAGCGAGTATTTTATCCTTTCCCGCCTTTTTGAGAAGAAATTTAGAGAGATTATGAGGTATTTTTCTATTTTTGAGAGAAGGGGTTGGATATTTCCATAAGAAAGCCGAATATGAGGAATCGGGCTGATGAAGCTATAAAGGAAGAAACTCTTTGTTTATCCTTTAAATATCCTGCTTATGGTCAAGTTCGTATTAAAAATGAGCTGGCTAAGAAAGGCATGAAGGTTTCCCCTTGTGGTGTCCATTGTGTTTGGCAGTTTTTTAAAAGCAAGAGAGAAGACCATGTCTGCTCTTTTATTGTTGGGGAAGGAGTCTTTAAACAAGACTTCCGATTAGAATAATATCAAAAAGTAGACTATACTTTGAAAATATCGGATAAATTCGGAATATGATTCAAAAAATGCCACAAACAGATATAAGTCAGCTTCAGGAGTTTATTAAGTTGAAGGAACATAAAAAACCGGATGATTCTATCTTGTTGGAAATTGAACTGAATAATCCTAAAAAATTAAATGTCTTAAATTTGGAAATGATTCTTACTCTTAATAAAGCCGTTAGAAAATGGCAGGACAGGGAGGAGCTTTCTGTTGTGTTTATTCATTCAGCAGGAGACAGGGCTTTTTGTGCTGGTGGGGATGTAGCGCAAATTTATTCCACCATTTTGGAAAGTAAAAAAAGGAAAAAAGATCCTGCTTTAGCAACAAAAAGTTTTTTTCAAAAAGAGTATGAGACGGATTATATACTTTCTCATTTTCCAAAACCTGTTGTGTTGTGGGGGAATGGGATTGTTATGGGAGGAGGCATGGGGCTTTTTATGTCTTCTTCACACCCTATTGCCACAGAGACAAGTATACTGGCTATGCCGGAAATTAATATTGGTTTTTTTCCTGATGTGGGAGCCTCTTATTTTTTAACTCAGATCAAAGAGGGGGTAGGCAAATACCTGGCCCTTACAGCCTGCCGTTTAAACGCTGTTGAAGCCCGTTATTTGGATTTAACAAAATGGCTTTGCTTAAATGAGGACAAAAAAAAGGTTTTTGACTTTCTTCTTGATGTGTCCTTTAAACATAAGGAGGAGTTTAATGATAAGTTTGAAGGGTTTTATAGACAAATTTCTTCCCCACTTGCACAAAACAACTGGATAAAAAATTTTCAAAAAGAAATTACCAGTGCTTTAGAATTTAAAAGTCTTGAGAGCTTTTATGATTATTTTTCTCAATTAAAATTGGATGATAAAACATGGGAGCAAAATCGGCAAAATTTTTTAAAAGCCTCTCCTACCTCTTTGGCTGTCGTATTTGAGCAGTTTAAGAGGGCAAGGAATCAAGATAAAAAATCTCTTTTTGAAATGGAACTGACAATAGCTATGAACAAAGCTTGTAATGCAGATTTTCCTGAGGGTGTGAGAGCCTTGCTTGTGGATAAAACCAAGGACCCAAAATGGAAGCCAAGCCGTATAGACGATTTAGATCCTTTGGAAGTGAGTAAATACTTTCAGGCTTCTGAAGACAGAGACTGCTTTTTGGGTGTTTGAAATCTTGTTAAAAGAAGTTATCTTTGTATTTTCCTAATGAATAATCATTTTCATTTTTTTCATATTTCCATCTTGTGTTATCTAATTTTTATACTTCTCTTTGCTTGAGTCCAAATACAATGGTTTTTCCATAAGACCCTATTCCTCTTTTTCCAAGAATGCATTTAGCTCCAAAATAACTTTCATCTATTTCCACTTCTCCTTTTTTAAATAAACTTTCTTTTTCACAAAATTCTGCAATATTTCTTCTAACTTCTTTGAGTATCTTATTGATTGTTTTGCGATTGGTTTTAGATAGAATAGCTATTTGTGTTGCTGTTAAATCAACAGAAAAATACCTTATAATCTCTCTAAATTTCTTCTCAGAAGGACAGGAACGGATAAAATACTTATTTTTCATAGTGATAACAATAAGTTAACTACATTAATAGTTAGCTTAAGTCATCATGAATCAAATTTTTTATCTTGAAAAAAACGATCCCTTGAATATATGCTAAAACTGGTAAATCAAAAAGAGACTGATCAATGAACAAAAACATCTTATTTATTGGATTGGGAAATATGGGTTTGCCTATGGTCTGTCGGCTATTAAACAGCGGCTATAAAATTCAGGGTTCGGATCTTAGTCCTAAAGCCAAAGAGGCATTTCAAAAGGCGGGAGGGGAGTGGTTGGATGAGCTTACAACAGCCAATCCTGATCTTGTGTTTTCTATGCTGCCGGGTGGGTTGCAAATCAAACAGCTTTACCTGGAGAATCAAAAACTTTTTTCCCATTTGAAAAAAATGACATTGGTTGTGGATTGCTCTACAGCTGATCCTCAAATTGTTTGTGAGGTGCATGATGAGGCTAAACAAAAAGGGCTTAGATTTTTATCCATCCCTGTCTCCGGAGGGACAAAAGGGGCCAAAGAGGGGACCTTAACTTTTATGGCTGGTGGGGATGAGCAGGATCTTAAAGAAGTTATGCCTTTACTTAAAATTATGGGAAAGAATGTTTTTCATGCCGGAGGCCCTGGCGCCGGTCAATGTGTTAAAATATGCAACAATATGCTGCTTGCCATCCACATGATTGGCACTTGTGAAGCTCTTGCCCTAGGGGAGGCTTTAGGGCTTAAGCCTGAAATTTTAAATCGAATTATGAAATCCAGCTCAGGAAACAACTGGTCTTTGGAAAAATATAACCCTTATCCAGGACTTATGAAGTCCGCTCCTTCTGGGAGGAATTATGAAGCGGGATTTAGTGTTCAGCTTATGTTAAAGGACTTAGGACTTGCCAGAGACTCTATGGAGCGGACAGGGCAAAAAGCTGAGTTGGGCCATAAAGCTTTTGAAATATACAGAAAGCATTTTGAGGAGGGTTATTCCCACAAGGATTTTTCCCATATTTTTAAAAAAATTCAAAATAAAAAATTTAATTCTTCTTAAAGAATTTTCTAAACTTCAAATAAAATCAGCATATAAACTGACGAAATAATAAAGAAAACCGCTAAGGAAAATTTATACTTTTTCCGAATATTAATATTATGAAGGGCTTTTTACAAACGGTTTTTTTTTTCATATTTATAATTTTTTTTACATCTTGCGCTTTGCAGAGAGAAACAGGTCTCTATTTAGGAGAAAAAGATGCCTGTGGTTTTGCTGTCAATCAATACACTGGGAAAGGTTTGCGGTGGGATAAATCCAAATTCCCCATTTCATTTTATATTCATCAATCTGTCCCGCTTGAGGCGCATAAAAATTTTATTGCTGCTGTTGATCACTGGAATATAGCTTGGGAAGAGTTTCTTGTGAATCAGGGTGTAGAGCCTTTTCTCTTATTTGCTGTTGTAGATAAAAGCATCCAGTATTCTGGTTCTCCAAGAAATGATTTTTATAATATACTTTTTTTTGTTAAAAGCGATTTTTCTACCTATGGAAAGTCAAAAATTCAAGCCATTACAGCCATGCATTCCAGTCGTTGGGGCATTAATATAAAAGATACAGATATCATTGTTAACAATAGAAATTTTCTTTATTTTTATGATGAAGGTTACAATGAAGATATTCTTGCATTTAAAACAAAAAAAATCTCAAACAGTAGAAATATTGCCTCCTCAAGGTCTATGGGGTTTTGGTTTAGTTTGAAACAGAAAATTCAGGATTGGCTTAAATTTATCTTGAAGCCTTTTAAAAAGAAAAGAGCTATCAGACAAATAGCAGGAGTCCCCAAAGTGCCAAGAAATCTTGTAGATTTTCCAAGTCTTATGATTCATGAGTTGGGTCATGTTCCAGGTTTGGCTCATGTTGATGAAGCCGATCAGCGACATACAATGGCTTCAAGAACTGGGATGAGGACTTTTTCAGTTATGGAGGAAAATCTGCAAAACGGCAGAGCAAGAAGAAATATAGGGGAGTATGATTTAAATAACTTATTTTGCGGCTATTTTGAATATAATTGAGACATTTACAAGATGCTTAAAAAGTGTATAAAAAGTAGGGCTTTAGCTCTTTTAAAATGAAAGGTATCTATTAAATACTTGAAAAACATTGGAATTTTAAAGCTTTTTAGTTTGTAAGATAATTTAAGTTTACTCAATAAAAACTTAGAGTTTAAATAAGGATGTATTATGAAATAAAGCCAAAGCTCAAGAAAAGCCTAAGGCTAAAGAGTAAGAAAATGAATTTAAGAGCCAGAGAAAAAAATAATGCACTAAGACAGAGTTATCCTGAGTCCTTGACTTTTTCCCCTATACCCGATCAGGAACCCGAGGATATTTGTCAAAACATTAACAAAAATCTTTTTAAATTGGAAAAAGATATAGCTTACTTCAGTTTTGCTATCAAGGAGATCAAAGATATAACATATCTTTGATCTATGTCCTTCTGTTAAAAGTATATCTCAATCAAATCTTAAACAAAAACTTAATGGATTGTTCTGTTTTGCGTTAAAATAGTATTGTCTACAATGTGAAAATATGTGCGAACTAAAATTTCAAAATTTTCTGAACTCAGATTGTTTAAGTAATTCTGTTTTTCTTTTAAACTTTTTCTGGAAATCAAGCCTGTAAAAACCTGTTGTATTTTATCCATGTTTTTTGAATCAAAAAACACTTTTTCTTTTGTAGGGGTGCTTAATATATGGGCCAATTTTCTATTATCCTCAAAGAGCAAATGGATACCCTTGGTTGATTGGTTGAATAAATACTCAATCTCTTTTAACTGCTTTCTTTCAATTTTCATGATTCCTCCTTGAATCTTATCCTTATTTAATTTTTAATTTTTTTTAGGATCAAGCAAAAAAGCTTAAAGCAAACTAAAGGCTGGTTTTTTAGAAGAATATGACTGGTCTGAAATATTATTGAGGAGTTGTATGGGTAGATTTGTTATCAAAGCCTTAACAGGTCCTGTCAAAGGTAAAACTTTTCCTGTTCGGCATGGTTTAAAAATAGGTCGATCTGTGGGGGATATTCTTTTGCCGGACAGATTAGTTTCTGATCTCCATGCAGAAATTAAAGTGTATCCTAATGGTAAAATTATGATCATTGATAGGGATTCAAAAAATAAAATCATCATTGATGATCAAAAAATTGTAAAATCTATCCTGGAAAAGGGGACAAAATTTAAGATAGGAGAAACAGAATTTAAGCTGGCTTTTGTAAAAACTCCTGAAGAAGTTGTATTGAATTTTATAAACCAACAGTCAAAGGAGATACAAAATAATTCCTTGGCTTTAAAACCTTTTGTTAGGGCAATAGAGCTTATTTTTGTATCGGGTTTGCAAAAAGGTCAGAGATATTATTTATCTTATGGTCCCAGATTTATTGGTTCAGCCTTTGTGGATATTCCCATTTTTGAGAAAGAGGCTCCTAAAAAAGCTTTTGCCTTTGTGCCCTATAAAACGGAGACATTTTTTGTAACAGAGCATCCAGAAATTATTAAGTTTAATGGAAAAAAAATTAAAAAAACTACAATCAATGATGGGGATACAGTTTTGATGGGATCTACAAATTTACAGCTGAATTTGAAATCATAAAGGTTTTTATTTTGTAAAAATTAGCAGATATTTATCCTTTTTTTAAGCTGTGGTCTTTGTTAAACTGGATAAATGCTTATTTTTCAATTCAAAATGGGTTCAAAGCTTTAAATGAATATTTTGTTGCAAAGCGACTGAGCGCTAAATTTATTTTACATCTGTTTTGACTTGAGAAACTTCATCTATCAGTTAAATATAAAAGGAATGCGGAAATTCTAAAATCAATCAGGACCTGTATATTTATTGAAAAAGTGTTATGAATCACAGTTTTGTTATTTTGGATTTTGGTTCTCAATACACTTGGCTGATTGCCAGGAAGTTTCGTGAATTGGGTTATTATTCTGAAGTGTTGGCTTATGATGAGAGTTTACAGAAAATTAGGAGCAAAAAACCTTTAGGTATTGTTTTAAGTGGAGGGCCAAGTTCTGTTCTGGAAGAGTCTGCGCCTTTGAGATCTGTTGATGAGCTTTTAAATCTGTCTCCTGTTTTGGCTATATGTTATGGGATGCAGATGGCAGCTTTTCAGAAAGGGGGAAAACTCTCTAAATCCTCTCAGAGAACCTATGGTAAAAATATTATCTATTGGAAAGAACAGCTTTTACCTAATGTTAAAAGACAACAGGTTTGGATGAGTCATGGGGATTCTATTCAATCTCTTCCCGCTCAGACCAAGCTTCTGGCTCAGGATTCCAAGGGTCTTATTACAGCCTTTTCCATGAAGAATCTTTTGGCTTTTCAATTTCATCCAGAGGTAAGTCATACAGAAAAAGGAAATGAACTTTTAAAGTTGTTTGCCCATGAATATTGTAAGGCTAAAGCTGGCTCATGGAATACGGGATATATCAGAGAGGAACTTTTATCTAAAATACAAAATCAGATTCCTGTTTCAGAAAATGTTTTTTGTGCTTTAAGTGGAGGGGTTGATTCTACAGTCACGGCTGTTTTACTCTCTCAGGCTTTAGAGCCTAAAAGGGTGCATTGTGTTTTTGTGGATACAGGTCTTTTAAGAAAAGGAGAGCATGAAGAGGTTTTTCAAATTTATAAATCTTTAAATTTGAATGTTAAAGCTGTCCAGGCCAGTGAAGAGTTTTTAACAGCATTGAAAAATATAACAGACCCAGAACAAAAAAGAAAAATTATTGGAAAAGTTTTTATTGATCTTTTTAAGAGGGAAATGAAAGATTGCGCATATCTGGCTCAGGGAACTTTATATCCTGATGTTATAGAGAGCCTTTCACCTAAAGGCAGTGGTGTGACCATCAAATCCCATCATAATGTAGGTGGCTTGCCAAAAGATCTTAATTTAAAATTAGTAGAGCCTTTAAGAGAGCTTTTTAAAGATGAAGTGCGTCAACTGGGTAAATCTCTTGACCTTCCGGATAATGTTTTAAACCGTCATCCTTTTCCTGGTCCTGGTCTTGCTGTTCGTTGTTTAGGGCCTATTGAAAAACATAAACTTGAAATGCTAAGAGAGGCTGATTATATATACATAGAGGAGCTTAAAAAGCATAATCTTTATGATAAAATTTGGCAGGCTTTTTGTGTTTTGCTTCCTTTAAAGAGTGTTGGTGTCCAGGGGGATAACCGCACTTATGAACAAACCATTGTTGTTCGTGCTGTAACATCTACAGACGGAATGACAGCTGATTGGTATAACTTTCCTCATGATTTTTTACACCATCTGTCGCGCAGAATTGTAAATGAAGTGCAGGGCATTAACCGTGTGGTTTATGATATTACCAGCAAGCCGCCCAGCACTATTGAATGGGAGTAAAAATGTCTTTTGTTCATCTTCATGTTCATTCCCACTATTCTTTGCTTCAGGCGTCCTGTACAATCCCTGCTCTTGTGGATAAGTGTGTTGAATTTAATATGCCAGCCATGGCTTTAACGGATTATGGCAATATGTTTGGAGCTTTGGAATTTTATTTTGAAGCGGTTAAAAAAGATATAAAACCCATTTTAGCTTCTGAAATTTATTATGTAGAGAATTGCAGTAAAAAAGAAAGATTAGAGGGGCATGAGTTTCGCAATCCTATGAAAGCCTGCAAAACTCTTGTCCTTTTAGCAAAAAACTCATCAGCCTACAGAAATCTCTGTTGTATTAATACAACGGCTTACCAACAGGGTTTTTATTTTGTTCCAAGGGCAGACTATGCCTTGTTTGAAAAACATAAGGAGGGTCTTATTGCCTTAACCGGGGGGGGCAGAGGGCGGCTGGCCTGGCTGTTTCATAATAAGGGTAAAGATGCAGCCTTTAAGGAAATTAAAACTTTACAAAAAATTTTTGGCAGGGATCTCTATCTTGAATTACACCCTAGAGGAATTTCTGGCTGTGAAAAATACAATTTGTTTTTGGCTGAAGCGGCTAAAGACACAGGTTTGTGTTTGGTATCGGGGGGGGATGTCCACTATGTGGAGAAAAAGGACGCCCTTGTTCAAGATATTTTATTTTGTATAGGAACAAACAAGACTCTTTATGATAAAGAAAGATCCCGGCTTGGGCCTTCAGAATTTTATTTTAAAAATTTAGAGGAAATGAGAAGTCTGTTCAAGAATCAGCCTTCCATTTCTAGTTTTTATCAGGAAGCTTGTGATAAAACTTTGGAGATAGCTGATCAGTGTTCTGTCAAATTTAAAATCAAGGACGAAAAAAACCGGCCTATTTATCATCTTCCTCAAGTTATTAAAGGAGGAGACAGTTTAAAAAATCTTGTGCAAAAAGGTTTGGAGGCTCGTTTTAATGAGGCCAATTTGAGAGGGGAGGATATTTCTCCAAAAAAAAAGAGGGAATATTCCGACCGTATTAACTATGAATTAAAAATTATAGAGGGGATGGGATTTAATGGCTATTTTCACATTGTTTATGACTTTATAAGCTGGGCAAGAAAAAACAACATCCCTGTTGGACCAGGAAGAGGCTCCGGCGCCAGTTCCTTGGTCTCTTACTGCCTTGGCATTACGGATTTGGATCCTATGCCTTTAAACTTAATTTTTGAAAGATTTTTAAACCCTGAGCGAATCAGTATGCCTGATTTTGATATTGATTTTTGTCAGGAAAACCGTCACAGAGTTATTGAATATGTTACAAAAAGATATGGGGCAGATTGCAGTTCTCATGTAATCACTTATGGGCGGCTTAGTGTCAGGGCTGCTATTCGTGATGTAGGCCGTGTTCTGGCTTTAAGTTATAATGAGGTGGATCAAGTTGCTAAACTTATTCCTGATATTCTTGGTATCACCTTAAAAGAGGCTTTAAAAAAAGAACCGCGCCTGACAGAGATAGCCGAAGAGGATCCTAAAATTGCTGAATTGATTCAACTCACAGGCTTATTAGAAGGTCTTGTTCGCCATGTAGGGATTCATGCGGCGGGCATTATTATTGCCGATCATCCTATTGTCAATTATGCCCCTCTTTATAGAGGGGCGGAAGGCGAAAATGTTATTCAATATGATTTAAAATATGCAGAAAAGATCGGTCTTGTAAAATTTGATTTTTTAGGCTTAAAGACTCTGACTCATATTGCAGAAACTTTTCGCCTGATAAAAAAAATCCAGGGCAAAACAATCACAACAGGGCAAATCTCTTTAAAGGACAGTGGAATTTATGAAATTATGTCAAGAGGGGATACAGCGGGAATCTTTCAGTTTGAAGGCGCCGGCATTACAGATCTTCTTATAAAATCCCAGCCCACCTGTTTTGAGGATATTGTAGCTATCAATGCCCTTTACCGGCCGGGGCCTATGCAAATGATACCTTCTTATCTTGATCGTAAAAAAGCCCGTGTCCCCGTGGAGTATATTTTTCCTAAATTAGAACCTATTTTAAAAGAAACTTATGGAATTATTGTTTATCAGGAGCAGGTTCAACAGATTGCTGTGGAAATTGCCGGCTATAGCTACGGGGAGGCGGATGTTTTAAGGCGCGCTATGGGAAAAAAGATTCGATCTGTCATGGAAAAACAAAAGACTCGTTTTTTAGAGGGGGCAAAGAAAAAGAAATACAATCTTAAAAAGGCAGAGGAGCTTTTTGACCTCATGGCTGAGTTTGCCAAATATGGTTTTAATAAATCTCATGCGGCGGCTTATTGTGTATTAGCCGCTCAAACCGCATGGCTTAAGCATTATTATCCTGTTGAGTTTTTAGCCTCTCAAATGACCATTGAACAAAATGATTCAAATAAACTGGCTGGTTATATTAGGGATGCGAAAAAACATGGTTTTACTGTGCTGTCTCCTCATGTAAACATATCCCTGCCTCATTTTACCATACATGATGGAAAAATCTGTTTTTCTCTAGGTGCTATTAAGGGGCTTGGTTTGTTTGCCGCAAAGGAAATTGTAAGAGCCAGGGAGAGTTTAAAGGATAAAAAGTTTTCCACTATTGAGGAATTTTTTGAAACAGTGGATTTAAAAAAAATCAATAAGAAAACCTTGGAGAGCCTTATCAAATCTGGAGCATTTGATGGTTTTGGTTATGACAGAAAAGAGCTTTTTGACAATATAGAAAAGTTTAGTCGTTATGCTGTCCAGAAGATGGAAGAGCGTGGTTCTGGTCAACAGAGTCTTTTTAGTGGTTCTTTACAGGAGGAGGATCGAGTCCATATTTCTAAAACGGAGTCTTGGTCCCATAAGGAAAAACTGGCTTATGAAAAAGAGGTCTTTGGTTTTTATCTGAATGATCATCCCATGAAAGTTTTTGAGGGATTGGAATATTCCTTAGGCTGTAAAGCCGTTTCTCATTTAAAACAGATGAATGATACCTCAAGACTTGTAGAGACTATAGCCATGATCTCAAATGTAAGGGAAATTTTAACTAAAAAGAAAAATCAGCTTATGGCTTTTGCTTTATTGGAAGACGGCTCTAATTCTTCTATAGAGGTGATATTTTTCCCTAAAGTGTATGAGAAGGTGAAAAGCCTTTTATTGCAGGAGGTAGAGGTATTTCATATTACAGGAAAATTACAAAAGACAGGTGGATCAGCTAATCAGATTGTGGCAGAAAATGTTATTCTTCTGGATGATTTATTAAAACGGGTTTGTAAGATTAAACTGGAGCTTCACCCTAATATGGAAAAAGCAGAGCTTTTAAGTTTAAGAAAAATTCTCTCAAGCAGCAAAAAAGGCAGGTCTCGTGTATGTCTTCATACTTATATTCCTAAGCAAAAAGCTTTTGTTGAGATTGACACAAAGGGGACATTGCATGATATAGAGTTAAGCCATGATTTTTTACAAAGAACCCGTAAAATTTTTAAAGAAGGAAAAAACATTCATTTGTACAAGGAGTAGTTAAAGGTGTTTAAACTTTTGTTTTCTATTTTTTATTTGTTTCTTTTTGGCTCATTTAATTTTGCCCAAGCTCAAAATGTTGAAACCATTTTTAAAGAAATACAATTAAATACAGATAATAAACAACAGGCGCAGGCTAAAGCTCTTAATGAATTATCAAGGGAGCTTGTAATAGAAATGGTAGGGCTGGAAAAATATAAGAAAGAAAAAAAACGGATTAAAAAATTTGTTATAAAAAATCAAAACAGATATATTCTTTCAGTCAGTTCCTCTAAGCCTGTTTTACAAGATAGTGGGGATTTTTCCTCCACTGTTACAATAAAAATTTCAAAAGAAAATTTAAAAAACCTTTTATTGGACAATAATTTATTTTATGCCTCTAAAGGCTCTTTTTGCCTTCTTCCTGTAGTCACTTTTATTTCTTATTTTGGAGAAGATAAGAAGAGCTATTCCTGGTGGCTTAAAAACGAGCCCCTAAATCTTTTTTTGAAACAAGCTTCTGGCTCCTTCTTTGAGTTATTAAGCAGGGAGTTGATTAAAAAAGGTTTTTACGCTCTTGATCCTGTTTTTCAAAAGATGGATGAAGGCACACCTACCGGTGTTTTGCCGAAAAAAAGCCCCCGTGTTAAAAACTTTGTTCCTCTTGCAGAGTTTTACACCTGTGATATTATTTTATCGGGTTATGTCCAGGTTGGTGAGCTTCATCGGAATTCTTCTGGTTTATCAGGTTTTTTATCTTTATTTAAAATGGATAAAGAGCAGCCAGTGGATTTGATTCATTCCCAATATTTTACACAGTTTTTCTTTAATGTGTTCAATGTAAAAAGCCGGCAGTTTTTATTTAAACTTAGAAAACAGTTTCCTTTATCTTATTCTTTAAAAAATAAAGAGCGGATTCATAAAGAGATACTTATACACTCTAAAGATGTTTTGGCTGGTTTGACTTATCAGTTGTCCTCTTATCAAGAAGAAGGCTCTTTGGATCTCAATCGGCTTACGATCAGTATTCAAGGCCCTTTAAATTATGCGCAAAAAGAACAGTTAAAAAAAATACTTGTTAAAAAAGTTTCCGGCCTTGAGAACTTACACGAAAAATTATTAACATCAAGTCGTGTGGTGTATTCTGCTGAATCTTCACAAAGCGCACAAGCCATTGCAAAGCAGTTAAAAAAACTCTCACTGAAGAAATTTGTTATACAGCTTAAGGGCTATAAAAAAAGAGAGCTGGAGATTTACGCAAAAAGGAAATAATTGCGGTTAGTTTTTATTACTGTTTTAAATTTTTGAGTTTATGTTTGTGGTTTTAAATCAAACTTTTATTTTAATGGGAAGAATAATCATAAACAGTATGTATAAACCTATGTTTGTAATACTTCATAGACTGCTTTAAAACCGTTTTCTGATTTTGAGTGGTTTGTTGGATATGGCTTCAGTAATAGGAGTGTATTTTGAATTTAAAAGCTGTCCTAAAAAAAACTTTTGTTGTTAAAAAATGGAAGGGGCCTGTAGCTTTTTCTGAAACTCTTAAATTGCAAAAAGAATACAAAGATTTAGCTAAAAAAGGTGAAGGGGTCTTCCTTGGTTTTGAAAGCAAAGAGGCTGTGATCACTATGGGGCTTCGTTCAGATCAAAGCCATATTCTTTGGTCTGAGGAAAAACTTAAAAAATATCATATATCTCAAGTAACAATCAAAAGGGGAGGGGAGGCGACTTTGCACGCTCCAGGGCAGTTGGTCATTTACCCTTTGCTTTATCTGCCTTCATTGGGTTTAAGGGTTATAGATTTTATTGTGGCTTTAGAGGAAATTACTCAAGGGCTATTAACAGATTTAGGAATTTCAACAAAGCGAGAGGGAAAATATGCCGGTCTTTATACAAAAAGAGGAAAAATTTGTTTTTTTGGCATCCATATTTCTGAAGGAGTAAGCCAACATGGGCTGTCCATAAATGTAGATAATAATTTAACTTTGTTTAATTCTATTAAAAGCTGTGGTGAAGAGGGCCGTAGCCATGACAGTTTGTGTTCATATCAAAGTTTTTCTTTAAGTAAAGAGGAGTTGTTTTTCAAATGGTGTGGTAAAGCTTTTGATTTTTTTGGTATTTGAAAAACTTGTGTTAAGATAAAAGTTATCTTTTATTTTTGGGAAATTTCAAAAGTTAAATTATAGAGTTTGGACAGATGAAATATAATTGTTATATAAGATAATTCTAAAATGGGATATAGCTCAGTTGGTTAGAGCGCTACCTTGACATGGTAGAGGTCAGCGGTTCAAATCCGCTTATCCCAACCATCTACTTTCTAACTTATTGAAATCACTTAACTTTTTATTTTTAAAATTGATTTTTTCGTGATTTTTTAAAATGGTGTTCTAAGAGGAAGAAAATAAGACTTTATTAGTTATTGGCTGTATCAAATAATATAGCAGATGTTTTCTCTCCTATATCTGAGCTCAAAAGAGCAATAGCCTTTGCATACCTTTGAGTCATCTTCTGCTGTGAATGTCCAAGACTTGCTTGAACAGCAGAAAGATTTTTTGTTCCCATAAGAGCCATCGTAGCATATGTATGACGGCAAATATGAGTGGAACGCCAGGGAAGTCCTAATGCCATAAAACCGTGATTAAAAGATGATTGAACAGCATTATATTTCAATAACATTCCTTTGTTGTCTGTAAATACATATTCATTCACAGAGTTTTTTTTCATTTGCAAAAGGATGTCCTGAAGTTTTTTTGGCAAAATGATAATTCGTGTAGATTGGGAGGTTGTGCAACCTGAAACATCCTTGACACTTTATACCGAACACATCATTGACAGTTTTTCCAAAGGATTATCCAAAGGAGCAAACTTACAGCTCTCCTCATCAAAACAACCTATGTCATAATCCATAAAAGTTACTTTCCATATTCCATCATCTACTTCCGTTAATCCCACAGGTTGACCTACTAAAACCATTGAAATAAATACCCTTTTATTCTTTGAAAAAACAATATGAAATATTTGATTTAGACTTTTAATGAAAATATTTTTATAGGTTTTCTTCTTATTCTTTTATCTTTATTTAGTTTTAGAATACTTTTGAATTTGTCTGTTGACAAATTTTGAATTATCTAAATAAATTGATATTACATTTTATAATAATTTGTTAAAAATGCTTAAAAATAAAGATTTTTTATGGTTTTTAAAATAATTGTAGGATATTGACTACAAAATAATTTTGTAGTATATTAGTTATATTATGAAGTGCTTTAAATGCCGAAAACCAATAAAAAAGGAAAGTTTTTACGGGTTACATGCAAATTGTTTCAAAGACTGGTTCAACTTACCTAGTTTATTGGAGTTTAGTAACTTGGACCTTAAAAAGTCCGATATCTATCCTGCAAATGATTCAAGAATATTAGAAACTAAAGATAGTTTTTACCATGGCGAATATCGTAAGTATTCGGCTAAATTAAATTCTGACCGTTATATTTTAAAAGTTCAAGAACAAAAGTATCCTGATTTACCGGTTATAGAATATGTTTGCAATAGAATAGCTTCTATTCTTAAGTTAAACATCCCAAAACATTATTTAATTAGATACACTGTGGAAGAGGAAAATAATTTAAAAAAGAATCCTAATCAAGGATTAGTAACATTTGTGACAAGAGATTTTACTCAGGATTATATTGGCACTTTAGATCATATTTATAAATTTTTACCCAAAGGTAGTAAATATCACAACTGTGAAGATATAATAAAAGTAATATATGAACAAACCAAAAAAATAACTGATGTAGAAAACTTTGTTGAAGTATGTCTTTTTGATGCTTTTATTGGAAATGGTGATCGGCATGGAAGGAATCTAGGAATTATAACCACAAGTAAAGATAAAAAATTTGCTCCCATGTATGACAATCCCTCTCTTTTTGGCACTATAGATGATGAAATGTTATCAGCCCATTTTAGTCCCAGTGGTGCTGTTTGGACCTCTGTATCCAAAGAGCCAAAACTTTTGGATTATATAAAAGAATTTAAAAAACTAAAATTTGAAAAAATTTGTATGAAGTTTACAAAGAAGGTAATAAAACAATTTCCCTTAATAATAGAGGAGATAGGAACATCTGAGATATCAGAGAGAAGAAAGAAGGCGTTTATTGTTTTTTTAAAAGAGAGGTTAACAGATTTTAAAAAATCCATTGAAGAGGATATTTAAAAATGTATAAAGCTATTGATGTATACTTAGAACGAAGAAAGAGCAGACAGTATGTTGGACAACTGTATAAAGAAAAAAGAAAGTTTGTTTTTCAATATGATGATTCCTATCTATATGCAGATAACCCTATACCATTAGGACCAGATCTTTCTTTAAATCAACAAAAGCATATTTCTTTAAAACTATTTCCTTCTTTTGAAGATCGTATACCTTCAAAAAAAAATCCAGCTTATGAAAAATATTGTCGTGATGTTGGGATTAACTCTTCTGAGAAAAATCCCTTGACATTGCTTGCAAAGTTAGGACAAAAAGGTCCTTCTTCATTTGTTTGTGTACCCATCATTGAAGACCAAGAATTTTCAAGAGGAGATTTAAAACAATTTAGGAAAGAACTTAAACTTTCAATCAGAGAATTTTCTGATCTATTTGATATTTCCTCTTCTACCATTTACCGAATTGAAAATAATAAAACCAGTGGAAAAGATACATTAAAAAAAATAGCAGTTTACTTCAAATCTCCTAAAACAGCTCTTGAACAAATTAAAATTACAGGGGTTAAAATCAATGAGCATAAAAGACATGTTGTTGAAAGTTTTTTCATATCGCAAATCAAAAGGCCTGTGCCCATAGGACCTTTTACAGTTACTTTTGACGATATAAAAAGGTGCACTCCCCAACAATTAATTGAATTGCTTAAGAGACTGGCTTTATTGGAATGTGATCGCTATAACATCTCTCAAAACAGTGTAGACTTTTCAGGGAACATCTTGGCAAAAGATGGAGGACAAGATGGATTAGTTACTTGGTCTCAGGGACCACCCTATACAAATTATTTTCCTAACCGTTATAACTGTTTTCAAGTTAAAACTGATTCCTTATCTCCTCAAAAATGTAAAAAGGAAATCTATGATAAAAAAGGACAATTAAAAATGGCTTTGCAGAATGTTATAAAGAAGCAAGGAGCTTATATTTTATGCTCTACCCAGCCTGTGTCAGGAGTTTATGTTAGAGCCAGAGAGGAAGCTCTCGAGGAAGAAATAGAAAAAGCTGGATATGATTCTAAACAAATTGATATAAAATTTTATGATGCGGATAAAATTGCTAATTGGCTTAATCAATATCCTTCTTTGGTTGTTTGGTTTTTTAAAGAAGTACTTAATAAATCTAAAACCCCTTGGATTTCTTGGCAGGAGTGGAATCGTGAAGAACAGGATTATAGTTTAGAGTTTATGTGTAATGCTGAGTTGAGAAGTAAAAAAGACAACATTTATAGTATATTATCTGAACCAAGAAAGACAGTTCATTTAGCAGGAGCTAGTGGTACGGGAAAAACAAGATTAGCTTTAGAAACTTTTCGACCTATTGAAAAATTTAATTCTTCAAATAAATATCCTGATTTATCTCACCTTATACTGTACAGCTCTGCAGGAAATTTGAAAAGCTCTCATTTGAGAGAATTAAAAACTTCACGTGTTATTTTAGTGATAGATGATTGTTCCCTTGCAGAGGCAGAGGCTTTTCATAAAATAGCAATTCAAGAAGATTCAAGGTTAAGTCTTTTAACTATAGGGAATGAAGAAACAGAAAAAGGATTACAGTATATTATTAGAAAAACAACAAGAGATATAAAAAAACATATTATTAAATTAGAGCCTAGTGAAGAGATTGTAAAAAAAATCCTTTCAGAAACTCAAAATATTACAAACAAGTATATCGCACCTAAATATCTTGAACTGACATCAGGGCTTCCTCTTATGGCTAAACTACTTAAAGAAGTGGGTCATTTAGATTTATTGAAGGATGATATACCAACAATAAAAAACAAAATGCTTTGGGGAAAGCAAAAACCTGATCGAAATGGGGAAAAAGTAATAAAAGCATGTGCTTTATTTGATACAATTGGAATGTCAAATAAAAGGCCTGATACAATCTTTAGTCCTAGACATAAAAGTAGAGGAAAAGAAGAAGCAGAATATATAGCTAAAGAAATATGCGAAATGGATTATGATACATTTTATAAATATGTTGAGGTTTTTAAAAAGAAAAATATTATTCAACAACATGGGCGATTTATACAGGTCCGACCCAAACCTCTGGCTGCTTGGTTGGCAAGTGAATTGATTGAACATACTCCACCGGAATCTATAGTAAATTGGCTTGTTAATATGAAAGTTTCTCAACCTAATACATCAAAAAAGATACCATACCCTGATGAGAAAAAAAACAATTTTATATTATGGGGGATAGATGGAGGATTACGAGAGTCTTTTTGTAAACAATTATCCTATTTAGCTACTTTTAAAAGTGCTCAAGGTTTAGTGGAAAAACTGTGTGATGAAAAAGGTTTTTTTGGAAAAGAAGAAACTCTTTGTACAGAGTGGGGTTTTCATTGTTTATATCATCTTGCCGAGTTGAATTCCAAAGCTACTTTAAAGTCTATCGAAAATATTTTTGATGATAAAAGTATAGAAGAGATAGAAGATATTCCTATTGGAGGTTTTTTATGGGCCTTAGGAAAGAAAACAATTTCCTCAGAGCTAATCTGGGCTCTAGAAAAAATAGCTAGAGAAAAAGAACTTTATCTCCGATCTTCTAGATTACTTTTAAGGTTTGCAGAAATAGAAGTAAATAATCTTTGGGCTACACATGCTAAAGATGTTTTTGTAAGCCATTTTCAGCTTTATCTGTCTGGAACAGAAGCTGGTCCAGATATAAAATTCAAAATTATTAGAGAAATAAAAGAATCTGGCACCATAAAGCAAAAAGAGATAGCTATAGAAGCTCTTGGTCAGGCTTTAAAAACAAAAGAATTTAGTCGTTCTTCAGAAGCTATGCAAACGAAAAGTGGCCGGCTTTTTGAAGATTGGCAACCAAAAACTTATGATGAACAATGGAATTATTTTCGTACAGCTCTTAAATATCTAACTCATTTTGCAACAAAAGATGAGAACCAAAAAATAAATAAAACAGCTTGTAATCTCATTGCTATCAATTTAATTCCTCTTTTACATCAAGGTTTATATAATGAAGTAGAAACAGCAATCAAAGCTGTTACCTCTATTCATGGTTTTTATTGGCCTTCAGTTGTTACTAGCCTTATGAATTTTTTAAAATATCAATCAAAAAAAATCAAAAAAGAAAATATCAAGAAAATTCAGGATATAATTGAGCTTTTACAACCAAAAGAAAATATCAATGAAAGGTTAAAATTTTATATCATAGAATGTCCCTGGCATTATATATATAATGATCTTCAAGGAGAAAAAACCTCAGAATATGATAAACAATTTGAACAACTTCTTGTGGATTTTAAAAACTTATTGAAAACAGGAGACAGAAAACAAAAGAAGTCCACTCTCAATATTTTATTTCATGGAGAACAAAGAAACACAAGTGTTTTCTCTTATAAACTGGTTAATTATTTAAAAAACCCTGATCAATTTGTTATACAATTACTGGAAATTATAGAAACATGGAAAAGAGATAAAGATTTTAATCCTTCATTTTTATGTGGGTTAATAAAAGGTTTGAATGAATGGAATCCAAATAAAACAAAACAAATTCTTGATAAAATAGCTACTGATGTTAATTTTTTAGATTTTCTCATACCAGCTTATTTTCAATTGAAATTACAAAATCAGGACATAACAAGATTAATAAAATCTATAGGTGAGACTAATATAAATTTATCTGAATTAAAAATACTGTCTGCGGGAAAAAGATGCAACACTGTTGACCTCCATATTATGGAGCAACTGATTTCAACTCTCACAGAAAAGAACATAGATGCGGGATGGGTGGCTCTTAATATCTACCAGGATTATGTCTATGATTCTGAACCTGAAAAGAAGAAGAAACTTGCAAATGCTCTTTATAATCTGTTAACACAAAAAGATTTCCTGTCATACAAAAAAGGATATGACAATGATGATTGCTATGAGGATGCTGTAGATGATGTTTTAGCCTCTGAATATGGAGAGCGATTTGCCCAACAGTTTGCTTTTCAAATTTTTAATTCTAAAAACTCTTTGTTTGATTTTGCTGTCAGAGATTCAACAATAAAGGAGTGTTTTAGAAAAATATTTAAAAAATATCCTGACATACTGTTTTCAGAAATAACAAATAATATAAATGATCATAAAATGAGATTTATATTCCAAGATAAAAATTCTTTTCAACAGAAGCCCTTTAATCATTATAAAACAAGCCCTCTCTCTTCTTTAACAGATGAGCAGCTGAAAGATTGGTGTAAAAAAGCTCCCGACAAAATCCCTGTTTTTTTAGCTAAAAATATGAACTTATTTAACAATAATGACGAATTGTCTTCTTTATTCAAATTTCTTTTAGATGAGTATGGAGAGCAGAAGAGATTTACAGGTGCTATTTCAACAAATTTAGGAACTTTCACATGGAGTGGTGATCTATCAATTTATTTTGAAAAGATAAAGAAAGCTTTAGAATCTCTTAGAGATCACAAGCATAAAAATGTACGGGAATTTGTAATGCGTGAAATTTCATACTTAGATAAGGAAATAGATGGACAAAAACAAAGACAAAAAGAAATAAATGAATTTAGTATATGGTAATCTTTTTGTTTTCGTAAAACTGGAAATACAAAGACCAACCAAAAAAATTTTGCGTGATTGGATACCACTAGAGGAATATAGACGATCATCAGCGGCCAAAAAAAGCAGTATTTTGTTGAGTTTTTAAATTATTTTCCACTCTTGAACACCTTATCCGCTGTCCGCTTATCCCAACTATCTGCCTTTTAGCCTATTGAACTTACCTAACTGTACACTTTCAAAATTGGCTTTTGCGTGATTTCCAAAAAACACAAAAGGAAAGGAGTAGACTCTATCTATTATCCAGACTTGCAAAGCTTGAGAAGATTACGAACACTTGGATAAGTGTTATAATTTAACATCCTATAAAATGTTGTTTGAGAAATGCCAAGACCTTGAGCAATTTGGTTTTCACTTATCTTAGGATTTACTTTCTTTCTCTCTAAGACATAGTCTTTAAGAATGTTAGAGAATTGTTCTGTTCGTCCTTCCATTCTTAAAGCTCCTTTTTTGATATAAAAGCTGTTAAAATCTTTAAAAAGATCTACTGGCAAACAGTACTTCTATAAAATTCTATTTAAGACCACTTAATGAAGTATAAAACTGAAAGAATTTTATTTTGTCAAGATTCAACTGTTTTGAGCTCTTAAGAATTGTAAAATTTTCCATATTGGAATAAAAAAAGTTTCTTAAGAGCCTTTTTCTAGTTTTGAGAAGAGTTTTTGGTTAATTTTTTACATAACGATTTCTAATAAAAGAATTATTTTAAGATATAACTAAATTCATATCTTTTTAACAAGAAATATAATAGGGTCATATTTTTTTCCTTCTATAGAATTCTAGCCAAAGAATATTTCCGATAAACTATACATAAAACTTCTATTATCATAATTATCATTTTCTGGCTTAAAATGTTTTGATCGATAAACCTCTCTAATCAAATTTATAATTTACCTGTAGCCTATCTATAAATCTGCATTTTCAATAGAACTGCAAGTCTTATAATTAACTCCAATGCTTTCAAAGTGAGCTTTCCCACACTGAATTTTTTTACTTTCTAAAGCTCGTAGCCCTAATCTATCTAAAGTGGATTTTGTTTCCCGTATCATATAGACAATGTCGCCGTTTTTTTTAAGTATTGCCCAGTCGGGATTGTAATTCCCGACAGGTGTTCTTATCTGAAACCAGTTCGGCAATTTAATAAAATACTTTATATTCTGCATATTTTCTAAAGCTGTAGCAAAATTTTTCTCAACACCAGATTCATAATAAATATAGTCATAAACTGATTTTTTAGTAGGGATGATTTGATCTTCTGCAAACTCCATTTTATGTTTTTCTTCATCAAACCGAGACATTTCATAAGAGGAACCTTTTAATTTTTCATACTGGATGCCTTTAATAATTAAATGATGCAAGACATTTTTTATTTCCTTTACTGCTAAATCCATAAATTTTTGTGGGTTGGCCATAAAATCCTTATTTAATCTTCCTGATTTTTTTAAAATTTTAAAGATAGTTCTTCTTGTCAGTAAGACTCTCTCTTGAATGTAAGATAAAATATCTGGTATTTTTGTTTTTTCAGGAACAGAGTAATGATCGGGGGTTTTTGTTAGTTGAGCAGTTACACCTTTAGATTCTAGCTTAATATCTGCTTTATTAACAAAGATTGAAAGAGGAGAGATTTTTTCCATATTTTTAATGGCTGTGCCAGCTTTTTTAATCAGTTCTTGTGTGTCATAATGAACAGAATAAATTGTTTTTTGGCTAATAGCCTCCCAAAACTTTTTGAACTCTGGATCAAGTAAAGCTTTTTCATTGAGATTTGCTTTCTTTTTGTTTTTATGTTTTCGGATATGAGATTCTAACTGGTGTTGTTCTGTTATTTGGATAACGGCATTAAGCGCAGAGTTAAATTTTTCAGGGACAGAAAAAGTCTTATTTTGAACAGACTGATAAAAGGTCTTATTTATATATCCATTGTCAGAAATATAATTTAATTTCTTAAAGTGATTCCATATTTTTTTTGATTCTTCTTGGTTTATTTCATATTCTTTGCCATTGCTTTCAAAAGAGATTCCAACAAAAGCCTTTACAGGAAGAGAGCCAAAAGTAAAACCAGTGTCTTCTTCTAGTTCTTTTTGTAGATTTTGAACAAAATCTTCATAGCTTTCATTAGCCACTACAACTAAATTGTTAATAAGATCATCTTGAATCCTCTCCCCTGTTTGATTGACAGGAAGTCTTAAGCCCCTTCCTATTTCTTGTCTTTTTTTAAGAGTAGAGCTTGTTTCGTTTAGTGTGCAGATTTGAAAGATATTGGGGTTATCCCAACCTTCTCTTAAAGCTGAGTGAGAAAAAATAAATTTAAGAGGATTATTTATATCCAACAATCGCTCTTTATCCTTCATAATAAAATTGTAAGTGTTTTCATCTTCTTTGGTATTGCCTTTTGTGTTTTTCAATATTCCTTTTTTATCTTTGGAAAAATAGCCATTATGAACTTCTTTAACTGGTCTTGTTTTCAGCTCTTTATATTTTTTAGAAAGCTCTGTATAAATTTCTTCAAACCATTTTCCATAGATACCTAAAGAAGTTTGTCCTTTTTGATACAACCTATAATTTTCAACACGATTCAAAAAAAATAAAGACAAAACTTTTATTCCCTGATTTTTTAATTGTATTTCTTTTTGAAAGTGAGCTTTTATAGTTTCTCTTATTTGAGTTTTAATTATATCCTCTCTATAGCCTCCCTGCTCTTCGCCCAATGAAAGTTTGACTCCATTTGAAAAGCGGATAAACTCCATGCCGGGCTTGCAGTTTATTTCATTCACTTTAAAGCCGTTTTTATAAATAATATTTTCTTTTGAAAGCATATAGAGGTCATCATTTTGCTTACAGACTTTTTTTATCAATTTTCTGCCGTCTTGCGTGTTTTGAAAAAACTGTAAAGAGCCAGTGATCTTGTTTTTTCTATTTTGAATTTTTAAGACTTTGATATAAGCTTGTGTGGGATCATTGTCTTCTACAACAGAGGCGACAGAGATTTTTTTAACCAGCTTTTTTTGAAAAGCCTGCACAGGGTTAAGCGAATAAATTGGATTATACAAATTTCTATGGGTTGCAGAATACCTTAAAGTAAAAAGAGGATTAAGGGATTCAATTGCTTGTCGGGATTTTTCGCTTTCCATGTTTTGAGGCTCATCAATAATTACAATAGGGCGGACATTTTGTATAAACTCAATCGGCTTGATGCCTCCTGTTTGATCCCTATCCAAACGAATGATATTGCTGTCTTTATTAAAGGAATCTATATTGATAAGCATAATTTGCACTTGGCTGGCTGTGGCAAAATTTATTAATAAGCTGGTTTTTTTAGATTGATAAACAAATTGAGAGTAAGGAATTTTATTATAGAGTCCTTCAAAATGGGACTTCATTATTTCAAAAGATTTTAAAACTCCTTCACGAACAGCAATAGAAGGAACAACGATAATAAACTTAGTCCAGTTGTATTGCTTGTTTAATTCAAATATCGTTCTCAAATAGACATAAGTTTTTCCTGTTCCTGTTTCCATTTCTACAGAAAAGTTTTTGCCTTTGCTTTCTATATTTTCTTGAGAAAATATCTGATTTTTATTTTGTATGGATTTTAAGTTTTTATTGAGTTGCTCATTATCCAATGTAAGTGTGTTTCCATAGCCTAAAGTATGACCAGCCTTTTCAGAGGACATCTCTTGCAGACTGCCAATTCTCTTACCACCAATTCCAAAGGAGCTGTTGAAACTGGAATCTTGCCCTTTAAACAAATCTGCTACGGCTGAAATAGCAGACAGTTGATACTCTTGATTAGGATTAAACTGAAACTTCATTAGGCTTCTTCCTCATAAAACTTTCTAGCTGATTTATCTTCAACCGATAGCAGACGAACATAGGCCGACCAAGGAAGAGGAAAAATTTTTGGCAATTCAGCCTGAATAGTAGAAAAATTCTCAGACTTTAATGACTTAAAAAATTTCTCCGACACTGTCGGCGGAATCTTGTCATTTTTAGATTCTCCCGACACTGTCGGGAGAATCTTTTGTTTTTTATATACTGGATAAAACATACTTTAATAGCTTTCCTATAACTTGATAATTTTGTCCTATTTTTTAATAACCTTCCAATATCCTGTTTTATCAGAACCTACTCTTTCAATGTATTTTGCTGATTTTAGTTTTGATAGGTAGTTTTCTGCTGAGCGTGTGGTGACAGATAGTTTTTCTGCTATTTCTTTGGCGTTTATTTTTGGATTTTTATAAATAAGACAGGCTGTTTTTAAAACATTTACTCCAAAAATAGATTGAAATTCACTAAACTTTACACCGAAAATAGACCGAAACTCTTTAGAATTTACACCGAAAATAGGTTTATTTACACCGAAAATAGACCGAAAAGCACTAGATTTTAAACCGAAAATAGACCGAAAACTGCTAAAAACAACAGATTTTACACCGAAACCTTTTTTATTGCTTTCTTCCGACCTTTCTTGACTGCTTTCTACTAAATCTTCTTGATTATTTTCTACAAAACCCTCTTTTTTGAAAATAATATTATAAAAAGGGCTGTCATCACTATACTCAATATCAAGTTTGACCTTTTTCTTATGATTTGCAACGGCCGTTTTAATACGGCTTATTCCTGTTCCAGCTTGTTCTATATAATCAGCTCTATGTAACATAGAGGCAATTTGAAGATTACGGGGAAAGCTTTGCGTTCCAAATTTTTTAGTGTCAAAACCTTTGGGCAAGCCTCCAGGGTTTCGGATTTCTAATCTATCAGCAAAAATTTCCACTGAGACAGGAACTTCCTTTATAAAATAATCTCTATGGCAAACAGCATTAACAATCGCTTCCCTTAAAGCTGGTTCTGGATAATCATCAATCTCTTCTCTTCGGGGCTTGCCTGTAATGACATACTCTGTATTCGTATGTTTTTCAATAAAAGACAAAGCATCTTCAATATTGTCAATAACATTTCCTTTATATTGTTTTCTATTTAAGATTTTAACTCTATCTGTCCCTCTAAAAAGAATACAATCAACACGGGCATAATTCATAATAAAATCTATGTCTTTAGCAAAAAATAACACTCCTAAATTTGTCATTTTTTTATCTTCTGTGAGGCAATCTAAATTTTCCAAAAGAGTTTCATATTTCATTGTTAGGCTAATTTTTGAGAGTTTTAAAAAATGTTTAAAAGCTTTAGAATCAAAGTCTTGTTTAAAATTAGCTTTTTCATTGATTAACTCTTCAAAGCGGATACGCCCCTCTTTTTTTAAAAAATGAATGATCTCGTTTCTGGTCATCTTTTGAGAGTTTGGGCCTATCCTTATAAAAAAACCTCTGGCAGAGCCGTAAGGTTTTTCTTCACCTTCTGGAACATGTATCACAATAAGCTTTTCTTTAATTTCAATACTGGTTTTTAACTTTGGCTCAAGTTTGTTCAGTATGTCTTGAATTTTGGAGCGAATGCGATTGCCTGTGTCTATACCTTTTATTTCTCCCTTATCAGACACTCCCATTAAAATATGTCCTCCTGATGAGTTGGCAAAAGCGCAAACCTCATCAATAAGAGATTTATCTAAATCCTGTTTAAACTCTATATGGTATCCTTCACCAGTTAAGATGAGATTTTTAATTTCCTTGTCTGTCATGCAGTAGAGCCTCTCTTTTTATTAAATAGTTTTAAAGTCTATTACTCCGTAAGATTTAAAAGTTTCCATAGCGTCTGTTTTTAAATGGTCATTATTATCAAAGCCTATATCTAAGCAGACAATACGAGTGGGCTTGAGTTTTGCCATTTCAATAATTAAGTCTTTTGTGATTTTTCTATCTAAACAAATTAAGAGAGCGTTATTTTCCACAGAATAAACTTTTTTATCAGCTAGCTTTAAGCTCTTCACTGAAGTTGTCAGTTCATAACCGGTTTTAATCAGAATTTCATACAGCAAATCTTCTTCAGAAGAGTTGGGATTGATAGGATCTTCTAAGTGCATTTCTACCTGTTTTTCAGCTTGTTTGTCTTTTGAAACTTCCTCATTCCATACTTTAAAATTGGACTTACTAAGTTTAAAAACTTTAAAGCCCAAATCCAAATTATTTTTGTTTTGATCTAAAAGGCTTTGTTGCTTGTTGTCTTCTTTAATTTTTTTGACAGCTCGGCGGATTCTCTCTTTTCCTATATCGGCGACGGTTTTTAACCATTTTAGATCTTCAGTATTATAATACTTAGTTTTATCTGAATCTTGAATAACTTCAGGTAATTGAATTGATATAGTTTTCAGACTACTTTGATGTTCTTTGTTATACTCTATAGTTGCATGTACTGTAGAACCAGAACCTGAGAAAAAATCCATAACAATGTCCCCGTCTTTAAGCCCTATTAATTCTATCATTCTTTTTATTAACAAGACTGGTTTCTTGCCATTAGGGTATTGAATATTTCCTTCTTTTGAGATATTATTCCAGTTTAAATCGTCCCATAAAGTTCCGATTTTATCTTTTTTGATAATTGTATTGTCTTTTTTTAAAGAAACATCTTTCAACCATGTTATTAAATCCTTATTTCTTCCTTTATAATATAGAGTTGTAATCTTCCCTTTATTTTTTCCAGATTCAGGAGTGTATTCAATGCTTAAAAAATTGTCTTCAGATTCTGTTGCATTAATTACTCTTTTTCTAATTGAGCTTTGTGCATTTGTATCACGAAAAATTTTATCAAAATATTGTAGATATATCTCTTCTTCTAATAAGTTTTTTTCCTCTGTTGAAAGATTATTTTTATTTAACTTAGAAATTCTTTTTTCTATCAATTTATCTATTGTATTAAATCTTACATTTATATGCTTAAATATTTTAATTTCCTTTCCTGTTCCATCTTTAATTTTTTTATAAAACTTTTTATCACCAAAAGAATCAATTACTCTCGTATATTTCCAACTTTTTCCCTTTTCTCTATATTCTTTAATATAGGAAAAAAGATTTTTTTCCTCGTAAATATCATTTAACTCAGTAATCCTAGAGTTATCCCTACAATAAAAAAGAACATGTTCAATATTTTTTTGAAGGCTTTGGCCTAAATAACTCCCACTGACACCTGCAATTTTTGTTTTTATGTTAATACAATTTACAAAATTCTCTTCGCCAAAAATTTCATCACAGATTTTTCTTAAGTTGGTGACTTCATTATCGTCTATACTGATAAAAATAACCCCATCTTCACTAAGTAAGTTTCTAGCTAGAAATAGGCGGGGATACATCATATTGATCCATTTAGAATGAAAACGGCCGTCTGTCTCTTGATTTGTGGAAAACTTTTTACCTTCCGTGTTTTTTTGATCGGTATATTCCAAATAAGTATCTAAAGTTTCTGAATAGTTATCAGGATAAATAAAATCTTTCCCTGTATTATAAGGGGGATCAATGTAAATCATTTTGACTTTATTATAATAGGAGCGCTGGAGCAGTTTTAAGACTTCTAAATTATCCCCTTCTATAAAAAGATTTTGTGTTTTATCCCAATCAAGGCTTTCCTTTTTGCAGGGTTTTAAAGCTCCAAAACTAGGCTCTTGAATGATACGAAAACAGTCCCTTTTGCCCGGCCAGTTCATATTGTATCTTTCATTACCGCTGTCTAACTCTTCCCCTAGAGTCGCTTTCAATTTTTCCCAGTCAATTTTATCTTCATTAAAAACTTCAGGAAAAACCTGCTTAAGCTTTTTTTTCTGCTCCTCCGTGATACTCAAAGAATGTAAATTCAATTTTTCTGGCTTTTTATTTTTCATTTTCACCTCTTTATTTTTATTCCTCAAAAACCGATTTATGTTGATAGATGTTTTGACACATTTCTAAAGCAGGTTGGCCTTCATTTAATGAAAAACCTTTAACAAACCCTGAAGGGCCTGAATATTGAAAGAAACTATTCACATCTAAATTAGGCATTTCAGGAAATTCTTCTATCAGTCTGTTTTTGTATTCTGATAGCTGCTTTTGATCTTTTATAAAAGAGCTAGATATTTGTGCCAATAAATAATTAATATCATATTTTTTTTGTCGTTTCTCTTTATCAGATTCCTGTTGATATGTTTGTTTAAAACCTTTTTCATCTATAAATTGTAAAAAAGCATCAACATAAAAGTTTTCATCTAGTATTTGTTTAAATATTTGTTTATTTTTTATATAGAGACAAATAAAAAAAGGATAACAGTCTAAATACATCCAAGTTGTCGTATGAACATTACTACCTAACACATTTTCAAATATTCTTATACCTGTTTCTACTTCTCTTAAGGTTAATTCAAATATTTTACAGGCTAAATAATAGTTATTTATTCTATAACTTCTATCATTATTATCAGAACTATATCTTACTTTTGTTTTTTTTATCAAATTATTTATAAGGTTTTGAGCTTCTTTATAGGGATCAGGCAAGTCTATTTCTTGTTTGAAGAATTTTCTATAATAGCCTTCAAAATCCAACTCCTGCCCGTAAAGACATTTGACTGTGGCTGACATTTGCTTTCTATTTACTGCAACAAGAAAAATTACATTTTTAATATCAAAAAAATGTTTTATATCTTCTAAAAAATGAACAGCATAGTCTGGTCTGGATCGATCCAATTCATCAACAATAATAATCAGTTTTTTATCTTTTGTATATTCTGAGATAGTTTTTTTAATTTCCTCAATAGCTGACTTTCTTTGATTCAGTTTTTCTAAAATATTTTGACCTTTAATAATTTCATTATCTATTTTAGTTTTTTCTGTATTTTTATTTCTGCAAGAAGTCATTATCTCTTTTATATTAAATCCTGTTTGGTTATCAATCACTTGATTAGCTACATTTCCGATCAATCTCGTGGCTTTATGATTGGCAATCTTTCCAATAATTTTTGTTATTTTTTCTATGGTTTCTTCATTTTTACTATCTTGTATTTTTATCAAATTTAAAAGCTCAGAGAGTATAGCAATAATAGGCTGACCATAAAAATCAGATTCCCATGCGTTGATAGAAATGACATTGTATTTCTCTTTGTGTTCATCCTCTATAAAAGCTTTAAACATTTCTAAAAATGTTGTTTTTCCATTTCCAAATTCCGCATTCAGACTGATTGTCCAAGCTCCCTGCGCTCCTATATTGGAAGCAGTTCCTTTTTCCATATTTTGCAATAGATTTTTTGCAAAAGATTTGAGATTCAATTTATCAAAGTCATCAAATCTTTTTTGCTCTTCAGCAACAGTATTATCTGGTTTATTACTCATTAAACAATCTCCCATTCTATTTCAAAAATAATATCTTCTTTTATGTTTTGCTCTAAGCGGCTTTGTATTTCATCAATAAGTTGATCTTTTTTTAATTCAATTTCTTTTTTAGCTGTATCATACTCTTTCCATTCTTTGTCTCGTTTGCTTTCCATATCATTGGCTTGTTTTTGTAACTGGATTTTATCTGGCAAAGAGTTAGCTTTGCGGGACTTTCGTTTTAACTCTTTAATCTTTTTGTCCATCTCTTTTAGCTTTTGCTCTAAAGTCTTTTTTCTATCTTCTGCCCAATAATCTAGCTTATCCTCTCTGTTTCAAAATTTTTATCACTTCCAATTTGCTCATAAATAACACCTGAAAGCTCTTTTTCCGTGTCAGCTAATTTCTTTCGAGCTGATACCCTTTCTGATTCTAAAAGTCGTTGTTGGATAATTTCAAACTTTCTCGTTTGAATAGCAAAATAAGTTTGAGGAAAAGCAAATTCCTCTTTTCGTGAATCACCATTTTGAGCGATTAGATAACAGGCATAATGAGTGAGCATCATTCAAACACCTCTCTGTTGCTTCTTGAACCAAGATGATCCATTTTGCCGACGCCGGCAAAATGGTTTGATATTTTATGCCCAGAGTTTTCACAGGCCGTTTTTGCTTTAGAAATAACACCCTGAAAATTAGACCATTTTTCATATCCAAGAAGATGCTGTAAATCTCTAGCCAGCCAAAATTCCACCCTGTTTCTGTCTGCTTAGCAAAAGATTCAAAATTATCTGTAAGAGATTTTATGATTTCAATTTTCATAGTTTTCCTTTATTGTTTATTCCCTCAGAAAAAATGATATATTATAATATGGACTTTTCAAAGTGTTATTACTGATGATTTCTATGAACAGAGTTTTCCCACACAGAAATAGGAAATCAAAAAGTAGGGATGTCATTTGTTTGGATTTGTCCCTGTCTCAAAACTTGCTCCCAACCTGATGTATCTTTAGTTTTGGTTCATGGTGACTTAAGAGGGTTATTTCTAACACACTAAAAATTTTTGTATGATTTTTGCGTGATTGGCTACCGCTAAAGGAATATAGGCAGTTATAAGCGGCAAGAAAAAGCAGTGTTTTGTTGAGTTTATAGTTTATTTTCCACTCTTGAACACCTTATCCACTGTTTGCTTATCCCAACCATCTACCTTTTAACCTATTGAAATCACTAAGGTTTATTTTTTTCAAAGGTTCATTATAACTTAGATTTGATAAGTGTTTAGTTGTCATGAACCCTAAAAATATTAAAAATTAAGTTATTTCAGTAAAAATAGCTCTCTTTTCATTTTTTTGAGCTTGATATAAGATAACTAAAAGTAGAAATTGTAAGTTTAAGTAAAAAATAATCAAAACAGCTAAAAAATAGTGTTTTTTAGGAAAAATAAACGATTTTATTTGACTTATTTTAAAAAACCTACGAAAATTTGAATATGATATAAAAAAATCTACGAAAATTTGAATATGATACTAAAAAATCGAATTATTAACATTCCAGAAAACGAAAACAACTTTCTATTTGGTATTAGAGGAAGTGGTAAAACAGTTCTTTTAGAAAAACTTTTTCCATCACATTCACCCAAAACTCTTCATATTGATCTTTTAAATACCTCTCTCTATCAAAGCTATCTTTCTAATACTGGATTGTTTTATGAAAGAGTCAATGCTTTTAGAGATGATGGATTGGTTATTGTAGATGAAATTCAAAAGCTTCCTCAGCTTTTAGATGAGGTTCATCGTCTTATTGAATCTTCTAATCGTCGTTTTATTCTTACTGGCTCTAGTGCTAGAAAAATCAAAGCTGTTGAAGGAGTGAATCTTTTAGGTGGTCGAGCCGGCAAAAAAATTCTTCACCCTTTTGTTCCTGAAGAATTAGGAGAGGACTTTAATTTAAACGAGGCTTTGCAATATGGATTGCTCCCTATAGTGTGGTCTTTTTCTAACAAAAGCAGTAAATTAAAGGCTTATACTGAAAATTATCTTACAGAGGAAATTAAAGCTGAGGCTTTGGTAAGAAACCTTCCTGCTTTTGCTCGTTTCCTTGAAGTGGCTAGTTTATATCACGGACAAGTTATAAATATGACTGCTGTTGCAAGGGATTCTCAAGTTTCTAGACACTATGTTTCTAATTTTTTTTCTATTTTAGAAGATACAATGTTAGGCTTTTTTTTACAACCTTATCATCCAAAACTTCGTGTAAAAGAACAAAAGAGTAACAAGTTTTATTTAATTGATCCGGGAATTGCGCGGGCTTTAAAGAAGAATTTTGGTCCGGTTTCTGTTGAAGAAAAAGGCTTTCTTTTTGAAGGCTTAATAGCCCAGCTCTTAAGGGCTTATAAAGATTATCGGGGCATTTATGACGCTATTTATTATTGGTCTTCTTTGGAGGCTAAGCAAACGGAAGTGGATTTTCTTTTAAAGAGAGGAAAAGACTTAATAGCTATTGAAGTTAAGGCTAAACCTGAAGTTTCCGGTCAGGATTATAGAGGTCTCAAAGCTATTAAAGAATTACGGGATGTTCAAAGGCGGATCGTGGTTTATATGGGGAAGACTATAAGGAAAACAGAAGACGGTATTGAAATTTGGCCTTTTGATTTTTTTTGTGAAAATTTGAAGGAGGACTTTAATTCTCCAGTTGTTTATAAGCCAAAAAAAACTGTTCCTGTTTCTCCTATAAAAGAAAGTTTATTTTTAAAACCAAAAAGAATATCCCCTTCCAAAGACGAAAGACATTCGGAAAAATATCCAGGCCTTGATTGGTCAAAAAACAAAAAAGAGGATTGATTTAACAATGTAACTATTTTGTCGTCCTATAAAGAATTATGATTTTTATAGAAGAAAACTGGAAAATTCAAAAGAGATTGGTCTAAATTTTTTATATGATTTTTCTCTTTTGAATTAAAGGAGAGTGTATGATTATGTCTTGGAATCTGTCAAATCTTCAAATTCCCCCGCCTGAAAATGAAGTTGAATTTGAAAATCTATGTTTGGATTTATATAAATTAAAATTTGGAGATAAAACTCAAAAAAATGGAAGTCGGGGACAGTCTCAAAATGGTGTAGATATTTTTTGTTCAGATCGACATATAGGAATCCAATGTAAAAAAAAGGATTTATCAAAGAAAGTTACTGATAGAGAGCTAAAAACAGAAATTCAGAAAGCTAAAAAATTTCAACCGGCCTTAAAAAGATTTATTTTAGCAACCACTTGCAAAAGGGATGCAAAAATACAAAAAACAGCTCGGTTGATTTCAGAGGAACATAAAAATCAAAAATTGTTTTCTGTTGAAATTCAGAGCTGGGACGATATAAAAACTCTTTTTGATGAATATCCTGAAATCTACGAAAAATATTACCCTGCTTTTCACAAAAAATCTATCCCTACAAATATAATAAGCTCTACCCCAAGTGACAGTCGTCACCAAGAGCTTAATAAAATAAGGGATCGGATAGATAAAAATAAACCTAAGACCGCTTTTGAGCAGTTAGAAGACTTTAAGAGAGAAAAATGGTTGCAATTAGAGGACAAAGAGAAATACAGAGTTTTAAGCAACATGGCCATAGCAAAAATGCAAATGAGACAAGAGATACAAGCTTCCGAACTATTTGTAAAAGCTTGGCGGTTTAATAAAGAGGATGAAAATGCTAATGTGAATTGCGCTTTAGCTTACTTAAATGTTGATGATATAAAAAACTCAAAAAAACATATTAGGAAAGCAAAAAAGCTTAACCCTTTGAATATAACAGCTTATGTTCTTGAAGTTTGTATTAAAGACAAGGAAAATCAATCTTTAAGTGAGATTGTTTCTTCTATTCCACAGAAATTAAAAACAAAAGATCAAATAGCTCTTGTTTTGTCTGAAATTAGTATAAAAAGAAAACAATATAAGGAAGCAGAAAAATGGCTGAATGTTCTTTTTAAAAATAGAGAAAAAGATATACAGGCCTTGGGATATTATGCTGATATGTCTTTGAGTGTAATTTTGTCAAAGCCAGATGTTTTTTCAGGGAGACATGTCCCTGATGATTTGAAAGGTAAAATTGAAGAAATTATAAATATATATAAAGATTTGATTACAGACAGCCAATACAGTGAATTAAGAGAGTTTAACCCTAATTGGTATTTGCATTATGCTTTAGCCCTTGAGTTGAAGGGAAATCTTAATGATGCAATTCATGCGCTTAAAACTGGCATACGATATTTTCCAAAAGATAATCATCTAAAAATAGAGCTGAGCAGACTATTTACACAAAAAAATGATCCGGCAGAAGGTATTTCTATATTAGAAGAGTTGCTCGGCCTACAATCTTTATCTTCTAAAGATTCTTCAAAGCTTGTTAATGAAACATTATTGAGCTCAGATCGAATAGATATGTCAGAATCATTTAATTTAGTTTTAATTTTAGCTGATTTATATTTTCAAGAAAACCAATCCGGTAAAGCTTATGAGTTGTTGGATAAAATAAAAAAAACACCTTCTCTAAGTGAAGATGATAGACTTGAAGTAGAACGGTATCGGATATTCAGGCTGATTAGTTTTAGAGAAATAGATGAAGCAGAAAAAAGACTAACCCCATTATTTGAAAAAGATAAGAATAATATATCAAATTTGATTTTAAAATCCAAAATTGAAGGTGCTAAAGAAATAGATTTCCAAAAAAAGGGTAAAAACTCTGAAAGTCATAGAAACAAAAAAATTCAATATCTTAAAAAAGCTTATGATATTTTTAATAGTAATCAATATAATGAGAATATAGATAAAAACAGCCTCTTTGAAGGCAGAGAGCGACTAAAAGATATTCAACAGCTTTTTCAAGAGCTTTATTATTCTAAAATGTATGAAGAAGCTGAACCTCTTTTAGAGGAAATTACAAATAAAAATCTCAACCATCCTGAAGTTTTTAAATTATTACATACTTATTTTGAAAATGGAAAAAATAGATTGGCTATTGAGTTAGCAGAGGCTTTGCTTAAAAAATTTCCTCATAAAATAGAATCAGTTAATACTTTGTTTCTTATTTATGAAGGTTTGGGAAACAAGAAAAAAGCTATCCAATATTATGAAAACTTCCTTGAAAAAAATCCAGACAATGATTTTATCAAAATAGAATTGGCATTAGCCTATATTCGCAGTGAAAATATTTCAAAAGCCAAAAAACTGTTAGAGGGGGTTTTTAATCTAGATCAGCTTTCCTCTGAGCAAATTAGCCGTCTTTCTTTTTCTTATATGAAAACAGGTTCTGTTAAAAAAGCCTTAGAAACTCAATATCAATGTATTAAAAAAAATCCAAAAAATTTAGAGTCTCAAAAAGCTTATTTTTCTTTCATCACTTTTTTAAGTCATCAAAGTTTACATAAAGCGCAAAGCCAAGACAAAGCTTCTGACATGCTGAAGTCAGTGGAATCTAAATCAGACACTTCTTTTCTTCATCCAAAAAAAGTGGATATAGATTGTTATATCCAAATTAAAGATGTTGAGAATTTAGAGGAGACTGATCTTATCATAGAAGACAATGCAGAGATATACACTCCAGATCACGAACTATCAAAAGCTCTTTTAGGGAAGAAAAAACTAGATAGAATTTCATTTCAGGATAAAGAATATGAAATTATAGAAATTCAAAGTAAATATATCCATAAATGGCAGGAAATTGCAAAAGAAACAGAAAGGAAATTCCCTTTAAAAACTTTTGTTAAATCTGTTCCTGTTCCTCTTTATGCTGATATAGAAAAACTTTCACAAATTTTAAAGAAATTTGCTCCTAATGTATCAAAACAATATGAAGTTTTAGATAAACTATTTGAATTTTATAATCAGGGAAAAGCAACCATTGGCTTTATAGCTAAAATATCTGGCAGACATCCAATAGAAATCATCGGAGAATTAATTTCTTCCAATAAGGATAAGTTTATATCTGCTGTCCCAACACGGGATGATTATCAAAAAACAGCAGAAGTTTTAGAGAATAAGACTGATATTTTAGTTGATCTTTCCTCTTTGATTGTAATTCATCAATTAGAATTGGAGAAACATATTGAGAGGAGTAAGTTCGGGCTTTATATATGCCAATCTACATTGGACTCACTAAAAGAGTGTATAGAAAAAACAAACTTACATTCTAAAGATGGCCTTTTAACAGTGGGCTTTGACAAAGAAGGCGAGCTTAGAAAAAGCTTTGTTTCTGCTGATAGAATAAAACAAGATTTGAAGTTTTTGGTTAAAGTTAAGGCATGGGCTGAAAATTATTGCCAAATAAAATCCTTATCAGCAAAGCTTATTTTGAATCGGGAGGAGAGACAACAGAGAGAAAACCTTTTTGGAAAAGAATTTTTTGATTCTCTGTTAGCTGTTGACAGTAACTTTATTCTTTTATGTGAGGATGCTTTTTTAAGAAAATTTGCTGAGCTGGAATATTCTGTTTCAGGAATCCGATCATTTGATCTTATTGAATATTTTGAAAGACAGATTATTATTGATAATAACCAAGCGGTTAAATTTAAAGCTCAACTTGTCAAACTTAATCAGACTTATATTCCCATTGATCACAATATTTTATTTTATTTGTTAAAAGAAACTGATTATTCAATAAGTGATCTCCGTTTTCAACAGGCTTTATATTTTTTAAGTCCTGTATCTCATTTAGAAGGAGTAGTTAATGTCATAGCAAATTTTTTGATTAAAATTTGTCAAGAGCCATCTCTTCTGCCTTACAGCAAACAAGTGATCACAAAAGAAGTGTTGGGTAAAGCGAGTTTAGGAAGAGATGAAAATCCAAAAACAATAGCTAATCAAGTTCTTCATTTGGTTCAAATCAGAACGAAGCTTTTGCCGATTCTTCAAAATGAAGTACATAGATATATTATAGAGTGGCTAAAAAGTAAAATATATTGATTCCTTATTTAAGTGTTCTGACCCCCATTTCAAATAGCAAGAGTTGAAGTTGCAAAAGGTATTTATTTAAAATTGGACAAAAAATGAAAAAGCAAAAAAAGAAAAGAGAAAGAAAATTAAATCTTTTAAGAAGAGATGATTACAGGTGTGGTATTCATTTAGGTGGATGTGGAAAAAAAATAACACTTGAAGAAACAAGTGTTGATCATATAATTCCACAAAACATAACGAAAAAAAATAAACTCGCAGAGATAAAAAAAATATATAAAAAACGAACAAAAGAATCTTTAGCTAATGGGCTGTTCAATTTACAACCTATGTGTTCTGAATGTAACAATTCTATAAAAAAAGGAGAATTTCCTCAAAGCGATATAATCAAAAGATATTCTAATAAATGCTGTAAATTTATCTATCATAAAGAAAAAAATAAATGGTATTTAATTTTCTCTCACTACATACTAAAAGATGGTGATAATCCCTGTTATGAGAATGGGTCACCAAAAGGCAAATTAGTATTCCTTACAGTTCGCTTAAATGAAATATATGTTGAGTTTTCAGATGGAACTAAAACAGAGAAAAAATATATTAATTTCGGAAACAACAAGAAGAAAAATATAGTTTTTGAAATAAATAAACATGAAGATTTAGTCTATAAATCAGATGTTGGAGGTGCATTGTCTGAATTGGATATGATTGAAAACAACAAAAGATATAGTGAACAGGAAATAGCTGATTCTAGAAAAAATCTTCTTCATGAAATAAACCGTCTAGGGTGGTAGTTAAATCTAATAAAAGGGAAAATTTCTTTACCAAAAACTTTGATGGGAATTTGACGGGATAAGTGAGTTAAAAAAGTTCGGAAGAGGTTTTAGACGGTTATCAACAAAATTAAAATGTACTAGTTACGACATGATCTGACACTGTTTGAAAAGATCAGGGTTACCCGTTTTGATAAAGATGTAGTCTATCAAAACATAAAGGAGGTAACCCATGATAGAAACTAACAGAAAAATCATAAGAAATAAAGTTGGTTTGCTGAATTTAGCAGAACAACTCGGTAATGTGTCAAGAGCCTGTAAGGTAATGGGCTTTTCAAGAGATACATTTTACAGGTATAAAATGGCTTTTGAGCAAGGAGGTGTTGAGGCTCTTTTAGAGACTTCCAAAAGAAAGCCAAATATGAGGAATCGTATTGATGAAGCTATAGAAGAGGAGATTCTTAGTTTATCTTTTGAATATCCTGCTTATGGTCAAGTCCGTATTAAAAATGAGCTGGCTAAGAAAGGTATGAAGATATCCCCTTGTGGAGTGAGATGTGTTTGGCTAAGACATGATTTAGAAACGATAAACAAGAGGTTGAAATATGTAGAGGAAAAAGTAGCTAAGTCTGGGGGAGTTCTTACAGAGAGTCAAATACAAGCTGTAGAGCGTTTTCAGCAAAGCCGTATAGCTCATGGAGAGATAGAGACAGAACATCCGGGGTATCTTGGGAGTCAGGATACTTTTTATGTTGGGACCTTAAAAGGAGTGGGACGAGTGTATCAACAGACCTATGTAGATACTTATACGAAGATAGCTCATTGTAAGCTCTATAAGATGAAGACGCCGATTACAGCAGCAGATTTATTAAATGATAGAGTGTTGCCTTTTTACGAGCAGGAGGGTTTAGGGATTTTGAGGATTTTAACAGACAGGGGGACGGAGTTTTGTGGGAAGCCAGATAGTCATGACTATGAGCTTTATTTAGCTTTGAATGATATTGACCATACGAAGACAAAGGCTCGTCATCCTCAGACGAATGGGATATGTGAGAGGTTTCACAAAACCATTTTACAGGAGTTTTATCAAGTGACATTTAGAAAGAAGATTTATACTAATATAGAAACTTTGCAAAAAGATCTTGACGAGTGGTTGTATAAGTATAATTATGAGCGGACGCATCAGGGGAAGATGTGTAATGGCAGAACCCCAATACAAACTTTAAAGGAAGCAAAGTATTTGTGGGATGAAAAGGTAGGACAGATAAATAAAAAAACGGACAATTAGGAGATAACTGACACGGGTAACTGTCAGATCATATCTTAACTAGTACACATAATCCCTTATAATGTCCCTCATCTAACCTTTTAACAAGCTCTAAAATATCCTCTATAACTTGCTTGCCTTCGCTCCATTGGCTTATATCCCAACTGGTCATCTTATCCATATTTGAATGGGAATGAGCATTTATAAATCGCTTTATTTTTTCTATTTTTCCAGAATCAAAGTCAGCTTCCTCTCTTGCTTTAGAAAAAAACGCATCATGATTTTTTTCTGAAGGAAATTTAAAAGACAAAAAAGTTTCCATAAATTTTCTTGCTACATTAGGAAGTGGGTATATTTCTTTAAGAGCATTACCCTCATCAGTTTTCAACCTATACAACAAACTAAAAAGATACTGGTATTCTGAATCATAGTCTTTCAATAAGTCATCCAAAGAGCTTAACTTTGCTGTTCTTTTATTTTGTTCAATGAAAAAATTTTTTATCATAAAAAATTCAGACTTTTCCCTATAATCTCTTTTAAACCAATGTTTAATATGCTTAAAAAAATCAAAATTATGAGTTAATATAAAAATTTGTTTTGCTTGTTTTACTCCTGATTTTATAAAACCAAAAGCTTGAAATACAGAATTAGAATCCAAACTGGAAATAGGGTCATCTATAACAACAATGCCATTTGTAAGATCGAAGTTCTCTTCTTTTAATTTTGATAAGAAATATATCAAAGCAACTGCTGTTTTTTCCCCTTCACTAAGGGATTTTGCAAATTTGTCATTGGAAGTTCTCTTTATATAATACCCTTCATTTTCTGTATTTGTTGCTTCAAATATCAATTCTTCCCTCCCTAAAAAAGATTTCAGTGTTTTATTGATTTCCTGAGCTGTAATTTTATAATCCCTTCTATTTTGGGACAGTTGTTTTATTTCTGCTTCTATTTTGGAGTTCTCATCCTCCAGTTTTTTTACAGATTTTACTAAATCACTAATCTCACTTTTAAGGGTTTGATATTCTTCATAGGATTCAGATAAAAAATGTTTTTCTATATCTTTTTTCTCCTTTAATCTTGTCTCTTTAAAGGTGTCAGTTTTTTTATTATGCTGAGATATAATTTCATTAACCTTATCAATCAAGTCTTCTATTTGAAAAATCTCATAGTTTATCTCTTCAGGAATTTTAAAAGGATTCTCTTTTTTCTTTTTTAGTTGTTCTAAAACTGTTTCTATAGATTGATTATATTTCTTTATTTCTTCATCCAGTTTATTTTTCTCTGTTTTAAAATTTAAGGATAAATCATCATATAGAGAATCTTTATTTAAGGTTGGAGTTTGTAATTTTTTTAATTCCCAATTTTGTTTCAGATCTTCTAATTTAGATATAAGACTTTGATAGTCTTGACTAAAATGTTTTTTTAAAGCTTTAATCCTTTTTTCTGGCATAGGCTGTTCGCAAAAATCACATATACTTTCACCAGACTTATTATATAAATTCAATCCCGCCCTAATCCATTGATTAAGGGTTTTGTTATTTTTTAATTTTTCTATAGTTTCTGAAATAACTTCTTTTTCTAAAACTTCATTTACTACTTTAATATCTTTCTCCATAAAATAACTCTGCTTTTCAAGGCTTTGTATATTGTCTTTAACAGTTTGATTGATTGACTTCTTTTTTTGACTTAATACTTCTTCACCCAAAATATTTTGGTTTATTCCCTCTTGATTGAGGGTTTTTATATTTCTAGAAAAATGTGATTTATCATAGTTTGTATAATTATCTGTTCCTTCAGTTCTTAAAAATTGTTTTATCTCTTTAGCTTTATCTGTAATAAATTTTTCTTTTGCTTTTTTTTTGTTTTCTAGATTTTCCTTTTTAGAGGTTAATTGTGCCGTTTTTTCTCGTCCCTCATTTTTTAAAATTTTTAGTTTTTTCTTTTGTTCTATATCCTCTTTTCCCAAATAATATATGGGCTGGATTGTATCTTCCTGTGTGAAAACATTTTCATCTATAAAATCCTTATTAAATACCCTGATACTAATATGTTGGTCTAAATTTTCATTGCTCATTATCCCGTTGTCTGTGTGCAACTGAAATGTCGCTTGTGAAAAGTCACCATGCATTGCCTGTAATTCAAAACATCTAAACAGTCGGGAAAGAGTTGTCTTTCCTGAGGCATTCCAACCATAAATTAAATTATACTTGTTAAATTCTGACACAGAAGAATCTGTCTGATATTTATTAAATACTCCAAAATTTTTTATGCTTTTAATTCTTTTAATCATTTCTTTTTTTCGATTTTTACAAACCTTAACACAACTCCTTAGTCTTAACAACAATTCAAATTTGATATGTATGATAAAGTTTGTTAAACATGAAGGTAAATTCATCCACTAAAACATTTTATAAATCATATCTATATTAAGTGTAATTTTGGTTTTTATGAAAAATTTTAACTAACTGGGAAAAGTTTGAAGGTTTATATTTTTCATATTCTGCTTGTTTAACATAAAGCCCAGTGAATTTCATTTTGTTTTGAAGTTGGTTTATATCTTCACACCACTGATAAAGCCTTTGTATCTTCTTTATATCATCTAAGTCCTCTCTTCCTTTAGTTTCCACAATGTAGATGTCTTTCTTAGATGCTTTCACTAAAAAATCAGGGTAATAATCTTTTATTTCCCCATTGGCATTTTGGTAGTCAATTTGAAAATGAACAGAAAAATAATTTTTAGCATAAGAGATAATATCATCGCAGTCTTCAAGAAAGCTCGCAAACTCCAATTCAAAATGACTATCGCCTATAATCTTATTAAAAACACTCTTCTTTGGGATAATAAAACCCTGTTCTTCAGCTAGAAAAGGGCGGGCTTTACTAATTTTGATATAGTCTCTAATTTCTGTTTCCCCTTTATCAACAACTGTTAAGTTGTTTATCTCTTTTTTAAAATGCTCAATGATTATTTTTGTCACTTCCAACTCAGATAAATTGCGCAAAATATTTAAGTCTTCCAATTTAACTTTTTTTGTAAAAAGATGATAGTTGATAAATTCTTTTACTTTTCCATATAAAATATCATAACCTCTGACCAGCCTTAACTCTTTTCTTATTGTATCCGCAAAATATCCAATAGCGCTTTGATAAGAAGGAACAAAGTCACTATTAAATAAAGTTCTATGTGTTATTTCTTTTGTTGTAATATCTAAAAACACAATTTCTTTTTTTTCCTCATCACTAAATTTTTTTATTTTGACCTTTTCATGAGAAAACCGGCTGACATCTAATTCTGACAGATTTTTATATTTTCTGTGTATTCTTGGAGTTAAAATAGGGATTTCAATATCTAAACTTTCAATATCTTTTTTTACATTTTCTGTATCTACTTCTATAACTAAAGGAGCTTTTGGCTCTACTCCCTCGTCCATTCTTGAAGTTTCAATCTCTACACCTTCATGCCTTATGGATTCAACAAAATCCATAAAAGCCGGCGTGCCAATAACACTAACATATTCTTTAATGCCTCCTTGCCCCCGATACATTTTTCTTAAGCCTCTGCCTAGGGTCTGCTCTGGCAAAATATTGGATTTTGCTGTATAAGCTCTCAAACCTACAATAGTTGTAACATTTTTCACATCCCAGCCTTCTTTAAGCATTAAAACAGATACAATCGCTTTATAAGGGCTGTCCCAAGTATCAATTTCCTTAGAGGCTTTTCTTAACTTTTCAAGCTCTTTTTCTTTTTTGCCTTTAGCTGCTTCAAAAAATTCCCCATTCTTTTTTGTGTGGATAGTAAGAACCGCCTCTTTTAATTCAGGATAAGTTTTCTGTAAGTATTCATCCACTTCATCACAATTTTTTGTGTCATCCGTCATAATAAATAAAACAGACTTTTTTGTCTTTTTAAGTTTTTCATAGGTTTTCTTCCATTCTAAATAACCTAAGTGAATATAGTCTTTATATTTCTCTGTAAATTTTGAGCTTTGATATTCCTGAAGTTTAGCGCGGCTGGCTTGATCTGGAAGAACAGGATGTTTAACCACATCTTGAGCTATAGCTTCTACCAGAGGATAATCAGAAACCGTTTGAACAAAAATCCCTCCATTATCATGTTTTGGCGTAGCGGTCACATCAACCTGAATGGATAAAGAGCTTCCTTTCATCTTCATTTTATTGTTAATATCTTCAATAGCTTTAAACCAAGCCAATCTCTCATCATGGATATGATGAGCCTCATCATTTAAAACCATTAACTCATCAATATCTCGGAAAATGTCCCCTAAATTAACTTTTGTATCTGTTGTTTTAAGAACAGGCTTGTCACCTAAAAAATAATCCATTGTGTTTTCATCCTCAAGGCTCGGCAGTTTGTCTTTACTGCTATAAATACGCTGAATATTTGTTAGAAAAATATTTCCTGTTTTTCTAACTAAGCCGATATTATCTTGTAAATGAAGAGTGAGTTGAAAATCGTCTTTCCAGTTTTGTCCTTCAAAACCATTTTCTGGCAGAACAGGGTCATGGAAAAATATTTTAAGCCCTTCAAAATCAGAATAGATGCGGTCTAAAACAATAATATTAGGGGCTATAAGAAGAAAATTACGAGCTAGATTTGAGTCTGCCTCATAGATTTTATGAAAATAACTCCAAGCTATAAGCAAGCTCATAACCTTAGTTTTTCCTGAGCCAGTTGCCATTTTAATAACTAACCTAAGCCACTCTTCAGGAAAATCTTTAGCTCTCACAATACCCGAACTATCATAACGAATAAGATCATATTTATCTTTAGCTTTAGCCGTTTCATAAAGCCATATAATTGTTTCAACGGCTTCTCTTTGAGCAAAGTAGTATTCAAAATCTTTTCTGCCTCCCTCTGTTTCTATGGGATGCCTTGTTTGAAACCACCAATTAAGCAGAGCTTTGCTGGTATGGCTTGCTCCTTCATAGCGCTTATCCCGCCATTTTTTAACTTCTTGACGGAGTTTATGCACCAAAGGAGGAAGCAGTTTTCCATATCCTTTTTTTCTTAAATCCTCATCTGCCGGAAACCAGCGAATATCAGGATTGAGTATCTTATAAGGGGATTTTGGAAAGTCTTTATGTAATGCCATAGTAAATCTTTAAAATTAAATCTGAACCTCAATCACTTTCATTGTGTCGTTTCCAAAAATATCAACCACCTTAACAGCAATTTTTCGTCTTCTGTTGTCGCACTCATAAGGGATGCTTTTTAATTCAAGCGAGCGTTCTTTTTTTGTGCGAAAGCTCTGCCATTCATTTTCAAAAACATAATCCCCAGTCCATTGCTCCTTAATTTGCCCTTTTTCGTTTTTTATCCGTATCACTTCTTTTTTGCTTTCAAAATCAAAATCCACAGCCCAATAATCAATCCAATCAGTCCATTTTTTTGTCAAAACTTCACGGTGAACTATGCCATTTTTGTCTTTGGATATTTTTACAATATGACCCTGCTCTATTATAATTTTATTTTTTCCTTTTTTAAGAGATGAAAGAATATTGTCTTTAATCTCTTGATTGTAATAAACAGAAAAATCTGTCAGCTCTACAGACACTTTATTTCCTTTTACATGGGGTTTTATTTCAATATAAGACACATCATGAAACTGCACTTGATTTTTTTCTACAGCTTGTTTATCAAAAACTTCCTTTGGAATATATTTAAGAGCAAGGCTGATGCCTTTGGACTTTGCCTCTTCTTGAATTTTTGGAAAAAGCCCCATTTCATACTCAAAGGAGAGAATATCAACTTTTGTAATTTGTTTTTGCAGACACTCTTTAATAACTTCTTCTACAAAAAGCCGACCCACAGGAAAGTTGATATGTCCAATAGCAATCATTCTTCCAGCTTTTTTGGCTGAAAAAGTTTTAAAACCTTTAATTGTTTGAGCTTTATAGGCTGTAGTAATAAGTTTGACATAGTTTTTTTCTTTTTTTTCTAGTTGCCTTTCTTGCTCTTTTTCTCTTAGGTTAGGATTGACACCAATGTAATACTGCCGTTCATATTTTCCAAGATTTAGAACCTCAAAAGCTCTAAAGTCCTTGCCAGACTTTTTCATTTCCCTTTGAATGCCGATCATTCTTTTTCTTGTTGTGTGAATGGCAAATTTTCCAAGATCAGAGCCAATCCATTTTCTCCCCAATTTTTCAGCCACAGCGCAAGTTGTCCCTGAGCCACAAAAGAAATCTGCTACCAAATCACCCTCATTAGAAGAGGCTTTGATAATTCTTTCTAAAATTTTTTCCTGTTTTTGAGTGGGATAACCTAATCTTTGAGGATCTTTTTGTTGAATATGGCTAATATCAGTCCAAACATCAGCTGGTGTTATTTTTTCATCTTCATAATACTTATATATTTTACCAGAGGACTTAATACTCCAGAAAACCCGCCCCTCTGAGTCAATACTTTTTTTCATATTATTTCGTTTTTTTTCACCACGAGAAACACCAACAGCATTTGTATTAAATATCCAATTTGAGGATCGAGTGTAAAGAAAAATAGTATCATGTTTCCTTGAAAATAACTTTTCTTGTCTGCCACCACTTTGATAGTGCCAAATAAGCTCATTTCTAAAATTGTTTTTTCCAAAAATTTCGTCCATTATTAAACGAATATAACTATTTACCCGCCAATCACAATGAACATAGATGCTTCCGTCTTCTGCCAACAAATCTCTCATTAAAGACAACCGCTCATAAATCATAGCAATAAAACTATTTGCCCCTTCTTTCCAAGTGTCCCTATAAGCCAGCTCTTCCAATACATTAGGTTCTTTTGTTAATTCCTCATCTCCAATTTCCACTTTCATTGAAAAATCCGCTCCGACATCAAAAGGAGGGTCAATATAAATGAGCTTCAACCCGCCTGTTTTTTCAATTTCCTCTCTCATAGAGCCATTTTTGAGGCTTGAAAGAATAAGTTTGTTATCCCCCCATATCAGCTTGTTAGTCCAGCCAGTGATTTGCCGGCCTCTCTCATCAGAATCAAAAAGAGTTTGTTGCTGGTTTGCCTCTTCGGGCTTTTCCGCTCTTGGCTCATCTACTATTTCAATCGTTTGAAAAGGCAAAACAACATTCGTTATTTCAGAAGTCTTGCTATTCCAAACCAGCTCAACCTCTCTTTTATCCTCAAAAATCAGAAAACGATATTTTTCAGGAAGAGGCTTTTCAGCCTCTAAAAGCTTCTGAATATCCCTTATTTCGCTGTCCAAGAGCCTCATAGTTTTGAAATGATAGTTATATATAACTAGTTACATATTAGGTATGTAGTCATATCTTTTGTTTTATGGGAAGGCGAAGTAAGGAAGAGATAAGCTTTCAAGACCATAGACTTGAAAAACTAATCAAAAATTTCTGTATAAATGTACAAGCAATAAGAAAGTCTAAGAATTTCACTCAACAACAGTTAGCCGAAAAAGCTCAGTTAGCGGTCAATACTATTGCAGAGATAGAACAGAAAAGAATAGAAAACTTAAGACTCAGCACAATTACAGCTTTGAGTATTGCTTTTGATGTAGAGCCGTTGAGTTTGTTAAAATTTAAAAAGAATCACTGAAAAAAGAAAGTTCCAATTTTCAACTATTTCTGGATTAAGCAGAGCTTTAAATATGAATCCAATAACTCTTCTAAAAACAGTCCAGTATCTGTCTTGATATTTTTTTTGACTCACCTTTAATATAAAAAGGGTATTATGTCAAAAGATAGTAACATTTCTAAATCACAACATTATGGTCCCTAAATTTTATTTAAAAAACTTTTCTCAAGGCAATAATAAAATTCATGTTTTTTCAAAAAGAGATAATAGAAAATTTTCTGCTAATATTTTTAAAGTAGCAAATGAAAAATATTTCTATGGGTTGCCAGATTTATCTCAAGCGCTAAAAAACCTGAAGGATTAGAATTGACCGAAGAGCAAAAAAAACAAGTAATGGAAAAGCTAATTAGTTCTTTAGACGCAAAATCTAGTAAAGCTTTATCTCAATTTTTACAATATATAAAATCTTGTAAATTAAAAAATAAAAAAGAGAATTGATTTAACAACAATCCGAATATATGATCTGACATTGACCCTTTTTGTTATTCATTGCATTTGTTATTTTTAATAAAAGTGAGGAAAATATAAAAACTTAAACAGAATTAAACAGTGAGCGTATTTCATGCGTCCGTAGCTCAACTGGATAGAGCACTGGACTTCGGATCCAGGGGTTAGGGGTTCGACTCCTCTCGGGCGCGCCATTTTCTCTAAAACGGGTTTTTTGTTGATTTATAAGCAAATTCACTTATTGCCATAGTGAAGTTATTTGGTGTAAGTATTTAATATGCCCAAAAAAATTGCTACAACTATCTATATTACAGAAAAACAGCAGGATCAGCTGAAGGAGCTTAATGACAGGTTAAAAATACCTATTTCTGAAATTATTCGTCAGGGTATAGATATTGTTTTAAAAAAATATGATGAGCATCTTTCCGGTCAAATCCCCCTGCCTCTATTTAATGAGAGTAAAAAAAAGCAATAGCCTTTATCTCTCCTGTTTTTTCACTTATGATTAGTGGTTATGAGAAAAATGGGAGGATATGGAGGATTGTTCTATTGGCTGGCTTGCATTATGTCCTGTTATACACTGATTAATCTTGCCTTCCTGACAGTCTAAAATGTACTAGTTACGACATGATCTGACACTGTTTGAAAAGATCAGGGTTACCCGTTTTGATAAAGATGTAGTCTATCAAAACATAAAGGAGGTAACCCATGATAGAAACTAACAGAAAAATCATAAGAAATAAAGTTGGTTTGCTGAATTTAGCAGAACAACTCGGTAATGTGTCAAGAGCCTGTAAGGTAATGGGCTTTTCAAGAGATACATTTTACAGGTATAAAATGGCTTTTGAGCAAGGAGGTGTTGAGGCTCTTTTAGAGACTTCCAAAAGAAAGCCAAATATGAGGAATCGTATTGATGAAGCTATAGAAGAGGAGATTCTTAGTTTATCTTTTGAATATCCTGCTTATGGTCAAGTCCGTATTAAAAATGAGCTGGCTAAGAAAGGTATGAAGATATCCCCTTGTGGAGTGAGATGTGTTTGGCTAAGACATGATTTAGAAACGATAAACAAGAGGTTGAAATATGTAGAGGAAAAAGTAGCTAAGTCTGGGGGAGTTCTTACAGAGAGTCAAATACAAGCTGTAGAGCGTTTTCAGCAAAGCCGTATAGCTCATGGAGAGATAGAGACAGAACATCCGGGGTATCTTGGGAGTCAGGATACTTTTTATGTTGGGACCTTAAAAGGAGTGGGACGAGTGTATCAACAGACCTATGTAGATACTTATACGAAGATAGCTCATTGTAAGCTCTATAAGATGAAGACGCCGATTACAGCAGCAGATTTATTAAATGATAGAGTGTTGCCTTTTTACGAGCAGGAGGGTTTAGGGATTTTGAGGATTTTAACAGACAGGGGGACGGAGTTTTGTGGGAAGCCAGATAGTCATGACTATGAGCTTTATTTAGCTTTGAATGATATTGACCATACGAAGACAAAGGCTCGTCATCCTCAGACGAATGGGATATGTGAGAGGTTTCACAAAACCATTTTACAGGAGTTTTATCAAGTGACATTTAGAAAGAAGATTTATACTAATATAGAAACTTTGCAAAAAGATCTTGACGAGTGGTTGTATAAGTATAATTATGAGCGGACGCATCAGGGGAAGATGTGTAATGGCAGAACCCCAATACAAACTTTAAAGGAAGCAAAGTATTTGTGGGATGAAAAGGTAGGACAGATAAATAAAAAAACGGACAATTAGGAGATAACTGACACGGGTAACTGTCAGATCATATCTTAACTAGTACATCTAAAAAATCTGACTTACACTGTTTAGCTCCCTCTTCATTTAGCTTTTCAAATTCTAAGCACCTTGACTGTTGTCTAATACATAATCCTACATCGTATTGGTAAACCCATATCTTGCAAAGCACATCTCTTTGTAATTGAACCATATCTTCTGGTGATTGAGCTAGATTTTCTAGTAATTGAATTACACTTTCCGGCAGTCGAATTACATCACTTTTTAGCAATTGAACCACATCCTCTCGTGATACAGTTACATCTTCAGAATAAACGGGAAAACTTAAAAATAAAAAGATTATACATACTGTAAATTTCATTTTTCCTCCATATTTTATTTAATTGCAGAGATTATTAATAATAATTAAAAGACTTACAATTTTTTTTATGAAAAATGACTCAAAAATGTAAAATTTACACAAACTTTATCAGTTTATTTGTACTAGTTAAGATATGATCTGACAGTTACCCGTGTCAGTTATCTCCTAATTGTCCGTTTTTTTATTTATCTGTCCTACCTTTTCATCCCACAAATACTTTGCTTCCTTTAAAGTTTGTATTGGGGTTCTGCCATTACACATCTTCCCCTGATGCGTCCGCTCATAATTATACTTATACAACCACTCGTCAAGATCTTTTTGCAAAGTTTCTATATTAGTATAAATCTTCTTTCTAAATGTCACTTGATAAAACTCCTGTAAAATGGTTTTGTGAAACCTCTCACATATCCCATTCGTCTGAGGATGACGAGCCTTTGTCTTCGTATGGTCAATATCATTCAAAGCTAAATAAAGCTCATAGTCATGACTATCTGGCTTCCCACAAAACTCCGTCCCCCTGTCTGTTAAAATCCTCAAAATCCCTAAACCCTCCTGCTCGTAAAAAGGCAACACTCTATCATTTAATAAATCTGCTGCTGTAATCGGCGTCTTCATCTTATAGAGCTTACAATGAGCTATCTTCGTATAAGTATCTACATAGGTCTGTTGATACACTCGTCCCACTCCTTTTAAGGTCCCAACATAAAAAGTATCCTGACTCCCAAGATACCCCGGATGTTCTGTCTCTATCTCTCCATGAGCTATACGGCTTTGCTGAAAACGCTCTACAGCTTGTATTTGACTCTCTGTAAGAACTCCCCCAGACTTAGCTACTTTTTCCTCTACATATTTCAACCTCTTGTTTATCGTTTCTAAATCATGTCTTAGCCAAACACATCTCACTCCACAAGGGGATATCTTCATACCTTTCTTAGCCAGCTCATTTTTAATACGGACTTGACCATAAGCAGGATATTCAAAAGATAAACTAAGAATCTCCTCTTCTATAGCTTCATCAATACGATTCCTCATATTTGGCTTTCTTTTGGAAGTCTCTAAAAGAGCCTCAACACCTCCTTGCTCAAAAGCCATTTTATACCTGTAAAATGTATCTCTTGAAAAGCCCATTACCTTACAGGCTCTTGACACATTACCGAGTTGTTCTGCTAAATTCAGCAAACCAACTTTATTTCTTATGATTTTTCTGTTAGTTTCTATCATGGGTTACCTCCTTTATGTTTTGATAGACTACATCTTTATCAAAACGGGTAACCCTGATCTTTTCAAACAGTGTCAGATCATGTCGTAACTAGTACATTTTATTTAAGTAAATTTATAAATGTTATAAGATATTGTTTGATTAGAAGTGTGTTGATGGAGATTTCTTACTCATTTAGTTGGAAGATTTTACTGTATAATTTTTTAAAGCTTTTACAGTCTATAGCCCTGTTTTGAATAAGACAGATTTGAATTGAAATACTATTTATTAGGAGATAAATGGTGAACTGTCCTAAGACATTTACTTCTATAATTTCCTTTAAGAGCTGCACAATCTTTTATTTGTTTGATAGGAAGATGAGCATAAGCCCCTTGAATGCAATTCAACTTATAACTGTTTTCTTCAAAAACGGCACAGGCCTTTATGTATTCAAGAGGGAGATTATTTTGAAGGCAGAATTCTTCATTTTTCAAATCATTAAGAATTCCACAGGTCCTTATGTATAAGTTAGATAGGTTTATATATTCACTTTGAAGACAATCCCACTCGTTCATCCGATGAAGAGTTCCACAACTCATTATGTATTCAAAGGGCAGGTGTTTATAATTTCCTAAAAAACAATCCGGCTGATTGCTCTCCTCCAAAGAATTGCAAACGTTTATTTGTTTAATGGATGCGTTGTCAGCTAATTGAAGGCATAGATTTCGTTTATCTGGGGGACTCGATGGACAGGATTGTTTTAGTGTAGATATTATTTGTTGTGAGGCCACTTCTCTTTTCTTTTGTGTTGTAGGATTGTTTGTAGATTTTTTTATTAAATTTTTTATGTTGTCTTGTTGTTTAAAGTTGGATTTAAACTTTTGCTGATTCCCGCTTAAATGGTTACAGGATGATATAAAATAAAAGATCAAAAATAGGTAAAAAAAATGTTTTAAATGCACAACCTTATCCTAAACAGCTTATTTTATGTTATTTTCATTACTGTAGACATTGTCTTATATTACTTGATTGAATTAAGCAAGCATTTGTTTGTTCAGGGGCTAAATTTTTGCTCTTATTGAAGATATACTCTTTTAACCTCTGAACCGTCAGTTTGAAGACAAGCTTTTATTTTCTCAGGGGATACATTTTTCTCTGTTTCAAAATAAAACCTTATATCATGGGGTTGAGGGTTTGTGTACGAAGCGGCTGCACTTTGTGAGGTTAAAGGTTTTTTTATTTATTAATAGAAATTATGACCTGTTGGAAGCGGCAGATTTTTTAAACAAGTAATAAGCGCATGACTTTCTCCAAAGTAAAAAACTTAAATTTTAAGATGTGAAGGTTTAAATAAGCTGTCATTTTTAAATAAGAGAGATTACACTTGACAAAATAAGGAACTCACAACAAACAAATATAAAACTATGTCTTTAAATTTGATTCGCAACTTTTCCATTATAGCCCATATTGATCATGGCAAGTCAAGCCTTGCCGATTGCTTTTTGGAAGTGACAAAAGCTCTTGATGAACGAACAAAAAAAGATCGTTTTTTGGACAGCATGGATTTGGAGAGGGAGAGGGGGATCACTATTAAGGCTCAAACAGTAAGACTGGACTTTAAAAGCAAAGATGGGAAAACTTATCAATTCAATCTTATTGATACACCAGGCCATGTGGATTTTTCTTATGAAGTTTCAAGATCTCTTTCTGCTTGTGAAGGAGTGCTTTTGGTTGTGGATGCCTGCCAGGGCATTGAGGCGCAGACTATGGCTAACACCATGCTAGCTTTGGAAAACAATTTGGAAATTATTCCTGTTATCAATAAAATTGATTTGCCCGCACAAAGAACAGAAGAGGTAAAAGCCCAGCTTAAGGATGTCATTGGCATCTCAGAGGAAGACATACTTTTGGCCAGTGCCAAGGAGAAAATAGGCATTACAGAAATCCTTGAGGCTGTGGCTCAAAAAATTTCTCCTCCTTCCGGGGATGAAAAATCGGAACTGAAGGCTTTGATTTTTGATTCCTGGTTTGACAGCTACCAAGGAGTGATAGCTCTTTGCCGTATTAAACAGGGAAGTATCAAAAAAGGGGATTCTATTTATCTTAAAGGGACTAACACAGAGTGTGAAGTTTTAAAGTTGGGAGCTTTTTCGCCTTTTGTTTCAGAACTGGAGGAGTTAAAAACCGGTGAAGTGGGTTTTGTTATAACAGGGATTAAGGAAATTGCTGATATAAGGGTGGGGGACACCATCACCCACAAGCAAACAAAGGATATTTCTGCTTTGGAAGGGTTTAAGAAGGCTAGACCTATGGTGTATTCAGGAGTTTTTCCTGTCTCTTCAGATGACTTTGAACAGTTAAAAAAATCTCTTGAGAAATTGGCGCTCAATGACTCCAGTTTAACTTTTGAAGTGGAGTCTTCAAAAATGTTGGGCTTTGGGTTTCGTTGCGGCTTTTTGGGCTTGCTTCACAGGGAAGTTGTGCAGGAGCGTTTGGAGAGAGAATTTGAACTCAACCTTATAACGACAGCCCCTAGCGTGATTTATCGTGTGCATCTTCATAAAGGGGAAATCTTGGATATTGAAAACCCCTCTTTGCTTCCCGATCCCACAAAAATTGCCTCTCTTGAAGAGCCTTTTGTTATGGTGCAAATTCATTCCCCTGCGGAATACCTTGGCGGTTTGTTAAAACTTTGTGAAGAAAAGAGGGGGGAACAAACCGGATTGGAATACATTGCCAGCAATAAAGCTATTTTAAGATATAAAATTCCTCTTAATGAAATGATTTTGGATTTTCATGATCGTCTGAAGTCTCTCTCCAAAGGTTATGCCTCTATGGATTATGAGCTTATCGGCTATGAGCCTGCTGATCTTGTAAAAATGGATATTTTGCTAAATGGTGAAGCTGTAGACGCTCTTTCTGTTATTATCCACCGTTCTCAAGCTCAACAAAAAGGCCGCTACTTGGCAAAAAGATTAAAAGAGTTAATTCCCCGACAGCAGTTTCAGGTGTCTATTCAAGCGGCCATTGGCGCAAAAATTATTGCAAGGGAAACTTTAGGTGCTTACCGGAAAGATGTGACAGCCAAGCTTTACGGCGGGGATGTTACCAGAAAGAAAAAACTTTTAGAGAAACAAAAATCAGGTAAAAAAAGAATGAAAGCTATTGGCCGGATTGAAGTCCCTCAAAAAGCTTTTATGGCTCTTATGAAATCAGAGTAATAATTTGTGACTCAATTATGGGCAATATGCTATCTTCCCTTTAGATTTTTCTTGTTTTTTAATCTTTTTAATTTCACTTTCAAGCCATCCAGTAAACTTTAAAATTTGTGCAGGCTGAAACATCCTTCCCGATCTTCTCCCGATGCCCCTCAAACACCCAAGCCGTCCCATCCCTTGATAAAATATCCTTAAACATCTCACTTTGTCTCTCCAGTTAGAGCCTGTCTAGCTGAAATGGGGCTTAGGACAAGCAATTGGGGACTAAAGCGCTTGTTTTTTTTGATCTTTCTTTGTAATTTAGTAAACCATTTAAGAAAAGTAAAGCGGGGTTAACCAGCACATTGAGATGAAATATCTAGGTTTATATAACAGGAGCAAATATTAAGGAGCTTTATATATGAGAGAAAATGGACGAGCTAAGGATGCATTAAGAGAGATCAAAATCACCCCTCATGTAAACTGTTGGGCGGAAGGCAGTGTGGAGATTTCTATGGGAAGGACCAAAGTTTTATGTACAGCCAGCTCTGCAGAGACCACCCCCAGCTGGTTAAACCGCCCCGGTCATGGCTGGGTTACAGCAGAGTATGCCATGCTTCCCCGATCCGGAGACTTTAGGATGAGCAGGGAAAAAGGTTTTAACAGCGGCAGGTCTCATGAAATCTCTCGTCTTATTGGCAGGAGCTTGAGATCAGCAGTGGATTTGCAAAATCTGGGAGAAAGGCAAATTTATATAGATTGTGATGTTTTGCAGGCTGATGGAGGAACCCGCACGGCCGGCATCACAGGAGGTTTTGTGGCTTTGGCTTTGGCTTTAAAAAACTTACAGGAAAGATCCATTATAAAACATATTCCTTTAAAAAATTATGTTTGCGCTGTCAGCATAGGTTTGATTGGCAGAGAATCTTATTTGGATTTGAACTCTCAGGAAGATAAAAACTGTGAAACAGATATGAATTTTGTTATGAATAATAAATCCCAATTTATTGAAATCCAGGGGACGGCGGAAAAGGATAGTTTTATAGAGGAGCAAATGCTGTCCATGGTAAAATTAGCTCATAAAGCTTGTTCCCTTCTGATTGAAAAACAAAAAGAGATTGTAGCGGGTTTTTTTCCAAAAAGTTAAAACTAAAATGCACATTTACCTTGCCACAACAAACCTTAATAAAATAAAAGAAATAAAAAATTTTATTCGTAATTTTTTTAAAGGGAGTTTAGGAAATAAAACAAATTTGATGATTAAGTCTTTAAATGACTTTGAGGACTATAGCCCTGCCAAAGAGACAGGGCTTTCTTTTAAAGAAAATGCAAACCTTAAATCCAAATATTTGCTACACTATTTGACAAACAAAAACTTGTTTAAGCCTTCCTTTGGCATATTGGCTGAAGACAGCGGTTTGGAGGTGGAAAGTTTAGACGGTGCTCCGGGCATATATTCAGCAAGATACAGTGGTCCTGCAGGTAATGATAAAAAAAATAATGAATTGCTTTTAAAAAATTTAAAACATCAAGTAAACCGAAAAGCGCGTTATGTTTGCGCTTTGTCTTTTTTATTTGTTTCAAAAATAAAAACAACGGGAACATTTTTTGAGGCTTATTGTGAGGGAGCTGTTGATTGGGAGGAAAAAGGAAAAGAAGGCTTTGGATACGATCCTTTGTTTATTCCCAAAGGAGAGGCAAAAACTTTTGGGGAACTGCCATTTTCATTCAAGCAGAAGGTATCACACCGGAGAAAAGCTTTGGAACAATGGCTTAAATATATAAAAAAACAGTTATAAGTTATACTGAATCTTGTTTGAAATTTGAAAAATTACATTTTATTATATCTAACTGATAACTGATAACTGATAATCAATCAGTCTGCCTTCTCTAAAGCAGCATGGATTTTTTTAGAACTCTCAAGATCTTTTTTGAAGTTTTTATAGTGTGATTCATTTATAAGTCCTTTGGATTTAAAAGTTAAAGAGTCTCTATTGGCTCCCTCATAGTCTTTCATTTTTATTTTTTCAAACACATAGTTTGACAGATGATCTAAGTTTGCGTTTTTTTCTTTAATAGTTTCGTTAAAAAATCCATTCATTATTTCTTTATTGTAGTTTATAAGCTTCTGTCTTCTTAAGAGAATGTAATGAGCAAATCGTTCAGAAAAGGTTTTCTCTTTGTTTTTCAAAATCTTCCAACTTGTATTAAGGGGTATCATCATTCCGCACAAAAAATTAAAGCCACTTATAGGTAGGCATCTTTTGCTCCAGTCTTCAGATTCCCTATTTGCATATTTATTAAAAGCTTTTGTTTTTTCTGTTTCTTTTTTTTCATCTATATGAAATTTATTTACAAGATGAAAAGGGTCAACTTGAGAATTAAGAAACATGGCTTTGTTTGCTCTATAAATCAGCTGGGGATAAATGAAGCTGTTGGATGTAAAAAATATATTAAAGTGTTTTTGCTCTTTTTTAAACCAAGATTTTTTAAATGCTTTTTTTTCAGGTATTATTTTAGTTAGATTTGCAGCTTGATTAAAATTATAGGAATTGAGAATTTGACTAAGGTAAAGGTCTTCAGTTGTTTGAAATCCCATTGCTTTGTAGAATTTTTTTACAAAAGGATGATTAAATCTTTTACGGGATAAATGTGGCAGTTTATTTAATCCGGCAACTATTAAAATATCCTTATGTCCAACCTGATAAAGATTGGCATGAGGAAAGACCTGATTGATTGTTTTAATAACAATTTGAATAGTGGGAACATCCATTGAATAGGTGTGTAGCCACTGTCCAAAGATTCCTCCTTCATTAAGGTTTTGAGAAATGAGATTATAAAACTCTAGTGTGAAAAGATTTTCCACCCCAACAACCCAGGGATTGCTGGGTTCAGAGATAATAATATCAAACTTCTTATTTGTCCTTGTAAAATATTTAAAAGCATCTGTTTCTATGATCTTAACTTTTTGATTTTTCATAACATTAAAATTTAATTCAGGGGGAGCAGTTTTAATAGCCTTGGTTACAAAAGGGGAAATTTCCAAAACATCTATGCTTTCAACATCTTCCAGTGGAGTGTAAGCCCCTGCTGATATGCCTGTCCCCAAACCTATAAAAGCGGTTTTAAGGTTTGTTTTTTGAGGGGCGTATAAATAAGGAAGCATGAAAAACACAGTGGAAAAATCACCAAGAGAATTGCCATCGGATTTTCCATTAACAATGATGGAATAGGAGCTTATGGTTTCAAAACTGTATGAAAATAAGGATTCTAAATCTATCCAGTTTTCTTTTTCGTTTTTTTTATAATTGATAAGAGAAACTGTTGTATTAGGCCCATCTTTAAAAAAACTGGCTTCTGCTCCGGTCCTTTCCTGTATGCTTGGAAGAAAAAAGACTCCTCTGAAGTGCATTTTAGGATTGTATATTTTTGTACGAAAATAGCCGACTTCATGGCCGGCTCTGTTCCACTGTGTAGGCAGTCCTATTAAAGTCAAACCTAAAACAGAAAGAGCTATAAGAGCGGATTTGTTTTTTGTGTAAATAATTACTGTTAACGCAAGTAGAAAAAGGATGTATATATTGACTTTAAACAAAATATCCAGATTAAAAAGATAAAAGGCCAGGTAACCTATAACGACAGCGCCAAACACAGTCCCCAGAGTATTAAAAAAATAAAGAAATCCACAAACCTTTCCATAATTGTCTTTTGTCTTTTTTAAAAAACTGTAAACCAGAGGTAATAATCTCCCCATAAAAAAAACAGCCGGGAAAAGAAATAACAGCAAAAACAGAAAAATCAAAATGTAATAAACCAGATAATTGGAAGAAATGCTGACAAGACTTATTCTGATGTGGTTAAACCAGATAGACCAATAAGGAGCTGTCAAAAATAAAACTTGCAGTAAAGCAAGAATAATCAAAAGCTGCCTGGTAAAAAATTTTATAGAGAGCTTTTGTTTTTTTATGGATAAACTCCCTAAAGCCAAAGCCCCGACAAAGATAGCTAAAACCATAGGAAAGTTGTAAACCCCAGAGCCAATGCTGAGATTTAAAATACGGACAAAGATCACTTCAAAAGAAATAACTAAGGCTCCAGTCAAAAAAACAAAGATCATAAAAAACATATTGGGCAGGGGAGAAGGAATTGTGGGAAGCTCCTCCTGTTTGTGAATGAGACCTGATAGACCATTGCCGATAAAAACCAGGGAAGCCAGAACATTTAATATACCAATTATATTTAGACTTAAGTTTAAGCCAAAGAAAGGAATTAAATAAAAGCCAGAGACCAAAACTCCAAAGCAGGCTCCAAAACTGTTCCAACCATAAACTTTTGCGTGGACAGTATTTACTTCTTTGGAGTTATCGGGAAGTGTCGCTGTCAGAAGAGGAATAGAGGCTCCCATCAAAAATGTGGGGAGCAAAAGGGCCATAAAACTTATGAGAATGTCTATAATTAGAAGGTTGGCAGAGTTAAAACTCAATCTTTTTAAAAACTCAAAATAAAAAGGAAAGAGGCCAATATAAAGACCTGTAAGCATTTCTATATAACCATAGTATTTAAGGAGCTGAAATCGGAGCCCTTGTTTTCTATTTGTAAGAAGCCCAAAAACATAATAACCTCCGGCAAGACCTAACAAAAATATAGCAATTACCAAACTAAGAGATTTAGCTTCGCTGCCTGTTAAAATAGCCAAATGCCTTTGCCAGATCGTTTGGGCGCAAAGGGCTACAAATCCTGTGATAGCTGTAGCCACATAGGCAATCAGTCTGTAAGAGTTTGCGGGCAGTAAAGGCAGAATGTGTTTGCTCATGTAGAAAAATGAAAAAAAATTACTAAACAGATTTGTATAATTCAAATACTATAAGATTTTTAAAGTCAAGGTTTAAATGGTATTTCCATTTTTTCACAATTTTTTTCTAATTGTGTAATCCTGTTTGATGAGGTTTTAAAAAAATGGAAGAGTAAATTACTATCTCCATTAGAATAAGAGGGATAAATCTGAGCTTTTGACTCCCTTGCTCAAGCGAGATACGATTTTTATTTCAATAAAAATTTTAAGTTTTAAACAGAATGAGTATGGGGACAGATTCATAGGCTAAAGAGTGTTTTTTTTACCCGGGTTCTTTCAGCAACAAATAAGAAAAAAGACAAAAGGATTAAAAAGTTTTGCGGAACAGCTAACTTATTTTCTTTAATCATTGTATTTTTTGCCCCTCTATTTTAAAAATAACATTAATGTCTTATCAACAGATTAAAAATAAAATCAGAAATATTGGTATTATGGCGCATATTGATGCGGGTAAGACCACCTTAAGTGAGAGAATACTCTTTTATACCGGTTTAAGCAGAAAAATGGGCGAGGTTCATGATGGAACGGCTGTTATGGATTGGATGGAGCAGGAACAGGAGCGCGGCATTACCATCACCTCTGCAGCTACAGCTTGTTATTGGAAGGATATTTATATCAACCTGATTGATACCCCAGGTCATGTTGATTTTACTATTGAAGTGGAACGCTCATTAAGGGTGTTAGATGGAGCGGTGGCTGTTTTTGATTCTGTTCATGGTGTAGAGCCTCAGTCAGAGACAGTTTGGAGACAGGCTGATAATTATAAAGTTCCTAGAATTTGCTTTTTGAATAAAATGGATCGTGTCGGTGCTGATTTTGAAAGAAGTCTTGTCTCTATTGAAAAAAAACTGAGTTTAAAACCCTTAGCTTTACAATATCCTGTTGGCCGGGAAGAAAAATTTCAGGGGGTATTGGATTTAATAGAGCGAAAAATGCTGATTTGGGATCAGGATGAAGATGGCAAGGACTTTTCAACTCAGGATATTCCTGATCAATATAAGGAGCTTGTTCAGGAGAGACGGGAGCAATTAATAGAGCAACTTGTAGAAGAGGATGAGCCACTTATGGAAAAATATTTGGACGATGAAAATCTTACAATTAAGGAGATAAAATCATCCATTAGAAAACAAACTCTTAATTTGCAAATTACTCCTGTTCTTTGCGGTTCGGCATTTAAAAAGAAGGCCGTTCAACCCCTTTTGGATGCCATTCAGACTTATCTTCCCTCCCCTTTTGATATACCCCCTGCTGAGGGAAAAAATTTTAAAGGTCAGACTGTGCTATGTAAAACAGATGACAAAGAGCCTTTATCTGCCTTGGCTTTTAAAATTGCCTTTGATTCCTTTTCGGGGACTTTAACTTATGTCCGTGTTTACTCTGGGATATTAAAAACGGGACAGCTGGTTTATAATTCCAGACAGGATAAGACAGAGAGGATACAGAAGGTTTTAAAAATGCATTCCAATTCCAGAAAAGAACTCTCTGAACTGAGGGCAGGGGATATAGGCGCTGTAGTGGGTTTAAAATGGACGCAAACGGGGGATAGCCTTTGCGTTAAGGAAAGGAGTATTGCTTTAGAGCGCTTGATTTTTCCTGAACCTGTTTTATCTGTGGCTATTGAGCCAAAAAGCTCTGTTGATCAAGCCAAGATTATAGAGGCCCTCAGAAAACTGGAAAGAGAAGACCCCTCCTGTCAAACAAAAAAAAATGAAGAGACAGGACAGATTCTTTTAATGGGAATGGGGGAGCTTCATATTGAGATTCTATTGGATCGGCTTCTAAAAGATTATAAAGTATCTGCGCGCATTGGGAAACCTCAAGTCTCTTTTAGAGAAACCCCCTCTTCTTCTTGGGAAGGTTCCGGTGAGTTTGATCAGGAAATACAGGGGCGTCGTCATTTTGCTAAAGTTTCCCTGAATATAGAGCCTTTAGAACGAGGGGAGGGAGTGGTTTTTGATAAAAGCCAATATGAACATTCCTCTCCAGAAGTCTTATCGTCTTTTGAGGATGGTCTTAGACAAGCCATATCTTCCGGCCCTCTTATGGCTTATCCCATGAGAGATTTAAAAATATCTTTACTTAAATTGGAATATAAGGAGGAGGATTTAAGTCTATTGGCTATTCAATCCTGCTCTTATCAAACCTGTTGTAAAGGATTGCGTCAGGCGGGAAGCGAGCTTTTAGAGCCTGTTTTTCGCTTAAAACTGATAAGTCCGGAAGAATTTACAGGGGCTATTGTTGGAGATTTGAATACCAGAAGAGGCCGTGTGGAAGATATGGAAAAACAAAAGGATTTGAAACTCATCACAGCTCTTGTCCCATTAACACAGCTTTTTGGCTATGCGACAGATTTAAGGTCTCTCAGTCAGGGGAGGGCTAGTTTTTCCATGGAAATGCATGGTTATAGTGTTCTTCCTGAAAAACAAAAGCAAGAACTTTTGATTTAAAAGTGTTTTAGACAGCCCCTGTTTGAATTTTAAGCTTTTTCAGATAAAAGAATGTATATAATGAAAGCCAGACTCATAACTCAATAAAAACTTAAAAATTCAAATAGAGTTATTCTAAAAAGACTGAAATTAAAGGGGCTTTTTGTTTAAAAAAGTCCAACTAAAATTTGACGGCATTCAGGGCTTAATCTATAATTTAGGTTGTTTGGGAGTCGGGGAACTCCAGATTACAGTTTAGGAATGTTCATGAATACTTATGATGTTGAATTTCAATCCCAATTTTTTAAGCTGAAAACAGATCATGATAAGGTGGTGTTTGAAGCCTTGAGATCAGAGGTGGAAAAAAAGTTGAATGAAATTCAAAATTCTTATAAGAAAATTTCTGTTGAAAAGGCCTTGTTTTTAACTTGTCTTCATTTTGCGGAAGATAAGCTTTTACTAAAAAGGGCTATTGATGAAAATATAAACAGCCTGGAATCCCAGGCAAAAGACATTCTGGCGGATCTTGAGTCTTCCTCTGGTGGCACAAAGTTTGAAATTAACCTATAGGGCTTCTTAAGAGTTCTTGCTTTTTAATTCAAAATTCGGCCTGAAAACTCCCTAGAGTAAAAAGGAGTTTTCATAATGCCAGGACTTAACAAAAATTCTTATTTTTCTTCCAAAACAGAATCTAAAAAGTTTCAAAATAATAAAAAATCCCTTAGGTCTTTTTATAAGAAGAATATAAACAGCCTTGCTGCCTCATTAAAAATACAAAAACAAAAGCAGATTGTGGCCTTCTTGAATCAGCTGCCATTTTGGAAGCAGGCAGCTTATATAGCTGGCTATCAGGCTTTAAAGGATGAGCCTTGCCTGTCTCCTTTTTATAAACTTTGGAAAAATAAAGTTTGTTTTCCTGTTATAAAGGATTCCGTTTTGGAATTTTATAAGCCTGCTGGACGATGGCAAAAAAACAGTTTTTCAATTCTTGAGCCTATAGCAAAGCCAAAAAATAAAATTGAGCTTAGTGAAATTTCTGTTTTTATTGTTCCTGGCAGAGTTTTTGATAGAAGAGGAGGGCGGCTTGGCAGAGGGAAAGGGTTTTATGACAAAACCCTGGCTATGATTGATCATAAAGCATTTTTTTCAAAAGAAAAGAACAATCCTTTAGCAAGAATTTTAAATTTTGCTCAAGGCGGTCAGGTCCTTTTTATAGGAGTGGCTTTTTCTGAACAGATTCACAACGAGAAGCTTCCTGTATTAAAACACGATATATTAATGGATGTTTTAATTACAGATCGTTTTGTTCTTAAACCAGTAATGCAGGAGAAAAAAGCTATACAAGTTTAAAACGAATGTTTTAACGGAAATATTGTTTAAAGAGAGGTCAAACATACATGAAAACAAAAAGAAGAGGTAAAAACTATGGATAAATTTTTTTTAGAAAGCCTTGCGACATTTATATTTGGTCTTTTTATTGGTTCAGCCTTTTTCCTTTTTTATTTAAGACTTACAGCCCGAAGAAGGGAACAGAACTTAAAAGAGGAAGTGGATATGATTTTAAATAGGGCAAAATCCCAGGCATCAAAAATAGAAAGAACATCTAAACAAGAGGCTAAACAATGGGGAGAGAAAGAGGCAAAAAGAGTTTCCTATGAGATTAAGACAACAAAGGAAAAGCTTCAAAATCAGGAATACAGTTTGAAAAAAAGACAAAATCAAATGGAAGCTGAATTTCAAATGAAACAGGCGGAGTTAAAGAAAGTGGAACTTGAACTGGAACAGGAAAAAGAATTGCTGGAGATCTCTCAACAAAAGGTGCAGGGCCTTAAAACCAATCTTCAAAAGGAAAAAGAAGAGTCAGAGCAGGCTATTGAAAAGTTGGCTTCTATGACTAAAGAGGAGGCCAGGGAGCACCTTAAAAAAACCTTTGAGGCTGATGTTAAAAAAGAGATGAGTGGGAAACTTATGCAGATGGAGCAGGAAATGAAGGCTGATCGGGAAAAAAAGGCCAAGCTTATTTTAGCTCAGGCTATGTCTCGTTATTCAGCAGAAGTTACAGCAGAGAGGACTGTGGAAACTCTTCCCATTGTAGGTTCTGCAACAAAGGGAAAGATTATTGGCCGTGAAGGGAGAAATATCAGGGCTTTGGAAGCTACTTGCGGTGTGGATTTGTTAATTGGTGAGGGCCAGGAGATCGTAACCATATCCTGTTTTGATCCTGTCCGAAGAGCTATAGCCAAAAAAGCCATTGAAAAACTTATGGAAGAGGGACGAGTTCATCCTGCCTTTATTGAAGAGGTGGTGGAAAAAATCCGTAAAGAGATTCTTTCTGAAATGAAAGAAGATGGAAAGAAGATCTGTTTTGATCTGGGAATACATGATATAAATCCGGAAATTATAAGAGTTTTAGGCAGTCTTAAATACCGATTTATTGAAGGACAAAATCTTTTAAAATATTCCACAGAAATGGCTTATATTTCGTCATTGCTGGCTGGAGAGCTTGGTGTGGAAAAGAAACCGGCCTGTCGGGCTGGTTTATTAAGTGCTATTGGCTTGGGTGTGCCCCATTTTGTAGAGGGGAGTTATTCTTTTGTAGGCGCTCAGTTTTGTCAAAAACAGGGTGAGAATAAAGCCATTTGTCAGGCTATCCTTTGTCATGACGGAAAAGAGCCGGCGCGCAGTCTTCTGGATCATATTTTACAGTCGGCTTACAACCTGTCCCGCTCCCGATCAGGCGCTAAAAGATCTTTATTAGACAGCTATATTAACCGACTAAAGGATTTGGAATCCCTAGCCAACAGTTTTGATGGTGTGAAACGCAGCTTTGCCATTCAGGCTGGTAAAGAGATTCGAGTTCTTGTTGATACTTTTAAAGTGATTGATGAAGAACAAATGTCTATGCTTAGCTGGGATATTGCGGAAAAAATAAAAAGTGAGATGAATTTAAGTGAAGAGGTTAAAGTGAGTGTTATTCGTGAATATCGTATTGTGGAGCATGCCCGATGATTGTTAATGAGAGATTTTGTCAATTTGACAAATGATATGAACTTTGGAAAAAACATGACATCTATTAGGACGCTATCACCAGATATCTCTGCTGAAGAGCAGTATGAAATTCTCTCCCGTGGCTCAGTGGATTTAATCAATAAAGAGGAGTTTCTCAGTAAACTAAAGTTGGAAAGACCTCTTAAAATTAAAGCTGGTTTTGACCCCTCAAGGCCGGATCTGCACTTAGGCCATTCCATTGTGATCCATAAACTGCGTCAGTTCCAGGATTTAGGACATGAAGTGTTTTTTATTGTTGGGGATTTCACAGCCTGCATTGGAGACCCTTCTGGGCAAAATAAAACACGACCCGCACTCTCTTTTGAAGAAGTAAAAAAAGGAGCGGAGACTTATAAGGAACAGGCTGCAGGAAAAAACTTTAAGATAACAAAAAGACTGGATGAAGACAGCCAAAAAGTTTTATCTTTTTTTAAAAGGCTGGATCCCAAAAAAACAAAATTAGTTTATAATTCAAAGTGGTTGGAAAAAATTGATTTAAAAGATTTTATCCTTAACATTGCCTCTAAATTTACTGTAGCCCGCCATTTGGAAAGAAATGATTTTTCCTTAAGGTATAAATCAAAAAAGCCTATATTTTTACATGAGTTTTTTTATCCTGTTTTGCAGGCTTACGATTCTAAGGAGCTTAAGGCTGATGTAGAGTTGGGTGGGACAGATCAGCTTTTTAATCTTCTTTTAGGCCGTGATATGCAGGAGCATTTTAATCAAAGCCCTCAGGTTGTTTTAACCCTCCCTCTTTTAGAGGGCATTGATGCAAAACAAAGTCTAAACGAAAATATGAAAAGGGATGGAAACTGGAATGCAGATGGCGCCTGGAAAATGTCCAAAAGTTTAAACAATGCTGTCAGTTTTAATGATTCCCCTAAGGATATTTATGGAAAGATTATGAAAATTTCTGATGATCTGCTTGCCCGTTATTGGGATCTTTTTACGGAAGGGGAAAGAAGGGAAGAAGATTTGAAAAATTCTTTTTTAGAGAAAAGCCTTCATCCCAAAAAGGAGAAAGAGAAATTGGCATGGGCTTTGGTTTGCTCTCTTTATGGAGAGGCTGAGGCTGATAAGGCTCAGGAGGAATTTATGAGGGTGTTTTCCAAGAGAGGACTCCCTGATCACATTCCTGAATATCAGGACTCTTCTCGTTTTGAGAAGATAGGGATTTGTGAGCTGATTAAAAAAACGGGGCTTAGCTCTTCTAACAGTGAGGCCCGGAGAGGGATTTTATCAGGGGCTGTAAAAAAGGATGGAGAAAAAATAACTGATCCTCAAATCACTCTTGATTTAAGCCATGAGAAAAATCAAGATTTTATACTCAGTTTTGGAAAAAGAAAATTCAAAAGAATAAATTTGAAGTGGGAGGATATTCATGAATTAAAAGTTCTTCTTGCTTATAAGAGGGTGTGTAAGGAAAATGGCGATAAAGAAAAGCTGTGTGAAGCTCTAGCAGAAGATGAAGATTTTAAAAAAGCAAAAATTTCTTTAAACAGTATTAAACTAAAGTTTGAAAACAATAGATTTCTTGATACAGGCAATAGAGGCTTGGGACATTACTCAAAAAGAAATAAAGAAATATTTAATGACTATAAAAATATATCCATTGAAGAATTAGAAGAGAAAATTAAGAGTATAAAACAAAAAGAAGGGTGAGAGACAAAATGAAATTAAAATTTGTTCCTCAAAATATAGAAGTGGATGTTAATCCTGACAAAACTGTTTTGGAAATTAGCAGGGAATTGGGGCTTCGTATTCAGTCCTCCTGTAATGGTCTTTGCAGCTGTGGGGATTGCCGTGTTTTTGTTAAGGAGGGGGAGGCCAATCTTTTTATGCCTACAGCCAAGGAGTTAAAGCTCATAGGGCAGGGGCACTATGTGGATCAAAGGCGATTGGCCTGTCAACTGTATTGTTTTGGTGATGTTGTTGTGGATCTTTCTGAACAAGAGGAAAGAGCCAGCCAGGGAAAGATTTCCCAGCAGTTTTTAAAAAGAGCGCAAAAGACAAGTCTGGAGGAAGCCCGCTCAAAAAGTGACATTTTGATTGAAGACGATGAGGATATAAAACAAATTAAAAAAGAAAAATCAGTTTAAGTTATACCAACTTTGTTTGCATTTTAAGTTTTTCATCTGGAAAAATTCAAAGTTCAAACAGGTTTGGCGCAAGGTTTTCAATATTGATCGGAAACTAAACAGGCTTCACTCAAGAGCATAGGCTCTTCTTCAGTTTTTTTATCATTCAATATATCTATTTTTGGACAGAGTCTTGAGACATTTTCTTGAAAAGCCAAAGCATCTTCATGTTTTAATTTAAGACCTTTCTTTTTAAATTTTACAGAGTTTATATAATAACTTATCATGGTATTTGTCTGTGCTGACTTTAGCTTAAATCCAAAAGTTTGATTATTTGTTTCAAGTATTCTCCTGATATAATTGGCTGTCCGTCTCCTTTGTTCTTTATTGGGATGGTGGCGAAATATGTCCTGCTCAAAAACTGACAGGACACTGCTTGTTCTTAAACCATTCCCACTTTGTATTTGCTCTCTTAGAAAGCATCTTTTCTCCCAGGATTTTTTATTACAACCCTTGGTTAAGGATTGTTTTAACCTTTTTGTCATGTCAGTCATACGGCGATAGGAGTAAATCAATCCTCCATTATGAGACCAATAGTTAAACATCAACTCAATGTTCTCCTGAGTTCTAAACAGAGGGACTTTTTGTATTGATGACGGTATTATGGAAGTTTTAGGATCTGTAAGTTTATCATAGAGATCGGAATCATCCCAAAAAACCATGTTTGTCTCCTTGCCATTCACCCGAACTTTAGCAACTAACATTTCATTCAGTTTTATAGGGAGCTTAAAACTTTGTTTTTCAGCGTCTGTAAATGCTCTTCCTTTCATGTGGTTTGAGGTTGCATTTAAATATTCATGGATTCTTCTGCGGTTCCATTCTATATCAGCAAATGAGTAAAAAAGACAAACATAGGGATCATGAGTGGTTTGGCAGGTGATGGCATTAACATTTGTCAATACCTTTTCTTCCAATTCAGGACAACGTTGCATGACTTCATCATAGATATTTAAAAATCTCTTTATTTCTCGCCCTTTCTCCCCTGTTTTGTTTCTTAATTTTATGCGCTTATTTATATCTTTTACATACTTTATTGTCACCTGCCCCAAACATCTTGCCCGTTTACCGCTTTTTACATTTAAAATACCTCCAGATTCCTGATTGATAAGATGGAAAATCTCTTTTTGCCTCTGAGAGTCATGATTAAAACATTTGGACATATAATTCCAAACATTCATCAGCATATTGATATAGTTTTCATTAACACAGAGTCTTTTATAATGTTTAATATTCTTTGAATGTTTATCTTCGCAAAAAACATACTGCTCATCAGAAAATATCTTATTTCCTCTAAGAGCCATTGCTAAAAAGCATTGTTTGGGGATAACAGCCGGCTCAAGAACCATAGAAATTTTCTGAACCACCTCATTTGAAGGGGATTTATTTTTTTTACAATCAAAACAAAATTTAGCTTCTGTGGTGGAAAAGTCATAGGCAAGCCTTTGGGTGAAGTTTTCATTGAATGGGTTGCAATTTTGATAAGGAAATACAATCTCTTGTGAAAGAGCCTGGCTCGCAAAAGCAATATAAAAACAAATCAAAGATACAACTCTATATTTCATAAATTTGTCAAAAACACAGACTAACTGAATTTATGTTTTTTCCAAAAAAAGGAGTTGTTTTTTAGCTTTTAAGCCTAAAGTAAAACCACCCCAGCCTTGTTTGGATAAAACTCTATGGCAAGGAACAACGATTAAAAAGGGATTTGCAGCGCAGCCATTTCCCACAGCCCTTGCCCCTTTTGGAATATTCATCTTTTTTGCCAGCTGGCTGTAAAATTGTGTTTCCCCCCAGGGGATTGTTTGCAGTATCTTCCAGAGCCTTTTCTGGAAACGGGTTCCCCTTGTAAATAAGGGGATATTAAATTTTTTAAGTTTTCCTTTAAAGTAATGGTTCAGTTGACTTTGAGAAGATTGCGCAAAAGAGGAAAGGGGTTGTTTTTTTATAATGCTTTGAGACCTAAAATCAATAATATAAGAGGTATTTTTATCAATCATTTGATAGGAGTTAATCTTTATTTTTGATTCATTAATAAGCTTTTTAAGATTTCTTTGTTGTAATTTTGAAATAGAGTAAAGTTTATGTTGTCTCATACAGATTTCCAAAGAGCCAATGGGGGAAGATATAAAAAATTTTTCCAATGTAGAGTTTTTTTTATTCATCTTTTCAAACAGCGGCAATAACATTTTTTCTTGTTTTAAAATTAAAGCACCGCTATGATACATTCTAACCTGGACGGATGGATTCAGACAACTCCTTAAATTTATGTTTAATGGCCTGATGCTTCATTTTTTCCAGTTTTGGATCTATGGATACTAGATCAAAAGCGGCTTTTTTTGCCAAGGACAGGTATTTTGCATCACGGATTAAATGGGCTATTTTAAAACTGGGGAGACCAGACTGCCTGCTCCCTAAAAATTCTCCTGGTCCTCTTATTTCAAGGTCTTTTTCTGCTATTTTAAAACCATCAGAGGCGCTTTGCATAATATAGGTTCGTTCTGATGATTCTTTGGAAAAGCGTTCTCCCAAGATCAAAATACAGTAGCTTTTATGGGCACCTCTTCCCACTCTGCCCCTAAGCTGATGCAGTTGAGAGAGACCAAAACGTTCAGCGTTTTCCACCACCATTATATTGGCATTAGGAGCATCCACTCCCACTTCAATCACTGTGGTGGAGACCAAAACCTGTATTTCCCCTTTTAAAAAACTGTCCATGATCCACTGTTTTTCTTCTGAACTCATACGACCCGTAAGAAGCCCCCAGTTTAAATCCTTATAATAGGATTTTAGTTTTTCATACTGCTGGACAGCATTTCTAAAATCAAAATTTTCACTTTCCTCTACTAAAGGGTAAACCACATAAGCTTGATGGCCTTTTTGAACCTGTTGTTGGACAAAATCAAAAACTTCTTTTCTCTTTGAGGGAAAGACTCTTTTGGTTGTGATGGTCTGTCTTCCTGGGGGCAATTCATCAATAATGGAAATATCAAGGTCTCCATAAATAGCCAGAGAGAGTGTTCGGGGTATGGGTGTAGCTGTCATTACTAGAAAATGAGGCTGCTCTCCTTTGGATTTTAACAAAGCTCTTTGATGAGCGCCAAAACGATGTTGTTCATCCACTATAACAAGAGCTAGATTATGAAACTGAATATTTTCCTGTATAAGGGCATGAGTTCCTATACAGATATGGCAAAATCCGGATTTTAAAACCCCAGCTACAGTTCGTTTTTCAGAGGCTTTCATTTTTCCAGTTAATTTTTCAACTTTTACACCAAAAGGCTCTAAAAAATGATGGGCATTTTTATAGTGTTGTTGGGCTAAAATCTCTGTAGGGGCCATAATAGCTGTTTGATAACCCGCCTTTGCGCAAGCTAAAGCAGACATAAGAGCCACGATTGTTTTTCCACAGCCCACATCTCCCTGTATAAGGCGATGCATGGGATGATCAGAGTTTAAATCGGAAAAAATAGTTTCCAGAACTTTTTTTTGAGCAGAGGTTAAGGAAAAGGGCAGACTGTTTTCCATTTTAAAAAGAGCAGATTTATCAATAGAAATTTTAAGGGCTTTACCCATCTTCCAGCCTTTATTTTTTAAGGCAAAGTAAAATTGCAACTCAAAAAACTCGTCAAAAATAAGTCTTTTTTGAAACTCTGTTTTAAAGTTCAGGTAATCATCAATTCTATTTGCATCGGGAAAATGAACCCCTTTTAAAGCCTCTAATCGGGAAGTCAGCTGGTATTTTTTTTTCAACCATTCCGGAAGCCATTCCAAGTCAGTTTCAGAAAGTTTTAAATGTTTAAAAATTTCTTTCATTATGCTTCGTATTTTATGCTGTGAAATTTGATCTATCTCTGAATAAAGAGCTAAAACCAAATCTTTTTCATTTGCGTTTTCTTCAGGACTGGCAGGAAAAATCTGTGGATGATGGAACTCCAGGCGGTTACGGTAAAGGCTGGCTTTTCCCCTGACTTCCACCCGTTCTCCCACTCTTAAAGAGTTAAACCAGTTTTTATAAGGCAATTTGAAAAATTTACAGGAAACAGAATGAAAGCCATCACCTAAAATGATTTCATAGATTTTTTTATTTCTTCCCCTAAGAGGAATAATGTTTTTTTTGATAACATCAACAGACACTATAACAGGTTGATTGGGTACAATATCCCTAAGTCCTGAAAGCCTGCGATTATCCTGGTAAGCCCTGGGGAATCTGTTTATAAAATCATGAACAGTAAAGAGGGAGCTTTTTTTTAAATATTCAGCAAGTTTAGGACCTACACCTTTTACATATTGCAGAGGGGTTTCCAATTCCAACTGGTTTTTTTTCTGCTTCTCCACTTTAAACTCATTTTGGGTTGAAAAATTTTATTATAATGAAAACATTAATTTTTTTGAATGTTTAGAGAATATGTTAAAAGGGCAGGTTTTAATATAGAGTCAGTCATTTAATTGTTCTGAATATTCTTTTTCCACGAAGGGTTGTGGGATCGCATAAGATTCTAAGAGAAAAAAAAGTTTCTTCACAACTCAGCCATATCCCAAAAGCTCGTCCCAGAATGTTGTCCAGAGGGAGAGGCCCCCAAAAGCGGCTGTCTCTTGAATCATCACGGTTGTCTCCTAAAACAAAGACAGAGTTTTCTGGAATAATGTAAATTTCAGTCGACCAGCGGGCATAAACGCCAAGTCTTTGTATGACACGATACTTGCGACTGTCTGTTTTTTCTATAAAAAAATCATAGTCATCATAGCTAGCTCCTAGACTTCGTTCACTGACAGTATAAAAATCTTTTGAGTTTTTAGGATCTATTATTAATTCACGGTAAAGTTTTTCATTGTTAATCCAAACCTGTCCTTTTTCATCAATAAAAAGAGTGTCCCCTGGAAGGCCAATCACTCTTTTAACCATAATTTTTTTATCTTCAGTGGAACGGAAGACAACAACATCCCCCCTTCGTGGTATACCTTTTCTCCATATATGTTTTTTTGTGAAGGGGTAACGAATTCCATAAGCAAATTTATTAACAGCAATATGATCCCGTATTAAAAGGCTTGGTATCATACTTCCAGAAGGGATAACAAAAGGCTCTAGAAATAGCCAGCGAAAAGATAAGATCAAAAGAGCAATCCCTAAGAGGGAAAAAAAGCTTTTAAGCATTTCCAAAAATAAATTTTTGTTATTTTTTTGAGTCATGTCATTTTTCCTTTGTTAGCATAACTGGTTTATTTTTTAATTTTTAAAATTATTGTTTTTTTTCAATCTGTTATAAGAAAATTAAATCATGCGGTTATTTTTTATAAAATTAAATTGATTTTGTCATAGCTTTTTATATTATTTCAAGCTTTAAATTAATTTTTTTTAATGTTAGAGGTTTGAGTTGTTAGATAACAAGGATATAAAAGGCTTGACAAACTAAAAAAGCTAAACAGGATCAGTATAAAATATGAGCAAGAATGTAAAATCCAAAAAAGCGAAACAACGAAAACCTTTGCCTTCAAAAAAATCTCTTGTTAAAAGTTCTGTGGTGTCTCCGGAAGTCATTCCTTCTATTACTGAAGGAGGGAGCGCCCTTCAGAATTATCTGGCTAGAATTTCAAAAACTCCTCTTTTATCAAAAGAAGAGGAGTATGCTTTGGCTGTAGCTTATTTTGAGACAAAAGATGAGGAAGCGGGCAAAAAGCTTATTCAGTCTAATTTGAGATTTGTTGTCAAGGTGGTTGCAGAATACAGCAAATTCAGCTCAAAGGTAATGGATTTGATTCAAGAGGGAAATATAGGGCTGCTTCGGGCTGTAAAGGAGTTTAACCCCTATAAAGGGGCCAGGCTTATTACCTATGCTGTTTGGTGGATCAGGGGGTATATTCAAGAATATTTAATGAGTCATCACTCTATAGTTCGTTTGGGGACTAATAAAAAACAGCAGAGGCTTTTTTATCTTTTGCAAAAGGAAAAACAAAGGCTGGATGAATACTCTAGGCCCCGGTTATTGCCAGCTATTGCCAAACAAACACAAACTAAAGTTCAGGATATAGAAACAATGAAAGAAGTGGTTTTGAAAAAGGATCTCAGTCTGGATCAATCTATAGGCAGTGATAATAGCAAAAGATTTTTGGATATTCAGCCTGATAATTCATCCTCTTTATATGAGAGTCTTTCATTGAAACAGATGAGCCAGCTTTTAAGGACCCATTTGAAAAATATGGAAAAGGGTTTTAATAAACAAGAAAATGCAATTATAAAAGGTCGTTTGTTAAAAGACCCTCCCCTCACCTTGCAAAATATCGCTGATGATTTTTCTATTTCAAGGGAGGCTGTCCGACAAACTGAGGAACGGCTTATGAAAAAGCTCAGAAAGAAGCTCATCCCTGTTCTCAAGAAGCCTTATTGAATTTTTTTTAAAAGAAAAGTGCAGACAAAAAAAGTAAACAACTTAAAAGAACTTAATAAAATTTGCGCAGATTTTGCTCAATTTTTTGAAATTCCCCAATTGGTTTTGCTTGAAGGTCCTTTAGCTGTAGGTAAAAGTCAAGCAGTTTATTTTATGTGTAAAGCTCTTGGTGTATTTGAGCAGGAGCTTTCTTCTCCAACTTTTTCTCTTATCAATGTTTATAAAAAGAATAATAAAGCCTTTATTTATCATGTTGATCTTTTTCGTTTAAAGGCTGAAACAGAATTAGAAACAACAGCCTTTTGGGATATTTTTTGCTCACCAGGGATTGTTTTTGTTGAATGGCCTGAACTTATAAAGGACAAGCTCCCCCATTTATGGAATAAACTTTGTATTAAACTAAGTTTTTCTACGAATAAAAACGCTAGAGTTTTGAAATGGGAAGTCGGCTGAATGAAGTGTGTAGATAAATGTCATCAAGACTAAGGAGGGGTTTTAAGAAAAAATATTATTTTTTTTAATGGGCTGATCAAAGCTATCCATTATATTTCGCATCTGTGAAAGGGATTTTATCAGTTTATAAATTTTCTTTTCTGTATTGATAGTCTGTATTTGTGGTTCATTTTTATAGTGGTTTAACTGTTGGTAATAAGAAGGCAGGTGTTTCCTTAGACCTTCTATAGAAAACTTTTCCTTATAAAGCAGATATTTAATTAAAAGTAAAATTTGTATGTCTTTTTTGGTGTATATTCTCTGATTGTTTGTGAACTTTTCTGGTTTTAAAATAGGAAATTCTCTTTCCCAATACCGTAAAACATGATTGGGAACCCCTACAATATTTCCGGTCTCTCCAATCTTGAAATTGAGTTTTTCTGGAAGATTATTGATTTGTTCTAAAATTTTTTTAAAACAATTTTCTAATTTAACCATAGGTCTTTTTGCCTAAGATGCAGATGCTTAGGTTTTCTCGGTTGTTTTTTAGTAAAATTACAAGATTGGGAAACTGGTTCATCTTGCATCTTTGTCCTTTTAATCATGTTGTTTAAAACCTTTTTTTAAAAGTTGTGCTGGCATGAAAAAGTAACACTCTTCTTGCAGAAATCATTAAGGTCTTTCCTGTTTTTGGATTTCTTCCTTTGCGCATTTTTTTATCTTTTAATACAAATTTTCCAAATCCATGGATTTTAATGCCCTGGCCTTTTATTAGATGATCTTTTATATTGTTGAAAAGCTCCTCTACAAGCTCTTCACTGAATTTTCTGGTATAACCAATTTTATTGTAAATGGATTGAACAATATCAGCTTTGGTTAATGTTGTTTTATCTCTCATGTTTTACTCCTATATTTACAAGTCTAGTTGTATTTTACACGCTTTAGTCTAGACCCTATTCAAAAAAAAGTAAATGAATCTAAGGAGTTATAATGGTAAAAATTATAGACAACAGGTCTATAGTCCAAGGCCATTAAATAATTATTTGTTCTGACCCCCATTTCAAATAGACAACTTGATCCATCAATTTTCTATATTCTATAGGGCTTTTCATAATGTCCTGCCCCTCATTTCAGAAATCGCAGTTGGCAAGTCAGCTCTAAGTTACTGATCAACATCTTCATTTAAAATTAGTTTTAGACCAACCGGAAAGGGGAAACAGCAAAAAGGACAAAACCTTCAAGATTTTAATAAAAAAGTTTAGATGAATTGAGCGTATTTCCTTAAAAACAGACTACTTATCAACACCCTTTGAATTTAAAGAAAAACTCAAAAAAAGCTTATCACAGCTCTTTCTATCTACGTTTGAATATTTATCTTAAAAACTTACATGACTCGTAAACTTTGTCCTTATTTAAGGGGTTGAAACATTTCAAATATTTCCTCAATAGGGCATCTCATTTTTTTTATAGGCAGAATGGCGGATTTTTGACATAACAAAAGGAAGCTCTCTTATAATTTCACTTGCAGAAAATGAGTTTATATCTTTCCCTTCTTTTATCCAGTTTTCTGCAGTTTCCCCTTGTAGGATATTTCCTAAAAGGCTGGCTTCAAACACAGACAAGCCCTGGGCCATTAAACCTGTTAGAATCCCTGTTAAGACATCTCCTGTTCCAGCTTTCCCTAAAGCTGAATTTCCAGTGTGGATAATCCAGTTCTTTTCTCCATCAGATAAAATGGGGTGAAAACCTTTGAGTAAAAGCCAGGTCTTGTATTGTTTAGCTCCTTGCTTTGAATAGAACAGGCGATCTTTATCAATCTCATTAGAGGATACATTCATTAGGCGTGAGAGTTCCCCTGAATGTGGTGTGAGAAGAAAGTTTTTATTTAGATTTGGAAAATTATTTTTGGCCAGGAGAGTAAGAGCATCTGCATCCAGAACAATAGGAATATCAAGCTCTTTTAATTTTAAGATAAAATCTTCTGCTTGTTTTGAAAACCCAAGCCCTGGGCCAGCTCCTACAGCCGTTTTTTTATCAAATAAATGTTTATCCTCAAAGCGACTGAGAAGAACCTCTGGTATATTCAAACTTTTTTCATAAGGGTAATCTTCAGCGGCCCAGGTGACATAACCACTGCCCACAGTATAAGCGGCCTGACAGGTCAGAAGACCACAGCCCCACATGCCATTGTGTCCTGAAGCAATAAGTGACCAACCTCTATGAGTTTTGTTGGCTGTGTCTTTATAGGAAGGGAGAAAAACACAGACATCTTTTTTTTTAACAAGATAGATAGAGTTGCATACTGTATCTAAAAGTTTTTTTGGAAAGCCAATAGGCAAGATAACAATTTTACCACTATGGGCAGGTCCTTCATTTAAGTAAAAACCTGGCTTTGCCAAAGCAAAAGAAAGTGTCCAATCTGCTTGAACGGCATAACTTTTGACAAAGTTTTTGTGTGTGAAAAACTTTGAAGAGGTGTTTGAATCTGATTGCAGTTTGGAACTTTTATCTCTTTCTATTGTTGATCTTGGTGGTAAGTTTTTATCTTCTAAAATGATCCCTCTGTCTGCGCAAAGCCCTGAAGGAACATCCAGAGCTATAACAGGGTTAGTTGTTTTATTGATTTTTAAAACCAATTCTTTAAATGGATCTTCAAGTGAGCGAGTGAGGCCCACACCAAAAAGAGCATCAATAAGAATCTGACCTTTTTTGATCTGCCATTGATTAAAATTTTTTGCTTTTAAATCAAGAGATTGAGCCTGCTTCTTTTTTTGATTGAGAAGTGTATTTGAACTTTCACAATCAAAAACCTCCACCTGTTTTCCTGCTTTTTTTAAATAATAGGCTGTCACCCAACCATCACCTCCATTGTGGCCAGGGCCACAAAAAACAATAAAAGGGCCAGATTCAGGAAATTGTTTTAAAAGCCACTCAGCAGCTTTGGATCCTGCTGTATCCATGAGTCTTTCAGCAGACAGGTTGTATTTTTGAGCCTGTTTATCCAACTCATGGCTTTGTAGTTTTGTTGTTAGGGCTTGCATTGAGGTTCTTTAAGAGATTTTATTTTACTAATCTGTATAAACAGCTTGTTCTAATCCTATTTTATAAGTTGATTTTTTTCAAACTATTAAGAGATCATAAATATTCCAAGAAAACAATATAAAAAGATTTTTACCTTAATGGTATTCAGAATGTAGAAATATTTATACAGCTTTTTTATATCATTTTGGTTAAAAATATTTAAAAAGTGGATGAAAGTTATAAAATACTTTAAGGGGAAATAATAAATTCTGTGTAATATAGGAATCTTTTATCAAGCAGACCTATTTAATTATAAAATGGGCAAGCCTGTTTTTTTCTTTCAATAGATATTAGATTATGTCATAATCTAGTTATTATCTTTAATTTTTCCATCGTCCATCTTCATCTAGCAAAGTATTTAGCTCAGGGAATGTTTTTTCAAAGCTGTTGCCCCGGTGTTGATCCAATAATTTTGTGTATTTGTAAAATCTTTTTAGCTTTTCCTCTATATCAGGTTTTTCTTCAGATTTTAAAACATTTTTTATAGCACCAAGACATTCTAAAAGCAAATTGTCACTGCCTTTATAAGAGTTTTCGTATTCCTCAATTTGCAACAGAGCTTTTTGTTTGATATTTTTTGATAAAATAGCAATATCTAGGAAATCAGGCCTCAGACACATAATTAAGCTGTTAATTATATTTCCATAATTTATTTGTAATTCATCAATCCACTTGCATAGTTTTGTTAGGTCTAAAATATTATAAATTTGGATAACTGGAGAGAAATGAAAATCAATGTTTTTTCTCCTGTTTTGTAATAGTTTTACAATATTACCTTCAATCTGTTCCCACTTAGAAGGATATCTTATATATTCATTTGCTTCTTTATAACCATCCACACTAAATGTAATTGTCACTGTAGAGAAGTTTGCAAAAGTTTTTAGAAGCTTATCCGGAGCTTGAGTGCAGTTGATGTTAAACATAAGATGAATGTCTTTTGAATATCCTTTTTTTTGTAAATAATCTATAAATTCCCAATTTTCTTTAATTAGAGTGGGCTCCCCTCCGGTAAAATAGAGTTGTTTTATCCCAGGAGTCCACTTATAAATATCTGTCCAAACATCTTTATTTTTCTGCCAATTATAAAAACCCTCTTTAAGATAGCTGGTATCCAGCAATGAATTAGATACAGAAGGATTATCTTTTAACAGTTGTTTTTGTTCTGTATAAATTTTAGAGCTTCTATCAGGAGTGCACATGCGGCATTTGAGATTGCATAAGTTTCCAGGGCGAACATCCAAATAAAGAGGCTGCTTTTCCACTCTATACCCATTGGTTTTGCTTTTTTCCACTCTTTCCAATATGTCTCTTACATATTTGGAATTAAACCAATCTCTATTAAAAGCTTCTCTATAAGAAGCTCTGCCTATACTTTCCTGATAATAACAGTAACTGCAGGCTTTGATTTTTTCCCCATTTAGCATTTTTCTGCGGACCTCCCTTAAACCATAGCTATTCCAATAATTTCCCAAGGAAGTTTCTCCTAACATATAGGGTTTCCCACTTTCATCTTCTACAGCTGTTTCAGCAAGACAACATAATTTTATATCTGAAGTAGGCCCTAAAATAAGTTCCATCCAAGGATAGACGCAGAAGGTAGGAGAAACTTCATCGGGGTTCTTAAAATCATTCATAGTTATTAATTGGCTATTTTGACTGAGTTTTAAAAATCAATAAATTACTTTCAATTTTAATTGTATAACACTTCTTAAATTTATTACAAGTCTTTTTTACCTTGCTTTGGCCTCCATTTCAACAGATAATACTAAGTTATTTTACTGTATCCATGAGTCAAAAGGAACTGTTAGAACAACATGTTTGTTAGAGTTTTTTTAAAACATTAGGTTCATGATACTTTAAGTTGCCTTAAAAATTGGTTAACCTATTGTATTTACATGAAAAATAAGTATTTTATTCGTTCAAGGATTTCGGAGGCTAAATTTAGAGAAATTATCAAGTTATTTGCAGGAGATTTAACAGCTTGTCAGATAGCTTTATTTTCTGGTGTCAGCAGAATATGTGTGAATAGAATTTTAAAACAAGTGAGAATAAGGATCACTGAATTTTGTGAACAGGAAAGTATTTTTGAAGAGGGAGAAGTGGAAATGGATGAGAGTTATTTTGGAGCTCGTCGTATTCGTGGAAGAAGAGGAAGAGGGTCTTACTGGGAAAACTATTGTATTTGGACTCAAGCAAAGAAAAGGTAAAGTTTATACTCAAGTTATTAGGAATTGCTCTAAAAAAGTCATTATTCCCCTTATAAATCAAAGAATATCTAGATCAGCTATTGTTTATACAGATGGATTTAAGACTTATGATGGTTTAGTAGATTTAGGTTATAAAAAGCATTATAGAGTTCATCATGGAAAGAATGAATTTGCTAAAAAGGAAAAAAAGAAGATTAGAAATCATATCAACGGAATTGAAAATTTCTGGGGTTTAGCTAAAGTTAGATTATCAAAGTTTAGAGGAATGGATAAAAAAACCTTTTATTTACATCTTAAAGAATGTGAATTTAGATTTAATCATAGACACGATAATTTATATATGCTATTATTAAAAATTATCAGAAATAATCCCCTTAAGTTGTCATGAACCTTAAAATTAGTAAAAAATAACCCTCTTAAAGTATATGAACCAAACATTAAAAGTGAGATTAATAAACAGGACAGTTAGTGTACAGAACAAACTAATTTAACTGAGAAAAAAAGTTCTTAATTATATTGAAAGTTTTTATAACACTTAAGCACAGATACATTTTGCTCTTGACAGCAAAAGTTATGAATTGTACGAAAGATAAAGCTTAGTAACTGTCCACTTTTTCAGAGACAATCCAGATTACAGCATATTATAGTTATAAACCAATATTTAAATATTGAACATTCAAAACAAAAATGTTATGCTGAACTTTATTGAATTTATCTAATCCAAAATTGATATTCTATTTACTTAATAAACATGGGTTTCAAAATAATTATGAGCTTTACCCTCAATGAATAAGTTAAAAAAAGTGCTGGAAACTTCCCCTACTTTTTGTGTCTACCCTTGGATGGAGTTTAATATAGGCGCGACACCTTATCTCAGGCTGTGTTGCTTATCTTCAAAAAACTTGAAAGATAAAAATGCAAAAAAATATCTATTTGGAGAAAAACCTTTAGAGCATTACTGGAATAGCTACGGTTTAAGAACAGTCCGAAAAAAAATGTTAGCTGGTGAAAAACTTAAAAACTGCCAATACTGCTATCGTCAGGAATCTTTAGGAGGTAATTCATACAGACAGAATACCAATAATTATTGGTTGGAATCAAAGTATGGAAAAGAGATTTTAGAAAGGGTGGAAAAAAGTAAAACCAATGGGTATAGAGTGGAAAAGCAGCCTCTTTACTTGGATATTCGTCCTGGAAATTTATGCAATCTAAAATGTCGGATGTGTACCCCTGGTAACAGCTCCAAAATTTATGAGGAGCAGAAACAATTATTAAAAGATAATCTATCTGAGGTAAGTCCATTACTTGACACTAGCTACTTTAGAAAAGAGTATGAAAGAGATTTCCTTTGGTCCAAAAAAAAAGAGTTGTGGAAAAGTATTTACAAATGGGCCCCTGGGGTGAGACAGCTGTATTTTACAGGAGGGGAGCCCACTCTAATTAAAGAAAATTGGGAATTTATAGATTATTTACAAAAAAAAGGATATTCAAAAGACATTCATCTTATGTTTAACATCAACTGCACTCAAGCACCGGATAAGCTTCTGGATACCTTTACAAACTTTGCTCATGTAGATATTGCATTCAGTATGGATGGTTATAAAGAAGCAAATGAATATATAAGGTATCCTTCTAAGTGGGAGGAGATTGAGAGCAATATCATAAAAATATTAAGAAATAGGAAAGTAAATACTAGTTTTTCTTTTTCTCCAGTTGTTCAAGTTTATAATATTTTGAATTTACCTTTGCTTTTTAAATGGATTGACAATTTGCAAATAAGTTATGGAAGTATATCTAACTGTCTAATTATGTACACAGGAGCTAAATATTTAGATATTTCTATTCTACCAAAAAATATCAAACAAAAAGCTCTGTTGCAATTTGAAGAATATGAAGGAAATTATAAAGGAAATGACAGTTTTTTCTTGAAAGGGCTTGTTTCTATAAAAAATATATTAAAAAGTGAAGAAAAAACAGGGATAGAAAAAGGTTTAAAAAATTTTTATAAGTATACTAAACTGTTAGATGAGAATCGGGGCAATAGTTTTAAAAAAACATTCCCTGAGCTTAATCGCTTATTAGATGAGGACAGACGATGGAAAGACTAACCTTGTTTGAGGATTGGTGTTGAACCAAATGCATAAACTAAAAAAGATACCGGAAATTTCCCCCACTTTTTGTGTGTACCCCTGGATGGAAATAGCCTTAATGTCACATTCTAAGCTACCATTATGTTGTCTTGGAAATTGGCATACAGTAAAAGATGAAAAAGGAAGAGATTATAATCTTGTGGAAGATCATCTGGAGGATTATTGGAATGGCTATGGTTTAAGAGAAATTAGAAAAAAAATGCTGTCAGGAGAAAAGCTTGAAGAGTGCTATTGGTGTAATAAGGATGAAGAACATGGTAGAAGATCTCATAGACAAATTCATACTAAAAGGTGGCTGAGATCAGAATATGGAAGAAATATTTTAGAGAGAGTGAAAAAATCCAGAACAAATGGCTATAGAGTGGAAGAACCACCTCTTTATCTGGATATTCGTCCTGGAAATTTATGCAATCTAAAATGCCGGATGTGTGGACCAGCAAGCAGCTCCAAAATTGAACAAGAACAAAGAGAACTATTAACAACACAAAAAGAAATTCTAAAAAATGAGGGAGATAAGAGATTTTTAATAGATACTGAATACCTTAAAATAAATGAAAAAAGTTGGCACAAAAACAAAAAAGTATGGAAAACTATATACAAATGGGCTCCAGAGTTAAAAGCACTGTATATTACCGGAGGAGAACCACTTCTCGTAAAGGAGAACTGGGAATTAATAAATTATTTAGAAGAAAAAGGTTATTCAAAAGACATTCATCTTATGTTTAACATCAACTGCACACAGAATCCAGATAAACTTATAGAAGCTTGTAGAAATTTCCGTTTTGTGGAAATAAGACTTAGTGTTGACGGTTACAAGGAAGTCAATGAGTATATAAGATATCCCTCCAAGTGGAAAACTATTGAAAAAAATATTATAAAAATATTACAAAGCAAAAGGAAAAACACCTCTTTTTATTTTGTTCCAGTTATTCAGGTTTATAATGTTCTTGATTTGTGCAATCTTTTGAAGTGGATGAATGAACTTTATAATTCCTATAATAATAAAATATTTACTTTTTTTAGTATGTGTGTAGAACCTGAGTTTTTGGACATTACTATTTTGCCAAAAAATATCAAAAAAATAGCTTTATTGAAAATTGCAGAATATGAATCCTCTTTTAAAATCAAAGAATTATTACCATTGGTACTTTTTAATCAAATCAAAGAAGCTTTGAAAAGTGAAGAAAAACCTAATATAGAGGAAAAGCTAAAAAGATTTTACAAATACACAAAATTGTTAGATCAACATCGAGGCAACAGCTTTGAAAAAACATTCCCTGAGCTTAATCGCTTATTAGATGAGGACAGACGATGGAAAGACTAACCTTGTTTGAGGATTGGTGTTGAACCAAATGCATAAACTAAAAAAGATACCGGAAATTTCCCCCACTTTTTGTGTGTACCCCTGGATGGAAATGATTTTTAATCCCCATTCAAAGTTCACACTTTGTGCTCTTTCCAACAATTGGCGTCTAATAAAAGATGAAAAAGGAAGAGATTATAATCTTGTGGAAGATCATCTGGAGGATTATTGGAATGGCTATGGTTTAAGAGAAATTAGAAAAAAAATGCTGTCAGGAGAAAAGCTTGAAGAGTGCTATTGGTGTAATAAGGATGAAGAACATGGTAGGAGATCTCATAGACAAATTTATACTAAAAGGTGGCTGAAATCAGAATATGGAAGAAATATTTTAAAGAGGGTGAAAAAATCCAGAACAAATGGCTATAGAGTGGAAGAACCACCTCTTTATTTAGACATCAATTTTAATAATTTATGCAACCTGAAATGCCGGATGTGTGGTCCAACAAACAGCTCCAAAATTGAACAAGAACAAAGAGAACTATTAACAACACAAAAAGAAATTCTAAAAAATGAGGGAGATAAGAGATTTTTAATAGATACTAAATACCTTAAAATAAATGAAAAAAGTTGGCACAAAAACAAAAAAGTATGGAAAACTATATACAAATGGGCTCCAGAGTTAAAAGCACTGTATATTACCGGAGGAGAACCACTTCTCGTAAAGGAGAACTGGGAATTAATAAATTATTTAGAAGAAAAAGGTTATTCTAAAAACATTTACTTGGTTTTTAATACTAATTGTACTCAAGATCCTTCTAAAATTATAGAAACTTTTAGAAATTTCCGTTTTGTGGAAGTAAGATTTAGTGTTGATGGTTACAAGGAAGTCAATGAGTATATAAGATATCCATCAAAATGGAAAAAAGTTGAAACCAATATTATAAAAATATTACAAAGCAAAAGGAAAAACACCTCTTTTTATTTTGTTCCAGTTATTCAGGTTTATAATATTTTTGATTTATCCAATCTTTTGAAATGGATGAATGAACTTTATAATTCCTATAATAAAATATTTACTTTTTTTAGTATGTGTGTAGAACCTGAGTTCTTGGACATTACTATTTTGCCAAAAAATATCAAAAAAACAGCTTTATTGAAAATTGCAGAATATGAATCCTCTTTTAAAATCAAAGAATTATTACCATTGGTACTTTTTAATCAAATCAAAGAAGCTTTGAAAAGTGAAGAAAAACCTGGAATAGAACATAGTTTGAGAAAATTTTACAAATACACAAAATTATTAGATCACCATCGGGGCAATAGTTTTGAAAAAACATTTCCAGAACTTAATGCCCTTTTAAATGAGGATGGACGATGGAAATTAAATTGTACCAGTTACGACAGACTGTTGAAAAACCCTTAATTTTTTAGAAAGATTTTACTCAGCTCAGCCTTTTTAACTGTACTAGTTAAGACATGATCTGGCACTGTTTGAAAAGATCAGGGTTACCCGTTTTGATAAAGATGTAGTCTATCAAAACATAAAGGAGGTAACCTATGATAGAAACTAACAGAAAAATCATAAAGAATAAAGTTGGTTTGCTGAATTTAGCAGAACAACTCGGTAATGTGTCAAGAGCCTGTAAGGTGATGGGCTTTTCAAGAGATACATTTTACAGGTATAAAATGGCTTTTGAGCAAGGAGGTGTTGAGGCTCTTTTAGAGACTTCCAAAAGAAAGCCAAATATGAGGAATCGTATTGATGAAGCTATAGAAGAGGAGATTGTTCACCTATCCTTTGAATATCCCGCTTATGGTCAAGTCCGTATTAAAAATGAGCTGGCTAAGAAAGGTATGAAGATATCCCCTTGTGGTGTCCGTTGTGTTTGGCTAAGACATGATTTAGAAACGATAAACAAGAGGTTGAAATATGTAGAGGAAAAAGCAGCTAAGTCTGGGGGAGTTCTTACAGAGAGCCAGATACAAGCTGTAGAGCGTTTTCAGCAAAGCCGTATAGCTCATGGAGAGATAGAGACAGAACATCCGGGGTATCTTGGGAGTCAGGATACTTTTTATGTTGGGACCCTCAAAGGAGTGGGACGAGTGTATCAACCCTCCTGACCCCCTATATAGTGTGGACAGAAATGACTAGTTCATTTATGAGATAAAAGTTTAAAAAAGAGGAGGGTTTGAAGATGAGAAGATATAGTGAAGAGGAGAAGATAGAGATTTTAAAAGAGGTGGAGAGTTTAGGAAATGTGAGTTTAGTATCTAAGAAGAGAGGTTTGCCGCATACAACGATTCATAATTGGATCAAGAAAGGATTGAGGATAGATAAGAGGGATCAGTTAGCAGAGAACAGGAGTTTGAGAAAGAGGGTTTCAGGTTGCACATTAGACAATTTAATCATAGACAGGATAATTTATATTTGTTATTATTAAAATAAACCGCTTAACTAATCAACCTTTTTTCATGATATGAGACCTAACCCCCCCCCCGAAATTTCCCCTACTTTTTGTATTTATCCATTTGTTGGAACCTTTGTAAGTCCTTTTTTTCCTTTGACTCCTTGTTGTGCTGGGGAAGGCGTAAAAAACGAAAAAGGAGGATATTATGATCTTAATGAGATTTCTTTAGAAGATTATTGGAACAGCTATGGTATGAGGAAAATTCGGAAACAAATGATTTCTGGGGAAAAACCTGAAGCCTGTAAAAGATGTTATTTAGAAGAGGCTATTGGAAAGTTCTCACACAGAATGTTATATAAAGCCAAGTTTAGAAAATTTTTTCATAAAATTGAACACGATATAAAAACATATAAGAAAAATGCTTATAAAAGTCATTTCTCTATTCAATATTTAGAATTGCAATTAAGTAACTTATGCAACCTGAAATGCCGCATGTGTTGGTCAGGGAACAGTTCAAAAATTGAGGAGGAATACAAAGAATTACTAAAAAAAAATCCTAATAATAAATTTACGATTGTTAATTTTCTAGATAGAGCAAAAAAACCAACTTGGCATGAAACAAATGAAGCCTGGGAAACCATTTATAAGTGCGCATCAAAATTAAGAGAGCTGTCCTTGACAGGAGGTGAGCCACTTTTAATGAAACAGAACTGGGAACTATTAGATTATTTAAAAGCTAAAGGTTATTCTAAAAATATCAAACTTCAAATTAGTACTAACTGTACTATACCCCCAAAAAGACTTATAGAAAATTTAGAAGCTTTTTCCTCTTGTTATATAATTTTCAGTATTGATGGTTATCAAGAGGTTCAAGAATATATAAGATATCCCTCCAAGTGGAAAACTATTGAAAAAAATATTATAAAAATATTAAAAAACAGGAGTAAAAACACTCATTGTTCCTTTAATATAGTTATTCAAGCCTATAACATTTTAAATTTGACTGCTTTATTAAAATGGATAGATAAATTATATGAGTGTTATAAGGGACTTTATAGCGTATGTTTACTACCTCTTAAAGGTAGACCATTTTTGGATATTTCTATTTTGCCGGAAAATGTCAAAAAAGAAGCTTTGTTAAAAATACACCAATATGAAAAATGTTCTCATAAGAAATGTGTCTCCAACGGTTTATGTATGGATTTAGATCAAATTAAAAATATATTAATAAAGGAAAACAAAAATATAAAAAAAGATTTAACAGCATTTTACAAATACACAAAATTATTGGATCAACACCGGGGCAATAGTTTTGAAAAAACATTTCCAGAACTTAATGCCCTTTTAGACGAAGATGAACGATGGAAATCTTAAAGATAAATCTTGATTTTTTTAATCCCTGAATTAGAAGATTCTTTAAGATAAATTTTCCTCTAAAAAGGAGTTTATCTTTTGAGCCTGCTGTTCAATAAATGAAGGATCATCTCCTTCTACAAAAACGCGGACGAGGGGTTCAGTTCCAGAATAACGAATTAAAACTCTGCCATTATTTTTAAGCTGTTTTTGTACTTCATTTATCATTTTTGTATAACCAGGAACAGATTCCAAGTCCACCCTTTGGTTTACAGAGGTTTTTAAAGATATTTGAGGTTTCTCTTTAATTTGATCTCTTAGTTCAGAAAGTTTTTTATTTTTTTGTTTCATAGCTGAAAGAACATTTAAAGCGGCAATGCAGGCATCTCCTGTTGTGCTATGGTTTAAAAAAATAATATGTCCTGAAGACTCACCTCCCAGTTGAATGTTTTGTTTTTTCATCACTTCAACGACATTTCGGTCTCCTACATCTGTTCGGACGCAAGAGATGCCATAAGGCGCTAAGCTTTCCTCCAGACCGCTGTTGGAGAGATGAGTGACAACCACCTTACTCTCTGGAAGACGGTTTTGGCTTTTAAGATATAAGGAGCAAATTCCCAAAATATGATCACCGTTTAGAATGCGGCCTTTTTCATCAGCCATGATCAGGCGATCTCCATCTCCATCAAGACTAATCCCAAGATCAGCTTTTTCTTTTAAAACAGCCTTAGCTATTTTTTCTGGATATAAAGAGCCTGTGTTATCATTTATATTAAACCCGTCAGGCTGATCCCCTGTGGCAATGACTTCAGCGCCAAGCTCTGTAAATATGGCCGGCGCCACTTTGTAGCCGGCGCCGTTTGCACAATCTAAAACAATTTTTATGTTTTTTAAATCTTGATCTTTTGGAAAACTGCGCTTGGCAAAAACAATATAACGGCCGGTAGCGTCTGCGATTCTTTTTGTTCTTCCCACTTCTTTTGGCAGCAGCTTTGTCAAATTCTTGGAAAAGACAAGTTCTTCTATCCGTTTTTCCTCTTGAGAGGATATTTTAAATCCTTCGGCAAAAAAGATTTTGATGCCATTGTCGTAGTAAGGGTTATGAGAAGCGGAGATAACCAATCCTGCGGAAACTCTCATATTCTGAGCTAAAAATCCAATTCCCGGTGTGGGGAGGGGGCCTGTCAGCTGCACCCATATACCCATAGAGTTTAGCCCGCTGGCCAAAGCCTGTTCCAGCATATAGCCGGAAAGGCGGGTGTCTTTTCCAATTAAAACAGTGTGTTGTTTTGCTTCAGGGTATTTTTCTTTTAGTAAAACGCCAAGAGCCTGCCCAACTTTTAGAGCAATATTTGGTGTTGTTGGAAAAGCATTGGCACGGCCCCGTATGCCATCTGTGCCAAAAAGTTTTCTATCTTCTAAAAACATAGGACAATAAAACTTTATACTGGATTTGGGAGAGCTGAACCGCCAATAGAATCAGGGGACTCCTTTTTTTTCTTTACCTTGTCAGCCTGTCTTTCTTCTTTCAACTTGTCTGACATTTTTTTTCGGTAATCTGTTAAATCTGATAAGCTTTTGCCATTCATAATCATGTCCACTTCTTCTGAGTCAATAGTTTCAAACTTTAGGAGAGCCTCAGCCATTGTATGAAGCTGTGATATTTTGTTTTTGATTATGGATTGGGCTTTTTTGTAAGCATTTTGAATGAAAGCACTAATCTCCTGATCTACACTTTTCGCGCTTTCTTCAGAATGTTCATGGGATTCATTGTAAGTTTTTCCTACAAAGACAGGATTACTCCCTCTGCTAAAAAATAAAGGTCCAATTTTAGAACTCATACCCCATTCACAAATCATTTTGCGAGCCAGGTCAGTGGCTTTTTGAATGTCATTGCTGGCGCCACTTGTGAAGTCCTTAAAAATTTCTTCTTCAGCCACCCGTCCGCCAAATAAAAAAGATAAAGTATTTTTGGCTTTTTGCTTACTCATATTAAGTAAATCCTCTTTAGGAAGAGTTTGAGTGACCCCTAAAGCCATCCCACGCGGCACAATGGTTACTTTATGTATAGGGTCGAGCAGAGGAAGACTTTTTCCAACAATAGCATGACCGGCCTCATGATAAGCTGTGATCTTTTTATCCTTATCGCTCATAATAAAAGATTTTCTTTCAGAACCCATCATCACCTTATCTCTAGCTCTTTCCAGATCCTCCATTTCCACTTTGTGTTTGTTATGTAAAGCGGCCATTAAACTGGCTTCATTGATGAGGTTTTTAAGATCAGCTCCAGAAAATCCAGGCGTTCCTCTGGCAATTTTATTGAGATCAACTTGAATAGAAAGAGGGGTTTTTTTGGTATGCACTTTTAAGATCTGCTCTCTTTCCTTGAGATCAGGTAGGTTAACCATCACTTTTCTATCAAAACGCCCTGGCCTTAAAAGCGCCGGGTCTAAGACATCAGGCCGGTTGGTTGCGGCAATCAGAATAATACCCTGTTTGCTTTCAAAACCATCCATTTCCACCAACAGCTGATTGAGGGTTTGCTCCCTTTCATCATGCCCACCGCCAAGTCCTGCTCCACGATGTCTGCCAACAGCATCTATCTCATCAATAAAAATAAGACAGGGGGAATTTTTTTTTCCTTGATTAAAGAGATCTCGAACCCTTGAAGCGCCAACACCTACAAAAACTTCTACAAAATCTGAACCGGAAATAGTAAAAAAAGGCACTTTTGCCTCACCAGCCACCGCACGGGCCAAAAGGGTTTTTCCAGTTCCGGGCGAACCAACAAGAAGAACGCCCTTCGGTATTTCTCCACCTAATTTTGTGAATTTTTTTGGATTTTTTAGAAATTCCACAATTTCTTTAAGCTCTTCCTTGGCTTCTTTAATGCCAGCCACATCTTTAAAAGTGACTTTTCCTCTATCTAAAACAAGGCGGGCCCGGCTTTTTCCAAAAGAGAAAGCCTTCCCGCTTCCCACCTGAAGCTGACGGATAAAAAAGATAAAAATCCCAAACAGCAGCAGGAGGGGAAGCCAGCTTAAAATAATGGAAGTCCAAAAATTCTTATCTTTGTTGGCATAAGAAGGGGTGATTCCCTTGGATCTTACAATTTCAAAACCTTTATCTGTTACATTTCCTTCAATCAGGAATTCTGTTCCACCATAAATTTCCTTACCTTTTTCATTCAAATCCCCTTTGATTTCCTTTGCTGTTTCATTAAAAATAATGCTGTCCTTTACAATATGGCCTTCTTCAAGGGCCTGAAGGAATTTTGGGTAGCTAAAGTCCTTAACCTTGTCTTTTCGGGATTGTTCATAGAATTGAAAAAATATCAATCCCAGGACAATAAGAGACACCCAGAACAGAAAAACCTTATGGTGGTTGTTTATTTTAGGCTGTTTCATAGAGGGCATAATATATTATTTTAACATAAAAACCAAGTTTGTTTTAGACTATTATCACAAATTCTTTTCACAGTCTGTAAGGCAGTCTTACATTTTAAGGTGTCTGTACATTTCTGACTTTGGTAGGTATTGATCTGTTTGAAAAAACATGTATTTATATGTAAATAATCCTGATTTTTTTGAAATAAAAAACAAAAATGCCTGTAGAATTGGTATAACTATGGATTTAGAAAGAAGAAAAAAAGAATGGGAAAGAAGATATCTAACAGAAGGAAAAGTGATAAAAAATTGGACTGTTCTAGCACTCACCAATCAAAATCCTGTTGACACAGTGGGGGGGGGGTATGTTGTTCATAAATCAGCAATTAAATACAAATGAATGATAAAGTTATTATTTCTATAGATAATCTTTCCAAAAAATATGGAGAGTTATCAGCCCTCAAAAAGCTCTCATTTGATGTGAAAGAGGGAGAATGCACCGGGTTATTAGGCCCCAACGGAGCTGGGAAATCCACGACTATTAAAATATTGACAGGCCAGCTCAGGCCCTCCGGCGGAAGCGCCAGAATTTTAAATGTTGATCCGGTTAAAAATCCAAAAAAGTCCCATGATTTTATTGCCTATGTCCCTGACAACCAGTCGCTTTATGATGACATAACAGTTGAGGAGAATGTTGAGTTTTTCCGGAGAATTTATAAAGAACCTAAAGAAAAAACCCGACAAATTCTCCAACGGGTGGAATTGCTTGAAAAAACAAAAAGCAAGGTTAAAACTCTTTCCCGCGGTTTAAGGCAGAGGCTTTTGATTGCGAGAACCCTTGTCCATACCCCAAAAGTTCTTTTTTTAGATGAGCCGACCACGGGGCTAGACCCCAGCGCGACAGATTTTATCTGTAAAATTCTTGAAGAATTAAAACAGGAGGGAGTGACTCTGCTTTTGACCACACATTTTATGAGTCTGGCTGAAAGGCTTTGCGATCGTATTGTTCTTTTAAATGAGGGGGAGAAAAAAGAAGACGGCAGTCTTGTGGAGCTTAAGAAAAAGTATGGATTCTCTCAAATCAAAGTGAAGCTTTTAAAAGATGGAAAGGAGGAGACAGTAATATTTCCCTCCAATAAAGATTTTAGCAAGAAGCTGGATAAGCTTCAAAAAAGCTATGAAGTTGTTTCCATACATACTGATGAAGCAAAGTTAGAAGATATTTTTATCCAGATTGCAAGAAAAACCAAACAGAGAAACTAAAATAATGGCTTTATATCGTATTCTAGCACTTTTAAGAAAAGATATCATTTGGATCTTAAGCAATAAAAAAAATATATTTTATTCCGTTTCTATATTTATAGCTCTTTTTCCTATGTTTGGTATCATGAACCTAGTTTATCTTAAGCTGACTACCGAGACAGATAAATTCATTTACTTAATCACTGGCTTTAAAAAACTACTTTTTATTATAGCTATTATAAGCGGCAGTATTTATTGGACGGGTTATATGGTTTTAAATGAAAAAACGAAAGGGACTTTTCTATCTATTTTAACTACACCTTTAAAAGGCTCTGAGTTTGTTTTGGAAAAGGTCTTTTTTTCTTTTTCTATCACTTTCTTTTCTATCTTTATTATTCTTGTTTTTGATACTTTTACAAGCAATGAGGCTGTGGCTATCCTCTCCAACCCTTCGTCAGCCCCCCTCTTTGCTTTAAATCTGGCTTTTTACTCTGGATTCCTCTGCCTTATGGGAATCAATCTCGCGCTTTTTACAGAGACAGAAATGGAATTTAAAAAAATCCTAACCATTCCTTCATTCTTCCTAATTTGCCTAGCTTACATGAATGTTTCTAGGGATAATTTTCCCAAAGAGTGGGCGTATGCCCTTTATTTTGATCCCTCCTTTCATTTTATCAATATTTTTAATACAAAATCTTGGTCAATAGCTCTTCTGAATACTCTGTTTAATGCTATTTATTTTGGCGCGTTTTTAGTTTTCAGTTATTTTTCCGTTAGTTTTTACTTTTCCAATGGCAGAGAAAAAAAATTCTCCTTAAAACTATCCGCCGGTCTTGCTGGGGTGATTGGGCTTTTTGCCCTCTCTGATTTTATATCGCCTCATTTTATCAAAAGGGATTATAAAAATAAAGCTCTAGTGGAATTGAAAGAGCAAATGAATAAAAATCAGCCGGTTAATTCATGGCGTATTCCTATTGAGGATTTTTTTAAGAATAGTGAAATTTCAGGATTTAGCCTGTCTCCTAATGGAGAATATTTGGCTTACTTAAAGCCTTTTGAAAACCGAATGAATATTTATGTCAGAAAAACGGATGACGCCAACTCAGAAAAACAAATCACCAGACAAAAGACAAGGGATATTCGTATGTTTGGCTGGAAGGAAAATAACCGGCTGATATTTATGCAAGACTCAGGAGGGGATGAAAACTATCATATTTTTAGCACCTCTGTTACAGGTGAAGATGAAAAGAATTTGACTCCCTTTAAAGGAGCAAAATTTCAGATTGTTGATTTATTGGATGGGATTTCTGAAAATCATATTTTGATTGCCTCCAACCAGAGGCTGAAAACAGTTTTTGATGTCTATCGGCTGAATGTAAAAACAGGAGAGAGGCGGTTGATTGTTGAAAATCCGGGAATTTTTACAAGCTATTTAACAGACCATGAGGGAAAACTGCGGGTGGCTTTATCTTCCGATGGGCTTAATAACTCTATTTATTATCGCGAGACAGAAACAGATGAGTTTGAGAAGATTTTAACAACGGATTTTAAAGACACTTTCACTCCCTCTCTATTTACTTTTGACAACAAAAACCTTTATGTTCTCTCCAACAGAGGAAGAGATAAAAAGGCTCTTCAAATTTTTGATCCTAGAGAAAAAAAGATATTATCCACTGTTTTTTCTCATCCAGAAGTGGATCTGTCTGGAGCCGCTTATTCAAAAAAGCGAAAAACTCTTACAGGAGTTGTTTATACAACATGGAAGGCGGAAAGACATTTTTTTGACTCTGTCTCTCAAAATATTTTTCAAGATTTAAAGTCAAAATTTCCAAATTCAGAAATCAGTTTTGTTTCTTTAAACCGAGATGAAGACCTAGTGGTTGTTTTGGCTCATAGTGATCGAAACCCGGGGTCTTATTATCTATACAATATTAAAACCAAAATTTTGAAAAAATTAGCCGTCAGCCAACCTTGGATTAAAGAAGAGGATATGGTTGAGGATAAGCCAATTCAATACACTTCCAGAGATGGGCTTGTTATTCATGGATACTTATCTCTTCCCAAAACAAAAGATAGAAAAAAACTACCCGTTGTTGTGAATCCTCATGGAGGCCCCTGGGCGAGAAATGTGTGGGGATACAACCCAGAGAGTCAGTTTTTAGCCAGCAGGGGCTATGCTGTGTTTCAGATGAATTTTCGCGGCTCTACAGGTTATGGGAAAAAGTTTTGGAAGGCTGGTTTTAAAGAATGGGGGCAAAAAATGCAGGACGATATTACAGATGGAGTTCAATATTTAATTGATACGGGACTGGCTGATAAAAATAAAATTGCTATTTATGGAGGCAGTTACGGGGGCTATGCCGTTCTTGCCGGTCTTGCTTTTACTCCAGACCTTTATGCTTGCGGCATCAGTTATGTTGGGGTTTCTAACATTTTGACATTTCTGGAAAGTTTCCCTCCTTATTGGGAGCCTTACCTGAAAACAATGTATGAAATGGTTGGCCACCCTGAAAAAGACAAAGAGCTGTTGAAGAGGGTTTCTCCTTTTTTCCATATTGATAAAATTAAAGCTCCGCTTTTTGTAATTCATGGAGCAAATGATCCAAGAGTGAAACAAGCCGAATCCGACCAGATTGTCAAAAAGCTTGAGAGCAAAGGAGTTAAAGTCCCTTACCTAGTGAAACCCAACGAAGGGCATGGCTTTCAAAACGAAGAAAATCGCCTAGAGTTTTATAAACTCATGGAAGCTTTCTTAGAAGCCTGTCTGCAATAACTTCATTTAATTAAAATGTACTAGTTAATAGATGAAGAATCTCCTCTTCTATAGTTTCATCAATACAATTCCTCATATTTGGCTTTCTTTTGGAAGTATCTAAAAGTGCTTCAACACTTCCCTGCTCAAAATTTGATTTAAAAAGGTGTCTCTTGAAAAGCCCATTACCTTACAGGCTCTTGACACATTGCCAAGTTGTTCCGCTAAATTCAACAAACCAACTTTATTCTTTATGATTTTTCTGTTAGTTTTCTATCATGGGTTTACCTCCTCTATGTTTTGATAGATATACATCCTTATCAAAACGGGTAACCCTGCTTTTTTCAACAGGTGTCAGATCATGTCTTAACTAGTACAATTTATGTGATATTTTTAGGTTTCTATACGGTCATCAGGCAGAGCAACACAGTTTTAGCTCTGGGTGAATGAGTTTTCCTGAATATGTAGTATTCAGGTCAGCTTTGTAAGAAGCTGCAGCGGTAAGAACTGCGGGCTTGCGGGGAAATCTATTAGGAAAAAAAACAGGAAAAATAAGCAAATCCAAGGAATTTATTATTGAAGCGGGGACATACAAATAAATACACTAAGACAAAAAAAGGAGGTTGTAGAAATGTCATCAGATGAAGAATTGGAAAGTGAGATAAAAGATGTTGGAAATCATGGTAAGTGGCCTTCATATAAGGAGTGTTCTGGAATCCCTGATAAGGATATAGAGCATTTGCTTTCTTCTATTGACTCCAATAAGGCCTTAGAATTTTTAAGGGATAGTGAAAAGGATAAAAATTTTATAGAAACTTATGAGTGCTGGCTGTTTTCTAATAAGGATTACTCCATAAAGAATCTGGATAAGGATAAATTTCAACCTTATATAATGCTAGGAACAAGCCAAAGTTTTCATGATTTTTATCAAATCCACCATGATAGAGTCTTAAAAATCAGAAAAGGGGAATACCCTTATCACCAGGTGTTTTTTAGTTCTATCAACAGAAAATGGGGCTGGATAGATAATGAGGAAATAAATTCAGATGATTTTGTGATCCTTTCTTATCCTTTTTCTGGAAATGGCAGCTCCAGTGAAGAGGAAATAAAAGAGATATTGGATTTATGCAACAAATATAATGTTCCGGTTTTATTGGATTGCGCTTTGTGGGGCCTATCCACCCCTTTGTCTATTTGTTTGAAACAATATCCTTGTATTAAAATGATTTCTTTTTCTTTATCAAAATTTTTCAATGTGGGGAGATTGAGAATAGGTATGATGTATTCTCAGTATGAGGGAAAAGCCTCAGGGGCTATTTTAGCCCCTTATTGCTACACTAATAGTTGGTCTTCTTATATTGGACTTCAGTTAATAGATAACTTTTCTATAGATTATATGAATAAAAAATACAGGAATATTCAAAAAAATATGTGTAAAAAACTTAATGTTTTTCCTTCAGACACCTTGCTTTTTGGTATTGGTAATAAGGATTCTTGGCATGATGAAAAACTGGATCGTATTTGTCTCTCCAGACTAATTCGGGAAAGCCATGATATTGATTTTAAAAAATATTGATAGGTCATTAGTCCTGCTGGTTTTAAATGAATTATGTCAATAAGCTAATCTAATAGCAATAATAAACAGATAGCGATAGTTTAAACTTGAACTAAAAGTTTTGTTTTCTAAACAAATTTGACAAAAGTTATAATTCAGTGATAATCTTTAGAGTATTAGCAGTAATGCTAATCATATTTATTAGGAGTTACAAACCTTTTGTTATGAAAATCAGAAAGAGAAAATTTTTGCTGGCTGTGTTTGGTCTTTTTGGAACTCTGCCTTTTTTTCAATTTTTTAGTCAATGGAAATATAAAAACTTGTACTTTTTCTATGCTCAGTTTTTTGATAAAAATGCATCTGAAGAATTAAATAGTTATACAGATGTTCGTTATTTAGGGATTAATTATGTAGGGGAAGCAAAAGATTTAGTTTTTCAAGCTTTAAACAATAAAATGCTGAGCCAAAAAAAAATGTTAAAAAAAAATTTTATTGCCTCAAAAAACAAAGTTTCATATTTCTATGTGTTTGACAGTAAAAGCAGTTTTTTGGAGTGGAGTGAAGAGATAGAAAAAAATAATTTGTTTCCTGTTTCCATTTTGCCACAAAAATTGAAATATTCACAGAAGAAAGGCTTTTTGTTTAGGGCTTAAGATAATAATGTGGTTCCTCATTCTGGATTGGGTATGAAAAGCCCTGCAGAATACAGGAAATTGATGGATCGAGTTGTCTAGTTGAATTGGGGGTCAGAACACATACAAATGTCACAAAATCAATCCGCCTCTTTCAGCAACATTCCTTTTTCAGAAGTTGAAAGAGTGGGACATAGGCGATGTTTATATGAAAATTTTTTTTGTGTAACTTGGGTATTAGGAGCTTTCTGCAATTACAAATGCTCTTACTGTTGGCCTTATGCTCACTCTTCAAAGCGGGATCACTTTCCTCTTGAAACTCTTATAAAAACAACAGATGAAATTAAAAAACAAGCTAGAGAAAGAGGCTACAATTCCTTTAACTTCACTTTTCACGGTGGAGAACCAACTGTCTACAAAGGCTATCTGGATTTAATTCGTCATTACTCAAAAGATAGCCCTAACTGTAATTGCCAGACTGCTCATATGACAACCAATTTAAGTCCTGGTTTGAAATACTTTGAAAAATACATAGAAGCTGTCTCTCCATTGAACTGGAAAAGTATTATAGCCTCTTTTCATAGGGAATTTGCTCAAAGAGAGCCTTTTGCAGATAAAGTAATTTTTCTTAAACAACAAGGAATTAAAATTGTTGCCAGAATTGTTATGGTTCCAGAATATTTTGAAACTTTATGGGAAGATGCTCTTTATTTCGGAAGCAGAGGTATTGATGTAAGCTTAATGCCACAAAAAGATAATGATCAAGAGGTTGTTTCAGGCTATACAGATTCTATGTTAAAACGTTTAAAAGATGGCCTTCCTATGGGATATATAGAAAATGAGAAACCCTATCATATATTGGAATTAATGGATGCTCATGGTAAAATTTATTATGTAGATGAGCCTGAGAGAATGAATAGCTTGAACTTTAATAAATTTAAGGGCTGGGAATGCTCGGCAGGTTATGGAAGTGCAGTTATTGAAAGAAATGGTGATGTGAGACGAGGGCATATGTGCTTGGATAAAACCTTAGGCAATATCACAACAGGTTTTAAATTGTTTTCTAAACCTGAACTGTGTATTACAGAAAGTTCCTGTAGTACTGGTGCTGATATTGAAATCCCAAAAAGAAAGGGCAGTCTTCTTCCTCTTTGGAAATCATAGTGTTCTGTGCTTTGGCCCCTAATTGACTAGACAATTTAACTACTACAATTTACTCATAGACAGGATAATTTATATTTGTTATCATTAAAAATCATTAGAAATAAACCGCTTAAGTTGTCTTGAACCTTTTAATATGAAACCTTACACTTAGGGTTAAATAATGAATTAACAAGGAAAAAATGTTAGAACAGCGATCAAAATTAGAAAAAAAAGCCAAACAGGAAATGACGCAATTACTTCTATCTCCTACTTTTTGTGTCGTACCTTGGACAAGCTTCCTGCTTGGCCCTACAGGAACAAATATCAAGATGTGCTGTTATGCATGGAGCTTTCCTTTAAAAACACCAGACGGACAACCTTATTCCTTTACAAAACACACCCTGGATGAAATATGGAATGGAAAAAGCATGAGAGAAATCAGAAAAAAAATGCTCACCGGAAAAGAAGTTAAAAATTGCCATACATGTTACGAATATGAAGTTAAAAGTAATAACTCTCCAAGAAATGTTTTTAATCAACAATATCTATCTGATTCCTCACCTTATAGAAAAATTATTTTGAATAAAGTAAAAAATAGTGTGGAAAATGATTATAAAACATCTCCACCTAATTATTTGGATGTAAGACTTGGAAATTTTTGCAACCTGCAATGTCGGATGTGCAGTCCTGAAAGCAGTTCAAAAATACAAAAAGAAGCTGAAGAGTTGATTGAGGAAAATAAAGAAAACTCTCAATATTTTGATGGAGGATTCCTTGAAAACGCAAAGTTTTCTCAACATTGGTATAAAAATCCAAGATTCTTGGAAAATGTTTACCGTTGGATTCCTTATATTAGAAAAATTAATTTTACAGGAGGGGAACCTACTCTAATTAAAGAAAATTGGGAGTTAATTGACTATATAAAAAAGAACGGCTATGCAAAAAATATGAGCCTTCGGATATTTACAAACTCTACTTATATTTCTGAAAAGCTTCTGGATACATTTAATTATTTTCAAAAGGTTGATTTATATCTGAGCATTGATGGATATAAAAAAGTTCAAGAATACATAAGATACCCTTCAAAATGGGAAACAATTGAAAAAAACACATTATATATTTTAATAAAGAAAAATAAAAAAACAAATGTTTTTATAGCTCCTACATTGCAAATTTATAATATTACCAATATAATCAAATTGTTGCAATGGGTACATAAACTTAACGAAATAAATGAAATACTATGGCATTCTCCTTTTTTACAAGTAGCTAAGAAAATGTTTGATATTGACATTTTGCCAAAAAATATTAAACAGATTTACCTAAATAAAATTCTGAATTATGAAAAAGAATACCAATATGAGAAAAATATCTTTCTCAAAGAAGGGCTTACTCCCTTAAAAAATATTCTAAGTAAACTTCCCCCCCCTGATTCAAAATATCATCTGGCAGAATTTCGTAAATACACAGAAATGCTGGATAAAAAGAGAGGCAATTCTTTTCAAAAAACTTTTCCGGAGCTTTATGAACTGTTGGAAGAAGATGGCTCATGGAGATAATAGTTAAAAAGTGAAATAAAATGTCAGAAAAGTTATCAAAACTGGGAGAAAATTTTAAACAAGAATGGACAAAAACCGTTTTTATCACCCCTACATTTTGTGTCATACCTTGGGTGCATCTTCCCATTGGCCCCCATGAATATAATACAAAATTGTGTTGTTATTCTTTAGGGGACTCTCTTACAACAGAATCCGGACAACCTTATTCCTTTACAAAACACACCCTGGATGAAATATGGAATGGAAAAAGCATGAGAGAAATCAGAAAGAAAATGCTTGCCGGGGAAAAACTTAAGGAATGTCAAAGATGTTATAATTATGAATCTATAAGAAAGCTTTCTGGTAGAATAGAATATAATTTAAATTGGATATCTGATTCCTCACCTTATAGAAAATTTATTTTAAACAAAGTTAAAAAAAGTATGGAAAACAATTATAAAGTATCGCCTGCTAATTTTTTTGAGATTAGTTTTGGAAATTTTTGCAACCTGCAATGTCGGATGTGCAGTCCTGAAAGCAGTTCAAAAATACAAAAAGAAGCTGAAGAGTTGATTGAGGAAAATAAAGAAAACTCTCAATATTTTAATGGAAGATTCCTTGAAAACGCAAAGTTTTCTCAAAACTGGTATAAAAATCCAAGATTCTTGGAAAATGTTTACCGTTGGATTCCTTATATCAAAAAAATCAGCTTGACAGGAGGGGAACCCACTCTAATTAAAGAAGTTTGGGAATTAATTGAGTATATAAAAGACAATGGTTATTCAAAAAATATTGCTCTTCATATGAATATAAATTGCACCCATGTTCCTGAAAAACTTTTAGATGCATTTAACCATTTTCAAAAGGTTGATTTATATCTGAGCATTGATGGATATAAAAAAGTTCAAGAATATATAAGATACCCTTCAAAATGGGAAATTGTTGAAAACAATGTTAAAAAAATCTTAAAACAAAAAAATGAGAAAACATATGTTGTTTTAATTCCTACCTTACAAATTTATAACATTTTTAATATAACTGAATTATTCCAATGGGCTGAAAATTTTTTTGATAAAATGAACATATACTATAATCATTTCAATTTAAACAGAAAAATACTTGATTTTGACATTCTGCCAAAAAGCATCAAACAAATTTGTTTAGATAAAATTTTAAACTATAAAAATCATATTTTAATAACAAAATTAGAAAAGATTAACATGTCTTTTTATATTGGCCTAGAAAGCTTAAAAAATCTTCTAAGTAAACCTTCCCCCCCTGATTCAAAATATCATTTGGCAGAATTTCGTAAATACACAGAAATGCTGGATAAAAAGAGAGGCAATTCTTTTCAAAAAACTTTTCCGGAGCTTTATGAACTGTTGGAAGAAGATGGCTCATGGAGATAATAGTTAAAAAGTGAAATAAAATGTCAGAAAAGTTATCAAAACTGGGAGAAAATTTTAAACAAGAATGGACACCGTTTTTTATCACCCCTACATTTTGTGTTTTGCCTTGGTTACAGCTTCCCATTGGCCCTCAAGAACAAAATGTAAGTTTATGTACTCACTCTTGTAATAAAACTTTAAAAACACCAGACGGACAACCTTATTCCTTTACAAAACACACCCTGGATGAAATATGGAATGGAAAAAGCATGAGAGAAATCAGAAAGAAAATGCTCACCGGAAAGAAAGTTGAAAACTGTCAGAGATGTTATAATTTTGAGGCTATAGGTAAAATTTCCATTAGAAATTGGAGGAACCAGCAGTGGCTTGGTTCTTCATCTAAATCTAGAGTTCCCATCCTGAATAAAGTGAGAAAAAGCTCAAAAAATGATTATAAAACAACCCCTCCTGAAATACTGGATATAAGTTTTGGAAATCTTTGCAACTTGCAATGTCGGATGTGTGGACCTGAAAACAGCTCAAAAATACAAAACGAATTAGAACAATTGAGTAAACAATATAAGAAAGAAATGTCTTATCTCAGTGTTGATCTGGAAATGTTAAAAAAATCTAAAAACTGGTATAAAAATTCAAGATTCTTGGAAAATGTTTACCGTTGGACTCCAGACTTAAAAGAAATCCTTTTTATAGGGGGAGAACCTGTTTTAATTAAAGAAGTTTGGGAATTAATTGAGTATATAAAAAAGAATGGTTATGCAAAAAATATTGCTCTTCAGATGAATATAAATTGTACTTATGTCCCTAAAAAACTTTTAGATGCATTTAACCATTTTAAAAAAGTTATCTTACGCTTAAGTATTGATGGATATAAAGAAGTTCAAGAATACATAAGATACCCTTCAAAATGGGAAGTTATTGAAAAAAATGTTATGAGTATCTTGAAAGAGAAAAATAAAAACACAGAAGTTGTTATATATCCTACCTTACAAATTTATAACATCTTTAATATAACTGAATTATTCCAATGGGCAAATAAGTTTCATCAAGTAGATAATGTTTTTTTGTTTTCTGATCATTTGGTAATGGGTCATAAGAAGCTTGATATTGATATTCTTCCAAGACATATCAAAGAAATTTGCTTAAATAAAATTTTAGACTTTGAAAAAAAATGTTTTTCTCCAATAACAGAAGATGAAAAATACAGAATCGGATTTTTTTATAATGGTCTTAAAACTTTAAAAAATCTTCTTAAAAGAGATCCCCCTTCTGATTCACAATATCACCTGGCAGAATTTCGTAAATACACAGAAATGTTGGACAAAAGCCGTGGCAATTCTTTTCAAAAAACTTTTCCAGAGCTTTATGAACTATTGGAAGAAGATGGTTCATGGAGACAGTAAAATATACATTGTTCTAATTGAAAAAACACAGCTGTCCCTTTAAACTTTACCAAGGAATCCTTTTTTTATCTCTAAAAAAAAATCCTGTGGGACCTTTTTCATCCAGATTGGCAAGCCAAATGGCTGTTTCAGCTCCTTCTTCAGGGGATCGAGAGTTAGGGGATTGAATAGCACTTTCCCCCCCCATCCTTGTTCTCATCCAGCCGGGACACATGGCATTGATTTTTACATTTTCCGGTAAATCATTTGATATGTATACAGTTAAGGCATTGAGAGCTGTTTTTGAAATCGTATAGGCAAAAGGACCTCCTTTAAGATAATGACTGAAAGCTCCACAACCAGAAGAAATATTTACAATTCTTCCATAATTGTTTTTTATCATTTCAGGGATAAAAGCTTGAATAAGCTGAAGGGGAGCCCATGTGTTCACTTGCAGGACTTCTTTCATTCCTTTATGATTGGAGATTAAAGTGCTTTCACCGTTGGAGGTTGCTGCATTATTTATTAAAACATCAATCCTTGAGTATTTTTCTTTTATATGATAAATATACCTATCAAGGATTCTCCAGTCAGAAAGATCTAAAAGAACAGCGGTAACATCACCTGATATTTTTTTTGCTAATTCTTCTCCTTCTAAAAAATTACGACAGCCAAGCAAAATTTTATTTTCACTATCTTGCGCCAAAGCTTTGACAATGGCTAAGCCACAGCCTCGATTTCCACCTGTTACAAGACAAATTCTTTTATCTTTTTTTTGAAACATATACCTTGTATAGAAACAGTTATTTTTTGCCCTTATAGTAAATTATTATGTTTTAAAAAAAAGAATAAAGTCAAATTTAATTTTTAAAAAAATATCCATTATGGAAAATGTGTCAACCCCCTAAACAGGACAAAATTGACTAGTGATGTAAGTTATTTTGAGATAAGCCTTTAAACGGAGATAGAAAGAGGAGAGATAAACAATCTGCCTTAAAAAACATCTATAAAAGCTAATAAATAAAAAACTCTATTTTCCCTATGAATAAAATTTCAGTTCACACCAATATAATCCTGTGTAAAAATCCATGTTCTTTTGAGTATTTTAACAGAAAATTCTTTTTTTTGCCTTTCTGCCTGTTTAAGGATTTCGCTGATATGAGACTGGCCATAATTTGATAATTTAAGTTTTCGCATATATAAGGCTAAGACCTGTTTTTGTTCCTTAAGGGGCATTTCTATTAAAAGATTTCTTTTTATTCCCTTTGGTGTAATTGCCAGTAAGAACAAGTCTTTATCTCTGGAGGGGCAAATGGCTTCCAAAGAACGAGTGAGACTTTTAACAGAACCTAGCCTTTTCTTCTCTAAAGAGGGGAGCCATTTGTTTCTTATCCAATTTCTCAAATGATGGTTGTCTTTATTTGAAGGGTCATCTTTCCACTTTAGTTTTTTTTCTATAGCATAATTTTTGATTTCTTGTCTGGAGAAAACCAGTAAAGGTCTTAAATAGGGGGTATTCCATATCTTCATTCCTTTTAAACCTTCCTGCCCACAGCCTCTTATCAGTTGAATCAATCGGGTTTCCAATAGGTCATTACTGTTGTGGGCTAAAGCTATAGCATCGGCTTGCTTTTGTTTTAACATTTTTTTTAGATGAGAGTGACGGAATTTTCTAAAATCCTCTTCACTTTTTAGAGAGGCTTTTGGTAAATCCGGGCATAAAAACTCCAGTTCATAAGATTGTGCTAAACTATTAACAAACTTTTTGGTTTTATCACGATAACTTTGAATCTTTTTATTATCAGACATTCCATGATGAATGTGTCCAAGATAGAGTTCCAACTTACAGGGGCGGCTTAATTCTTTTAGAAGATCCAGCAGAATAATGGAATCCAAACCTCCTGAAACAGCGAGAATAATTTTTTTATTTTGTATTTTATGATCTTTAAAAAATGCTAGAGTTTTATTAAAAAAATATTGTTTCATTTTTCAACTTTATTGAATCTTACATATAACAAAGACTTGTTTGAATAGCAGCTTTATTGTAGAGTTTCCTAAAGCCATTTCATATACAGGTATCAATAGTTGAGTCTTTTGTTTTTTCATTTTATCATTGGATTTTTAGTTAACAAAGTGTTTTCATTCATACTAAATTTTTAAAGTTCTTGAACCTAAAGTTATATGCCTAAAAAGTTTATATGTATTAGTTACGACGGACTGTTGAAAAACCCTTCTAAATAGTAGTCATTCAAGATTTTTTTTCAGATAATATCCTGTAGGGAGGGTGCAGCTATGCAAGGACACCAAGAATATTAAGAAAAATTATTCTCTTCCCTTAATTTAGCGTCAATTTATGAATATGTAAATAACTTAATAAGAACAAAAATAATTTTTTGTTAAAAAGACTGAGTTGAGTAAAATCTTTCTAAAAATTAAGGGTCTTTCAACAGTCTGACGACATGATCTGCCCCCTGTTGAAAAAAGCAGGTTACCCGTTTTGATAAGGATGTAAATCTATCAAAACATAAAGGAGGTAACCTATGATAGAAACTAACAGAAAAATTATAAAAAATAAAGTTGATTTGCTGAATTTAGCAGAACAACTCGGTTGTTCTGACCCCCAATTCAACTAGACAACCCGATCCATCAATTTCCTGTATTCTGCAGGGATTTTCATACCCAATCCAGAATGAAGAGCCACATTTTTATATACATAGTCAAAATACAGAAACATCCAGTCTATAATAGGGATTATGGTTTGTTGACAATTTATTTTAAAGTTAATCCGACAACTGATCTCTCATTTTAGGATCAAAAATATCTCTTAAACCATCTCCAAACAGGTTAAAAGCCAGCATTGTTAAAAAGAGCATAAGACCAGGGGCAAAAATCAAACGGGGATAAGTGCTAAGGGATCGCCAGCCTTCATCCACTAAAACACCCCAACTGCTGAAAGGGGGTTGTAAGCCCAGGCCTAAAAAGCTCAACATACTTTCAAATAAAATATTGGCAGGAATTTGAAATGTTAACAGAATAATGACAGGGGTTATAATATTGGGTAGAATGTGTAAGAAAACAATTCGGAGAACTCCCGCCCCCTGTGATATAGCAGCTGATATAAAAAGATTTTCTTTGACTTGCAGAACCTGCCCTCTAACAACTCTGGCCAATGAGGCCCAGCTTACCAGACTTAAAGCTGCTAGGGTGCCTGCCAGAGCTTTCAATTCAGGGTAAGGTATTACAATGAATGAATCAAAGAGGACTTTTACCAAGATGAGTAAAACAAGTGTGGGAATAGAGAACATGATGTCAATAAATCGCATCATAATTCGGTCAGTTAACCCTCCCAGCCAGCCTGAAATCAGTCCATAAAACAGACCTAAAATGGCTGAGATTGCTGCTGTTAAAATTCCAACAGCCATAGACATTCTGGCCCCGTAAATGATTCTGGATAAAAGATCTCTTCCTAAATGATCGGTGCCCAGCCAGTGCTGAAAAGAAGGAGAAGCTAAAGCTTTTTCCGGGAATTGTTCATAAAAAGGGTAAGGGGCAATAAAACTGGCAAATAGGGCGCAAAAACAAACAATGACAATAAAAAGCCCACAATAGAGGCAGATTTTTTTCTCTATAATCTTTTTGTAAAATGCTTTTTGCTTCATATTTAGGTTTTATACTCCTTTTGCTTGTGCTTTTCTATTGTTAATTTATTTTTCAATCTCTTTTATTGCCACCAGCCATAAAGGTCTTTTCCAATTTTAGATAGATTTTTCATTAAAAATTTGATACAGAATACTTGACTTGGCGGGGTAGCTCAGTTGGTTAGAGCAGTGGAATCATAATCCATGTGTCGGGGGTTCAAATCCCTCCCTCGCTACCATGGAAATAAGGTCTATACGGGACATATAGGTAAGCGCTTATGCTGTTGCATTTTCAAGATAAAAAAGGAAAGGATTTATACTTTGGAAAAGAGCTAAACAAAATGAATGAAAGTGCACAGCATAATTTGTTTTTAAAGGGGACAACTTATTGCAATCACTAGGAAGAATAGATGTTGTATTTGTTTCTAAATTCCTGAGAGGAAGTTTTAGAGAGATTATTAAGATGAAGACAAAATCCATTAAAATTCAAAATACAGTTATTGGCCCTGATTTTTTTCATGTTTGGGCGGGGCCTTGTGCTATTGAATCAGAAAAACAACTTCTTATGACAGTAAAATTTGTAAAACAGCAGGAAGCTACAGGTTTAAGGGGGGGGATTTTTAAGTTGAGAACAGATCCTAAGGATTTTCAAGGTTTGAGGGAAGATTCTTTGGCTATGATTCAAAAAATAAAATCTAAGGAGTCTTTTTTATTTGTGAGTGAAGTTACAGATCCAAGACAAATAGGTTTTTTAGATCAGATAGTTGATGTTTACCAGGTGGGAACAAGAAGTATGTTTAACTATGAATTGTTGAAAGAGCTTGGCAAAATTAAAAGACCAATTCTCCTTAAGAGAGCCTTTTCTGCAAGGATTAAAGAGTGGCTGAAAGCAGCTGAATATATTATTCAGGGGGGAAATGAGGATATTATTTTATGTGAAAGGGGAATTAGAACTTTTGAGACAGAAACCAGAAACACTTTGGATCTTAATGCTGTGGCTTACCTTAAAAAAGAAAGCTCTTTCCCCGTTTTTGTGGACCCTTCACATGGGACAGGAATAGATTCTCTGGTAGTCCCTATGAGCAAGGCGGCTCTTTCAGCAGGGGCTGACGGCCTCTTGATTGAAATACATCCTAATCCAGAGGAGGCTTTATGTGATGCTTTTCAAGCTTTGCCCTTTAAAAAATTTGAATTATTGATGCGGGATTTAAAACAGCTTCTTCCTCTTTTTGGCAAGCAACTTGGAAAAAGTTTATAAAGTATTTATGTCCAAATAAATTAATACTTTGTGAAGGGATTTTATTTTTTCTCCCTTTTCTAGTTATACCAATCTTGTTTGAAATCTTGAGCTGAGTTTGACTTGAGAGAAAATAGTTATCCAGTTTAACAACGCATACAAGCTTCAAGTTTCAAATAAAATCGGTATAGCTATGTATTGGGACTGATTTTTTCAAAGACAGCTAAGTTTTTTAATCCGCATCTTGTAAGCTCTTTTAAAAGTTTTTATACTTTAGGGTGATGACCATTATATTAACTGGCGGAACTGGCCTTGTTGGCCAGGCTTTAGGGCAAAAACTTGCTGATAAAAATTATAGAATACATCTTCTTGTTCGTAAGAGTGGGCAAAATATCTCTTACCCCTGTAAAACTTTTTTATGGCCTGATGTCCAGTCCAACATACCTGAGGAGGTTTTTCCCAAGGATGAGAATTATGGAATAATTCATTTGGCGGGGGAGCCTCTCTTTCAATGGCCTTGGACCAAGCGGACAAAAGATAAAATCCATTCTTCAAGAGTTGAGGGTGCCAGAAAACTTGTTACAACTTTTAAAAGGATTCTTCATCCCCCTCAGTTTTTTATATCAGCCAGCGCTATTGGGATTTATGGTGAACAGGGAGATAAGCAAGTAACAGAAACAAGCCCTATAGCTGATCAGAATCTTTTTTTACAAAAAGTGTGTAGAGATTGGGAGAGGGAGGCTCTGAAAGCTGTCTCTATCTGCCAAACTTTAATTTTCAGGTTAGGGATTGTGCTGTCTTATGAAAAAGGTTTTTTATATGAACAAGTCAAGTGGCTTAAGAGAGGTTTTTTACCTCGTTTAATCACTCAAAAACCCAATTGGTTGAGTTGGATATCCTTGGAGGATTTAATTTCTATGTTATTATGGGCTATAGAAAATCAAAGAGGGGGTATTTACAATGCAGTTTCTCCAAACCCTGTTTTGTTAAGAGGCTTTTACACGAGTCTTATCAAAAGAACAGAGCATAAATTTGTTAGCCTGCCTCTTCCCCTTGCTTTGGCAAAAGTTCTGGGTGGAGAAATGATGAAAAATCTTCTTGCCAGCTGCCCAGTTTATCCTGAAAGAGCTCTTACTCAGGGTTTTGTTTTCAAGGAGGAAGAATTGGAGGAAGCTTTAAAACAATCCTGAATGTTTTTGTGCTTTGGTGCCCAGACTAGACACCTCCATGAAAAGGAGGGGCAAAGTGGGAAATTTAAGATTTACTGAGTGCTGGCTTGAACTGTAGAATTAAAAATTTTTGTTAACTCAGCAATACTCTGTCCTATCACAAAATCTATTTCATCTTTAACTGCACTATACCCATTACAATTGGCTAAATTAGCCTTACAGGCATCTTGACCTAGATTGATATTAAAAATGGTAGAAGATAAACCTCTTAGGTCATCTTGAACCTGTTATTAAGGACTAAGGTTTAGGCTAAGTTGCCAATAGATTTTGATTCAGGTTAATAGTTAAGCTGTTAGTGTTTTTTTAGATATAGATTTTAGATTTTTTTTTCTGAGTGGTAAAGTTTTTTAGTATTTTTAAATAGCAAGAATTTTTGTATATATATATATTATAAATGGAATCATAAAATAACAGCTAATTTTAGGGGTAGTAGCATTGGAATATCAGATAACTTTATCTGGTTTCTAAATTATAAACTGACTGGAGGCTGTTTAATAAATACTTCATCAGTGTTATGAATATAAAGTTTTGAAGGACCAAATTGGCATTAGTTTTAGATATTTACTTTTTATGAATAGATTTATTAAGGTGTTATATTGAATTTATTTGATTATAGGGGACAGACTGAATAATAAACAAGAAGGTAAAACAAATGTTTTCTCTTGAACGGCTTACAGAAACAATCAATCTTTTTTTTCAAATCACAAATGGCTTCCTGGCTAAAATTTTCTTTTTTGATGTCCTCTTCTTTATAGATGGAGTGCAATTTCCCCTTGTTGTTTTTGCTCTTGTCAGCAGTGGACTTTTTTTTACTTTCAAAATGGGTTTTGTAAATATCCGTCTTTTTCGTCATTCTATTTTAATGACTCTTGGTATTTTGGATAAAGGGCAAAATAAAAAAGGGGAAATATCCCACTTTAAAGCTTTAACAACAGCCCTTTCAGCCACTGTGGGTTTAGGCAATATCGCTGGTGTAGCTATAGCAGTTTCTGTAGGAGGCCCAGGAGCTGTTTTTTGGATGATAATCATGGGTTTTATTGGAATGAGCACAAAATTTACAGAATGCACTCTTGCTGTTATGTTTCGGGAGAAACGCAGTGACAGTAAAATCATGGGTGGCCCTATGGAGTATTTAAGAAAAGGTTTATCAGAAATGGGTTGGCCAAAGTTTGGAAAAGTTTTGGCTGTGATTTTTTGTATTTTATGTATTGGAGGGAGTTTTGGCGGCGGGGTGGCTTTTCAAGTTAACCAATCTTTAAATGCTATATCCATCAGTCTTCCTTTTTTACAGGACTTTAAATGGCTTTATGGCTTTTTTTTAATTTTTCTGGTGGCTGTTGTTATTATTGGAGGTATTAAAAGAATTGCTGAGGTCTCAGGCCGTGTTGTTCCCCTTATGTTTTTTATTTATATGCTTATGGCTCTTGTTGTTTTGATCACTCATTATGAACAGTTGCCTCAGGCTTTTTTATTAATATTCCAAAAGGCTTTTTCACCTGAGGCAGGTTATGGAGGTTTTATTGGTGTTTTAGTGACAGGTTTACAAAGAGCAGCATTTTCCAATGAGGCTGGTTTAGGCTCCTCTCCTATTGTTCACTCTACAGCAAGAGTGAATCATCCCGTTGAAGAAGGCTCTGTGGCCCTCCTTGAGCCTTTTTTAGATACAATTGTGATATGCACAACCACAGCTCTTGTTATCCTTGTTACAGGAGTTTATGCCCATCCGGAGTATGTGGACCTTGTGGCTCAACAAAAAGGGGCGGCGCTCACTTCACAGGCTTTATCTCAGGCTCATGCTCTTTTTCCTTATATCTTAAGTGTTGCGGTTTTTCTTTTTGCTTTTTCAACAATCATTTCCTGGTCTTATTATGGTGAAAGATGTTTCTCTTTTGTCTTTGGAGAAAAGCGGGCTTTAATTTATAAAATTGCTGTTTTAGCGGTTATTTTTTTAGGAGCTATGGCCACCAGCACTGATATAATGACTTTCTGTGATTTACTGATTTTATCTATGGCTTTGCCTAATCTTTTAGGTGTTTTAATTATGAGTGGTAAAGTCAAAAGATCTCTAAAAGAGTATATTGGTGGTTTAAAAGACTCTCAAATTTAGAAAAGAACTGTTATAAAAAAAATCTATATAAAATAGGTGCTTTTCAAAATGAGAAATTTTTAAAAAATTTCAAAAAATTCCACTTTGTTTTTTGAATCCACTGTGGCTAAAAAAAGCCTTAAGCCCTCAGGGAAATCACTACATAAACTTTGGGCTGTTTTTTTTAATCTTTCCTTTTGTTTGAATTTAATAATATTTTCCAGTTGTTCTTCCTTTTTTATGGATTTAACTTCTATCAAACGGCCTTCCTTTTCTTTTTCTGCTAAAATATCTATCTCTACACCCATTATTTTTTTGTTTTGGTGTAAAATTGTCCAACCCTGTTTTGTTAAGTGTTTAGCTACTATTTTTTCTTTTAGAAAACCTCTTGTTTTTGGATTTATTTTATCCATTTGTTTTATACAGGATTAAAAGCCTATTGTTCCTCCGATTCGAATAATGTGTTCTAATGTGTTATTATCTGTATTGCGTTGTTCTAGGGTTGCTTCTATACCTCCATATTGTAAATTGTAAGATGTTCCTATAACAAATGTTGAACCGATCTTCTCTCCCTCCCCACTTTTATCCATATATAGGAGTTCTGCGCGCCAGCGATCACTTCCGATCCTTAATTTTCCACCATATATGTTTTCTTCTTCTTTTTTTTCTAGTGTGGATTGTATATGGAAGACAGATAGCCCTAATGTGTTTGTTTCTAAACCGAGTTCTTGAGAGTCAAACTCTCTTCCCTTCAAACTAGGATTTTCATAGTAAGCTATATTATTACCATCTAAAAATTTAAAACTCCTAAGATACCTTCCATCAGGTCCATAAACATGAAAACCAGTTTCTACTTTGGCTATTAAAAAAACATCGGATAATATAGTATCTTCTATATAATAAGAAACAGCTCCACCCCCTCTCCAGAACTGTTCTTGAATATTTCCAGATTGAATATATTTGGAAAGATCAACTATATATATGCCTGCTTCATAGGTGAACGGCTCCTGGTTTCCAGTTATGTTTGTGAAAACAGAATCTGTGCCTTGTAGTTCATAATTATATACATTATTCACTTCAGATTCTATATGCTTTCCTTGATATCCTACACCTACTTCTATGCTGTATGTTTCTTCAAAAAATCGAAAATGGTAAATTCCTGAAGCTTGTATGGAAACATCATAGTGTTTAGGCTTATCTTGTGTGGTATTAGGATCCCTATAAGGCTGTTCTTCTCTATTATAATTCATAGAAGTGTCAATTATGATATTAGGAAAAATGTAGAAAGTTTTGCCCCAGTTATCAGCGTCATTTTCTATAGAGGTGTCCGGCTGTGTATTCATGGTATGATGGCTTCTACTATAGTTATGAACTTCTTGTTTAAAAACGGATCGGTTTATTTCAAAACCTGTATTATTGTAATTTGTATAGCTGATATTTGGAACATTTAGAGAGGCCCTTGTCCCAGAGCATATTCCCCCTGGAAAGCAATTTGTTTTTGTAGTAATGTAAATGACTCCTTTTATAGGAGAAGAAAGATCAGAGGGGCCTTTGACAATTTCAATATATTTAATGTGGTGAGCAGGAGTATCCTCTGTTAAAGAGCTGGGAAGTGTGTTATCTTCTTGCTGTATTCCATTTACAAGCAGAAGAATCTGATTTTCCGGAATATCTGAAAAAACCACAGAAGTTTCCCTAGTTTCAGGGTGAGTTTGGGTTTGAACTTTAACCTTATTTAAAAAATCAGCCAGACGGCAATCAGGACACTTGGCTATATCCTTTTGTGTTAAAACTACTAGAGATATAGATTCTTCAATGGGTCTCTGTAAGTTTGTAATATCTTCTGGAGAGTATTCCACAGAAAAAGCCTTAAGAGGGAGTAAACTTAGTGAAAAGAAAAGCAAGGCACAGGCAGACCAATTTTTTTGCATTACATTCATTTTGATAAATTTAAGTTGGACAATAATTTTTTAACTCATTTTAATTTTAAATAATTTGTATTTTTGCAGTGCTTTTTATATTATTGATACTTAACATGATGAAGAGTTCACAAAAATTTTTCAAAAATAAAACACTGCTGCTCGGACAGACCTTTTATACAGTGATTAATAAACCCCTTATTAAATATTTAATTTTGTAGGTTAAGCCCTATGTTTTTCAAAAAAGTTTTAGATAGTCAATAGATTTGTTTGTATTTGTAAATATATGTAAAAAGAGAAAAAAAAGTTTATTCCATTTGATTTTATGTTGGTTATTTCTTACAAAATCTTATAAAAAAACCTGTTTTTCTTTTTAAAATTTGATAGTCTTTAGCGGATGAATAACAGTCCTCAAACTTATAAATCTCTATATCTTATAGATATAAACTCCTTATTTTTTCGTTCCTATTATGCCATTTCCCTGAATATGAAAAATGAAAAAGGTTTGCCTACCAATGCCCTTTATGGGGTTTTAAAAATGATTCAACAGCTGGATAAGAAAAAATCACCGGATTATCTGATCTCCTGTTTTGACAGCAAGGAGCCTTCTTTTCGTAAAAGCCTTTATCCTGAATACAAAGCCAATCGGGGGGAGATGCCGGAGGACCTGGAGGAGCAGGTTCCTTACTTAAAAACAATGATGGACAGACTGCTTATTCCCTATTGGGAAAAATCCGGATTTGAAGCTGATGATTTAATTGCCTCTTTAGTGAGTTTTGCAAAGGGGCGGAATTTGAAAACTTATATTGTAAGCAGTGATAAGGATTTTGCTCAGATTGTAGATTTTGAAGTGTATCTTTACGATACAATGAAGGAAATTATCTATGACTCCGCCGGTGTAGAGGGCAAGTGGGGGCTTCCGCCTTTTCAAATGCGGGATTATCTTTCTTTGGTTGGGGATTCCAGTGACAACATTCCAGGGGTTAAGGGCATTGGCCCTAAAGGGGCTATCCAGCTTTTAAAAACTTATGAGCACCTTGAGGGCATTTATAGCAATATTGAAAAGATCAAAGGCTCTTTAAAGGAAAAACTTTTAAGAGACAGAGAAATGGCTTTTTTATCAAGGAAGCTTGTGTCTTTAAAACAGGATATTATTTGGAATAAAAATTTGACTGATCTGGAATATCAAAAAGTCTCCAGCTTTTCCCAAAAAGACAAGAAAGCTTTAAAAGAGTTTTTGGAGGAGTTGAATTTTAAATCTTTTATAAAAAACTTTTTTCCAGTTAAAACAGAATCCCCAAAACCTCCCAAAAATTTATGGGAGGATTCAGAGCGGATTTTGCAAGAGGATTCAAGAAACAATTTGGAGGAGAATTTAAAACGGACAGGGATAAAAATAAAAGAGGATTTAAAGAAAAGCTTTGAACAGACAAAAGGAAAAAGCTCAAAAGAGAATTTTAAACACAACTCCTCCAAAAACTTTGGAAAAAACTCAAATTTTGCGCTGGATTTGAGTTTAAAAACTTCTTCAAAATACCCTGTTTTAAGGGCAAAGCAGCTGTCCATAGAGGAGTTTAAAAATACTCTTCCTCCTTATGCTTTAGTTGGGATCGGCTCTTACAAAGATCGGTTTTATCTGGTCAGCGGTAAAAACTTTACTTTGCTTTCAACGCTGGAATTAAAGGCTTTGTCTGATTTTTTGGATTATAAGTGGGTTCGCTACTCAGGGCATGATTTAAAGTTTTTTTGGAAAAAAATGGATTTGAAAAACCCCATAGCAGAATGGGATTCCATGATCGCCGGACATCTTTTGATTTCCAGATCTGCCCCTTCTTTGAGGAGCCTTTGTAAGATTTATTTGGATATTCCTGAAGAGGAGACATTGAGTCTGCCTCAGCTTTTATATCAGGAGCAAAAACTGAAGGAGGAGCTTGTCAGTCATTTAAAACATCAGGAGCTGTCAGTTCTTTTTCAGGATATAGAACTGCCGCTTATTGCTGTTTTGTATGATATGGAGAGACAGGGTATCCTTCTTGATTTGCAAGAGATTAAAAAGCAGTCGCAGAATTTGGATAAGGATATTCAGAATTTGGAATTTCAGATTCATAAAATGGCGGGGGAGGAGTTTAATCTTTCCAGCCCCAAACAGTTGGCTGTCATTTTGTTTGAAAAGTTAAAACTCCCCAGGGGAAGGAAGACAAAAACCGGTTACTCTACAGACAGTTCTGAATTGCTGAAGATGAAAAAACTTCATCCTATTCTGCCGCTTTTATTGGAGCACAGAGAGCTTTTTAAATTAAAAAGCACATATACAGATAGTTTAATTTCTCTTAGGGATAATAAAACAGGCCGTATTTATACAGAGTTTAAACAAACAGTGACGGCCACAGGCCGTCTTTCCAGCGTGAATCCCAATTTGCAAAACATACCTATTCGCACAGAAAGAGGCCGCTTGATTCGCAAAGCTTTTGTGGCAGGGGAGGGGAAAAGTTTTATCTCAGCCGATTATTCTCAGTTAGAATTGAGAATTTTAGCCCATATCACAGGAGATCCTAATTTATGTAAAGCTTTTGAAGAGGGGCTGGATATTCATGCCAGCACAGCCAGTGAGATTTTTAATATTTCCTTAAAAGAGGTTTCCTCTGATTTGAGAAGAAAAAGCAAAGCTGTTAATTTTGGCATTGCTTACGGACAGGGGGTTTATGGTTTAGCGGAAAATCTTTCTATTCCCAGGGCAGAGGCTAAAGAGATTATAGAAAGTTATTTTAAAAAATTTAAAAAGATCAGAGATTATATTGAATCAGTTAAGGAGGAATTGCCCAAAACAAATTGTGTTAAAACCCTTTATGGCCGGAAGCGGTTTTTTAATCCTGAGGATTTAAAACACCCAAGACAGAGAGCTCTTGTTGAAAGGGCGGCTATCAATGCCCCTTTGCAGGGGACAGCCAGTGATTTAGTAAAAAAGGCCATGATTAATCTTAATGAAAGTCTGCCTATTCCAATTTTATCTCAAGTGCATGATGAGCTTTTGTTTGAATGTCCCTCTGAATATTCAAAAAGAGAATCTAAAGAAATACTTTCCATTATGGAAAAGAATGATATTTTAAAAGTTCCTTTAAAAGTAAATTTAGCTGTAGGGGAAAACTGGTTTACAGCGCACAGTTAAGATGTTTGTTTTCATCTTAGTGGGTGGGAAAAAGCCTTTCTCATCGTGTAGTTTTCTGGAAATGAATAGAGCGGGCTGTCTTGTTAAAATGGGGGTCAGAACAAATAAAAGGATTGTCGCAATACTGTGCATTTTCAAGTAATTTCACCTTGGTTTTCTCACCTTTCATATATTGTCTCATCCTCTCCTGCAGCTAAACATCTAGTCAATTAGGGGCTAAGGCGCAAAGAATAATTTTCATTTTCTTGACATTTTTAAGTTGGTGGTTTATTATATTTATAATGAGCAGAGCAGAGCAGAGCAGAGCAGAGGCGTTTATTTTTCAAAAAAACCTTTAAAGTTTTTAGCTTTGTTGGCCTCCCGCTTTTTTTCTTAAGACCACCTAAACTGCAAAGCCCTTTTCAAAACTTAAATGTTAATGAGCTTTTAAATGAGGCTCATGGGCATTGGACATCAGGTGGTGCTGTATGTCCTAAAGGACATGTTTATAATTATAATACCCATGTGAATAGTTTTCATGTTGATTGGTGTGAACATGCACCCGGCTATAATCATTAAACAGTTTGCTTATTCCTAAAGTCTTCCTTACACACAGCCAATCTTATAAAAGCCTTCCTTGACATAAGATAATACGCAGGTTGAAAAAAGCCTCTTTAGACATTGTGAGGGCTTTCCTCAATTAAACTGGTTGATGTTGTGTTCCTATCTATGAACCTGAGAGGGTGCTGATTGATGCTTTTAAACTCACAGATAGAGAAACGGCTATTAAAGCTCTTCATAAATCCTTTAAAGCTGGGAAAAAATGAATGAATATAATAAACCTGTTGATTATTCAAAAAAACTAAGAACAAATATAACTTCCTACCTTGAAACAGTTACAACCACATGAAGACCTTATCAGAAATAAAAGCTCGTTTGAGAAGCTAGGAAAAAACCTTAAAATGGGCTTGATTTTAATATTTTTTTGAAATATATTTTATAAATCCCCGCACAAACTAGTATGCTTTCAACTACATAAAATAAGAAAATATACAATCAAAGTTTTCTTGTTGTCAGACCGATAATTTATAAGAGATTACAATGATTAATAGACAAAATGAAAAACTAATTCATGCTATGGTTTTCTTTATTAAGAAAACCAAACATTGCTATAAACTTAAACTTTTTAAACTTCTTTACTTTTTAGATTTTAATCACTTTAAAGAGACAGGAAGATCTGTTACAGGTTTGGAATATTTTGCATGGCCTATGGGGCCAGTTCCAAAGATTTTATATGACAAAATTAACAGTCAAATGGAAGAACTGAAAATTTTTTTTAAGTTCATTCCAGAAAGTTTTATTGATCCTGATTTCACGAAAGATAAAGTTATTCGATTCATTCCGAAAATAGAATTTGATAAAAATCTTTTTTCTAAAAGAGAATTACACATAATGGAAAAGCTTATATATTTGTATAAAGATGTTAAATCCAAAGATATGACAGAAATAAGCCATGATAGAAAAGGTCCGTGGTATAAAGTTTTTAAGCAAGAAAATAAACCTCAAAAAACAATTCCTTATGAATATATATTAGATAACTCTTCTCAATCTATATCAATGGAAGAAGCTAAAGAAATTACTCAAGAAAATAAAGAAATGGAAAATACATTTGGTTCTACTAGTTCAGTTTGAAGTTTCTTAGTTTTGCATCATCTTGAACAGAGAGAATATAAACAAAAAAACTTAGAAAACTCAAAACAGGATTGTAGTATGAATGTTGGTTCTATTTATCTTCACGAAGAATTTAAGTTTGAAGATGGTTCCAGAGGAAGAAAGCTTTTTGTTGTAGTTAACTCTCCAAAAAAAACTGAAAATTATTTAGTTTGTAAAACAACTTCTCAAGAGAGCCCCCCATATAGAGTGAAAAAGCAGGGCTGTTCTGCTCCTCAGAGAAATTATTTTATGTTTTTTGCTAAAGATGATTGGTTTGAAAAAGATACTTGGATTCAGTTTGATGAGCTTTATGAATTTGAAATTACGAAATTATTACAAGATGCATTTGGAGGCAAGGCTAAATATATGGCTGAGTTAAATCCAAATAATACCAGAGCAATTCTTAATTGTATTCTGAAGTCTGAAGATATTTCACAAATACATTTATCTTCCATTAAAAGCACATTAAAAGTTCTCCGAAAAGATTGTAAACCAATTTGAGTTTTCTAAATGAAACTCTAACTATAAGGGTTTGAACTGCTTGCTTTGGTAACATATTGTTAGATCAGAAAAAATATAATTAATCAGCATAAGCAGGAGTTTGTGCAATATCTTTAAAGGTTTTTTTATATCTTCAAGGATAAGTTTAGCTTTGTCGTGATTTTTATATTTTAAAATCTCTTCTAAAAATTTTGTCTCAATGTAAATCAGATCTACTCTTAATTTTGCTGATTCACTTGTAGATTATGAACTTCCTAATTTCTGTTAATAAAAGGATTGTCGCAATACTGTGCATTTTCAAGTAATTTCTCCTTTGTTTTCTCACCTTTATATATTGTCTCATCCTCTCCTGCAGCTAAACATCTAGTCAATTAGGGGCTAAGGCGCAAAGAATAAATTTCATTTTCTTGACATTTTTAAGTTGGTGGTTCATTATGTTTATAATGAGCAGAGCAGAGCAGAGCAGAGCAGAGCAGAGCAGAGGCGTCTTTTTTTTTAAAAAACCTTAAAAATTTTTAGCTTTGTTGGTCTCCCGCTTTTTTTTCTAAGACCACCTAAACTTCAAAGCCCTTTTCAAAATATGAACATAAATGATCTTTTTATAGGTGAAGCTTATGGTCATAACATCCATTGTTACGGTCCTGAAGGTTGTGATTGTCCTCCTAAACATCAACCGAATTGGCCTCATTGTTATGATCATTGTACTTCCTGTTATCATTGATAATTAAAGAGAGGAAAGTTTAAGATTCTTGTCCGCCCGTTTCCATTATTCAGACCCTTTTTTAGTGTCATAGTCTCTTTCTCTTTTTCAAGACCTAATACAAACAGCTATACCTTTGTGATTCTCCACAATTTTTATTGCTGGAGTATTAGAAAAAGTAAGTATACAGGCATGATGAATACTAAGAACTAAATCTTGCAACTTATTATCTGATTCCAACTCTTTAACATGTAATCCTTTTTCTTTACATTTTTTAATACCTATATGACGATTGTGAAAAGAGTCCTCACTCATTTTTTCACCTAATTCTTTCACAATGTTTTCCGCTTCTTTTTCTTTTTTCTCATCACTATCTTTACTGTCTCTTTCGGGGTTTAAAGCCCTCGCCTTCAGGCGAAGAGAAAGTTATGTTATAATGTTTGAATGCGGAGATATAGATTAGGTTCACACACGAAAAGTGATCTAAAGGTTCATATAGTATGGGTGCCGAAGTATCGCAAGGGAGTATTAGTCGGAGATGTTGCAGTGAGAGCGAGAGATTTGCTGAGAAGGATAGCGATGGAGCATGATTTAGTAATTATATCAGGTAAGATAGCAAGGGATCATGTTCATATATTTTTGTCTTATAGGCCAAATCAGGAAGTGAGTAAGATAGTGGAATGGTTGAAGGGGATAAGTTCTAGTGTATTATTACAGGAGTTTTCGCATTTAAGGAGGAAGTTTTGGGGTCGTCATTTATGGGCGAGAGGTTATTTAGCAGTGAGTTCAGGTAATATAACGGATGAAGCCATTAAGAAGTATATAGAGGAACAAGAAGGGGAGCAGTTGGTTGATGATAGTCAATTTCAAATTGACCCTATTTGAACCCCCCGCCTTACAGGCGGGGGTTGTTCAGTTTTATCCAACCCTTTCAACACAGACATAAAAGCATGAATGTCAGAATCATTAATCATCATATTATACGGACTAGATTGCGGTTTTTGCAACCAACCAGAATAATAACAAATGACATTTCTTTTTCTATATTCTGAAAGGGATTTTAAGTATTTACTTCTAGTTATATCAACACTATAACCAGATTGAATCTCTCGTAATACATCACTTGTACTAGTTACGACATGATCTGACACTGTTTGAAAAGATCAGGGTTACCCGTTTTGATAAAGATGTAGTCTATCAAAACATAAAGGAGGTAACCCATGATAGAAACTAACAGAAAAATCATAAGAAATAAAGTTGGTTTGCTGAATTTAGCAGAACAACTCGGTAATGTGTCAAGAGCCTGTAAGGTAATGGGCTTTTCAAGAGATACATTTTACAGGTATAAAATGGCTTTTGAGCAAGGAGGTGTTGAGGCTCTTTTAGAGACTTCCAAAAGAAAGCCAAATATGAGGAATCGTATTGATGAAGCTATAGAAGAGGAGATTCTTAGTTTATCTTTTGAATATCCTGCTTATGGTCAAGTCCGTATTAAAAATGAGCTGGCTAAGAAAGGTATGAAGATATCCCCTTGTGGAGTGAGATGTGTTTGGCTAAGACATGATTTAGAAACGATAAACAAGAGGTTGAAATATGTAGAGGAAAAAGTAGCTAAGTCTGGGGGAGTTCTTACAGAGAGTCAAATACAAGCTGTAGAGCGTTTTCAGCAAAGCCGTATAGCTCATGGAGAGATAGAGACAGAACATCCGGGGTATCTTGGGAGTCAGGATACTTTTTATGTTGGGACCTTAAAAGGAGTGGGACGAGTGTATCAACAGACCTATGTAGATACTTATACGAAGATAGCTCATTGTAAGCTCTATAAGATGAAGACGCCGATTACAGCAGCAGATTTATTAAATGATAGAGTGTTGCCTTTTTACGAGCAGGAGGGTTTAGGGATTTTGAGGATTTTAACAGACAGGGGGACGGAGTTTTGTGGGAAGCCAGATAGTCATGACTATGAGCTTTATTTAGCTTTGAATGATATTGACCATACGAAGACAAAGGCTCGTCATCCTCAGACGAATGGGATATGTGAGAGGTTTCACAAAACCATTTTACAGGAGTTTTATCAAGTGACATTTAGAAAGAAGATTTATACTAATATAGAAACTTTGCAAAAAGATCTTGACGAGTGGTTGTATAAGTATAATTATGAGCGGACGCATCAGGGGAAGATGTGTAATGGCAGAACCCCAATACAAACTTTAAAGGAAGCAAAGTATTTGTGGGATGAAAAGGTAGGACAGATAAATAAAAAAACGGACAATTAGGAGATAACTGACACGGGTAACTGTCAGATCATATCTTAACTAGTACACATCACTCCATGAAGGCATGAATTTTAGATAAACCTTCCGGGCTGACTTGTTCCTGCTAGTTTTATTTTGGAATCTTGTTGATTAAGTGAATGTTGCCGGTTTACTTCTTCAACAATAGCTCGTCCATACTCTTCTGGAGTTTTAGTAGGTGGATTTTCAAAAGAAATGTGATGTTTTTTATAAAAATCATACACTTCCTTTTCAAAACCTTTTAATTGTTTTTTCTTTTGTTTAATCATATTCCCTCTATCTATTATAAGGTTTAGTGGCTGCTGCAAGAAAAACTAATTAAGATCCATTTTTCAACTTATTAATCTCTTTTATCGGCAAACCTGTCACTTCTGAAATTAAATTTATATCTATCTGTTTTTTTAACATATTTAAAATAACTTCTTTGTCTCTTTCCTGTCGTCCTTCCTGTCGTCCTTCCTGCCGTCCTTTCCTTAAGCCTTCCCAACGGCCTTTCTCCTTTATCACCTCTAAAGCATCCATAGCTCCTCCTTTTTTTAATACTCCCTCTTCTATAAGCTCTCGCTCCGCCTTTTGCCAATCCCTCAACTTCAATCCCGCAGAATCTCTTAAATACTCCACTAAACCTATTATTATATCATCCGCCTCTCTTCTTGTCTTTCCCCTCAGTATTCCCCCAAAATAATCTCTAACTATCGTTTTTACTTTTCCTGAACTGGGCTCCTCAATACTCCATATCTCATCTAATAAGCTTATAACACCCCATATCTTTGACTTCTTACTCCTAACAATCTTACGAACCTTCGGGTCTTTTGTATTTATTATCTTTAACTCATAGTTTAACATACTTTTTCTGGTTTCCATAGGAATTTTATCAAAAAAATCCTTGAAATTCTCTTCCTGCAAAGACTTCTTCCACTTTAAAGGCTGTCTGCCGTGATAAAATAAAACAAGGATGATTGGCAAAGGGCGGCCTTTTTGCTTTATGCTGTGCTCTCGTATTAAAATCTGATACTTTAAACCCTGCTCAAAAAGATTTTTATCCTGATAAGATTTATGTTCCAAAATGGTTAAAAACTCCACTCTTTTTCTAGGGTAGTTTTTAAAAGAAAAGGATAAGACAAGATCAGCTAATTGTTTTTTATGGCTGTCTTTTTCCAGCCTAATGTCGTTGAGGTTAAAAGCTTGAGCCTCTTTTTGAGTTAAAACAAGCAAAAGCAATTCTTTAGCCAATTTGGGATCAGAGAAAATCAGCTTAAAGAAGCTGTCGTGGCTGCATGTTGGTTTTTTGGTTGTTTTTTGTTTTAGTTTTTTCTTCATAGCTGAATCTAACCTATTGAAAGAGTAAAGAGTTTGCTTAAAAATACAAGCTGTTTTATACAAATTGTGAGATGAAAAGATAGCTGTTTAAAGGGCTGTTTTGAAGATCAAAGTGGAAAATTTGGGAAATGTGAGTTTAGTATCCAAAAAAAGAGGATTGCCACATACAACGATTCATAATTGGATCAAGAAAGGATTGAGAGGGGATAAGAGGGATCACTTAGCTGAAAATAGAAGTTTGAGGAGGAGGGCAAACTACTGTAGATAAGCGATTTGGCCTCTAATTGACAAAGATAAATCTGCTTCAAGCTAAAAACATATTCTATAGGCGCAAAGAATAATTTTCATTTTCTTGACATTTTTAAGTTGGTGGTTTATTATATTTATAATGAGCAGAGCAGAGCAGAGCAGAGCAGAGCAGAGCAGAGCAGAGCAGAGCAGAGCAGAGCAGAGCAGAGCAGAGCAGAGCAGAGCAGAGCAGAGCAGAGGCGTTTATTTTTCAAAAAAACCTTAAAAGTTTTTAGCTTTGTTGGCCTCCCGCTTTTTTTTCTAAGACCACCTAAACTTCAAAGCCCTTTTCAAAACTTAAATGTTAATGAGCTTTTAAATGAGGCTCATGGGCATGAGTGGCCTGCGTCGTTTTTCCCTAAAGGATGTCCTACAGGACATTATCATGCTTCTCCTGCATCGAACAGTTTTCCCATTGAGCGTTGTAAGCATCGTACTATCTGGTTAGATGATAATAGACGTTATAAATATAATCATTAAACAGTTTGCTTATTCCTAAAATATTCCCTACACACAGCCAATCTTATAAAAGCCTTCCTTGACATAAGATAATACGCAGGTTGAAAAAAGCCTTCTTTAGATATAGGGGGTTGCATGAAGTTAAAAGTCTCTTTGGTTTTTTAATATCTTTCTCTAATAAAAAGAAAAAGGACCATACTCTTTTTCCAGAATTTCACTGAGATTTTTTTTCTTTTTAGTATTCATGTTTTGTAAGCTCCAGCAATTTAATTTTGATTTGTTTGTTCAATTCCTCATAAATTAATCTATAGGATCGGCTCATTCTTACAGATCTTTGACCCTTGCGTTTTCCTGTAAGGGCTTTATCATGGAAGCCTGGCTGTTTTCTGACTTCTCTTAAACCAAAAATAGCCGCCATATAAAATTGTTTTTAAGAGATTTTTTTAAATTTGACAAGTTTATATATAAAACTTTAGATTAAATTGTAATTATAATGTCAGCAAAAAAAACACAATACCAGCTTCCTACAGAGGATCATGAAAAGCTTAAAAAGCTTTTGGGACGTGAACCTGAAACTTTAGAAATTGTTTTGGCTCTTGCCCTTTGGAATGAACACTGCTCTTACAGAAGCTCTAAAAAACATCTTAAGAAATTTCAATTTTCCACCACAAAAAATATTTCGGCTTTAGGAGAGCAGGCTGGCATTATAGATTTAGGGCAGGGGGAAAGGGTTTCCTTTAAAATGGAAAGCCATAATCATCCTTCTTTTATTGTTCCCTACCATGGTTCGGCTACAGGGATTGGAGGCATTTTAAGGGATATTTTTGCTATGAATGCCCGGCCTATTGCTTTGGCGGATTATCTTTGTTTTGGAGCGCCGGAGGCTGAAGGCAATGCCGGTCGTGTGGATGGCGTTGTTCGCGGTATTGGGGATTATGGCAACTGCATTGGCATACCCACAGTGACAGGGCACACAGAATTTTTATCCTCTTATAACAGAAATATTTTGGTTAATGCTATGGCTTTGGGTTATATGGATTCAAAAACAAAAGCGATGGATTCTAAAGCCAGAGGAGTGGGAAATTATGTGGTTTATGTTGGATCTTCTACAGGAAGAGATGGTATTTTAGGGGCTGATATGGCCAGCCGCTCTTTTGGGGAGGATAAAGAATCGGCTAAACCGACAGTGCAAATAGGAGATCCTTTTTTTGGTAAACAGCTTATGGAAGCTTGTCTTCTGGCTATGGAGCAGGAGCTTGTTGTAGCCTGTCAGGATATGGGCGCGGCGGGTTTAACCTGCTCCAGTTTTGAGATGGCGGACAAGGGCAATCTTGGTTTAAGCCTTCATTTGGATAGAGTGCCTTTAAGGGATAAAAGCCTTCAACCGGAAGAGATTTTGCTTTCTGAAAGTCAGGAGAGAATGCTTTTTATTTGTGAGCCTTCTCAATGGAAAAAATTAAAAACACTGTTTGAGGATCATCAGCTGGAAATTTGTATCTTAGGGGAGGTTTTACAACACAAGGAGATGGAGTTATTTTGGAAAGGCCAGAAGCTTTTAAAAGCAGACCCTAAACTTTGGACAAGCCATGCTCCTGTTGAGGATCGTCCTTATGTTTTTCCTGAGCCGGCTCAAAGAGTGCTGCCCAGAGAATTCACTCCCTTGCCAAAAGCAAAAAATTTGTTATCAAGAGAACAAAGCTTCTCTAAGATAAAAAAAATCCTGCTTAAAGTGTTATCCAGCCCAAACGGCCTCAACAGGAAATTTATTTACAGCCAATACGATCAAAGAGTGGGAATAAAGACAATAAAAGATTCTGCTTACCCTTTTGCTGTTTTGAATCTTCCAGAGAGTGAAAGAGAGCTTGGGATAGCTATGGGATGCAGGCCCTACTTGATGGCTTTGGATACAGAGCAGGGGGCAAAAGATGCTGTTTTTTATCCGGCTTTACAACTGGCTTTAAGAGGGTTTAAGCCTTGGGCGGTAACGGACTGCCTGAATTTTGGCAACCCGGAAAAAAAGGAAATTATGGGTGAATTTGTTTTGTCTGTGGAAAGCATTGCAAAAGCTTGTGAAATTTTAGACACTCCTGTTGTTAGTGGGAATGTCAGTTTTTATAACGAAAGCCAGGGAAAAAACATAACCCCCACCCCTTCTATTGCCATGATTGGTTTAAAAGAAGATAACAGAAGCCTTCCCGATATAGCTTTTAAAAAAGCCGGTGAGCGAGTCTATTTACTAAGCTCTCATCAGTTTTGGTTTCAGGGGGCTTTTAAGGATTTCCTGCCAAAATCTCAAAGCTCTTCCAAAGCTTATGGGGCTTTGCAGGATCCTCTTGTCCATTGTTTTGCTGAACAGATATTTGATTTAAGTCAACAGATTCAATTTTCCAGCGCAAGGCTTGTTGGAAAATTCGGTATAGCTTACACTCTGGCTCGTATGGTTTTGGGAAATGGAATAGGTTTTTCTCTAAAAGAAACTTTCCCCTTTCCTCTTTTGCAGGAAAGGCTTTATGAAGTGATTGTTTCTATTGCAAAAGAGGAGGAAAAGAGGTTTAAAGAGAGTGTAAAGCATTTAGCTTTGGATTGGACTTTTATGGGAGAAACACAAGAGGTTTCAAATTTGGTTTTACAGGGAGAAAAAATATCTTATCAGGAAATAAGCAAAGAGTATTTACAATCATGGAAAGGGTTAAGTTTATGATGAAGAGGTTTTTATGAGTTTCCATGATAAATGCGCAGTGGCCGGCGTGTGGAATCACCCGGAGGCCTCCTTTTTAACTTATCTGGCGCTTTATGCCCTTCAGCATCGCGGGCAGGAGGGGGCCGGCATTGTCTCTTTGCATGAAGGAAAACATCTCTCTTATAAAAATCAGGGGCTTGTGGGGAATATTTTTACAAAAGAGAAGCTTGAAACTTTAAAAGGGAGTTCAGCGGTTGGTCATACAAGATATTCCACAACGGGTCTTGATGAATTAAAAAATATTCAGCCTTTTAGCCGTGAGCTAAGCTCAGGCCCTGTCTCTGTATCTCATAATGGCAACATTGTAAACTATTCTGTTTTAAAAAAGAAGTTTTTGGAGGAAAAAAGAGTTTTTGTAGAAGGGGACAGTGATACAGAATGTCTTTTCCCTCTTATAGCTCATTACGGAGATAAAGGTCAGGATATAGGAGATACTTTATTAAAATGCCTCCCTCAATTAGAGGGCGCTTTCAGCCTGGCTATTTTGACAAAAGATTCTTTGATTGCTGTCAGGGACAGCAGGGGCTTTCGTCCTCTTGTTTTAGGAAAAAAAGATTCAGCTTATATTATAGCTTCTGAAACCTGCGCTTTTGATTTGATTGGGGCCACTTATATTCGGGAAGTGGAGGCTGGGGAAATTTTGATAATCAATAAGGGTGGGATGAGATCGCTTTATCTGCCTAAAGCGGAAAAAAAAGCACAGTGTATTTTTGAATATGTCTATTTTTCCCGTCCGGACAGTTTGGTTTTTAGTCAGAATGTTTATGAGCGGCGAAAAAAAATGGGGGAATACTTAGCTAAGGAGCATCCTGCGCCTGCGGATATGGTAATCCCTGTTCCGGATAGCGGCATCCCTTCCGCTATAGGCTATGCCCAGCAAACAGGCATCCCTTATGAAATGGGAATTATCCGCAATCATTATATTGGACGAACTTTTATACAGCCTTCGCCTCTTGTGAGAAATTTTAAAGTTAAAATCAAACTTAACCCTCAATCTGCTCTTGTTAAAGGAAAAAGAGTTGTGGCTATTGATGACTCTATTGTGAGAGGAACAACTTCAAAAGCATTAGTGGAGGTTTTAAGATCTGCCGGAGCCAAAGAGGTTCATTTAAGAGTCTCCTCTCCTCCTATAAAAGGACCTTGTTATTATGGTGTGGATACACCTCAAAAAAAACAACTGATTTCAGGAAGCTGCCACAACACGGAGGAGATTAAGAAATTTATTGGAGCCGATTCGCTGGCTTATCTTTCTTACGAAAATTTGGTTAAAGCCGGAGGGCCGAAAGAATTTTGTCTGGCCTGCTTTGATGAAAAATATCCAACCCCTGTTTATGAACAGTATAAATAAATTTGATAACACTAAAAAAATTCTCTTTAGCTTGTTAAAAATTATTCTAACAAAGAGAAATATTTTCAAAAACACAAATAATCATTGATTTATTATAAAAAAGCCAATAATACAATTTAGCAAAGTTGTCTTCATGATGTAAATTTGAGTGTTTAAAATTGTTCATAGCCATTTGCTTTAGATAAAAATTTATCAATCTGGATACTGTGAAAAGAGTTAATTGGTTAGAAGGTGAAAAAATGATTATACAGAAAAAAATATTTTCTTTTTCACTTATAAGTGATTCTGTTATTTCTTTCTGTTTGCTTGTCAGCTCTTTATTTTTATTTTCCTGTTCATCTCCAACTGAGCAGTATAGCAGAGGGGATGTTTCTGATCCTAATAGAATCATGTTTAATGTTCCTCAACCTTTGGATAAGCCAAGCAATTCTGATGGAGGTCTGTTAATCTATGATGTTGACCATGAACTTTCATTAGAGGAAAGAGATAAAAAAATAAGAGAAGGCTCTTTGGTTGTTATAGATTATGAGAGCGGTTCTTTGGGATCCATGAGTATAAGAACCCCATACAAAGAGGCTGCTAAAATTTTAAGTTCGCCTGTTGTTCAGCCTGATGGTATGACTTATTTTTATCCAGAGGGTTTTATTATAAAATGGCAGGGGACAAATGAAGACAGCCTTCCTGAAAGAATTTTTTTATCTATGAGACATCTTGGTTTTGTGGAATTTGGCCTTTTAATGGAAGAGGATGAAAGGTATATCAGGTTAGGTCAATCCTTTTCTAAACATTTTGATCCTGGAGTTCAAGATATCTGGCAGGATCAAAAAGCTCGGAACTTTCTGCTTGGTCTTTATAAGTATTTAGAGGGTAAAAATGATAACTGTTTATCTGCCGGTAAATGTAGCTTTATTGTAGGCCAGGAGATGATTAAATTACAGCTTCCTAAGATGTCTTTTGTATTTGGACGCAGTCAACGCCGCACATTATTGGGTATAGAGATTTATGATTCAGTTGTTTGGGAAAATGTTGGTTGTTTTGGATCTCCATTATTTGATTTATTAAATTTTCAGTTTATTTGTGGTATTGATCCAGATGGGATTAAAAGAGCATTTGGTTTAAACGACAGTTATAAGACAATAAGTCAGGAGCATAGGAATAATCTTGATTTTCCGATTGAGGATCAGCGCCGCCATCTGCCCAATGACTTTTTAATTCAGAATATAGCAAACTCTCTTATTGGTTGGAAGAAGAGTCGTTTTGAAGTGGGTGTTCAGGACATCACTGAGGATAGCCCTTTATCTTTTATACAGTTGGGGTCTGGTATATCTGGACACTCCTTTATGTTTAACAATTCACTTATAAAGGCAGAGATACAGGAAAATAATACCGTTAAAATCAAATTAGAGCCTATTCCCGAAGATGAAAATATGGTGTATAAAATACAGGAACAAAAACAGGCGGTGGAAAGTCGGCAGGAGAATGTTTTTTATTTTGATTCATTTATGCCTAAAATACGAGAAAATTATACCTTACAAAGGCATTTTATTAAAGCCCTGTTGAGTTTCCTATTAAGTCAATATCAGGAGCTTAAGCGGAGGGATTTAGGCAGTATGTATTTAAGGACTTACCAGATGCATAGTGATAAATCAACAGCTAGCGCCAGAGGAGTTCTTCTTCTTAGATTAAAGAGCAGGCCGTCAGCGGCTATTGATATTGAGATTGACAGGAAAAATGGTTTGGCATCTGTGAAGACTTATTTAATGAATGGTGATTTTGCAAATTATATTATTCAGAATCAAAAGTCTATTGATTTTAGTCAAGAGCTTGTAAGTTTATCAGGTTTTACTTTGGGTGATAAAATTTACTTGGGAGATAAGAAGAATGAAAAACAAGTGTTTGTAGTGTATAAAACAAAAGAAGATCAGACTTTAAGAGGTTTAGCTGATTATTCCCCGCGGGGAGATTTGCCTGTATTGTATAAAGGCATGGAAAATATCAGTGTTCAAAAATCTGAACGCATCTTAATAAATGGAATATTTTTCACAATTAATTCCACTTCTTACAGAAAAGATATTGATGGCAAAGTCTATGATGAATATGAAATCAACGGAATTATTTTAGGCGAATCTTTTTTTAGAGAGATTGATAATGTATGTTTTGCTCAAGATTTCCAGCTTACAATGGGAATGTCTCATGGGTTGTTTAGGAAGGCATACATTGAAACAATGAACCGAGTCCGCTCAAAAGAGGAAGACTTTGCTAGTTGTCCTTATGTGCATTTGCCAATTTTGGAGTCTTTTAGATTTTCTAATTCCCAAAAAGGTTATTTTTTTCCTGATCATAAAATGTCATTGTATTTTATAGATAATGAACTTTATTTTTTTGGTATTCATAAAAGGCCCTCAAGGAAATAAATCAAGGTGATTTAAAATGAAGCTTGGAAGAGATTTTATAATAGTTTTGATTTTGCTTTATATATCAGGTGGCTGCAATCTCCCTAATCATCCCACTATAGAGCTGCCTGATGGAGATAAAGATCGCATGGAGAAAAAAGATTTTTCCGGAACAAAAGAGGAGCCTAAATATTGGTTCTCTAAGGTGACTGTAGTAAATACCTCTTTTGGAATAGATACTGTGGGTTTTGTTTTTGAAGGACTGCAAAGCCCGTTTAAGGTGGGATATTTTGAGTTTACACAAGATAAGCTAGAGTTTAAGAATGCTGTGACAAGACAGTCTTTGGAGGAGCCAGAAGTTGCCTCTCAGGGGCTTCCTGAGTTAATTAACTCATGGGATATCCAGCATTCAGCAACTCGTTTGCAGGATGGCTTAGATGGTGAGCTTGTGCTTCGTGAAGAGGAGAATCGTTATATATCATGGAAAGAAAAAAGCCATTTCATTGTTGATTGGAGCAAGGCTGATATTTCAGAGGCTAGTATCTTTCCTGGGAATCTTGTTGCTTATAGCGAAAAGCCCAGCTGCTGGCAGAAAAAAGCATCCAAGCGTATGGGTAAAGAAATTCTGGAAGATTATATCAGCTTTGTTGTTCGTGTTGAATATGAAAGAAAGGTAAAATGCTCAAATAAAAGACAGCAGTCTCAAAAAGATTTTGTCACTACAGTTGATTATAAATATTCTTTTAAAAAAGCAAAAGATCCCCGTTTGCCTGATGAAAACTATAAGCCTTATGTTTATAAGGGAGAGCAGGATCCTCTATTAAGGAAGTATGGTTTTTTTCGCACAGTCAGGCCAGCCATCTCTGATGTTAATTGGGATAAAAATATCTTTTTCATGAATCGTTGGAATCCCAATAAAAGACATACATTTTATTTTACCAGAGATTACCCAGAGGAGTATAAGGACATTGCTTATGGAATTATTTGCCACACCAACAGAGTTTTTGCGGAACATGGTTTGAATAATTATCCTTCAGATGGAAAGTGTACAGAAGATGGCTCTGTTTTGCCGGGAGAAGGGGAAAGATGCACAAAAGGCATCTGTTTTGAACTCAGAGAAAATACAGGCCAAAAATTAGGTGATATCCGCTATTCTTTTTTCCATTTTTTAAAAGTGAATATTCCTCTCGCAGGTTATGGTCCTAGTGATGCTCATCCTGCTACTGGAGAAATTGTTGGCGGGAATGTCATTGTTGCCAGTTACTTTATAGATTTTCTTATAAAATATGGACTTGAAAAATATTTAAAAAGGGATTCAAAGGAATATTATAATGAAAAAGGGGAGAGGGCAGAGCATAAAACAAAATATGAAAATAGCTCTCTATTTGTAAAAATGAAAGAAGTTTTAGGTGAACAACATGCTCTTTGGACTCACACTTCAAAAAACATTGATAGAAAATCTGATATTCGTCTTGATTTTCAATATTTGCTTTCCAAATTGACTTTTGGACATCCAGTACTCTCTCGTTTTACGGCAGCAGGGGCAAAAGTTTATGGACTTAATTTTGATAAGGATAGGTTTTCTGAGATAAATATAGACAGTCTGCATGATCAGCTGGAAAGCAAGATAGAGGAAATTCAGAAAGTTGTTCATCAGTCTAATACAAGCATGGATTATGAAAAAAATGTTACAATCTATCCGGCTGAACCGATAATAGCTCAAATTCCATCAATGCTGGCTAATGGGATGAGTTTGGAGGAAGTCAAAAGAAGAATTTTATTTTATTTGATGATTCATGAGTTTGGCCATGTATTGGGTTTAAGACATAATTTTTATGGCAGTGTTGATTCCAAACACTGGCATAAGGATGAAAGCAACAGGTCTTCTTTAAAGTCCTCTTCTGTTATGGATTATCTGAATCTTAAAGATGAAGCAAGAGGCCCTTTGAGAGCTGTTTTTGGTCTCTACGATGAAGCGGCTTTGGTTTACGCTTATTCCATGGGAAATTTGCTTTATCCTTATCCTGAGAAAAATAAAGATCTTTCCAAAGAAAGAGATACACATTATCTATTTTGTACGGATCATCACAGGCCATCAAATTTTTTATGTAATGCATTTGACACAGGGGATACAGCTTCAAAGGTTATGATGAGTCTTATTGAGAATTATGAAGAAGCTTATTTGTTAAACAATCTTCGTTTAGACAGGGCTTATTGGAATACCAAATACTACCCTATTGTGACATTTAATGCTATGTGGGATATGAAAAGAGCTTTATTGATGTTAACCACGGCTTTTACAGGTACAAATATATCCACAATATTGACTAAATCTGGAAAAAATTATCAACAGGGGGAAATAGAGAATATTTCAACAAGGATTCAGGATGATATAATTCAGGCTATAAGATTGAGTCTTGCATTTTATCATTCTGTTATTCAAACATCTGAAGTTGATAGAGATTGGAAAGATTCTTTTGATCCAGAATCCGGCTCCATTGAAAGAATTGGTATTGCTTTTGATAAACTTGCGGCTCTGCTTTTTTTAATGGGGGATGAAGGGTTTGTATATAATCCGAATGTATATTTCCCTAAAGCCAGTTATTTGACTTATATGGATACATTGGGTCGTGATATGATAGAAAATATTATAGAAAGCACGCTCACATTTCGTATAGATATGGAGACTTGGTTTATTGATTTGGCTCGTATTCTTTATACTTTAAATATTTCCAACCCTTATAATCTTCATAAACATGGTGATTCAATAGATGAGCCGGGAATCTTAATGGATAGAATCGCTGTCCGCTGCTATACACCTAAAGGTTTAAAAGATCATTTGGGAATAGATCCTTATGCAGATAGTGAAAAGCCTTTAACAACGGCTGTTATTCCAGTGAGGGAGATCAGTGATCACAGATATAACGGAAATAAAAGCCTGGGAATTACTGAATATGATGGAGACTATTATGTTACAGGTGACATAAGAAATAGGTACTCTTTTGCCATTATTCGGAATATTTTAAACGCTCACGCGAGAAACCAAAATGTGGGTCTGTTTAAAAAAGACCTCTATGATGTATTTTATCTTTATAATATGGCTAAAAGAAACGGTAATATTCCTGAATGTTATAATGGAGATTAATGAACAAATATGGCTTCCTCTTTTTTATTATTTCCTTATTTTTTGGCTTGGCTCCATTCAGTTTTGGAAATTCTCAGTCAGATTCCTCCTCGTCTGTTGGAAAAGGTGGATTATGGGGTGAGTTGGATAAAGCCTCTAAAGAGCTGCTTTATGAAAATATACCGGATGATACACAGATTTCTGACAGTAAAACCAAACAAAGGGACAGCAGTCAGAATGATGACAGTCAAATAACCAAGCCTCTTGAGGATCAGGTTTCTAGTGATCAAACTGAGTCTGATCAAACTTCTCCTGATACAATTATTCCCAGTCAGGCTGATAAAGTTGAAAAAGAAGAAAAAAAACGCTTTAGCTCCACATTTGGTCTTCAACACACTGGCGGTTTTTTTCCCAATGTTAAACATATAAGTCAGGCTTATTTTAATGGCATTTATCGTTTTGCGGAAAGCTGGTCTCTTTCCTTTTCTCAGGCTGTTGATTTTCATTATTTGTTAAATCCTAACAGTGATGATAAGGGTATATGGCTAAGGGATACAGTTTTTCTTGCCAATAAATATTTCACAAATCTTCCCTATAAAAGCCGCCTTAAAGCCAGCGTTTCATCCACGCTTCCCCTTTCTCATGCTTCACAAATTAGAGATACTATAACAGTCAGCACTTTTTATCTTGATTGGAGGATAAAAGTGGATCCCTTGTTGGGACTGCAACCCCATTGGTTAAAAGATATTGTATTTTTTGTTAAGCCTATAACTCGTTATTATTTTTCTGAATATGCTGCTACTCGGGGAGGAATGCTTCTTCCTGAGTTTTTATTTGGTATTCAGGAGATGGGGTTAAACTTTAATATTAGAGATTATTTTTCTTTAAGCGGCAGTTATGGAATATGGTTTATTTCTCCTTATAAAACACAATTTAAGAGGGATGAACACAGCCCTTTTAGAGAACATTCTTACAGGTATTATTATTGGCTCTCTTTAGATGGAAGTGTGAAAATAAACAAACAGTGGAAGGCGGGTCTATCTTATTCCATTATAGACAAATTGAATCCTTATGGGTATATAGGCAGAACTTTTTTGTTTGATTACAAGGTGAGTGTTTGGGCTTTCTCTCTCTCTTACACATTCTCTTTTGATTCTTTATAAATATTAAATTTTTGTTGGAAAATAAAGTGAAATCAAATTATAAACAGCAGAAAAAAGCCCTTGACTTCTCTTTTTATAAAAATTATTTTGCCATGAAGAGGAATTTATGCCAACCATTAACCAATTGGTGAGAAAAAGCCGAACCACGCGAAAATCCAAGTCAAAATCTCCGGCTTTGGTAAACTCCCCTCAAAGGCGGGGTGTTTGCACTAGGGTTTTTACAACCACTCCTAAAAAGCCTAATTCTGCTTTAAGGAAGGTGGCTAGAGTGAAGCTTTCCTCAGGATTTGAAGTTAATTCTTATATCCCCGGCATTGGGCATAATCTTCAGGAGCACAGTGTGGTATTGGTTCGCGGTGGCAAGGTCAAGGACCTTCCAGGGGTTCGCTATCATATTGTTCGTGGGACTTTAGACACTCAAGGAGTGGCGGACAGGAAAAGAGGCCGATCCAAATACGGCTCAAAAAAACCTAAAAAATAATCAAAATATGTCCAGAAGAAGAAAAAACAGAAATTTAAGCAGAGATATTAAGCCTGATCCCGTTTACAATGATATTACTGTAGCTCGTTTTATCAACAAACTGACATGGGATGGAAAAAAGGAAAAAGCTCGTGGCATTTTTTATGAATCCCTTAAAAAAGTAAAGGAATTGGAATCTTCCCAAGAGCCTTTATCTGTTTTTAAAAAGGCTCTTGAAAACTGTAAACCTTCAATGGAAGTTCGCTCCCGTCGTGTTGGCGGCGCCACTTATCAGGTGCCTGTAGATGTTCGTCCGGGCAGGCGAATGACTTTGGCTATGCGCTGGCTTATCGCCAATGTAAGAAACCGCAAAGGAAAGCCTATGTTTGAAAGCCTGGCCAAAGAGCTTATTGAAGCTTATAATAATCGCGGCAACTCTGTTAAGAAAAAGGAGGATGTCCACCGTATGGCTGAATCCAACAGAGCTTTCTCTCATTACAACTGGTAAAAAATCCTTATTTAAAAACCAAAACTGTTGCTTTTATTGGTAGATTCAGTTTCTTAAATCTGTTTAAGCTCCAATCAAAATTTCAAACATACGTTTTGCCACAGAGCAGACTTTCAGTCGCTCTGTGTTCAAAGCCGAACTCAATTTTGATTGGAGCTTAAACAGATTTAAGAAATGAGCTTTCCATTTTGAAAACCATAAAATTTAGGGTGAGGGTTTAGACTTAAGTTAAAGTTCAATTAAAAAACTCTTTCCCCTGTTAAATCAAAGAGAAGCTTTTCAAGTTTGAAACTGCGTGAAGCTTTTATAGATAAAAAGTCATCCTGTTTTAATTCATCTTTTAAAGCTGACAGAATATCTTTGTTATAAACTTTTGAGCGGACAAATTGGCCTTTAAAGCCCTTTCGTTTTAAACATTCTTCCACAAGATTGGCATATTCACCTATAAAGGCGATAAAGCGGGATTTTAACAAAGCCGGTTGTTCAGACAACTCTCTATGATATTTGGCAGCCTCTTTGCCCAGCTCCTTCATGTCTCCAATGACAAATAAGCGTTTGTCAGCTCTTGTAAACTTTTCACAGGATTTAAAAAACGCATTCATGCTTGAAGGGTTGGCATTATAAGCATCAAATAAAATGGAAATATTTTTGTCTTTTATTTGAAACCACTGCTGTCTTCCCGAAGAGGGTTTGCACTTTGGGATCAAACTCCATATTGTTTTAGGATCAATGCCGGCCGCTAAAGCCAAACAACAGGCGCACATTAAATTTTCCAAATTATGATGGCCAGAAAATAAAACTTTGGTTTTGGAGGAAGCAGAGCCAATATGCCCCTCCAGCACAGCCGATTGATTTTCCTCTTTTACAAAGTGGAGACTGACATCTGTATCTTTTTTATGAGAGGCAAAAGTTAAGACAGATTTATGTTTAGCTCCAAACTCCTGAAACATTTTTTCTGTCCAAACATTATCCCTGTTGAAAACCCAAAGTGCTTTTGGACTTTTTAGATAGATTTGTTGCTTTTCCTGAGCAATAAGCTCCAGAGAGCCTAAGCCTTCCAAGTGGGAGGGGCCAACCATAGTCACTGCGCTTATTATGGGCTTGCAAAGTGAAGTGAGGAAAGCAATTTCCCCTGGATGGTTAGACCCTATCTCTTGAATCAGAAAAGCTTCTTTGCGGTTTACATTTAAAAGAGAAAGAGGCAGACCTATATGGTTATTATAGCTTTTTGGACTGGCAAAGGATGATAATTGGGAAAATAAAGTTTGTGCAAAAGATCGTGTTGTGGTTTTCCCATTGCTTCCTGTAACAGCCACAACTTTTGTTTTTATCTCTTGTGTCCAGCATTGTGATAAATCCTGAAGGGCTTTTAAAGTGTCCGGTACATATATCACATTGAGCTTTTTATGTTTTAAAAGAGTCTGGGCTTTTTGTTTGTTGCTTATAACAAAGGCAGCAGCTCCTTGTTTTTTGGCTTGGTTTAAAAAATCATGCCCATCAAAGCGATGTCCTTTGAGTGTGAAAAAGACTTTGTTTTTTATATTTTGTCTGGAATCCGTTGTCACTCCATTAAAAGAATCATCTCCTTTTTGCAGGCATTGGCCTTGAACAGATTTTAATAAAAATTCAAATTTTAATGAGCAAGACATATAAATATTTTTCTCATTTTACAGGTTAGTATCAATACTAAATGATAAGATAATCAATTTGGTTTTCACTTAAGGTTTTTTAGTTTGGGATGAATATCATAAAGCTTCAATATGAACCCAAGCTTTCACTTAAGGGTTCTGTTTTGGGCTCTTCTTCTCCTTCTTCTTCTCCTTCGGATTTTTTCCGCTCTGAGCTTTTCTATTTTCTGTTTTCTTTTTTTTCTATAATTCAGGAAAAGGAAGAGGCACCAAAAGCTAAAGCCAGCCCACACAGCAAAAACCAACACTGTAATTAGAAAAACCCCTCTGTTGCTTTTTTGTGGAGGCATCTCTGATTCCAAATCCGTTTCATTCAGGATTTTGTCAATATAAGACATCATCTCCTGCCTTTGCTTGTCCGTCTGCCTTCTTATCCGATCAATGTTGTCTTTTAATTTCTCGGACAGCCGCAGGCTTTTAATAGCTTTTAAAAACTGGTTGGCGTATTTTGTATAAATTTCTCTATGAGCGTAAAAGCCAATAAAAATATGAACCTTCTCACTTAAGTCATCACAGCAGACTGTGCCCAGCGAGCGGGAAAACATATTGCTTGAGATACTGTTTTTACTAAAGTTTGCCATCCAGTTTTGCTGATGGATTGTAACTTTTTTTATCTGTCTTGCAGGGATTCTCAAACTTGTAAAAATCCGTTTGTACATATCTGTGTTGTCTGTGCTTTTGCCTATTTTAGCCATAAGCAAAATGAGAGCGGGCTTTTCTCCTTGGAATTGGTGATGACAGACCCAATCCGTTCCAAAGGATTTACAAGTCCAGTTTTCCCCTATTTCAAAACTGATATAAGAGTTTTCAAAGAGTTTTCTAGCCTGACCCTGCCTCGGGCAGCTGAATAAAAGAACAAATAGAAAACTGATCTTTAGTAAAGAGAAATAAGGCATATTTTAAGGCTTTTGTGTTTCCTCTGGAGCAAGCCCTAATAGGTATTTTGCCTGACAGCCACTGAGAGAAAATAGCAATAAACTTTTTAATTTATTTTTCAAAAATCCTCCTTGATTTTAAATGACACCAAATTGGTTTGAATTTTAATAACTTGCTTATAAGCCTTTAGGCGAACCGGCTTTTGTTTTCTTATCCTTATCACTCTCTGGCTTAGGAGGCAAACCTGCATTTATCCTCATGCCCTCCTCTGGCTTAGGAAGACCGGCTTTTATCCTAATCCCCTCCAAATCCTCAGGACTCATACCGCACTTAGTTTCATGCTCACTGCAAAACATATACAACAACTCAAATTGCCTTTTTATAAGGTCCACACTACTATCATGCATAATAGGAATTAAGTCCGCTATTGAAGGAGGTTTTTCCTTCTCTCCAGCAACAGCCCTATAAGCCTTTCGCAAAAGTTTTCTTGCTTTTTTGCCAGTATCCCTATAAGCCCTCTCCGCCTTCAGTTTAGACCTCTTAAAAAAACCCGACAAACCAGAACCAGCCTCTGCATCCTCCCTAGCCCTTCTTTTTTTCTCCTCAGCCTCTTTAGCCAACTCCCTTTCCATCTCCTTCCGCTTTAAGTCATCACTGTGTTTTCCCTCATACCAATCCCCCACATCCATCCACTTGTTATAATCCTTTGGCTCCGGAAAAGGACTCCCCTCAGGGCATATACCCATACAGGGGGGAAGCTCAGCAGACTTCTCATCACCACCCTCTCCCTCCTCATCTTGGGAGGCTTTAGCTCTCTTATCATCATCAGAAGCATACTCAGGAGGAGCCTCATACTCTCTTTTAGAATCCCCTACATTCTTATTAATGGATGTAGATGCATCATCAAAGTCTTTAATGCCATACTCCTCCTCCTTTGCAACACCAGGCAAAGGAAGATTATTATTCACAGAGCTTGGCCTTGATCCCCTCCTTAAACTGGGATCACCAGAACCATAAGTGTTAGGAGGAGAAAGCGCAGCTATTCCTCCCTGCTGTTGAGCAGATCTTTGCTCCTGAGCCTGATAACATAACTTTTGAGCTTTAGCCCTGGCACTGGCTTGTCTCTGACCTGCATTCCTCTTTAATGCCTCTAAAGGGTCTGAACAGCGGGCTATCTCATCTATTGTGGAATCCAGACTGAGACTAACCTGCTTGTTTCTTCTTCTGCTGTATTCCCTGTAAGCTGTTTGAATAGCTTTTATATGGTTTAGGCAGGAGGGAATATGAGCATCAACTAAAATCTTTGGAACAACAAAACACTCTAAAAACTTGCTTTTAAAATATCGCAGCTCATCTTTACAATCTGAGCTTTCACACCTTTTTACAGACTGCTCGCAAATGTTTCTCCTCTCCTCTAAAATCCCTGTCTCCATAGACTGAAGATTAGGGCTTCCTGAGGCGCAGACATCACCACCGCTTCCCGCATCACTGACATAAGATTGAATCTGGCTTTTGTATTTGGCCTTCTCATTCCCGTCTAAGTATTCACAGCTTTCAACATCATTGCAGCAGACTGCTGTTTTATTCTCTTCCGCAGAGCATATCCCAAAAAGACTTTGCGAAAGCTCCTCCTGAGATATGTTTCGGACAGCAGGAAGCTTCATTTTTAACTCCGCAACACATTCTGTAGACATAGAGCAAATCTGAGGCAGACTTGCAATATGATTAAAAATCTCTTGATTGTCCTCAAAGAAATCCTTAACAAACTCCTTCCTCTCATAACAATCGCTGCTATATTCTGCCAAACCTTTCAGTAAAGGCTCAAGGGGCTTTCCCTGTATATTGTGATCACCATAAGAGGAAAAAACTGTTTTTACACAGCTTTCAAAATCGGCAAATTCATCAAAAAACTCCTTCATCCCTGTTATCATATTAGGCCAATCCTCGTGATAGCCTGCATTTTGAAAGCTATCCTTTAAACCGGGAGCCCTGGAGAGAAACTTATTTATGGCCTTATGTAAATCCAAGTAATCTCTTTTTAAAAGAGTTTTACATCTTATCTGCAAGCCTTGAATACTATTCATGTTTTGACCATAAGCGGCTTTGTTAAAATACCCCTCCACAGATCTTGTAAAGGAATCATACTGATCAGGGCATTCTTTTAAAAAAGCCTGGCTGGTTGACTGTCCGTGGTCAAAACGATAAACAACATCACCACCGCCATACATCCCGCTGGAAGTCCCTCTTGTGTAGTGGGACTTTAGGCTTTCTCCAAATGTGTCAGTTGTTTGATCTTTTCGCTCTGGGGTTTCGTCAAATCTTTCTTCATTAAAACCATAACTACATAAAGAAAAAGCAATCACCAAAGTTAGAAAACCCTTTGGGATAAGTTTAAACTTATTAAATTTAAAGAGTTTTTGATAGAATATATACAGATTCACAAATTACCCCCTTTTTTAATAAAACACCATTTTTAAGCCCTCTTAATTTCAGCCAATTATTAAAGCTTAAAGCATTTTTTGTTTTTTCTCAAATTTTTTTTAGTTTTTTGTTTAAAAAAACTGTCCGGTTTTTTTGCGGTTTTTATACCTCTTTGTAACTTTTTATAAAAATTCCTTTAAATAGCGGGATTTGCTATTGCTTTTTTAAGTGATTTCGGCTAGTAATAAAAGCATAATTTGTAAGACACAAAAAGGGGAGGGTTTTATGTTTAAATATTTTGGTATACTTTTAATCTTTATTTTACCCTCTTTAAGCTTTTCTCAAAATTACCGAAGGGGCAACTATACATGTACTGACTTTAAAGAAGCAAGGGAATGGTATAGAAATGAGCCGGATAATAATTATGCAAAAAAATCCTATGCAGAGTGCCTTATTACAAAGGGAGAGGGTGCAAAAGGCTTCAGTATACTTCAGGCCATAATAAGAAAACATAATGATGTAAGCGCTGCTTTCGTGCTAGCGAATTATATAGAAAGTGGTGGAAGGCTTGACGGCTCTATGGATAAAGACACAATTGATGAGGCGATAGCAGCTTACCTACAGGTTTTAACTTTTATTGAGGTGTCTCGTGATTACCCTTATAATGGCTTCTGGCATACTGAAAAGAACCGTCAAATGGAGTTAAACTCTTATTATCGTGTGGCTTTAATATATGGTGTTAAATATAAAACAGGGTTTAAAAGCTCAAGCAATGAGTATATGGGCCGTTCAGCAGACGCTTATCCTGAATATAGCCGCCATACAACAGACAGCCTTAAAAAAACTCTTCATTATGCGGAAAGATGTTTGGCATTGCCTCGCAAAGCTCATTTTAAGCCAGAAAAATACAAACGGATCAGATCAGCCTGTCAGGTGTTAAAAGATACAACTCATGAGCTTTTGCCCCTTGAAGATAAAAGATTATTTTATCTTGGTCAGTACTCCTGTAGGACTAATTCATCCAATTGTGATGGGTATAGTGCAGTTGAAGATGAAATAAATTTTGTGATGGGACAAGCTATTGCTGAGTTAAGGAAGATAAGGAAGATTTATAATTCTACAGTTCAAGCCAGCACTCAGTAAATCTTAAGTTTCTTTGTCCTTAGATTTTCTCTTTATAAAATCAGCTTTTATTCAATCCGCTTAAAAGTTTAACTCTCTTTTTTTTATCTAAACTAAATCTTTGTCTAAAACAGCTCTTTCTCAAACTATTTTGAAAAATTTAAACATCTCATTTTTTTCCTCTTTTATTTTTTCCAGTCATTTTTACTCATTAAATCCTATCACAGCAGGATTTTAAATTTAGCCTCACAACAGTAAGATTTTTTAATTTTGACGGATGTGATGACAGATGCCCTGTTAAGCTTTCTTTATTGCGACAGGAAAAAAACACTCTTATATAAGCAGTAACAACTTCCCAATTCAATTAACTTTTAAAAAATATTTTCATCCCCTTAGTTAAACCTTCTTTATTGCGACAGGAAAAAAACACTCTATATAAGCAGTAACAACTTCCCAATAATTTTTCAAAAATATTTATTTTTCCTCTTTTGCTTTTCATAGTGATAACACTGCCTTAATAGTTAGCTTAAGTCATCTTGAACCATTTTTAAATGGAAAATAAACTCAGAGTAAGGGTTTTTATCTCTTTCCGTTCTATTTAATACAGGCCGTTTAAACTGATTGACAATTTTCATCCCAGCTTGTTCAGCAATAGAGGGATACAAATTGTATTTGTCGTTGGCTACAAGAAAAACATGAAAATCTTTCGTTAAAAATCTTCTAGAATTTTTTAGAACTTCTGAAATACCTTTAACATAAGACTCTCTTGCTGTTGCCCCCTGTCCTTTACAAAGAGGCCCTATTTCTAACTCATCTTTTCTCTTAAAACCAAATAGATCATAGGAATAAGCATGCTGTTCATGGTAATCAATTTGACCAACATAAGGAGGGGAAGAAAAAATCCCTTTAATTTTTTTATTTCTCAATTCGTTATAAAAAGCTCTATTTGTTTTTTTCACTTCATTAAAAATATCAACATTTCTGGAATCAGAAGGGATAAAAGCATAAAAAACATTTGTTTTTAATTTTGAAAAAGTTTCAATACGATTTAATGTATCATTAGCATAGCGGTTAAACCATGATTTTATTGAAAACAGGGGCTTGCATATTTTTTTATGTTTCCAGCAATAGTAACTTGTGACTTGAGGCTCTTTCAGCGTAGCTAGATCAGAATGTGTAGTTGCCCTGCAAGAACGAATAGCACGACTTAAAATAATAGCTAGAATTTTTTTATTGTTTTTATCTTTCGTTTTTTGGATTTCTTGAAATAGAAAACTAATTTCTTTTCGTATGCTTGGGATATACCACTTATCCAAAAAGTTTTTATTGGTATTAGAATTAGAATGTAATTGAATACCGTGTTTTTTAACAAGCTTATTATAAATAATTAAAAATTCTTTCTCCTTTTCTACAACATACTTTGCTTTATTAATTTTTCCTTTTTCCAGTTGATATTTAAAATCAAGGCTGGAAAAATAAGTATTATTAAACTCAGATAATATAAGAGTGAGATTATTTTCAAACACAGATATAGAGTTGTCAATTTCATAATTTGACAAAGTCTGTTTTACTCTTTCTATTTCTTTTTTAAGAGAACCTAAATTATAATCAAGTAATTTGCTTTCTCCAATTAAACAATTAAAATGAGAAATATCTACTCCAATCGAATGAATACCCATTTCATTAGCTTGCACAAGAGTTGTCCCTGAGCCGGAAAAAAGATCTAAAATAATATCTCCCTTTTTGAAATAAACCTCTTTCTTGAAAGAGTCCGTTTTGTTATCTATAAAGTATTCAACAAGTTGAGGAATAAATTTTCCTTTATAGGGATGGATTCTATGAATATGTTTTGTAGTATCTTTTTCTCTAAAATGATCAAAAGATAAAGCCCAATTTAAATCGGCTCCAAGTTTTTTCTTCCAAGTCTTTTCTTTCCAAAAATGTTGGGATTGATAGTACTTCTTTAAACCCTCAATACTGACATATAAGGATTGGAACTTACTGTATTTTTTGATTTTTCCGTATTGTATTAGATAGGAAATGTTTGATTCACTAATATCTCTTTTTAGGAAATTTTTTGCCCAAGAACTAGCTTCTTTAAGAGTTAAAAGTTGTTTTGTATGTCTCATAAGATGATGTAATTTTAGTATAAGTTAAACAAGTTATAAATAGAACTGCTTTTAAGACTTTAGGCAAGGTGAGTTTATGACACAGTTTAGAATATCAAGAGTTATGGAAGTTTTTATTGAATACTTTGTTTAATAAAGACGGGAACGGATAAAATACTTACTTTTTCATGTAAATGCAATAAGTTACAACTTTTAAGGCAGCTTAAAGTATCTTGAACCCTATTTATAATAAAAATGTTTTTGCTTGAGGCAAATGCTCCGGAGCTATATAAACCCTTTGTATTTTTCGTTTAGGAAAAGTCATAAAAGCGGGGTCTTTATAAAGCTCTTTCACCTGATTTAAAGCGGAATTTTTTAAATAAATTTTATGCTTCTTCTGAGGCTGGTTAAAAGGTTTTATACTGTCTTTTTCTGAATCAGTTTCAATAAAATCTATTTTTTCTTTTTTCAATTTTTCTTTAAGCTTTTTTATAAAACTTAAAAGCTCTGACTGATAAGGAGAGTCCCTAAAAAACACGCACTCATACAGTCTGACATAAGCCTTGCGATCTATAATTTTTTTAGCCCATATACTGTCATCAGATTTTAACCTGTCTAAAAGCCTGCTGTCTGTAAAGGAAAGATAATTTTCAATGTCCGAAGGAAGCCTCCAATGGCAGTCTTTGGCATAATTCTTAAGCATTTGATTATAGCCCACAGGCTTATGATGAAAATAAACAACACTCCTCATGTGCTGTCTGCCTAACAGAAAACTTTCAAGAGTGTACAAGCCCCCTCTTTCTATAGCCAGAAAAATCTGATCATCTTCAATATGGCAGTCAAAGTGAGAGATCAGCCAGGCAAAATCAATCAAACCATATTTCACACCACAATAAAAAGAATCCCTTTGCAAATAATCCATCCTATCCACATCAAAATCAGAGCTTATAATCTGCCTTAACAAAGGCAAAAAATTAACTCCAGCCTCTTTAAAAAAGTCCTCCCCTCCTAAAAATTCTTTATGCAGGAGCTGAGCCACTGCTGAGGGCTCAAGCCCCGCCTCTTTGATACATTCCCCGATGCCTTCCTTGGCCATAATAAATTTTATACTGTAATCCTCATGGCGGGCCTGCCTCCTAAAATCTGTTTTTAAAAACTCATTTAACCCAAGTTCTTTAAGAGGAGGCATAAGGGATTCACTGGAGTGGCTTAGAGGACCATGACCTATATCATGCAGGAGACCGGCCATTCTGAGAGTCTTTTTGAATGTCCGCCTTTTTGTATCGCTAATAGGCCATTTCTTATTTTTATTGAATATGCTGTCAAAAGCCTCACCGGCCAAGTGACAAACGCCCAGAGAATGACTAAAACGGTTTCCTACCCCAGAGGGGAACGCCTGTTCAACAAAACCCAACTGTTGAATAAATTTTAATCTTTGAAATACAGGCTGATCAATAAGATTTTTTTCCCCTTGATCCAAATAAATATAATCGTAAATAGGATCACAGATCTTAGTCTTTTTTTCAGACAGCATACAAAATATTTAAATCATAGTTTTTTAATTTAAACAACAGAGCTGGAAATTATTGCCTAGTTATAGGGTAGCAATCCCTCTTAGCCAAAACAAGTTCTAAAGTTTATCAATTTTTGATTTTAATTCTGATTCCAACATATTTCTTTGGACAATTTGCAGTTTAATTTCACCCCTAACCGTCTCCATTTCTGTCTCCTTTGCCCCAGCCTTCACCGGAGCCTGAACCATCTCCTTCACCCCAGCCTTTACCAGAGCCGCCTCCCCATTCCTCTGTTGCAACCCATTTCGCGCCACGACCTGTTCCGAGAGATTGTAATTCTCCTTCAGCCCTCAATTCTCTTAAAACATAACGAATCCAATCCCTGCTTATCCCTGGACAGTCTTTTTCAATGTCTGAAATGGAAAAGGGTCCTATTTTTTTTCTAATAGCAAACTTTATTTGTTCTGCTTTAAAACCTTTTCCGCTAACAGTGTCTTTAACTCTTTCTTCAAACTCTTTATAAGCTTTAATGATAACTCCCCAAAAATATTCCATCCAAGGAAAGGGATCATGATTGGCTTCATGCCAGCCTTGCGAGCTTTTATGAAGAGTTCTATAATATTCTTCTTTAGATTCCTCAAATATCCGTTCCAAACTTATATATTTTTCCACCTCATAACCATGACGATGCAATACTAAAAGAGTCAGTAATCTTGCAATACGCCCGTTCCCATCTTTAAAAGGATGAATACAAAGAAAATCCAAAATTAAAAGGGGAAAGAGTATAAGGGGGTCTGTATTAGAATTGTTTAAAAAACCTATATAGTTTTGGCAAAGCTTATCCATTGCCATAGGTGTTTGAAGCGCAGAGACAGGAGTAAAACGTTCACGAATGGCATCACCGCTTGGCTCTCTTGCAACAATTTTATTATCGGCTGGTTTAAAATTTCCACCATCTTCGGCCAAATAGCTATAAATCCTGGTGTGTAATTGTTTTATTATATTGACCGATACTTCTATATGTTTATAAGATTCATGAATCAAATTAAGAGCATCTCTGTATCCCGCAATTTCCTTTTCTGATCTGTTTTCTGGAATTGTGGATTTATTTACAAGTCCCTTGATTTTTTGAGGAGAAGCTATAATTTGCTCTAACCGGTTAGAGGATTCAACAGATTCAATAATGGCATGCCGTTTTAAAAACTTTAGCGCCTCTTTTGATTTTTTGCTAAAAAGGCCTTGTTTTCCTCTAAACTCTCCGAGTTTCCTCAAATCAGCTAAATGAGCACTGGTAAAATTGAGCGAATTAATAAATTTTGGACTTAAGGAAGTCATAGTAATAGTAGTATGAGCGTTAAATATGGTAGTATAAAGCACTATACTACCACCTTTAAAGATTATACTACCACCTTTAAAAATTATACTAACGCATTTTTATGGTTTTTTGCTTATTTTTTATACAAAATATAAATTTTCTGTAATTTGAGCAGATTTAAAAAACCTTCATATTTTAAACGCTCTTTAAATTTCTCCAGCTTCAATAGCTGATCCATTTTCTAAATGAGATTATTATAAATCATTCCTCTTGGCATTCTCTGGAAAACCTTTTGATTTTAAAGCCTTCCTTTTTTAGAAGATTTAACATGTCGTATTCTCCAATAAAGTGAAACAGCCCAACAGCAATAAAAAAACTGTCATATTCTTGATGAGCTTGGATAATTTGAGGCAGCCATTTTTCATGTCTGTCTTTTAGGATTTTTTGATTAATGTGTTTTTTGTAGGACTTTACAAAAGCTTGCCTGGTTGTATCAGGAATATTGTATTGAGCTAATGAATCAAGAATCAAATTAAGGTCTATTCGCTTTTCATGATCAAAAATCCCTTCTTTTATATCTTTTGACATTTTTATGATAAGTTGTTCTCTTTTTTTTCTATTTTCTTTAAGGACGCTTTTTAAGTTTGAACAAAAATCATTAAAGTCTTCTTTCTCCTTTAAAAAATTCTCTTCTAATAATCCTGCTATTAAATTTGAATACACAAAATCTTGATACACTTGATTAACATCCTTTATTATTTCAAAATGCTCCTCTACTATTTCCAAACCGGCTTGATCTACGGCATATTGACTGGCTAATTGATAAACTTGAGAATCTAAAGATTGAAGAAGAAATTGTTTTTGTTGTTCAGTTATTAAAGCCCGCTTATTTTTAAACTTTAATTGAAGAGCCTGCTGCTTTTTTTGTTCGTTTATTGCTAAACAGATATTAATGAGAACAGCCCCTGTTTCATTTCTATTAAATTTTGTAAGAGTTTCTTTAATATTCTCAGGATTCAAGTTTTTTATGTTTTGACTAAATAATTCAGTATATTTTCGCAGTAAGATATTTTTTTGTTCTTCTGTAAGACTTTTCCAAAAAGCACTCTCTCCTTTTTCTTCTAAATTTTGTAAGCCTTGCTGTGGGGTATTTTGTAATGTCTTTTGAGTTTGAAAAGAGTCCATGTTTATTTCTGTAAATAAAAGCCGGCTGTTTTGGAGGCGATCTTTAATAACTTCAGAGCATTGTAAGTCCTCAATATCTAAATTTATATGCATAGTTCCTAAGAGGTGATGCGTTTTTCCATCTTTTTTAGCTGTCCAAAAAAAGGGGCCTTTTGTTAAAAAGCTCCCCACACAGTTCACAAACAAGAAAACACTAAGTCCACATAAAATAAAATATTTCATTAAAAATCCCCTATCTCCATTTTTTTAAAACCCCTTCTATAATCTGCCTTGCATTTTTAGAACCTAAGTCATCTTGTCAAGCTTAAAGTGTGTTTAAAGAGTTTGTAAGAAAACAATGAGTAAAGAGAGACGGCATCAATAGAGACACTGTGTGGAAAGGGAAGAAAAAAAATATTCATGACACGCCGAGAGGAATAAACAGAAAACACCCCATCGTTCTTAGCAGACAAAAAAAATGAGTGGCTCTGTCCCTCCAAAATAAAACCTGTCTAGTTTATTGATGGGGCCTAAGCTTTAATTCTTCTTTAAAATAATCTTCAAAAGAGACCTTTTGAAGAGGTGCCAACCCCTCAATATCTTCCAACTGATTCTTAAGAGAGGGGTGGCCATAAACTAAAACCTGCAAAGCTTTTGACAAAACAAACTTTTTAATAAGCTTATTCACTTCATCCAAAGATATATCATCCAAAATATTCAGATAATTATTCAAAAAATTAGGATTAACACCCAAATAATGAGTGTAATAGATATACTGCTGCAAACGGTTTTCTGGTGTTTCAATGTCATTCAAATGTTGGCTCTTCAAATTTTGCTTGGCTCTTTGCACTTCCTCCAAACTGACACCTTTTTCTTTAAAATTTTTTAAAATTAAAAGAGTATCCTCCAAGAATTCTCTAACAGAAGATGTTTTAGTAGAGCCGCCTACAATAAAAACTCCATACAACTTGCCAAAATCAATTCCTGAATAAACACCATAGGTTAAACCCTTTTCTTCCCTTAAACCCACAAATAAACGACTGCTCATAGATCCAGCTCCTAAAATAAAGTTAGCCACTTTAAGAACAAGAAACTCTCTGGGCTTATCAACAGGAAACGAGCCTATAGCATGACCCAAATGAATTTGAGCCTGATCCAGATTAGCATTTGTTAAAAGTTTAAATTCAGGCTCCCTATCAGGGATAGAGACAGCTTTAAATGTTTGACTTTGATAGGAAAACCTATCGTTAAAAAAAGATATAATATTTTTTTTGAGAGCCTCATCATACTGGCCTGACACCATAAGAATAGGGTTGCCTTCAAGATATTGATTTTTATAAAAGCGTTTTATATCTTCAAGTGTAATTTTTGAGAGGGATACAATACTTCCTGATCTATCACTTCCCACAGTGCCTTCAAAAAGCCTCTTCCTCCAAACAGCATTGGCCACAAATGAAGGCTGATCCAAGTTTTTCAATCTTTTTTCCAAAAATTGTTTACGCAAAATCTCCATTTCCTCCTCTTTAAAATGAGGCTCAGAAATAATTTTTTCAAAAAGATTCCAAAGCGGCCCAGCATGCCAGCTTAACCCGCTTAAAACCATCTTGCTTACTTGACGACCGACTCCAATTTCCAGCTCAGTTCCCAGCTGATTCAACTCCTCATGTAAAACTGTAGCGCTTAAGCCCCCCGCTCCTTGATCACTCAAATAAGCTGTTAAAACAGCCAATCCGCTTTTCCCTTTAAAATCGTAGTCTGCGCCTCCTTTTGGAAAAAACATTCTGTATTGAATAAAAGGCAGACTATCATCTCTTGAGAATAGAACTTTCAATCCAGAATCCGTTTGAATCTCCTCATAAGCGCTGGAAAATTTATCAATGTCAAATAGCTTGCTTTTTTTTAACAACACAAAACCTCCCAACAGTATGATTAAAGTTAAACCAATAGAAAACCAAATTGCTTTTTTATTAAACTTTGCCATAAGAAAAATAATTTCTCATTATCTATTACTTTTGTTTTTTTGGTTTTAAGATCAGATAAGACATTTTTTCAGGAATCAAATATTTTTCCCCTGTTGTTTGAACAAATTCAGGAGATATTTCATTTAACATATCCAGCTCCTCATACATTTTGGTATAATCATTAAATAGAATTTCATTATCCAAAAGAAGTCTCGCTCTGGATTTGCTTTTTTTAAAGGAGTAAATGATTTCATTCATTTGTATGTTTTTCACTTTCTCTACAGATCTTTCACTCACAACCTGTGATAACCCTTGCCTTATTTCCTCTAAAACAGCTTGCTTTACTTCTTCCTCTTTTAAAGGGTTTAATAGAGGGTAATAAATATAAAAAACACCATAATCCAACAGATCATAAACTCCAGTAAATATGGAGGAAATCAGTTTGTTTTCACGAACCATTTTTTTATAGAGAAGAGAGGACTCCCCCGAACTAAGAATATGACTGATAAATTCTAAAGCATAAAACTCCTTGCTTCCCACAGGAGGAGTTAAGTAAGCCATAGCCACAGTAGGAGCTTGAACTTTTTTACGAACAATGCGTAAACGAGCTTCCGTCTGTTCAGGCTCATTCACTTTAACTTCTTCTGGTATTTTTTTTTCAGCTAAAGATCCAAAATATTTTTTAATGAGTTTTTTAGCTTTACTAGAAGAAAACTTTCCTGAAATAACAAGCACAGCATTTCCAGGGGAATAATAAGTTTCATACCATAAATTCAAATCCTCAAGTGTATAAGCGGCAATATCTTCTTTCCAGCCAATAATAGGCCACCGGTAAGGATGTTTTTTAAAAACCACATCAAAAAGGTTTTCAATAAGAAGGCCCACAGGGTTGTTGTCTACAACAAGAAGCCTTTCTTCCTGAACAGCGCCTCGCTCCTTATCTAAATCCTTCTGACTAAAAGTTAAATTTGACATTCTATCTGATTCTACAGATAAAATGATCTCCAATTTATCAGAGGGAAAAGAAGCGTAATAAGCTGTATAATCTCTGGAGGTAAATGCATTGACATTGATAATACCGTTTTCTGCATAAAATTTATCAAATTCAGGATATTTCTTTGTCCCTTTGAACATAAGGTGCTCAAACATGTGGGATATTCCTGTAATCCCTGGTTTTTCATGCCGGCTCCCTGTGGCAATCCCCAAAATATAAGAAGCTGTATTCACCCTGTCATCAGGATTTAACAAAACACGGAGACCGTTATCTAGTGTGTATTTTTCAACAGGAATTTGTATTTTTGAGGATAAATTTTCAGCAGCGGCATAAAAAGACATGGAATAAATTACAAAAAAAAATCTCTTAAATAAATATATGTATTTTAACATTTCAATACAAACTACAGGTCACAAAATCTCAATACTAAATGAACTTAATTAAATGTCAAGTCAAACTATACTGATTTGATTTTTGAGTTTTTGCACTGCTGTTATTTTCAACCGATAAATAAAAATTCTCTCTTGTTTTCATATCAAAATTTGTTATAAAGTCAGAAAGGTTAAACAATGAATGTCATTGAAATCAGTTGTCCCGCAAAAACCTTTATTCTTGGGGAATATGCTGTTTTAGACGGTGGCTCCGCCATAGTATTAAACACAGCTCCACGGTTTATATGCCGTATTCAAAAAAACTCCAAAGCCAGCACATTGGACTTACCCGAAAATAGCCCTGCGGGCCAATGGATTCGTAAAAACTCACATGATTTTCAAACGATCCAACTGGACTGGCTTGACAGTTATAACAAAAAAGGGGGGTTGGGCTTTTCCTCTGCTCAATTTAATATTTTGTATGCTTACAGCGCTATTTTAAAAGACGGAGGCATTGATCAAATTGAGCCTCAAAAAATCTGGAGAAGTTATCGCAATCTCCAGTTTAAAGGCTTCCTGCCTAGCGGCGCTGATGTTATCACACAGTGGGTTGGCGGAGTATGTATTTTTGAGCAAGACCCTTTATCTGTTGAAACACTGACTTCTTCTCTCCCTGATCTTCACTGCGCTGTTTTGAGAACAGGAGATTATTTTGAGACTCATAAATATCTAAGAAACTTTAAAATTGGGGATGTATCTGATCTTAAAAAAATTTCTGCACAAGGGGTTCATGCTATAAAACAAAGGGATGAATCTGCTTTTATTGAAGCCGTTAACGATTATAGAAAAAGTTTAGAAAACAAAAATTATATTACTTTAAAAAGCCAGGAGATTTTAAATAAATTGGCTAATATAAAAACTATAAAAGCCTATAAAGGCTGCGGGGCTATGGGAGCAGAGACTCTTATTGTTTTCTATAAAAAACAGGACAAGGAAGAAGTAAAGAAACAAATCTCCTTTCTGGAATACGCCACAAACGGAAATCACTTAACCTATGGAGTGGCTTTTAACCGCCTTACAAAACCTGAAGAAGTCTTGTTTCAAAATCAATCAAAAGAGAAAGCATGAAAAAAAGATATGAAAGAGAGCCTGATTTAAGCTGGTCTGCTGCAGCTCCTGCTAACATAGCTCTGATTAAATATATGGGCAAGGCTGAAAGAGATGATATTATTTCATCTCATAAAACAAAACAAAGTTTAACCGGGCGCTTATCTAAAAAAGACAAAGAGGGCTTGTTTTGTAAAAACATAAGTTTGAACCCTTCTCTCTCTTACGCTTTAAAGCATTTTATAACAAAAGTTCAAATTAAAGAATCAAAACAAGATAACTGGTCTCCTTTTCATAAAGATCCCTTTGGAGATGAAAAGCTTTATACATCCTCTAAAAAAATAGATTTTGACAATCAAATTTCCAAAGAGGCTCAAGAAAAGTTTTTAGTTTTCTTTCAATATTTAAAAAGATTTTTTTTAATACCTGGCAATTACACTATCTTTTCACAAAACAACTTTCCTACAGGAACAGGCGCTGCCAGCTCTGCATCCAGTTTTGCCGCATTAACTCTTGCTGCTTATGAGCTGGCAAAAACCCGCTCTCCTCTAAAGGATAAAATCAAAAATCTACAGATAAAAGACTTAGCCCAACTCAGTCGGATTGGCTCAGGCTCCTCCTGCCGATCATTTTTTTCCCCCTGGTGTATCTGGTCTGGAAAAGATATTTCATTATTTCAAGCTCCCTGGCAGCTGCTGCATCAGTTAATCATTGTGGAAAATCAAACAAAGCCGGTAAGCTCCAGAGAGGCTCATCAAAGAGTAAAAACCAGCCCCCATTTTAAAGATCGTGTTAAGAGAGCCAATAAAAGGTTGAAACTCCTTATTTCAGCCCTACAAACAAGAGATTGGAAAAAATGTTTTAAAATCTGTTATGAAGAGTTTATGGATATGCACTCCTTATTTGAAACAGCCAGTCCAGCATTCAAATACAAAACAGCCAAAAGCCAAAAAGTGTTGAATCACATTAATGCCTATTGGAAAAAAAATAATGAAGGCCCTTTGGTCACTATGGATGCAGGGGCTAATGTTCACCTCTTATATCATCCAGATCAACATAAACACAGAAAAAAAATAACTGATCTTTTATCTGACTATGTCATACTGTCTTCTTTGGAGGTTTAAAGTTTCTATTAAAAAAATCTGCAAAATAATATTTCTTAAGCAAGCGGGAAAAAGAAATGACTGAATTTAAAAAACAATTTTTTGGGAAATGGGTTTTATCCGGGGAACACAGTGTTTTGAGATCTTTTCCCGCTATTGTCTATCCCTTACCCAATTATTATATGGATTTTTATTACAAAAAATCAAATAGCCCTATACATATCAGGAAACAGGGAAAGTATCAGGCAGGTCTTGACTTCTCTGTAGCGCCATTATTTGACAAAGCCCTAAAAATGACAAACAGAAAAAGATCAGACTTAAAGGGCAGTTTGACAATAAACAGTTATATACCTTTTGGCGCTGGACTGGGGGCCTCTTCCGCAATATGCGCTGGAACAGCCAGTCTGTTTCTATATAAAGGCTGGATTCCAAAAAAACAGTTAATAGATTTTGCTATCTCACTGGAAGATTTTTTTCATGGAAAAAGCAGTGGAATGGACATCAGCGCTGTTTTAGGGAAAAAAGCTATCCTTTATCAAAAAGATCAAGCAATAAAACCTATTAAAAAGTTTAAAGTGAAACCTAATTTATTTCTATCTTATTCAGGAGGAAGAGCTTCAACCTCTATTGCCGTATCAAAAGTAAGAAAATTGTTTGATAAAAACTGGAAGCAGGCTGAGCAGTTGGATAAAGATATGAGTCAATCAGTTGAAATATGCCTTTTGGCTTTAAAAGAAAAAAACAAAAATCGATGCCATCAACTCCTCGGAGAAGCTTTATCCTTAGGGGAACAGTGCTTTCGTAAATGGGGTTTAACTTCTTATGATTTAGAAAGTCATATTGAATATCTAAAAAAACAAGGAGCTGATGCTGTAAAACCTACAGGCTCTGGTCTAGGCGGTTATGTGATTAGCCTTTGGGGCAAAAAACCACCTTCTTCTTTAAAGAAACATTTAATTTTTTTAGATGTTTAGCTCAAAAAAAATTTTGAAAAAGATAAAAGGGAAAATCAGGGAAAACTTGTAAAATGATACAAAAACTGTAAAAAAATGAGATGTTTAAATTTTTCAAGATAGTTTAAGAAAGAGCTGTTTTAGACAAAGATTCAGTTTAGATAAAAAAAGGGGTTTAAACTTTTAAGGGGGTTTGAATAAAAGCTAATTTTATAAATCTGAGCCTTCTCAAATTTTTGGTAGTAATTTCTTTGTGAACCTCCTGATCCCCTCTCCTTGTCATGGAGGTGTCTAGTCAATTGGGGGCCAAAGCACTTTTTCTTTGATGATTTCTCTTACATCCTGCATAAGCGTTAAGATAGCTTAAAAAACTTTAGGAACTATTTTTTAGTTTCTTTATTTCCTTCTCAGAAAACCCTGTCACTTCTGAAATAAACGAAATATCTGTCTTTTTCTTCAGCATATTTAAAACAACTTCCTGTCGGCCTTCCTGTCGGCCTTCTTTCCGGCCTTCCTGTCGGCCTTTTCTTTCGCCTTCCCAGCGGCCTTTTTCTTTGATGATTTCTCTTACATCCTGCATAAGTCCTCCTTGTTTTAATACCCCGGCTTCTATAAGCAACTTTTCAGCTTTTTCCCAAGTTTTTGCATCTAACTTTGTGTTATCTCTTAAATACTCCAATATCCTTAATTCTACAGTCTTTCTTTCCTTCCCCTTTAAACCCTTTAACACCTCTTCACATTCAGCAAAAGCAGAATTTATTTGTGATACAGTCGGTTTCTTCTTTTTTAAACTCCATATCTCAGATAACAGCTTTACAACGCTATACCCTTTAAACTTCCCGCCCTTAATGCCTTGCCGGATTTTTGGGTCCTTCGTGTTTATTATCTTTGGTTCATAGTTTAGCATATTTTTTCTGGATTCAACAGGAATCTTTCCAAAAAAAGGCCAAAAATCCTCTTCCTGAAGAGATTTTTTCCACTTGAGAGGCTTTTCCCCGTGGTAAAAAAGCACAGCGATTATAGGCTGGGGATAGCCCGTTTGTTGGATGCTGTGCTTTCGGCCTAACACCTGATAGTCTAAAAGCTGGCTGAACATGTCTTTATCATAAGAGCTTTTATGTTCCAAAATAATGAAGATTTTTACTCTGCTTTTCGGATAATCTTTCAAAGGGAGGGAAAAAACAATATCCGCGCTTTTGTTGCCTTCAAAAGTGTCTTTTTCTATTTTTAATTTGTTTAAGTTGTATGCTCTAAGTTCTTTCTTTGAAAAAAAAAGTTTCAGCAACTCTTTAGCAAGTTTTGTGTCAGAGTAGAAGAGTTTGAAAAAACTATCGTGGGTAAGTTTTGGCTTTTCCCTCTTTACCTGAGATTTGTTATTTTTCATAGGGAATCCTTATAGTTTGTTTCTGAAAGCTCAACATACAACTCTTTTATAGAAATTTAAAAAAGTTTTCAAAAAAATACAACCTGTTTGTTTTGATTAAGAATGCCTCCCAAAAAATGGGAGGCTCTTTTTTTTATTCTCTTGAGCTCCCCTACTGGTTCGCTTTCCCTCTCTTATCTTTTTAAACTCTGATAAATGGAAAAGGAGGTCTCCTGGGATGATTGCCTGTCTGTTTTCAAGAAGGCAAAATCATCAATGATTATTAAACCAACAGAGGAGGACACTTATGTATGATCACTATATAGCCTTGGATTGGGCAAAAAGTAATATGGCTTTAGCAAGAATGACAAGAAAGGGCAGTAAAATAAAAGTTACAGAAAGCCCTAGTAATCTTTTAAATATAAAAGAATACTTAAAGAGTTTAAAAGGGAAGAAGGTTTTTACACTGGAAGAAACAAGTAGCTCCCAGTGGTTCTATAGTGAGCTTAAGCCTTTTGTGACAAAGTTAATAGTGTGTGCCGGTCAGGCAACGAAGGTATCAAAAAGCCAAAACAACCGAATTACTAAACAAAAATCCTCCTGTTTATCCCGCTGCTAACCGCTTCTAACCTCTCTTAACCGATGTATCCCGTTAAAATCCCGTCAAAGTTTTTCTGATGAACATCACTCTACCATTATTTTATGAATTAAATAATTTTTTTTAAAGACTCTTTTTTTACTTGGAATAAGTATAAAAAATCTTTACTCTGTGTTAGAGAGAAACACATAAAATTTAATAGAGAAAAATAAGATGAATGAGCAACAAAAATCAATGTATTTTATTTATATAGATGAGTCTTATGATAAAACTCACTTTTGTTATTCTTGTTTGCTTTCTTCAGCTTTTCATTGGAATCATATATTTGGAGAAATTTTAAAATGGCGTAAGTCTTTAAAAGATAAATATAATATACCTCTTGAATATGAGTTGCACGCTACAAAATTTATAAGTGGTTCAGGGGAACCTCATCAAAATAGAAATAAAGATTTTCGAGCTAAGGTATTTAATGAATCATTTAATTTTTTTAATAAGCTACCACATTCTTATATTATAAATGGTATAACAAATAATAAAATGAACCATATGAAGTTATTTAGTTGTTTATTAAGTGAGATTGAAGCATTTTTGTTAAGAAAAAATGCTTATGGTGTTTTGATTTGCGATGAAGGTAATGAAAAGAAACTTATATCAATGGTAAGAAAAAGGAGAAAAAACAGCTTTAGTTCTGGTCAAAAATTAGTTAGCCCTGTCAAAAGAATTATTGAAGATCCTCTTTTCAAGCCTTCAACCTCTTCATATTTTATTCAAATCACAGATTTCGTTGCTTTTAGTTTTTTAAGGAGTCAGAATCCAACTCAGACAACAAGAAAATTAGTTGAACAATCGTTTGAAAGTCTTGATGAAATTTTAATTAAAAATAACTTGAAAAAAAAAGGAATAATAAGAGCTTAAAATAAAAAAGCAGAAGTCGGACTACCCAGCCTTGAGAAGCGAACCTTCTGCACTCTTTATTATTGGGTTTATTGATAATAATGTCAATGTTAAAAGTATAATTTTAATCAAAAAATCGCTTTAAAATGCTTTATTTGGCTATAATTTTCAACCATTTTATGTAAATTTATTGCTATTTTTCAAGGATACCTCCCAAAAGGGAAGTTCTTTGGTTATTCCTGCTTTTAGTTTTTATTATAGGAAATAATAATAAAGAAGAAACAGGTAAAAATAGTTGGGAAAAGAATAAAAATGAGATTGATATACTTTGATGAAACAAAATTTTCAGAAGATAGTCCTTTCTTTTTTATTGGAGGGATTTTGCTTCCAGAAAAACACATTACAGCTCTTGAGAATACTTTAATGCAAATTCAGTATAATTTTTTTTCAACAAATAGATTAGATAGTAGCACTGAACTTCATGGATTATATATACTTCAAGGAAAGGGAGCTTATAAGAAAAGTAAATTAAAAGACAGAATCAAACTTTTTTCAGATGTTGGAAATTGTTTAATTCAAAATGAAATACCAATTCGTATTGTTTGTGTAGATGTAAAAAAGCATCAAAAAAGATACAAATACCCTGAGCCTGAATATCGCCTTGGTTTGATGCTTATCTTAGAGCAATTTTGTTATTATCTTGACGAAGTTGATGATATTGGGATTGTCTTTGGTGATTATGAAAAAGATGAAATTTCTAAATCAGTTTTAGATTTTTCACAATTTAAACAATCAGGAAAGACACCAATGTTTTTAGGGAGGCCACTAGGGCGATTAAAAGATACAATCTATTTTACACATTCTCATCATAGTCGATTTTTACAAGTAGCGGATATGATAGTTTATATGGCTAATCGTTATGAAAGCAGTCACCAACCTGAAAAATGGCATGATAAAGAATTACAAAAAATATGGAAGAATATAAAAGAAAATACTGATATTGAAATAAAAAGGTGGCCTAAACACTAAGAAAAAAAAAGGAGCGACCAGCCCAAAAAAGGGACAATCGCCAAAAGGAGCGATTGACACCAGTCGCCGATATTATTATCAGGTCAATTTTCATATTTGTAAAGCCTAATTTTATCAAAATTTGCATAAAAACAGCCTTTTTTAGCTATTTTTAGCTATTTTTTATTACATGAAAGCAGATGGCCTCCTAAATGAAGGCTCTTTTTTTTGAGTTATAAATAAGCAGTTGGATATTATATATTAGGTTCATGACAACTTAAGCCTAATTTGATAGGAGTTAATGAGTTGAAATGACTGGGAAAAACAAAAGAGGAAAAAAATGAGATGTTTAATTTTTTCAAAATAGTTTGAGAAAGAGCTGTTTTAGACAAAGATTTAGTTTAGATAAAAAAAGGGAGTTAAATTTTTAAGTGGGGTTGAATAAAAGCTGATTTTATAAAAAGGAAATTTAAGGACAAAAAAATAAATATTTTTAAAAAATTATTGGGAAGTTGTTACTGCTTATATATTTGGGATGTTGTCACTAGCTATTAGAGAGTACTTTTTCCTGTCGCAATAAAGAAGGTTTAGCAGGCATCTGTGCGTCATCACATCCGGCGAATTAAAAATCTTACTGTTGTGAGGCCAAATTTAAAATCCTACTGTGATAGGAGTTAATGAATTGAAATGACTGGGAAACAAGAGAGTTAAACTTTTAAGCGGGAAAGAAAAACAAAGAAACTTAAGATTTATTGAGCACTGGCTTGAGCTGTAGAATTAAAAAATCTTACTGCTGTGAGGCCAAATTTAAAATCCACTGTGATAGGAGTTAATGCGTTGAAATGACTGGGAAAAACAAAAGAGGAAAAAATGAGATGTTTAAACTTTTAAGTGGATTGAATAAAAGCTGATTTTATAAAAAGGAAATTTAAGGACAAAAAAATAAATATTTTTTAAAAGTTAATTGAATTGAGAAGTTGTTACTAGCTATTAGAGAGTATTTTTTCCTGTTGCAATAAAGAAGGTTTAGCAGGGCATCTGTCATCACACGGTAAATTAAAAAATCTTACTGATGTGAGGCTAAATTTAAAATCCTGCTGTGGTAGGAGTTAGTGAGTTGAAATGACTGGGAAAAACAAGAGAGTTAAACTTTTAAGCGGGAAAGAAAAACAAAGAAACTTAAGGTTTACTGAGCGCTGGCTTGAACTGTAGAATTAAAATATCTTACTGCTGTGAAGCTAAAGCTTTCACACCGAAAATATCACGCCGATCAGATTTAGCTTGCCTCATAATAGCCACCATCTCATCTTTAACTTCAATATACCCATCACAATTGGATGAATTAGCCTTACAGGAGGGATACTGAGCAAGATAAAATAATCTTTTATCTTCAAGGGGCAAAAGAGCCTCTGCCTCCTCTTTTAAAACCTGACAGACAGATCTGATTTGTTTGTATTTTTCTGGCTTAAAATGAGCTTTGCGAGGCAATGCCAAACATCTTTCCGCATAATGAATTGTTTGTTTAAGGCTGTCCGTTGTATAGCGGCTATATTCAGGATAAGTTCTTTTTGAATGGCTAAGGCCCATATACTCATTGTCTGAACCACCGGCTCCATACATAAATTTTTTACTATACAACAAAGCCACACTATAATGAGAGTTTAACTCCATTTGAAGGCCCTCTTCAGTATGCCAGAAGCCATTATAGGGATAATCACGAGAAACCTCAATAAAGGTTAAAACCTGTAAGTAAGCTGCTATCGCCTCATCAACTGTGTCTTCATCTATAGAGCTGTCAAGCCTTCCATCACTTTCTATATACTGCGCTAGCGTATAAGCAGCGCTTACATCATTATGTTTTCTTATTATGGCCTGAAGTATACTGAAGCCTTTTGCACCCTCTCCCTTTGCAATAAGGCACTTTGCATAGCCTTTTTTTGCATAATTATTATCCGGTTCATTTATATACCATTCTTTTGCTTTTTTAAAGTCAGTATCACATATAATGTTGCCCTTGCGGTAATAATTTTGTGAAAAACTTAAAGAGGGTAAGATAAAGATTAAAAGAATACCAAAATATTTAAACATAAAACCCTCCTCTCTTTGTGTCTTACAAATTATGTCTTTATTACTACTTGAAATACTCTAAAAAAGCAATAGCAAAGCTCTCTATTTAAAGGAATTTTTATAAAAAGCTGCAAAAGAGATAAAAACCGCAATAAAACCGGACAGTTTTTAAGACAAAAAACTAAAAAAAATTTGAGAAAAAACAAAAAATGCTTTAAGCTTTAATAATTGGCTGAAATTAAGAAGGCTTTAAAAAAATGGTGTTTTTATTAAAAAGGGGGTAATTTGTGAATCTGTATATATTCTATCAAAAACTCTTTAAACTTATCCCAAAGGGTTTTCTAACTTTAGTGATTGCTTTTTCTTTCTATAGTTATGCCAGTGATTTCATATATGAATCAGAAGACAGGGACCACAAAACCCACCCTTTTTCCTATGAACCCACTGACAATTTTGGAGAAAGCCTAAAGTCCCACTACACAAGAGAGACCTCCAGCGGGATGTATGGCGGTGGTGATGTTGTTTATCGTTTTGACCACGGACAATCAATCAGCCAAGCTTTTTTAAAAGAATGCCCTGATCAGTATGATTCCTTTACAAGATCTGTGGAGGGGTATTTTAACAAAGCTACCTATGGTCAAACCATGAACAGCATTCAAGGCTTGCAGATGAGATGTAAAAGTCTTTTAAAAAGAGATTACTTGGATTTATATAAGGCCATAAATAAGTTTCTCTCTAGGGCTCCCGGTTTAAAGGATAGCTTTCAAAATGCAGGCTATCACGAGGATTGGCCTAATATGATAACAGGGATGAAGGAGTTTTTTGATGAATTTGCCGGTTTTGAAAGCTGTGTAAAAACAGTTTTTGCCTCTTATAATGATCACAATATACACGGCAAGCCCCTTGAGCCTTTATTGGAAGGTTTGGCAGAATATAGCAGCGATTGTGACAAGAAGGAGTTTATTAAGGGTTTCTTTACCAGCAATCAAGAGATTTTTGATCATATTGCAAGTTTGCCTCAGATTTGTGCTATGTCTACAGAATGTGTTGCGGAGTTAAAAATGAAGCTTCCTGCTGTCCGAAACATATCTCAGGAGGAGCTTTCGCAAAGTCTTTTTGGGATATGCTCTGCGGAAGAGAATAAAACAGCAGTCTGCTGCAATGATGTTGAAAGCTGTGAATACTTAGACGGGAATGAGAAAGCCCAATACAAAAGCCAGATTCAATCTTATGTCAGTGATGCGGGAAGTGGTGGTGGTGATGTCTGCGCCCCTAACAGCCCTAATCTTCAGTCTATGGAGACAGGGATTTTAGAGGAGAGGAGAAACATCTGCGAGCAGTCTGTAAAAAGGTGTGAAAGCTCAGGCTCAGATTGTGAAACGGAGCTGCAAGATTTTAAAGAGTCTTTTTTAAAGTGTTTTGTTGTTCCAAAGATTTTAGTTGATGCTCATATTCCCTCCTGCCTAAACCATATAAAAGCTATTCAAACAGCTTACAGAGAATACAGCAGAAGAAGAAACAAGCAGGCCAGTCTCAGTCTGGATTCCACAATAGATGAGATAGCCCGCTGTTCAGACCCTTTAGAGGCATTAAAGAGGAATGCAGGTCAAAGGCAGGCCAGCGCCAGGGCTAAAGCTCAAAAGTTATGTTATCAGGCTCAGGAGCAAAGAGCCGCTCAGCAGCAGGGGGGAATAGCTGCGCTTTCTCCCCCTAACACTTATGGTTCTGGTGATCCCAGTTTAAGGAGGGGATCAAGGCCAAGCTCTGCAAATACGAATCTTCCTTTGCCTGGTGTTGCAAAGGAGGAGGAGTATGGCATTAAAGACTTTGATGATGCATCTGTTAATAAGAATGTAGGGGATTCTAAAAGAGAGTATGAGGCTCCTCCTGAGTATGCTTCTGATGATGATAAGAGAGCTAAAGCCTCCCAAGATGAGGAGGGAGAGGGTGGTGATGAGAAGTCTGCTGAACTTCCTCCCTGTATGGGTATATGCCCTGAGGGGAGTCCTTTTCCGGAGCCAAAGGATTATAACAAGTGGATGGATGTGGGGGATTGGTATGAGGGAAAACACAGTGATGACTTAAAGCGGAAGGAGATGGAAAGGGAGTTGGCTAAAGAGGCTGAGGAGCAGAAGAGAAGAGCTAGGGAGGATGCAGAGGCTGGCTCTGGTTTGTCGGGTTTTTTTAAGAGGTCTAAACTGAAAGTGGAGAGAGCTTATAGGGATACTGGGAAAAAAGCAAGAAAACTTTTCCGAAAGGCTTATAAGGCTGTTGTTGGAGAGAAGGAAAAACCTCCTTCAATAGCGGACTTAATTCCTATGAATGATGAGGATGTAGATCTTATTCGTCTACAATTTGAGTTGGGTTATATATTTTGCAGTGAGCATGAAACTAAGTGTGGCATGAGTCCTGAGGAGTTGGAGGAGCTTAGGAAAAAAGCCGGTCCGTCTCAGTTAGAAGAGGGTATAGGTATGAAAGACGCAGGTTTGCCTCCTAAACCAGAAAGTGATGAAGATATGAAAACAAAAGCAGATTCGCCTAAAGGCTTATAAGCAAGTTATTAAAATTCAAAACTAAAAAACCAATTTGGTGTCATTTAAAATCAAAGAGGATTTTTGAAAGATAAATTAAAAAATTTATTGCTATTTTCTCTCAGTGGCTGTCAGGCAAAATACCTAGGGCTTGCTCCAGAGGAAACACAAAAGCCTTAAAATATGCCTTATTTCTCTTTACTAAAAATCAGTTTTCTCTTTGTTCTTTTATTCAGTTATTCCGGGCAGGGGCAGGCTAGAAAACTCTTTGAAAACTCTTATATCAGTTTTGAAATAGGGGAAAACTGGACTTGCAAGTCCTTTGGGGTGAATTGGGTCTGTCATCACCAATTCCAAGGAGAAAAGCCCGCTCTCATTTTGCTTATGGCTAAAATAGGCAAAAGCACAGATAACACAGATATGTACAAACGGATTTTTACAAGTTTGAGAATCCCTGCAAGACAGATAAAAAAAGTTACAATCCATCAGCAAAACTGGATGGCAAACTTTAGTAAAAACAGCCTTTCAAGCAATATGTTTTCCCGCTCGCTGGGCACAGTCTGCTGTGATGACTTAAATGAGAAGGTTCATATTTTTATCGGTTTTTACGCTCATAGGGAAATTTATACAAAATACGCCAACCAGTTTTTAAAAGCCATTAGAAGCCTGCGGCTGTCCGAGAAATTAAAAGACAGCATTGACCGGATAAGAAGGCAGACGGACAAGCAGAGGCAGGAGATGATGTCTTATATTGACAAAATCCTGAATGAAACGGATTTGGAATCAGAGATACCTCTGCAAAAAAGCAACAGAGGGGTTTTGCTACTTACAGTGTTGGTTTTTGTTGTGTGGGCTGGCTGTGGCCTTTGGTGCCTCTTCCTTTTTCTGAATTATAGAAAAAAAAGAAAACAAATAAGAGAAAGGATCAGAGCGGAAAAAATCCGAAGGAGAAGAAGAAGGAGAAAAAGAAGAGCCCATCAAAACAGAACCCTTAAGTGAAAGCTTGGGTTTATATTGAGGCTTTATGATATTCATCCCAAACTAAAAAACCTTAAGTGAAAACCATTTGTTGAGCTGTTAGATCCGCTGAAAAGAGCTTAGTTATCTCCCTAAATTTCTTCTCAGAAATGCGGGAACGAATAAAATACTTGTTTTTCATAGTAATAACAATAAGTTAATTGCATTAATAGCCAGCTTTAAGTCACCATGAACCTAAAAAATAAATAAAATGCCTTTAACAAAATTTCAAAAAAAAGAAATTGATACATTTATATCTTCTAAAATAGAGGATAAGCTAAGGAGTTATGGAAGAGAAACTAGATCTATGCCTTTTCTTGCTAGGATTATCCAGGACAATGAAAAAATAGCGGCTTGTTCTTTTATGCACTCTATATCTACCAGCTTGGTAGTTTTTATGAAGATATCTCTATTATTATTGCAAAATCTCACTGTGATAAATGCTTTAAAAAATATAGTGTTAAAGGTGAGACTTCACAGAATCAAGAGAAAGTTATAAGAACAATTATAAGAGAACTTAGAGGTAAAAATAGAGAAACCGATATTAAAAAAGAAATGCGAGATGTTTTAGAAGCGGATAGAAAAGCTACCAATTTAAAATCATTAGAAATAACTTGCTTAATTTGTCATGAATTATTAAAAGTATTTAGAAATAGACCACTTAACTAGTCATGAACCTAAATATTATTATAGGACATAGGGGCACAGGGAAAAGCCATTGGCTAAATCTTATTAAGGCTTTTTACAAAAAAAATAACTTAAAGGCTTTATTTTTTGACTTGGATGAAGAGATTGAAAAAGCTTCTGGACAAAGTGTTTTTAATCTGTTTAAAAAGGGTGAGGGTTTTTTTAGAGATTGGGAGAGAAAAACTTTTCGTCAGCTTGTAAACTCTATTCCAAAAGATCAAACTTGTTTTTTATCTATAGGAGCAGGATTTGCTTTTAAAAAAAATCCTTCATGGAATGTCATTTATCTTTGTCGTCATAGTGATAAGACAGGGAGAATTTTTTTTAACAGACCACAATTAAATCCTTCCAAAAATCCTTTTGAAGAATACCAAGACTTTTATAAAAAAAGGGAAGCTTGGTATTTAAAACAGGCTGATGAATTGCTTTTTAGAAGAGAGTGTTTTACAAAGCTGGAGGATTCAGATTTATTGTTTTTGGGATTTAAAAAACTTTCCCACCCCTATTTCACCCTTCGTTTGAATCCTAAAATTGCAATAAAAAATAAAAAACAATTAAAATCTTTTTTACAAAAAAGGTTAAATTGGGGTTTGAGGTTTTTTGAGTTAAATGATCAAACAGCAGATAAAAACTTTATTCAGACTATAAGAAATTTTATTCCAGATGATAAAGTTTTATTTTCCTCTCAGTGTTCCAGAGCATTTTGTTCTATAAAGGACAAAAAGCATTGGAGTTGGGATTTAAGTTTGGGTGAACCACCGGATGGAGTCAATATACTGGCTTTGCATGACAGAGGTGAAAAACCACTAAACACTTTGTTAAAAGAGTTTTCCTCTTATAAATACCATTTAAAATTAGCTGTTGAAATTTTTAACCTTGAGGAGCTTAAAACAGCTTATAATTGGCAATGTGAAGATCCAAAAAATAGAAGCTTTCTGCCTCGCTCAAAAGAGGGGCGCTGGGTTTGGTTTCGTCAGATCTTTGGTCCAGGGATGTTTTTGCATTTTATAAAAGAAGGACCTTATTTTGAAGTTTTGGATCAGCCCTATTTATCTGAGGCTATGCCTTTTGTAAAAAAACGAAAAGCTTTGGGAGGGGTTTTAGGCCATCCCATTCATTTTTCAGCAACGCCTGCTGAACAGAATCATTTTTTTAATAAAAAAAACTCTATTCCTGTGTTGCCTGTTCTTCTTAAAGAGAAAGAGTTAAATAAAGAGCATTTGAAAATTTTAAATGATTTTGGTTTTGTTTTTTTTGCTGTTACCTCTCCTTTAAAACAGGAGGCTTTTTTATCAGCTGATGTCCGTGATAAAAATTCCAGGAATTTTAAAACAGCCAACACTCTCATCTTTCATAAAAAAGTTTGGCGGGCTTTTAATACAGATTGGAATGCTTTGCAAAAGTTAAAGAAATATTCTTCAAAGGATACTGTAGTATGGGGCGGGGGGGGTATAAGGCCGGTTTTACAAAAGTCTCTGCCTCTCGCTCAGTTTTATTCAGCAAGATCAGGCCAGCCTTTAAAAACTCATAAAAAAACCAAAACAAAAGAACAGGAAAAATCTTTTTCCCCAAAGGTTTTGATTTGGGCTGTAGGAAGAAAAAGAATAGAACAGGGCTGTTTAATGCCTCCAAAACACTGGAAGCCTTCCCTTGTAATGGACATAAATTATACAGAAGACTCCCCAGGGCTTGAGTATGCTTTAAAAGTAAGAGCTAAATATCAGAACGGGTTTAAGTTTTTTAAAGAACAGGCTAAAAAACAAAGAGAGATTTTTAAGAGTTTGAAATATACCAATCCTGTTTGAAATTTTGTGATATATTTTTAATATTAAAATTACAAAGGATATTGCTAATATGAGCGCTAATAGTATGGGTCATATTTTTAAGTTTCATAGCTTTGGGGAAAGCCACGGGCTTGCTATGGGTATTGTGATTGAAGGTTGTCCAGCAGGTTTAACAGTTTCTACAGAAATATTACAAAAAGAATTGGATCGCAGGCGTCCCGGAAAATGGCCATGGACATCCTCCCGCAAAGAACCGGACAAGGCGAAAATTTTAAGCGGGGTTTTTGAAGGGAAAACTTTGGGGACGCCTATAGCTGTTATTGTTTTTAATAAGGATCCAAAAAGTGAAGATTATAAACTGATAAAAAAACAAGCTCGCCCAGGGCACAGCGAAGATATTTGGAAAGCCAAGTTTGGCCATTATGATTATCGCGGGGGAGGGCGGTCTTCAGGCAGAGAAACTTTAGGAAGGGTGATTGCAGGGGCTTTTGCCCGCATGCTTATTAAAAAGCTTTGCCCTCAGTTTAAAGTCATGGCTTTTGTCCGGCAAATTGGCGATATAGAAATTTCTCAGAGAGAAATACAGCCTGTAGAAGAGCTTTTTAAAAATTCAGAGCTTTCAGACAAGTTTCAAGCTTGTTTTCCGCATAAGGAAAAATCAAAGAAAGTTGTCCAGCTTTTAATGAAGGCTAAAGAGGAGGGAGAAAGCTTTGGCTCCCTTGTGGAGCTTTGGATAGAAAACCTGCCCCAAGGGCTCGGCCAGCCCCTTTTTCAAAAATTCAAGTCTGATCTTGCAAAAAATATTATGAGTCTTGGCGCTGTAGCTGGTTTTGAAATAGGCTTGGGCATGGATTCCGCAAAAGCCAAGGGGATAGAATTTCACAGCAAAAAAGAAAATTATGGGGGATTAAGAGGAGGGCTTACAACAGGCGATAGAATTTCTATTAAAACAGCTTTTAAACCGCCCTCTTCATTAGGGGATGTTTCAAAAAAAGGACGCCATGACCCTTGTATAGGTCCAAGGGCTGTTCCAGTTCTAGAATCTATAGTCTGTTTGGTTGCAGCTGATCATCTTCTTTGGAGCCATTTGGACCAGATATAAGCTTTAAATTTGGAAGGTCCTCAAAATTCCATAGCCTCAACCTACGCGGGAACATCTTTACAGCCTTTAGGACTTAAATTTGAAAAGCCCTCAAAATTCCAGTAGCTCTCAGTATAAACTCATTTAAGAGTATATAAAAAAACACCGACATATTAAGTATGAGGTTTATATTTTATATTTTTTGTTTTTTTCTTTTATCTTCCTGTAGTTTAAATCCTAAAAATTGGCTTGACCGGCAAAAGGAGGGTGTTTTGACTCATTTGGCCTCTAAAGTTATATCCACAAGCTTGTCTGATGAAAATATAGAAGATCTTTTGGACTTATTCGATAACTTAGCGCAAGCAAATACCTGTGAAGAGATGAGAATTTATATAGAAGATAATTCAACTTTGAGATTTTATGAAAAAGAGTGGAATTTATCTGAGGGCTTTCTATTTGAGGCTCTTGTTAATTATGATTATCAAGCTGATCTTGTAAATCCTTATAGAACTAGATCCGAGCAGATTGTATTTGCTGTTGTGAGTGCCTGGCAAACAAAAAACTTTAATGAAAATATAAATGCAGTTATAGATAAAGTTGAAGAATGTCAGTAAGGGGTAAAGCATTTCCACTTATTTTATCTAAGTGTTGAATTGCTAAATTGGATTATAATCTTAAGAGATTTCATCTATTCATTAAAAACAACAGCGCAAAAACTCAAAACAAAAATGGATTTTATATGATTTTATTTGCAGGTTAAATTTTCTATGTCTTTTTTTGCAAATCATTATAAAAAAATAAAAATCAACTCTCCGGTTTTTCATTTTGTATTAGGATCGGGCTTTAGTCCGGCTTTGGATCAGGTTAAAAAACAGAGTGTATTTAGAGCTTGGGAGGAGTTAGAGAGCTTTTCTTTTTCTGATGTTCCGGGTTTGCCTACACCAAGTGTAGATTCTCATACTGGCCTTTATCGTTTTTTTGCTCATAAATCTACCGGAAAAGCTATTGGCTTTCAATGCGGCAGGCTTCATGCCTATGAGGGGCATTCTGCTGATAAGGTGGTTGAGCCTGTTATGCAGGTCTTACAGGCTGGCACAAAAAACTTTATTTTAAGCAATATATCAGGAGGATTAAAAATAGAGCATACACCGGGAACAGTTGTTGCCTTAAAAGATCATTTGAATATGACAGGCTTAAGCCCTCTTGTGGGACCTGAAAAAAAGAACAGTCTTGGAGAAAAATTAGGCACCAGATTTCCTGATATGTCACAGATTTATGATCCTGATATAAGAGAGCAAATCAGTAAAGAATTGATTGGGCTTGGTATTTGTGTAAGCCAAGGGGTTTATGTTGGGGTTTTAGGTCCTGAATTGGAAACACCGTCACAAATAGAATGGTTAAATACCAGTTCAAAAGGCTTATTTGATGTTGTAGGAATGTCCACTGTTTTAGAAGCTATTGCTTTAAAACAGGCTGGCGCAAATATTGGAGCTTTTTCTCTTGTATCCAATCTTGCTTCAGGTCTTCATCCCCAATACAAAGAACTTTCTTTTGAGGAAATGTTTAAAGGAATTGAACCTTATATTTTAAAAGTTTTAGAGGGGTTTTTTGTTTATGCTGAAATAAAGTTAAAAAATTTGTATGAACATAGTTAGAAAGAATAAATAATGTGTTTTAGACTACTAATTTTCCATTGATCTCATGTGTACTAGTTAAGATATGATCTGACAGTTACCCGTGTCAGTTATCTCCTAATTGTCCGTTTTTTTATTTATCTGTCCTACCTTTTCATCCCACAAATACTTTGCTTCCTTTAAAGTTTGTATTGGGGTTCTGCCATTACACATCTTCCCCTGATGCGTCCGCTCATAATTATACTTATACAACCACTCGTCAAGATCTTTTTGCAAAGTTTCTATATTAGTATAAATCTTCTTTCTAAATGTCACTTGATAAAACTCCTGTAAAATGGTTTTGTGAAACCTCTCACATATCCCATTCGTCTGAGGATGACGAGCCTTTGTCTTCGTATGGTCAATATCATTCAAAGCTAAATAAAGCTCATAGTCATGACTATCTGGCTTCCCACAAAACTCCGTCCCCCTGTCTGTTAAAATCCTCAAAATCCCTAAACCCTCCTGCTCGTAAAAAGGCAACACTCTATCATTTAATAAATCTGCTGCTGTAATCGGCGTCTTCATCTTATAGAGCTTACAATGAGCTATCTTCGTATAAGTATCTACATAGGTCTGTTGATACACTCGTCCCACTCCTTTTAAGGTCCCAACATAAAAAGTATCCTGACTCCCAAGATACCCCGGATGTTCTGTCTCTATCTCTCCATGAGCTATACGGCTTTGCTGAAAACGCTCTACAGCTTGTATTTGACTCTCTGTAAGAACTCCCCCAGACTTAGCTACTTTTTCCTCTACATATTTCAACCTCTTGTTTATCGTTTCTAAATCATGTCTTAGCCAAACACATCTCACTCCACAAGGGGATATCTTCATACCTTTCTTAGCCAGCTCATTTTTAATACGGACTTGACCATAAGCAGGATATTCAAAAGATAAACTAAGAATCTCCTCTTCTATAGCTTCATCAATACGATTCCTCATATTTGGCTTTCTTTTGGAAGTCTCTAAAAGAGCCTCAACACCTCCTTGCTCAAAAGCCATTTTATACCTGTAAAATGTATCTCTTGAAAAGCCCATTACCTTACAGGCTCTTGACACATTACCGAGTTGTTCTGCTAAATTCAGCAAACCAACTTTATTTCTTATGATTTTTCTGTTAGTTTCTATCATGGGTTACCTCCTTTATGTTTTGATAGACTACATCTTTATCAAAACGGGTAACCCTGATCTTTTCAAACAGTGTCAGATCATGTCGTAACTAGTACATCTCATGGTACTTTTTTGTAAAGTTATTTCTATTAATGGAAAAAACTCAAAATATATAGAAGCCAATAGCTTTCAGATCCTACATATTTCAACAGCTAAGCAGTTTCTATATACTTGTCTAATGAAGTGCTGTCTGTCCATACTTATCCCTCGCATTGGCATCTGCGCCATTTTCAATCAGTAGCTGAGCAACTTCTGAATTTGTATACAAACTTGCAAAATGAAGAGCTGTCCGGCCATCCTCATCTCTTGAATTGACATCCACATTATTTTCAATCAGCAGTTGAACAATTTCTGAACTTATATACAAACTTGCAAAATGAAGAGCTGTCCGGCCATCCTTATCCTTCGCATTGATATTCACGCTATTTTCAATGAGCAGCTGAACAACTTCTGGGTATCCCCAATCACTGGCAAAATAAAAAGCTAAGTCCTTATCCTTACTATTCTTCGCGTTTATATCTGCGCCATTTTCAATCAGCAGCTTAACAATTTTTGGATTTACATACAGACTTGCAAAATGAAGAGCTGTCCGGCCATCCTCGTCCTTTGCATTGGCATCCACATTATTTTCGATCAGCAGCTTAACAGCTTCTGGATTTATATACAAACTTGCAAAATGAAGAGCTGTCCAACCATACTCATCCCTCACATTGGTATTCGCGCCATTTTCAATCAGCAGATGAACAATTTTTGGATTTACATACAAACTTGCATAATGAAGAGCTGTCCGGCCATCCTCATCCCTCAAATTGATATCTGCGCCATTTTCAATCAGCAGCTGAACAACTTCTGGATTTACATACAAACTTGCCAAATGAAGAGCTGTCCAGCCCTTACTGCTCTTTCCATTGACATCCGCGCCATTTTCGATCAGCAGCTGAACAATTTTTACCTCTCCCCGATCACTGGCAAAATGAAGGGCTGTCCAGCCCTTATTATTCTTTGCATTGACATCCGCGCCATTTTCAATCAACAACTGAGCAACTTCTAGATCTTCCCAATCACTGGCAAAATGAAGAGCTGTCCAGCCTTTACTGCTCTTTGCATTGACATCCGCGCCATTTTCAATGAGCAGCTGAACAACTTCTGGATTTGCATACAAACTTGCAAAATGGAGAGCCGTCAGGCCATCCTTATCCCACACACTAATATCCGCGCCGTTTTCAATGAGCAGCTGAATAATTTTTGTCTCTCTCAAATCAATTGCAAAATGAAGAGCTGTCCGGCCATATTTATCCCCCGCATTAGCATCTGCGCCAAGTTTTAAAAGCCTAGAAACCTCCTTTATATTTCCCAAACTAACTATTTCTAGAAGTTGAACATTAAGTTCTTCCTTACTTTGAGTCTCAGTGCCATTGGATGTTTTGTTAGATCCTTCTGAATAAGAAAGATTAATAGTCATAAAAATAAAACAAATTTTTATACTTTTTTTTAAGTTCTTTAGCGCCTGTCCACAGCTCTTTTGAGATACCTCCTGAGATTTTTTAAATGTCATCTTTTTATTTCTTAAAGCCATTTTTTCCTCCCTTCTTTTTTATTGAATTCTTTTAATCTTGAACCTTTTGATTCCGGTAGTTTAAATCAGATTTAAACAGATCCTTACAATATAGAATAAGCAAACGGACAATTTCTGCGCAGAGAAAAACTAACTTCTAATATTTTATTCTGGTTTGAATTAAAATGTAAGAACAATTAATCATTCACAAATTTCTTGATATAGTCTATCCAGCATATTTAAAAAACTATCCTTTGGTTTTACATTGCCCGGATCGAGAGGGCCATTTCTATCGTATGGAGAGGTCTCATAATCATCCAAATTATCTTTTGCAGATTGTATAACTTCCTCCTTTTCATCTGCATCACCTGCCATTTGATAAAGCTGAGCTATTAAAATAGTGCCAGCCTTTTTATTTGCGAGAAGCTCTTTTTCAATTCGTCTAACAGTATTTTGCTCTTTTGTTTTATTAAGAGTTCTTAACAACTCCATTTTTTGGTTACACACGGGGATTAAACCGACTGTAAACATGTGGAGGATACAACTTTCAGTTTCTAATATTGATAGACTTGAAGAAGAAGAAGGAGAGAGGTGTTTCCAAAAAAAGTAACTTTCGCAATCTCCTTGAAAAGAATTTGTTATGATTTCATGATAGTCAATGCTTTTGAAATTGGCTTGTAAAACAGAAATTTCCCTTTGTTGACTGTATGCTATTGGAATTTGGCACGATATAAAAAAAGATATAAAAAATTTAAACATGAACACCTCCAAGTATTTGCTCTCTATATTTTTTGTTTTATTAACTATGAAGCAACTAAAATACTGCCTGGGTTGATAAGCTTCAAAATAGAGTTAAACTTACCTTGCGGGTTTATATCTCAAAAGTGTAGTGGAAAATCAAACTATTTTTTATTTTGTAAATTTTTCCTTGAGGAAACAAGTCAGAAGGCTTGAATTGCTTTTAAAATAAACAGTAATTGACTTAATTTTTACATAAATTATATAAAATAGCTTTTATTTTTGATTCTTCTTAAATAATCTTAAAATTTCTTAAATTCTAGGGAAATTCAGCTGAAAAAAAGAGGAATTATTCAAGATTTTTTTTGTTTCTTTTAGTTATTCCCGCACGCGAGTAGAAAGAGTGTAGAGTGGTAGCTTATACAGTAGCTGTTCTTTGTTGCGCACGCGGTTAGAAAGAGTGATATTAATTTACAGGCTTAAAACTACTTTGAGTTGCGCCCGCATGTGGTAGAAAAAGTGTGTTTCTTTTAGCAAGCCCAAGACTAAATTTATACACCCTGATCTTTTCAAACAGTGTCAGATCAAGTCGTAACTAGTACATTTTGTACTAGTTACGACTTGATCTGACACTGTTTGAAAAGATCAGGGTTACCCGTTTTGATAAAGATGTAGTCTATCAAAACATAAAGGAGGTAACCCATGATAGAAACTAACAGAAAAATCATAAGAAATAAAGTTGGTTTGCTGAATTTAGCAGAACAACTCGGTAATGTGTCAAGAGCCTGTAAGGTAATGGGCTTTTCAAGAGATACATTTTACAGGTATAAAATGGCTTTTGAGCAAGGAGGTGTTGAGGCTCTTTTAGAGACTTCCAAAAGAAAGCCAAATATGAGGAATCGTATTGATGAAGCTATAGAAGAGGAGATTCTTAGTTTATCTTTTGAATATCCTGCTTATGGTCAAGTCCGTATTAAAAATGAGCTGGCTAAGAAAGGTATGAAGATATCCCCTTGTGGAGTGAGATGTGTTTGGCTAAGACATGATTTAGAAACGATAAACAAGAGGTTGAAATATGTAGAGGAAAAAGTAGCTAAGTCTGGGGGAGTTCTTACAGAGAGTCAAATACAAGCTGTAGAGCGTTTTCAGCAAAGCCGTATAGCTCATGGAGAGATAGAGACAGAACATCCGGGGTATCTTGGGAGTCAGGATACTTTTTATGTTGGGACCTTAAAAGGAGTGGGACGAGTGTATCAACAGACCTATGTAGATACTTATACGAAGATAGCTCATTGTAAGCTCTATAAGATGAAGACGCCGATTACAGCAGCAGATTTATTAAATGATAGAGTGTTGCCTTTTTACGAGCAGGAGGGTTTAGGGATTTTGAGGATTTTAACAGACAGGGGGACGGAGTTTTGTGGGAAGCCAGATAGTCATGACTATGAGCTTTATTTAGCTTTGAATGATATTGACCATACGAAGACAAAGGCTCGTCATCCTCAGACGAATGGGATATGTGAGAGGTTTCACAAAACCATTTTACAGGAGTTTTATCAAGTGACATTTAGAAAGAAGATTTATACTAATATAGAAACTTTGCAAAAAGATCTTGACGAGTGGTTGTATAAGTATAATTATGAGCGGACGCATCAGGGGAAGATGTGTAATGGCAGAACCCCAATACAAACTTTAAAGGAAGCAAAGTATTTGTGGGATGAAAAGGTAGGACAGATAAATAAAAAAACGGACAATTAGGAGATAACTGACACGGGTAACTGTCAGATCATATCTTAACTAGTACACTTATACAGTAGCTGTTCTTTGTTGCGCACGCGGTTAGAAAGAGTGATATTAATTTACAGGCTTAAAACTACTTTGAGTTGCGCCCGCATGTGGTAGAAAAAGTGTGTTTCTTTTAGCAAGCCCAAGACTAAATTTATACACCCTGATCTTTTCAAACAGTGTCAGATCAAGTCGTAACTAGTACATTTAATTGTTGTTTTGTTTATCAGCTTCATCTTGAAAGGAAAATTTATTAAGTTTTTTTAACCTCGGATAAGCAAGTTATAATATGTGTTTATTTTCTTCATCATAATTAAAAATTTCTCATTAAGAAAAAGCTTTTGGCTTAAAATCTTTTTTATTGATGATACTAGCGCTGTTGCCAGTGGCTCTAATAACAAACAAACCCTGTTTTTCAGCATGCTTTGCTGAATTTTCATCAGCTCTCAAATAAGCTACAGCTCCATAAACTTTTTTACCTTTATACTCCGGTCTCCAAGTTGTAAAAACATTCAACTTTTTTCTAAAATATTCAATATCCTTAACTTTTAAAGTTGTTTTCACCTCTACAAGGACAACTTCTGTTCCATTGATAGCCACAATATCAAGCTCCCAATTCTGGCCATTGTATTCCCCTTTCATATTTGTTGAGGTGGAGTCTACATCTATGCCTTTTTCATTAAGCAGTTTGACCAACTCCCCTTCCACAAGACTTTCTATGAGCTTTCCCCATTGAGAGGTAAAAAGATCTCTGGCTTCTCTCAAGCCTTTATGAGTTTCTTTTATTTGCTGGTTTGTTTCAGCAGAGAACTCTTTGATCTTCTGACTTGTTTCAGCAGAGAACTCTTTGATCTTCTGGCTTGTTTCAGCAGAGAACTCTTTGATCTTCTGGCTTGTTTCAGCAGAAAGCTCTTTAATCTGCTGGCTGTTTTCCTTTAGGATACTCCAAATTTCATCTGAAGCAGGAATTGTTGATTTATTCATTTTATACTCCTTACATTATTATTATTATACTATAAGTATGTTTAAATTACTAGATAAAAAAAGAATTTAAAAAATCATTAATCCCCTTTCTTATAAATTAAAGAATATCTAAGTCAGCTATTGTTTTTACAGATGGATTTAAAACTTATGATTGTTTGGTCCTCTTGACCCCCTGTATAGTGTGGACAAAGATGACGAGTTCATCTATGAGATAAAAGTTTAAAAAAGAGGAGGGTTTGAAGATGAGAAGATATAGTGAATAGGAGAAGTTAGAGATTTTAAAAGAGGTGGAAAGTTTAGGAAATGTGAGTTTAGTATCTAAAAAAAGGGAGGATAAAGAAGCACATAAATGGGATAGAGAACTTTTGGGGTATAGCTAAAGTGAGGGTTTATAAGTTTAGAGGAATGGATAAAAAAAACTTGAAAAAATCTCCCAGATTTTTTACTTGCATTTTAAAGAATGTGAGTTTAGATTCAATCATAGAAAAGAAAATTTATATAAACTGATATTAAAATTGGTAAAAAATAATCCTCTTAAGTCATCTTGAACCAAAATAAAAGATTTAAGAGAAAGAGTTGTTTTTCTTAAGTCATTATAAACTAAAACTAAAGGGAGAATAAAATATGGAAAAAACAAAAGATTTAAGAAACAAAAGCTGTTTTTATTTTTATCCAGGTTTTTATTTCTATTTAGAAAAAGGGACGACAATAAAAAAAGTTATAACAGTGGGAATTTTAATTTTAAGCTTTTTTTTCTCTTTAAACAGCTATGGAGTAGTAAATACAATTCAATGTATAGATACACACACTGTAGAGTTTTATAATAGCGTATTGGAAATACAAAAGAATAACTTAACACCTAGAATTAGATATACATTAGGAACTACTGCTATATGTATAGGAAGATATAGTGAAGGGTTAAACCATCTGCGGATGGCTTCTGAAGAAGGAAATGTAGTAGCTACAAAAGTCTTAGGATCCTATTATGATAAAAATCAATCTTTTGACAATAATCAAGAGGCTAATTTAGAAAATACCTATAAAGCTATTGCTTACTATGAAAAAGCGGCAGATCAAATTGAAGCTATATCCCCTTATCCTGAAGGCAGCTCTATAAAATATATCAGCTTTCATGAATATAGAGATACGACTAGTTATTATGTATTTACTAGATTACCTGCACTTTATTTCAATTTATATAGTGAAATTACGGGAAAAATTATAGAAAATAACGATTTTCATTCTGATGATACTATAGACATATTACAAGAGCTGGGAGATGCGGCAATCCGTTGTTTAAAAAGACCTGCTCTTTCTGTTTGGGAAGACAAAAAAGCTTTAGTATACAAAGCGCAGCAAATAGAATGCCAGGCTTTATTGAGTTTTGTAGAGGCGGCCTATCCTTTAGAAAATGAAAGAATACAAATAGCGAGTAGCTGTAAAGTGAGTTTAGCTCAATGTGAACAGCATCAGGAAAAAATAGAACAAATACGAAATAAAGTACAGATACTCTTTAGAGAGTTAGAAAAAGCTCCCAGTTGGATTAGCACCACTGTTGAGCCTTAATCCTGAGTTCGCCCTTCAAAATCCTGATTCTTATAAGTGATTGATTTTACTATGTTTTGTTTATGTCAGAGGACATACTAGGAAAAAAATAAAACTCCCTGTATTTATAAAGGTTTTAAAATATTGTAATGTCAGACTAAAGGCCGAACTCAGGATTAAGGTTCTTATTTAATTAAATAAGTGCTCTTTTTAATTTATCTAAAAAATATTTTAGTTTTTTAAGCAAATACAGTTATTCAAGAGAACACTGCAAATAAATCCAAAAAAATATTTTAATCTTTTTAAGCAAATACCGAAAACAACCTAATGAAGCTGTTTTTTTGTTTTTATATATTTTATTATCATTTAGAACAAATAAAATGGAAAAGTGTAAAACTTGAATTAATTTATCATTTCTAAGGGTTTTTATGAGCAAGGTTTATAAAGGGGCTTTATCAGCTATAAATGATATACATGAGGGTGTGAGTCTGCTTGTTGGCGGCTTCGGCCTTTGTGGAATTCCGGAAAACTGTATCTCAGCTTTAAAGCAAAGGGGCATTAAAAACCTAACCTGTATTTCCAATAATGCGGGTGTGGATGATTTTGGTTTGGGACTTTTGCTAAAGACCCGGCAAATTAAAAAAATGATAGCCAGTTATGTGGGCGAAAATAAGGAGTTTGAAGCTCAGTGCCTGGCTGGAGAGTTGGAAGTTGAACTTGTCCCGCAAGGGACTCTGGTTGAGCGAATTAGAGCTTCAGGTGTTGGCATTCCTGCTTTTTGGACAGCTACAGGGGTGGGAACTCGTGTGGAGAAAGGAAAGGAAAAGCGTGAATTTAATGGCAGAAATTATATTATGGAAAGAGCGCTTGGGGGGGATTTTGCCCTTGTTAAAGCTTGGAAGGGGGATAAGTTTGGCAATCTTATTTATAGACAAACAGCGCGTAATTTTAATCCGATTATGGCTATGGCGGGACAAGTGACTATTGCTGAAGTGGAGGAGCTTGTTCAGCCAGGGGAGTTGGATCCGGATGCTATTCATACACCTGCCATTTTTGTTCAAAGGATTTTTCAGGGAGTGAATTATGAAAAACGAATTGAACAGAGAACTGTAAGAGAGCCTTAAAAGTTTTTGATTGGTGAAAAGATTATTAAAGAGTGTAAATGTGTTTTATAACAATCATGCTTGAAAATATAGAACTTTATAGAAGAGAGAAAACCGGAAAACTTAGGAACAAAAATTAATATAATTATTTTTTAAAAGTGAATGATAAAAATTAAGCGAAATAAAGAGAAAAAGGGAAAATTTAATGGCTTTGGATCGTAATCAAATTGCCAAACGAATTGCCGAGGAAGTGCAAAAAGGCTTTATTGTCAATTTGGGCATAGGCATTCCAACTCTTGTGGCTAATTATATTCCAAGGGAAAAACAGGTTTTACTCCACAGTGAAAATGGCTTTTTAGGTATAGGCCCTTTTCCTTTGGAATCTGAAGTCTCAGCTGATCTTATTAATGCCGGAAAACAAACAGTCACTACAGTTAAAGGGGCCAGCTTTTTTTCCTCAGATGAAAGTTTTGGTATGATTAGAGGCTCTCATTTGGATTTAAGTGTTCTTGGCGCCTTGCAGGTGGATGAGGAGGGCAGCCTGGCCAATTGGATGGTGCCGGGAAAAATGGTTAAAGGCATGGGCGGGGCTATGGACCTTGTGGCTGGATCAAAAAGAGTTATTGTGGCCATGAAACATCAGGATAAGAAAGGAAGGTCTAAATTAGTTAAAAAATGCAGTCTGCCTTTTACGGGTTTAAAATGTGTCCACCGTATTGTAACAGATTTAGCTGTTTTGGATGTAACAGACGAGGGTTTTTTGCTGCTGGAAAAGGCTCCTGATATGAGTGTGGAGGATATTCAATCCGTTACAGAGGGCAGCCTGGATATATCTCCTGAACTTAAAGATATTACTCTTGTTTAATTTGTTTTTTAATCAAGGTTTGGGCTTTTTATCTTTAAAAAACATTCCTGTGTGATTTCTCCAATTCTTTTCCGGATTCTTTGTGTAGGATTCTTTCCATGTTTTAAAAAAACTCTCTCTATGATGTCTTATTTCCCCTTCTTTATTAAAAATGGGATATTTTTTTCCAAAAAAAAATTCCATAATTTTTTTCATTGTGTTCTGACCCCCATTTCAATGGGATAACTTGCTCCTGAGTTCGCTCTTTTCCTCTTTAGTCTGGCATTATAATATTTTAAAACCTTCATAAACACAGAGGGGGTTATTTTTTCCTAGCATGTCCTATGAAATAAACAAAACATAGTAAAATCAATGATTTACAGGAACCAGGGCCTTTGAGAGGGTGAACTCAGGAACAAGATAATTTGGTAAATCTTTGAGTTTACTTGTTTCATAGAATCTCCATAAACTATGATAACAATTTAAAACTTTTATACAACAATTTGCTATTTTTGCAAATCATTTTATAAATTTTACAAACATTAAAATTTATAATTATTTGAGGTTTTATTAATGATCTGTGGAAACATTATTTAAAACTCATCTATTGAAAGAGTGGATTTAAGCAAAATGAATTGATCTTCGGCTGTGCATGAATGTTTTGGTCTTTCATCCAGCACCTCAACCCATACAGACTGTTCATTTTGAGAAAAACCAAGTATTTGCATTTTTGTTCTGAGTTCTAGGTAACATTTATCAGGATAGGGGTTGGAATAACTTATTTTATTAACATAGTTTTTATATCCTCCAGCATAATAGACAGTTTGATCTCTGGTAAGATTGCCTGAACTGCTTAAAGAGTAAAGTTTATTCCAATCATAAGGGATAAAAATTGGTCTGGTCTCTGACAAATATTTTAAAAAATGTATTGGCAAAATAATCTCATCATAGACTTTGCATGTAGTCAGATCTCCTGTGTTAGTAAATACTTTAACCAGTATTATATTTTGAGACAAATCTATTACTATCATTTTCATCCCAAAAATAAGATCACACTTTACCCTAGAAGGGTTAGTGGCATTATTTATACTGACCTCTCTGCGGCTTGAGCTATAATAGAGTTCTTGCTTCCTTTGAGGTGTTTGAATAGGAATTATATTATTTACTCCGCCTCCTGTTATTTCTGGCTCTTTTGACTCTCTTTCTATATATGAGCTTATGCTTCTTGCTGCATTAAAAGCTATCTCTATATCTTTTGCTTGTTTGTTTAATGTATTGCAGCTCAATACAAAAACAAGGATAAGTATTAAAGGCAAACTTGGCATAAAAACCTTCTTTTATAATGGTAGAAGCTGACTTGGACAGCTGGATTTATTTTAAAATTTACTGTCTTTTAGATCAAGACATTTTTACTTAAATTTAAAGAGGAGAATTTATAAATGTTGGGGGAAAATTGTGCTTCTATCTCTGTTTTTAAGAAGAAATTTAAAGATTATTAAATTGCAGCCCACTTGTCAGAATCCATTTCTATAGCTTACTTGGCTTGTTTTAAAGCAGAATAAATTTTAAGATAGAAAGCAGGATAAGACATGATAGATAGAGACCAAATAATTATGAAACATTTTCCCTCTGATAACTCATGGGAGGAAAACTATAGGAAAATTATTGAGTTAGGGAAAAAACTTGAACAATTTAATGAAGAGGATAAACAAGATAAGTGGTTTATTAAGGGCTGCCAATCTCCACTGTGGTTAAAGGTTGAAAGAAGTGGATCGGGAAATTTAATTTTTTCGGGGGACAGTGAAGGATTAATCACCAAGGGAATACTTGCTCTTGTTATTGAATTTTATACAGACAAAAGCCCTGAAAAAATTCTAAAAGAGAAACCTTTATTCATTGAGAAATTGGAGTTGAATCAATTTTTAAGCTCACGCAGGACTAACGGCCTGCAAGCTCTTTTAGATCAAATTCTTCAATATGCGAAAGTTTTTTTATTAATTTCAAAACCATCTTAAATTAAGATACATGTTTAAAATTACTTGCTTTTTAGCTTTTGTAATTTTTAATCTTTTTAAGTTTAATTGCTAGAGGTTTAGTATAAGAGCTTTCATTTAACCCCTCTTTTATGTTTTAATCATGAGGTGTAGATGTGACTGATCCCTATAAATTAAGTTCGCAACAGAGCTTTATGCTTTGATCATGAGGTGTATAAGAGCCTTACTATAATAATTTTTCAACAGATGATATTTATTGAATCAATAAGTAATTTATTTTTTATGTATAAGCTTTAGTTTAACTCTAAAATAAAAATTAAATTGTAAACAAAAGCTTTAAATTGGTTTTTATAAAAAACCGATTAAGGCTTTAGTGAAGCTCCCTGTAATACTTTTTATTTTTTTTACTTTTTTTCTTTTTGGAGCCTGCTCTCCTTTGCAAGTTCGTGATTCTTTTCCATCAGCTTCAGGGCTTTTTGCAGGGCCTTTTAACCCCTCTTTATGGTCTGATCATGAGGTATATCGTGATAGAGAGGCTATTCAGTATGATAGTTTTCCAACAGGTGACAATGAGTATGTCAATTATTGGATAGACTATTATTCAAGAGGGGCTGGCCGAGAGGATATGAAAATACGACTGGAGCGCTCCAACCGTTACATTGATTTTATGCAAGGTTTTTTTAGAGAGGAGGGCCTCCCTGTAGATTTATTTTATATAGCCATGGTGGAATCGCCTTTTGAGCCTTGTCAGACAAGTCCTAAGGGCGCGCGCGGTTACTGGCAGTTTATAAAAACTACCGCTAAATGGCTTGGTATGAGAGTGGATGATGAGGTGGATGACAGATGTGACCTTGCTGCATCTACTATAATATCAGCAAATTATTTAAAATATCTCTATTATAATTTTGGAAATTGGCCTTTAACTATAGCAGCCTATAATGGTGGAGAAGGCAACATGGGAAATATTATAAGCGCCCACAATAGCATCGATTTTTGGAATTTAGTGAAGCAAAGGGCTTTCATAAAAGCAAATCTTAAAGAAACAGAAAATTTTGTTCCTAAAGTTATTGCTATGAGAACAATTGCTATAAGACCTCAAGCCTATGGTTTTTATGAATTAAAATATCATCCTCCTGTAGAGTTTGAGGAAGTTTCTCTTAGGAATTCCATTACCTTTTCTGTTCTTGCAGAATATTTTGGTGTATCTTATAAGGAGTTGAGAAGATTAAATGCAAAGTTTCAAACAAATCGTATTAAAGTGGGTGAAAAAGAAGTTAAAATTAGAGTGCCAAAAAGCCCGGTTTACCCTCTTTAATTTAAACAAGACTTTAAAAAATATCAGTTAGTAATAACTTTTAAATTTTTATAAAGTCATTTCATACGGGTAGAATGTATCCTCTTAACTTTTTATAAGAGGATGCCGTTATATCTTTTATGAGGTCTTTGCTGATATTTTTCTTAAAAAGTTTTTTATACTCTTTATTATTTTTCTCAGTATTTATGATAGCTTTATAAATGGTTTGAGATAACTTAAGAGGTTTATTTCTAATAATTTTTAACAATAATATATACAAGTTCTAAAATTAAAGTAAAGCTTTATGGTGAAATGGGGATCAGGACACTTGACAAAACTTTCTATTTTTTGTTCATTTCTTGTTGATGAATGATCTTTTTATGCCAGAAGACGCCTCTCATATAAAAAGAGAGAGGGAAAAGGCTGGAAAACTTAAAAAAACCTCCTGGTGGAAAAGCAAAATACAGCAGGGGATTTGTTATCATTGTGAACAAACATTCCCCCCCAAAGGCCTGACAATGGATCATCTTACCCCCTTGATTCGCGGCGGGAAAACAGGTAAAAACAATGTTGTTGTATCCTGTAAGAAGTGCAACAGTGAAAAATCCTTTAAAACTTTAGTCGAGTTAAAATTGAAAAAACCTTAAAAGCAGGGTTTATATAGTCAAGTATGCAAAAAATTACAAAGAGCAGTACAGCCGAGTATTTTTCAAAAAACTTGCAACAGGTTGGTTTTTCTTCTCCTACAAAGGCTGTCCTTACTACTCTAAAAGAGTCTGTTGATAATTCTTTGGATGCCTGTGAGGATTCAGGTATTGCCCCTGAAATCAAAATCCAAATTAAAAAAGAGGGGCCGGGTTCTTCCAGAAATACAGACCTTATATCTATTGCTGTTGAGGATAATGGCCCTGGTTTGGAGGAAAAAAACATACAAAGGGTTTTTGGAGAATATTTGGCTTCTTCCAAATTTGGCAAAGGGCGCTGTTCCAGAGGTCAGCAGGGGATTGGAATCTCAGCGGCCACCACCTGGGCGCAGCTCACAAATGCCAGAGGGGTTCATGTTATAAGCAAGACCAAGGGCATGAGAGAGGCCCTTTCTGTTGTAGTGGATATGGATATAAAAAACAACAAGGGGATTTTAAAGCATAAGAAAAAGATTCCTGCTGATAAAAAACATGGTCTGAAGGTTGAATTTTTTATTGATGGCCGTGTTCAACTAAGGGGAGAGGGAGGGCTTATCACTTACTTGGAGGGGACAGCTCTTGTAAATCCTCATTTGGAGATGGAATATGCGCTTTTGGATCAGGAGCCTCGTCATATTCAAAGGGTTAGTGACACAGTTCCACAAATTCCCCCTTCTGCTTTGCCTCATCCCCATACTATGAAGTTGGGTGAATTTTTACAACATGCCGGACTTTACGGACGAATCACTTTTAAGAAATTTTTGAAAACAGGTTTTTCCCGGATAACAGATAATAGCTTGAGGCAAATGATACAGGAAGGGCTACCCCCCCGGCTTTTAAAAAAATTTCTTACAGATATAGGGGAGCAGGAATATAAAAAAATCTTTTCCACTCTCCATAAAGTGTCTCTATCTAACCCTTCTACAAAATCTGTTTTGGCTGTTGGGGAGGAGGTTCTTGCTGAGAGCATTCACCGTTTGGGTGATATTGATTTCTTTAGTGTAATCACTAGAAAGCCTCGTATATGTGATTATAAATCTGTTGTGGTGGAAGTGGCTATAGCCCGTTTGAAAGATAAAAGCAAACAGGATGAATCTGTTCAACTTCTTCGTTTTGCTAATAGAGTCCCTTTACAGTTTGATAAAGCCTCTTGCGCTATCACCAAAGCTGTGGAGTCTGTCAACTGGAGGGCTTACGGCCTCTCGCAGTCAAAAAAATCCCTGCCAACAGGACCTTTTGTATTTGCTATAGCTGTTACATCCCCTTTTATAAAATTTAAAAATGCCTCTAAGGAGACCATTGACGCCAGTGAAGAGCTTGTGGAGGAAATACGCCTTGCCCTTATGCAGACCGGACAAAAGCTAAAAAAACATATCCGTAAAGAAAAAAACACAGAAGATCTTTTAAGAAAAAAGCAATATATAGAAAAATTTGCTCCTATCTTAATTTGTAAAATAAAGGATATCACCGGCGCCGGCAAAGCGGAAATTGAAAAAGGGAAAAAGGGGCTTTATGCCATTCTCTCAAAAGATGCTCTTGAGGCTGAAAAAGCTTTGGGAGAGGCGCAGATGCAATTAGAGGGGATGAAGGCTAAAAGACAAGCTCAAAACAGATTTTCTCATTCATCTGAAGAGGAACAAGCCGAAGATAAAGTTGATTTTCTTAAAAATTCTGAAGAGGACTCATCTTCATCATTAGATACAAAAGATTCTCAATTTGGTAAAGGTGATAGATCCTCTAAAAAACAAATCCAAAAGAAAATTAAAAAACTTGCTGTAAAGAGAAAAAAGAAAATGAAAAACAAGAAAACTGTCAAGAAGACAAAAACAGCCTGACTGCGGGGTAAACCCTGAGTTTAAAAATAACAGGCAGTTTTTAAAGGAAAAAACGATAGAATAGGAGATAGATTTAATTTACAAACTGACTATATAAAAGGAAATTTATTAAAAAACCTAATATGAGAGAAAGAACAATGGCTTTAAAAAAAACCAAACAAACAGGCTCTAAAAAAAATAAATCATTTTTTAACCGGCCGGTTAAAAATATACCCAAAAGGTCTCAGGAATTGTGTAAAGAAATGCTTAAAGATCTCCAAAAGAAAAAACCCCCTGTGTTGAAATCCATTAAGTGCTCTTTGGACAATTCTGAATATGATCCTAAGAAAGGCTATCTTATTCCTAAGGGGAAAATGGTTGCTTCAGAACTTAATGTCTCCTCTGTTCAAAAAATTTCAAGAAGCCTGTTTCTTATGGATATTATACTAGGCAATCTTCGCTCAGGGGCTGTGAATACAAAAAGGGAAATTTATTATATTGCCAAGGGTCTTATCAAATCAAATGCTTTTTACAAACCTCTTAATTTTGAGGATCAAAGTGATAGTGATTCTATTATTGATTTTATTTGTGATATGTTTGAAGTTTATCGTGAGGAGATGAATTGTTTTGCCAATGACAGGGGAGGACAGACTTATTCCAAAAATCTTGTTGTGACAGAATATTTGGATGATGGCACAAAAGCTGTTGTGGATTTAGGTACACTGGGAACAACTCCTTTTCAACCAAAAAACAAACCGCAACAGTTTGAGTTAAAAGCGAAAAAAGGAAAGATTGACTACTGTTTGGTCGTGGAGTCAGAAGGCACAGCCAATACTCTTGTAAGTAACGGCATGACAAAGAGAAATAACTGCATTGTTATTGGTGCTCAAGGAGTCCCCAGCAATGGTGTGCGAGGCTGGTGCCGTACCATTCAAAACCAGCTCAGTTGTCCTATTTATTTTTATGGGGATTTGGATGCCTATACACTGCAAAATATTTACCGTACATTAAAGGCGGGTTCTGCCAGCAGTTTAATAAGAAATAGTGATTTTAGCGCGCCGGAAGTTCACTTTTTAGGTCTGCTCCCTGAAGATGTTAAAAAATATGATCTTGATTGTTATGAGGTTTCTGATAAGGATGCCTCTGAAGCCAGAGCTCTAAAAAAGGCTCGTGATGTTTTATCCAATGATCCCTTCTTTAAAAATAAGAAAAATAAACCTTTATCTGCTATTTTGAAATGGCTTATCAAGGAGAAGCGCCGTTGTGAACAGCAATCAGTTTTTGCTATTGATCCAAAAAACCCAAGAGTTCTTGAAGAGTTTTTGATTGAAAAAATCAAGTCCCGCTCCTATATTTAAAAGCATCCGTCCCGTTTAAAAATATAAGGGCCGATAATCAAGAAAGCGTAATTAAAATTCTTGATGTATTATTATGGTTCATTGTGGTTTAAGCTAACTATTAAGGCCTTTAACTTATTGTTATCACTATGAAAAACAAGTATTTTATCTGTTCCTGTCCTTCTGAAAAAAATTAGGGGCTTGTTTTTTTAGTAAAAATATTTTATAAGCTTTTTATTTGCTGGGTTGGCTCAACTGGTAGAGCAGCCGATTTGTAATCGGCAGGTTGGGGGTTCGATTCCCTCACCCAGCACCATCTTTTTTAATGGATTTATTTTTTTGAGTAAAAACTCAAATCACAATCTCTCCTTCTTTAGCCGGCTGCGCCTGCATTTTACAAAAGCTTGAGAAAATAAAAACAAAAAGCGGAAAGATTGTCTTTTTCATGCTTATATTGTAAACATGATCTACAAAGAATCAATATGAGAATTGACAGATAAGGATTGTTGATTATACTGAATTTTACTTGAATTTTTTAAAAACGATATACTTGATTTGTTATAAATCAAATTGGTTGTTTAAAAAAACCTGTTAAGTTATTTTTAACAGATAACTTTTTATAAGAAATTATTATTTAATAAATGTAAGTTTTATAATTTTAAGGAGAGATGCCCGAGTGGTTAAAGGGGGCGGTCTGTAAAATCGCTGGCTTATGCCTACGTAGGTTCAAATCCTACTCTCTCCACCATTAAATTTCTTAACTATTGGAATTACTTAGGTTTTTTAGCATGGCTTTTACTTTCCATTTTCATTACTCTTAATACTTCCACTAATTCATCAGATAACAAAAGCACACGGACGGAAGCATCTGTTTTTGTCGTTTCCCCTAAATATGTGCAACCTGAAACATCCTTGACAACTTTATACCGAACACATCTTGACAGTTTTTCCAAAGGATTGTCCAAAGGAGTAAACTTACAGCTCTCCTCATCAAAACAACCTATGTCATAATCCATAAAAGTTACTTTCCATATTCCATCATCTACTTCTGTTAATCCCACAAGCTGTCCGGCTAAAATAGTGGAAACAAATACTCTTATCTTTCTCGAAAGAATAATATCTCCTTGGACAGTTATCCTCTTCTCCAGCTCATGAAAAGGATACTCCAATTCAGGCAATCCCTTATACTCCCGACATGATGGTTTATAAACTTCAGCCTGTGTCAACCCCCTAAATAAGGACAAAATAGACTAGTAGTAAGTTTTTTTGGAGATAAAGTTTTTTGAGACACCGCCAAATATTCCTAATTTTATCGATTTTCCTGATTTGGAAGGATGAGTTGATTTAGTAAATTCTGTAAAAGACAGTAAATTTGTTGATGTGCTTTTACACAGTCCGGGTGGTCGCCCTGATGCTACAGAAAGGCTTGTAGAGCTTCTTCGCAATCATTTTGAAGAGGTGAATTTTCTTATTCCTCATTCTGGATTGGGTATGAAAAGCCCTGCAGAATATAGGAAATTGATGGATCGAGTTGTCTAGTTGAATTTGGGGTCAGAACAATTAAACAAAAAATACTAGGTGCCTGTAGAAAAATACATTTGGTTATTATCTATAGATACAGCAGAAATCTTTTCAAGCTCTTCTTTTGACTTACAACAGCTTTTAAATTTGTAATCAGCCAACCATTATAGGTTTAAATCAAGCTATAAAAATATCTTCTCAGTAATTGCTTACTGCCCTTAATTGGCAAAAATTTTAAAAACCTCCTAAAAGAATAAAAGAATAAAAGATAATGTATTATGTGATTTTGAATTTGAAACAAAATTGCTTGGGGCTGTAAATCAAAATATTCTTTATTTTTTTAATGCTCAATAGTTCTTTATCACCAGTTACAATAACTATTGCTTCAGCTGTAATAGCCAGCTCTAATAAAAAATGATCCTTTGTATCAGGAAAAATAATCTTGTTTATAGTTTTTGGTAAAACCATTAAAGTTGGTTAAACAATTTTCCTAAAATGGGTTTGATAGATTTTTGATTTAGAAGTATTTGACTTATATAAGGTTTTTTTAGAACTTGATTTAATTCTTGTTTCAATTCTGGACTTATAGCTACCTGAATATATTTCAATAACCAAGCGTCAAGGATTTTTGACGGATAGGTATCAGCACTTAGAAAACCACTGACAATGACATTTGTATCAAGGACGACGAGAGGCTTTTTTCTTACGCTCATTCCGAACTTCCCTCTGAGCTTTTACTGCAAGTGTCATAATTTTCCCGCCAGAGTAACCTTGTTTTTTTGCATGCCTTCTGAGTTTGGCAATCCTTTCCAAAGTCTTTTTTTCTTCCTGAGAAACAGATTGACAAACTTTTTGAACTCCAATACGGATTAACTCTGCCATTGGCTTGTTTTGAATTAAGGAAAGAGACTTTAAAGTATTTAATTCGGTTTCTTCAATATAAATTGTCGTTTTCTTCAACATAGTAAGTAATCCTAACACCATACTGCCATATATAAGGTTTAATGTCAAATATTTTTAATAACATCAAATAAAAAAACGGACAATTAGGAGATAACTGACACGGGTAACTGTCAGATCATATCTTAACTAGTACAAATTATAAATCCCCCATACTTCTAACTCACTCTCAAAAGTGATAGATTTAATCTGCTGGTAAATAGTTAGATAATTTCCTCAATAAGAAGTCCCGAATTCTCCTTTTATTCTGATGGTGAACAAAATGTATGATACTGGTTGTTTCCATGATATGAGATTTATCGGCCTGTTTAGGCTTAAATTAAAAGAAAAAATCAGAGATTCCTATCTGCCTACCTTGTCATTAAAAAAGTCACGAAAAACTGGATTAATATAGATGAACCCAATTTTACTAAAACTTTTTCAGTCTTTTACCTTTGACTTATTCTGAAAAAGATCGATAATAAGAAGTGACATTTGCTTTGGCCCCAATTCAACTAGACAACTCGATCCATCAATTTCCTATATTCTGCAGGGCTTTTCAACTCAGTCTCAATGTTTTTGATTTTCTATGTAAATTTAAAAGAATCAGTGACTAATTTCTGAAATTTAATTTGGTTTTTTTTGAGATAAAATTGGAATTAATATTTGTTTTATTTGATCTGGGGCCAATGTAGAATAACAGAACCCCAGAGCGAGAGGAAATCTCAAAACCAAATCAAGCTAACTAAATTTCATGCTTTTATGAAAGAGAATAAACAGAGAGACTTAAGAAAGATGAATATACTTCCTATATTGTTTTTTGGTTTTTTTATGAATGCCTGCTCTGGTGTAGGTTATTATTGTGAAAGCAAGGGAGGGTATGAAAAACCTTTTGTCTTTAATAATAAAAAAGTCACGATAAATTACAGTAAGTCTTTTTATTTCACTAAAAAGAATATAAGGCAGAGGATAAGAAGACACTCTCTTTATAAAAAAGGAAATCGGTTTCAAATAGAAGTAAGCGATCCCCTTTGGACTTATGAATACCATGATCCTCTTATAGCCAAACCAGGAGCCTACAATGCCAAAAAGTCGGAAGAGGAAGTTGTTGTTCGTTATGCTGTAGAGGAGATGCTTTCTTTATCTCAACTGCCTTCCGGTAAAGTTGTAGATAGCAAATTCAATCGTGCATGGTATGAAAGAGTTTATCTACTCAGAGAATACAGTCATTGGATTAATTTTACAATGCTGGGTTTTGAAGTTAAAAAATATGTTTTTAACATTCCACAAAAAACTCTTACAGAATTTACTGAGTATCCTTTTCCGCCTCAAAGGGGAAAAAAAACAAGCTATCAGTTTAAAGATGGGCAGTGGATTACAAAACATCTTGGTTCTATGAGCCAAGAAGAGTTGAATGACAGCAGATTCTATTCTCAACACAATCGCAGTAAATCTTATAACTGTGAAAAGCTTAAAGGCAATCTTTTTTGGATTTATTATACATATCCTCTTTGGGGATGGATGGTCCATTTGACCTAATGAGAGTGTAATCAAGTGTCTTTATACAACAGCTTTCATTAATTTATTTGAGCTTCTCAATCTACACCAAGCTTGGAAAAAACTTTTCATAAGGCAGGACTTTTACCATCAGATTTTTTCTCATTGGTTAAATTTCTTCTCCAGGTTTTAGTTGTTCTATTTTTTGAATGATTCTTTCAACTCTTTAGCTGTTTTTTCTAAAAGTCCTGGAATGCGGCCTTTAGATTAGGTATAGGGATGAGAACTTCCTGCAGTTTCAAGTTTAAGGGCAGAAAGCCCTAAAACTCGGTCAATTAAAGAACATCTACTTTGATATTTTAGATTCTATTGTAGGGGATTGAAATGTGTTGTTTATAGATTATGCTTGATTCTTTCAATTTCCTATATTCTATAGGGTTTTTCATTTTGACAAAGCTTTTTTTAAAAGTTAAAATTTCTACACACAGCATAACTTTTGTATCAAATATTACATAATTTTCATTTTAAAGGAGAAAGACTATGTTTAATATGAGCAGCTCTATGATGCAGAGTTTGTTAAAGTCACAATTAAAAAAATTGAAAAAAGTAAAGATTGAAATGAGATCAGGAAAAGATAATTCAAAAAACTCTTACCGGATAAAAGATCACAGCATAGACTCTCAATCTGCTTGTTTAACTTTGGAAAATACGGAGACAGGGGAAATCTCTTATATGGATGTAAAGCTTTAAGAAAAAAGTTATGTAAATATACTAGTTCTGTTTGGAAGTTCATGCTTTTATAAAAGAGACTGCATATAAAAACTCAAACCCGATCAGTATAATTTATCTGAAGAGCTTTTAAAAGATAGCTTTTTAATTCAACTGTAAAGTCAATGAATATTTGGAGGATGCTATGACATTTGAAACATTGGAATGGGAACAAAAAGAGCAGGTTGCTTATTTGAGCATATCCAGACCTAAATCCTTGAATGCTTTAAATTCCCAAGTATTGGAGGAGCTGACGGATTGTCTCATAAAACTCAATACAAAAAATTTAAGAGCCTTGGTGATTAAAGGGGCGGGGGAAAAAGCTTTTGTTGCCGGAGCTGATATTAAACAAATGTCTTCATTTACCTCCAAGCAGGCTGAAGATTTTGCCAAAAAAGGACAGAGGGCTTTTTCCCTTTTGGAATCTCTGCCTTTGCCTGTGGTTGCCATTGTCCAGGGATTTGCTCTTGGTGGTGGCCTGGAACTGGCTTTGGCTTGTGATGTTTTAATTATGGATGAGGGTGCGAGGATTGGTCTGCCTGAAGTAAGCCTTGGTTTGTTTCCTACTTTTGGAGGAACACAAAGGCTTGCTTATGCCATTGGTTTTTATAAAGCCAAGGAGATGATTTTTACGGGTGCTTTTTATACGGCTCAGGAGGCTTATAAAATGGGCTTGGCCAATGCTGTTGTTTCCAAAGAGAAGCTTTTGCCTAAAGCAGAAGAGTACATTTCCATTTTTAAAAAAAGAGGCCCTTTGGCTATTGCTAAAGCTAAGGATTTGATTCAAAAAACAAGGAGTTTTTCTTTGGAGAAAGGCTTAGAATATGAAAGCAGGGAGTTTGGCCTTTTGTTTGAAAAGCAGGATAGTCGGGAGGGCATGGAGGCTTTTATTCAAAAAAGGGAGCCTGAATTTAAAGGGCAGTAAAAACTCAAATGAAATAATAGAAAAGTCAGATTATGGCTTGCTTTATTTATAAAGTGGATATAGCTTTTAAAAAAGATGGAAACAAAAGAGCAAATTTCAAAACTTATTGAGGATAACCCCATCATGCTTTTTATGAAGGGAAACCCTGAGCAGCCTCAGTGTGGTTTTTCTGCCCGTGTTGTTCAAATTTTGGATTTTTTAAAAGTCAAATATAAAACCTTTGATGTTTTATCTGATGAATCCATTCGTCAAGGTATAAAAGAATACTCCAATTGGCCGACTATTCCTCAACTTTATGTCAATAAAGAGTTGTTAGGCGGCTGTGATATTGTGCAGGAGCAGTTTCAATCCGGTGATCTGGAAAAAACTCTTTCTGATTTTGCTCAAAAAGATTAAAATCCACTTTTAGAAATTGCTAAAAACCCCATTATTTTTTGATTTCGGAAACAAATAAAAAAACTCTTTCTTTTAAAATTCCTGTCAATTTTTTTGATACATCATCCGATATATTAAAACACAATTGCTAACAATCATGAAAATCTTTGAGGTTTGCAAATGAAACATAAGCATTGGAAAATTGATCCTATAAGTCTTTTCAGCCATGAGTTAAAAACTCCATTAAGCTCTTTAAAATTAGGTCTTGCCCTTCTTAAAAAGGATTTTGAAAAGTATAAAGATATACTCTATTTGATGATGGATGAAGTGGATGATATGATTGACTTTATCACAGACAATTTGGATCTAAGATATATAGAGGAAAAAAAGGACTTGTTTCAATTTGAATGGAAAAGCTTTGAGCCAGTGCTTTCAAAAGCGTGTTCTTCTTTTAGGCTTACAGCTCAAAGAGAGAATATTCGCTTTCACATAGATCAGCCAAAATCAGATAATTTTGAACTTTTTATGGACTCTTCATGGGTGCATTGCCTTTTGAAGAATCTTTTATCCAATGCCATTAAATTTTCACCAAAAGATAGTTATATTTTTATGGAATACAGTTTTAATAATCAGGAGGGTTTTGTATTTTCCATAAAAGATGAAGGGCAGGGTATTTCTGACCCTGACAAAGTATTTGATCCTTTTTATAGAAATTCTTTACCGGTAAAAAAAGACATAAAAAATACAGGACTTGGTCTCAGCATCACCAAAGCTATAGTTAAAGCTCATGGTGGTGAAATTTCAGCTTTTGCAAATCCTCATACCAAAGGCTCAACATTTCGTTTTACACTGCCTTCTGTCCGAACTATCAGGCAGTCTGCTTAAAGTTAAGGTTGAGGATTTTGTTTTGCCTCAGCCCCTAAAAACAAATTCATAAATTCATGATCTTTTAAAATATAGTGGTAACAGTAAGTTAACTGCATTAATAGCCAGCTTAAGTCGTCTTAAACCCAATTTTATTTGAAAGTCCATTTGTTAAACAGGGATTAGTAAAAAAACTGATGATTTGTAAGGCATTCATAGCGCTTGTAAAGCCTGTTTTGCTTTGAATTAAGCTTTAGAAGGAAAAAGTGATTGAATTATTACAAAAATACAAATATATAGGGATAAATTCATAGATAATACAGCTCTTGTAAGAAGTTTTGGTTTAAATAAAAATTGATTGTTTTAAAATGGTCTGATTTTTAAAAAGCATAAAATAGGGTTGTTGTTATGGAGAGAAAAATGTTAAATATTTATAGAGATATAATATTGTATGGCTTACTTGTTATCAGGAATCATATCAGATTGATCTTTTTATTTTTGCTCTTTTTGTCTTTTCACAGTGTTGCTGAGTTGAAAGATATATCTTCAAAAGGGGGAAAAGCCGAGCCTGCGCAGAAGTCTGTAAAGGAAGAGAGAGTTAAACCGGTTCATAAGCCTTCAAAGCAGGAAGTCAATAATGATTTAGCTCAGTCAGTTAAATCTCAGGAAGGCAAGGCTAAGGAGGAAAACTGTTCAACTGAAGGCCAAAAAAGTCTTCATTCCGACAGATTTACATTTAGCACTCCTTTAAGTTTTTCCAATCAGATCAATGGTTGGATTGATAAAAGCCTTGATATTATGAAAAAGGATGTTTCAAAACAATGCCCCTCCTATTGCCAGCAAACAAAAAGTTACAAGGTATTGTCAAAAACCTATCCTCAAAATATTGAAAAGGATTCTTGTAAAGAGGGAGAAGCCAATGAATTTTATTCATTTAAAAAAGCATTTCCCTTTGAGAAAGGCGCAGATTCTATAAAACAAGCCCATAAAAATATGATGGAATGGATATTTTCAACATTTGTTTATCCTTATTATTCCCCTTTTGAAAACCCAAGCCGGGAATTTATTGAAAATAAATTGTCTGAAGCTTGTCCCTCTTGCTCTTTTTATTTTGATTACACTTATAAATATACAAAGGACAACAGTCTGGAGTTGAATATAAAGGCCAGGTGTGGAGATAAGAAAAAATTATTATCCAGATTTAAAGCTGAATTTATTTTAACAAGCTCCTGGAAATGTAAAAAGACAGATGACGAAAAATAAATTTTTTATTTGTCACAACTCTTTATGAAAAACTCATTACAGCCCAATCCATATAAAATCTTACTTCAACTCTTCATTATTATTTTATGTTTTTTCATTTCTTGTTGTTCTCCAAAGAAGACTTTAAACAATACTTTATTTGTTGCTTTAGACTCCAAGCCCAGCAGTCTTGATCCTAGAAGAGTCACTGATGCCAATGGGATGCGCCTTGTGTCTCTTATATTTAATGGTTTGGTTAAAAAAGGAGATCAAGGGGAGCTTTTGTCAGATTTGGCTTTAAAATGGGAACTTGAGGGTTTAACTTATACATTTTATCTTAAACCCAATCTCAGTTTTTCCAATGGAAGAGCTGTTACAAAAGAGGATATTTTATTTAGCTTTGAAGAGTTTCAAAAAAAGAGCTCACCTTTTTACTCTGCCTTTAAAAATATCAACTCAGTGAAGGTTTTTTTTAAAGACCTGGATGAAGTGTCATGGGGTGATGCTGTTAACAGTTTGATTCGTAATTCAAAAAAGAATCTGAAAAAAGAGAAAACAGATGAGCTTGCTTTTAACAAAACAAATAAAATTTTTGTTGTTCAAATATCCATGAAAAACTTTCAAGCCCCTTTTCTTTACACTGACTTACAGGTCATTAAAATTTTGCCTAAGAGAGAGATTTTGGAATTTCCTGAAGCCTTTCAAAAAAAACCAATTGGTACAGGCTTGTTTTTGGTGGAAAAAAACAGCTTTCGGGAAATCCTCTTAAAAAGAAGAGAGGCAACACATGGCTTTCAACCAGAGTTTATTTCCTTTCAAATTATAAGGGACAGCTTTACGCGAACACAAAAAATGCTGTCTCGGGAAATGGATATAGCTCCTTCTGTAATTCCTTTAGAGCAAATTTCCCGATTTGTAAGGCAAAAAGAGCATTTTCATATTTTATCCCGACCAGGGCTTTCCACAACTTATTTGCTTCTCAACTTTAAAAATAAATTTTTGCAAAAACAAGAATTGCGAAAAGCTCTCTCTCTTTCTATTAACAGGAAGGAAATAATAAAATATAAATTGCATTCTTATGCTGTGCCGGCAAGATCTTTTATCAATCCGGAAAATTACTTTTTTAATCAAAACATAAAGAAACCTTTGTTTGATATTGAGGCTGCTAAAAACATTATTCGTAAACTGGGCTTAGAGGAGGGGTTGCGCTTTCAACTCAGTTCCTCCAATAATCAGGATACTATAAATAAAGCCAGGGTTCTGGCCAGCCAAATGAGTCAGACGGGAATAAAAGTTTCACTGAAAAGCAATGAATGGGGGGCTTTTTATAAAGATGTAGGGCAGGGGGCTTATGAAATAGCTTTAATGAAATGGGTGGGGGTTACAGACCCTGATATTTATCGTGTGGCTTTTCACAGTGAGAATATAGCGCCAAAAGGGAGAAATAGGAGTTTTTATAAAAATAAAGCCTTGGACCAGCTTTTAGAAAAGGGCTTTCAAACCAGAGATAAAGATAAAAGGAAACAGATTTATGATCAAATACAGCGTCTTATAGCTCAGGACTTTATAGTTATTCCCTTATGGCATGATATGGAGTTTTCAGTTTTAAGGGCAAATATTAAAAATTATCACTTAAGACAGAATGGGGATTTTTTATCTCTTCCTTTGGTGGAGAAGAGTGATTAAACTCTTTAAAAATTTAATGTTTAAGAAAAAGCTTTGGGCTTAAAATCTTTTTTGTTGGTAATAATGGCGCTGTCCCCAGCAGCGCGGATAACAAAGAGACCATTTTCTTCAGAAACAACATGAGCCTTATCTTCACTTGTTAAATAAGCTACAGCCCCATAAATTGTTTCAGATTTATATCGTGGAAAATATTTTCTAAAGTCTTTTAATGTTTCTAAAAAAGTTTTTACATCTTTTGGATATAAAGTGGTTTTCACTTCCACAGCTGCAACTTCTGTTCCATTGGCGACAATAATGTTAAATTCTCGCTTTTGAATACTGCCGTCAGGCTTTTTCCATTGGGCTTCTGAACGAGTATGAACTTGTATAATATCTATCCCCCAATTTTGAAGAAGTTTTACCAAACTCCCAGAAACTAAAGATTCAACAAAAGTCCCCCAACGCTGATTAAAACGGCCTCCTATTTTTTGTATCTGCCGATCTGTTTTTCTCATTTGTCTATCTGTTTCTTTTTGGCTGACTCTTAGCTCTTTGAGTTGTTGGCTGTTTTCTTTTTGGCTGACTCTTAGCTCTTTGAGTTGTTGGCTATTTTCTTTTAAAAGACTCCAAATTTCATCTGAAACAGGGGTAACTGATTTATTCACTAATACTCCTTATTTGCTTTTTGTTAGGATACTATAAGCAAAGCTAAAAAGCCACATAAAAGAAATTCAATAAAATGGCATAAAAAAATAAAAGCATCCAGCAGTTATTTGTTTTTTGGTTTTTCTTTTACTGGCTTGAACTGTTTAACATTGATTTTGTATTCCCTGATTTTATCATGGAGGGAGCTCCTGGGTATATCCAGTAACCATGAGACCTTGCTTTGATTTCCTTGATACATTTTTAGAGCCTTAAGAATAGAGTTTTTTTCCAAAAGCCAAAGGGGCAACTCCTTTTTCTTATGTTCTTTTTCTAAACTGTCCAAAATAATAAGAGTCTTTTCTTTATCCAAAGTATCAGATTGAAACATAGCTTTGGCTCTTTCTACGGTATTTTTTAATTCTCTGATGTTTCCTGGCCAATGGTATTTTTTTAAAATATTTAAAGCCTCTTTAGAAAAGGTCACTCCATAGATTAAACAGAAATATCTAAAAAGGGATTCAAAATCCTCCATTCTCTCTGAAAGGGCAGGAACATTAATGCTGATTACATTCAAACGAAAATAGAGGTCTTTCCGGAATTCGTTTTTTTCTGCTTTAGATTTGAGATCTTGATGTGTGGCTGAGATAATCCGGACATCTGTTTTTAAGGGCAGGTCGCTCCCTATTGGTTTAACTTCCTTGTATTCAATAGCTCTTAAAATTTTAGGTTGAAGCTGTAAAGGAAGATCTCCTATCTCATCCATAAAAAGCGTTCCTTTACTGGCTGTTACAAAAGCCCCCCTGCGGCTGCCTACTGAGCCTGTATAACTGCCTTTTGTATGTCCAAAAAGTTCACTTTCAACGAGGCTTTCTGTTAAGGCGCTGCAATTGATGTTAACCATATTTTCTTTACTTCTTTTAGAAAACTTGTGGATCATTTGAGCTATAAGCTCTTTTCCACTGCCGGAGGGTCCTAAAATGAGTATAGGAGCATCACTTAGAGCAAGATGGGGAATACGGCTTAAACTTTCATTCCATTTTTTGTTATAGCTTTGGGAAATCATCTTCCATTTGTAGTTATATCTTTCAAAAGAAAAGGTGAATTGGGTTTTACCAATCTGAATGTTGTCGTTGTTGTTGAGTATAGCCTGATGAACTCTTGAACCATTTAGAAAAACACCATTTTGACTATTTATATCTCTCAAAATGTAAACCCCCTTATCTGTTCTTTTTTCAATACGGGCATGGCTGCGGGAAACAAAATTGTCATCTAAAATGAGAAGATTTGTCCCTTCTCTTCCAATGCTTAGAAAATTATTGATTTCTTTTTGTTCCATATAGCCTTCTTTTTTCCAATATAAAAAGGCATGGGAGAGGGAAACAGGAGGTTCTTTAATTTTTTTGGTAAGCATAGTTCTCCTTTCTGTTGATTTTTGAAAAGTATCATTTGAAAAAAGGCTTTTCCAGAAAATTTTTTAAAAGAAAAAAACAAATTTAAAGATTCGTATGCCGGCGCTTTGATAGCCAAAAGCAACAAAAAATTTATTTTATAATAAGACTTGTATTTGAATTTTTAACGCTGTATGTTATTAACCTTGGGCGCATAGAGGGATTTTATGACCTGTTGAAAACTGTTGTTTTTTATATTTACTTCTTATGATTAATGTACCAATTTTATTTGAATTTTGAGGTTTTATTGAATAAAAATTATCCTTCATTAGAGTAAAAGGGACAAAAGTTTCAAACATACGTTTTGCCACAAAGCACCTCTTAGCCGCTTTGTGCTCAAAGCCGAACTCACTTTTGACCCTTTTACTCTAATGAATGCAATTATACACTCTTTCTCTGAAAAACCTCAAATTTCAAATAAAATTGGTACAAAAAAAGTTGTTTTTCTGTTTGTTTCTTGACTGGAGAGGAAAATTTCAATAACTAGGAAGGGTTTTATAAATTATTTACTTCTGAGTTTTTACATTATTTCTGGAGCTTCACAATGATTAAGGCAGAAAATTTAAAAATTGTTACAGTCAGTTTTATAGGGCTGTCCTTTTTGTCAGCTTTTGTTGCCAGGGTTGTTTTTGAGACTCTCTCTGTGGCTTTTGGTTTTTTTGCCAATTTATACAGTATGGATGTTTATCGTCATGGAGTCCCTATTGTTGCTGGTGTGGGTATGTTCCTTATTTTTCAGCTGCATAAACCTTATCAGAAATTGGCTGATGAAGTGGTGACAGAAGTTAAGAAAGTGGTTTGGCCGGGAAAAAAGGAGCTTTACTCTATGACCACTCTGGTTTGTATTATTTTAATTGTTTCAGGCTTGGTTTTAGGTGCCTTTGATTTAATCGCTGGCACAAGTGTCCGTTTTTTCATGGATTGATTTTAGAGGTGGAGTTTTCAATGGAAGATTTTAAGTGGTACATTCTAAAAACAAGAACCAATTGTGAAGCTCGTGCCAAACAGATGATTGAGGAGTTGGTTAAAACAAAGAATCTTGGTGATCAAATAGGTGATATTCTCATCCCTGAAAGAGATGTTATTCAAGTGGTGAAAGGCAAGAAGGTCACCCGCTCAAAAAAAATATATCCAGGCTATATTTTTGTTCAAATGAAATTAAGTGAACAGCTTTCCTATACTATAAAAACTCTCTCTCATGTGAGTCATTTTATTGGGAGTCGATTTCAACCTGTAGAGGTTCCAAAGGAACAGCTGGATGTTATTGGACAGCAGATTGAGGAAAGCCTGGCTAACCCTCAGGCTCAGGTTTCTTTTTCTGAAGGAGAAACTGTTTTGGTTATTGATGGCCCCTTTAAAAATTTTAATGGAACAGTGGAGGAAGTTAATCAGGAAAAAGGTCGTGTAAAGGTTTCTGTAAGTATTTTTGGAAGGCCCACGCCTGTTGAATTTGATTTCTCTCAGGTGCATAGGGAAAATTAGGGTAAATTTAATTTTATTATTTTGAACTTATAGTTTTTAAGACAAAATTAAATGGCAGATTATGAGAACTTTATTGATTTTATTTTTGGTTCATGACAACTTAAGCCTAATTTTATAGGAGTTAATGAGTTGAAATGACTGGGAAAAACAAAAGAGAAAAAATAAACATTTGAAAAGTTAGTTTAATTGGGAAGTTGTTATTGCTTATTAGAGAGTCTTTTCTTTCCTGTCGCAATTTCTGTTGCAATAAAGAAAAATTAACAGAGCATCCGTCAGTCAAAGCTCATAATTAAAAAATCTTACTGTTGTGAAGAAGCTCAATTTAAAATCCTGCTGTGATAGGTGTTAGTGAGTTGAAATGACTGGAAAAAACAAAAGAGAGGAAAAATTTGAAGATTTACTGAGCACTGGCTTGAGCTGTAGAATTAAAATACTTACTGTTGTGAGGCTAAATTTAAAATCCTACGTGATAGGAGTTTGGGAAAAACAAGAGGGTTAAACTTTTAAGCGGGAAGGAAAAATAAAAAAAACTGGAGATTTACTGAATTCTGGTTGAACTGTAGAATTAAAAAATCTTACTGTTGTGAGGCTAAATTTAAAATCCTGCTGTGATAGGAGTTAAGTTAGTTGAAATGACTGGGAAAAACAAAAGAGGAAAAAAATGAGATGTTTAAACTTTTCAAGATAGTTTAAGGAAGAGCTGTTTTAGACAAAGATTTAGTTTAGATAAAACAAGGGAGTTAAACTTTTAAGCGGGAAAGAAAAGCAAAAAAACTGGAGGTTTACTGAGCACTGGCTTGAACTGTAGAATTAAAAATATCTTACTGATGTGAGGCCAAATTTAAAATCCTGCTGTGATAGGTGTTAATGAGTTGAAATGACTGGGAAAAACAAAAGAGTTAAACTTTTAAGCGGGAAAGAAAAGCAAAAAAATTTAAGATTTACTGATTGCTGGCTTGAGCTGTAGAATTAAAAATTTTCCTTAACTCAGCAATACCCTGTTCTATCACAAAATTTATTTCATCTTCAACTTCACTGTATCCATCACAATTGGATGAATTAGCCCTACAGGAGTACTGACCAAGATAAAATAATCTTTTATCTTCAAGGGGCAAAAGCTCATGAGTTACGTCTTTTAACACCTGACAGGCTGCTTTGTTCTCTCTGTATAAAGCAGGGTCAAAGTGGGGTTTTTTAGGAAGAGCTAAACATCTTTCCGCATAATGAAGCGTTTTTTTAAGGCTGTCTTTTGTATGGAGGCTATATTCAGGATAAGCGTCTGCTGAACGGCCCATATACTCATTGCTTGAGCTTGTAAACCCTGTTTTATATTTAACACCATATAATGCAGCCACACTATAATGAGACCTTAACTCCATTTGACGGTTCTTTTCAGTATGCCAGAAGCCATTATAAGGATAATCACGAGACACCTCAATAAAGGTTAAAACCTGCAAAAAAGCTGCTATCGCCTCATCAATTGTGTCTTTATCTATAGAGCTGTCAAGCCTTCCACCACTTTCTATATAGTGCGCTAGCACGAAAGCGGCGCTTACATCATTATGTTTTCTTATTATGGCCTGAAGTATACTGAAGCCTTTTGCACCCTCTCCCTTTGCCATAAGGCACTCTGCATAGGCTTTTTTTGCATAATTATTATCCGGCTCATTTCTATACCATTCTTTTGCTTTTTTAAAGTCACTACATTGCTGGTTGCCCCTGCGGTAATTTTGTGAAAAACTTAAAGGAGATATAACAAATATTAGAAATATAATAAGAAACCTAAACATAAAACCCTCCCCTTTTTGTGTCTTACAAATTATGTTTTTATTACTAGCCGAAATCACTTAAAAAAGCAACAGCAATCCCGCTATTTAAAGGAATTTTTATAAAAAGTTACAAAATGAGATAAAAACCGCAATAAAAATTAGGGGAGTTAAATTTTTAAGTGGGTTGAATAAAAGCTGATTTTATAAAAAGGAAATTTAAGGACAAAAAAATAAATATTTTTAAAAGTTAATTGAATTGAGAAGTTGTTACTGCTTATATATTTGGGATGTTGTCACTAGCTATTAGAGAGTACTTTTTCCTGTCGCAATAAAGAAGGTTTAGCAGGCATCTGTGCGTCATCACATCCGGCGAATTAAAAATCTTACTGTTGTGAGGCTAAATTTAAAATCCTGCTGTGATAGGAGTTTGGGAAAAACAAGAGGGTTAAACTTTTAAGCGGGAAGGAAAAATAAAAAAAACTGGAGATTTACTGAATTCTGGTTGAACTGTAGAATTAAAAAATCTTACTGTTGTGAGGCTAAATTTAAAATCCTGCTGTGATAGGAGTTAAGTTAGTTGAAATGACTAGGAAAAACAAAAGAGGAAAAAAAGTGAGATGTTTAAACTTTTCAAGATAGTTTAAGGAAGAGCTGTTTTAGACAAAGATTTAGTTTAGATAAAAAAAGAGAGTTAAACTTTTAAGGGGGAAAGAAAAACAAAAAAGCTGAAGATTTACTGAGCACTGGCATGAGATGTGGAATTAAAAATTTTCCTTAACTCAGCAATACCCTGTTCTATCACAAAATTTATTTCATCTTCAACTGCACTATACCCATCACAATTGGATGAATTAGTCCTACAGGAGTACTGACCAAGATAAAATAATCTTTTATCTTCAAGGGGCAAAATCTCATGAGTTACGTCTTTTAACACCTGACAGGCTGCTTTATACTCTCTGTATAAAACAGGGTCAAAGTGGGGTTTTTTAGGAAGAGCTAAACATCTTTCCGCATAATGAAGCATTTGTTTAAGGCTGTCTGTTGTATGGCGGCTATATTCAGGATAAGCGTCTGCTGAACGGCCCATATACTCATTGCTTGAGCTTGTAAACCCTGTTTTATATTTAACACCATATATTGCAGCCACACTATAATGAGAGCTTAACTCCATTTGACGGTTCTTTTCAGTGTGCCAGAAGCCATTACGGGGGTAATTAGGAGACACCTCAATAAAGGTTAAAACCTGTAAGTAAGCTGCTATCGCCTCATCAACTGAGTCTTCATCTATAGAGCTGTCAAGCCTTCCATTGGTTTCTATATACTGCGCTAGCATGAAAGCAGCACTTACATCATTTCGTTGCCCTATTATTGCCTGAAGTATACTGAAGCCTTTTGCGTCCTCTCCCTTTGTAATAAGGCACTCTGCATAGGATTTTTTTGCATAATTATTATCCGGCTCATTTCTATACCATTCCCTTGCTTCTTTAAAGTTAGTACATGTATGGTTGCCCCTGCGGTAATTTTGGGAAAAGCTTAAAGAGGGCAAAATAAAGATTAAAAGAATACCAAAATATTTAAACATAAAACCCTCCCCTTTTTGTGTTTTACAAATTATGTTTTTATTACTAGCCTAAATCACTTAAAAAAGCAATAGCAAACTCCCTATTTAAAGGAAATTTTATAAAAAGTTACAAAATGAGATAAAAACCGCAAAAAAACGGACAGTTTTTTTAAACAAAAAACTAAAAAAAATTTGAGAAAAAACAAAAAATGCTTTAAGCTTTAATAATTGGCTGAAATCTAAGAGGGCTTAAAAATGGTGTTTTATTAAAAAAGGGGGTAATTTGTGAATCTGTATATATTCTATCAAAAACTCTTTAAATTTAATAAGTTTAAACTTATTAAAAATGCTGCTTTAACTTTAGTGATTGCTTTTTCCTGCTATAGTTATGGTCTTGAGGGTGACAACATTTCAGGTTATAATAAAGGACATACAACCGACAATTTTGGAGAAAGCCTAAAATCGCATTACACAAGAGAGACTTCCAGCGGGATGTATGGCGGTGGTGATGTTGTTTATCGTTTTGACCACGGACAATCAATCAGCCAGGCTTTTTTAAAAGAATGCCCTGAGCAGTATGATTCCTTTACAAGAGCTGTGGAGGGGTATTTTAACAAATCCGCTTATGGTCAAACCATGAACAGTGTTCAAGGCTTGCAGATAAGATGTAAAAGCCTTTTAAAAAGAGATTACTTGGATTTATATAAAGCCATAAATAAGTTTCTCTCTAGGGCTCCCGGTTTAAAGGATAGCTTTCAAAATGCAGGCTATCACGAGGAGTGGCCTAATATGATAACAGGGATGAAGGAGTTTTTTGATGAATTTGCCGATTTTGAAAGCTGTGTAAAAACAGTGTTTGCCTCTTATGGTGATCACAATATACAGGGAAAGCCCCTTGAGCCTTTACTGAAAGGTTTGGCAGAATATAGCAGCGATTGTTATGAGAGGAAGGAGTTTGTTAAGGATTTCTTTGAGGACAATCAAGAGATTTTTGATCATATTGCAAGTTTGCCTCAGATTTGCTCTATGTCTACAGAATGTGTTGCGGATTTAAAAATGAAGCTTCCTGCTGTCCGAAACATATCTCAGGAGGAGCTTTCGCAAAGTCTTTTTGGGATATGCTCTGCGGAAGAGAAAAAAACAGCAGTCTGCTGCAATGATGTTGAAAGCTGTGAATACTTAGACGGGAATGAGAAAGCCAAATACAAAAGCCAGATTCAATCTTATGTCAGTGATGCGGGAAGTGGTGGTGGTGATGTCTGCGCCTCAGGAAGCCCTAATCTTCAGTCTATGGAGACAGGGATTTTAGAGGAGAGGAGAAACATCTGCGAGCAGTCTGTAAAAAGGTGTGAAAGCTCAGGCTCAGATTGTGAAACGGAGCTGAAAGATTTTAAAGAGGCTTTTTTAAAGTGTTTTGTTGTTCCAAAGATTTTAGTTGATGCTCATATTCCCTCCTGCCTAAACCATATAAAATCTATTCAAACAGCTTACAGAGAATACAGCAGAAGAAGAAACAAGCAGGCCAGTCTCAGTCTGGATTCCACAACAGATGAGATAGCCCGCTGTTCAGACCCTTTAGAGGCATTGAAGAGGAATGCAGGTCAAAGGCAGGCCAGTGCTAGGGCTAAAGCTCAAAAGTTATGTTATCAGGCTCAGGAGCAAAGAGCCGCTCAGCAGCAGGGGGGAATAGCCAGTCTTTCTCCCCCTAACACTTATGGTTCTGGTGATCCCAGTTTAAGGAGGGGATCAAAGCCAAGCTCTGTGAATAATAATCTTCCTTTGCCTGGTGTTGCAAAGGAGGAGGAGTATGGCATTAAAGACTTTGATGATGCATCTACATCCATTAATAAGAATTTAGGGGATTCTAAAAGAGAATATGAGGCCCCTCCTGAGTATGCTTCTGATGATGATAAGAGAGCTAAAGCCTCCCCCCAAGAGGAGGGAGAGGGTGATAAGAAGTCTGCTGAACTTCCCCCCTGTATGGGTATATGCCCTGAGGGGAGTCCTTTTCCGGAGCCAAAGGATTATAACAAGTGGATGGATGTGGGGGATTGGTATGAGGGAAAGCACAGTGATGACTTAAAGCGGAAGGAGATGGAAAGGGAGTTGGCTAAAGAGGCTGAGGAGCAGAAGAGAAGAGCTAGGGAGGATGCAGAGGCTGGCTCTGGTTTGTCGGGTTTTTTTAAGAGGTCTAAACTGAAAGTGGAGAGAGCTTATAGGGATACTGGGAAAAAAGCAAGAAAACTTTTCCGAAAGGCTTATAGGGCTGTTGCTGGAGAGAAGAAAAAACCTCCTTCAATAGCGGACTTAATTCCTATGAATGATGAGGATGTAGATCTTATTCGTCTACATTATGAATTGGGTTATATATTTTGCAGTGAGGATGAAACTAAGTGTGGCATGAGTCCTGAGGAGTTGGAGGAGCTTAGGAAAAAAGCCGGTCCGTCTCAGTTAGAAGAGGGTATAGGTATGAAAGACGCAGGTTTGCCTCCTAAACCAGAAAGTGATGAAGATATGAAAACAAAAGCAGATTCGCCTAAAGGCTTATAAGCAAGTTATTAAAATTCAAAACTAAAAAACCAATTTGGTGTCATTTAAAATCAAAGAGGATTTTTGAAAGATAAATTAAAAAATTTATTGCTATTTTCTCTCAGTGGCTGTCAGGCAAAATACCTAGGGCTTGCTCCAAAGGAAACACAAAAGCCTTAAAATATGCCTTATTTCTCTTTACTAAAGATCAGTTTTCTCTTTGTTCTTTTATTCAGCTGCCCGAGGCAGGGTCAGGCTAGAAAACTCTTTGAAAACTCTTATATCAGTTTTGAAATAGGGGAAAACTGGACTTGTAAATCCTTTGGGGTGAATTGGGTCTGCCATCACCGATTCCAAAAAGGAGAAAAGCCTGCTCTCATTTTGCTTACGGCTAAAATAGGCAAAAGCACAGACAACACAGATATATACAAACGGATTTTTACAAGTTTTAGAATCCCTGCAAGACAGATAAGAAAAGTTACAATCCATCAGCAAAACTGGATGGCAAACTTTAGTAAAAACAGCCTTTCAAGAAACATGTTTTCCCGCTCGCTGGGCACAGTCTGCTGTGATGACTTAAATGAGAAGGTTCATATTTTTATTGGCTTTTACGCTCATAGGGAAATTTATATAAAATACGCCAATCAGTTTTTAAAAGCTATCAGAAGCCTGCGGCTGTCCGAGAAATTAAAAGACAACATTGACCGGATAAGAAGGCAGACGGACAAGCAGAGGCAGGAGATGATGTCTTATATTGAAAAAATCCTGAATGAAACGGATTTGGAATCAGAGATGCCTCCACAAAAAAGCAACAGAGGGGTTTTGCTACTTACAGTGTTGGTTTTTGTTGTGTGGGCTGGCTGTGGCCTTTGGTGCCTCTTCCTTTTCCTGAATTATAGAAAAAAAAGAAAACAGAAAATAGAAAAGCTCAGAGCGGAAAAAATCCGAAGGAGAAGAAGAAGGAGAAGAAGAGCCCAAAACAGACCCCCTTAAGTGAAAACTTGGGTTTATATTGAGGCTTTATGATATTCATCCCAAACTAAAAAACCTTAAGTGAAAACTAAATTAAATAACTTGATTATCTTATCATTTGGTATTGATACTAACCTGTAAAATGAGAAAAATATTTATATGTCTTGCTCATTTTAAATAAATTGGGTTCATGGCTAGTTAAGCCATGAGACTGAGTTGAAAAGCCTATAAAAACAGATCCCCCAGGTGATGAGCTGTTAGATCAACTAAAAATAACTTAATAATCTCCTAAATTTCTTCTCAGAAGGGGCAGGAACGGGTATTCCAGTCATTTCAACTCATTAACACCTATCAAATGAGGCTTAAGTTGTCATGAACCAAAAATAAAATCAATAAAGTTCTCATAATCTGCCATTTAATTTTGTCTTAAAAACTATAAGTTCAAAATAATAAAATTAGGGGAGCCTCTATCAGTTAAAAAATAAAAGAGTCAGCAAAACCCAAGCTTTAAGCAAAAAAGCTTAAAATTAAAATATTTATTGATTTTAATTGTAATTTGTTATAGTAAGTGTTTTTATAAATTTTTTGAATATTGCTATTGGATAAAAAAGCTGTTACTTTATATAGTCTAATTAAATTTTGAGGTTTTCCATAGAAAAGGGTGTATGACTGTCTTCATTAGAGTCAAGAGTGAGTTCGGCTTTGAACACAAAGCAGTTAAGAGGCGCTTTGTGGCAAAATGTCTGTCTGAACTTTCATAACCCTCTAATGGAGGTTTGATTTTTATTTAATGAAAATCTTCAAAATTCAGTAATTAAAAAGCAAGGCATTAGAAATGGCTAAAAAAATTCAAGGGTCTATTAAACTTCAAATCCCTGCTGGAAAGGCAAATCCTTCTCCTCCTGTTGGGCCTGCTTTAGGTCAGCATGGAGTGAATATTATGGATTTTTGCAACCAATTTAATGCGAAAACAAAAAAAGATGGGGATACTATAGTTCCTGTTGTGATCACTGTTTATCAGGATCGCTCCTTTTCTTTTGTTACGAAAACTCCTCCTGTTTCTGTTCTTTTAAAGAAGATTGTTAATCTCAAAAGCGGCTCTAAAATGCCACAAAAGGATAAAGTGGCTAAAGTGACTTCAGCTCAAGTTGAGGAAATTGCTAAAATAAAACTTCCTGACCTTAACTGTTTGGATTTGGAATCTGCAAAATCTCAAGTGCGCGGGACAGCTTTAAGCATGGGCTTGGAGTTGGTTTAAAAAAAGAGGGATAAAAGTGGGCAAAAGGTATAAAACGGCTGTAGAAAAAATAGATAAGGATAAGGTCTATGGTGTTGATGAAGGCATCCAGCTTGTGTTAGAGGCAGCCACAGCTGGTTTTGATGAATCTATAGATATTGCCGTTAAACTGGGGGTTGATTCCAAACAGACTGACCAACAGATCCGCGGTGCTTTGACTCTCCCTCATGGTTTGGGTAAGAAGGTGCGTGTTTTGGTTTTTGCCAAAGGGGAAAAAGAGCAAGAGGCTCAAAAAGCCGGGGCCGATTTTGTTGGAGCTGAAGATCAAATAGAAAAAATTAAATCCGGCTGGCTGGATTTTGATCGTGTTATTGCTTCTCCGGATATGATGCCTGCTGTAGCCAAAGTGGCTAAAATTTTAGGTCCAAAGAGTTTAATGCCCAGTCCAAAAACAGGTTCTGTCACCGCGCGGGTGGGGCAGGCTGTTCAGGATGAAAAAAAGGGAAAGGCTTTTTTTCGTGTGGATAAAAATGGCATTATTCATACTTCTATTGGAAAAAAGTCAATGGGGTTTGATAAAATTAAGAAAAACTACTTAGCTTTGGCTGGGGAGCTTATAAAATTAAAGCCTAAATCCAGCAAAGGGGTTTATTTGAGATCTATTTCTATGTCTTCCACAATGGGTCCTGGAATTGGCTTAAATCCTGTTCAAACACAAAATGAGGCCAGTTGAGTATGTTAAGCCGAACAGCAAAAAAATCACAAGTTGCTAAGCTTTCTGATAGTTTTTCTCGATCAAGAGCTTCTTTTCTTGTCAACTGCATTGGTTTGAATGTGGATAAAATAACAGAATTGAGGAAAAGCTTAAAACAAAACCAGGGGGATATTCAGGTTATCCGCAACAGCCTCTCTTTGCTGGCCATGAAGGATAAATCAGATCTTAAACAGGTTTATGAACCTTTATTGGAAGGGCCAAATGCTTTTGTTGTCGCTTTTGAAGATCCTGCCAAAGTGGCTAAAATCATTGATAAGTTTTCTGAAGATAATGAAGTTTTCAAAATTAAAGGCGCTGTTCTTGATGGCACTGTGCTTAATAAGTCTGAAGTGAAAACTTTGGCCAGTCTGCCCTCTATGGATGTTTTGAGAGCTCAGTTTTTAGGGCTTTTATCGGCTCCTTTGAGCCGATTTTTAAGGACAGCAAAAGAGGCTCCACAAAGTTTTGTCCGATTATTGGCAGAAAAAAGCAGGAAGCCTGACTCTTCTTAAATTGTAATGGTGGCTGAAATTTATATTTTTTGGAAAATTGGACCAATAAGCTTGACTTAAAGTGTTAAAAATAGGAAAAAGGGAGTTTGTTATTTTTTTGTTTTAGCTTTCTTTTTATTTTGTTTTATGCTAAAAGCAGGCAAAAAGCTAAAAGTATAGAAATCTGAAATAAAAAAATGGCTGAATAAATCAAAATTAAATTTAATGGAAATAAAAATTCAAATTAAATTCTAGGAGGAAAAATGCCACAACTTAATAAAGAACAAGTTATAGATTATCTTTCTCAAATGCCAGTTATTGAAATGGCTGGTTTTATTAAAGAGCTTGAAGAGAAGTGGGGGGTTTCCGCTTCAGCTCCAGTTCAGGTTGCTGGTTCTGCCAGTGCTGGAGGAGAGACAGCTCCTGCTGAAGAGAAAACAGAATTTGATGTTACTTTAGCCAGTGTTGGTGGTAATAAAATTGCTGTTATAAAAGAGGTTCGCGCTGTTACAAGTTTGGGCCTTAAAGAGGCAAAAGATCTTGTGGAAAGCGCTCCAAAACCTGTTAAAAAGGGAGTCTCTAAAGAGGAGGCGGATAAAATCAAATCAGCTCTGGAGAAGGCCGGCGCCAAGGTGGAAGTCAAATAAAAACTCTTACATTATTTTTAAAACAGCCTTTGATTTGGAATGAGAAGGCTTGGTTTTATAATGGAGTTTAACTTGCAAATTTTTTGTCGGAAAAATAAAAATACTGAAAATGCTCTTTTAAAAATAGGGGAGAGCATAAAATTTAACTAAATTTTCAGGAAGTTTGAATGAAAAAACAATCTTTTACCGGATCCCATCTTCGCTTTCGTAAGAGTTTTGGATCCATGGGGAAATCTGTCCAGATTCCGAATCTAATCAATCTGCAAAAAACTTCCTATCAAAAATTTTTACAGAAGGATATTCCAGCAGAAAAAAGAGAGAATACAGGGCTTCAAGCCGTTTTTAAGTCTGTCTTTCCTGTTTCTGATTACAACAATACTGTGAGTCTTGAGTTTGTGCAATACAGTCTGTCTCATCCAAAATATGATGTGCGTGAATGTATGCAAAAAAGAGGTATGACTTATGCCTCTCCCCTTAAAGTTACACTTCGTCTTGTTATTTTTGAACCGGCGGAGGAGGGCAAGGAGCGAGTTATCCGTGATGTCAAAGAGCAGGAGGTTTACTTAAGCGATATACCCTTGATGACCGACCATGCCTCCTTTATTATCAATGGGACAGAGCGTGTTGTTGTCTCTCAAATCCATCGTTCTCCGGGTGTCTTTTTTGATCATGATGGGGGGAAAAACAGCCCCAGTGGAAAATACATTTATTCCGGTCGTCTTATCCCTTACAGAGGATCCTGGCTGGATTTTGAGTTTGATCAAAAAGACATTATCAATGTTCGTATTGATAGAAAAAGAAAATTTCCAGCTACAATTTTCTTAAAAGCTTTGGGCCTTTATGTGGATGAAATTTTAGAGGAATTTCATCATGTGGATCAGGTGTTTTTAAGGGGGGATAAAATTTTTAGAACTTTTGATATTGAACAAATGGAAGGCCAGAGAATCAGTGCAGATATTAAAGATAAAAAGGGAAATGTTGTTGTTCGCTCCGGTAGAAGAGTCACCAGATCTGTTATAAAAAAAATTAAATCTTCTGGCATTGGGGAGATGGAGATTCAAGAATCTGATTTGCAAAACAGTGTCCTTTCCCATCCCCTTGTTCATCCTGAAACGGGAGAGGTTTTTTGTGAGTCAAATCAGCCTTTGACTTTGGAGCTTATCAAAAAAGCTGTACTCCTTGGCATTAAAAAATATCATGTGATTTTTTTTGAGAGTCTTGTTTCCGGTCCCTATTTATCCAATACTCTTTTGATTGATTCTATAAATACAAAAGAAGAGGCTCTTTTGGATATTTACAAAAGGATGAAACCCGGTGAACCGGCTGTTTTAGAAGCGGCTGAATATTATTTTAAAAATCTTTTTTTTGAAGAGGGAACTTATAACCTGGGCCGTGTAGGCCGAATTAAAATCAACCATAAATTTGGCTTTACTGATATTCCTGATGATCAGGGCACTTTAACTCGAAAAGATATTGTTCGTGTTATAAAGCATCTTATTGATTTAAGAAATGGCAAAGGTCAGGTGGATGATATTGATCATCTGGGCAATAGAAGAATCCGATCTGTGGGGGAACTGTTGGAAAATCAATACCGTATTGGTCTTGTCCGTATGGAGCGGGTAGTGAGAGAAAGAATGAGCCTTCAGGATATAGAGACCATGATGCCTCATGATCTCATCAATGCAAAATCTGTCAGCGCTGTTGTTAAAGAGTTTTTTGGCTCCAGCCAGCTGTCCCAGTTTATGGATCAAACCAATCCTTTGGCGGAGATTACTCATAAAAGGAGGCTATCCACTTTTGGGCCTGGTGGTTTAACAAGGGAACGGGCGGGTTTTGAAGTTCGTGATGTGCATCCTACCCACTATGGGCGTATTTGTCCTATTGAGACGCCAGAGGGTCCTAATATTGGTTTAATTGCTTCAATGGCTACATACGCCCGTATCAATGAGAATGGTTTTATTGAAACCCCTTACCGCCTTGTAAAAAATGGCGTTATAACTGATGAGGTCAAATACTATTCTGCTTTAGAGGAGCAGTCTCATATCATCAGCCAGGCAAGATTTAATTTTGATGAAATGAAAAAAGACAGCTTTCTTACAGCCCGGGTTAATGGAGAATATAAAACAGTCCGTAAAGATCAAGTCAATTTAATGGATGTTTCTCACGGTCAACTTGTCTCTATCGCCGCTTCCCTTATTCCTTTTTTAGAACATGATGATGCCAACAGGGCTCTTATGGGATCAAATATGCAGAGGCAGGCTGTACCCTTAATGATTGCAGAAGCTCCACTTGTAGGAACTGGTATGGAAAAGCTGGTGGCTCAGGACTCAGGAAACAGCGTAGTCTGTAAATATACAGGTTATGTGGAGGATATTGATGCTTCTCGTATTGTTGTCCGCCGGTTAAATAAAAAAGGAAAACCCGGAGCCAGCGTGGATATTTATGACTTGATCAAATATCAAAGAACAAATCAAAACACCTGCTTTAACCAGAAGCCTATAGTGAAAATTAGGGACAAAGTTGAGAAAGGGAATATTATCGCTGATGGTCTGGCTATGGATATGGGTGAACTGGCTCTTGGCAGAAATGTGCTGGTGGCTTTTATGCCTTGGGCAGGCTATAATTTTGAGGACTCCATACTTATTTCAGAGAAGCTTATAAAAAAAGATGTTTATACATCCATACATATTGAGGAGTTTGAATGTTTAGCCAGAGATACAAAGCTTGGACGGGAGGAGATCACAGCGGATATTCCTAATGTTGGTGAAGAGGCTCTTAAAAACTTAGATGCTTCAGGGATAGTCAGGATAGGGGCCAAAGTTCGTATAGGGGATATTCTTGTGGGCAAGGTTACCCCTAAAGCAGAAAGCCAGCTTTCCCCTGAGAAAAAACTTGTGTTGGCCATTTTTGGTGAAAAAGCTGGTGATGTTAAAGACAGCTCTTTAAGAGTTCCCTCTGGTGTTTCAGGGACAGTGATTGATACACAAATTTACACGAGAGAGGGAGTGGAAAAAAGCCAAAGGTTGAAAAAAATGATTAAGGAGAAAGAGCTCAAACTTAAAAAGGATAGGGACATTCAAAAAAAAGCTATAAAGAACAACAGTTTGGATCAAATTAAGGATCTTATTATAGGGGAAAAGAGTTCAGATGTTCTTCTTAATGATGATGGCTCTGAAGAGCTGCTGCCAAAAAATCATAAAATTACAGAAGAGGATATTAAAAAAATTCCTTTTGAGCTTTTGGCTTATATTCCTTTAAAAAAAGAGGAGGTTTCAAAAGAGCTTTTGGAAGTTGTTGATGAGTATCAAAACCGTTGTGATGCTTTGGAGACTTTATATAAAGAAAGAATTAACCGCCTCTATGCCGGAGATGAGCTTCCTCCAGGTGTTGTAAAAATGATAAAAGTTTATGTGGCGGTTAAAAGAAGAGTGGAAGTCGGAGATAAATTTGCAGGGAGGCACGGTAACAAAGGGGTTATCTCTAAAATACTTCCTGAAGAGGATATGCCCTATATGGCTGACGGACGGCCTGTGGATATGGTTTTAAACCCTTTAGGTGTTCCCTCAAGGATGAATATTGGACAGATTTTAGAGATTCATCTTGGCTGGGCTGCTCTTAGTTTAGGACAGCAAATTCAAAAATATATTGATGATTTTAAAGAGGATTTGGCCAGAAAAGATTTAAAGGAAGTGTATTTGCATGATAAAAAAATTGTGCAGTCCATTGACTCAGCAGACACAGAATCCATTAAGAGACTGGTTGAAAAGACAAGTCATGGAGTTCATGTAGCCACTCCTGTTTTTGACGGAGCTACCGAAGAGGAAGTCAAAAATATTTTAAAATATGCTAAGCTTCCTGAAACCGGTCAGACAGTTTTATTTGATGGACGGACAGGAGAGCCTTTTGAGATGCCTGTCACAGTTGGTATAATGTATATGTTAAAGCTTCATCATCTTGTGGAAGAAAAAATCCATGCCCGATCTATTGGACCTTATTCTTTAGTTTCTCAGCAGCCTTTGGGAGGAAAATCCCAGTTTGGAGGACAGAGACTTGGAGAAATGGAGGTTTGGGCTATTGAAGCTTATGGGGCTGCTTACTGCCTGCAGGAATTTCTTACAGTGAAATCAGATGATGTGGCTGGCCGTGTTCGTATGTATGAAAGCATTGTTAAAGGAGATAACACTCTGGAACCGGGAATTCCAGAGTCTTTTAATGTTTTGGTCAATGAGATGAAAAGTCTTGGCTTGAATGTGGAGATGTTTGAATCGGATGTATTGACAGAAGAGGTTTTTGATGGAGAGGAGAGTGACTCATGAGAGACTTATTAAACTTTTTTGATAAGCCAAAAGATCCCTTAGCTTTAGAATCTATTAGAATATCAATAGCTTCTCCAGAACTTATCCGCCGCTGGAGTTATGGAGAAGTTAAAAAACCTGAGACAATCAATTACCGTACTTTCAAACCTGAAAGAGAAGGATTATTTTGTTGTAAAATTTTTGGTCCAACCAAAGATTATGAATGCCTTTGTGGAAAATATAAAGGAATGAAATACCGCGGGGTTGTCTGTGAAAAGTGTGGAACAGAAGTCACCCGTTCCAAAGTGAGAAGAGAAAGAATGGGACATATAGAACTGACCAGCCCTGTCGCCCATATTTGGTTTTTAGGGACAGCTTCCAGTCGTATAGGCAATTTTTTGGGTATGTCTGTAAAAGATATTCAAAAAGTTCTTTATTGTGAATACTATGTGGTTATAGATGGTATGGACACCGATCTCACAAAGGGGCAGCTGCTATCAGAGGATGAGTATGAAAAAGCTACTCAGGAATACGGTCCTCATTTTAAAGTGGGTATGGGTGGATCGGCTATAAGAGATCTCATCAAATCTGTTGATATAGATTTTGAGTCTAAAAGACTTCGGAAGTCTCTTGAAAACACCACTTCTGAAGTGCAAATCAAAAAAATCAGAAAGCGAATCAAAGTCATGGAGGATTTTCAAAAATCCATTAACAAACCGGAATGGATGATGCTGGAGGCTCTTCCTGTTATTCCTCCTGATTTAAGACCTTTAGTTCCTCTTGATGGGGGTCGTTTTGCCACTTCAGATTTAAATGATTTATATCGTCGTGTGATTAACAGAAATAATAGGCTTAAAAAACTTAAGGAGTTAAATGCTCCGGAAATTATTATCAGAAATGAAAAGCGTATGCTTCAGGAGGCGGTAGATGCCCTTTTGGATAATGGACGGGGGGGCAAGGTTTTTACCGGTCCTAATAAAAGACCTCTTCGCTCTTTGAGTGAGATTTTAAAGGGAAAACAGGGTCGTTTTCGATCCAATTTGTTGGGTAAAAGGGTTGATTATTCCGGTCGTTCTGTGATTGTGGTTGGCCCTCATCTGCGCTTGCATGAATGTGGTTTGCCAAAAACAATGGCTCTTGAGCTTTTTAAGCCTTTTATCTATCACAAATTAGAACAGAGAGGTTTAGCTGTTACAGTCAAACAAGCTAAGGCTCTTGTGGAAGAGAAAACGGATGAAGTTTGGGATATTTTATCTGAAGTTGTTAAGGAGCATCCTGTTTTGTTAAATAGGGCGCCTACTTTGCACCGTTTGGGTATTCAGGCTTTTGAACCTGTTTTGCATGAAGGACGGGCTATCCAGCTTCATCCTCTTGTATGCACAGCCTTTAATGCCGATTTTGATGGGGACACAATGTCTGTCCATCTGCCTCTTTCTGTTGAGGCGCAAACAGAAACCCGTGTCCTTATCATGTCTACAAATAATATTTTAAGCCCCGCCAGCGGACAGCCTATTATTAATCCCACACAGGATATTGTTTTGGGAATTTATTGGATGACAAGAATTCGTCCTGGCGCCAGAAACTCCGGAAAAATTTTTGGGGATATATCTGAAGTTATCTATGCCTATGAAACAGGCAGAATTGATCTTCAAGCCAGTATCAAATGCCGAGTCAATGGAAAGCTGGAGGATACTTCTGTAGGCCGAGTTTTATTGAGTGCTATTATTCCTAAAAAAGTGCCCTTTAGCTTTTACAATAGGGTGATGAACAAAAAATCTTTGGCTGAGTTGATTGATAAAACCTTCCGTCTGTGTGGAGCTAAAAAAACTGTCATTTTAGCGGATAAACTTATGAATGCCGGTTTTAAATATTCTACTAAGGCAGGTATATCTATCAGTATCAATGATTTACAAATTCCCTCTCAAAAAGAAGAATTGCTCAAAAATGCCCGGGCGCAGGTGGATGAAATTCGCCGGCAGTATGATGAGGGTTTGATTACAGAAGGGGAAAGATATAACAAAGTGATTGATATATGGACACACTGTGGTGATGAGGTGGCTGATGAAATGATGGATCATTTGGAAAAAGAAACTTTTGAAGTAAAAGGCAAAAAGGTGGAATCTGCCAGCTTCAATCCTATTTTTATTATGGCTGATTCTGGTGCGAGAAGCTCTACAGCGCAAATACGGCAGTTGTCTGGTATGAGGGGTTTAATGGCTAAGCCTTCAGGAGAAATTATTGAAACACCTATTACAGCTAACTTTCGTGAAGGCTTGACAGTTTCTCAATATTTTATTTCCACTCACGGAGCTAGAAAAGGGCTTGCCGATACAGCGCTTAAAACAGCCAACTCAGGATACCTGACAAGAAAGCTTGTAGATGTCTCTCAAAATGTCATCGTGACAGAAGAGGACTGTGGCAGTAATGAATTTCTTGAACTGTCAGACCTTGTGGAGAGTGGAGGAGTTATAGAGCCTCTTTCTGAAAGAGCGCTTGGAAGAACAGCCTTTGAAGATATTTTAGTTCCAAGCTCTTCTGAAATTATATGCAAGGCGGGTGAAGAGATTGATGAAAAAGTTATTCATAGAATGAATGAGGAAAGTATTGATAAAGTTAAAATTCGCTCCACACTAACCTGTAAAACTAAAGGTGGTGTTTGTGTTAAATGTTATGGAAGGGATTTGGCTCTTGGCCGCACTGTTAATGTGGGGGAAGCTGTGGGCATTATCGCTGCTCAATCTATTGGTGAGCCAGGAACACAATTAACTATGAGGACTTTCCACCTTGGAGGAACAGCCTCCCGTTCTGTGGAGCAGTCTGTGCATACTGCCCGTTATTCAGGAACTTTAAAGTTTGAAAACTTGAATACTGTTAAAAATCGTGACGGTAAACTTACTGTTATGAATCGCGGTGGTGAAGTTCTTATTTTGGATAACACAGGAAGGGAGAGGGAAAAATTTTATCTTATTTATGGAGCTGTTTTAAACTTTAAAGAGGGAGATAAGGTTGAAAAAGATAATTTACTGGCTGAGTGGGATCCTTACACTAATGTTGTGGTGGCTGATGTCTCTGGCACAGTAAAGTTTCAGGGCATAGAGGAGGGAGTTAATATTGCGGAGCAGGTTGATCCGGCCACTGGTTTTACAACAAAAGTAATTACTGAATCCAAATCTGGAGATCATAAAAAATGTATAGTGGCTATTGTTGATGATAAAGGTGAGCCTGCCACTTTTCCTGGCAGGGATATTCCGGTAAATTATATTTTATCTATAGGCTCGCAGTTAATGGTTTCTGATGGTGATAAAATTCATGCCGGAGATATTATCTCAAAAGTTTATAAGGAAAGCACAAAAACAAAAGATATAACAGGGGGGCTTCCCCGTGTGGCAGAGCTTTTTGAAGCGCGCCGGCCTAAAGAGCCTTCTATTATTTCAGAAATGGACGGTTATGTAAGCTTTGGGAAAGATGTCAAAGGAAAACAGAGACTTATTGTTACCTCCAAGGAGGGTGAACAAAAGGAATATTTACTGCCGAAAGGAAAGTTTGTTGCTGTCCGTGAAGGGGAATTTATTCAAAAAGGAGATTCTCTAATGGACGGCACAACTGATCCCCATGACATTCTCAATGTGTCTGGTGTCAAAGCTTTGGCTTCCTATCTTGTAAATGAAGTTCAGGAGGTTTATCGTTTGCAGGGGGTGTCTATCAATGACAAGCATATTGAGCTTATTGTTCGCCAGATGCTTCGTAAGTCTGAAATTATAGATGCCGGTGATACCCATTACATCACAGGTGAACAGGTGGAGGCCATTGAAGTGCAGGCTGCTAATGAAAAGATCATTCAGGAAGGCGGGCGTCCTGCCACTCATAAGCCTCTGCTTCTTGGAATAACAAAAACCTCTCTTAATACACAAAGCTGGCTTTCTGCGGCCTCCTTTCAGGAGACAACCCGAATCCTTACAGAAGCTGCTGTCCAGTCACGGGTGGATAAACTTGTCGGCTTAAAGGAAAATGTCATTATGGGCCGGCTTATACCTGCGGGAACTGTGTTTTCCTCCTACCATAAATATCCATTAGCTTTTAACAAGGAAGAGGAATCAGCCCCTGTTGATCTGTTTGGAGGCGCTGGCTCCACTCAAGCAGGCAGCCAACAAGATTCAGCGGTTAAAAACAAAATAGCAGAGGAAGATAAAAGAACAAGATTTTGAAAAATGTATATCTAGGTGTAAGGTTTCATATTAAGGTGATTAGGCTTAAATGATTAGTCCAGCAATTTTGAATAAACTTCATAAGGAATTAAACCATTAAGAGTTTTAAGCGGTTTAGCAAAGTTATAAGTATCCTGAGCTTGCCCTTTCAAAGATACTGATTCCTATAACTGATTGATTTTACTATGTTTTCTTTATGTCAGAGGACATACTAGGAAAAAATAAAAATTCCTCTATTTATGAAGATTTTAAATTATTATAATGCCAGGCTAAAGGACAAACTCAGGATATGAACCTTTTAATAAATAGTTTTCAAAGCAATTAACTATTAAAATTATAACAACAACATTTTAAAGACACTTTTTAGTTGTCATGAATCTTTTTCCAATTTGACTTTACAGACACCAATGGAGCTATATCGGTTATTTAACGGCCATATTTTTTTCCATAATTAAACCTTAATTGTTGTGGTATAAAAATAATTTTTTTAAGAAACAGGTTCAGGCAATTTTTTTATTGACTCTAAAATAGTCATGACTATATCATAGTATATATGAAAAAAGTCAGATATTTAAAAAAACAGATTTGTAAGGATATTCTTGAAAAGATGGTTTTTATTGGAGGCCCCAGACAGGTGGGAAAAACAACTTTGGCCAGGCAAATCATTAGAAAAAAAGCTTCTTATTTTAATTGGGATAATGTTGAGCACCGTCATTCTATTATAAAAAATCATCTTCCTACACATTTGGCTGAACTTGTTTTTGATGAAATTCACAAGTTTGTAAATTGGAGGAGTTTCATTAAAGGTTTTTATGACACTTATGGAGATGAGGTAAAAATTATTGTTACAGGGTCAGCCCGATTGGATCACTTTAAAAAAGGAGGGGATTCTCTTTTTGGTCGTTATCATTATTTGCGTTTGCATCCCTTTAGCCTTAGAGAGCTTAATACAAAACCAAAAGCGAGTGATGTGGATATTTTGTTAAATTTAGGGGGATTTCCTGAGCCTGTTTTAAAAGGGAGTAAAAGAAGTTATAGGCGCTGGTCTTTAGAGAGGCTTAATCGTGTTGTTTATACTGATATTAATGATTTGGAGAATATCAGGGAAATTTCCTCTATTGAAATTCTGCTAAATGCTTTAACTGATCGGGTGGCTTCAATTCTCTCTATAGAAAACTTAAGACAGGATCTTCAGGTCAGCCACAACACTGTGGTTAGATGGCTTAATATTTTACAGACACTTTATGTATGTTATCGTATTCCCCCATTTGCAGGTTCTAAAATAAGAGCTGTGAAAAAAGAGCAAAAGCTTTATTTGTGGGATTGGGGGCAGGTTAATGGTATGGGAGCCCGATTTGAAAATATGGTAGCTTCCCAACTTCTTAAATATTGTCATTTTATGGAAGATACTGAAGGTTACCGTATGGATCTGCGGTATATTAGGGATAGAGATGGACGGGAGGTGGATTTTGTTGTCATTAAGGAAAAGAAACCTCTTTTTGCTGTTGAATGTAAACTGTCTGATCAGCCTTTAAGTAAAGCTATTAAGTATTTTAAAGAGCGAACAAATATACCAGAATTTTATCAGGTGCATTTAGAAAACAAAGATATTGGTTCTGCTGGAATAGGAGGCCGCTCCCTTCCTTTTTGGAAATTCTGTCAAATTAAGAAAATGCCTTAGGCTGTGTAATATAGAAGACTGGCAGATCAAGCTATTTATTTGATAAGAGGGCAGAACAAATTTTGAAAAGCATTAAACAGGATCACTTACCGGTAGCGGTATATGATTAAACCTGTATTCAAATCCTGGGGGGAGAAACCCACAGTCACGCGATCCCCTAAAACAACTTGAATATTGTAGCGCCTCATTTTCCCACATAACTTGGCAGAAACCTCAGCATTGTTTTTTTCCAGTTTAACTTTATAGACACCACCAGCACCTATGTTTGTTATTTGACCGTCAAATTGAGCCAGATCACTTTTTGCCATAATTAGAAACCTTAGTTTAGTTATTGTGGTAATTAGAAATGAGGGTTTTTGTTCCGTCCTTAAACAAAACCTTAAGGCGGTTGTTGTATTGAGAAACTATAAATCCCAAGCCAAACACCTTGTGGTCAATGGCTACTTTAGATTCAAAGGATTTTTTCATATTGTATGGAGCGGCTTTCTCCTCTTTATGCTTTTCTTTAAGATTATGCCATATTTTGTTTTCTTCAGTAGTGAGTTCTAAGCTTTTTTCTGTGGATTTCTTTTGAGTTGCTTTTTTTCTTTTTGTTTTTTTTGCCTTAGTATTGTCATCTGTTATTTTTTTAGCTGAAGCTGCTTTTTTTCCTTCTATAGGTTTTTTAGCGTCCACAGGCTGTTTACTTGCTGTTGTTTTTTTAGGAGCGCTGGATTTTATTTTTTTATCCTTTAAAGTTTTTTCATTTTTTTCTTTTTTAACCTCAGTTTTTTTAGATTTTAAAGCTTTTTCCTTTATTGTTTTTTTATCGGCGCTGGTTTTTTTTGCCATTGAAGGTTTAGTTCTTTTTTCTTTAATTATTGTGGATGATTTTTTTGTCTTTTCTGATTTATTCTTTATTTTGCCGGCTGACTTTTTATCAGCGCTGGTTTTTGCTGCTGCCGTTTTTTTACTTTTGCTTGTTTTTGTAGAAGTTGTGTTTTTAACACTGCTTTTTTTTGCCGTTGCTTTTTTGGCAGCAGTTTTTTTAACAGATTTTGCTGTTGTTTTTTTTGGATTTGTTTTTTTCTTTTTTCCCGCCATATTTCTAAACCTGATTTTCTATATATAGTTTGTTTCTTATTTAATCAAGAGGTTTTTAAAAATTACATATTTAAGAGGCTTTTCTCTTTGTGGTAAATTGATCCTTGAAAAGCAGAGTTCAACAAGTCTATTTTGGAAAATGGCTTGTATAAAGATTTTTCAGGTGTTAAGCCTTGAAAAATAAACTCAATTAAATGTAATTTTCATAATTAAAGGTTAAACCAATGAAAACTTCGGTTATAAGAAATTTTCTTTCGTCTTTTTCAATTTTAGTTTGTATTTTTTGTTTTGCTTACTGGTATCCCAGATCTTTAGCTGATCTTCTAGGGGAAAAAAGCCTTTGGATAAGCTTTTTTTATACTTATGGAATGGGATTTGTATTTTTTAGTTTGAGTATTCTTTGGATTTTTACAAGACAGGGTATTAATCCTATGAGGAGGAGAGAGGAATTGTTTTGGCTTATTGCTATCTGTTGTGGTTTTACTTTTATGTTTTCATGCCATGCGTTATGGATTTTTCTTGCTGAAAATCTTCCTCTTAAAAATTAATTTTGTGAAATATGTTTCTATAAAATGAAAAGGGAAAAGGTATGAATTTTGGAATTGAGCTGTCAGGCATCACCTTATCCATCATTATTGGCATTATTGTCTCCTACTTTGCAATGGTGACATTTTTTGGGACTTATTTTTCAAAATTCAGCTCCAGTATACATGATTTCTTTTTTAGCGGCCAAAGATTTGCCTGGTGGCTCCCTTTTGTAAGCATGATGGCCACAGGGATTGGCTCTTACAGCTATTTAAAATATTCAGAGCAGGGTTTAAATACAGGAATGAACAGCGCTATGGGTTATATGAATGAATGGTTTATTATCCCTTTATTCTTTTTTGGCTGGCTCCCCATCATGTATTGGACAAGGACAAAATCCATACCGCAGTATTTTGAAAAGCGCTTTAACCGCGCCACCCGCTATATCACAGTCTGTATTTTACTGGCTTATATTTTTTATTATATAGGTTATAACCTTTTTACAATTGGTTTGGCCTTTGAAGGCATTTTTGGTTTTTCCCCTATTTGGACTTTGCCTCTTATCACATTCATTTTAGGGACTTATGTTAGTTTGGGAGGACAGACAGCGGTTATCTTTACTGATCTTGTTCAGGGTGTGATTCTTTATACAGCTGGTTTTTTGGCTTTTGGCTGCGGCTTATATGTTTTGGGTGGCTTTGGCGAGTTTTTTTCTTATCTGCCTTTGGAGCATCGAATACCTTTTGCTCCCTTAAGAGACAATCCTAAATTTAACTCTGTGGGTATGTTTTGGGGAGATGCTCTTGCGGGAAGCATTGCCTTTTTATTTTTAAATCAGGGTTTTTTAATGAGATTTTTAAGTATAAGGAGTGTGAATGAAGCCCGCTTTGCGGGAATGGCTAATATACTGATCACTCTGCCTCTTTCCGCTCTTGTTGTGGGATCCATTGGATGGATTGGCAAATCCATTTTGCAAAAGCAGGCCGTCTTAAATGGAGCTTTGGCTTCTTCAGGTACACTTGCTATTGAAAACAGCTACCATACTTTTGTCACTGTGGTGGGCTATGTTGTCCAAAGCAATCCTGTGATTTTAGGTATAATCTTATCAGCTTTACTGGCCGCTCTTATGTCCACTATAGACACTTTAATCAACGCTGCCAGCGCTATTTTTATTTATGATATTTACAAACCTGTTATTCGTCCAAAGGCTGATGATAAACATTATCTTAGGTCGGCAAGGTTTACATCCATAGCTGTTACTGTATTAGGTCTATTGCTGGCCTCATGGTTCTTTTTTCAAAAGGGAACATTGATGTCTATTCATTACAAAGGGATTATGGTGATTATTCCCTCTATAGTGACCACTCTTCTTTTGGGTATGTTGTGGAATAGATTTAATTCTATATCCGCCTCCTGCGCTTTAGTGGCTGGAGTCTCTCTGACTTTTATGACGCTTAAATTTCCGGAATGGATTTATCCTTTAAGAGATTTCTTTTACGGCTCTCCCTCTGGCGATCCTTTTTTATTTCGCGCTTTGTTTGGGATTCTGGTGTCAGGGGCTGTGGGTATTGTGGTTTGCCTTTTCACAAAGCCGGCGGATAAAGAAAAAATACAGGGTTTCACATTGGACAGCCTTGACAAAGCTATGTTCTTTTTTAAGGGGGGAAAGCCCAATCTTAAGTGGGGGAAGAGGGCTAAAAACTTAAAACTGGAAATAGATAATAATCTTCCCAAAGGGCAAATCTCTGTAGCTAAGGAGGTAGCTCAAAAAATGAAGTCTGAAGTTTCAGATATTATTTATGTAGGTGACGGGCGATGGTATCTGGGCGGGCTTCGCTCCGGACATTTCCGGTTGACTGACTGCCATAACAAAGAGGAAAATCTGTTATTTATTTCGCAAGAGACTTTAGATAATTCTTATCTTCTGCTTGATAAAGCTGTTTTTTCCAAAAAAATTATTTAATAAGATGAATTGGATATATTATTGTTAAAAATTGTTAGAAATAATCCTCTTAAGTCACCATGAACCTAATTATTCTTTAAGAAAAAACAACAAAAACAATGAAGAACATATCTAAAAACCTTGTTTTTTCATTAAATCGTTTTTTTCATGGAAAAGAAAAAAAACTGCCATGTTGGCTGGCTGGCCGCTTTTATCCTAAAGGCCGTTACTTTCAGCTGCGGTCTCAAAACTTGTCTATTGATTGTGAAAAACAAGGAAAAAAGCCTATCCCACTGAAAACAGGAAGCTGGCTTGCTGTTAAATTGTTATCAAAAAAGAAAAATAAATATCAGATTTCTGAATATAAAATTTTAGTTTCAGCATCCAAAAAAATTAAAAAACTTGATTTTTCTTATAGCAATAAGGGGCATCTTATACAAGAGTGGGCCAGTTTTTTAACTGCTGTTAAGGAATTTTTTTATTCGGAAGGACTGGCTTATGCTGAAACCCCTGGACTTGTCTGCTGCCCGGGGACTGAACCACAGCTTCAATTTTTTAAGACCTGCTTTTCTGTGGATAACAAATCCAGAACAGTATATTTGCCTAGCAGCCCGGAGCTCCACCTTAAAAAACTTTTATGTCAGGATTGGACAGATTTTTTTGAAATAAAAAAATGTTATCGCAACGGAGAGTTAAGCCAGTTACATCAACCAGAATTTACTGTGTTGGAGTGGTATCGCGCCTTTTATTCCACACAAGAGCTTATAAAGGAAAGCTGCAAACTTTTATCCTTTTTGCAAAAAAAGAAATTTTGTAAAGTTTCATTGCCTCAAGCAAAAATTTACACTGTGCAGGAGCTTTTTGAAAAGTATATTGGCTTTCATCTAACTCCAAAAACTTCCAAAAAAGATCTCATCCCCTTGTTAAAAAAACATAAACTTATATATAAATCAAAGGAAAGTTTTGAAGACCTCTTTTTCAACCTTTTTTTAAATTTAATAGAGCCAAAATTTCATAAATCAAATCCTGTTTTTGTTTGTAATTATCCTCCAAGGCTAAGAGCCTTTGCTAAATTGAATAAGGAGGGATGGGCGGATCGTTTTGAACTCTATTGGAGGGGGTTTGAGTTGGCTAACGCTTTTTATGAGGTGACAGACAGTAAAGAGCAGCTGTCTTTGTTTAAAAATCATATTAAACAAAGAAAAGACTCTGTGCTTTTTGACAAAGAGTTGATTTCACTTATGAAAGGAGGGATGCCTCCATCCTGTGGAATTGCAATGGGTTTAGATCGTTTATTTTTGGTTCTTTCTCAAAGAGAAAATCTGGCTGAAGCCCGGCTTTTTCCATCTGTATAATTAATCTCCCATTATATTAATACATTCAAAAAGAACATCTACAGCAGCCAGACTGGTAATATCCCCATGATCATAGGCAGGATTCACTTCCATAACATCAGCTCCTATGAGATTCTCTATCTTTAAATTTCTAAGAATTTGCTGGACTTCATAGGTGGTTAAACCGCCAATGACAGGAGTCCCTGTTCCAGGAGCATAAGCAGGATCCAGACAATCCACATCAAAGCTTAAATAAGTAGGGCCTTTAATAGGTTGAGGAATTTCAAAAAAGATGAGGCTTTCTTTTTTCTTAATATTATCCACTGTAAAAAAGAGGATATTATTTTCCTTGGCAAAGTCCTGATCTTCTTTAACCACAAAGGGACCGCGAATACCAAACTGCCAAACCTGTTTGAGATGATTTTCCAAAATCCCGTGGCGAACAAAGGTCCCATGATGGTATTCCTCGCCATAAGCTGGAGGATAAGTGTCAAAATGAGCGTCAAAGTGAATTAAATTCAAAGGACCGTGAACTTTGGAGAGAGCCCTTAAAATAGGCAATGTGAGGGAGTGATCTCCTCCCACAGATAACATTCTTTTTCCTTTTTTTGCCAGATTAAAGATGGCTTTTTCCACTAGTTCATAAGTTTTATTAAGAGAAATAGGATTTGTGGGTAAATCCCCTCCATCAACAGGTTTTATGGTTTTAAAGGAATCCTGTTTTCTCTGGAAGTGATAGCCTCTTCCCAAGGAGGAGATTTCTCGTATTCGGCTTGGAGCCATTCTGGCCCCTGAGCGATAGGTTGTTCCTCCGTCAAAGGGAATTCCACATAAAATCACATTTTTTTTGGTTTCCTCCGCTTTTTCATAGGGAAAACGAAAAAAGGTTTTTACACCTGAAAATCGGGGCTGGGTTCGTTTGGTTATATCTGCATAAGACATAGAGCTTCCTTTTTTAACCTTTATGCTGTTTATTAAGTTTTCTCGTAATTTTAGGTAGAAATCATTATATTTGAAAGCTTTTAAAACTTCCAGTTATTTTTTTCAGTATCATTTGGCTCATGACTGGTTAAGCCTATTATGATAGGAGTTAAATGGTTAAAATGACTATAAAAAAACAAGGTTCAAGATGACTTAAGCTATTTTCAGCGGATCTAAAAGTTTCTCAAATTAGCTTTTTTGACACAAACAAGTAGAGACACAATCCATAAAATTCTAAAAGGTTCATGATACTTTAAGTTGACTTAAAAATTGGTTAACCTATTGTATTTACATGAAAAATAAGTATTTTATTCGTTCAAGGATTTCGGAGGCTAAATTTAGAGAAATTATCAAGTTATTTTCGGGAGATTTAACAGCTTGTCAGATAGCTTTATTTTCTGGTGTCAGCAGAATATGTGTGAATAGGATTTTAAAACAAGTGAGAATAAGGATCACTGAATTTTGTGAACAGGAAAGTATTTTTGAAGCAGGAGAAGTGGAAATGGATGAGAGTTATTTTAGAACTTGTCGTATTCGTGGAAGAAGAGGAAGAGGGTCTTATGGGAAAACCGTTGTCCTTGGACTCAAGCAAAGAAAAGGTAAAGTTTATACTTAATAAAACTTAATGGGGTTAAGTTTTAAAAAATTGCTCTCAAAAAGCCATTATTTCCCTTATAAATCAAAGAATATTTAGGTCAGCTATTGTTTATACAGATGGATTTAAGACTTAATGATGGTTTGGTGAATATGGGGTATAAGAAACATTATCGTGTTCATCATGGAAAGAATGAATTTGCTAAAAAGGAAAAAAAGAAGATTAGAAATCACATCAACGGAATTGAAGGCTTTTGGGAAATAGCTAAAGTCAGATTATCAAAGTTTAGAGGTATGAATAAAGATACTTTTTACTTGCATCTTAAAGAATGTGAGTTTAGATTTAACCACAGAAAAGAAACTTATATAAATTGATATTAAAATTGGTAAAAAATAAGCCTCTTAAAATATCATGAACCTTTGTTATTATTAAAAACCTTTAGAAATAGACTGCTTTACTAGCATGAACCTTTCATGTTTTATGAACTTTTTGGTATCAAGGAGCGGTTTTTGAAACACTTTTTTTAAAATACAAGGAGCCTTTTTCTAAAAACCTTTGATAAAATGAGTGAATATTTGACAGACAGAGGTGAATCTGTATTCTCATGTAAAAATAATCGCGCCTTTTATAAGGTCAGCGTTTAATTGAAATTAAAAAAAAGGAGACAGAATATGAGTCTTTGTGAATATATATGGATAGATGGAGCTTCCCCAACACGAAAACTTCGTTCAAAAGCCAGGGCTGTTTATCTGGATAAAAAGGATGAGGATGTTGTTTTAACTGATTTTCCAGAATGGGGATTTGATGGCTCTTCCACTTATCAGGCAAAAGGCAGTGATTCTGATTTAATTTTAAAACCAGTGAATTTTGTCAGAGACCCTTTGCGTGGGGAAAAGCATTTTTTAATTATGTGTGAGGTTTTAAACTCCGATAGAAGACCTCATATAACAAATACAAGGGCTGAATTAAGAAGAGTTTTATCTGCCGGGGCTGATAAGGAGGAGCCTTGGTTTGGTGTTGAGCAGGAATACACTTTATTTAAAAATCGTGTTCCTTTGGGCTGGCCGGTTAAGGGTTATCCTGCCCCTCAAGGTCCTTTTTACTGTGGAGTGGGAGCTGATGAGGTTTTTGGTCGGGAGCTTGTTGAAGAGCATAGTCAGGCTTGTATTTATGCAGGTATCATGATTTTTGGAATCAACGCTGAGGTTATGCCTGGACAGTGGGAATTTCAAATTGGCTATCGTGGTTTTGATGAAGATAAACCTGATCCTTTAAGTGTAGGGGATCACACATGGCTGGCCAGATGGCTTCTTTACCGTCTAGGGGAAGATTTTGATATTGCGGCAACTTTAGATCCAAAGCCTGTCAGGGGGGATTGGAATGGAGCTGGACAACATACCAATTTTTCTACAAAGTCCATGAGAGATCGAAAAACAGGGGAACAAACAATTAAAAAATCCATAAAACTTTTATCTGAAAAGCATAAGGAGCATATTGCTGTTTATGGCCACCGGCTTTCAGAAAGACTGACAGGAAGACATGAAACCTGCCATATTGATGAATTTAGACATGGAGTGGCTGATAGAGGGGCTTCTATAAGAATCCCTCTTCATGTATCTAAAAAAGGATATGGTTATTTGGAAGACAGAAGACCTGGAGCCAATGCTGATCCTTATGAGGTTTCTGCAAGGATTTTAAAAACTATATGTGAAATTGAATAAATTAGGCAAAAAATGGGAGAAACTATATATCTCATTTTAAAAGATTCTTTAGGTCTCGCGCCCCCATGAGCGCCCAGGAGGAATATAAACAGGAATGATGTTCACAAGACCGCTTTCAAAACTTGAAAAATACAAGGAAAATTGAGATTATTATTTTAAATACGGAATTTTAAGTGTATTTGGCTGATTGAGAGTTTGTTTTTATATTTTAATGAAATATTCTTTCAGAAAAAAAACCTTCTATAAAAAACAATATTTTGTATGCTGTCTTTTTTTATCTTTTGTATTATTCCTGTGTTCTTGCGGTAAAGTGCAATGTGATTATAGTCCTCTTCTCTCCGTAAAAGGCAGCCGCCTAAAGCTCCACAGAAGGCAAAAACCTGTTTTATTTGTCCAGGAGGAGTTGATGGACATTACAGAAGAAGCTGTTTATGTGTTAGAGGAAATTATAGGCATTCCTCTTTTTGAAATCAAACCCTCTGAAAATACAGGAGAAGGGAGAACAGATATATATATATCCTCAGATAAAGCCCATTATGAAAAAGAAAAAAGAAGAAAGGAGCCTCATTCCTACCTGGCTTATTGCTCTATTGGTGACAATTTTAATAAGGAAACAGGAGAAATTTATGAGTCAGATATTATATTTAACCCTGTTTTATACAATAGCCTTAGAGATTTATATAAAAAAAATAGAAAAGTTATAAGGCAAAACAATGAAATTTTAGAGGGAGAAAAAGAGTTTTTAGAGAAAATAGCAGAATACAAGAAAAGGTGCCTTCAAATAGAAATCTGTAGCCAGGAGGAGTATGATCTGCTTGAAGAGAGACAAGAAAGATATGTGGCATATCTTGAGGATGAGGACAGGTGGGATAGAAGGGATAATAAAAGACTTAAAAATTATATTTATTACAACACTTTATTAACAATGCTTCATGAATTAGGTCATGCTTTAGGTTATGCTCACACAGCCAATCATCCAGAAAACATAATGTATCCTATCAATCAAAATCAAATTGGTGTTTTAACCGTCAAACAAATCAATGCGGTATTATGCAGTTTTAATTTAAATCAACCATCAAATCTTTGATTTTTGTGTTTAAAATGTGAAATCAAACATTAAATAGAAAATGCATGATATCGCCATCTTGAATTTGATAATCTTTGCCGGCAATTTTTACCAGTCCTTTTTGTTTTAGCATTTTTTCTGACCTGTGTTCAAAAAGCTCTCTATAGGAATAAACCTCAGCGCGTATAAAGCCTTTTTCAAAATCAGAGTGAATCACTCCTCCAGCTTCAGGAGCTAAAGCTCCCTTAGGCACAGTCCAGGCTCTGGCCTCTTTTTCACCGGCTGTAAAAAAAGAAATAAGATTCAGCTGTTCATAAACTTTTTTTATTACAGTGTGCAGGACTGGCTCATTCAAACCAAGAGGTTTTAAAAACTCTGTTTTTTCCTTATCTGTCCAGCCTGTCATATCTGCCTCTAAAGCACAGGAGATACAAATCAGCTCTTCTTTTTTTCCAAGGCTTTTTTTTACCTTATCAATGCTTGTTTGCTCTTTTTTCCATTCCTCTTCTTTAAGGTTGCAAATATAAAGAACAGGCTTTAAGGAAATAAAATTGAGGGACTTTAAATAAATCATTTCCCCCTTAGACCAGTCAACTTCCCTTAAGTTTTTGTTTTCAGCTAAAAGACTCAAGACTTTTTTTAAAAGCTCGCACTCCTGCTTTAATTTTTTATCTCCAGTGGATTGAGCTGTTTTTTGTATTTTATGAAATCGCTTTTCAGCAATTTCCAAATCAGACAATAGCAGCTCTGTGTTTATAAGCTCTATATCCCTTATAGGTTCAGGCTCTCCATAAACATGGGTGATTTGGCTGTCTTTAAAGGCGCGGACAACATGAAGCAGAGAATGAACATTTCTTATATTTGATAAAAATTGATTGCCCAATCCCTCCCCTTTGCTGGCTCCCTTAACCAGACCTGCAATATCTATAAATTCAAAAGAGGTTGGCACAGTTTGTTTAGGTTTGATGATTTCACTGATTTTTTTTAAACGGTCATCAGGAACAAAAACCAGTCCCTTATTAGCCTCTATTGTGCAAAAAGGATAATTGCCTGTTTCTGCCTTGGCGGAATTGGTGAGAGCGTTAAAAATAGTACTTTTGCCTGCATTAGGCAGACCAACAATACCGCACTTTAAACTCATAGCTGGTTTTTACTTGTGAATGAATAGTTTTACAAGTTGTTTTAAACCTTAGTTTATACTGATTTTATTAAAAATTTGAGGTTTTTATATTTTGTTAAACAGATAAATATTTATCTCTCAAGTCAAAATCAGCTCAAAAGTTCAGACATACGTTTTGCCGCAGAGCGGGCTTTCAGACGCTCAGCACTCAAAGCCGAACTCCTTTTGAACCGATTTTGACTTGAGAGATATTATCTATCAATTAAACATAAAAAAATACAAGGGTTTCAATTTCTAAATAAAATCAGCAGAGAAAAATATAAGCTTCATTTGTTGGTGTTAAATTGGTTGGCTGATTTTTCATAGCCGTTTTGAATAAAGCAATGAACAGCTTTTAAAGCTTTATTCAAAAAATCAGGCACCTTTTTTTTTTCCTCTTTATTAAAAGGGGAGAGAACATAATCCACTGTATCTTTATGTGAAAGACCTTTAAGGAATGATGGGATCTTCCAATGAATGAAAAGTGTGTCATAATTCTGTAGGCTGTATTTCTTTTTTTTATAAGAGGAAAAAAAAACCTGAGACTTGGTGTTTTGTTCTGAAGAGCTATCTGTTAAAGAAGAGTTATCCTTTTTTTCTGTTTGTTGATTAGGCCCAACACCTAATTTCAGCCTTGTGTAATCATTCGTATTTAGCTCTTCATGAATATTTTTAATGCCGTTATGGCCTCCATGACCTCGTGATTTTTGAAATTTCATATTTCCAAAAGCCTGATCCTTGTCATCATGAATGACCAGCAAATTTTCCAATGAAATTTTATAAAATTTCATGATCTCTTTTACAGCCCTGCCGGATAAATTCATAAAGGTTTGAGGTTTTACTAAAAAAGCTGTTTGCTCCTTGATTTGTTTTTTTTGAATAAAACTGTTATGTTTTTTTTGAAAGGAGCCATCTTCTGCTAAAGCATCAATAAGCATAAAGCCTAAATTATGTCTGGTAAAAAGGTATTTTGAACCGGGATTCCCTAAACCAACAATAAGCTTCATAATAAGGAAAGCATAAGGCAAAAATTAAAAGCTCACAAGTAAAGAAGTTTACTTGTTATTGGCTTTGTCAGTATTTTTTGGCTCTTCAGTGGTTTGTTTTGCTTCAGCTTCCACTGTGGCAGGTGTCTCTGTTTTTTCTTCTTCTTTTTCAGCCTCTACAACCGTGCATAGAGTTCTTTCAGATTTAGTAATAAGTTTTATATTTTCAGAGATTTTAAGATCAGAGACATGGACGCTTTGGTTTAAACTTAAGTCAGAAACATCCATTTCAATAGAGGGAGGAATTTTATCAGGCAGACACTCAATCTCAACACTTCGGAGGATCACATTAAAAACACCGCCTTCTTCTTTAACACCCTTTGGGACACCATTAAATTTTATATCTACATTAACGCGAATAGGCTTTTTCATATCCAAAGAAAGAAAATCCATGTGAATGGGCTGATGGCTTACCTTATGATGTGATATCGCTTTCTTTATGACTTTCATACCCTGTAAATTCTTATCCTCAGATTCAAAGGTAAAAATTTTGTTTTCATATTCTTTTTTGGAATACTTTTCCGCCAAACGAATGTCCAGAGAAAGAGAGATATTTTTTTGACCATTACCGTAAACAACAGCTGGAATCCATTTGTTTTTGCGGATTTTTTTATTTTGTTTCCCTCTTTCAGTTCTAGGGGAAACTTTAATCAATAATTCAGACATTTTTCTCTCCTTATAATTTTTAAAGTCCTGTTGGTGTTGTTTTGAGTTTTTTCCAAAAAAGATATAAATTAAGCAAAAAACTCAAATAAGAGCAAAACTCTTTTTACAAAACAAAGCCTTGAAATGTCAAATTTTATCTCTATTGATTAAAAAAAGTTGCAATGATCTCAAAAAATAGTGTAATTCAATAACTGGTGAAAGTATTTTCTGGCAGTTCAAATCCTCTTTTTGCTGACTCTGTGGCCAGTTGTCTGGATATAAAATTGGGGGCCATTGAAATTTCCCACTTTTCTGATGGTGAGATTTTTGTTCAAGTTAAAGAAAATGTCCGTGGCCTTCATGTTTTTCTCATACAAAGCACTTGTCCGCCTGTTAATGAAAATTATATGGAATTGTTTTTAATACTGGATGCTCTTAAGAGAGCCTCTGCCCAGGAAATCACTTTGGTTATGCCTTATTATGGCTACTCCCGACAGGATAGAAAATCGGCTCCCCGCGTTCCCATCTCTGCAAAATGTATGGCGGATATGTGTTCTTCTGGAGGGGCTGACCGACTGCTTGTTGTGGATTTGCATTCTCCTGAAATACAAGGGTTTTTTGATATTCCTGTAGATAACCTTTTTGCCTCTCCTATTTTAGCTCCTTCCTGGCAATCCCTTCACTCCAGTGAAAACTTAGTTGTGGTTAGTCCTGATGCGGGAGGCGCGGAAAGAGCCAGAGCCTTGGCTAAAAAAATAAGCGGCGCCAGTGTGGCTATGATTGATAAGCGAAGGCAGGAGCACAATAAAGCTAAAGCCCTGCACCTTATAGGTGAGGTTGAGGGCAAGACAGCTCTTATTTTAGATGATATGATTGACACAGCCGGCACCCTATGTGAAGCCTCTGTTAAACTGATGGAATCAGGAGCAAAAGAGATCATGGCCATGGCCACTCATCCTTTGTTTTCTGGACCTGCTGTTGAGAGAATTGAAAAAAGCTGTCTAAAAGAAGTTTTAGTAACAAATACAATTCCTCTCAGTAACAAAGCTATGGAGTGCAAAAAGATTCGCACTGTAAGTCTGGCTCCTCTGGTAGCAGAGGCCATAAAAAGAATTTCCAATAAAAGTTCTGTGAGTTTTTTATTTGATTAAAACCCCCGCCTTAGAGCTTTGCTTTACACAAAAAATGTTTGATAATCATCAATTAAATCCTAAATCTCATCCATCCTCACCAAAGACTTATAAATCTATGCAACCTGAGACATCGTTGACACTTTATACCAAAGACATCCTTGACAGTTTCTCCAAAGTATTGTCCAAAGGAGCAAAATTATAACTTTCCTCACCAAAACAACCTATATCATAATCCATAAAAGTGACCTTCCATATCCCATCATCCACTTCCGTTAATCCCACAGGTTGATCCGCAAAAACAATAGAAAAACTTTATTGGAAAAGCAAAACTCTCTTCTTTATTTTTTCAACTTTTCATGCTTTTATTTGTAATTTTACATTGACTTTTTATCTGATTTTTTATATTTCTGTCAAATTTCAATAAATATCTTAATAAACAAAAGATTTGGTGTTGCAAGATGAATATGTGCCTGAATAAGAAAATAAAAATTACTAGATTTAAAACTGCATTTGTTTATTGCATCTTTTGCTTGCTTGTTTGTTTTGAACAAAGTGCTAAAGCTGATGAAGAATCAAGAATTGATATAGGTTCTAAAAATTGTGAAACAGCTTTTTCTTTTGAAATAAGCGATTCTAAAGTTCAAGAAATTTTTTCTGCTTCAAAAAGTTATACAATCTATAAAGGCCAGAAAGGTTATTTGCTTTTTGCTAAAAGGACAAAAAACACAAAAAGCATGGATTATATTTTTATAATTGTTTCTAGGGCTCTAGGTAAAAATTTTAAAAAATTAGGATGGCGCGTGTATCGTGGATATATTACAACTTTTCAAGTAGAGAAAGGCAGAATTTTAGATGAGAATGGCATGGTGAAAGAGGAGTATGTTGGCCCTTGGGGTTATGTTAATTATACAGAAAAATATTATAAGAATGATAAGGGAAAGGCTAATATGTTTAAAGCTTACATTAATGTCTCATCAGTTTTAGAAAAAAGATTATTTGTAAAATTGAGATGGAGAGGATATAATGGTTCCACTAAGGAATTTCGCAGGGAAATAGATAGAATTTTATATTCAAATAAAGAGATAAAAATGTTTTATATAGGGGGCGAGAACTATGCGCGTTATGCGGAGGAATATTATGAAGGTGATATGATTAAGACTTATAAAAGTGTATCTGCGGTTTTAGATAAGGAGGTGTTTAAAAAGTTACAGTGGCAGGAATACAGAGGTTCTGCTGATGAGTTTAAAAAGGAAAAAGCTCAAATTTTAAATGAGAATGGAGAACTAAAAAGTGAGTATATTGGTATTGAGGGGCTGGTTCTCTATGCAAAAACCTATTACATAAATGATAAAGGAGAGGCACATATAGAAAAGGCTTATAGTAATGTATCAGCAGTCTTGGATAAGGAGGTATTTAAAAAATTACAGTGGCAGAAATACTGTGGTTCTGCTGATGAGTTTGAAAAGGAAAAAGCTCAAATTTTAGATGAGAATGGGGGAGGGCTGAGAGAGAATTATATGGGAATTGAAGGCTATGCTAATTATGCGGAGGAATATTATGAAGGTGATATGATTAAGACTTATAAAAATGTATCTGTGGTTTTTTTAGATAAGGAGGTGTTTAAAAAGTTAAAATGGAGAGTCTATCATGGTTTTAGCTGGGAATTTCGGCGTGAAAGAAAAAGAATCTTAAATAAAGAGGGACAGGCAAAAAGTGAGTATATTGGTATTAAGGGGCTGGTTCTCTATGCAAAAACCTATTACGAAGGTAATATGTCTAAGGCTTTTCAAAATGTATCTGGAGCTTTGGGGGGCATTGTATATATGAACAAATTAGGTTTGGAATGGTTGGCTTTTCGGGGAAATGTGGATGAATACCAGGCCCTTGTTGAAATGTTTGAAAGACACCTATCTATATATAACAGAGAGGAGCTTAAAGGTCCTGGAGGACAGAAAAGAGTGGCCAAAAAAATTTTTAAAGATAATGTTAAGAGAGCTTATGAAAATGTTTCTGCCTTTAGGGAATTATTATTGGGGAGTCGAAAGGCTTTTACAGATCTAGGTTGGGACATTAATCTTAGATAAGAAGAATAAATTAATAATTTTACATAAATACTCTTAATTTAAAAATCAATTTGTATGCAGTTATTAACTGACAATTAAAAAACTCATATCATGAATATAAAACTTTTAAACAAGATTATTAAAGCAATAACTTGAAGTATGCGCTGTTCATAAGCTTGAAATAAGTTTATAATCCTCACACAATAAGCCAAATAAAGCGAAAACTAAAAATGAAATCTCTTATTTTAAAAGCTAGAACAGCTCAAAACCTTAATCAATTCACAAGTTTAAAAATTCAGCCACCTGATGCCATTTATTTTATGGGCATTTGTGGGGCAGCTATGGCCGGTTTTGCTGTTTACTTAAAACAACAGGGATTTAAGGTTTTTGGAAGTGATCAGAATATTTATCCACCTATGTCAGAAATACTAAAACAGGCAAAAATTCCTGTTTTTAATTATGATGAAAACAACATCAAGAATGTTATTAAACTTGTTGTTGTGGGAAATGTTATAAGTAAAAACCATAAAGAAATGAAAGCTGTTCAAAACCTTGGGATACCTTGTATAAGCCTTCCAGAGCTTTTTCAGCAGACTGTGCTTTCTCAAACAAAAAATATTGTTATTACGGGGACACATGGTAAAAGCACAAGCACCGCTTTAATGTCTTATGTCGGTCAATGTGTAAAAGAAAAGCCTGGTTATTTCATCGGAGCTATAGCTAAAAATTTTAACAGCTCTTTTTCTGCAAATAAATCCTCCTGGTTTGTCATTGAAGGGGATGAGTATGACACTTGTTTTTTTGCAAAGTATCCTAAATTTTTTTATTACAATCCTTTTGCCGTTCTCTTAACAAGCATTGAGTTTGATCATGGAGATATTTACAATAATCTTGATGAAATTACAGATTCCTTTTGTAAACTTGTTCGGAGAATTCCCAAAGAAAGCTTTCTTGTTGCCTGCGCTCATAACAAGCAGCTGGATAAGGTTATAAAATACTCTCAAGCTTTTGTAGTCACTTATGGAATAGATGAAGGGGATTACACAATAAAAAACAGGCGCATTAGGAACAATGAGCAAGTTTTTGATATTCATTATAAGCAAGAAATGTTGACCTGTTCTATCCCTCTATTTGGAGAGCATAATGCCCTTAATGCTTTAGGGGTTTTTGCCTTGTCACACACATTAGGCTGGCCTGTAGAAAAAATATTGTATGGATTAAAAACTTTTAAAGGTGTAAAAAGAAGATTGGAGTTTAAAGGCCAGTGGAAGGAGGCTGAGGTCTATGAAGACTTTGCCCATCATCCTACAGCTGTGGAGGCCTGCCTGTCAGCCCTCAAGGAGAAAAAACCTGATAAAAGACTCATTGCTCTTTTTGAGCCGCGATCTTACACTTCACGCACCAATGTTTTCCAAAAAAGCTATATAGGGGCTTTTATGAAAGCTGATATTATCTTTATAGCTAAACCCTATGACACTTCAAAAATACCAGGGGAAAAAAGATTTTCCTCAAGAAAACTTGTCATGGATTTAAAACAAGAAGGCAAGCAGGCTTATTACTATAATAACTTTGAAGATATGGAAAACTCCTTATTAAAAACGATCAATAAAAGTGATGCTGTTATGTTTATGAGCAGTGGAAATTTTGGCGGCCTCTTACAAAAACTTGAAAATGAATTTAACACTCACTCTATTTGAATCACAGGTTTTTTAGACATTGGATAAATGTATCAGTCTTGTATACAACTGTCAGCATAAAGCCGTATTTTTTTAAGACACTATTTAACTCCTTTAAGTGTTAAGACTTTTTTAGCATTTTAACAGTTTTTTGCAAATGAAAAGCATTCCTGATAATAGCTCTTTTTACAGTAAGCCATGAAAAGCAAACCAGCCCTTTGTCTTGATTTTTTAGTTAATGGCCTTATAATAATCAATTATCATAGCTGGAGCTTAAGAATAGGATTCATTGAGACGATTACATCTTAGCCATGCTTTGCGTTTACAGTTTGAGTTATAGAGATATAAATACTTAAGAAAACAAATCAAATGAAAAACATTTTTTGTATTAGATTTTTCCAACTCGTTTTTTTGCTTTGTTGTTTTGTGGGAATAAATGGCTGTTATCCTGATTTTCCCCCTCAAGGTTGTGAGTATTCTAAAGATCCTGACTGTAATTATGAATATGAAGATCCTTATTATAGAGGTTATAAAAACTATGAAAGAAAAGGCCAATCTCATTCCAGAAAAAGATATTCCGATGAAGCTATTGATTATTTTATGGAGATAGCCTTTGGATCAGAGTATTTAAGTTGGCTCTCAGGCTTTAATGTTCAGAAATGGCAAGGGGATGTACGAATCAAATTGTATGAAGGGTATAACTCTGAAGACAAAAGAGAGGTTGAAAAAATTGCAGAGGAACTTTCTGATTTAACAGGTTTAAATATAGAAATTAACGATTCAAGACCTAATTTAAAAATTTATTTTGTTGATCCTGACAAAATTAAAAGAGATTTTCCCCTAATATACCGTTTTATACCTAAACCTGTCCCTGTTGGTTTATTTATGCCATTTAAAGATAGTGATTATGTTATTTATAAAGCTATGGTTTTTATTGATCAAAAATTGAAAGGGGAAGAAAGGAAAAGTGTTTTAAGGGAGGAAATAACACAATCTTTAGGAATTGCAAAAGATTCCTACTCTTATCCTGATAGTATTTTTCACCAAGAATCCTCACCTACAAGATTTGCAGATATTGATGAAGAAGTGATTCAAATCCTATACGATAATAGAATAAGACCTGGGATGACAAAATTGAAAGCGAAAAGAGCTTTGGAGTGATTTTAAGTTTTTTATTTTCGTAGAGTAACTTGATAATCTCCCTAAATTTCTTCTCAGAAAGGCGGGAGCGGATAAAATACTTGTTTTTCCCATTCATTTCAAAAACTTAAAACCTATAAAATCAGGCTTAAGTTGTCATGAACCTAATTTAAGACAAAGTGTCAATTTTACAGTAGAAATTTACTTTTGTAAGATTGTTATTTGACAGATTTAAAAATCAGGACAAAAACTTTAAAAATTAAGAAATTTTCATTTCAAAAAACTTGCCCTAGAGTCCTGTTTTTTTTGCTAAAGCATATATTTTAAGCAATTTAGAAAATAATAAAGATTGTCTCTTTTTGGGAATTAGGTTAGGCTTTTCCCAAAAGGATTGAGGCATAATGAAATTCGGCGGACATCAAAGCTTTCATTTAAGGGATCAATGGCTTTACAAAGGAATTTACTGGACAAATCAAACCTCTCAGATTCTCTTAAATAACAAAAAAAATACTGAAATGGCCATGCAGAAAATGGGGGTCGGCAAAAATATGGTGGACTCTATAAGATACTGGCTTAAGGCGGCAAATCTTATCAAATCCCATCCAGTAGGTTTTACCCTTACAGATACAGCCAGAAAAATTTTAGAAAAAGACCCTTACTTTGAATTAGATGGAACACTTTTTTTAATTCATTACCTGCTTGTAACAAACAAAGAGGAAGCAACAACATGGTATTGGTTTTTTAACTATTTTTCTGCTGATGAATTTGAAAAGGAATCTCTTGAAAATGCTTTTTTTGCTTATATTCAAATTAAAACAGGCAAAAAAATAAAAGATGCAACTTTATACAAAGACTTAAATTGTCTTTTAAGAATGTATCAGGCTGTGGAATGGGCAGGAAAAAGAAATCCTGAAACAGAAACTCCCTCCCCCTTTACAAAATATGGCTGGATTGAAAAAAGAGGGGAAAAGTTTATTAGAAACAAACTAAATATCAATGATTTTAACATCCATGTTTTTGCTTATATTCTTTTCTTATTCTGGCAAAATCATCTGAGTTGTCCAGAATCTGTTAATCTTGAGGATTTATCGCTTAAGAAAAACTCTCCGGGCCGTATTTTTCATTTTTCTTTAGAGAAAATGAACGATCTAATAGAGAATTGTTCAAAAATAAATTATCTGAATTATTCAAGAACAGGAGGATACTTTATTGTCCAGCCTGATTCAGCTTATTTGAAAAAAGCTTTAGATAATTACTATAAAGAGATGGGCGTTCACGCTAATTCTGTTTAAACATTTATGTTTTACTATGAATGTTGCTTGTTATTTAACTCAATAGAGAAACAAAATGAAACACAATATAAAAAATCAATCAGTAAAAAAGAAAAAAAGTTTTTCAATACAAAATCTTATTCAGTTATCTGATAGCTATAACAGATCTACAAATTTAGAACTGGATTATAAAGATATTTCAAGATTAAAAAATATTTATCTTTCCTCTAAATTTCAAGAGGGGTTAAAAGAAATTTTTAATTCCATTTTAGAAAAAAACTCAAAACATAGAGTAAGAGTCCTAAGCGGTTCTCCAGGGCTTGGCAAATCTACTTTTGCTTTGTTAACGGCTCAAATCATTGCAAAAAAATATTCTAAAATCATCAATGTTTTAATCAATAAAGCAAATAAAAATTTAAAAGCAAGTTTTAACTCATTTCAAAAATCAGGACAAACAAAGCTATTGCCTGTATTCATTAATGGGTATGAAGGAGAGATTGAACAAATCTTTAAAAACAAGCTTAAAGAATCTTTGTCACAAGTAGGAATCCCTGCTAAAAGTCAATCAAAAAAAGCTTTGCAATTTTACAAGGATTCTTTGAATAGTTTAAAAGCAAAAGGCTATGGTGGAATCTTTGTCATTTATGATGAATTTGGAAAATATTTAGAAAAAGGAGTGCACAATCCAACAGATTTAAACATTCAATTTTTACAAAACTTTGCGGAGTTTTGCAATCGCTCAGGAGAAAAACAGTGTCATTTAATGCTTATCACTCATTTGTCTATTTCTCAATATGCCAGCCAGCTTCCTATCAATGTCCAACAGGAATGGGCAAAAATTGAAGGTCGTTTTCAAGAATCCGCTTTTTACGATAAAAGCGCTGATTATTACAAAATGATTTCTGCTGTTTTTGAAAAAAATATTTTAAAAAGTCAAATTTCTATGGCTAAGAAATATAAAACCTACATTAAAAAATATGTGTCAGAATGGCAAACAGACACTTTTGAAGATTTTATTGATTTAAAAAATATAGAACCAATTTTACTTAACTGCTTTCCTTTGCATCCTGTTGTTTTAGCCCTTCTCCCTCATTTATCAAAAAAAGTGGCTCAAAATGAAAGAACCCTTTACACTTTTTTAACCCGTAATGAAAATCACTCTCTTAAAAGATTTTTAGATGAAAGATTTAAAGATCAAACCACTTTGCTGCTGCCTTATAATTTATATCAATATTTTAAAATTCTTATTGGAAAAGATATTGGCATTGGAGGTGCTTATAAGGTTCAGCTTATGGCGGAGGAAGCCTTTAAAAAAATTGAAAAAAAAGATGAAGCTTCAAAACAAATTATAAGCCTTATAGCCCTTTGCTCTGTTGTTAAAGACACTCATTTTTCGCCTCTAACAGAAGATTTTATTGTAGATTGTTTTAACCAATTATTTTCAAGAGGGGATATTAAAAAATCCTTAAAGTTTTTAAAAGATAAAAAAATTATTTTTTATAATAAAAATATAAAACAGTATCTTTTGCAGGAAGGTGCCCCTATTGATATTGATGAGGAAATTTCCAAATTAAAAGACACAACATTAACCAGTAAAAGCCTTGTTCAAGTTTTAAGAAGATATTTTAAGACAGATTTTATTATTCCTAAAAAATATAATTTTGATAATGCTATAAATCGTTTTTACGGAACAAAAATTATTTCTGTTGAGGAGTTAAAAAACCTTAGAACACAACAAAATGTTGATTTTTATAGAGAGGACGGTTGTGTTTTTTATGTAATTCCTTTCAGTCATGATGAATTTGTTTATGCAAAATCAGAAATTCAAAAAATATCATCTCCACTCACTGTCTTTATTCTACCTACACAGTTTATAGAGTGTAGAAAAGATATTGAGGAACTAAACGCTGTTGATTGTTTATACAATAACAGGGAAATTTTATTAGCCAGCCCTTTAGTAAAAAAAGAACTGGATCGCCATAAAGAAATTTTGCTTTTTTCTATAAATTCTCTGTTAAAACCTTTTATTGGCTATATGAATCTTTCAGCTTATGTTGTTTACCCTATGCTTGATTTTATAAAAGGCAAAGAGGTGTCATTAAAAAAAGTTTCTCATTTTAAAGAACTGCAAAGGTATTTAGGCAATCTCTTTGAAAAAGAATATAATAAATATATAAAATTTAATTTAGAGTATATGAACCGCCACAGTGTTTCGGGAAGCATTACTTTAGGGCGTAAAAAATTTATTAACCTTTTAAAACAAAACAGAAATAAACCTATAAAAAATATAATCAGCTGTATAGAGGGTCATGGGCCAGACTATGTGATTTTTGATACTATGTTCAGGCTTTCTAAATTTAAGTATTCTTCTGAAATAAACATTTACCAAATTTCCAAATTATCAGCTTATTATAAATTTTTTAAAGAATACGAGCAAATTTTGTCTGAACATCCTCAAGGCATTTATGGAAATACACTTTTAGATATACTGGTTTCTCCTCCTTATGGCTTTCGTCTTGGTGTGATTCCTGTTTTTATTGCTTTAGCTGATTTGTGTTTCAAACAGCCTGTCAGTCATTATTTTGATGAAGCTTATGTTAAGGATTTAGATGGAGATCATTATGATCTTTTGATGAAATACCCTAAAAAAACAATTATTCATTACACTCCAATAAATACTAAACAACAAAATTTTTTAAATGGCTTAGCTGAAACTTTTAAAGCCAAAGATGTATCTATTCGTTCAGTTATAGAAGCTCTAATTAAGTGGAGAAAAAGCATCCCGGAATCTACAAAACTATCTTCAGTATTGTCACAGAGGGGGCGAAAACTTCTTATTCAAATTGATTCCTCTAAAGAGCCTGATAAACTCCTTTTTAACAGAATATCAGACTGTTTTAATAAACAAAGTATTCATTCTAAAACTAGTACTAATGAAATAGAAGATATATTACTTAAACTGAATGATATAAAACAAGAGATTGATGAAGTCTATAAAAACCTGCTCTTAAAAATCAAATCTGATCTCATAACTTTCATTAAATTTATAGATAAACAATGCTTAAATAATACTCTTAAACCCATAACAAAAAATAAACTTATTGAAAGTTTTAAGGATACTCTTTCACAAGTTAAAGATTATCCATTCAGCTCTAACACCAGTCGCTTTATAGGACGGGTGTTAAATTTTGATCCTTCTAATTATAACCAGTATTTTTTAGAAACAATTGCTGATGTATTGACTGGTTCTTCTCCAAGGTATTGGGATAAAAAAGGATACTTTAAGTTTGAGTTTGCTTTAAAAAGAGTCAAAACAGAAATTGAACTGGCTTGTGAGATAGCTAATCCTAATTTTAAAGGACAATCTGTATTAGCTTTTATTGATAAGGGAAAAAACAAAAAAACTTTTGTGAAATTAGGAACTCATTTTGATACTAATAAACATCTTTCTTCTTCTATAGAAAAAATAAAGCTCATTTTGGATTCTTTTGATGAAATAGATAAAAGAAAAGTCATTTTGGCCATTTTGAAATCCGTTGATGAAAAGACTTCTAAAGAACAAACAGAAGAACCTGCGGATGTATATGTTGGGGATACGGAAATCAATGCCTAGCTTTAAATATGACAAAAAAAGAAGGCAGGTCTGTCCTCTATCTGGCGGCAAAGATTCCACGGCTATGGCTATTTTTCTTAAAGATAAAATACCTAACTTAGAATATGTTTTTTGTGATACGGGAAGTGAATTGCCAGAAACTTATGAATACCTAGATAAATTAGAAGCTTTTTTAAGTAAAAAAATTGTTCGTTTAAATAGTGAGAAAAACTTTGATTATTTATTAAAACAGCATTCGGACTATTTACCTTCTCCAAGGGCTAGGTGGTGTACTATGGAAATGAAAATTAAATCTTTTGAGAGGTATATTAGACAGGACTTAATAGAAAGTTATATTGGTATTAGAGCTGACGAGCACCGACAGGGTTATATTTCACAGAAAAATACAATACTGCCCCGCTATCCTTTTAAAGAAGAAGGAATCGACCTTGACGGAGTTAATAAAATTCTGGAAGAATCAGGCATTGGCTTACCAAAATATTATGATTGGCGGGCCCGATCTGGTTGTTACTTTTGCTTCTTCCAAAGAAAAATTGAGTGGGTTGGACTTTTGGAAAAACACCCAGAACTGTTTGAAAAAGCAAAACAATATGAAAAACAAAATTACAAAGGGGATCATGTTGCTTTTACTTGGGTGGAAGGAATGCCTTTGGAAGATGTAGAAAAAAATAGAGAAAAAATAAAACAAGATTATAAACAAAGAATGGAAAAAGCCTTATCAAAACAAAAAGGAAAAAACATAACAGATGTTTTTAAAGATGTAGTCAATGATGACGACCAAGAAGATGCCTGCCTAATTTGCGATTTATAACAATAGGAAGAGATATGAAAGCTAAGGAATACAGACACAAAATAAGAGATTTAATTCTTGAGGAGAATCTATTGCTACCGGACTTTCAAAGAGATTTTGTGTGGAAGCCTCAAGATCAGCAGTCAAAACTGGCTTGTTCTCTGTTTTTAGATATTCCTATCGGGAGCATATTAGTCTTAGATAAATTAGATAATATAGGTCTTCGTGAATTATGTTATAAAGAACAAAGAAATGGATTAAACCCAGAGCGTTCTAAATTACTTATGGACGGACAACAAAGAATATCTACTATAAAATCTATTTTTAATAATTTATATATAAATAATAATTGGAAAGAGACAAATAATTCTCTACATAATAACTTAAGGTATAGGTGGTTTTTAAACTTATCTTTAGCTGAGAATAATAACGATTTACAACAGAAACTAAATTTACTATATGATTTTTATTGGACTGGAAAATTTGAAGATTACGACATAGAAGATATTGAATCTGTGATAATAAATAAAAAAGTTCTGAAAACAAATGAAGGTGACAGATGGCATCCTTCTCAAGAAATGGAAAAGATTAAAAACTATTGTACGGAGGAAAATCTTTTGCCTTTATTTCTTATTTTGTCAGATCTTTCAAACCTAACACCTATAATAGAAAAAATCTCTGAACAATATATAGATTTTCTTATAAAAAATAAAAACAACAGTACTGTTCAAAAACATATTAATAATATAAAAAAAGATCATGGAGTAATAATAGAAAATAAAGAGAAGAAATCAGAAACAATCAACAAAATAAAGACTAACATATTACAATTCTTTAATAATCATATCATTTACAAAGAAATTTATGGAGTTGAATATGAAAAATCACAACTAAATAAAGCTATTGTTGCTTTTAATACAATGAACACAGGAGGCATCTCTCTTGGAGTATTTGATATTGTATCCGCAAAGTATTCCAAGCTACAGATGGGGCGGCTTTCTAAAGCACTTCTTGATTATGCAGAATCATTTATAAGAAATTTAGAAGGTGAATCTGAAGAAGACGAGTCTGTAGCAGAATTGATTGAAGAAAAATTTGTGAAAGATAGTAAAAACTTAATTACAAAAAATTTTTCTGATATGTATTTGAATATGTTAGCCCTCTTCATAAAAGAATCTGACGGCAATGAGTTTAAAGTAGATTGTATCAAGCAAAAATCTCTACTAAAAATAGAGGCTACACAAATAGAAGATAGTTCCGAGAAGGCTGTAGAATCTCTTATATTAGCTTTTCAATTCCTAATTAAAAAATGTGGTGTTCCTTCTATAAAAGATATAAAATATAAATTAACAGTTTTACCCATAGCTTATAATTTATATAAAAATAAAGAAAAAATAGAGGCGAAAGAAAAAATAGAATATTCATACTGGATGAGTTTATTTTCTGGAAAATATGAAAAAGGGCAAAATGCTTTCTCAATAGAACATCTAAATCATTTAATCAAATTCATAAAAAAATCACAGGATAATCAATTTAAGAAATATGAAGATGACCTGTGTAATAAAAGAGGGTATTCAGACTTAGAGGGATTTAAAGCTTTTTATGAAGATAATGGCTATAGTTATAATAACAATATTGGAGAATATTTTTTACAGTTTATATTATCTTACTCATATAAAAAGGCTATTGATATATTTAAACATGGCGAAGAAAAAACCATAAAGATAAAACACTTTAAGGATTTACATAAAGATCATATTATTCCAGATAGTTGGATAAATCCTGATAAAAAAAACAGTCCAGTTCATAGTATATTAAATAAATTTTACTCTCCTAGCGAAAGAAATCAAAAACGGTTAACTAATTCTATTGATGAAGAAATAGAAAAAAGCGGTATGGAGGTACTATGTATTGATACACAACTGAATTACAGAAAAGAAGAGTTTAATACTGAAGATAAAATAATCAAATCACAGTTTTTAGAAAGTAGATTTAAGCTATTTGAAGAAAAAATTAAAAGTTATTTAAAAAAATTAAACGAAAAGTGGTAAAGAATGATTTACTTTGACTATAATTCTACAGCCCCTTACTCTCCGTCTGTGAGAAAATATCTTGAAAAGGGTATTTTAGAGGATTGGCATAATCCTTCTTCTGTATATTCACATTCTCAAGTATTAGCTCAAAAAATTAAAGAGTGCCGCAAAGTTATTTCAGAGTGTTTAAACTGCTCTCCAAAACATTTATTTTTTACAAGTGGAGGGACAGAATCCATTAACACTATTTTATCGCCAGAGACTTTGAGGTTGAATCAATTACTTGCTGTTATCAGTTCTATGTTAGAGCATCAAGCCAGCCTCAAAAGGATTGGATTTTTGTCGGACTATTCAAATATCCATCCTATTTTGGATAACAGACAAAACGACCGAGTTTGGCATTTAATATCCCATACCAAACAAGGGGAATTATGTTTAGATAAATTAGAAGAAACCTGCTCAAAGCGTCCTCACTCTCTTATATCGTTTTTAAGCGCTAATAATGAAACAGGAGTCATTACAGATATACAATATATAATTGAAATTGCTAGAAAATACCATTGCCTTGTTCATGTGGACGCTGTTCAATCTTTAGGAAAAGTGCCTGTTGATTTAGAAAAATGGGATGTGGATTTTGCAAGCTTTTCTGGCCATAAAATTGGAGCTATGAAAGGAATTGGCTTATTGTATGCTAGAAAACCATTTGCTCCTCTTATGTATGGTGGGGGACAGGAAAGAGGTTTAAGACCGGGAACCCATAATTACCCTGCTATTCAATCTTTTAAGTTAGCTGTGGAGGATATTGATTTAAGTAAACAGGAATATGTAAAACAATTAAGAGATTATTTTGAGGACAGTTTGCTAAATCCATTTAAAGAAAGTTTATCAAATCTAAATTCAGAAGATTTTCAAAAAATAAAAATATATGGACCACTAGGTCCTTTCAAAATTAATTGTAGGAAAGCCAACCGTTTGTCAAATACATCTAGTATTTATTGTGGTGGTATTAGCAATCAAGCTGTTTTACTGCATCTTGCCCAAAAAGGTATGTGTGCTTCTGCAGGTTCAGCTTGTAATGCCGGATCGCTTGAACCTTCCCATGTTCTTACTGCTATAGCCGATCTTGACGATTTGGGTAATCCAAAAGATTATGCCAGATCATGTATTCGTATATCTTTATCCCCTTCAAACACAAAACAGGAAGTGGATTTTTTAGTAAACTCTTTAAAAGAGTTTTACTCTATAAATTATCAGTCTACTGAATCTGTTGTAAGACTTTAAAAGGAGTTAATTATTTTATGCAAATACCAAGATATTTTTATTATATAACCCATAGAGACAATTTAAAGTCTATTTTAAAAAATGGCATATTATCCCGCAGTCATTTAATTGCCGAATTAATGGTTAGGGTGGGGTATATTGAAAAAAAGGGAGCAGAACATAAAAAATAGGATCTAAATGGTCACCGCGACAAAAAAATTACTGCATGACTTAATTCTTTAATCTCTTCTTGATTTGTACTCGAAATAAGAGTACAATAGTTAAATGTATGCAGTTGATTTGTCCTCAGTAAAAAAGTCTCTTAGGAAAGTACCGTATTTCATTCGTGATAAAATACAAGTTTGGGCAGATATGGTTGAAAAAGAAGGATTACCAGCTGTTCAAAAAGCAAGGGGGTTTAGAGACCATATATTAAAAGGCAACCGAAAAGGACAGAGATCTGTATATTTAAATAAAAAATGGAGGCTAATTTATACAGTTAGTAAAGAAGGTCAAATCAGTGTAATAATAGTAAAGGAGGTTATATCCCATGACTACTAAAAAAAGATATGGAACAAAAGAATTGGAAAAAGATTATGGTGCTATTACTTTTGCCAAGCTTTTGCACACTTACCGTGTAACTTTAGAGTTAACTCAGAGTGAACTTGGAAAAAAGATCGGCGGTTTAAGTCGAGGAATAATTTGTGATTATGAAAATGGTCGTCGTATTCCTTCTCCAGCCAAAGCTGCTGAAATAGCGGGAGCTCTTGGTGAGATTGAACCTTATTGGGTACAAGTGGCGGTTCAAGATTATCTCCGCCAGTATGATTTGAATTATGTAGTTAAGCTAGCTTAACGAAAGAAGATATTTTATTGTGAATGTTTTATAAGATGTGAAATATGTAAATGTTCTATTGAAGAAATAGAAAATGGCTATTATATAGAATATCAGTGTAATTGTGATACAGTAATTTATGAATTAGGGGTTTATATAGGAGCTGAGAAACAAGCTTATTTTAGTCGTGAAGACGCTTTAAGAAGCAAAGGATATAAAAAGGATGGCCATTAATTTTAGATGCCTCAAGTTTTAAAGCTTTAAAAGGAGTTAATTATTTTATGCAAATACCAAGATATTTTTATTATATAACCCATAGAGACAATTTAAAGTCTATTTTAAAAAATGGCATATTATCCCGTAATAGGCTTAATAAAAAAAATATATGGGCTAAACTTACAGGCAGGGGGGTAAAATCCATTCATGCTGAAGACATTATCAAAATAAGAAAAAATAAAACATTTAAAGGCTGTTCTTTATGGGATTATGCTAATCTGTATTTTCATGTCAGAAACCCTATGCTCTATCGAGTTATTAAAAAATTTGGGACAGAGAATATCATAGTATTGCAAATCAATTCAGATGTTATCAATAGCAGTAATGTTGGGGTAACTGATGGCAATGCTGCTGTATCTATCACACAATTTTTTGATGATATAAATACGGGTTTAAAGGCTTTGGATTCGGAACAATTTAAAAAAGACTATTGGAATGAATCTGATAAAAGGAAATTCATGGCCGAGTTATTGGTTTATGATCATATACCAAGAGAAAAAATCATTGGGATTTACACAGCAACTGAAGAAATTGCCAACCAAATTAGAAAAGAGGTTGCAGGCCCTTTAAATATCATGCCGGACAGAAATATGTTCTTTTTGCCTGAATATCAAACCCCTATTTCAAATAAAATCACTTTGACAAAAGGAGATATGTTTTTTTCAAAGATGCATACATTTACAATAAGTGTAAACACAGTCGGAGTTATGGGAAAGGGTTTGGCCTCAAGAGCAAAATATCAATTTCCTGATGTGTATGTAAAATATCAGGATATATGCCGTCAGAGAAAATTAAAAATGGGTTTGCCTTTTCTTTATAAAAGAGAAGAAAATTTTATAAGGACTCTTTTGGAAGACACTCAATTCACTGTTACAGAAAATGGAAACCGCTGGTTTTTGCTGTTTGCCACAAAAAATCATTGGAAGACAAACTCTCCTATAGATGGAATTGAAAAAGGGCTTAAGTGGTTATTGGATAATTATAAGGAGCTAGGCATAGAGTCTATAGCCCTCCCTTCATTAGGCTGCGGTTTAGGAGGCTTGGATTGGAAAGATGTTGGTCCTTTAATGTGCAAATACCTTAAGCAAATGGATATACAAAGCTGTATTTATCTGCCTATTGAAAAACAAATTCCCTCAAAACAATTAGGAGCACAGTTTTTGCTTGGTAAAAGTTAATCTATAAAATGCAAAATCCACACTACACCAAACCCGAAAAAAACTTTTCATAAGACATCACTCGTACATTATATAAAATATGTTTTTTATCATAGTTTTTTGTATCAACTAATTGAAAATTTAACTTTGTTTTTAACAATTTTGAATAATGAACAACTAAAATTTCAAGTTTATCAGAAAAACTATCATAAATGCCCTTAATTTTTGATTTCCATTTCTTATCTTTGTGTATTTCATCAAAGAGAACAGGGCTTGAATCTATATTTTTTAAAGTTTTCTCCGGTGACTTTGTCCAAATTCTTTTAAAAGAGGACTGATCCCAGTTAAAATCATTGTTTTTGCTTTTTAATAAAGATTTTCCCATTGTTGTTTTTCCAACTTGTCTAGGGCCGCTGATAAAAGCAATTTTTTTGTCTTTTAAAGCGTCTTCAGATATAGCTGCAGATAAATAACGGTTTTTCATCTATATGACCATTTTACATCATATTGATGATTAGTCATAAAGGAATCATGAACTGGAAAGCCTTGATCTGTTGGCCAGTGGCTTAAATCAGTCAATAGGGCATCATGAACCAGAGGTTGCTTTTTAAACATTCTTTTTTTAGGATATGTTTCTATGAGCTGCCGTATTCAGCTTCCTGACGGGAGCTTTAAAGAGTTTTCCTTCTGTCCCAATGCTTTAGAGCTTGCAAAAAGTATCGGTGAGGGGCTGGCTAAATCTGCTGTTGGCGCTTTAGTTAACAAAAATCCTGAAGTGCGGGACTTGCGTTCTGTTTTACAGAATGGGGACAGGGTGGAAATCGTCACAATTCCCTCCGAAAAGGCTTTGGAGGTGGTTAGGCATTCTTCTGCTCATGTTTTGGCTCAGGCTGTGCAAAACCTTTGGCCTGAAACAAGAGTCACGATTGGCCCGGTTATAGGTAACGGTTTTTACTATGATTTTGATACAGAAAAAAGTTTCACCCCTGAAGATTTGGATCAAATTGAGCAGGAAATGAAATCTATTTTGAGCAAAAAATATGAATTGGTAAAAGAGGTTTGGAGCAAAGAGAAAGCCTGCAAGTATTTTGAAGAAAAAGGGGAGCTTTTAAAAAAAGAAATTATAGAGAGTCTCGAGGAGGGGGAAGTCAGCATCTACAAGCAAGGCCCTTGGCTTGATTTATGCAGAGGCCCCCATGTTCAGCATTTGGGGCAAATTGGCGCTGTTAAAATTTTATCCCAATCAGGAGCTTATTGGCGGGGGGATTCCAAAAATAAACAGCTAAAAAGAATTTACGGGACAGCTTTTCATACAGAAAAACAGCTTAAGGCTTTTTTAAAAAAGCAGGAAGAGGCGCAAAAAAATGATCATCGCAAAATTGGCAAACAGCTTAATTTATTTTGGTTTAGCGAGTTGTCTGCAGGAAGCCCTTTTTTTACTCCTTTAGGCACAGAGCTTTATAACCGCATGCAGGCTTTTTTAAGAGAAAAATATAAGGAATACGATTATGAAGAGGTTGTAACCCCTCAAGTGTTTAATGGCGAGCTGTTTGATCGATCCGGGCACACAGAGCATTATGCGGAAAATATGTATGCCATTTTAAATGAGGAAAAAAAAGAAAATCAAAAGACAAAACATTTTGAGGAGAAAGATCTGTCAACTGAAAACAGAGAACTGTTTTTAAAACCCATGAACTGTCCGGGGCATTGTCTTCTTTATAAAAAGGACAGATGGTCTTATAGGAATCTGCCTTGGCGGGTGGCGGATTTTGGTCGTCTGCACCGCAAAGAGCCTGCAGGCGCTTTGCAGGGACTTACAAGAGTAAAAAGTTTTTGTCAGGATGATGCTCATATCTTTTGCCGTTTGGATCAGCTCTCTGAGGAGATACAATCAGGGATTAAAATGTTAAAAGATGTTTATAAAATTTTTGGCCTTGAAAACTATAAAATTGAGCTTTCCACAAGGCCAGAAGATAGGATGGGGGAGAACAGGCTTTGGGATAAGGCTGAAGAGGCTTTAAGCCAAGCTCTTGAAGCTTTGCAAATACCCTATCAATTAAACCCTGGAGACGGCGCTTTTTATGGCCCTAAGTTGGATATTTGTGTTCAGGATTTTTTTGACCGTTCATGGCAATTAGGCACTTTTCAATGTGATTTTAACCTGCCAAAAGCTTTTGATTTAAGTTATATCAATGAAAAGGATGAGGAGGAGCGGCCCGTTATAATTCATAGGGCTATCTTAGGCTCTCTGGAGCGTTTTATAGCTGTATATTTGGAGCATTCAAGGGGAAGGCTGCCTGCATGGCTCTGTCCTGTTCAGGTGGTAATTCTTCAAATTACAGATAAAGAAGGAGATTTTTCGCTTGAAATTCAAAAAACACTTGAAAAAAAAGGCGTAGTCTGCAAAATAGATAATAGAAATGAAAAACTTTCCTATAAAATCAGAGAATCTCAAAATCAACAAATCCCCTATATGCTAATTGTCGGCAAAAAAGAAGTTCAATCAAAACTTGTATCTGTTCGTTTAAGAACAGGTGAATTGTTTTCTGATTTGAATTTGCAGGAGTTTTCAGATCAGCTTTCTGAAGAGATAAAGACCCGATCTCTTCAATCTTTTTTTCTCAAAAATCAAAAAGGTGCCAGCCATTAAGCCAAGAAGAAATTTCAGAGGCCGTTTTAAACGGGAGGATAGGCATCGTATCAACGAGAGGGTGAGAGCTCCTGAAGTCCGCCTCATTGATGAGGAGGGTAAGCTTGTAGGCCTTATGTCCTCTCTTTCTGCTTTAAATCAGGCCAGAAGCAAGGGGTTGGATTTGGTGGAAGTCCATGATAAGTCAAACCCTCCCGTCTGTAAAATTATGGATTATGGAAAGTGGAGATTTGAAACTAAAAAAAGAGAAAAACAAAATAAAAGAAATCAAACAAAAGTTTTAATTAAGGAAATCCAGTTTAGACCCCGTACAGATGAGGGGGATATAAAAATCAAACTTCAAAAAGCCAAAGAATTTTTAAATCAGGGTAACAAAGTTAAAATCAACTTAAGATTTTTTGGACGGGAGATGGCCCATAAGGAGCTTGGCTTTAAACTTTTAAAACAGATGGAGGAGCGCCTTTCTGATTTAGCCTATTCTGAAGAGCCTGCAAAGATGGAAAAGCGGGTGCTTTACACCATTTTAGCGCCTCATACAGCTGCAAAAAAATCCAAAGCCTCTCTTAAAAAAGAAAATCTCAAAGCTCAGTCTGATCAATCAAAACCGGATATTGCTGAACAATCCCCAAGTTCACAAGAAAAAGATCCTAAAACTCATCCTCATGAATCAGGAATGAGCAAACCTTCTGTAGAGAGGGTTTCTGAGTTGAAATCAGATTGATTCTGCTAGTCAAAGAACTTATCCTAAACAAAAAGTTTTGAATCCAAACTGAATAGAGACCAAAATTAGACTGGCCTTGAAATTTACTGATCCTCGTCTCTGTTTTTTTGGTATAAATCAACTGAACTGCAAGGGTTTCGGGCTTTTGAATCCAAGATTTTACCGGTGCCTCCAATCTCATTTTTTGTACCTATCCTGAGAGTGGTTATACCTACACTTTTAAGTAATTTTTTGCCAAATTTATCATCATCATCTATCCAATTATCACTAAGATTATTTATTTCCTCCAGAGCATTCTTTTCTGCATCATATAAAGTGTCTGCTATGTCAATCATATGATCGGCCATATCATATTCACTGGCTTCATTTTCATAAAGCTCTTCTTCAAGAATAGCAACAGCTTCATCATCTCCTTGTTTTTTATAATAACTTATAAGCTCCCTTAAGTCTTTTCGCCGTTTGCAAATAGGTTTTATACCTACATCAATTATATAGTGGAGACATCTTTGAAGAGCTTGTACTGGCGGCAAAAAACTAGTGACAAGACCTTTATTGTAATCTGTGCATGCTCCAGAAAGAGCTTTACTTTTTATTTCATTATAATCAAGAGGCTGAAGGGGGGGTAAATCAAACTCATCCTCTCCCAATTTATCCCTAGGATCTCCGCGCTTATCACCCACAACAAAAGGATTGCAATGGCTTAAATTAAAAAGCAGAAAAAAGAGAAAAAAAAGCTTTGAGTATTTATTCATAAGATTGTGTTCCTAATGACTCTCGTTAAAATTATCGGTGATCCAAAGTTTGAAATTAAGATTTTTTATCCATAATTAAGAGAAAACAGCTAAAGGTCTTGATTTCTGAATTTACTTGTCTGAAGATAATACTTTAAGAGGTTTTCGTAAGTAAAGAGTATATTATATGCCTAGAAGCTGGGTAAACAAAAAAAATATCTACTTAAATACTTTGTTTGACAAAAAAGACAAGTTTTTAGAAGAGATTCAAAAAACCACAAGAAAAGAAGGGGTTGAAAAAATGCAGATTTCAGCCCATGAGGGAAGAATTCTTCAGTTTTTAGTTCAAATGGCAAAAGCTAAAAAAGTTGTAGAGCTAGGAACTCTTTATGCCTACTCCAGTTTACATATCGCCAGTGCTTTGCCTGAAAAAGGCCAGCTCTGGACCTTAGACCTATCTGTTGAAAGACATAAAAAATCACAAGAGATTTTGAAAGATTCAAAAGAGGCTAAAAAAATACAATGGGTTTCCGGGCTTTCAGCTTTAGAGGGTTTGAAATCCATAGAAGTATTTGCCCCTTTTGATATGATTTTTATTGATGCAGATAAAGAGTCTTATATGAAATATTTATTTTGGGCGGAGCAGAACTTAAGACAAGGAGGCCTGGCTGTTGCAGACAACACTTTTTTATTTGGAGCTGTTTATGGAGAATCTGATCGTCCCTCTAATCCAAAAACCACAGAAGTAATGAAAGAGTTTAATAAAAGAATTACAAATTCCAAGTATTGGAAGGGGGCTTTAATTCCCACAGATGAGGGTCTTAGTGTGGGTGTAAAGTTATAAACTTTATATTTTATTGAATAAAATTTCTTTGTATTTAAACTAAACTTCCTTTTCTTTTTCTTACTCTCAATGGAGCTTATGAATGTTCTTTTTTAGAAGAAACTTTAGATTCAAACAAAATGAGTTTAAACTCTAATGGAAAATTACAATTATTATAAGACATGAAAAACTTTAAATTGCAGCCTATAAATTTCAATAATTTAAAAACTCTGCCACTTGAAATAAAATCCTTTTATCAAGCCATTGAAAATAACCTCCTAAAGCGATTCAAAATTTAATGCAGCAGTTTGACAAAAAAATGACTTGTCAGAATAGGATTTAACCATTAACTTTAGTCAGATAATGGATTAAAATACCAGAAATTTAAAATAACTTAAGGTAAAAAAGAAAAGCCATTGCAAATATTTATTTCAATAAGTTTTAAAATAGGATAAATGTTACTTTTAAATTATACAGGAATGGAATATGCCTTTTTCTCTTTCAGTTAAAAATCTTCAAACAGAATTTAAGACCAAAGATCTTTATGTTCAAGCTCTTAGAGGGGTTTCTTTTGATATTAAAACAGGAGAGTCTCTTGGAGTGGTTGGGGAATCAGGCTCTGGCAAAAGTGTGATGGCTCTTAGTATTATGAGACTTATCCCCCAGCCCCCTGGTGAAATTACAGGTGGTCAGATTTTCCTCGGGTCAGAAGACCTGCTTAAATACTCTGAAAAAGAAATGCGTAATGTTCGCGGCAATCATATTTCCATGATTTTTCAGGAGCCTATGACCAGTTTAAACCCTGTATTTACAGTGGGTTACCAGATTGATGAAGCTCTTATCTTACATCAAAAAATGAATAAAAAAGAGGCCAGGGAGCAGACCATTGACCTTTTGGATCAGGTGGGTATTGTAAATCCTTCCGGTCGGGTCAATTCCTATCCTCATGAAATGAGTGGCGGCCAAAGACAAAGAGTGATGATTGCCATGGCTATTGCCTGCCAGCCTGATCTCCTTATTGCTGATGAGCCTACAACAGCCTTGGATGTCACCATTCAAAAGCAAATTATAGAGCTTTTGCAAAACCTTCAGGAAAAAATGAAAATGGCAGTCATGTTTATTTCACATGATTTAGGGGTTGTTAATGAAATTGCCCAAAAGGTTTTGGTTATGCGCCAGGGGGAAATTGTAGAGAAAGGGCTGGCTTCAGATATTTTTAAAAATCCAAAACAACCTTATACAAAAGGTTTGATTGCCTGTAGGCCAAGGTTGAATATTAAAACCGCGAGACTTCCCACAGTCAGTGACTTTTTAGAGGGAAAAGAGGAGGCTTTAGAAAATCTTCCCTTAAAACAAAAAAAACCTTCAGGAGGAGAGATTTTATTGGAAGTTAAGGGTTTAAAAAAATATTTCCCTTTACAAAAGTCTTTTTTTGGAAAAGCTCAATCTTATGTGAAAGCTGTTGATGATATTTCCTTTACGCTGGAAAAAGGAAGCACATTGGGGCTTGTAGGGGAGTCAGGCTGTGGAAAAACAACTTTAGGCAGGGCTATCCTGCATCTTACAAAGCCCTCTTCTGGAAGTGTTTTTTATAATCAAACAGACATTTCCACTTTGGATAAAAAAGAGATGAAAGCTATTAGGAGAAAAATGCAGATTATTTTTCAAGACCCTTATGCCTCTTTAAATCCCAGAATGACTATAGGAGCTTCCATTATGGAGCCTATGATTATTCATAAGCTTTATTCTAACAGAGAGGAAAGGATTGCCAAAGTGGAATCCCTTATGGAACAGGTGGGTTTGGACAAAGCCATGAAAAGTCGTTACCCCCATGAATTTTCCGGCGGACAAAGGCAGAGGATTTGTATTGCCCGCGCCATTGCCATAGAGCCGGAGTTTATTGTCTGTGATGAGTCAGTATCCTCTTTGGATGTATCCATACAGGCTCAAATTTTAAACCTTTTAAAAGATCTTCAGGAGAAGTTAAACTTAACTTATATTTTTATATCTCATGATCTCACAGTGGTTAAATTTATTTCAGATAAAATTGCTGTGATGAATCAGGGTAAGATTGTGGAGTATAATGAATCTGACGAAATTTACAAAAATCCGCAAAACCCCTACACTCAAAAACTTATTGATGCCATTCCTGCTGGTTTGTAGATTTGGCTGTATATTAGGGTAACTTAAAGCAGGAGAGTAAAAAAATAGTTTGGATGTCAAAAACAGGGCTGCTTTTTTTGATTATTTGCTGCCATTCAATTTTTGTGGAAATAGCTGTAGATGACTCTCTACAGGAAAATCCAACACTTCATAAAGTGTAAAAATTATCAACTTTAAAATTAAAAAGTATTTTTTATGAATAAAATTGCTGTTATTTCCTCTCAATTCAATAAAGAGCTGGTGGCTGAATTGTATTCTCAAGCTCACAAGGAATTTACTAAATATAGAAGCCATGTTAGAGAGGTTTTTTCTGAAGATTCCAAAGTTTTTGATAAAGTGAATAAGCTTAAAGACTTACAAACTTCTGAGTTTATGAGTCTCATTGATAAAAATGCAGACAAGCAAGAGGATCGGTTTTTAAAGTCATTTGAAAGAATGATGATTTTGGATTTGGAGCCTTTTTGGGTTCCAGGCGCCGGGGAGATCCCTCTTGCTGTCAAATGGGCTGTTGAAAATAAAAAAGCGAGGGCCGTGTTATCTTTAGGGGTGATTATCAGAGGGGAAACAAGCCATTATGATTTTCTGTGTAATCTCCTGAAAAACGCCTTATGGGATTTGCAAAAAACATATTCCCTGCCCATTGTTTTTTCTATCCTTATGGTGGAAAACAGAGAGCAGGCTGAGGATCGAATAAAAAGTAATCGGGGAGCTGAGGGTATGAGAAGCCTTCTTCAGATGATGGAACTGGAGTATTGTATAAAAAATGAGTAAATTGGAGAGATCATGAAATGGTCTGAAATTCATTTAAAAACTTTAAAGGAAAAACCGGCAGAGGCTAGTATTCCCAGTCATATTCTTCTTTTAAGATCGGGTTGTATTTACAATACAAGTCAGGGCATTTATTTGTACAACACACTTTTTTTGAAGGCTATACAGAAATTTGAGAAAGTTGTCCGGGAGGAAATGAACAATCATGGGGCCAGAGAAATCCTTATGCCTATGGTTCAAACAAAGGAGCTTTGGGAGCAATCAGGCCGGTGGAATAAATTTGAAGGGCTTTTGTTAAAGATGAAGGGGAGAGCCGGTCAGGAGCTTTGTCTTGGCCCCACCCATGAGGAAATCATTATAGATTTTGTGAAGTCAGGTCTTACAAGCTATAGGGATATGCCTTTTAATTTATATCAGATACAAACTAAATATCGTGATGAAATTCGCCCTCGCTTTGGTTTAATGAGGGCTAGAGAATTTATTATGAAGGATGCTTACAGTTTTGATGTGAACTCTGAAAGAGCGCTTGAAAGCTACCAGGATATGTCACAAGCCTACCATAACATTTTTAACCGATTGAATGTTCAATTTGTTGTGGTTCAGGCGGATACCGGAGCTATTGGAGGCAGCCATTCAGAGGAGTTTCATATTCTTGCAGAAAAAGGAGAGGATGAGCTTTTGGTTTCTGAAAAAGGGGATTTTTCTGCCAATGCGGAGATGTGCCCTCGTAATATTAGTCCTATGGAAGATTTTAAGGGGGAGCAGAGAGCTATTGAAGAGTTTGCAACACCCGGAATCACAAGTATAGAGGCTCTGGCTGATTTTTTAAAACTTCAGGCCAGTGATTTGGTTAAAATTTTATTTTTCACCTGTCAAAGAGATAGAGAAGAAGAAAATCAGTCTCAAAAGGAGAGCTTTGCCGTTTTATGTTCGGGAGATGATGAAATCAATCCTTTTAAGCTTAAAAAGGATTTAGGACTTAAAGAAAACCCTGTCTTGACTTCTGCTGAAGTGGTAAAAGAGATTACAGGCGCTGATCCAGGAAGTTGCGGCCCTTGGAATTTAAAAAAACCTGTTCCCATTTATCTTGATAACAGATTAAAAAGCCGGGGAAACTTTATTACAGGAGCGAATAAGGATGGATTTCATGTTAAGAATATAAACCCTGATAGGGACTTTAAAGTAAAAGCTTATGGAGATTTTTGTTTTGCCAGAGAGAATGATCTCAGTCCAGCGGGTGGTTCTTTTTTAAAAAAATATAGAGGGATTGAGGTAGGGCATCTTTTTTATCTTTCAGACACTTACTCTAAAATGATGAATCTGACTTATCTTGACAAAAAGGGTCGACAAAAGTTTGTGGAGATGGGCTGTTATGGTTTAGGTGTTACTCGAACTTTACAGGCTGTTGTAGAACAAAGCCATGATGATAAAGGAATTATATGGCCCCTTTGTGTGGCGCCTTTTTCTGTCTATATTTGTTTGATTGATCCAGAAAGCTTTGAGGTTTTAAAAACAATGGAAGAATTGCTTTCTATTTTAAAGGAACATTCCCTGGATTACTTTATTGATGATAGAAAGGAGCGCCCTGGGGTTAAATTTCAGGATGCTGATTTATTGGGCCTGCCTCTTAGATTCAATCTTGGGGAAAGGGATTTAAAAAAATCACAAATTGAAATTTGCATCCGTAAAACTGGTTTTAGAGAAAAACTTTCTCTCAAAGAATTGAAAACAAAACTGGATGATATTATATTGGAGCTTTAAGTTAAAATCCAAATAGAGTCTGTTTCTAAAATTCTTGTTCGTTTGAGATTTTTGCAAATAAGGCTCAAGAACACAATCCTTTTAGAAGGACTTAAATTGACACTTGATTATTGGCATTGACTTTTTTTCAAAGTCTTTTAAAACTCCATATATATAAAAATCAAAAGAATTTATGGAACAGGTAAAACAACAAAGCTGTTTAGAGCAAACAGACCCTGAGCTTTTTCATTGGATAAAAAAAGAAATTGAAAGGCAGAAGCAGGGTTTGGAGATGATTGCTTCAGAAAACTATGTTTCCCCCTCAGTTATGGAAGCTCAAGGCTCTGTTCTTACCAATAAATATGCAGAGGGTTATCCTGGACGCCGCTATTATGGAGGCTGTAAGTATATTGACCAATGTGAAACATTGGCTATTGAAAGGTTAAAAAAACTTTTTAAAGCCCCTTTTGCCAATGTTCAGGCTCATTCTGGATCCCAGGCCAATATGGCGGTTTTTTTGGCTGAACTAAAGGCTGGAGATAAAATTATGGGTCTTGATCTTTCACATGGTGGTCACTTAACACATGGATCTGCTGTTAATTTTTCTGGGCTTTTATTTCAGCCTGTTTTTTATCATTTGAATATAAAAACAGAGAGACTGGATTTTAACCTCATTGAGGATCAGGCTAAAAAAGAAAAGCCAAAGATCATTATCGCCGGTTATAGCGCCTATCCCCGTGAAATTGATTTTAAGGCCTTTAGAGAGCTTGCAGACCGTGTGGGAGCTGTTCTTTTTGTGGATATGGCTCATATTGCGGGCTTAATTGCAGGGGGAGTGCATAACTCTCCTGTGCCTTATGCTGATTATATAAGCTCCACAACCCATAAAACTTTAAGAGGCCCCAGAGGGGGAATTATTCTTTGCCGGGATGAGGATAAAGCTAAAAAAATCAACTCTCGTATTTTTCCTGGTATACAAGGCGGCCCTTTGGAGCATGTTATTTCTGCCAAAGCTGTTGCTTTTGCTGAGGCCTTACGGCCTGAATTTAGAGTTTATACAAAACAAATTGTTCAAAATGCCAAGGTGTTGGAGAGAGTTTTTAATAGGGAAGGCTTAAAAATGGTTACTGGTGGAACAGACAATCACCTGCTTTTAATTGATTTGTCTGACAGAGATGTTACGGGAAAAGAGGCTGAAGCTGTTTTAGAAAAGGCAGGAATCACTGTCAATAAAAATACAGTTCCCGGAGAAAGACGCTCTCCTTTTGTAACAAGTGGTATAAGAGTTGGGACAGCAGCTCTTACAACACGAGGTATGAAAGAAGAAGAAATGGAGCAAATTGGAAAATGGATAGCTCAAATTATTAAGAGTCATAAAAATGAATCTCTTGTTGGTAAAATGAAACAGAAGGTTGAGAGGCTTTGTTCTAAATTTCCTCTCTATGCGTCCTAATCCCTCTCAACTAAAATCTGGCCTTAAGGCCAAAGTGCAACATTTTTTTGTGTTTGTAAAAAAAAGTGCTAAAAAAATATTTTTAACTTGAAATGTCTTTAAAATTCAAACACAATAATACAAATTGAATTTAAGGAGGTTGCAATGACATTTTCTAGAATTTTAATTGGCTTTGTTTGTTTGTGCATTTTTGTATCCTGTTCGCCTTCAAATAGATATAGTAGGTATAATGAGGATAGAAATATTAAAGAAAGCCTTAAACAGCTTCGGAATATTATGGTTTTAAGGGTAGAAGAGCAAGGCAGGCATGAAGAGATTTCACGAATGTATTATGAAATTCAAATCCGTTATATAGACATAGTTAAAAAAGACAAGGTTAGTTTCAAAACTCTTAAGGAGTTAAAGGTTTTAGTTGACGCTTTAATTGAAGTTATTCATGAAATGGATTTGTCAAAAGAGGCTACTGACAAACTGACAAGAGTTTGTGAAGAGTTGTCAGTAAGAATTGATGAAGCTTTAGTAGCACGAGTTGATAATGAGCCTTCAGATGAGGAACCTGCTGCTGAAACTGAAGCGGATTCAAGTGCTGGACAGGCTCCTGATGCTGTTACTGTAACGCCTATAGAAGCACCCGCCCCAAATGCTGATGAGGAACCTGCTGCTGAAACTGAAGCGGATTCAAGTGCTGGACAGGCTCCTGATGCTGTTACTGTAACGCCTATAGAAACGCCCGCCCCAAATGCTGATGAGGAACCTGCTGCTGAAACTGAAGCGGATTCAAGCGCTGGACAGGCTCCTGATGCTGTTACTGTAACGCCTATAGAAGCACCCGCCCCAAATGCTGATGAGGAACCTGCTGCTGGTGAACCTGGAGCGGATTCAAGCGCTGGACAGGCTCCTGATGCTGTTACTGTAACGCCTATAGAAGCACCCGCCCCAAATGCTGATGAGGAACCTGCTGCTGAAGCTGAAGCGGGTTCAAGTGCTGGACAGGCTCCTGATGCTGTTACTGTAACGCCTATAGAAACGCCCGCCCCAAATGCTGATGAGGAACCTGCTGGTGAACCTGAAGCGGATTCAAGTGCTGGACAGGCTCCTGATGCTGTTACTGTAACGCCTATAGAAACGCCCGCCCCAAATGCTGATGAGGAACCTGCTGGTGAACCTGAAGCGGATTCAAGTGCTGGACAGGCTCCTGATGCTGTTACTGTAACACCTATAGAAGCGCCCGCCCCAAATGCTGATGAGGAGCCTGCTGGTGAACCTGAAGCGGATTCAAGTGCTGGACAGGCTCCTGATGCTGTTACTGTAACGCCTATAGAAGCACCCGCCCCAAATGCTGATGAGGAGCCTGCTGCTGAAACTGAAGCGGGTTCAAGCGCTGGACAGGCTCCTGATGCTGTTACTGTAACGCCCTAAAGACACAAAAGCTAAAAATTATTCTAGCTTATAAGAGACAGAAGGCAGAATAGTTCTTATTTATATCAAGATTTTGAGTCTTTTAAAATCAGTACGCTTACTAGACAAAGCTCTTTTATATGTTACAATAAGACAATTATGTCATTTAAGCTCAATTATGAAGCTACACCTAATCCAAACTCTTTAAAATTTGTTGTTAATTCACAAATTTCAAATGAAGGACTGGAAATTAGTGACAGAACTCAGGCCAGCCGTTCCCCTTTAGCGCAAAAAATTTTAGGTTTTCCTTGGGCAAAAAGTGTTTTTTTAGGGGAAAACTTTATTACTGTTACAAAAGAGGATTGGCTGGATTGGGATATGGTGTCTGATCCACTTTCTGAACTTATCAGAGAGCATTTAGAGCGAGGGGAGCCGATTCTTTTGCCTAAAAAATCTCCTGTCCAAAAAAAATCACTGGATCAAGTTCAGGCTCAAGAAGACTCGGAGGAACTTAAAAAAATAAAGGAGATTTTGGAAAAAGATATACAGCCAGCAGTAGCTATGGATGGAGGTTATATAAATCTTGTGTCTTATGAAAATGGCATAGTTTATTTGGATCTTCAAGGGGCTTGTTCTGGCTGCCCCAGCTCAAGTTTGACCCTTAAACAGGGGATAGAGACTAGGCTTAAGCAATTTGTGCCAGAAGTCAAAGAGGTTGTAGCTGTTTAACCTTGTTGAAAATTCTATACAGAGTTATTTTTAATAAAATTTGGAAGACAATAGCAAATAGAGTTGTGGAATTTGCAATAGCAAATAGAGTTTTTAAATGGGAAATTTGAAATGAGGGTCAGGACAGTCCTGATCTTGTTTATATAAGTCTCAGTGATAGGAGAATAGGAATAAACAAATGAATAAAATAAATCTTTTTATTGGCAATCTTTCTTGGGATAAAGAGCAGTTTTTTCAACAAGCTCGTATTCTTCTTGATACCCTTCTGGAACAAATTCCAACTTTTTGGGGCTATGTTTTATTCAATGTGGATGAAAATGCTATCACAGTGGGGAGCCTTATTTCTGGCATTATTTTTGTAATTGGTGGATATATGGGCATTCGTCTTTTTGTTTCACAATTTGAAAAACGAATACTTGCCCGTTTTGATATTGATATTCCTCATCGTTACACTATTAAAATTTTTCTATTCTATTTCTTAATTTCTATTTTATTTTTATTTACCTTGTATTTTGTAAAGGTTCCTCTCACAGTTTTTACCTTCCTAGGCGGCGCATTAGCTATTGGTATTGGTTTTGGCGCCAGAAATATTATGAATAATTTAATTTGTGGTATTGTTATTGTCACCGAACATCCTATTCGTGTAGGGGATTTGATTGAAGTCAATAATCTTACAGGTTTGGTGGAACATATAGGCTTTCGGGCTACATCTATACGCTCTTTGGACAACACACATATTCTTGTCCCTAACAGTATTATTTTAGAACATAGCATTTTAAATTGGACCTTATCTGATACAGTCATTCGATCAAAAATCAAAGTTGGGGTTAAATATGGTTCTCCTGTTGAAAAGGTTAAAGACCTCATTTTAAAGGTGGCTAATGATCATGAAAGTGTTTTAACTTATAATAAAAACCAAAGTCCTATTGTGTTTTTTGATGATTTTGGAGATAGTGGATTGATTTTTGAACTTAACTATTGGATTGCTGTCAGCCGGCCTATTGATCTTAAAAGAGTAGCTAGTGATTTAAGATTTGCAATTAACAGAGTGTTTAAAGAGGAAAATATCACCATTCCATTTATTCAAAGAGATCTGCATATTAAAGAGCCTGTTAAAGTGGAGTGGTCAAAAGACAAGGTTTAAACTTTTGATTTGTTATGAAAGAGGCAAACCCCTTTTCTAGCAGAGGGAGAAAAATAAGGATTGATTTTTCAAAATGATTAAGGAATTTATAAGCATTTTATGAAAAAGCTTTCTTTATTTCTTGCTCTTGATGTTGAAACCAGGGATCAGGCCTGGGAGCTGGTAAGCCAAACAAAAAATTATGTTCAAGGTTATAAAATTGGACCACGGCTTTTTTTATCCTATGGATTGGAGCTTGTTAAAGAGATCAAAAAATACAGCTCTTCTCAGATTTTTTTAGATTTTAAATTTTATGATATTCCTTCTTCTACTCTGGAGGCTGTTCAATCCGCTTTTAAACTGGGTGTGGATTTTGTAACTGTTCATGCCATTGTGGGTAAAAAAACGCTTTCTCTTTTATCTCAATTTGAAAAAGAAGCCAGGCTGAAAAACTTCTTTCAAGTTCTTTGTGTTACTGTTTTGTCCAGTGTTCGGGATTCCATGGAGAATCAAAGTCAAGTGTTGTCATTGGCAGATCAGGTTTATCAGTCTGGTCTTAGGGGGTTAGTTTGTTCCCCCTGTGAGGTTAAAGCTTTAAGAGAGAAGTATGAAGACGCTTTTTTGGTAACCCCGGGAATTCGTTTAGAAGGAGACAGTCTGGATGATCAAAAAAGGGTTATGAGTCCTAAGCAGGCCTTTCAGTCTGGGAGTTCAGCTTTAGTTATGGGGCGTAGTCTTATAAGGGCAAAGAATATCATAGAGAAGTTGGAAGAAATTTATAAATCCTTGGAATAAAAAATATGTCCCTTCGTAAAGTCATAGGTGTTCACTCTTGTAGAGAGGCTTTAAAAGCCCGTTCCTCCAAGGAACTGCAAAAAATTTATTTTAAATCAGACTGGGCCAATAATTCTGCTCTTATTGAATTGGCTGATTTGGCTAAAGCAAAAAAATTAAATATAGAAATTATGTCATTAAAAAAATTGAATCAAATAGGAGAGTCACATCAGGGGGTTTGTGTTGTTGTTTCAGGTCAGCCTCATTTTGATATAAAATCATCAAAAAATAACTCTGTAGTTTTGATTTTGGAAAATGTTCAGGACACTAGGAATTTTGGCGCTATAATCAGAACAGCCTGGCTTATGGGTGTGGATTGTATTTTTTGTTCCTCCAGACGAAGCGCTGTATTGAGTCCCTTTGTAATGAAGGCAGCTAGTGGGGGGGTGGAATATGTTCCTATTGAAGAGAGAAACAGTTTATCTCAGTGTATAAGGGAATTGAAAAAAGATCAGTTTTTTATTTATGCCCTGGATTCTCATTCTAAAAATTTGTTTTGGCATGAAAAATTTGAAGGCCGTGTGGCTTTTTTATTGGGAGGAGAGCATTCTGGCCTAAGAAAAGGCTTAAAGAGCCTTTGTGATAAGATTTTATCTGTTCCTCAAAAATATAGGCCGGCCAGTTACAATGTCTCTGTGGCTGCTGGAATGGTTTTAGGGGAGTGTTTTCGGCAAAGGAGTTTTTAATGTTTGAAGACATTTTTTTAATTCCAAGATGGTTTATGGCTATTTTCTTTTTCATATATGGCTCATTTTTCGGCAGCTTTGCAAATGTGCTTATTTATAGGATTCAAAGAAATAAGGCCCTTTATCTCTTAAAAAGGAGCTATTGCCCCCACTGTTTTTACAATATCCCTTTTTACTTGAACATTCCTATCTTATCCTGGTTTATTCTGTGGGGGAGGTGTCGTAACTGTGGAAACTCTCTTTCTTTTCGTTATCCTCTTGTTGAGTTTTTAATGTCTGTCCTTTTTTCAGCTCTTTTTTTGGCTATAGGTTGGAAATGGTTTCTTTTGGAGGCTTTTATTTTTGTTTTTGGCTTGCTGTGTGCCAGTTTTATTGATTGGGATCAGATGATCCTGCCGGATTCTTTCACTTTATCAGGCATTTGTATTGGACTTCTGGGAGCCTGGCTTAATCCAGACAGAGTTTTTATGGATGCTTTATTTGGAATGTTATTGGGGGGAGGCAGTTTGTTGGCAATTAGCTGGATCTATTATTTGGCGCGTGGAAAAGAAGGCATGGGAGGAGGGGATATAAAACTGATGGCCTGGATTGGCGCAGTTTTATCTTGGGAATCCCTGTTTTTTATTATTTTTATATCCTGTCTTCTTGGCAGTTTAGCAGGCTTTGGAATGATATTGCACAGCAATAAGAAAGATTTACAAACAGCCTTTCCTTTTGGCCCCTACCTGGCTGTGAGTTCTGTATTTTATATTTTTTTAAATGTCTGGGGCAAAAATTATATCAATTTTTTTATTCCTTTTTCTTTTTTTTAATGAATTCTGTTTTATAATCTATTGATTGTAGAATTCTTTTAGAGGATTAAGGCTTTCAGGGAATGGGTGTGTTTATTATATAAATTTGAATGGATTAAGTAAGTTATTTGATAAAATTGACAATAAAGCTGTATTTCATATTTAATGATAATACAGCAGGAGGGGCAAAATATATGGCTGCTTTATTTGGCCGGAAACCTAAAAAACAATATATAGCTTTGGATATTGGAAGCCAGAATACAAAAATTGTAGTATTTGAGACAGGTAAGGCTCTTATTGATACAGCCATTATAAAGCCCACTCCTGCTGCGGCTTTTCAGGGGGGGGCTATTCTTGATAAAGATGTTTTATCTGATTTTTTAACTCAATGTATAGCTGAATTGAATTTGGAATCTGAGATAAGTGTTATAGCTGGTATTTCTGGGAAAGGTGTAATTGCAAAAAAAATTGATATACCGCAAATGGAGGAGAGTATGATTCCGGAATTTGTGGAGATTGAGGCTGAACAGGAAATCTTTTATAATAAAGAAGAGATGGAGCTGGACTATGATATATTAAAGGGAGTTAATTTTAAAAAGCCAGAAGCACAGTCTCTTCTTGTTGTCACTGTTTTAAAGCAAATGATAAAAAATTATAATAATGTTATTGATAAGGCTTTTATGGCTTGTGATATTTTGGATACAAATTTTGCCGCTTTGTTCAACTCTTTTGAATACAATCAAAGTTTAAATAAGGATAAAAATTATATGATTCTAGATATAGGATCTGTATCAACAAATCTTGTAGTTGTAATTAAAAATCAAGTTGTTTTTGCAAGAAACCTTCCTATAGGAGGAGATTTTTTTAATCAAGAGATACAAAAAAAAATGAATATTGGCTATCAGGAGGCGGAGGAGCTTAAGATAAGCGCCAGTAAAGAGGGTGAAGCCGCTCCTCAAGAGGTTGTTTCTCTTATCAATTCCGAACTTAATGAAGCCTTTTCAGAGGAGATTTTTTCTTGTTATGAGCTGTATCGTAGTTTTTTCCTTGAGCGGGATGTTCATCAGGCTTATATTACTGGAGGAGGGAGTAAAACCTTTGGATTGGCTTCACATTTACAACAAAAATTGGAATTCCCTATAAATAAATTTGACCCTTTTCAAAGAATAAAATTGAGTTCTAATTTACAGGAAAAGCAGGAGGAGTTTAAACTCTTTTTGGCAGTGGCTACCGGTTTAGCTTTGAGGTCTCTTTCATGATTAAAGTCAACTTAAATAAAACCAGAAGCTCTACTGTTTATAGGACTCAAAAAACAGAGTTAAGTCCCTTAGCCGCTTCTTTATCCACAGCTGTATCTACAATTCTTACGAATATTAAAGACCAGAGAATGTCTTTAAATACAACTTTAGCGGTAAAAGTTATGATTAATATTATTCTTGTTCTTTGTTTTCCAATAGGTTTAAAGGCTTATGAAATTAATCAAAAAAACAAGCTTAAAAGTGAAAAAGCGCAAAAAGAAAAGGTATTGGCTACTGTAAATGAAGAGCTTGCAATTTTGGAAAATGAACTTAAAAATTATGATTACCTGCAAGAAAGAGCTGAGGAATTTAAAGAAAAAAAAGAATTTTTGAAACAGCTTGCAGAATCCCGTCTTATAATTCCCAGGACAATTGATCTGATACAGGGAAAAATACCTAAAACAGTATGGTTAGAAAGTTTAAAGTTGAAATTATCAGAAGAGCGGGGGCAAAAGCTGGAAATATCTGGCAAAAGTTTTAATGAGGCTCATGTCAACTCTTTTGCTAATTCCTTACATGATGTTTTGGATAAAAATTCTATCACTGTGGATACAGAGGATATAAAAGAAGGTGGTAGCGTTATTAAAGTTAAGTTTCATTTAAAAGGTGTGATATAGGAGGAGAAATTGCGATTTTTATCTGATCTAGCTCATTTTACGGTTGTTCAGATTCTGGTGTTTGGCAGTTTTTTATTGGGTGTTTACTATTTTGTCTGGTATGATGACGGCAGTTCCTTAAGGAGTTCTATAGCAGATGTCCAAACAAATATTGAACAAACTTCTGAAAAAATAAATACAAAAAAAGAAGAGCTTGAGAATGTTAAAAGTTTTGAAAGAGAGATCTTAAATGAAGAGGATGTTGTAAAACAGTTTTTAAATTTTATTCCCAGTTCTTTGACATTTACTGAAGTTTCTTCATTGCTTATCAATGAGGCAACCTCATCAGGAATTAATATTGAGGTTAAGAAAGATCAAAAAGTTGAAGAAAAAGAAGATTCTGATTATCATACTTTAACAGTCCGGTTGACAGTCAGTGGAGCTTTTGCGCAAATTCTTTTGTTTTTATCCAAACTCACTAGTCAAAAAAGAATGTTTGTGGTAAGGAGCATAGATATGAGAATAGATGGAGACACAGGTTTGAGAGAAGCTGATTTACTGATTGATACTTACCGTTATGAAAAAAGATCACGACAGGAGGAAGTCAACACAAAGGCATCAGAAGAGTAGATGTTATTTGAAAATTTAAGCAGTTTTTGATGGAGTTTTTTGAGAATAATAGTTATGTGTATGGAACAATTAAGAAAGTTAAAAATAGTTTTTATGAGAGATAAGCCTGAAATAAAATTTTTAAAAGGTCTATAGCCTTGAGAGGCAAAAAATATGTTTAATAAAAGAAGTTCAAGCTCTTTTTTTAAAAAATCAGTTTTTTACACTGTTTATTTTTTTACGGGAGTGATTGCTTGTCTTTTTGCTTTTATTCTTGTTGTGAATTTTTTAACTCCGGCGCTTTCTGAAGAAGCTTCAAATCCGTCTGAAAAAGAGAAGATTACAGCTAAGCAGATTTTTAAGGATATATATAAAAATTTAAAAACCATGATAAGTGAAATTTCAGGAAATATACAAGAACCTTCCCCTGAGAGCGAAAAGGATCCTCATCCTTCACAAGAAGAACTTTCTGATATTCAAAAGTTGGAAAATACTGGAGATGCGGCAGAGGATCAGCTCGCCTCTCCTGAAGTTGAAGAGGGCGCGGCAGAGGATCAGCTTGCCTCTCCTGAAGTTGAAGAGGGCGCGGCAGAGGATCAGCTCGCCTCTCCTGAAGTTGAAGAGGGCGCGGCAGAGGATCAGCTCGCCTCTCCTGAAGTTGAAGAGGGCGCGGCAGAGGATCAGCTCGCCTCTCCTGGGACTGAAGAGAATCTACCTTCAGCTCCTACAAATTTTGAGGGAGACGCTTATGGTAAAACCCTTCCTTCCCCTAGCCCAACTACAGGTCAGACTACCAGTGATAAAAATTCTTCAGAAGCCAGTATAGAAGTTCAATCTTATATGGCTCCTTTCATTTATGAGTCTATACAACAAAAAGATCCTTTTGAAGATCCAACCATTGAAAAAAGCGAAGGGGTGGTTATTGTTCCTAAAACTCCTCCAGAAGAGTATGATCTGAGTGAGATCAAATTAAAGGGAATTACTTGGAGGACAAAAGTGCCAAAAGCTCTATTTGAATTACCTAATAATGCAGGGCATTATACACTTAGAGCAGGAGATAAAATTGGCAAAAAAGGAACAATTTTTAAAATTGCAGAGGATGGAGTTTTTATTGTAGAAGTCAATTATCTTGATTCTGACGGAGATAGAAAAGAGGAAAGAACTATAAAAGTTAAAAAAATGAATAGAATAGGTCTTTCTATTTAGTTGGCTTATTGCATCATATTTTGATTATATTTGAACTGTATCTGCTTTCATTTGAGTTTTTTTATAAAAACTAAGTTTTCAAACACAATTGGTATGATTGTTATAGATAGATATAGTTTCTATATTTTAAAAATAAAGAGTGTTATACATTATATTCTGACATGAGTTGTTAAGCCCCTTGTTAAAAATCATTGCTTACATTATGATTTACTTGTCTTAAGTTTACTGAAGTGATTAATGATCAATAATGCAATTTACTTTAGTGTAATTTAGGTATTATCACGGCAAACTTAATAAGGCATCTATGAAAATTTTAACTTTACTCCTTTCAGTTTTTTTATTTTTTTTCAGTTCATTCTCTTTATCTCTGCCTGAATTTGAATTAAAAAAAGGTTTATTTTTAGCTCAAAGTGAACCTTTATTTGATGATTCAGATTTAGCAGATATTGAAGGTTCTGATGTTGATGAGGATTTAGAGGATGACTTTGACACTTTTGAAGAAGAGGGAGCGAATCGTAATTTTGATGAAGAAGATTTTGAAATTGTTGAAGAGGAGGAGGACGAGGATTCTGAGTTTGCTGAGGATGTTGAAGAGGAAGAGGATGAGGATTCTGAGTTTGCTGAGGATGTTGAAGAGGAAGAGGGAGATAATGATAAACTTGTTGAAGGTGATTTTAATAATGAGGACTATGAAATTATAAGTGATAAACCGGGTTATGAAGTGGTTAGTGATGAAGATATAGAACAAGAATTTACAGATGATGTCATAGCTGATGAGGAGTTGGAAGATGTTGATCTTGATTCTATAGCTGATGAGGAGTTGGAAGATGCTGATCTTGATTCTATAGCTGATGAGGAGTTGGAAGATGCTGATCTTGATTCTATAGCTGATGAGGAGTTGGAAGATACTGATCTTGATTCTATAGCTGATGAAGATATAGAACAAGAATTTACAGATGATGTCATAGCTGATGAGGAGTTGGAAGATGCTGATCTTGATTCTATAGCTGATGAAGGAGAGGACGATGGAGTTGATTCCATCATAGCTGGAGAATCTTTGAACCTTATAACTAATATTCGTTATTTAGCTGAAAAGGATCAAATCATTATAGATTGTTCGGAACCCAGTTCTTATCAATTTAAAACAAATGAAGAAACAAATCAGTTTATTATTGAAATTCTACAGGCAAAACTGGCTGATAATTTGCATTGGCCTTATGTATTAAGGGATTTTAAGACAGATTTTGGTTTAATTAAAGCTGATCAAAAAGATTCAAATACAGTGAGAATCATTGTTCAATTAAAAGAGGGGGCCACTTTTCCTAAATCCACTCTCACAGAAAATGGAGATCAGATTTTAATTGGTTATGGAGATGTGATTGATTCTAAAATTGTAAAACAGGGGATTGATTCTGATGACCTATCCAATACCAGCTCTATCCTCCCTGCTAGAACATTAGAAGATCTTTATTTTGGAAATATTGAGTTTTCCGGGATGCCTCTTTCTATTCATGTCATTGATGCGCCGGTAAAACAAGTGCTTCGTTTTATTTCAGAGGAAAGCGGTTTAAACACAGCCATAGATGAATCTGTTGCGGGCAATGTGACTTTAAAACTGGAGGATGTTCCCTGGGATCAGGCTTTGTATACAATTTTTAAGTTGAAATCTTTGGGTTATACAAGAGATGGAAATGTTGTCACTATACTCCCTTTGGAGAAAATAGAGGAGAGGACAAAAAAACTTAAAGAAATTGCAGACAGACAAAAAAGTCTTGCTCCTTATGAAACAAAAGTTATTCCTATCAATTATGGAAAAATCAGTGAAATTGAAGCTAAAGTAAAAGACTTTTCAACTCCAGCCAGTGATTTCACTAAAGGAGGCAAGATCATAGTTCATCCTGAAAGCAATACATTTGTTATTATAGATACCCCAGAGGTTATTAAAAAAATTGAATCCCTTGTCCAATACCTGGATAAGCCGCCTAAACAGGTTATGGTTGAGGCAAAAATTGTGGAAGTAACAGAAAGTTTTGGAAGAAATTTTGGTTTAAACTGGTCATTAGAGGGTGATCTTCCTGTAAGTTTCAATGGCTTATTAGAGGAGTTCAGTAATCCTAATATAGAAGATGTAAGTTTTGGAGCTAATTTTAATAGATCGCAAAGCTCTAGTAATGAAGGTGAAAACCAAGACCAAGAAGGTGTGGCCTCTTTAACACTTCGTGGTTTGCCGCTCGTAGGGGATGTTGGGGCCAGTTTAAATCTTGCTGAGACAGATAATCTTGTTAAAGTTATAAGCAGTCCAAAAATGGTTGTTATTAGTGGAAAACAAGCCTCTATTACAAGAAACGCCCCTATTCTTATTGCTAAAACAGCGACTGTCAATCAAGATACAGGGAGTTCAACTCAACAGTTTGAGCCTTTGAATGTGGAAATCAGTCTCAGTATAACTCCTACAGTTACAACAACAGGCAGTGTTTTTTTACAGGTGGATGTGACAAGAACAGATCCTGGTCCTGGAGCAGGAGGCGCGGCAGGTGGAGCCTTAACACTAAGCAGAACAGCTAAAACGGAGATTTTGACAAAAAATGGCCAAACCGTTGTCATTGGCGGTATCTACGAACAGGTGGAAACAGAAGCTAATGATGGGATTCCTTTTTTAAGAGATATTCCTTTATTAAACCTGTTATTTGGGACAACTGCAAAAAGCCGATTGAATACAGAGCTGTTGGTTTTTATTACTCCTAATCTTTTAGACAGCCATGAATAGATTTAAAAGTGTATATAAAAAATTATGAAATATAATAAAATTTGTAGACAAAGCAGAAGCTGTCTTTTTGTTTTATGTATAAACCGGGCTTTGTTTTTTGGATTTTGCTTTTTGATTTTAAGCTCTTGTAAGCAGGGGTTAAGATCCACTTTAGAAAGTGAAATTGAAGTCCGTTTGCTCACTTATAGCCGTGGGAATGTAGTCCGCTCTCATGGACGGCCTATTATTCATTATTCAGGAGGGAATCAGATTTGCCGCCCCTATCCTTTTAGAAATTCTGAGGCCCGAAGATATTTGTCTGAAAGCACCCATATAAAATTAAATAAAACAGCTCTTGATTATTTGTTTGGTGAGGAGTCGGAGCAACAGGAGCAGCCAAATCAGGAGTTAAAACCTGTCGTGAAAAGTGTTGGCAATGGCTGGTTGAAATTTGGACTATATATTGGCAATGGCAATAAGGGAGAGGGAAAAAATGTTTATTTGATCATTCAAACATTGGAATATAGGGCAAAAGCTTCCTATAGAGGGAGGACTATTCAACATCAAGGGACTGTCTCCAGCGCTGATTGTGATGGCCCTCCTTTTCTTTATATTGTGCCTCCTGACACAGAAGTAAATTATGACAGTTTTTCTAGACATCCTCTTGAAAATTTAACTATTTTTTTATCTGGTTTTCCTGCTATTAATCCAGATGATCCAACGCGTTTAAGAATGCCTAATTACAGTGTAGAGTTGACTTTGTTAGGGCGTTTTATAATACCAACCAATAATGAATCTGAAGCCTTTGAGATGGTAACAGATTTTTCAAAAACAATAAAGTTTAGAACAAGAAGTATTCTTTAAGCGGCTTTTACTTTTCTTTGCCTTTTTTTTTAAATATGTTGGTTATGTTTTTTAAGGATTCAAAAAGTGTATCTTTTTCCAGTTCATTAGGATTGGAAATGGGCTCATCAACCAATGTGTTTACATTCTGATCCCTCATGGTCAAGGCTTTATAGGCATCCAGTTTTTTACCTTGATTGGTGGTCTTTTTTATTTTATCCGTTCCCTGGCCAAAGCCGGTTCTTATCACTTGATTGATAACAAGCTCCATATTCCATGAGGGGTGATTGGTTTTAACAAGAGCAGCCACACCTGTTGCAAAAGCTGTGGATTGGGAGGTTCCCGTCATTCGCCCATAACTGTTGTTCCAATCCATTGATGAAGCTATATGTCTTGAGTTTGCCTCTTCTTTATAGGATTGAAGATATTTTCTGGGAGGAAGGGTTGATATAACCTCATAACCTGGAGCTGTTTGCACTTTTTTATCCCTGTCTTCATAACTTTCTATTTTTATACGGTTGCTGGATGTGATAATACTGTCTTTATTCTTGGCTTGAACCGAGATGATATTAGGGAGTTCATAGCTTGCAGGGTAGTAATATTGCGGTTTTTTGTTGAAACCACTCTCTCCAATTTGTGATCCCTCATTGCCAAGAGCGGCAACAAAAATGATATTTTTATCAGCAGCTTTTGCAATGGCGCTTTTTTCCTTTAAGTTTTCCCCTGGTCCGCCACCAGAATAGTTGATAATGTCTGCGCCATGATCCACTGCATATTTTATAGCCTTGACAGTGTTTTCAATATTTTCATTATCATTTCCCTCTGAAAAATATTTAAGCGTCATGATCTGAACATGAGGCGCTACCCCACGGACTTTGCAATTTGGTGATTGAGGGGTTTCCCCTGAAGCGGCGATAATTCCTGAAATATGAGTGCCATGCCCATGATTATCTTGAATGTTGTTGTTGTTGTCTACAAAATTCCAGCCATGAATATCATCTATAAATCCATTGCCATCATCATCTTTATTATTGCCTGGTATCTCTCCTTTATTTGTCCAAAGATTATTTTTTAAACAGGGATGGCTTGGATGAATGCCTGTGTCTACAACAGCAACAATACAGGGCTTAATGGCTGTGGTGGAATTGCAATGATTTTTATTTTTGTCCAACACTTCCAAAGCCTTTAATATGGAAATGTCTTTTAAGGCCCATTGTCTTTGAATGTGTTTTTGTATAGATAGATCCTTATTTTTGTTTTGAACAAAGGTAGGCTGCCCCATTTCTAAAAGTCTGTTTTGTGGGAGAGTCTTTTTTCCAGAGCTGGCATAGCCTCTCTGTCCAAACCTATTTTTTGTTGTAATTACACAGGCAGCAAGAAAAAAACAAACAGCAAGGGTAAAAATATATTTTATTTTCATAGCTTAGTAATTATTCGGATTATTCTTTAAAAGTTTTTAGTGTTTTTTATTGGGAGTGGAAACTTATTAAGCTTTGCAAACCAGATAGGCAATCCACACATCACAAATATCCCCTTTAAGGCTTTTTTTAAAATTCCCTGTGCCTTCTCCTTTTTTATCCGATTGCTCCCAATAAACATAAATATCAGAAAACCCCGCTTCTTTTAAAGTATCTTTTAATTCTGGTATAGACCATAATCTCCAATCATAAAAGAAAGCTTTTTTATGTTTTTTTTCTCCTTTTCTTTTAAAGTGAATATAAAAGCGAGCTCTATTATTTATAGGATCAAAGCTGTCCTGATCCCAATAGTAATTAAAATCTTCATGCTCCACTATTTCTTCAGAGACTCCCTGGCAGTCTGGTCCGCCAACGACATCAATAATGAATAATCCTTTTTTAAATAAGGATTTTTTTATAATTTTAAAATATTTTAACATCATAGTCCTTTGTTTAAAAATAAAATAAGAAAAATTACTTACACTGATAATTTCAGCTTTAGGCAGATTTTTGTTGAGTACATCTTTGTTAAAGATATGAATGCGGGCTTTTTCTGAAGCTGTGAGTTTTGTAAAGTGGTGTTTTTTTCCATATTCAATCGGCTGTTTGTCTTTATCAATGACAATGGCTTTATTTTGTGGATGATCTTTAACCCAGTGATAGCCAACATAGAAAGTCCCGCAAAAATCCTCACGAAATATCCTGGCTGATTTTTTAAAAAAGCCTTTATAAATTTTTTTAAAAAACCTGATATCTTCTTTTGGGCTTTGGACAGATTTTTTATAACAAAAGTATTTATCAAATACTGGCTTATTTTTCATATTTTGCTTTTATACTTTATCTTGTTCAAAACTTCATCCATATTCAAGTCTAGTGTCCAGTTGTTATAATAAATGATATGTTATATTGATTCTATTTAAAATTTGAAGACTTTTAAAAATGAAAAAGCATATCACTACCTCCATTAGAGTAAGAAGGTCAAAAGTTCAGACATACGTTTTGCCACAAGGCGCCTTTCAGCCGCTTTGTGTTCAAAGCCGAACTCACTTTTGACCTTCTTACTCTAATGGAGGTTTGATCTTTGCTCAATAAAAGCCCTCAAATTTCAAACAGAATCAGTCCGTTGAATATGTAATTTCATAAATACAAATACTAGAAGTTGTTTCCAGTATTACGAAGCAAAGCCTTACACTTGTTTTATAACCTATTTGTAAACAAAGATTGTATTATGAAACAGATTCTACATAAATGCTTAAATATAATTATAAAAAATAAGTAAAATTAAATATATAGCTGCTTTTTTAGAAAAATTAGATAAACTGTTTATAAATAGCCATAATTTGCTTTAAAAGATTTAAGGCCGAAGACTTAGGGCGCTGAAATACATTCCGCCCCACAATACTGCCAAAGGCTCCCCCTTTGGCTAAAAGCTCAATTTCATTTAAAAGCTCTTTTTCCCCTTTTGAAGGCCCTCCACTGAAAATCACAATACGTTTTCCATTAAAGGCAGATTGAATCACATGAGCCACTCTTTCATTGAGTTGTTTAGAGGGAATTTGAGACGATTGGTAAACTTTTTCCTGTTTCTCAAAAAAACTTTCAGGAGGTTTGACCTTTACAATATGCGCTCCCAGTTGACAGGCAATTTGCGCGGCATAGGCTACAACATCAAGGGCTGTTTCCCCTTTTTTAGAAAGTTCTCCTCCTCTGGGGTATGACCAAATGACAAGGGCTAAACCTGCTTTTCTAGCTTCTCTGCCAAGTTTAATGACAGATTCATACATTGAAACTCTGTCCTCGCTCCCTGGATAAATTGTAAAACCTATGGCAGAACAGCCCAGTCTTAAAGCCTCCTCTACACCTGAAGTGATAGCAGGCAGAGGTTTTTTTGGATCTTTGTATAAGCTGTCTGAATTGTTAACTTTCAGTATAAGAGGAATTTGACCTGCAAATTCTCTGGCGCAGGAATCTAAAAAACCAAAAGGGGCGGCATAGGCATTACAGCCAGCTTCTATAGCGAGTTGAAAGTGATAAGAAGGATCATAGGCTGGAGGATTCAAAGCAAAACTGGCTGCAGGTCCATGTTCAAACCCCTGGTCTACAGGAAAAATCACCATTTTTCCTGTTCCTCCCAAGCAGCCATGCTCCATCATTCTAGCCAGGTTGGAAATTGTGCCAGGATTATCCCCGCTGTAATTTTTGAGAATCTTTTTTACATTTTCAGTCATATTTAATTTTTTCATTGATAGACTTAATCTAAAAATTCACTTTTTTCAATATTAAGCTCAATCTTTTTTTATTGTTAAGAAACATCAGTTTTTTATTGCAAGTTTTTCTTTTTTTAGAGACATTTCCTTACTGGGAGGATTATGCCTGCTGTTGTTTTAATTGGCGCCCAATGGGGGGATGAAGGAAAAGGGAAATTGATTGATTTCTTTTCTTCACAGGCTGATATGGTTGTTCGCTATCAGGGTGGGGCCAATGCCGGTCATACCTTGGAAGTCAAGGGTGAAAAACTGATTGTCCACTTGATTCCCTCTGCTGTTTTTCATCCTCAAGTCAAATGTCTCATTACTGGAGGGGTAGCTTTGGATATCTCGGCCCTTTGTGAGGAGATTCAAAAGCTTCAAAAGATAGATAAGTTAAAAAACAGTGATCAGCTTCTTATTTCTGATTCTGCAACTTTATTGTTGGATCACCATAAGCAATTGGATCAAGCTCGTGAAGAGCGGGCAGAACATGAAAAAATTGGAACTACAGGACGGGGGATAGGCCCTGCTTATGAATGTCGGGCAGCCCGTAAAGCTCTTACATTTTCTGACCTTTTTGAAGAGAAGGACTCCTCTTTGCTTGAAAAGTTGAAGAATCAGGTTCAGGAAACAAATATAATTTTATCAAAACTTTACAATAAAACCCCTGTATCAATAGAGAATAGCTTTGAACAGATTAAAAAATGCCGTAATACTTTAAAGATATACAGATGCAAGGACATGCCTTTATATCTTTATAACTCTCTTAACCAAGGCAAAAATGTTCTTTTTGAAGGAGCCCAGGGCAGCTTGTTGGATCGACTTTATGGCACTTACCCTTATGTGACAAGCTCTTCAACTTTGGCTGGAGGAGCCTTAACAGGCTCTGGCCTTGGTTTTAATCATTTTGTAAAAACTGTCCTTGTAGCAAAGGCTTACACAACAAGAGTGGGGCCTGGGCCTTTTCCCACAGAGTGCAGTGATTCACCCTCAGGACTCCATCTTCAAAGGAAGGGTGGGGAGTTTGGCTCCACGACTGGCAGGCGGAGACGCTGTGGCTGGCTGGATATACCAGCCCTTAAATATGCTGTTCGCTTAAATGGGGCTGGCAGTTTGGCTTTAATGAAACTGGATGTTTTAAGCGGTTTGAAAAAAATTAAAGTTTGTGTGGCTTATAAAATCAATGAGAAACCTGTAGAGGGTTTTCCAACCCATTTGAAAGACTTAAAAAAAATTCAACCTGTTTATAAGTCTTTTGCCTCCTGGAATCAGGATTTAAGCTTAATAAAATCAAAAGAGGACCTTCCTCATTCAGCTTTGGAATACATTAATTTCATTAGTAAAGAATTGAATATTCCTATTGATACCATCTCTGTTGGACCCTCCCGATCACAAACACTTTGCTTTGAACCTTTGTTTTAGTCATGTTTTATACTGATTGGATTTGAATTTTAATTTGTTTCACTTTTATAAAACCCTCAAAATTCAAACAGGATCACTATATTTATAAAGTAAAATCTTGAGTTTTGTTTGATATTATATGTATATGGAAGTTAGTGTGCCTTTAAGTACTGTTGCTGCTGTTATATCATTATTAACAGGAGTAGGATTCATTGTTAGTCTTCTTTTGAAACCTGTAAAAGAAATTTAATAAAAATCTTAAAGAAACTGCTATTTTTATAGACAAAGCTTTAAATCAAAATTTAAGTTTTTTATATAAAAACAGGTATGAAGCTAGACTTTAATCCCTTGATTAATTGTTTTTTCTAATAAATTTGGATTTCCTCTTTTCTGTTTGTTAAACTTTTAGAAAGCTTTATGTCTAAAAAAGTTTTAACTGCGTTTTTTATGTCGTTTTCATTTGTGATTATTGCGCTTGGGGGGTATCAGTGCGCAACACAGGTCACAGAGGATCCCGATAGAGTTATTTCTGTCCCTGGCGGTGATAGAAATATTGGTGGGGGTGATAACTTATATCCTGCAAACTATGGTGAAGATGATCCCGTTTCATATAGGGATTCAGAGGATTTTGAAAGAGAAAGCTGCGCCCCTGGGAGTGTATATAAAACAGCAACTTCAGGTCTTGGAGAAAGGGCTGTTTTTGATTTTGATAGTTCGGCTTTTAATGAGTATCTTTTTGGAAAACGAACAAACCTTGGGCCAAAATGCGCCCGGATGTATTTGGATATGAACCGGCAAGGGACAAAGCTTTATAAAGGCTCTCTTACTTTTAGTTATGAAGATGCCCATCCAGATGGTGGTTTAGCTATTATAGTTAAAGAGAGCAGCGCTCTTAGAACAGGCTCTACATCAGAAGAAAATAAGTATAATCAATGGACAGCAGGCACCGATTTGACGAAAAGAAAGTTTTATGCCATTTTTGAAAATAATGATATGGCTGTTATCTTGCAATTAAAAACGATAAAGGAGCATGATTTAAAAGATGGGGAGACAGTTCATCTGGGTTATGGGGATTTGTATTATAAAATGTTTCGCCACAGTGAAACAGGCGGTAAAAATGATAAATGTTATTCTAGTGGAGCCTATATGAGAAATATCTCTCGGAAACCGCCAAAGAGGACGAGATGCTGGCTGTTAGGAACAGGACCCTGGAGCTGTTTGCCGGGAGGGATTGCTGAAGGAACACATAGTTTTAAAGCGCCAGCTATTGATATTAAGAAGGCAAGCTTGCCTTGTTACAGTCTAATGGGTAAATTTTTTGGTCTTAAAATAAGGGGGGCTTTTAATCTTGGAAGCAGTGAAAAACCTTAATTTTACTAAAATTCTTTTAGTTGTCTGTTTATCTTTGTTATTTTCTTCATGTGGTAAGAAAAAAAAGCTTTCGGATAATGCAGTGACTGGCAGTGAACATGGCAGACAGCTCGTTATGTCAAAAAGATGCCCTAATGCTGTTGTCCATGTTTCAAGGCAGAAATTACAATCTTCGGCAAATGCATTGACTCAGAATTTGGTTGAAGGGGAATCTGTTATTATTAATGGAACAGTAAAAAATGCCTCTCCCTGTTATCAAGGTTCAGCTTCTTTCTGCTGTTCAGCTCAGGTTCTTGTCGGTAATAGAACTCTTGTTTGCCAATCAGGAACTGTTGTTTTTGGCGGCTTTTCTTTAGAGGTGCCTCGCGCCTCATGCCCTAACAACTCTGTGACTTCTCTTCCCCAAACTCAGGTATACCCTCATACGGCGGCTATACCTCATTACAGTGGAGCGACTCGTTTTCTTGGAGGGGAGTTGCAAATTTATGATAATGGTCAAAAGTTTTATGGCCGAATGATAAACTCTTCAGCTTATCAGACCTCTTGTGTTATTAGCTTTTCCTGTCCTTAACTTTTACAGGTATTTGATTTTTCAAAAAAAATCCCAGACCTAATATGCTTTTATATGAAGATTTTTTAAGAGAGCTGAGTTTTAACAGAAGTTACTCTGCAAATACCTTGTCATCTTATAAAAGAGATCTTGCTTGTTACAAAGATTTTTGCAAAACGGGCCAGCCTATCCAGCAGTTTTATTATTTTTTAACACAAAAAAAATTAAGCCCCCGCTCTCAGGCCCGCATTATAAGTTGTGTCAGGACTTATCTAAAATTTTTACAGGTGAGGGGACATACTGTATTGGATATAAAACATTTGAAGCTTCCAAAATTAAAAAATAAACTTCCTAAACCTATTAATTTAAAGGAGTTTAAAAATCTATGGAAGGCTTGTGAGGAAGAGATAGCAAGCCTGTCTCTTAGAAACAAATTAATTTTAGCGTTTTTATATGGTTTAGGTTGCCGTGTGAGTGAGCTTGTAAACCTTGATATTCAGGATTTTAATGAAACAGAGGCCTGGATCAGTGTTGTAGGCAAAGGCAATAAGCAAAGGCTGCTCCCTTTAGCTAAAGACCTCTATAATCTTCTTGTTGTTTATTTAAATGAATCCCGCCTCCTTATTGGTAAAAAGGATAGCCCTTCTTTATTTTTTAATAATAGAGGGCGCCGCCCCTCAAGGGTGGATATATGGAGGTGGCTTAAAGCCTGGTCCTTAAGAGCTGGTTTTGATGATGTAAAAAACCCTCATTCCTTTCGTCATGGCTGCGCTACAGGCTTATTGGAAAAAGGTGCGGATTTAAGAACAATCCAAAAACTTTTAGGACATCTCAGCATTCAGACAACTCAAATTTACACCTCTGTCAGTTCAGACAAACTTAAAAAAGCTATAGATGAATTTCATCCTCTTTCACAGACATAATTTTGTATATTAGGCAAAAAAGATCTGGCCATTCCCTTTTTGTTTGATTTTTAATTTCATGCTTTCCAGATTTTTGCAATGAAAGCTGTCATTATCACAGTCTTTATAGCCAAGAGGCCTTATTGGCTCTTCTATGGCTATCAGCTCATATAAAAAATCACCTATATCAAAAACCGTATTATCTATAAGAGTAAAGTCCTCTTTGCTCATAAGCTCTGAAAAGTGATTATTCCTGACTTCTTTGTCTATTCGCATCCGTTTTTTTTGCAGGATGATTTTTTCCCTAAACTTTTTGTTTACAGGTTCTTTAAATTCATAGGCGCATCTGGAGCATAAAAGATTTATAGAGGTTTGAATTTTTCCTGTAATGCAATAAGAGGAACGGCCTTCAGCGAAGATATACACTTTAATTCTATAGTCATTTTCTCCAATAAGAGGTTTAAGCTTTTTGGTAAGCTCTCCTGAGTTTTGATCATAAAAGAAATCCAAACCTTTGTGGGGGAGAGTTTTTAAATCAACTTTCAACTCTGATTTCATAGAGTTCTGTTTAAACGAAATTTGTGATAATTACAAATAGTCTATACGGTCGTCAGGCAAATCGCCATGGTTTAGCTGTGGGTGAATGAGTTTTTCTGAATCCATAGCATTCAGATCATCTTTGGAAAAATCTGTAGCGGTAAGAGCCGCGGGCTTGTCTATGGGAATTTATTAAGCTTATTTTTGGCTTAAAAAAAAGAAAAGGTCAAGTCTATACTCAAGTCATTAAAAATTGTTCAAGACAAGAGATTTTGCCTCTGATAACTTCGAAGATTAGTAAAAGAACAAGAGTCTTTACAGATGGATTTAAGACCTACGATAGTTTAATAGATTTAGGTTATAAAAAGCATTATAGAGTTCATCATGGAAGAGATGAATTTTCTAAGAAAAAGGGGAGGATAAAGAACCACATAAATGGTATAGAGAACTTTTGGGGTATAGCTAAAGTGAGGCTTTATAAGTTTAGAGGTATGGATAAAAAAACTTTTTATTTACACTTAAAGGAATGTGAATTTAGATTTAATCATAGACAGGATAATTTATATTTGTTATTATTAAAAATCATCAGAAATAAACCTCTTAAGTTGTCTTGAACCTATATTTACTCACAAGTTTTTTAAGGGCTAAAAGCCCCTTCCAGCCAAAGTTTTTCTCTATTTCCTTTTTTGTCGCTCCCTGCTCAGAAAAAGCCAAGCACCAGCATAAGAAGATATGCTTATCAGACAATAAAGTTGATAAAGTATCTTCTATATACTCCTCTTCCCTTTCCAAAGCGACTTTCAGAATTTGAGAAATTTCCTTTGGGAGGCTTTTCTTGAGTTGAGGGATAAAGACAAGCAGTTTGGAATGGCCGTTGGCCAGCCGGTTAAGCGTTGTCGGGGGAATGTTCATTTTCTTGGAAATAGCTGTTTCACTGACAGAGGGATTTTTATTTTGCTCTTCGGCAAGGTATGCCCTTAAAATCTCTGAAAAAGGCTCATTCATAAAATAACTAAAACCTGATTTTATCAAGATTTTTTCCTATTTCATGAAAATTTTACACGATTTTCAAGAGGTATAGCTCATTTGGAAGAGATATTTTTAATAAAGTCCAATAATAAAGTGTTTATATGTCGAAACCTGTAAATTATATTATCAAGCCGGGTAATTGAGATGAGGTTAAATTTTTCAAAAAATCAAACCGAATGTGGACAATGTGTTATATCTTTCATCTATTGACAAAATTAACATATTAAATTAGCATACTGGAAGTTATGAATAATATTACTTTTAGAGAATGGATTGATTCCCGGCGTGCCTCAAATACTCCTTTTGGAGATTTTATAAAAGATGCTCAGCAAGATACAAGTTTTCCTAATATCTCCTCATTTGAGGAATTAATCTCTTATGTTCCTTGTGATTATGGTTTATTAGAAAAAGCTTGGAAAAAATATGAAAAAGGTCTTAGTCAAGGAGATACTATTACAAACACTAAAGCTTTTGCTAGAAAAAAATTTGAACGCCAAATGCAAGATGCTAAAAATAAAAAAATCCCGGTTTTTTTGTGTGCAAAAAATGGTAAGGAAAATCAGCTAATCTTTGCTTGTCCCTATTGTTTGAAAGAACACCGTCATGGCGCAGAGGGAGGAAGATTAAAACAATATGAATTAACTCATAGGGTTGCCCATTGCTCTGATGATACTCCTTTAAGAAAAACAGGCTATTATATATATTATAAATAAATCCTCGTTTATACATTTAAAAATGTGTATTAGAGGCTGTCTCCACAGTATAGATTAAATTATCGTCCCTTATAACTTTTCAGGTCAGTCCTTGTTAGGGCTGACCTGAAATTTTTTTCCAACATACTAAAGAAGCTCCTTTTAGGGGCCTCTTTAAATGTTTTTTAGAAAGAAAATGGTTAAGAAGCTTTTTTCTTAAGCTTTTCCTCTAAAAGCTCTTCAATGTCATTTGTCCAATAATACCTTGAGCCATTGTCAAAGCTCGTCCTCTTCAAGACCAGAAATATACTCATCCTTTGCCATACCCCAAGACACTTCATCCATTGTTTTGAGAACATCCGCTGTATTCAGATCCAACCAGCCGACTTTTGTCTCCATTAGGTAGCAGTCTTCAATCATGGATTCAAAAGCTTCTTCCTGATTGACAGGCTCAAGGTGCTGTCTTAGGATTTCTTCAATGACCCATTCCGTTCCATATTCTACCCCGACACCTTCCATAAGACGCATGAACTCATCTGTCCCGCATTTTAGACAGTGGCTTGTTTTAACTTCCCTATAGCATAAGTAGCAAAAGGGCTTTGTTTCCTGAAAAGCTAAAGCTGTCAGTTGATTGTAAATTGTTTCTTTTTTAGCCATAATATACCTCCCTTTGGTTTGGTGTTGGCTTGCTTGCCCTCTTAAATAAAAAAAGAGAAAACGAAGGGAGTGCTTTGCAAGCCAAAAATTGGGCGGTAACCTTTAGGGGGAACCGATTTTTTGCTTGAGGACAATTTGAAGAATTGTCCGCCAAAGCAAGCGACTGGAGTTTAAAAAGATAATAGAGGGAAAGCGAAGCGAAACAGAGGAGCGAAATAAAGAGAATTATAAAAAGAAGAAGCCTCCCTTTTTTGGGAGGCTTCCTTGTAAAGTTGGAGCTGTAAAGTCGAAGATTACATAAAAAAATCTAATTTCTTCAAAAGAAAATCCTATTATTTATTATTATTTCTATTGCTCAAAGCATCAATTATAAACTTCTTAAAAAAAATAATATCCTATATTTAAAGGTTCTTATTTATTTTATACCGGACTTTTAGTCTGATAGAGTCTCTACAATAAAGTCTATTATTTTGCTATATAAAAATCTGCATAATATAATTTTATATGAATAATGGAATTTTAAACTTATAATATAAAAAACATTATGGAAAATTTTACATTTATAGATCTATTTGCGGGCATAGGTGGTATGCGGATTGCCTTTGAGAGAGCAGGTGGAAAATGCGTTTTCAGTTCTGAGTGGGATAAGTCATGCCAGATGATGTATGAAGCAAACTTCAGAGAAAAACCATTTGGTGATATAACAAAAATAAATACAGAAATGATACCTAACCATGACATTCTTTCTGCCGGCTTCCCATGTCAAGCTTTTAGTATAATTGGTAATAAACTTGGTTTTTCCGATACACGAGGCACTTTATTTTTTCATATTGAACGCATCTTAAAAGCAAAACAGCCAAAAGCATTTTTATTGGAAAATGTAAAACAACTTGTAACACATGATAAAGGCAGAACATTCAAAATAATTTTGAACCATTTAGAAAATTTAGGATACTTTGTTCATTATAAGATTCTTAATGGCCTTGATTTTGGAGTGCCTCAAAAAAGAGAGCGTATTATATTAGTTGGTTTCAAAAAACATTATCATTTTGAATTTCCCATAAATGGGATAAAAACAAAAAAACTTTCTGACATCTTGGAACCAGAAAATCGAATTGATAAAAAACATTTTCTAAGCAAATATTTTCAAAGAAAAATTAAACAAAAATTAAAAGAGCAAAACAAAAAAATTATCAGACTCCCTTCTATATTACATGAAAATAAAAGCGGCAATATTGGAATACATCCTTTTTCCTGTGCTTTACGAGCTAATGGTTCATATAACTATGTTACCCTCAATGGAAAAAGGCGATTGACTCCAAGAGAAATGCTCCGCTTGCAGGGGTTTCCCGACACATTTAAAATTGTTGTATCAGATACTCAGGTTAGAAAACAAGCTGGTAACAGTGTAGTCATACCTAAAATTGAAGCCGTCGCAAAAGCTATGATTAAAACAATGAGCAAACAACCAAGAAGCCAATCAGTGCAACTTGATATATTTGGGAAATTACAACAAATTCATGCACACTAAAAATCCATCCAAAAAAGTTTTAGATAATGTAATACGGAAGTCTCGTGTTCATTTATACAAACCAATTCAGATTGCTGAAATTTTATTTCATCATAGAACTGAAAAAAACTGGGATTTAAATGATTTGGAATCTTATAGGAATGTATCAAAACACTGGCGCGATGAAATATCATCATTGTTAGTTGGGCGAAAAAGCACCTCAAGCCAAAAATATCAAGACAATATTTTTGAAGCCAATGCTATGCCACCAAAACTATTAGCAGAGTTAGGAAAAATCAATAAAACCGGAAAAGGCTTCGTTGAGGCATATATTTATAAAGCACTTAAAAAGCGACTTTCATCAGTTCATACTGCTGACCAATATATCAACTCATCTACATCGGCAAGTTTTTCTTTAAAAGAACTTATTACATTGTTCAAGGCTACCCCCGGTCTTCGCAGAAGCGTAGATAAAATTTATGAGATTTTAGTTTATGCTTTATTTGCAACTATTGTTCGCGCTTTAAAAGCACAAGTGGTTTTAGAAATTAAAAATAAAGACAAGAAGATTCTCGAAGATTTTAAAGTATTTATTAAAATGGTTTTGGGAATTGATAATAAGCGAACAAAACTTATTTTACCTGCATTATTGTATCGTGTTGGTATAACCAATGCTGCTGACAGAGGGCTTGATATTTTGGCAAATTTTGGATTAGCTATTCAAGTTAAACACTTAACTCTAACAACGGAAATGGCAGAAGATATTGCAGATAATATAACCACTGATAGAATTGTTATCGTTTGCCTTGACGCTGAAAAACAAATGATTGTCTCCTTATTAAAGCAAGTTGGCTTAGGGGCAAAAATACAAGGAATTATCACTTTGTCTAATTTAGATAATTGGTATAAACTTTGTTTAAACAAACAATATCAAAATGTCTTAGGAAAGAAGCTACTGAGAGATTTACAAAGAGAATTTTCAATAGAGTTTCCCTCTATTAAAGAGGTTGATCCATTTATAAAAAAACGGAAATATGATAAAATAATTATACCACCGAGTTGGCAAAGCTAATATGATATACATCTATATAAATTCTCATTTTAACCTTGTTAACACAGCAATAGGCTGTCGAGTATTTTAGTTGCCATTTTTTTAGGGTTCTTCTTTATATCATGCTCCCAAATTCTGATAACTTTCCAACCTTCTTTTTTTAATTGTCTGTTAATTCTTTTGTCCCTCTTTTTATTTCCAGATATTTTCTGTTTCCAGTATCTCACATTGCTTGAAGGCATTCTGCAATACTTAGAACAGCCATGCCAAAAGCATCCATCTATAAAAACAGCAATTCCATAAAAAGGGAAAACCATATCGGGTTTCCCCATAAGTCCGTGTCCTATTCTGTATCTATATCCTTTTTTCCAAATTAACTTTCTAATGGCAATTTCAGGTTTTGTATTTTTACTCTTTATTTGAGACATACAGTAATGTCTCTGTTTTCTTGTGAAAGTATCTGTCATTTAACGCTCAAGATATAAAAATATTTATAAAAATCATCAGAAATAAACCCCTTAAGTTGTCTTGAACCTAAGAAAATATGATGGCCGCCCTCATTAAGTTAAAGGGGGAAAATGAGTTCAGCTTTGAATACAAAGCGGCTGAAAGGCACCTTGTTGTAAAATTTATGTTTGAATTTTACCCTCCTTACTCTTTTATCTGCAAAAAAGGCATCAAAACTCAAACAGGATTGGTATGTATTGTAAATAAATACTTTGTTTTATACTGTGCTTGCTTGAAATTTTGGTTAGCATGGTTAAAATGATTTTATATGATTTTCAAGCAGGTCTCCGCTCAGGAAAAAAGAAAAAAACTTAAAAAGAATCTGGAAAACTCATGCCTCCGATTTGTAGGCAGCTTTTCCCCTTTGATTTCTCGTCTTATTGAAAAAAAGGGCTTTGATGGCATTTATATTTCTGGAGCTGTTGTTTCAAGCTTAAAAGGCTGGCCGGATATAGGTTTGACAACTTTAACAGAAATGGTTGATTGTGCAGAAAATATAACACAGTCTTCCCTGCTTCCTTCTATTGTGGATGCAGATACAGGTTTTGGAGGAGCAGTTAACTCTGCCCGTTCTCTTTATGAATTTGAAAGAAAGGGTTTATCAGGCTTTCATATAGAGGATCAGGACTTTCCTAAAAGATGTGGTCATTTGGATAAAAAAAATCTTATTTCTATTCAGGATATGGTTCTAAAAATTCAATCTGCGGTTAAAGCTAGAAAAGATAAGAGCTTCCTTATTATTGCAAGGACAGATGCTAGGGGAGTGGAGGGCATGGAACAGGCTGTGGACAGGGCTAAAGCTTATGTGGAAGCGGGAGCTGATATGATTTTCCCTGAGGCTTTGCTTTCAGTGAAAGAGTTTGAGTATTTTCGCTCTCAACTGTCTGTCCCCTTAATGGCTAATATGACAGAATTTGGCAAAACAGATATTATACCCTACAGCGTTTTTAAAAGCATGGCTTACAATATTGTTATTTACCCTGTAAGTGTTTGGAGGTTAGCTCTTAAATCGATAGATAAAGGTTTAGATGTTTTGTATAAAGACCGACAAAAGGATATACTTACAGAAATGCAGACAAGAAAAGAGCTTTATGATCTTTTGGAATACGAAAATTACAACCAGTTTGACAAAGAGGTTTTTAATTTTTCCATTAAAAAAGATTGGTATAATTTAGAAAAGATAAAAAAGGAGAAGTATGGAAAAAATAAATAAAAAAGGTTTAGAGGGTATAATTGTTGATGAGACAAAAATATCAAAGGTTATCCCTGAAAGCAGTGAGCTTTTATATAGAGGCTATCCTGTAGCTGATTTGGTGGACAAATATTCTTTTGAAGAGGTGGTTTATCTTTTATGGGAGGGAGAACTTCCTTCAGTTAAGGAAAAAGAGAGTTTTGGAAAACAGGAAAGAAAAAAACGCCCCTTTTTAGATAAGGATATTGTTCATCTTCTTGAAGGCTTGAGCGACTCTCATCCTATGGATGCGTTGAGAACTCTCATAAGTTATTGGGGGGCTAAAGGTTATGTTTGGGATAAAACAACTGAAGAAAGAAAGAAAAAAGCCTTAAGATTTTTAGCTTCAGCCCCTGTTTTTGTAGCGGCTCATTTTCGTTTGAGAAAAAGGCTTAATCCTGTTTTTCCAGATAATACCCTGCCTTTTTCAGAAAATTTTTTAAAAATGTGCTTTGACACTGTTCCCTCTCAGGAAATGGTCAGATTATTTGATAAAACAATGATATTGTATGCAGAACATGGTTTTAACGCTTCAACATTTGCAGCCCGTGTGATTGCCTCTACAAGTTCTGATTTGGGAAGCGCTGTCACAGGAGCTATAGGCGCCTTAAAAGGCCCCCTGCATGGTGGAGCCAATGAGCGAGTTATGGAGGTGATGAAAGACATTAAAAGTCCAAAAAGAGTTGAAAAATATATTTTAAAAGCACTTAAAAAGAAACAAAAAATTATGGGGTTTGGCCACCGCGTTTATAGAAAACAGGATTCCCGTGTTCCTTCTATGGAAGCTTGTGCCAGAAAATTAAGTGAGATTAAAAAAGAACAAATCTGGATGGATATTTACGATGAGATGGTAGCCGTTATGAAAAGAGAAAAAAATATTTATCCTAATTTAGACCTTCCTGCAGGACCTGCTTATTATTTAATGGGTTTTGATATTGATATGTTTACTCCTTTGTTTGTTATGAGCCGTATTTCCGGCTGGTGCGCTCATATTATTGAACAAGGGGAAAACAACCGTATTATACGCCCCCTTAGTCAATATACAGGGATGGACAAGAGACAAGTTCCTTAAAGGTTGAATTTATGAAAAAAACAGGAATTTTGCAGTTTCCTGGAAGCAACTGTGACAAGGATGTTTTTCAGGCCTTAAAAAATCTTCATCCTGAACTTTTACCCAGTCATAAGTCTATTGAAATTAAGAATTACAATGCTTTTATAATCCCTGGAGGTTTTTCTTATGGGGATTATTTAAGGGCTGGAGCTTTAGCTGTTTCCTCCCCAGCCATGCAGAATATTATTCAAGCTGCTCATAAAGGCTGGCCTGTTTTAGGTATTTGTAATGGCTTTCAGGTTTTATGTGAAGCTCGTTTGCTTGAGGGGGCTTTGCTTTCCAATAAAGGAGGGCGTTTTATTGATGGATGGTCTTCTTTGCAGATAAAAAACAGAAATTCTTTTTGGCCTGTTCAAGGCCAAATAAAACTCCCTATTGCGCATGGAGAGGGCTGTTATTACATCAATGAGGAGGCTTTAAAGAGACTTCAGGATAAAAATCAGATATGGATTTGCTATCGGAAAAATCCTAATGGCTCCCTCATGGATATTGCAGGTGTTATGAATGAGCATGGCAATGTGGCGGGATTGATGCCTCATCCAGAAAGAGCCATTACTCATAAAGTTGGAGGGGCTGATGGTCTGGCCTTTTTTCAAAACTTAAAAAATATAGTCTAGTTGAGTTAATACTCTTTTTATAATGATGTTTTGTGCAGTTTTATTCTTATCTGTTAAATTATTGAAGTTTGATATTATTTCCATAAGTGGTTTGGGCCTGTGAATCCCATTGTTTTATACAGTATTCAAGGTTTTTCCCTGGCAGGCAGCCTATGCACAGGGGTGAGAGTATAACTTTCCAGCTACCTTTTTCACAACGCCATTTTCCTCTTCCTATTGTGATTCCTGTTGTGTTTATATTTTCTGTATCTTCGTATTTCATTACAATAGTTTTTCCATGTTTTAAGGCAGGAAGTACATAAAAGCAGGATGCATTTGCTTGTGATATAACTTTAGCAGAACAGTCATCAGTCTGATGGACTTCAATGGCTTGCTCTTTTTTCGGTGGATTTGTCCTTTGTTTCGGTTTTGTTCTTTGTTGTGGTTTTGTTGAATCTCTGCCACAGGCGCTAAAGATAAAAAAAGAGAAAATAAAAATCCATTTCATATTTATGCAATCGGTTTCTCATTGGGTTTATTTAAATTTTTATAATGCTTTTTGTGTTTCAAAAAATATGTGATTATTTATACCGATTTTGTTTATATTAGAGACCTCAAAATTTAAACAAAATCAGTATAATACGAATGCTTAATTTTTTTTGACAGGAAAGCGCTCCTCTTAAAAGTTCAAACATATTTAAGTTTGTCTGATCTGGCAGAGGTGTAAATTTAGGTTGTCTGTATGCTGAGATGTCCTAAAAGTTTTTGGATTGTCTTATAATCCGCTGTTAAGGCGTCCTTTAGCCGCTTTGTGTTCAAAGCTGAACTCATTTTTAGCTTTTTCCTAAGTTCGCCCTTTCAAGGCTGACCCCTATAAATCATTGATTTTACTATGTCTTAATTTATGTCAAGCAGGTAAAGAAAAAAATAAAAATCCCTATATTTATAAAGGTTTTAAAATATTTTAATGCCAAACTTAAAGAGCAAAAGAGCGAACTCATGATAAAAGCTTAAAAAAATCAGAATTAATCTAAAAAACTTGACATTTTTTTCTATCCATGACATAGATCTAACTATGATTGCAAAACCACACAAAGATATTCGTAAAGCCATTTTAAAAAGCCAGCGCTGCAATAGAAATTTTGATTTAAATCAATCCATACCTGAAGAGGATATAGGACTTCTTAAAACGGCAGTTTCTCAGTGTCCAAGCAAGCAAAATATTTCCTTTTACAGTGTTCATTTTGTTTTTGATAGAGAAGTTATAGAGAAAATTCATGATAATACAAAAGGTTTTGGAATGGATCCTGAAAATTATCAGACAAACTCACAAACTTTAGCTAATCTCTTGGTTGTTTTTGAAGAGGCTGAAGTTATTACGACGGATAAAGTTTATAAATACAGGAATGAAGAGTTAAAAGCTAAAGATGAAGAGAAATTTACAGAGAAAAGTAAAAACATGTTAACAAGAGATAGAGATCAAGCTGTTGGCATAGCTGCCGGTTATTTAAATTTAACAGCAAGCCTTTTAGGTTATGTAACAGGCTGTTGTTCTTGTTTTGATTATATAGCTGTAAAAAAAATTCTTGGTTTAAAAAGACAGCCCCTTCTTTTAATGGGTATTGGCTTTAAGGATATGTCCAGAAACAGAAGGGAACACCATTTTAATAAAAACTTTATATTTCCTTCATTTAAAAAGCAGGCTATTCAAGTTAACTTTATAGAGAAAGACCAGAACAAAAGAGTATAAAACCTTAGGCTTATCAGAGTTTTCTTGACCTTAATTTCAGTCAAATGACTGGGTTCATTCACAGATTTTGTGTTCTATCTGTTTGTTTTTTCAGATTTAAACTTTCTAATAATGATGTTTTGTACAGTTTTTTTCTTATCTGCTAAATTATTGAAGTTTGATATTATGTCCATAAGTGGTTTGTGCCTGTGAATTCGATGGCCTCATGAGGAATTCATGAATTTACACCCCTTTCCTGTCCTTAGAAGAATGCTCTTATATAGAATCTTTTTTTCCATTTATGAAATAGAGTTTTTACAGACAAGATATTTTAAAACTTTTAAAGAGGCTTATGAACAAACTTTAGATTTTATTGATTTTTACTATACAGACAGACTTCATGGTTCTTTATCTTATCTCACTCCCTTTGAATTTAAAGAAAAACTCAAAAATAAGCTCATCTCTCCTCCTTCTATCTCCGTTTAAATCCTTATCTCCAAAAAAACTTACTACTAGTCTATTTTGTCCTTATTTAGGGGGTTGACCTAAAAAAATCTTGACTTTCTATTAAATTTTACTACCCTTCAAGAAGGAATAATATCATAATAGAATTAAAATGAAATACTTACTAATTGTTACTTTATTTATTTTAAGTGTAGTATATGTTGGTTATTATATATATACATACGATAAAAATGATAATGCTCAAAAATCCAATAAAATTAAAAATACAGCTTCAAATGATAATAATATAAATAAGATAAAAATTCCAGATCATCTTACCCCAGAATTTTGGAAAAATGTAACCTTTGAAGAATTAAAAGAAAAACTTAAAAACATAAAAAATATTAATGAAGTCAGACAAGATACAAATCAAAGTATGTTACATCTACTGGTTCGTTATGGGCAATATACCGAAATGATTGATTTACTTATTGAAGCTGGTGTGGATTATAAACTCATGGATAAAGATACTAAGTTTATAGAAGGACAGCAAATAGAAATGCAAATGAATAAAAAAGCCCTTCATGATGCTGCAATAAGAGGATCCTATGAATTTACAAAAGCGCTATTAAAGTATGACACAGAGGTAAATGCATTCGGTTCATTTTATCTGGGTTCTCAATTAATTTTAGCAACGCCTTTAGCTAATGCAATAAACAGCAGAGCACCTATCGAAGTTATTAAACTTCTATTAAAGAAAGGGGCGGATCCAAATACACCTAAACAAGTTAAAGATAAAAAGCAACCATATGCCCAGCCTCTTGAAAATGCTTGTGTTCCAAATGTATTTAATGAAAACTCAGTTATTGATCCAGAAGTTATCAAACTCCTTTTGGACTATAAAGCTGAACTTCATAAAAAGAACTTCTGGGGACAAACAGCCTTTGAATGTTTAGAGAAAAATGAAGAATTTACAAAAACAGAACTATTTAAAACAATATCTTTTCAAACGCAGTAAATAATTTCTTAAGGTTCATGACTAGGTGTTTAGTTTCAGATGAATCTGAGATAATATATAGTTGTTACAATGTGCTCATACTATAGCTCGGATGCAAAGCTATGAGTCTAGGCCATTGAGAGTTTTTTTCAATCGTATAGAAAAGCGCAGAGATAAGAAAAAGACATTAGTGGCTTTAGCAAGGAAAGTTTTAACGACCGTGTATAGAGTAGTGAAGAATGGTGAGTTTTATAACCCTCAGGCTCTTATGGTTCATACAAAGTAGTAATTAGAAGGTAAAGATTTTTGAATGGCACTAATATCAATTGTACTAGTTAAGACATGATCTGACAGCCTCTCAAATAGCTTTTTTGACACAAACAAACAGAAATACAATCAATAAAATTCTAAAAAATATCAGAGTAAGAATCCTGTGAAATTTGTGAAAAAGAAAGTCCTTTTGAAAAAGGAGAAATAGAAATGGATGAAAGTTATTTTGGAGCAAAAAGAATAAGAGGAAAAAGAGGAAAAGGGGCTATAGGAAAAACAATCGTATTTGGTTTAAAAAAACGGGGTGGGAATGTCTATACTCAGGTTATTAAAAATGGTTCAAAACAAGAGATTTTGCCTCTGATAACCTCGAAGATTAGTAAAAGAACAAGAGTCTTTACAGATGGATTTAAGACCTACGATAGTTTAGTAGATTTAGGTTATAAAAAGCATTATAGGGTTCATCATGGAAGAGATGAATTTGCTAAAAAGGAAAAAAAGAAGATTAGAAATCACATTAACGGAATGGAAAACTTTTGGGGTATAGCTAAAGTGAGGCTTTATAAGTTTAGAGTTATGGATAAAAAAACTTTTTACTTGCATCTTAAAGAATGTGAATTTAGATTTAATCATAGACAGGATAATTTGTATTTGTTATTATTAAAAATCATTAGAAATAAACCCCTTAACTAGTCTTGAACCAAATACAAAATAGTAAAGAGAGCATCATAACTCATATTTCTCAGGATATCGTAAAACTGAGGGAGGATTGCAGTGATTATATCTGAAGGAATACTATCCAATGTTATTAATGCGGCTTTATCTAAAGGGGCTGATTTTTGTGAGATTTATGCTGAGGAGGGCTTTTCCAGTCTTATGGAATTAAAGTCCTCTGATGTGATTTATATAAGCGGTAAGGATGTAGGAGCCGGTATCCGTCTTTTTTATGGGAATGAGGAGCTTTACACTTATACCAATACTCTGGATGAAAAAAGCTTATTGAACGGATTAAAATCTTTAACAGCTAACCGAAAACAGGGAACAAGAAAAAAACCTCTTTTAGGAAAAGAGCCATTTGTTTCTTCTTTTATTCAGGAGTTTCCCAATAAATTTAAAACTGATCTTGCAAAAGAGAAAACTTTGTTAAAAAAACTGGATAAAGAGTTAAGGGCGAAAAGCTCTCTTATCTCTCAATGTCATTTTACTTTACAGAGGACTTCCAAAGTTGTTCAAGTGGCTAATTCTGAAGGGACATTATCTTTGGATGTTCGCCCTTATTTTACATTTCGTGTGAATTCTATTGCTGAAGATAAAGATCAAAAAGAGAAAGGTTTTAGTCTTATAGGGCGCGCTTGTAACCCTGATTTTTTGGATGAAGAGCTTTTAAAGGAAGTCAGCTATCAATCTGGAAGAGAGGCTTTAAAAAACCTGAAAGCTGAACCGGCGCCAGCCGGAAAATTTCCTGTAATCATCAATAAGGGCTTTGGTGGAGTGATTTTTCATGAAGCTTGTGGTCATGGTATGGAGACCACTTCTGTAGCAGAGGGTTTTTCAATTTTTTCGGATAAATTGGGCAAAAAAGTAGCCAATTCCTGTATTTCTGCTTATGATGATGGCACCCTCCAGGGGGAGTATGGTTTTATAAATAAAGATGATGAAGGGAATTCCTCTCAAAAAACCTGTTTGATTGAAAAAGGTATTTTAAAAGCTTATATGGTGGATAAATTGGGTTCTCAGAAAACCTCTTATAAGATGACCGGAAGTTCAAGAAGACAAAACTATAAATATCCTCCAACCTCCCGTATGAGAAATACATATATAGCTCCAGGTCATTCCTCTTTAGAGGAGATGATAAAGGATATTGATTATGGTCTTTTTGCTGAAACTGTAGGTGGCGGGTCTGTTACTCCCGGAACAGGAAATTATAATTTTGCTGTCACTTCTGCCCGAATCATTAAAAATGGCCATTTGGATAAGACTGTTAAGGGCGCTAGCTTGATTGGGAATGGTTTGGATACTTTATCTAAAATTGTAAAGGTGGGAAAGAATTTGGAATTAGCCCCTGGTCAATGCGGCTCTATCAGTGGCTGGGTTCCTGTGACTGTAGGACAGCCTCCTATATTAGTTTCTGAATTGACAGTGGGAGGACAGAATTAAAATGGAGCCATCTGAACTCAATCAGTTTCATGAATGGTTAAAATCTCTTGCAAAAAAGGATGCTGTGGAATTTGCCCTTTATGGCAAACATCAAAAACAAACCAAAATTTTATTTCAAAAGGAAAAACTAAAAAACTGTTCCAGTTCTGAGGAAAGACATATTAATCTTTGCATTTTGCAAGGGAAAAAGATTGGAACCTCTTATACAAAAGATTTTTCCAAGGCAAGTTTTGAGGACTGTTATAAAAGAGCTTTTGATAGTTTACAGCTTTCTGACAAAGAGGAGAGAGGGGATTTGAGTCAAAAAGAGGAGTACAGAGATTTTTCCCATTTTTACAGGGAGGATTTTAAACAAACAAATACAAAAGATAAAATTAGAAAAGCAAAAGAAATAAATACAGCTTGTCTTAATTCTGACAAAAGGGTTCAGCCTGTTTATTCTTATGTCTCTGATTTGGATAATTATGGTTTTTTTGTAAATAGTAAAAATACACAATCCATTTACCGAGCCAATGATATTTCAGCTTATTGTTATTCTTTGGCTGTTGGGGAAAAGAGTCGATCCAATGGTTTTAGTGAAACAAACTCCAGAAGTTATAAGAATATTGATTTTAAAACTCTTGGCAAAAAATCAGCAGAAGAGGCTCTAAAAAAGTTACATTATTCTGTTCCTGAAACCAAAAAATATCCTATTGTTTTTCAGGCTGGCAAAGCTTCTTCAATACTGTTAAAATATCTGGTTAATTTGATGAATGGTAAACTGGTTTTTGAAGGTTTGTCTTTTTTTAAGGATTCTCTTAAAAAACAACTCTTTTCAGAGTGGCTTTCCATTTATGATGATCCTTTTGCTGTATGGGGTTTTTATTCCAGACCATTTGATGGAGAAGGTTTTGCTATGGAAAAAACCACATTGGTTGAAAAGGGGATTTTAGAAAATTACCTGAGCAGCTCTTTTTTTGCCAGGGCTTTAAAAGTTCCCCATACCAAAAAAGCTTCATGGATTGACAGTAAAGGCAGTCTTGATATTTCAGCCACAAACCTTGTTATGTCAGAGGGGGAATATTCTTTTGAGGAGCTTGTAACAGAGTTCCCACAGGTGCTTGTAATAGATAATCTTAAAGGGCTTGCAGGCTATAACGCTATTTCAGGGGATTTCTCTATAGAATCAGAGGGTTTTTTATGGGATAAGGGAGAGGCCAGGCCTCTTTGTCAATTTACAGTTTCCGGCAATATAAAAGATGTTTTTTCAAATATCTTAAAAGTGGGGAGAGATAGCCGTATTTATTATGGTTCAGCAAAAGCTCCTTCTTTTTTGGTGTCAGAGCTTATGATTGCCGGCAAATAAAACCTATTCTTGAGTTCACCCTTCCAAAGCTTTTGATTCCTATAAATCATTGATTTTACTATATCTTTTTATATCAGAGGATATACTAGAAGAAAATAGACATACTAGAAAAAAATAAAAAATCCTATATTTATCAAGGTTTTAAAATATTGTAATGCCAGATTAAAAGGCAAATTCAGGGCCTGTTTGAACTCTTTTGAAAAAATTGAACTTTTATATGTACTAGTTAAGATATGATCTGACAGTTACCCGTGTCAGTTATCTCCTAATTGTCCGTTTTTTTATTTATCTGTCCTACCTTTTCATCCCACAAATACTTTGCTTCCTTTAAAGTTTGTATTGGGGTTCTGCCATTACACATCTTCCCCTGATGCGTCCGCTCATAATTATACTTATACAACCACTCGTCAAGATCTTTTTGCAAAGTTTCTATATTAGTATAAATCTTCTTTCTAAATGTCACTTGATAAAACTCCTGTAAAATGGTTTTGTGAAACCTCTCACATATCCCATTCGTCTGAGGATGACGAGCCTTTGTCTTCGTATGGTCAATATCATTCAAAGCTAAATAAAGCTCATAGTCATGACTATCTGGCTTCCCACAAAACTCCGTCCCCCTGTCTGTTAAAATCCTCAAAATCCCTAAACCCTCCTGCTCGTAAAAAGGCAACACTCTATCATTTAATAAATCTGCTGCTGTAATCGGCGTCTTCATCTTATAGAGCTTACAATGAGCTATCTTCGTATAAGTATCTACATAGGTCTGTTGATACACTCGTCCCACTCCTTTTAAGGTCCCAACATAAAAAGTATCCTGACTCCCAAGATACCCCGGATGTTCTGTCTCTATCTCTCCATGAGCTATACGGCTTTGCTGAAAACGCTCTACAGCTTGTATTTGACTCTCTGTAAGAACTCCCCCAGACTTAGCTACTTTTTCCTCTACATATTTCAACCTCTTGTTTATCGTTTCTAAATCATGTCTTAGCCAAACACATCTCACTCCACAAGGGGATATCTTCATACCTTTCTTAGCCAGCTCATTTTTAATACGGACTTGACCATAAGCAGGATATTCAAAAGATAAACTAAGAATCTCCTCTTCTATAGCTTCATCAATACGATTCCTCATATTTGGCTTTCTTTTGGAAGTCTCTAAAAGAGCCTCAACACCTCCTTGCTCAAAAGCCATTTTATACCTGTAAAATGTATCTCTTGAAAAGCCCATTACCTTACAGGCTCTTGACACATTACCGAGTTGTTCTGCTAAATTCAGCAAACCAACTTTATTTCTTATGATTTTTCTGTTAGTTTCTATCATGGGTTACCTCCTTTATGTTTTGATAGACTACATCTTTATCAAAACGGGTAACCCTGATCTTTTCAAACAGTGTCAGATCATGTCGTAACTAGTACATTTTATATAATTGAAGTTTTATCTGGTAAATATCCCTTTCTTTAGTCAATATCAAATCAGAAGAGAGTTCGGTTTTGAACGTTAAACGGCTAAAAGCCTGATCTGCGCAAAATGCCTGTTTGAACTTTTGAGTAGATATTGCTGAAGAGATGACATTTATCCAATTTAACAGAACACAGAAAATTCAAAAAATCCTTAAGAAATAGGCATAAATTCCGATTATATTTAGAGAGCCTACTGTTAAGCAAATAGATGGACTTTAAGTGATAGAGGTTTAGGCTGATTTAGCGGGAGATTGTTGAAAGGTTAATAAGTATGATTGGGTTTTGTTTAAAAAAAAGTTTTGTATTTTTAATACTCTTTTTCTGCTTTGGCTTTCTGTATTTTTCCATAGCAGAAGGAGAAGAAGAAACAACAGATAGCTCCCTCGCAGCAAAGGCCGTATTATCAGCATCTCAGGATTGTGTAAATCAACTTGTAAATGACTATCTGGAAAGACAGGAGGCCAGTGAGGAAGCTGATGATAGTGGGACAAAAAATACAGAAGTGCCTTTTCTGTCCATTAGGAGACATTGCAAGCAAAACAAGGCTGAAGCTGCAGAATGCTGCAGCAATCCAAATAGCTGCTCAAGCCTGATTATGGATATCGCTAAAGGTGTAGTCCCTCAACTGCCTGCTTTTTATTCTGTAGCCAAACAATTTGATATAAGCAAGGATATTGTTTCTGGTGATCTCAGTCATGAAGAGGCTACAGAAAAGCTGTGCTCTGCTCAAAATAATGTAAGTATGGGGATGTTTGGAACAAACCTGCTTTCAAAATTATCAACACTTGTGGAAACCAATTGTAAGGATAAGATTGATGAATGCAAAGAGGCGTGCAATAACCAGGTGGAGTCTTTTAGGAGGGATTTTAAAGCCTGCTTTTCTGATGCAGTGCCTTCAGAATATAATAGTTTATCAGGGATTATTGAGTTTGCTTATAAATGCGCTGAGCATGATAATATTGATGAAGAAGAAGATGATCCAAAAAAAATCAATGATAGAGAAGCAGCCGATCAATTCATGGCAAATCAAGTATGTATGATAGATTCAACTGGAGATGAAGACTTACAAGTGGTAACATCTGATGAAGCATCAGTAGGCGCATACAGCACAGCAGAAAAGACAGATGGGAAAACTGTAGGCTATATTCTATTGTTTGCCAGAGCTTATAAAAACTCTTCAGCAGTTCATGGATTTAGTAAAATGAACCATTTATCTGAAGAGTCTGATGAAAAGGAAATTGTCAACTGCTATCATCAGCCCGATAGAATTGACAAAGGGCGGAATGCAGGAGGACCTGTTCCTCCTCCTGTTATTCAGCTTTGTAAAAGGCTTCTTGAGGGGGAATTTGAATCCCCCCCCCCTAATACACCTTCTTTAACACGAAATTCTAACAAAACACCTGCAGGTGGAAGTTTTGCTGGTGATAATGAACTTAACAAGAATAATAGATCCTGGCTGTATCCAGGTGATGGTGATGGCATTAAGGATTGGGATGATGAGCCGGATATTCCTGATCCTGCCAATCCACCCTCTCCTGTGAAATTAGCTGCTGCCCCTGGAGGGGGATCGGGAGGGTCTTCTGGAGGCTTTTCAGGAGGAGGAGGATCTTCTGGAGGAGGCTTAGCTTCTCCTTCTAAAGCTCGTTCTGGTGGTAGATATCCTGTTGGTTCCAGAGGGGGTTTGGGTTCTTTTTCTGGAGGAGGCGGTCGTAGTGGAGGTTATGCCGCCTTAGCGGGAAGTCGCGGGGGGCCAGGCGGTCGACTTGCATCCTCTGATAAAAAAGGGAAAAAAGAGAAAAAGCCAGATGCTAATTTAGAAAAAGATAATGCTAATTTAGGAAAAAAGAGCAGTATTTTTCAAATTGCCAGTCAGAGAATACAGATGTTTTGCGCCAATCAAGTTTGTATTGAGGAATAATTTTTATTTTTTAAAAAGGGAAAAAAATAATAAAAGTTTCTTTCTTGTATCATATAGGATTTTAGCTCTTCATATATTTTTGGATCTAAATGCCTGTAAAAAAATATTTTAGCCGTTTTAGAAAGCTGCCTTTGTCTGAATAAGGGGTTTTGCAAGCGCATACTTTGTTCTTTGGGGGGGGCTTGGTGGTAAACTTTAATATCACTTAAAAGAAATTTTTTATTCTTTTTAAAAAGCCTGTAGCCTAAATCTGTATCCTCAAAACCATAGAACACAAAATTTTTTCCAAAAGCCCCAACAGATTGAAAGTCTTTTTTAGAAAGGGAGAGGCCATAAGTGCAAATATATTTCCAAGGTGTTTGGACTTTATCAAATCCTTTTTCATAAAAGGGGCCCCAATAATTTTTTTCCTCAATAGAATACCATTTTTTTAACTTTTCATGGTTAAAAGACATATCTTTTATAGGGGTTTTATGTTTTAAATGGTAACGCTTTAGTAAAATAACATCAGCTTTTTCATGTTCTGCTTTTAATCGTTTAAGATAGTCAGGAGGTGTGAGAATGTCTGCATCCAGAAAAGCTAAAATTTTGCCTTTGCTGTGTTTTACTCCAAGATTTCTAGCTATACCTGCCCGAAAACGGGCTTCTCCCGCCTTTTTTTCAACCACTCTGGGGAAATAAATGGCTTTAAAATTAACCCCTGGCTGCTGTTGCATAAATTTTGTGATTTCCTGTTTTGTATTATCTGAGCTGCCGTCATCCACAACAATAATTTCATATTCAGCTTTTGGGTAATTTTGTCCCGCTAAATATTTTAATGTGTTTATAAGTTGTGTTTTATTATTGTAAGAGGGAATAACTACGGAAAAATATATCTCTTTAGAAGACTGACTGATTTGATTTACAGCAAAAGGCTGTGTGATGGGCTCCAGCTCCATATCTTCTGGTATGCGGCTATCATATACTTCACTTTGACAGGCCTGAATGGCCTTTGAAGAATTAAACTCTATTATAGTTGAATCCAGCTCTGTTATAGTGAGATTTTTATATTTATTTTTTGCAGAATCTTGCTGTTTTATGAATTTATAAACCTGTCTTGGAGTTAAAAAAGGATCAAAAAAAGATTTTTTATAGGGAAAATAAAACTCTGTTCTCTCCAAGTATTCCCTTGGCAGCTTTTTTTGAAATGGAGTTTTATAATTGTTTTTAGTGATAATATAGGTAAAAAACATTTGATCTAGAAAATTCTGCATGTCTTTAAAAGGGAGGCTTTTTATTTCATCAAAAATAACATTAAAAATTAAAGGGGTTTTAGATAATCTCACTTTTTGTAATAGTTTTTGTTTCAAAAAACGCTCTTGAAAGAGAAAGGGCTGAACATCTTTATAATAAGGACTGTCTGTTTCATCAAAAATTGTATTAAATGATGAGGGGTTTGCAGTTGAAGAATTTATGTTTAATATTAATGCATTGTATACTTTACTAATAACCTCCAAATCTAATTTTTTATCTTTAAAGCGTTTGCTTGTAACTTGGAGGACAGGCTGTAAACCCTCTTTAAGGGCTTCATTAATGTAGAATATCAGGTTTTTATTATAAAGAAACGGCTCATCCAATAAGATGCCTTTATAATTTCCAGACAGAGCCTTTTTAAGGCTTTTTTTAAATGAAGAGGCATTGATTTTAAATATTTTTTGACTCTCCCATATATTAAAGTAAGATTTTGGATTTAAGTTATACAGCTTATTTTGATTCATAACCGTTTAAAAAGTTTTTTCTAATGATTGTTTGAGTTATTATATCTTTATAAAGTTTAAATGTAGTTTTTTTTTAAATAAATGTTAACTGTTTTTAAGTGCTTATATCTCTTCCAATAAATATTAAAAGATTTCTCCAGTATTTAAAAACAGGGCTTAAATCACTGGCTTGAACACTCACTAGATTTACAAACACCAAGGCTATAGATGTGGATACAATGAGCAAAAGGATATACTCTATAATAACCTGGCCTTTATTATTATGTGTAGATACCCATATATTTTTTATAAAAAGCCTATAAATCAAGGTAAAATTAGACTGTAATCTCTTTATTGTTTTGTTGGCTCTCTTTTTTTTTAAAACACAGATATTCATTTTTTAATAATCATTATTTTGTTGAGAAATCTCATTGTTGTTTCTTCAAGTTAAGTTATTTTTTGGAATCATGTTTTATAATCTTGATCATTATAGATAATTTTAATTAAAAGGTAAAGATTTTTGGTTGTTTGAATGTTTACAAGGTTCATGGTGACTTAAGAGGATGGTTCATGATACTTTAAGAGGGTTATTTTTTACCAATTTTAATATCAATTTATATAAGTTTTCTTTTCTGTGATTAAATCTAAATTCACATTCCTTTAAGTGTAAGAAAAATATCTTACTGATGTGAAGCTAAATTTAAAATCCTGCTGTGATAGGTGTTAATGAATTGAAATGACTGGAAAAAATAAAAGAGGAAAAAAAGTGAGATGTTTAAACTTTTCAAGATAGTTTAAGGAAGAGCTGTTTTAGACAAAGATTTAGTTTAGATAAAAAAAGAGAGTTAAACTTTTAAGCGGGAAAGAAAAGCAAAAAAATTTAAGATTTACTGAGTGCTGGCTTGAGCTGTAGAATTAAAAATTTTCGTTAACTCAGCAATAGCTTGTCCTATCACAAAATTTATTTCATCTTCAACTTCACTGTATCCATCACAATTGGATGAATTAGTCCTACAGGAGTACTGACCAAGATAAAATAATCTTTTATCTTCAAGGGGCAAAAGCTCATGAGTTGCGTCTTTTAACACCTGACAGGCTGCTTTGTTCTCTCTGTATACAACAGGGTCAAAGTGGGGTTTTTTAGGAAGAGCTAAACATCTTTCCGCATAATGAAGCATTTGCTTAAGGCTGTCCTTTGTGTGGCGGCTATATTCAGGATAAGCGTCTGCTGAACGGCCCATATACTCATTGCTTGAGCTTTTAAACCCTGTTTTATATTTAACACCATATATTGCAGCCACACGATAATGAGAGTTTAACTCCATTTGAAGGCCCTTTTCAGAATGCCAGAAACCATTATAAGGATAATCACGAGAAACCTCAATAAAGGTTAAAACCTGTAAGTAAGCTGCTATCGCCTCATCAATTGTGTCTTCATCTATAGAGCTGTCAAGCCTTCCATTGGTTTCTATATACTCCGCTAGCGTATAAGCAGCGCTTACATCATTATGTTTTCCTATTATTGCCTGAAGTATACTGAAGCCTTTTGCACCCTCTCCCTTTGCAATAAGGCACTTTGCATAGCCTTTTTTTGCATAATTATTATCCGGTTCATTTATATACCATTCTTTTGCTTTTTTAAAGTCAGTATCACATATAATGTTGCCCTTGCGGTAATAATTTTGTGAAAAACTTAAAGAGGGTAAAGCAAATAAAAATATAATAAGAAACCTAAACATAAAACCCTCCCCTTTTTGTGTCTTACAAATTATGTTTTTATTACTAGCCTAAATCACTTAAAAAAGCAATAGCAAAGTCTCTATTTTAAAGGAAATTTTATAAAAAGTTACAAAATATATAAAAACCGCAAAAAATGAGATGTTTAAACTTTTAAGTGGATTGAATAAAAACTGATTTTATAAAGAGAAAATTTAAGGACAAAAATAAACATTTGAAAAGTTAAAGCAAGATAAGGGGATGAAAATATTTTTAAAAGTTAATTGAATTGAGAAGTTGTTACTGCTTATATATTTGGGATGTTGTCACTAGCTATTAGAGAGTACTTTTTCCTGTCGCAATAAAGAAGGTTTAGCAGGCATCTGTGCGTCATCACATCCGGCGAATTAAAAATCTTACTGATTTGAGGCTAAATTTAAAATCCTGCTGTGATAGGAGTTAAGTTAGTTGAAATGACTAGGAAAAACAAAAGAGGAAAAAAAGTGAGATGTTTAAACTTTTCAAGATAGTTTAAGGAAGAGCTGTTTTAGACAAAGATTTAGTTTAGATAAAAAAAGAGAGTTAAACTTTTAAGCGGGAAAGAAAAACAAAAAAACTTAAGATTTACTGAGTGCTGGCTTGAACTGTAGAATTAAAATATCTTACTGCTGTGAAGCTAAAGCTTTCACACCAAAAATATCACGCCGATCAGATTTAGCTTGTCTCATAATAGCCACCATCTCATCTTTAACTTCAATATACCCATCACAATTAGATGAATTAGCCTTACAGGAGTTATACTGAGCAAGATAAAATAATCTTTTATCTTCAAGGGGCAAAAGAGCCTCAGCCTCCTCTTTTAACACCTGACAGGCCGATATGATCTTTCTGTATTTTTCTGGCTTAAAATGAGCTTTACGAGGCAATGCCAAACATCTTTCCGCATAATGAATTGTTTGTTTAAGGCTGTCTTTTGTATAGCGGCTATATTCAGGATAAGTTCTTTTTGAATGGCTCAGGCCCATATACTCATTGTCTGAACCAGCGGCTCCATACATAAATTTTGCACTATACAACAAAGCCACACTATAATGAGAGTGTAACTCCATTTGACGGCCCTCTTCAGTATGCCAGAAGCCATTATAGGGATAATCACGAGAAACCTCAATAAAGGTTAAAACCTGCAAAAAAGCTGCTATCGCCTCATCAACTGAGTCTTCATCTACAGTGTTGTCAAGCCTTCCACCACTTTCTATATACTGCGCTAGCATGAAAGCAGCACTTACATCATTATGTTTTCCTATTATTGCCTGAAGTATACTGAAGCCTTTTGCACCCTCTCCCTTTGCAATAAGGCACTCTGCATAGGCTTTTTTTGCATAATTATTATCCGGCTCATTTCTATACCACTCCTTCATTTCAGCAAAGTCATCACATGTAAGAATTCCTCTAGTATAACTCTGTCCAAAAGTTAAAGAGGGTAGAATAAAGATTAAAGGTATACCAAAATATTTAAACATAAAACCCTCCTCTCTTTGTGTCTTACAAATTATGTCTTTATTACTAGCCGAAATCACTTAAAAAAGCAATAGCAAAGTCTCTATTTTAAAGGAAATTTTATAAAAAGTTACAAAGAGGTATAAAAACCGCAAAAAAACCGGACAGTTTTTTTAAACAAAAAACTAAAAAAAATTTGAGAAAAAATAAAAAATGCTTTAAGCTTTAATAATTGGCTAAAATTAAGAAGGCTTTAAAAAAATGGTGTTTTTAAAATAAGGAGGTCAGTTGTGAATTTGTATAAGCTCTATCAAAAACTCTTTAAATTTAATAAGTTTAAACTTATCCCAAAGGGTTTTCTAACTTTGGTGATTGCTTTTTCTTGCTATAGCAATGCCGATTTCAATGAATCAAAAGAACAATATTATGAAACCCCAAATCCCTACCAACATGCAACTGACACATTTGGAGAAAGCCTAAAATCGCATTACACAAGAGCGACCTCCAGCGGGATGTATGGCGGTGGTGATGTTGTTTATCGTTTTGACCACGGACAATCAATCAGCCAAGCTTTTTTAAAAGAATGCCCTGAGCAGTATGATTCCTTTACAAGTGCTGTGGAGGGGTATTTTAACAAAGCCGCTTATGGTCAAACCATGAACAGTGTTCAAGGCTTGCAGATGAGATGTAAAAGTCTTTTAAAAAGAGATTACTTGGATTTATATAAAGCCATAAATAAGTTTCTCTCCAGGGCTCCCGGTTTAAAGGATAGCTTTCAAAATGCAGGCTATCACGAGGAGTGGCCTAATATGATAACAAGGATGAAGGAATTTTTTGATGAATTTGCCGATTTTGAAAGCTGTGTAAAAACAGTTTTTGCCTCTTATAATGATCACAATATACACGGCAAGCCCCTTGAGCCTTTATTGGAAGGTTTGGCAGAATATAGCAGCGATTGTGACAAGAAGGAGTTTATTAAGGGTTTCTTTACCAGCAATCAAGAGATTTTTGATCATATTGCAAGTCTGCCTCAGATTTGCTCTATGTCTACAGAATGTGTTGCGGATTTAAAAATGAAGCTTCCTGCTGTCCGAAACATATCTCAGGAGGAGCTTTCCGAAAGTCTTTTTGGGATATGCTCTGCGGAAGAGAAAAAAACAGCAGTCTGCTGCAATGATGTTGAAAGCTGTGAATACTTAGACGGGAATGAGAAAGCCCAATACAAAAGCCAGATTCAATCTTATGTCAATGATGCGGGAAGTGGTGGTGGTGATGTCTGCGCCCCAGGAAGCCCTAATCTTCAGTCTATGGAGACAGGGATTTTAGAGGAGAGGAGAAACATCTGCGAGCAGTCTGTAAAAAGGTGTGAAAGCTCAGGCTCAGATTGTGAAACGGAGCTGCAAGATTTTAAAGAGTCTTTTTTAAAGTGTTTTGTTGTTCCAAAGATTTTAGTTGATGCTCATATTCCCTCCTGCCTAAACCATATAAAATCTATTCAAACAGCTTACAGGGAATACAGCAGAAGAAGAAACAAGCAGGTTAGTCTCAGTCTTGATTCCACAACAGATGAGATAGCCCGCTGTTCAGACCCTTTAGAGGCATTAAAGAGGAATGCAGGTCAGAGACAGGCCAGCGCCAGGGCTAAAGCTCAAAAGTTATGTTATCAGGCTCAGGAGCAAAGAGCCGCTCAGCAGCAGGGGGGAATAGCCAGTCTTTCTCCCCCTAACACTTATGGTTCTGGTGATCCCAGTTTAAGGAGGGGATCAAAGCCAAGCTCTGTGAATAATAATCTTCCTTTGCCTGGTGTTGGAAAGGAGGAGGAGTATGGCATTAAAGACTTTGATGATGCATCTGTTAATAAGAATGTAGGGGATTCTAAAAGAGAGTATGAGGCTCCTCCGGAGTATGCTTCTGATGGTGATAAGAGAGCTAAAGCCTCCCCCCAAGAGGAGGGAGAGGGTGATAAGAAGTCTGCTGAACTTCCCCCCTGTATGGGTATATGCCCTGAGGGGAGTCCTTTTCCGGAGCCAAAGGATTATAACAAGTGGATGGATGTGGGGGATTGGTATGAGGGAAAGCACAGTGATGACTTAAAGCGGAAGGAGATGGAAAGGGAGTTGGCTAAAGAGGCTGAGGAGCAGAAGAGAAGAGCTAGGGAGGATGCAGAGGCTGGCTCTGGTTTGTCAGGTTTTTTTAAGAGGTCTAAACTGAAAGTGGAGAGGGCTTATAGGGATACTGGGAAAAAAGCAAGAAAACTTTTGCGAAAGGCTTATAGGGCTGTTGCTGGAGAGAAGGAAAAACCTCCTTCAATAGCGGACTTAATTCCTATGAATGATGAGGATGTAGATCTTATTCGTCTACAATTTGAGTTGGGTTATATATTTTGCAGTGAGCATGAAACTAAGTGCGGTATGAGTCCTGAGGAGTTGGAGGAGCTTAGGAAAAAAGCTGGTCCGTCTCAGTTAGAAGAGGGTATAGGTATGAAAGACGCAGGTTTGCCTCCTAAGCCAGAGAGTGATGAGGACATGAAAACAAAAGCCGGTTCGCCTAAAGGCTTATAAGCAAATTATTAAAATTCAAACCAATTTGGTGTCATTTAAAATCAAGGAGGATTTTTGAAAGATAAATTAAAAAATTTATTGCTATTTTCTCTCAGTGGCTGTCAGGCAAAATACCTAGGGCTTGCTCCAAAGGAAACACAAAAGCCTTAAAATATGCCTTATTTCTCTTTACTAAAGATCAGTTTTCTCTTTGTTCTTTTATTCAGTTATTCCGGGCAGGGGCAGGCTAGAAAACTCTTTGAAAACTCTTATATCAGTTTTGAAATAGGGGAAAACTGGACTTGTAAATCCTTTGGGGTGAATTGGGTCTGCCATCACCAATTCCAAGGAGAAAATCCTGCTCTCATTTTGCTTATGGCTAAAATAGGCAAAAGCACAGATAACACAGATATATACAAACGGATTTTTACAAGTTTGAGAATCCCTGCAAGACAGATAAAAAAAGTTACAATCCATCAGCAAAACTGGATGGCAAACTTTAGTAAAAACAGCCTTTCAAGCAATATGTTTTCCCGCTCGCTGGGCACAGTCTGCTGTGATGACTTAAATGAGAAGGTTCATATTTTTATCGGTTTTTACGCTCATAGGGAAATTTATACAAAATACGCCAACCAGTTTTTAAAAGCTATTAGAAGCCTGCGGCTGTCCGAGAAATTAAAAGACAGCATTGACCGGATAAGAAGGCAGACGGACAAGCAAAGGCAGGAGATGATGTCTTATATTGACAAAATCCTGAATGAAACGGATTTGGAATCAGAGATGCCTCCACAAAAAAGCAACAGAGGGGTTTTTCTACTTAAAGTGTTGGTTTTTGTTGTGTGGGCTGGCTGTGGCCTTTGGTGCCTCTTCCTTTTCCTGAATTATAGAAAAAAAAGAAAACAGAAAATAGAAAAGCTCAGAGCGGAAAAAATCCGAAGGAGAAGAAGAAGGAGAAGAAGAGCCCAAAACAGACCCCCTTAAGTGAAAACTTGGGTTTATATTGAGGCTTTATGATATTCATCCCAAACTAAAAAACCTTAAGTGAAAACTAAATTAAATAACTTGATTATCTTATCATTTGGTATTGATACTAACCTGTAAAATGAGAAAAATATTTATATGTCTTGCTCATTTTAAATAAATTGGGTTCATGGCTAGTTAAGCCATGAGACTGAGTTGAAAAGCCTATAAAAACAGATCCCCCAGGTGATGAGCTGTTAGATCAACTAAAAATAACTTAATAATCTCCTAAATTTCTTCTCAGAAGGGGCAGGAACGGGTATTCCAGTCATTTCAACAACTTAACACCTATCAAATGAGGCTTAAGTCACCATGAACCTTTTACTCGTATTGGATTTTTTTTAGAAAACTGACTGATTTTATTTACAGCAAAAGGCTGTGTGATGGGCTCCAGCTCCATATCTTCTGGTTCTTTTTATTTTTTGCCGGCAGGTGTAATTTCTTAACAGTGAAATGAATTTGGTTTTAAGGCAGAGTTTTTGAATGTCCGCTCTATGGCCAAAATGTCTGTCTGAAATTTTAGGCTGATTTAAGAAGTGGCAATGTAAAGGGATGTAGAGGGTTAAGTTTTTACAAAAACAGCTTGATTTATAGGAATTGCTTTTTGAAAAAATAAAACTTCAAACTGACTCAGATTTTTTATGAATCCTTTTTCTGGGGTCATATTTTTATAAATGTCCAAACAGTATTTGGATAATTTATAGCCCGCTTTTTTTAAATACTTTACAGATTGAAGAAAGTAATCTTTTGAATCTGTTTTTAACTCTAAAATGGAGGCCTTGATTTGCAGATTATAAATTGTTTTGCAAAAATCTTCCTGAAGCAGCTGATGTTTTTTTCTTCTTCTTTTTTTAAGCCAAGGATCCGGGAAGTGAATATAAATATTATTTAATTCCTGATCTTCAAAAATATCTCCAATGAGGCTGGCGTTATAACGAATGGCTCTTCCATTAACGCTGTCACTGGTTCTTATTCTTCTTATTGTTTGTATTAATGGTTTATATTTTAATTCAACGGATAAAAAGCACTCTTTTGGATTATTAAGGCAAAGATTGGCAAAATGTCTTCCACTCCCAGGGCCAATCTCCAAATGAAGAGGCCCTGTATAGTTTTTAGAAAAAACCTTTCTCCATCTCCCCTTTAAATTTGCAGCAGACAGTTCATCATAAGCCCATTCTTTGTATTCATTATATAAAGCTTGAACATATTGGTTGGGCTGTTTGATATTTTTTGTCAGACTGATTTGTTTTTGAGCTGATCGTGACACAATAGTCATTATAAACAAAACTCAATATATTTGATCAATAGGAAAAGTTAACTAAAAAAGGAGGCCTAGGCCTCCTTTTTATTAGTTTTTGCTCTATACGGCTTGTTTTTCTTTCTTTTTAAAAGAATTGGAAAAAAGCTTTGATTCCCTTTTGCCCTCTTTTATAGGAATTTCTTTCCCTTTGTTATGACTGGATTTTGGAAGAATAAGCTCCAACACTCCATTGGAAAAATGGGCTGAGATATTTTCTTCATCTATGGAAGAAGGCAGATTAAAAGAACGCTTGAAGGAGCCATAAAATTTTTCTAAAAATCGGGAATGATTTTCTTTGTTTTCCTTTTTATATTCTTCTTCTCTGGTTCCTGAGACTGTCAGAAGTTTGTTTTCATAGTGGATTTTAAGATCCTCTTTTTTTATCCCAGGCAAATCAAAACTGACAAAATAACAATCCTTGTCTTCATAAAAGTCACAGGAAGGAAAGGCCTGTTTTTTTCTTTCTATGGGAAAATCCCAAAAGTTTTCAAAATCCTTGTCAGCATCATAGAAAAACTGCCAGGGGTTTTTATCATAAAGCTTTAATTTCATGTTTACCTCCTTTTCATTTCTAAAGTTTAATATGAGGTCTGATTTTTTTTTGTCAAGTTTGTATTTTTGAACTGTATATATTTTTTCAAATATTTTATTTGCATTTATAAAAATACGATTTTACATTGGTTACAAATAAAGTTATGATAATTACAAACTTTTTAAAATAATGAATTATTTTAAATTGCATACATTGATGGCCTGCTAAATGATTGAAGTTTTATGAATAGACCTTTTATTTTTATTCTTTTTTCCTTTTGGGCTGTTTATGCTGTTGCCGTTCCCTTTGAAGGGACAAAATTTGTTATCTCTGGCCCCTCTCCTCATTCTCCTATGATAGCAAAAACAATTTTTAAACAGGGAGGCAATGTTGTGGATATGGCTGTGGCTGTAGCTCTAGGTTTGTCTGTCACTCATCCCTATTATGTATCTCTTGGCTCAGGGGGGTTTGCCCTTATAAAAATGGATGATTCTGTTTCAGCTTTGGATTTTCGTGAAATCGCGCCTTATAAAATGCAGGCTGACTTTTTTGAAAAAAGCGGTTTATCCTCACAGGAGAGCGGGGCTTCAGTAGGAGTGCCGGGTTTTACAGCGGGCCTTGTTGAGCTTCATAAAAAATATGGCAGACTGCCTTGGTTTAAACTTGTTCAGCCCGCTATTTTTCTGGCTGAAAAGGGCTTTCCAGTATCTGGTGAATGGGTTTCTATCACTCAAAAATCAAAAGATAAATTTAATGTTTATGGAAAAAATGTTTTTTTGAAAAGAGGGAAGACCTACAAGCCTAATGAAAATTTGAAACAGCCTTGGTTGACTAAAGCCTTAAAACTGATTCAAAAAAAGAAAAGTAAAGCCTTTTATGGAGGCCCTATAGGAAAAGATATTGTTTTTACTGTTCAGCAGGAAAAAGGGCTTTTAACAGAAATGGATTTAAAGAAATACAAAATAAGATGGCTTAAGCCGGTGTCTGTTTTTTTTAGAGGATATAAAATTTATAGTATGCCTCTTCCCAGCTCAGGAGGTATTATTTTATCCCGAGCTTTAAAACTTATGGAAAAACAGGAGCTTTATAATAAAAAGCTTTACAGTTTAGATGAGCTGCATCTGTTGGCGGAAATTATGGCCAGGGCTTTTTTACCTAGATCTTCAATGGGGGATCCTGATTTTATAAAAGTCCAGGAAGAGGACTGGTCTTCGGACAAAAGCATAGAAAATATAAATAAAACAATTTCTTTGAGAAAAAGCCGCAGGCTGTCTCCTTTAAAAGAATCTGAAGAGACCACACACATTTCCCTTGTAGATTCCAAAGGGAATGCTATCGCCATGACTCTTACATTAAACGGCTATTATGGCTCTCATATTGTCAGTAAAAAATATGGAATTGTTTTAAACAACCAAATGGATGATTTTACAACTTTGCCAAATAAATCCAATATGTTTGGACTTGTTCAGGGGAAAAATAATTCCGTACAAGGAGGAAAAAGACCATTAAGCTCAATGACTCCCACCATAGTGGAAAGAAATAAACAGACAGTTATGGTTTTAGGGGGTGCAGGAGGACCAACTATTATAACTGCTGTTTTACAAACTTTATACAGGCATTTAGTGAATAAATTAAATCTTGAACAGGCTGTGCACTCCCCGCGCCTTCATCATCAGTTTTTACCAAGACAGCTTTTTATGGAAGACAAAAGATTTAACCCTGAGCTTATTACAGAGCTGAAGCTTAAAGGGCATAAAATTCAGTTTAAGGATTACATAGCGCAGATTTTTGCCGTTTCCAGAGGTAAAGGTGTTTTACTTGGCGCTCATGAAAACCGGAGGGAAGGCGCGTCTGGCGGCTTGTAAGTTTGAAATATTCAGGATACAACAAGAAAAAGCAGGCCCTGAGTTCACCCTTTCAAAGCCCCTAACTTATATAATTCATTGATTTTAATATGTTTTTTATTTCAAAAAAGGACATGCTAGGGGAAAAAATGACTCTGTATTTATAAAGGTTTTAAAAACATTGCAATTCCAGACTAAAGGCAAGAGGGCGAATTCAGGAACAAGAAAAAGCAGATCATCTTGATACATATATAGGAAGGTGATAGATTTTCTTTAAAAATCATCATGAAAATAGCCGATAATAAATCATAAAGGTTCATGTATACTTTCAAGTTGCTTTATTATGAGAAAAATCCTCCCCCCCCCCCCCCTTTTTTTTTTAATTGTTTTTATTTTCTTTATTGAAGCTTGCACCCCTTTAGAACAAGAGCAATTAGTGGATCGTTCTGATAAAGAATATCAAGAGAAAAAAGACTCTGACAGAGACAGAGATACTGTTATTGCGAGAACAGCTAAAATTTTTGGAGGCAATAAATGTGAGGACGAGGACAAGACGCATGATTGCCATGAGTATTGTGATGAAATGTTTAGAATAAGAAACGATAGGATAGATTGTAAGGAGCTTACAGTGGGGCAGGTGGAAGCCATTTATTCTGTCTACAAGTTATTGGAAAACCCGGATGAAGATGAACTGGAAGATATAGATAATGATGTATTTGATTTGTATTTGAATGTCTCTATAGCCTCTTTAGATAATTTGATAGATAAGTATAGCTCTAGTGACGCCCGTAAATTTTTATCTTGGATAATAAGTAATGAGGATATTGCGAGAATATTTGCAAAAGAAGATGATGGACATAAGACTTTATGGAATTTACTAAAGCAGTTTTCAAGAAAGTCTTTTACATCTCAAACAATTTATAAACCTTTATTATCAAGATTAGACAGCTCTTATCTGATGGAGCTGATTATAACTGAGGGTTATTTTATTTTGGAGTGGTTTCATGATTTTATAGATGAGAGAAATACGGAATGTAATACAGATAAAGAGACAAAATCTTGTTTTGCTATTTATTGCAAGATAGGGCAAGGGCTAGATCGTGAGACAAGGTCTGATTGGTTAGATGATGAAGAGTTTGAAGAGTATATTGAGGATATTATAAGCGGCAAGGTAAATAGCCAGCAAGGCACAGGGGACAATCTTAATGCACAGGGTTGGAAACATGAAGATGCGGCAGGGAGTGATGCGGATGAAATAGGGGATATAGGAGATATAGAAGATTGGCTGAGTGATTTATGTCAAGGGCTAACAGATTTAAGCAGTGGCAGCAGTGGCAGCAGTGGCAGCAGCAGCAGTAACAGCAATAGTAACGATGCAGCAGATAATTTACCTGTTCTTTGCAGCGGTTTAAATACAAATTCAGCTTGTATAACAAAACTATTAAGCTCATCTGAAACTCCTCGATCCAGTATTGACTTAGCTAAGTCAAAGGAAGCGCTCAGCTGGATATTTGCAGATGCGGCAAGGGCGGAAGATTTTCTTAGAAGAGCAAAAGCGGCTTCTCCAAAATATTCTCCTTTAGAGAAATTTCTTCATGATTTTGTTTATTTGCGTACTAGTGGTGGGATGATGAGCTTTAATCCAAGGAGTTCAAATATTTTTGCTGCCTTTGTAGTAGATGTAAAAGCCAATAAGAATCTTATGGAATTGACTTTAGATACTAATACAGCAGGATATATGATAGATTATATCAATGGCAATGCGGTTTGTTCAAACGAAACTAATCGAGGCAGCGGGAGAGGTGTAGAACAAGACTGCTTTCGGAATGTCCATTGTGCTATAGCGCACTATGGAGATTTATCTACAAGTTATATCAACAAATTGTATAAGGTTACAGAATTTAAAACTTATATTGACAAAGTTATTCTGGGGGCTACTGAAGGAGGCTCATCTCCCGATCCTCGCCTTAGAGGTATTATTAGGCATATTATTAGATCTGAGGTTGTTAGTGCCGACATAGATTATACTCAAGATCTTGCTGAAACTGTTGCTTCAGGAAACTGGAAGGACACGCTTTGCAGATTAGATGAACTATAATTTTTTTTGATTTCCCCCTGAGTTGGTTCATCCGCTATTTGATAAAGCCTGGAGTGATTATATCTGTTGAATTTCAGCTCATATTCCTTTAAATACAAAACAGCAAAATGCTCTATTTAAAGAATTTAAAAAAATTTTATGCTCAAGTTAAAGCTGTTGATATTAAAGAGTTATCTATAAAAAAAGGTTCTATCGCTTGTTTGATCGGCCCCAGCGGCTGCGGCAAAACCACAACTTTAAAAATGATTAACCGTTTGATTGAACCAGATGAGGGTTTTGTTAAAATCAATGGCTTAAAAAATACAGAGGTTTCAGCCGTGTCCTGGAGGCAGAAAGTTGGCTATGTGATTCAAAAAATCGGACTTCTTCCTCATTTAACAGTGGCAAACAATATATCCCTTTTATCTTTTGTTTTAAAGAGAGATAAAAATTTTATTTTTGAAAGAACAGATGAATTACTGGCGCTTGTAGGTTTGGAGCCGGCAAAATATAGAAATCGCTACCCTATGGAATTGAGCGGCGGTCAGCAGCAAAGGGTGGGAATAGCCCGCGCCCTTATGGAAGACCCTCCTTTACTTCTTATGGATGAGCCTTTTGGCGCTTTGGATTCTATTACAGCTTCTTTATTACGAACAGAACTTATAAAACTCAATCAAAAATTAAAAAAAACAATTTTAATGGTCACTCATGATCTTAATGAAGCTTTTATAATGGGGGACAAAATTGTCTTAATGCAAAATGGCGCCATTCTTCAGGAAGGCAAAACAGAGGATTTTAAACAAAATCCGGTTAACCCATTCGTTAAAGATTTTTTGAATGGGAAAATTTCATAAATAAAATTTCAGCAAAATTACTGTAAAAATACAGCAGATTGTATTTTTTTATTTATAGAGTTCTTTTTGTTTGTTATAACCGCTCTAAATGCAAAATTTTAAACGGCTGCTTTTTTTTTATTTAACTTTTTTCACTTTTGCACACCCCTCTTTTTCTGAATATCAAAAAAAAGAAATTGTTATAGGCTCTAAAACTTTTACAGAGAATATTCTTTTAGCAGAAATGCTGGCTCTTCTTTTGGAAGAAAAACATGGTTTCAAAGTTATTAGAAAATTTAATATGGGCGGCACCAAGCTTGTTTTTGATGCTTTAAAAAATGGAAGTATAGATATTTATCCGGAATACACAGGCACAGGTTACACCATGCTTTTAAAACTGTCTGGCAAAACAGACCCTGACATAACCTATAATATTGTTAAAGAAGAGTTTTTAAAAAAATTTGATTTAATTTGGTCTTTGCCTTTGGGTTTTGAAAATACTTATGCCTTAGCTGTTAGAAAAGGGGATGAGCGTTTTCAAGATATACATTCTGTAAGCCAGCTTAAAGGCCAGACAGCTTGGCTGAGCTTAGGAGCAGGACATGAGTTTTTGGAAAGACAGGACGGATTCAAAAATTTTACAGAAAAATATGGTTTATATTTCTCAAAAGATAAGATTTTTACAATGCATTCAGGTTTGATGTATTCCGCGCTAAAAAATAGGGAAGTGGATATGATTATGGCTTATTCTACGGATGGGCGGATAAAAACATTTAACTTAAAAACTTTAAAAGATGATAGAAGGTTTTTCCCAGCTTATGAAGTGGCTTATTTAATCAGGCAAGAGGATTTTAATAAATTTCCTGAGCTTGGCAAAGCTTTAAAGGGGTTGGAGGGGAATATCAGTGAGGAAGAAATGATTTTTTTAAATAATCAGGTGGATGAACTAAAATATGAGCTGCCTCAAGCTGCAAGAATGTTTCTTATAACAAAAAATCTTTTAAGAGGTAAAACTCAAAAATTTAAAAATATAAACCTTATAGATTATTACCTTTCAAAAAAAACTTATTTTTTTAAAATTTTTATAGAGCATTTATTTTTAACTTTTATATCTCTATTTTTAGCTCTATGTTTTGCTGTTCCTGTTGGTATTTGGGCAACTCGCAATCATAAAGTGGAGAGGGCTATTTTTACCATAGTCAACACTTTACAGACTGTCCCCAGTCTGGCTCTTCTAGGTCTTTTTATCCCTTTTTTGGGTATAGGTTTTGTGCCAGCCATTTTAGCTTTGTTTATTTATTCACTTTTGCCGCTTATCCGAAACACTTTTGAAGGCATTAAAAATGTGGATAGACATTTTATTGAAAGCTCGGCGGGAATGGGATTAACTGAGGGGCAGATTTTAAGGTTTGTTCAAATTCCTTTAGCTTTGCCTGTTATTCTTGCAGGAGTGAGAACTTCTGCTGTAATTGTTGTGGGGACTGCGACTTTAGCGGCTTTTATAGGAGCAGGGGGCTTAGGTGATCCTATTTTTCGCGGTATTGCTACTTTGGATTCCAGGCTGATATTTTTAGGAGCTATTCCAGCCTGCCTATTAGCCATTGTTATGGATAAATCACTAGCAATTTTGGAAAATATTATGATTTCAAAAGGTTTGAAATTGGAAAAGGATATAAAAAATATTCAATTTTAAAAAGACTGTAATTTATTAAAACATCAGCTGTTAAAACAGGATGAGCTTAAAAAGTTAAGTGTATATAAATACAAGATTTATTTATTCTTAATGCTTTTAGAATATTAAAAATAATGCTAGATTTTTCGTATGAGAGGCATTGTATTTAACCTTGATATAAAATTGGCCGCCCATGTGGCTCAGGGGTAGAGCACAGCCTTGGTAAGGCTGGGGTCGTGAGTTCGAATCTCACCGTGGGCACCATTGATATTCTATTATTTTTAAGAGATAAAAATAGTTCCTAAATTAACTTTTCATGAAGGGAGGTTTATGTCATAATAGAGCAATAATAAAAGGATAACTTATTGATATTGCTGAAAAAACAAGCATTCAAATTTTGCTGTTTTTCTGCTTTTTAAGTTTAAATTCTTTTTTATAGGCAACTTCAGGCTATTTTTAAAGAAAAGAATAAATTTTTCTTTTTTTTCATTCCATGATAATTGTTAATTGACACAGTCTGAAAATACTTTTATATCTTTGTAAGTTAATTCAGATTTTCAAAACTTTAAGGAGGAATGAGTTATGTCTAAAGAAACTTTTCAGAGGACGAAAGAGCATGTCAATATTGGAACAATTGGCCATGTGGATCATGGAAAAACCACTCTAACGGCGGCTATTACATCTGTTTTGGCTAAATCAGGCCAGGCTGAGGCCATGAAATATGACCAAATTGATAAAGCTCCAGAGGAGAAGGAGAGGGGAATCACGATTTCTACGGCTCATGTTGAGTATGAGACGGAAAAAAGGCATTATGCCCATGTCGACTGCCCCGGCCACGCTGATTATGTAAAAAATATGATTACAGGCGCGGCGCAAATGGATGGGGCTATCCTTGTGGTTTCTGCGGCAGACGGCCCTATGCCTCAAACAAGAGAGCATATTTTACTTGCCCGTCAAGTGGGTGTGCCAGCCATTGTTGTTTTTTTAAACAAATGTGATCAGGTGGATGATAAGGAATTGCTGGACCTTGTGGAATTGGAAATCCGCGAACTTTTGACAGAGTATAAATTTCCCGGAAATGATATTCCCATTGTTAAAGGCTCAGCTTTAAAAGCTCTTGAAGGAGACGCTGAAAGCGAAAAAGCTATTCTTGAGCTGATGGCTAAGGTGGATGAATACATCCCCTGCCCAAAAAGAGATATTGATAAGCCCTTTTTAATGCCTGTTGAGGATGTTTTTTCAATCTCTGGCCGTGGCACTGTGGCTACAGGCCGTGTGGAAAGAGGAGTCATTAAAACAGGAGCTGAGGTGGAAATTGTGGGTATTCGTGATACCAAAAAGACAGTTGTTACAGGAATTGAAATGTTCCGCAAACAGCTGGATGAAGGTCGTGCAGGGGATAATGCTGGTCTGCTGTTGAGAGGAATAGAAAAAACAGATATTGAAAGAGGCCAGGTGCTATCTGTTCCCGGAACAATCACCCCTCACAAGAAATTCAAGTGTGAATGTTATATCTTAAAAAAAGAAGAGGGAGGCAGGCATACTCCTTTTTTTAAGGGCTACAGACCTCAGTTTTACTTTAGAACAACTGATGTGACAGGCTCTGTCCAGCTTCCTAAGGATGCAGAGATGGTTATGCCGGGGGATAATGTTCATTTAGAAGTGGAGCTTATCTGTCCTATCGCTATGGAAAAGGGTGTCCGTTTTGCTGTTCGTGAAGGTGGTAAAACTGTAGGAGCAGGGGTTGTTTCTGATATTGTAGAATGAGTATGAAACTGTCCTGCTAAACTTCTGAATAGACTGTTTTTATTGGATTTGTGTTTTATGTTCACAAGAGATAAAAAAAGGGAGGTTAAAGCCTCTCTTTTTTATGTTTCTTGATAGATGAGATTTTATGGCTCAGGAAATATTTTTCATATATGAAAGTTTTGGTTTAGAAAGTGTTTTTTGATTATGATAATTTATTACTCAAAGCAAGTGTCTTTCTGATATATAAATAAAAAATATAGCTCTCTAAACTTTTAAGTGATTTTATAAAAAAAGTTTTAGTATTGAGTTTTATTAGAAATTTTCAGGGCAGTGGCTCAATTTGGTAGAGCGACGGACTCCAAATCCGTAGGTTGCAGGTTCAAGTCCTGTCTGCCCTGCCATTGAACCTCAGACTTTTTACAATTCACAAGTTTTAACATTTCAGGAAATGTCGGGATATTTCAAGCCCCCGTGTTTCTTGTTGAATCAGGCAATTTGCATTTTGCTGTGTTTATTTCGGGATATTTCCCAATATTTCAATCTTTGGCTACATAGGGCTACATAAAAATCTACATGGATTTTTAGCTTGGTCAGGGGCTTCTTTGGGGATAAATTTTAGTAATGTTTAAAGTGACTAGCTGTTTTATGCGTTTTTACTTGTTCTTTGTTTTTCCGTGGTTATAGTATATAATGAACTGGGAGGTTATCTTATGGTCGATCGTGCCAAAAATAAAGACAAACCAACACAAGAGAAACAAGAAACAGAAGAGAAAAAGCCAAAAACAGGTTATGGTAACTGGCTTTTCCGTAAAGAGGGAACGGCGGCAGAACCTTGGCCAACAGCAGAAGAGCTTTGGAAAGATCCAGAAGTGAAGAATGCAATTGATGCTCATAACGAGTCAGTTAAAAAAAGAAACGGATCGTAAAATAGATGTTGGATTTTCATAACATTCTCTGGGTTATCCCTGGAGTGATATTCATTTATTTTTATAATAAATGGAGGCCTGATAATAAAACAGCGATGACTATTAACCTGTCAGGCTGGCCTTACCTTTTTTTCCTTGTTATCATAGCAGCTTTTACTTGGTTTCCTGCTGAACTAATTGTAGAAATATGTAATAGTGATAAAGAGCTCGTAAAAAAAATAATTACATTATTTATTGCATTAATTTTCACTATAATTTTACTATTATTGGCCCAAATTGAATTAATTGCTAAGCTGATATTCCTGCCAGTACAAGATAATTTTTATAAAAAGTGTGTTGAATGGGAAAATAAAGAAGTTTTACTCACTCTTAAAAATGGAAAAACCTATCAAGGTCTTTTATGGAAATATCCAGAAAGTCCAAAATCAAGACATGAGTCCCAAACAATTTCTATAGTGCCATTTAAGAGCGGATATAGGGGTGAAAAAACAAAAGAGGTAAACTGGAATACCTATTACCCTAAATATGAAGACTACTATGATCTTGTTGATATGGAAATTATCATACCACGAACAGAAATCATTACTTTTGGAAAATTTAGCAGAAAAACTTTTGAACATTTTGAAAAACAGAAAATTCAAGGAAAAGATCAATCCACTTAAAGTGATCAAAGCTTTCCTAATTGAGAAAAAATATGTTTGAAACAAATTTGGTACCAAAAGCTATACAGAATGATCCAGCGCAATTTAATTTGTTTGGAGAATCTTCAACCCATATTCAAACTGAAGGTATTAAATATAGCGGCTCTAAGCTAAAGTTGCTTCCCTATATTCTTTCTGTTGTTCATTCTCTGCCTGTGAAACGAATATTTGACGGCTTTTCAGGGACAACAAGAGTGAGTCAAGCTCTTGCAAAATGTGATTACCAAGTAATAGCAAATGATCTGGCTGTTTGGTCAAAAGTTTTTGGAGAATGTTATTTAAAAGGAGAAAAAAGCAATCAATTACAAGAAAAGATAAATTATCTCAATAGTTTAAAAGCTTATGAAGGCTGGTTTTCAGAACATTATGGAGGTACGGCCAATGGAGGTATTTCCCTTCATTCAGACGGAAAGAAAAAAATCTGGCAAATACATAATACAAAAAAACTGGATGCTATAAGACCAGAAATAGATAAAATAGCTGAAAATTCTATTGAAAAATCTATCTTATTAACAAGCCTGATTTTAGCTTTAGATAAGGTGGATAGTGCTTTAGGGCATTATGCTTCTTATCTTCGGGAATGGTCTCCCCGCTCTTTTAATACAATGAAGCTTTTAATGCCCTTGATTGAAACAAAACCAACCCATCATAAAGTAATGAACAAAGATATTTTTCAAGCTCTTCCTAAAGTGAAAGCTGATTTATCGTATTTTGATCCTCCTTATGGCTCTAATAATGAGAAGATGCCTCCGTCCCGTGTTCGTTATGCTTCTTATTATCATATTTGGAAAACTGTATGCTTAAATGATGAGCCAGAGTTGGCAGGAAAGACAGACAGAAGAGCAGACTGCAATGATAGAGCAGCAGGGTCTACTTTTGAAGAATTTAGAAAGAACACGGAAGGAAAATTTATTGCTCTAAAAGCTATTGAAAGACTAATTAAAGAATGCCCCTCTCAATATATATTACTGTCTTATAGCAATGGAGGAAGAGCTGCAAAAGAAGAAATATGTGAAATTATCAGCAAACAGTGCAAAAAAACTCAGATTTTTTCAATGGATTACAAACGCAATGTTATGTCAGGAATGCGATGGACTCATGATTGGACAAAGAGCAATGAAGGAAAAAACACAGAGTTTCTATTTTTAATGGAAAAATAAATATAAAAATGTTGTATTTTATTTTGTTATTCTTTTATTTTTCTCCAGGCCTTTCTCTAAAAGAATCTGAAATTTCAAAAGTCTATGATTTACTGGGTCAAACAGAGCTTTACCAAAAAGGGGAGTTTAAAGGGGAGAAGAATGTAAGCCTCCATTACCTAAAGTTTGGAAATAAGAAAGGGGAAAAAGGCTCTATTGTATTCGTTAATGGTTGGGGGGAGAATGTCTTTAAGTATATTGAGTTGTTTTATGATCTATACCTTCAAGGCTGGTCTCCCATTTACACTTATGATCACAGAGGGCAGGGTTTTTCTGACCGCCTCCTGCCTCATCCTAAAGCCAGTCATGTTGAGACTTTTTCTCACTATAGAGAAGACTTTGAGACTTTTGTTCATCTTGTTTTTTCTGATCCAAAATTTAATCAGGAGAATAGCTTTTTAATAGCCCACTCTATGGGTGGAGCTGTTGTAATTGATTATTTACAGAATCATCCTAATCAAACACATTTTAAAGCTGTGACTTTATCCTCTCCCTTGTTTCGAGTTCAATCCCGTATAAATCCTTTTTTTGAGAGAGGTGTTTTAGGGCTTATGAAGTTTTACTGCTGGTTTGCCTGCGCCCATCCAGTGCCTGATGTTAAACCTGTCTATTCAAAACGAAAACGAGCAGGCAGTCAGGCAAGGTATAATTTTAGTCTCTTTATTGAAAAGGAAAAATTTCCTTATATAAGTCTAAATAGGCCTACATACCATTGGATTGTTGAAAGTTTTTCAGCCTTTACCCGGATCATGGAAGAGCAGAGGGTTAAGCTTATTAAAACACCCATTCTTATTTTACAGGGGGAAAAAGAGAATCTTGTATCAAATAATTCTCAGGATCAATTTTGTAATTTAATTCCTAATTTTTGCGGAATTAAAAAAATCCCAGGACATCATGAGCATTTCTCTGAGGTGGATGAATATAGGGAGCAAGCCATTCAGGAGATTGTAAACTTTTTTTCTGTGTACTAAATATAAACAAATCATATAGAAAGAAAAAAGCTATTGTTTTTGTTACTAAATTGGCTATAGAAGGGAGGCTTATAAATAAACTTTTATCTTTTTGTTCTGACCCCCAATTCTTGCTTTGCTATAAGAAGTTTCACGCCGAGCCTCAGTTCAGAAACTCAAATACAGGCTTTTGTTAAAATCTCAATATATATTGTGACAAGTATGATAAAACTGTTGATAAGTTGAGGTTTTTTAAAGTAAAAGTCAGATATGCTTTTTGAAAATATTTTAGAAACCATTGGAAAAACCCCTTTGGTTAAATTGCATAGAGTATCCAAGGGTTTATTCTGTAATTTTTATGTAAAATGTGAATTTTTTAACCCTGGTGGTTCAGTAAAAGATCGCATTGCCTTTAATATGATTAAAAAGGCGCAAGAGCAAAAGCTTATTCAAATTGGTGACACTCTTATTGAGCCTACAAGCGGCAATACAGGCATTGGTATAGCTATGGCTGGGGTGGTTTTAGGCTATAAAGTGATTATTGTCATGCCTGAAAAAATGAGTCAGGAAAAAGAAGTCACTTTAAAAGCTTTAGGGGCGGAAATTATACGAACACCAACAGATGTCCCTTCAGAAGATCCAAGAAGTCATATTAGTGTGGCCAGAAAGCTTGAAAAAGAATTACCTAGAGCGCATATTTTAGATCAATACGCTAACCCTGCAAATTATATGGCTCACTATGAAGGCACAGCAGAAGAGATATTAGAGGATCTTAACAATCAGGTGGATATGCTTGTTGTAGGGGCAGGAACAGGCGGCACTGTGACTGGTTTGGCTAAAAGGGTAAAAAAAACCTGCCCTAACTGCCAAATTATAGGCGTTGATCCTGTAGGATCTATATTGGCAGGGGAGGAGCCAGTATCGACTTATGAAGTGGAAGGCATTGGCTATGATTTTATTCCTGAAGTTTTAGACAGATCTCTTGTAAACAAATGGGTAAAAACTCAAGATAAGGAATCTTTTATTCTGGCTCGTAAAATGATTCTTAAAGAGGGGATTTTATGTGGAGGCTCTTCAGGCTCTGCTCTTTATGCCGGCTTGCAGGAAGCTAAAAAGTTAAAAAAAGGGCAAAACTGTGTAATTATACTTCCTGATGGCATACGCAACTATATGAGTAAATTTTTAAATGATTCCTGGATGAAGGAAAAGGGGTTTTTATAAATGCATAAACTATAAACTTTCAATTATAAAGATGCCATAACAAAAATAGTTATGTATAAAATTATTAGATAAAATGCTAAAGTTGGAATAAACCATAAAGTTCATGATACTTTAAGTTGACTTAAAAGTCAGTTAACTTATTGTATTTACATGAAAAATAAGTATTTTATTCATTCAATGATTTCGGAGGCTAAATTTAGAGAAATTATCAAGTTATTTGCAGGAGATTTAACAGCTTGTCAGATAGCTTTATTTTCCAGTGTCAGCAGAATATGTGTGAATAGAATTTTAAAACAAGTGGGAATAAGGATAGCCGAATTTTGTGAACAGGAAAGTATTTTTGAACTGATGTTTTAGGGTATTATGACAAATCCATTTTTATTGATTTCACTTATTGTTTTGACTGGTCTGGCTCTTGCCCGTTACCTAAGACCTCTTTTAAACAGTCTGCTTAAAAAGCTTTCTAAGCCTCTGCCTGAAGAGGTTAGGAAATGTCTGCTGGGACAATCAAAAACAGCGTATTCTCTTCTTATTTTATGGATGGTTTGCAGTGTTGGTTTTAGTTTTGTATCTGTAGAGGAAAAATGGCAAATCTTTTTATATCAGCCTTTAAAGTTAATTCTGGCCTATGCTTTGCTTTTACTCAGCTGGCAGTTTTTGGATATTTTAGAGCAAATCATTGTTTTAAATTTAAAAAACAGAGATACATCTCAATCAAAGCATTCTGATTCTATTACAAAGCATCTTCTCCCTTATTCCAAAAAGATTTTAAAAATTTTAGTGGCGGTTGTCTCTGTTTTGATTTTTCTGCAAAATTCAGGCTTTAATGTTACATCCCTTTTGGCCAGTCTTGGTATTGGGGGGATAGCTATTGCCTTGGCAGCTAAAGAGACTTTAAGTAACTTTTTTGGAGGTTTCACAGTTATTATAGACAAACCTTTCTCTATAGGGGATTGGATTGTCTGCAATGAGGTTGAGGGAACAGTAGAGGATATTGGGTTTCGCTCAACAAAAGTAAAAACATTTTATGATTCCCTTTTAACAATTCCCAACTCTGTTATTTCAGACTCTATAATTGACAATTTAGGAAAAAGACAGGCCAGAAGGACAAGAGTCACATTGGATATAACCTATGACACCAGTCCAGAAAAAGTTGAAGCTTTTGTAGAGGGAGTGAAAAACATTATCAAATCCAACCCCTGTACCCGTAAAGATTACTATCAGTGTTATTTTTCTGCTTATGGGCCTCATAGCCTGCAAATTCTTTTAAATTTTTTCCTGAAGGTGACAGACTGGGATTCCGAACTCTTACAAAAGCAAAATATTTTTTTGGAAATTTTAAGACTTGCAAAAGAGCTTGAAGTGGATTTTGCCTTTCCCACTCAAACTTTGGATGTGCCAAGTCTTCCCGGACAAAACAAGAAAGAAAAACCACGATTTTCCATGGAGGAGCTAAAAGAAAAAACCAAAGCTTTTGCCCCGGAAGGCTCTTTATCCCGTCCTCAGGGGTTGGGGATATACAAAGCAAAAGAGTGATGAGTTTTATTTGTTGTAGTGTTATTTTGAGTGGGAAAGGCAAAAAAATAAAAGAGATGTATCCTGTTGTGTTTTTCCATATTTGTTAAATTTTACTAGTATCCAAATTCATTTTGTTTAACATGTTCAAAAAAAGGAGCTATTTTAAAATTCTGTGTGACTCGGCCTCGTCTTTTGTTTTCAGGATCAGGGAAATAGGAATTTTCAGGGGCCCAATCTGTAATTTTAACATAAATGTTCTGATCTTTATTTTCTAAAAGAGGAAAAAAGACAGTGCGCTTTTCTTCATATCCATCCATTGTTTTATGCTTTAAAATGTAATCTTCATTCAAATCAAATTCATCCGCTATAAACTTTATAAGCTCCTGGTAGTTATAATTATCTTGTTTTTCAAGCATATACCGGCCAATCTGACCAACATTTCTAAATCTCATAACGGCTCTTTTCACCTTTAAACTTTTTAATTTGTTGTATAGTTTTTTTGGGACAGATTCATTAAGCCCTTTAACCATAATAGCACTTGTATTAATAAAGAAATTCATTTCGGCAAGATTTTCCAGAGCTTTCATTTTTTTCTCCTTACAGGCCATTCCATCAATCTTTATATAAAGTTCGTCATCATTCCCTCCATTCAAACTAAGAGCTACAGTGGATAGTCCGGCATCTTTTAAAGATTTTACATATTTTAAACTGGAAAGTTTTAATCCATTTGTAAGAAGAATAGGGTAGTGATTGGCCTTCCTGACCTCAGAGATAATTTCAGGCAGGTCTTTTCTCATGGTAGGCTCTGCCCCTACCAGGCGAATTTGGCACTTAGAGGGAAGACTTTGTAAAAAATCAAACAGTTTTTGTTTATCCATATCAGGGATAGTCCTGTTAGGGAGATAACAGTTAGCGCATTCCATATTGCATTTATGAGTTATATCTACAAAAATACTTTTGAAATGATTTTTTTCAGGTTCTAGCTCATAATAAGTTTTCATAAATTCCTTTGTGTTGATTTAGAGGTTTTTGATACACTCGAATCAAAAAATATTAAGTGTATGTTAGCACATATTTTAACAACTACAAAGAGTTTTAAACTTGAATTTATTGTTAATTCTTGGAGAAAAGCTATCCGAAGCCTGCGAAATTAAAAGACAGCATGGACCAGATAAGAAGGCAGACGGACAGGCAAAGGCAGGAGATGATGTCTTATATTGAAAAACCCTGCTTGAAACTGATTTGAAATCAGAGATGCCTCCGGAAAAAAGCACAAGAGGAGACTTTCTATTTAATATTTTGGTTTTTGCTGTGTTGGCTGGCTTTGGCCTTTGGTTCTTTCTCCTCCTGTATTATAGAAAAAAAGAAAACAGAAAGGATCAGAGCGGACAAAACCAGAGAAGAAGAAGCAGAAGAACCCATAGAACCCTTAAGTGAAAGCTAAATTAAAACTCTTTAGGTTTCATTATCATAGCTTGCTGCACTCCTATGAAGCACATTAGTATTCACTCAAAAAAACTCATAATTTTTATTATATATTCTGTCTGTTACTGGCAAAAGCCGATCTGATACCCTCATGGTTTGCCACAGGGAGTTTCATTACAGAAAAAGTTTACTTTTGGGATAATTTGTTCTCTTTAAATTTTATTTTTTATTTATAAAACCAAGCCTTTAGATTTAAAAAAGGTTTTTATATAGCCGATAAATTGGATATATGTTTATAAAAAATTCACTCTTATTTTCAGTCGTTTTTTTTTCTATAACAGTTTCAGCAAATTCACCCACTGTTTTTACTCCTGATTTTAGTGCTAATCCAGTACCTATTCCTGCAGGGACAAATTTAATCCCTTTATGCTCTAATCCTATGGATACTATTAATTGCTTTGCTCAATGGAGTCAGCAGGCCATTCCTCTAGCTGTAAACACTCATCCAAATATTTTACCTAATATGCAGCTGTTTGTTCCAACATTTATGCCTTCAAATGTTTCTCCTGTATTTTTTACTAAAAACAGTATAGATAATACAAATTGGAAAACTTATGATTTTCCTTCTGTCTCTTCAAGCAAAAAAAGGAGTCGCTCTTCCAGGAGAAGTTTAAGAAAAGACAGAGTTAAACGAAAAAAAACTAAAAAAGTTAAAGCATTGAGAGAAGAAATTACAGTAGATTCTGGCAAAGAAAATAACAGCAAGTCATCAAATCAAAAACCAGTGACATCAGAGACAAAAGCTTTGAATTCTGGTGTAGAGAAAACAGCCACAGATACTGACAGAGATAGAAAAGCTCCGAATTCTGGTGTAGAGAAAACAGCCACAGATACTGACAGAGATAGAAAAGCTCCGAATTCTGGTGTAGAGAAAACAGCCACAGATACTGACAGAGATAGAAAAGCTTTAGATTCTGGTGTAGAGAAAACAGCCACAAATACTGACAGAGATAGAAAAGCTTTGGATTCTGGTGTAGAGAAAACAGCCACAAATACTGAAGCTGTTTCTAAACCAAAGACAATAACTCAAATTTTACAAGTGTCCACAACTGACCCTCCTGCTAAGTTTAGGCTTTTGGAAGAAGATGAAAATGGAAATATAAAAGTCTCAGAAGGGCAGACCGGTTATATACCAGCAGATGATATGGAAGTTATTAAAATTTCCACTGCTTCATTTAGCCCAAAGCCGTCAGCATTGCCTGTTAAGGAAAATGTGCCCCCTCCCCCTATGCCCTCTAAACCTCAAAAAAAGCTTTTAGGGGCAGGAGTTTCTGCTCAAGCAAAAAAGAGCACCTCTTTTTTTCCTGCTGCAATAAAAGAAGTTCAGTCAGGCTGTTTTGTAATTGATAGGGAAAAAACTAAAACAGAGGCTGGATTTTGTTTTGATTGCAATCTGGCTTTATCCAATCAGGGTAAAAATGTTGTGGAACAAATAATAAAAGTTTTAGGTGAAAGACTTAGTATTATTGATAAAAAAAGTTTAGATAAACAAGTTGTAAAACTTGGTGAAGGAGGGGTGAATACTGTTAAAATTTGCTCTCCAGAGGTTTCATTAAAAGAAATTATTAAAAACTTTGAAAAAACTTGTCCTTCACCTTATAGAGATTTTAAAAAATTTGCTCAAAAGACTTATTGTGAATCCTGTAAAAGGGGTGTTGCTCCGGAAATTATGCTGGCTATGATGAGTATAGAAAGTGCCGGAAAGTGTGCTGCTGTGGGAACATTAAATGAGAAAAGCAGGGAGCAAAGTGTTGGTTTATTTCAAGTGGATTCCTCTCAACATCAATGTCTTGATAATAAAAAAAGAGGAGATGCAAACCTACAATGTTTAAAGAATCCAATAAATAACTTAAATACATCCATTGATATACTCATTAAACATTATAGTGAAGTAAATGTTGAACCTTTTAAACAAAATAAATGTAAAGATTGGTTAAAAATGAATCCTACAGAAAGGGATTCTTGGAGACGGGCTGTAGCGGCTTATAATGGAGGTCCGGGTTGGATTTCAAGAGTTTTTTATGCTGCTGAGAATATTGACAAAACTTTGAAAAATACGGACTATCTAAACTTTACCCACACTTTTAAAACAACAAGGCAATGCAAAACAGTAGAAATGTGTATAAAAAAAAGAAGTGATTCAATATGTGATAAAATAAGAAAGCATTATGAAAATACTCCTTTAAGGCAAATATCTAAAAATTGCTGGGGAATGATTGATTTTTTAAAAAGAAAAGAAAACAACTCATCAATTTGGAAAATGGATTGGGAGGAGTTAAGAGCTTACTATTTTTTGGAAAAGCTCTCTCCTGGAAATAAAAGAGGAACAGGCAGACAAACAAGATGGAATGAATCCAACTTGGCTCATACAGAGGCGGTTTTGGGTAGAGAAGCAGGAAATAAAAGCATTTCTCGTGGAATGGCAGAGCTATGGAGAGAATATATTACAAAAAATAAATTTAAAGACAGTTGTCCTAATCTTAAATAATTGAAACATGTTACTAAGAGCAAAGTAAGGCAGTGTGACCAGACCGAAGTGGGTGGGCAGCCCTATAGCTTACACAGTTGAAATGTGTTATTAAAGATGAAGCAATGAGGTGGCGTAGCTCAACTGGATAGAGCAACGGCCTTCTAAGCCGTAGGTTGCAGGTTCAAGTCCTGCCGCCATCACCATTGAACAACACGACTTTTTAAAATTCTATTGTTTAACATTTCAGGAAATGTCGAGGTATTTCAAGCCCCCGTGTTTTCTAGCTAATCAGGCAATTTGCATTTCATCTAACTTTGTTTGGGATATTTCCCGATAATTCAAATTTGATCTACATGGTTCTACATAAAAATCTACATGGATTTTTAGCTTGTTCAGGGGCTTCTTTGGTGAATGAAAGTATAAATCTTACAGTATAAGCTTGAAAAGTTTTATATTTTACATATCCTAATAATAAAAAAATGAACCTTTGACTATAATAATGAAGCTTCATAGTCTGGACTAGCCCTAACAAATGATATAGAGCATAAAAAATTCGAGATTGATTCACTTTAAACAAAATAATTATGAGTACTATAAAAGATAAAATTATTGAACTGGCAAATAGTTACTCCGAGAATCTGAGAAAGAAAATAGATGAACGTATTGCCGAAATGGAGGGTGATGATAACTCCCATTATCTGATTTATAGAGTGCTTGGGATAACTTCAAAAGAGGGAAACCTCATTGATATCTATCAAAATAAGGGTCGTTTTTTGTATAAATACGCAGGTTCTTTTTTAGAGGAGGCAACAATTTTATGTTTTGAAGAAAAATTTGATCAAGCCCAAAGAAAAGTAAAAATCCTGAATAAAATGGGTTCAAAACCAAAAACTTTTGAAATAGACTGCCTAGTGGATAACCAAGCCTATGAAATTAAATGGAGAGATGCAACAACAGATGGGGATCATATTACGAAGGAACATACTAGGGTTCAAAGTGTCAAAAATGCTGGATATAAACCAATCCAGATTATGTTCTATTTTCCAAATAGAATCCAAGCAATTAAAATTCAGGAAACTCTAAAAACAATTTATAAAGGGGTCAATGGAGAGTATCATTTCGGGGAGAATGCTTGGAGCTTTGTAAAAAATGTAACTGGTATTAATCTATTGGGAGTTTTGACAGACATAGCAAATAAAAAAACATAAGGAATTTATTTAATATGGTAGATAAGATTATATACGGAGATTGCATAAATGAATTAGAAAAAATAGAACCGTGTTCTATTGACTTGATCTATCTTGACCCTCCTTTTTTTACTCAAAAAACTCAAAAATTAAAGACAAGAGATAATTCCATAGAATATTCTTTTAAAGATACTTGGAGTAATATAAAAGAATATACAAAATATATTCAGAAAAGACTTCAGAAATGCAAGAAAACTCTAAAGGATACAGGTAGTATTTTTTTACATTGTGATCGTTCTGCTACACATTATCTAAGAATTTCCCTTGATGAAGTTTTTGGATCAGAGAATTTTCAAAGTGAAATTATTTGGTCATATAAAAGATGGTCAAATGCAAGAAAAGGACTTTTAAATGCTCATCAAGTTATTTTCTTTTACAGTAAAACAGAAAAATTTAAATTTAATCCTATTTATACTGACTATTCTCCAACAACAAATATAGATCAAATTTTTCAGAAAAGAGTGAGGGATGAATACGGAAAGACAATATATAAAACTTTGGAAAATGGGGATGTAGAACTTATAGCAGAAAAGAAGGGTGTTCCTCTTTCTGATGTTTGGGAAATCCCTTATCTAAACCCTAAAGCAAGGGAGAGAGCTGGGTATCCAACACAAAAACCTCTTTTACTTATAGAAAGAATTATTAAACTTGTAACAGATGAAGAAGACACTGTTTTAGATCCTTTTTGTGGAAGTGGAACAACGCTTGTTGCTGCTCAGCTTATGAAGAGAAAATATATAGGAATTGATCAATTAAAAGAAGCTGTTGAATTATCAAAGCAAAGATTAAACAATCCGATAAAAACTGAATCTAATCTGCTTAAAAAAGGGAAAAAAGCTTATATAAATCAAGATCCAAAAATTATGGAATTTCTAAATCGCTTACATATTACTCCTGTTCAAAGGAATAAAGGGATCGACGGATTCTTAAAGATAAGAGATTTGGTTAAACCAATTCCAGTGAGGATTCAAAAAGAAAATGAAACATTAGAAGATGCACTTCGACTCCTAATCCAAGCCTGTAAAAAAAACAGGTACCAAAAGAAAATACTTATAAAAACAAATAATCTCCACAATACTCAGCTTTTTATTTTTGATAAACAAAAACATGATGAAGATATAATTGTAGTGGAAAATCTTGATAAATTTTACGAAGAAAAAGAAAATCTTTTAATGTGTTAAAAAGTATAGAAATACAATTTGAATTTAAGTAAAAACAGTTAGAAAATCTTCATCCTTTATATAAAACCCAAGCGAGATAATCTTATATATAGAAGATACTTTAAAAATACTTGCTAAACTATGGACATCATACTCGGATAAATAATAAAACTGACAATTAGGAGATAACAGACACGGGTAACTGTCAGATCATATATTAACTGGTACAGATTATGCGGGCTTCTTGATTTCTACAGTTTGCATATTTTAGTCTATTTCAATGAGGCTTTTAGTTGTTCGTCATGCTATTGCAGAGGATATAAGCTCTACAGGAAGGGATCAGGATCGCCCTTTAAGCCCAAAAGGCCGTGAAAAGTTTAGGTTGATCTGTCCATTTAAAACATTGGGATTTAAAATTTGATCTACTTACAGGAGGATATTTCAATGAGGCTTTTAGTTGTTCGTCATGCCATTGCAGAGGATATAAGCTCTACAGGAAGGGATCAGGATCGCCCTTTAAGCCCAAAAGGCCGTGAAAAGTTTAGGTTGATCTGTCCCCATTTAACATTGGGATTTAAAATTTGATCTACTTACAGGAGGATATTTCAATGAGGCTTTTAGTTGTTCGTCATGCTATTGCAGAGGATATAAGCTCTACAGGAAGGGATCAGGATCGCCCTTTAAGCCCAAAAGGCCGTGAAAAGTTTAGGTTGATCTGTCCCCATTTAACATTGGGATTTAAAATTTGATCTACTTACAGGAGGATATTTCAATGAGGCTTTTAGTTGTTCGTCATGCCATTGCAGAGGATATAAGCTCTACAGGAAGGGATCAGGATCGCCCTTTAAGCCCAAAAGGCCGTGAAAAGTTTAGGTTGATCTGTCAACATTTAAAACATTGGGATTTAAAATTTGATCTTTTACTGGATAGCCCTTTATTGAGAGCCCAGGAGACGGCAGATATTTTCTCTGATCATTTTTCTGTTAAAACAAAATTAAGAACTCCAAATCTTAAACCTTTAGCTGATCCTAGAGACCTTTTTTTGGAGATAAAAGCGCAACAGAACACAAGTTCTACTGTTATTTTTGGACATCAACCTTTTTTAACAAGATTCATTGTTTATTGTTTAACAGAAAATAGTAATAATGACTTTATTTCGCTTAAAAGGGGAGGGATGGCCTTTTTGGAATTTCCTGGGCTTGTCCAGCCCAGCTCTGCCATAATAAAAACTCTCTTGTCTCCTAAATATCTTCTTAAAGATTAAATTGTATATCATCTTTGTATGACACTGAAATGTAAAAATCTCCATAGCGTGCTTCTAATGTTTTATGAGTTCAAATAAACTTAAAGCGCTTAAAATAACGGCTTACAGCATTGAAAACACTGTGAACTATTAGAGGTTTTTGTATTTATAAAAGCTTCCTTGAGAAACAGCTCATGGAGATTTTTACATTTTTATTGCGATATTTATAAATATGTCGTAATATGCAGTGTATGAAAAAAGAATTTAACAAAAAAGATATTTTAAAAGCTCTTCAAACTTTAGATATGTTGGCTAATAAGCCTTTTGAACTGATAATTGCCGGTGGCAGCGCCATGATCTGCTCTTATAAATTTCCTTTAGGGACAATAGATGTTGATGTCATTGTTAAAAAGGCTGAATTGAGTGAGGTGGATGTTTATATCAAGAAAACAGCGAAAAAACTTTCTCTGGCCCCTGATTGGATGAATATGTGGGTGTCTTCATTTACTCATTATTTACCAGGAGATTATGAAAATCGTCTGAATATTTTACTTAAGGGTAAAAAAATAACTGCAAAAACTTTTGGAAAAGAAGATATGTTGATTTTAAAATGTTTTGCTCATAGAGGAAAAGACATAAGCCATGCCAAAGCTTTAATCAGACAAAAAGCAGATATCGGCCTTGTGGAAAATCATATAAAAAAACTCATTAAAAAGAATCTGCCTCTGGCTAAAAAAGCTTTGGATTTTTTATATGACATTTTAGATGAATTGGAGTTATGAAAGGGCTTCTTAAAATTCCTAATCAAAGACAAATGGCTAAAGCCTATAAAGCTTTGCAGTTTTTCCCTGATTCTGTCCACAGCAAACATTTAACTGTTTGGAGTCAATGGACTCGCTTAGATCCTCGTTTGGGAGAAATTCTTATTGAGCATATATCAAAGTTTTGGCAAAAATATAACCCCATAGAACTCAATCAGCGGCTAAAACAACAGGTATGGCCAGCTGTTTTTGGTGTTTTGCTTGAACAGGTGCCTGTTTATTATTCACAACATTTAAAAAGTAAAAAGTGGAATAAAAAACTTTTTCTCCACTGGTCAAAATGCGCTCTGACTGATATAGCTCCAGCACAAAATGAGCAGTTTTTTATAGGGCTTTATAAAGCTGGGGGGAAGTTAGTAAAAGAGGAGTGTTTTTATGCTATAAAGCCTTATCGTCAATGGGGCTATTTTTCAAAGGATTTGCTTATCAATAAAGCCGCTAAAACCTATAAAAAAACATGGATTTCTATTTCTCAAAGGAAAGCTATTATTGAAGAGCTTTTAAAGTCTCATAAAAAGATTACAGTTCAGGATTATTTAGAGCACATTAACTTTCAAGTTCATCGTCGACAAGCCCAAAGGGATTTAAAAAATCATACAAAACTCCAATCCCAGGGGCGGACAAAAGGAAAATATTATGTGAAGATATAATATGGATTAAATTTCCAGATCGCAGAGCCAAAATTGAAAAAGAGGCTCAAAAAATTAAACAACTAACAAAGGAATAAAATATGACAAAAGATAGGAGGTCAAAATGAAAACACTTAAAATATATCAAAAAGAAGATTTGCCGCAATTTGTTAGCCGGGGGCTGAATTAAAATCAAAATATAAAATTAAGTAATTTTAAAGATTTAAGTTCAAAAATCCCCGATAAGAGTTATTATGTTACACAAAGAGTTAGGAATAAAAATACAACTAAAGCCAAAAGCCCCTACTTTCCTGAGTCTGCCCTCTAATCTGGATTATAATATTTTAAAACCTTTATGAATCATTTTTAGTATGCCTTCTCTTGACATAAACAAAACATAGTAAAAATCAATGAATTATAGCCTTTTAAAGAGCGAACTCAAGAATAAACTCCTAATTTTAAGACGGCTTTTATTCTTAAAAAGCTTTTTTTAAATCTTAAGTTGCATAATTTTTTTAAAGTTAGATTTTAACTTTATTTATTATTTTCTTTTGAACACATTTATTTTAATTAGCCTCTAAAATAAAATGAGTTCTTTTAAATTACAGATTTTAGATAAAAAAGCCACTTTTTGTTTATTTTTTTCATAAAACTTTGATTGAACCCCCCCTTTGGGAAAACCTAATTTGAAAAAATTACAAGATCTAATTAATATTTGCAAAAATATCTAATATGTAGTATAAATAGTGCTCATTACTTTAAAGATAAGGAGAAAACATGGAAATCATGCTTAAAGTTGGTGATAAAGCGGTTTATCCTGGTCATGGTGTTGGTCAAATCACTTCCATTGAAGATAAAGACATAATGGGCAATAAATTAACCTTTTATTCTATGGAAATTATGGAATCAGGCACAAAAATCATGATTCCTAAAAACCGCTTAAAAAGTGTTGGAATTCGCCCTGTGGCTTCTAAAAAACAGGCAGAAGAGGTTATGGATATACTTTCAAATACAGATCTGGAGGAGGAAGACAGCAAAACAACCGGAAAAAACTGGCAAAAGAGGCATCAATCTTATATGGATAAAATCAAAACAGGTTCTATCTATGAAATTGCCAAAGTTATCCGTGATCTTAATCAAATTAAAGAAGGAAAAGATTTAAGCTATGGGGAAAAAAAGATGATGAATAAAGCTAAAAATATGCTATATTCTGAGCTGTCTTTGACCATGGATAAAAATCAATTAAAAGATCTATCAAATTTTACTCAATAAGTGTCTGTCCGAGTTCGTTTTGCCCCTAGTCCAACAGGCTATCTTCATGTTGGAGGAGCTAGAACAGCTCTTTTCAATTACCTGTTTGCTAAAAAACACAAAGGCTCTTTTATCCTTAGAATTGAGGACACTGATCAGGAAAGGCATCAGGAAACTGCTATTATTCCCTTGTTGAGGAGTCTTGAATGGCTTGGCTTGGAATGGGATGAGGGTCCTATAATTCATGGGGATAAGCTGCAATTTAAAGGCACTTATGCCCCCTACCGGCAAAAAGACAGGCTTGCTGTTTATAAAGAAAAAGCCAAACAGCTTATTATAGAAGAAAAAGCCTATTATTGCTTTATGAATCCAGAGGAAGAAGCGCAACAAAAAGAAAAAGCTATAAAAGAAGGTATTGCCTGGCGAGTTTCAAGCCCTTATAGAAATCTCCCTCTGGCAGAGGCTGAAAAAAGAATTAGTCAGGGTGATAAAGCCAGCATCCGCTTTAAAATGCCGCAAGAGACAAAAGACTATGTTATAGAGGATTTGGTTCGCGGTCAGGTGAGTTTTTCTTCTGATAATGCAGGGGATTTTATTCTTATTAGAACAGATGGCTTTCCTGTTTATAACTTTTCCTGCGCTGTAGATGATGCCCTCATGGAGATCAGCCATGTTTTTAGAGGTGAAGAGCATCTTTCCAATACTTTAAAGCAAAGATTTATTCAATCAGCTCTTGGCTTTAAATCTCCTAAAACAGGGCATCTTTCTATTATTTTGGGAAAAGACAAGACAAAGCTCAGCAAACGATCAGGCGCTGTCAGTGTAGAGTATTATAGGGATGAGGGTTATCTTCCCTCTGCCCTAATAAACTTTCTGGCGCTTTTGGGTTGGAATCCCGGAACAGAGCAGGAGTTTTTTTCCAAAAAGGATTTGATTCAAAGTTTTTCTATTGAAGGTTTGAATTTATCTTCCGCTGTTTTTGATGAAAACAAACTGTTATGGCTGAATGGAGAGCATATTAAAACCCTTTCTGAACAAAAAATTGCGGAGCTTATTCAGCCTTTTTTAAAGGAATCATATCGTATAGAAGATTTAAAAACACTCACCTCTCCCCTACGCTCAGGCTTTAAAACCTTAAAACAGGCTGGTCAAATTATAGAGCTTTTTTCAGATCAAGGCTTTGTGATTCATGAGTCTGCAAAGTCTATTTTGCAGTGGACAAAAAGCAAAACATTACTTGAAAAGTGGCTAAACTTTTTACAAAAATTGCCAAACGACAATTTAAGCATAGAGGATTTTAAACTCTTTCAAAAAAAGATTCAAAATGAGGATCAAATTAAAGGAAAGGATTTTTTTATGCCGCTTCGCTGCGCTCTGATGGGTTCAGCTGAAGGGGTGGAAATTAAAGTTCTTGTTAGCCTTCTTAAAAAAGATCAAATGATCAAAAGAACAAAACAAGCTATGAAAGAGTTTTAATTTGGACCTTTTATAAACCAAAAAACTATAATTTATGAAGCAAAAAAAATTTCAGTTGGAATCCCCTTTTAAACCCGGAGGGGATCAGCCTAAAGCTATAAAAAAAATCTGCAAAAATTTTAAAAATAAAATAAAACAACAAACTTTATTGGGAGTGACAGGTTCAGGAAAAACTCTCACCATGGCCCATATCATTTCCCAAATCAATGAACCAGCCTTGGTATTAGCCCCCAATAAAACTCTGGCGGCTCAACTTTTTGTGGAATTTAAGGAATTGTTTCCAAAAAATGCTGTGGAATATTTTGTCAGTTATTATGACTACTATCAGCCAGAAGCCTATATACCATCTACAAACACCTATATTGAAAAAGATGCCTCTATAAATGAAAGAATTGATCTCATGAGGCACTCTGCTACAAGATCTTTGTTGGAGCAAAAAAATGTTATTATTGTCAGCAGTATCTCTTGCATTTATGGTTTAGGCAGTCCGGATCAATATGAAGAGCTTGTTGTTCATTTGGAAAAAAATCAAAGTATCGCAAGAGATGATCTCTTAAAAAAACTGATAAATATTCAATATAAAAGAGATGATATTGATTTTCATAGAGGAGCTTTTCGCTGCCGTGGTGATATAGTGGAAATTTTTCCTGCTTATGAGGAAAATAGAGCTCTCCGTGTAGAATTTTTTGGGGATTATATAGATTCCATAAAACTTTTTGACGCCATTACAGGGCAAACAGGAAAAGAGATTCTTATTTCAAGAGTTTATCCTGCAAATCACTATGTTAGCACAAAAGAAAGAACTCATAAAGCTATAAAAAGCATTCGTGAAGAGCTGAAAGAGCATTTAAAACTTTTGGAAAAGGAAAAAAAGCTGGAGGAAAGAAACCGGTTAGAACAAAGAACAATCTATGATTTGGAGATTCTTACTGAAATGGGAACTTGTCCTGGGGTTGAAAATTACTCCCGTCACCTTACAGGAAAAAAGCAGGGTCAGCCGCCCCCTACTCTTCTTGAGTATTTTCCAAAAAATTTTCTGACCTTTATTGATGAAAGTCATATCACAATCCCCCAGGCAGGAGGAATGTTCAGAGGGGATAGGAGGCGAAAACTTACTCTTGTTGAACATGGCTTTCGTCTACCCTCAGCCTTGGATAACAGACCATTAAATTTTCAGGAGTTTGAAAACAGTTTGAATAAAGTGGTTTTTGTTTCTGCCACACCAGGAGATTATGAAATTTCTAACAGTTTGGCAGTTGTAGAACAGATCATCCGTCCCACTGGTCTTGTTGACCCAAAGGTTTTTGTTCGTCCGGCTAAAAATCAGGTGGATGATTTGTTAGGGGAAATTCAAAAAAGAATAAAGAGAAATGAAAGAACACTTATAACAACACTGACAAAAAAAATGGCAGAAAAATTAACAGCTTATTACCAAAATCTAAATATCAAAGCTAAGTATTTGCATAGCGATATAAAGACCATCGAAAGAACAGAAATTTTAGGAGATTTACGAGCTGGAGTATTTGATGTCTTAATAGGTATAAACCTATTAAGAGAAGGTTTAGATCTTCCTGAAGTAAGCCTGGTGGCTATTTTAGATAGTGATAAAGAGGGCTTTTTGCGATCAGAAAGGTCTCTCATTCAGACCATTGGGAGAGCAGCCCGTCATATTAAAGGCCAGGTGATTCTTTATGCTGATCAGACTACAGATTCCATGAAAAAAGCTATTGAGGAAACAGAAAGACGAAGAACAATTCAAAACTCCTACAATAAAAAACATAATATCAAACCAAAGTCTGTCCAAAAGCATTTGAGAAAGGGGCTGGCGGAAATCTATGGTTTTGAAACCCGTTTTTCTGAAGAAAAATTAAAAAATTTGTCATCAGAAAAAATAAAGAAAAAGATTAGAGAGCTGAAAAAACAAATGAAACAGGCTGCAGACAGTATGGATTTTGAACAGGCGGCAAAGTTTAGAGATCGTATCAAAGGCTTGGAATTAAGAGAGCTGGAGATTTAATATTTGTTTTATTCTTTTTTTGATGTCTGTTTTGATTCTCTATTATACACTCATTGTGTTTTGAAAACTCAGGCTTCTATATAAAGAAAAAATAAGAAAGCTCCAATGAGATCGTTATAACTTTTTTAATAAGGCTTGACCTTACATTTTTTCAGTGATAAAGCTTTTTATGAAATGGATAAAGTTCGTGAAATCACTCTTAAAAGACATCCTCTCAAGGATTTTTCCCTTCAGGTGGGAGATACAGCAAAAGTTTCTCTTCGGGTTAAAGAGGGCAGCAAAGAAAGAGTTCAGGTTTTTGAGGGAGTTGTTTTAAAAATTCAAGGTAGTGATTTTAATCGCTCTTTTACAGTCCGTAAAATCTCCTCTGGTGTTGGAGTAGAGAAAACTATTTCTCTGGCCAGCCCCAATATTGCTAAAGTGGAGGTTTTATCCCGATCCAAAGTGAGAAGAGCAAGGCTTTTTTACCTCCGTGACCTGAAAGGACGGGCTGCCAGACTCAGTGTTCGGAACTAACAGATCATTCCTTTAATAAAACCAAATTACTTTTCCTTTTGCTTAAGCCAAGGCTTGACAACTCTTCCAAGGACAACTGGCTTAAAGATTTTTCAGCCTCAGGCAGATGTTTTAAAAGCTCCTCTTTTCCCTCTAACAAATCAGGACGTTTAAGGTGAGTTAACAGCAAAGAGGTGTAAAAGCGAAACCTTTTTATTTTTTCATGATTGCCGCTAAAAATCACTTCAGGAATATAATGGCCTTGAATATGCCGCGGTCTTGTCCAGTGAGGCCCCTCTAAGAGCGAACATTCAAAACTTTCCTTTTTTGAAGACTCTGTATTGCCTAAAAATCCATCTAAAAATCGGGAAATGCTTTCTATTAAAACAAGAGCGGCTGTCTCTCCTCCATTCAGGATATAATCCCCAATAGAAATTTCCTCATCAACAAAATCTTTTATAAATCTTGCATCTAAGCCCTCATAGCGTCCACAAATCAAAGTAAGGTTTTCATATTTTTTAGAATAGTTTTTTGCTTTTTCAGCGGACCATTTTTTTCCTTGAGCTGATAAATAAGCCACCTTCTCCAGATTTTTTACAGACTGCAAGGCCTCCTTTAAAGGTTCATAGCAAATAAGCATTCCATCGCCGCCGCCAAAAGGATAATCATCAAGCCTACCCTTTTGGACAAATTTTTTTATGTCAATCAATTCAATATTTATGAGCTTGTTTTTAATAGCACGCCCCAGAATCCCCGCCTTGAAGGAGGATTCAAAAAATTCAGGAAAAAGAGTTAAAATCTGAAATTTCATTGAGTTGACTTAATGATCTAGTTTAAAAATGGCTGTCATTATATTTATATTGTTTAAAACTTCCCTTTTGCTATATTTTTTATTCAAAAAATATAAATTAGTCCAATCGTATTTGAAAATTGAGATTTTTATAGAATGGAAAAAAACCAGAAAGCTTAAACAAAACTAGTGGAGCTTAAAGCTCATCCCTTAGAAAATTATTTTGACTGTCTAAAGCTCTGTGCCGGCGATGAATCATCATAAAGATATTATCTTCCTTAACACCTACAGAGTCTGAGCCAAATTCAGTGGATCTATGAGCATAAGGGTCTTCCGCATCAGGGTTATTGTAGAGGCTGCTTAACATTTTATTTATTTGCTCAGCAAGGCTTGATTTCTTTTTACCAGCCCCAGTGGTCTTTCCTGAACCTGAAGGATGAACCGTTGATTTGCTTTTGCCTCCAGAAAAAGCTCCTGCCCCGACAGAGCTTCCTAATCCTCCTCCCGTTGATACTCCTTCTGTTTCCTCATCTAAATCATCCCTTGCCAGTCCTGCTTTATTATCTGTGTCAAGACTGCTGCCTGCCATTTTTGCATAGTTTTTATTCATTTTATTGATGTTTCCCATATAATTATCAAATTCTTTTTTCATTTCAGGAGGCATATTATTGTAGGAAAATTTACGGCTGTTAGCAATCATTTCAGGACTGGCGCCTTTAGGCATCAGTCCTGATTTATAAGCCTCTAATCCCTGTTCTCCAAATTTCACTTCATCAAAATTAGGAGGTATAAGACCTGGAGCTTGTTTTGAGCAGGAGGTATCTTCAGGGGGGCAGGGCTTAGAGGTAGTATCAAAACCTTGTATTATTTCATTGATTTTCTCACAATTAACTCCTGGCTGGTAGCAAGAGGGAGGAAATGGCTCAGGCGCCCCCTTTGGCTTATTATCAGAACATCCTACAGCATTTGGCTCTGCTGCGCATAAATCTTTTTGAGTCCGTTCAAATTTCTTTTCTTGATCTTTTATACTTAAAGTCATTACACCGGCCGCTATAGTGGCCATCCACCAATAAGGACAGCCAGGACAGTCTGGTGGCACTGCTGTTGGCGGTGATGATCCCATTATTTTGTAAGAGGCAACAGGGACAGGTTTTTTACAACAGGTGTAGGCTTTATAGGCAAGACCAGCAGTGACTCCTACTCCTAGCAGGCGCTGTATTTTTGCATCTTTTTTACCACGATCAACTTTTTGGATAACATTTTCTATATCTTGATTTTGTCCTGTTTGTTTTGCTGTATTTCCTGTATTTTGAGTTTGTCCTCTATTTCCCGCCTGTCTGTTATTATTGGCCATTGATGATTTTAAATCCGCAATTTGTTTTTCTATTTTAGCCAGTTCTGTTTTATATTGCTCATACAGCCTTTTGTGTTCTGAACACTCCATTGCTTCACATTGAACTGAGCCTTTGCCTTCTCCACAATAGCCCATACTACAGGGCAGATTCATACATTTGTTTTTACAAGAGTTTAAACGATTTAAATGCATTTCTATAATTTTTTTTGTACTTTCCCGGTTGTTTTCCATTTTAGCCAAAAGAGCCTTTGGATCATTCTTGATTGGAAAAGCAGAAAAGGGGGAAAAGCTTAACAGAATAAAAGCAAACCCAAAAAAAAATAAATAAGAGCGCATTTCAAAAAATATATTTTTTTCTAACATTTTAAAGCCATGTTTTTCTAAAAAAAGATTAAGTAATACTTAAAATTTAAAAATCCTTTTTTACAACAAAATAGTTTTGATCATCTAAGGCTCTGTGCCGGCGATGAACCATCATAAAAATATTATCTTCCATAACCCCTATGGAATCGGAACCAAAGTTAAGAGACTTTTCAGCATAAGGGTCTTTTGCATCAGGGTTATTGTAAAGGCTACTCAACATTTTATTCATTTGCTTGGCAAGACTTGATTTCTTTTTGTCAGAGGCGGTTTCTTCTGAACTTGAGAGAGAAGTTGGTGAATGGTCTTTATCTCCAGAAAAGGCCCCTGTCCCGGCAGTGCTTCTTAATCCATCCCCCGCTGATGCTTCAGATAAATCATCCAGACTGGCTAATAATTCCGTTCCTGCTGCTCCATTATGATCTGTATGCAAAGTGCCGCTTGCCGCCTTTGCCTGTCCAGCATAATCTTTGTTCATTTTATTGGTATTTTTAAGATATTTATCAATTTTTCTTTTCATTTCAGGAGGCATATCATTGTATGAAAGGCCACGGTTTTCAGCAATTACAGCTTTAGGGTTGAAACCTTTAGGCCAGCCCCCTTTTGGTTTATAAACTTCTAATATTTGTTCTCCTAATTTTTCTCTAAAATCACCACCAGTTATAAGACCTGGAGCTTGTTTTGAGCAGGAGCTGTCTCCAGGGGGGCAGGGTTTAGAGGTAGTATCAAGACCTTGTATTATTTCATTGATTTTCTCACAATTAACTCCTGGCTGATAGCAAGAGGGAGGAAATGGATCAGGCGCTTTGAGGCCAGCCCCCTTTGGTTTATTATCAGGATCACATCCTGCAGCATTTGGATTTGCTGCGCATAAATCGTTTTGAGTCCGTTCAAATTTCCTTTCCTGATCTTTTATATTTGAAGTCATTACACCGGTTGCAACAGCTCCCATTGCCCACCAATGGCAACCGCAAGACCCCGCGCAGCTTGAATAACATGCAGCGGCTTTAGCTGTGAGACCAGCAGTGACTCCTACTCCTAACAGACGCTGCGTTTTTGCATTTTTTTTACCACGATCAACTTTTTGGATAACATTTTCTGTATTTTGGGTTTGCCTTGCTCGCTCTTGTGTATCTTCTGTATTTTGAGTTCCTGCCTGTCTGTTGTTATTGGCCATTGATGATTTTAAATCCGCAATTTGTTTTTCAATTTTAGCCAATTCTGTTTTATATTGCTCATACAGCCTTTTGTGTTTTGAACACTCTGTTGCTTCACACTGAGCGGCGCTTTTGCTCTGGCCACAACGACCCATATTACAAGGTGGATTCATACATTTGTTTTTACAAGAGTTTAAACGATTCAAATGCATTTCTATAATCTTTATTGTACTTTTCCGACTTTCCTCCATTCTATTCAAGAGTTCAATAGATGCCTTTTGGTTGGCAAAAAGGGAAAAGGGCAAAAGGATTAATAGAATAAAAATAAAGCGGGTTAAAAATAATAAAAAATGGGTTTTATAAAACATTTTTTTCTCTGACATTTTTCTCTTCTATGTATTATTCATTATAAAAAATTTCTATTTATAAATAGGCTCAAAGTTTTTAAATTCCCCACTTCTAATTGCATTTATCCCCCCCTTCAGAGCAATAAGATTGAATAACCCTACTCATTTTTTCAAAAATAGTTGTTCCCCCAGCTTTACTAAAGACATTTCTTTTTGATTCTTTTAAATTTTTATTTTTTCCAGATTTTTTGTTGGAGACCATTTTTATCTTCCCTGATCTAGGAGATGCATTCTTAGCAGTCCCTTTAGCTCCAGAACTCATATTACCTGAACTGCCAGCAAAACTTCCTGAAGTGCTAGATCCGTCATCGCCGTAAATATCATCTTCCACTTCCCCTTCCTCTTCTCCCTCTAATGCTCCTGCCAAGGAAGCTCCTCCTGAATCAGATACAGGAATACCGCCACTCATCACCCTATTAGAGCTTGGAGAAGAAGAATTGCCATAAGGAGGGCCTGCAACACTTCCTGGAGAGTGAGGGCGTTTTTCAGAGACTTCTTTAGGCTTTTTATTTGTATTTTCAGGATTGCCTTTTGGTTCTAAGCCTGGAGGAAACTGCTGGACCCGTGGTCCAGTTTTAGTAAACTCATCACCGTCAACAGGAACTTCTCCAAATTGCCAATCAGAAGGAGGGCCTTGGCTCAAAGCCCCAGGAAATTTTGGTTTTTCAGATTTTTCAGGCTCCTTCTCAGGGGGATCATCTCCTCCAATAGTTTTTGCTGCCATAATACTCATGGCAGCCTGCGCAGCTGAAAGAACAGCCTGCAAAGCCGCATCATTGCATGAAGATGACTTTGCTGCGCATTGTGACGCGGTAGATTCACATTCTGCTGCTCTCCCTGCTGCACAAGTCGGATCTCCAGTTGTGCAAGCCGCTTCACAGCTGGATATAGCAGAACTGCATTGTAGAAATCTTTTTGTAGCAATAGCTGCGACACTTCCCTGGACAAGCGCATTGCCTTTATGGGCTAACTTAGCTGAATCTTTAGACATTTGAAGAGCGGAACTTCCCACTTGGGAAATAAGCATAATAGATTCAAGATTAACTCCTGAAACAGCTTGTTCAACTGCTGCCAGCACTTCAGGACCACAAGTTGCTGCCGCCTCAGCTCCCTCTCCTCCACTGCTCCCTACATCTTCCACTCCACTGATCTCTACTTGTCCTGATCCATCAAAGCCTGATGTTGTGCAAAAAGAAGTTATACAATAAAAGCAAATTCCAACATAAAATAAAATAAAAAAAGCAGAACTTATTTTTGAAAATTTAAAAACAAAAGGCATCTTTCACTCCTCACTCTGTCACTTATTCAAACAATATTTTTTATAAAGCTAGAGGCAAAAACAATCATATTCTGCTTAACTTAAATTTTATTTTTTGGTCTCCTAATATTAAAATATCACTGAGAAACAATTTTAGAACACAAGTCAACATTTTAAATATCGGCTAAATCAGCCAATAACTTTAATTTTATTTAGCGGGTGTTAAGCGCGCTTTAAGAGAGAAAAACTATATAAACAGGAGGGCGTGTAAGGATTGTTTAAACAGTTCTGAAATATGCAAAAAAAATTGTCTTTTTGCAAAAGGATCTGGCAGATTTCTATTCACAAAAAAGCTCTCTTTTAAAAAATAAGAAAGACTATTTTGAAAATAGCCTTATTATGATTTTAAAAGTTCAAACAAGATTGCTGTAAATATCTTTATAAAAAATTTTTATTTTTCTATGCTGGGGACTTTTTCTTTTGTTTTTTTAAGCCTTTTGATTTCTTTTACAGATAGTCCTGCAATTTCTGAAATTACAGAAATATCCATATTTTTAGCAAGCATCCGCAAAACTGTTTTCTCTATTTCTCGCCGTATTTTCTTTTCTGCCCTTCTTTCCGCTCTTTTCTCTATTATAACTCTCCAAAAAAATGTTCTCCATATAAGCCTCCTTTTTGTAATTCTTAACCTCTCTCTGTGTGCAACCTGAAAGATAGGTTACACTTCCTTCTCCTGAGAGCCTTCTTTTTTCTTTGGAGGATACTCCAAAGGTGTAAATTGACAGCTCTCACAATCTAAATCATAATCCATAAATGTCACTTTCCATATTTCATCATCTACTTCCGTTAATCCCACAGGCTAGCCCGCTAAAACCATTGAAATAAAAATTCGAACTCTTCTCGAAAAAACAAGCTCTTTTCAGTCCAGAAAACTTGGTAAGTCCTCTTTATAAGGCATCTTAATTTGACTGAAACCTGCCCTTTACTCCTTAAGTTTATACTGCCTTTTCAATATTTTAGACCATTCTTTTCCATAACTTTATGGATTAAATTCCCCTTTCCTCAAGCCCCCACAAAAAGGTAAGGGGCTCTGCGGAAGGGGATTTTTTTTGTCTTGCAAGTTTTATATTTATCAACAAACTTTTCCACAAATTCCTAATTATTCATAAAAACAATCTAATGTTTAGTGTTAAAGCTATTCAAAAACCTGACATAAGTTAATTTACTCATATAAGAAGGAAAAATATGACAAAGCATGAATTGAATGAAATTTCTCAAGAAAGAAAGTATATCAGCAATCAGCTATATATACTTGATCCAAATAACCCAATTGAAAATCAAAAAAGAGAATGGCTTTTGCAGAGACTTGATTTCCTTGAGTATAAAATAGATTGCACTTTACTATCAATCAGACGTAATAGATTAAGAATCGTTGCTTCTTGATTTTACAATTTACGACGCTTTTTAGACTGTTTTGTCTTCTCTTTTTGGATTGCTTCTTTTTCTTTTTGAAGTTCTGATTCTTTAGCCTCTACAGCTTCTTTGAAAAATTGATTCACTCTCTCTTTAATATAATTTTCGATGTTCTGTAGATATATCATCTGAAATTAATAAACCATTTAATATCTTTCCAGCTTCAATAAACTCTATTTTTTTGTTTTTAATACTTGCTTTAAATTCCCAAGCTTCAGATGAAAAACCCCACGATACAAAAAATCCAATTTTGTATTTGTTCAAAGCTCCTAAAAACTTTTGAATATCTGGCCGGCCAGTTTTGTTTTTATGATTTTTAATCTGAATAGGAATATTCTCTTTGTCAGCAAAACCATCAATCCCACCGTCACCTGACTTTTTAGTATTTGGTTTCCAACCCATAAGTTCACATATCATATCTGCAAATTTATGAGGATTCATATCTAAATACCCTTTTTTAGTGGAAGGAAAAGACTTAATTTCATAATTCCTATGGCCATAAGCACTTAATCTATCAGCAGTTACCCTCACTGCAACAGGGGAAACATCACCTATAATAAATCTTCGGTTTAAATCAGAACATACTTTTGCAGTCGTGCCACCTCCACCAAAAAAATCTAGTATTAAATCACCCTTTTTAGATGTACATTCTACAATTCTTTCAATCAATTTTTCTGGCTTTTGGGTTTTATAACCTATTCTTTCTTTAGAAGCAGAACTGTGCAACCTGAAACATCCTTGACACTTTATACCGAACACATCATTGACAGTTTTTCCAAAGGATTGTCCAAAGGAGTAAACTTACAGCTCTCTTCATCAAAACAACCTATGTCATAATCCATAAAAGTTACTTTCCATATTCCATCATCTACTTCTGTTAATCCCACAAGCTGTCCGGCTAAAATAGTGGAAACAAATACAGAAAAGGACCTTAGAAAATCTGCTTATATCTTTGTTATTCAATACACAAGACCAGACTTCTATAAATTTTTATTTTAAAGGATTAAACAGACTAATGGCTTAATTGAGATTTATTTCCAAAAAAAATCTGGACTAACGGATAAATTATAATCATTTTTGGTGTATTATAATGCACCAAATATGGATTTTTTGGTGCATTGTAATGCTCCAAAAACTTTACAAAGATAGTTTATGATGTCATAATACTCAATATGAAAACAAATAAAAAGAAACTCAAAAATCAAAGACTCATAATAGAGAAAAAACTCAGTCCATGGAAACAACTGAGAATAGAAAAAAGACCTCCAAATGGGTGGTTAAACTCTGTAAGGGGAGCCCTTGGAATGAGTACCAGGCAATTAGCAAAAAGATGTGGTGTTCATCATTCATCTATTTTAAGAATTGAGAAAAATGAAATTCAAGACAAGGTTTCTATTGAATCACTTAAAAAAGTTGCTTCGGCTATGAAATGTCAACTAGTATATGCCATTGTTCCAAAAGTAAAGTACAATAGCCTTGAAGAGATTATAGATAAACAAGCAATGTTTCTTGCTCGTAAGTTAATTAAAAAGGCTGTTCATACAATGCAGCTTGAATCTCAGGGGATTTCTTCCAAAGAAATAGAAAGTCAAACCGAAAAATTAGCTAATACATTAAAATATAAAATGGATACTAGATTCTGGGAAATAAAGTCTAAAGCAAAAAAATAAATGGATAAGTTCACACTGATATATCCTCTTGGGGCAACTCCTCTTGATCCAAATGAGATTGAAGGGTTAATCCCTGATTACATTACAACTCAAGGGGAATTAAATATTTTAGAACAGCAAAATATCATAGAAGGAATGGATTGGGCTGAACGACAAAAAAAACCTGATGTACTTAATATAACATTCAACTACAAACTACATGAAAAAATGTTTAATCAAGTATGGAAGTGGGCAGGAAAACAGAGGACAACGGATAAAAATATTGGTTTTCACTGGCAACAAATACCAACACAATTAAATCATCTTTTTGAAAACACCCGTTATTGGATTAAAAATAACACCTATAAGTGGGATGAATTAGCCACCCGTTTTCATCATAAACTTGTTTTCATTCATGTTTTCCCCAATGGCAATGGCAGGCATGCCCGTCTGATGACAGACATACTTCTAAAGTCAAATAGTCAAGAACCATTTACCTGGGGAGAAAAAATGCAATCTTCTCCAATTGAAGTTGAAGGTAAAATCCGCAAAGCTTATATATCGGCTCTTAAAAAATCAGATAGGAATGATTTTACTGATCTGATCAAATTTGTCAAAAGCTAAATTTAAAAGAATACATCTCTCTCAAAAGACGAAAGCGACCTTTCGGTCGTCTCGTGCCCCGTCGTTCGAAAACTACAGGGGATGTTGCTTAATAATATAGTATCATATCTAAAAAAATCAAGTAGAAAAATTGGAGATAACCTTTGGTAGAAAAATTTTATCTTTTGTTATTCAACCTTTTCAAACTACAGTCTTTTCAAAGGACATCCGATCTAAAGTATTATGGACATAATATCAAATAACAACAAATCAGACTTTTTTCTTAACCTTCTTGAAAATGCTCAAAAGGAAACAAAAGAAGTAAAACTTGCTGTTGCTTATACTGATGATTATTATTTAAAAAAGGTTATAGACTTTTGTAGAGATCATAAAATACATTTATCATTTTTTGGAAGAGTGGGAGATTATTCCATAGGACACCCTGTTTCAACCCAGAAGATACAACAGCCTCCCCAGAACAAAACATACGGACACCCTGTTTCAACCTCTAGTTTAAAATCTTTAATAAAGGCAAAGCCTAAAGTTGTTAAAAAAGTAAATATCATAAAAGACCTTCATTCAAAAGTTTATTGGTTTTTAAACTATGGAGTTTATATCGGCTCTGCAAATCTCCAAAGAAAAGCTTGGAATGAAAATATAGAGTGTGGCTTATGGTTTGGTGCTAAAGAACCAAGTTATTTTACAATTAAATCGGAATTAGATGATTTTTTTAAAAAGCTTAATGAAGAAGAAATTCATAGTATGATAAAAGAATTAGATGAATAATACAAAGAAACTGGATAAAGAGCACATTATTACAATCAGTTATTGATTTTTATGCCAATAGTAAAAATCACCTCCAAAATGTTTTTAATAGGAGAATTCACCTTCTATTTTTTACACTTGGAGGTGATTTGTCAGGATAGAGCGGGAAACTGCGGGCTGTGCAGGGACCAAGTTGTGACGATTACTTGTTGATTTCACTGGATTATTGCCGTTTTACCCAAGGACTCCAGTTTTTCCCTGGCCGACCGGCATATCCGAATACCGACAGTTTTTTTAATGTAGAAATTTATAGCTTTTTAATAGGACAAGAATGCAGTGATTAGCAAATGATTTTTTAAGTGTGAAAAAGATAGCTATTCACAAAACAAAGGGTAACCCCATCTTTCCAGCTGATTGATAACATGGATAAGAGGCAAGCCTTCAATGGCGTTAAAATCCTCTGTTTCTACTTTCTCAAAAAGAGCCAGTCCTTGGGATTCAATGTGATAGCTCCCAGCGCATTTTAGAGGCTTTTCTTTTAAAACATAATTTTTAATCTGATTCTGATTTAAAGCCCGCATGGTCATCCTGCTTTTACAAAGGTAAGTGTGTTGCTTATTTTTAAAGAGCATACAAAGCCCTGTCAGCAGCTCGTGGCTTTTGCCTTGAAGCTCAGTTAAAGTTTGGATAGCCTTTTTCTCTGTATGAGCTTTGCCATAAAGCTTGCCGTTGCAGTAAGCCATCTGATCGCAGGCAATAATAATTTCTGTTTTATAAACAGATTGTGCTTTTAAGGCTTTTTGCTTTGCAATATTCAAGCAGGAGTTTTCAGGCTTTTTAAGGTTTATAAATTTCTCCTCCTGAATATTTGAGGCAAAAACCTCAAAAATAAAACCTGTTTTAGCAAGAATTTTTTTTCTCCCAGGAGATTGGCTGGCTAAAATAATTTTCATGTTTTTTCTCTATTTATTTAAAAATACATGCCTTTTTTTGTTATGACAACAGCTTGAACTTTCAAAGCCAATAGGTATATCTTTAAAAATACAACTTAAAATTTAACCATGATTACTTATTATCATCAGCTTGATCCTTTTTTAATTCAATTTACAGAGAATTTTGGAATCCGCTGGTATTCTTTGGCTTATATTGCGGGTGCTGTTTTTGCTTACTTGGCTGGTATCTATCTTATAAAAAAAGTCCGACTCCCATTAAATCAAAGCAAGCTCATGGATGTTGTTTTTTATGGAGCCATAGGAGCCGTCTTAGGGGGGCGATTGGGCTACTGTATTTTTTACAGTCCCAATTTGTTTTTATCCTTTGATAACACCTTTCCCTTTTGGGGTCTGCTTAAAATTCATCAGGGAGGCATGGCCAGTCATGGAGGCATTCTTGGCCTTTTATTTTCTCAAATTTTATACGCCTACCGCTATAAAATCTCTCTCTTTTCTCTAATGGATTTAGGGGCCTTTGCCGGTTCTGTTGGCATTTTTTTAGGGCGAATAGCTAACTTTATCAATGGAGAGCTTTACGGTCGCGTTGTAGAGGGGACAACATGGTTTGCTGTTCGTTTTCCCTCTGAGATTCATCTTTGGGCCAGCAATCCAAAACTTTATAAGGATCAGCTGATCTCTCTTAAAGAAGTTTTCCCATCCCTGCAATCAGCCTTTCAATCCTCAGTAAGGATTCCCTCAACTTATACTTGGGAGGAGTGGATTGTAAAATCTGCTGAAGGAGATTCTGTTTATAGTGGTTATATTTCTTATATCTGCAACCTTATTGTTCAAAATGCCAGTTTGTCCTCTGTTAAAGAGGCTTTAGAGCCTCTGCTTTTTTTACGCTACCCTTCTCAACTTTATCAGTCTTTACTGGGGGGGCTTGTCCCTTTCCTAATTATGTGTTTTTTATGGTTTAAGCCAAGAAAGGCAGGAATTATCTCTTTGGCCTTTATTCTCAGTTATTTAAGTTTTAGAGTGATAACAGAATTTTACAGGCAGCCAGACTCTCATATTGGCTTTCAATTTTTGGATTTAACCAGGGGGCAATGGCTCAGCATTTTCTCTTATCTGATCCCATTAGTTTATGGATATTTTGTTTATAAACAGGAGCCAAAAGGTTTTAAGGCTTAATTTTTACTTTTATAAATCTGGTCATAAAAGTTATTTTTTAAAGACACCCCCTCCTGTTTGAGTTTTGAACTTTTGACCTCCTTACTCTCATGGAGCTTTAATTTTTATCTCAATAGAAAAGCCCTAAATTTTAAATGGGATGCAAATAGGTCACTTTTTTAATCCTTAAAATTTGAGGGGTTTTAAAAATGAAAGAATATATCAGGGCCTCCATGAGAGTAAGGAGGTCAAAAGTTCAAACATACGTTTTGCCACAAAGCGCCTCTTAGCCGCTTTGTGCTCAAAGCCGAACTCACTTTTGACCCTCTTACTCTCATGGAGCTTTAATTTTTATCTCAATAGAAAAAGCCTCAAATTTGAAAAAAGATCAGTAGAATCTCTTAGATTTTATTGAAAAAACTGAAAAAACTTTTTATAAGCAATAAATTAGGGCTAGAGAAAATATGTCTAAGAAACAAAATCCTATAAAACAGGAAAAAATAAGAAAAAGAGCTGAGCTGGTAAAACATGGGGTTAACCCCTATCCCCATAAGTGGTCTAAAAAAAGAATTTTTATATCTAAAGTTCTTAAAATGGCTGACAGTCTGGAATCTAAACAACAGCAAACAACCGACAACAACTTTGAGCAAGAATCAAAACATAGCAAAAATAAGCTGTTTCATATAGCTGGAAGACTTATGAGAAAAAGACCAATGGGCAAGGCGGATTTTTTTAACATTCAAGATGAAACAGGAGATTTTCAATGTTATATCCGCCGGGATGATTTTTCTAAAAGTTCTGAAGCCTCTTCCACAACTCAAAAAGAAACTCCCTTCCCCATTGCAAAATCTTCTGATCATGTTCAGGAGGAATCTTTAAAAGCTCAAAACAAGCAACTGAATCCCTGGGAGTTATGGAAGCTCTGCGATATTGGGGATATTATTGGTTTAAGCGGCACAGTTTTTAAAACCAAAAAAGGAGAGCTCTCCCTAAGGGTGAAAGACTTTCAAATATTATGTAAAACTTTGGAAGTTTTACCGGAAAAATATCATGGCTTAGAGGATAAAGAGCTTAAATACCGCTATCGCCATCTAGACCTCATCATGGATGTAAAATCCCGTGAGGTATTTAAAACCCGTTCAAAAATCATTCAGGAAATTCGCTCATTCATGTTCAAGAAAAACTTTATGGAGGTGGAAACCCCTATCCTACAGCCTATCTATGGCGGGGCTGTGGCTGAACCTTTTGAAACTTATTTCCGCCGTCTCAATCAAAAAATGTATTTAAAAATATCCCCTGAAATTTACTTAAAAAAACTGATTGTTGGGGGGTTTGAAAAGGTTTTTGAAATTGGTAAAAACTTTAGAAATGAAGGCATTGATCGCTCCCATAATCCGGAATTTACAATGATGGAATATTACCAAGCTTACACCGATTATAAAGATCAAATGAAAATGTTTGAGGAATTGGTCTGTCATGTTACAAAAAAAATCAAAGGAAGCTTAAAATTTGAATATCAGGGGAGGGAATTAGATTTCACTCCCCCTTGGAAAAGAATAACTGTTAAAGAAGCCATAAAAGAAAACAGCAAAGCAATCCATCCCATAGACCCTGACACAATAACTTTTAAAAACCTGTTTAAATATGTTCAATCTCTTGAGCCAAAAACCGATCTTGAAAAATTTAAAAATTTTTTACATCAAAAAGTTCTTCCCAAAGATTTGCAGGAAGAGCTAAAAGACGAACTGATTGCAATGGCCTTTGAATTGACGGTTGAAAAAGAGCTTTGGGATCCTGTTTTTATAACAGATTTCCCTTTAGCTGTCTCCCCCCTTACAAAAAAACACCGTGATATAAAACAAGCCCGAACTGTAGAAAGGTTTGAACCTTATATTGCCAGTATGGAGCTGGGCAATGCCTATACGGAGTTAAATGATCCTATAGATCAAAGAGAAAGGCTGAAACAACAAAAACAACAAATACAGAATATGAAAAAAGAATCTGATAAGAATGTATCCCATCCTGTGGATGAAAACTTCCTTCATGCTATGGCAGTGGGAATGCCGCCAACAGGCGGTGTAGGGCTGGGTATAGATCGTTTGGTTATGATTCTCACCAATCAAAACAACATTAAGGACTCTGTGTTATTTCCTATGCTAAAAAACAAGTGATTTATATATTATGGTTTGAATTTTAAACAAGACCAAAACCGATGTTTTCTCTCCTGTTTTTAAGGTCTTATAACTTCTTTCTCTGTAATAATTCCTGTAATAAACTTTTTAGGTGTAACATCAAAACTGGGATTTAATATATTGGCCCCAGCTTTTGCCCAATAAGGTGATATTTCTTTAGGGCTTCTCTGCTCTATCGGAATATCTCTGCCTGTTTTAATAGATTCATCTATTGTGGAAGTAGGAGCTGCTACATAAAAAGGAACTTTAAAGTGTTGGCAGATTAAAGCTAAATTGTATGTCCCAATTTTATTGGCTGTGTCTCCATTAGCGGCAATACGATCGGCTCCTACAATAGCCTTTTGTATTTTACTTTGAGACATTAAAGAAGCCAGCATATTGTCACAAATCAAAGTAGAGGGTATTTTACCCTCTTGCAATTCCCAAAAGGTAAGTCTTGATCCCTGATTAACAGGTCTAGTCTCGCAAGCATAAACATGAATCTGTTTGTTATCTTTAAAAGCCTGTTTGATGATGCCCAAAGCTGTTCCTGGGCCTGCTGTAGCCAAAGAGCCTGTATTACAATAAGTGAGTATTCCATCCCCCTCTTCTATAAGGGGCCTTGCCAGCAAGGCCATTTGTTCACAAGCCTTTTTGTCTTCTTCATAAAATCCTATAGCCTGATTGAGCTTTTCCTCCGGTGTTTTTTGTTTGAGAATAAGATCAACAGCTTTAAATAAATGAATAGCCGTAGGGCGGGATAATTTTAATATTTCTGCCTGTTTTTCTATATCCAAAGCTTTTGGATTTTTAAAAGCATATTGAGCCAGACTGAATCCCGCTGCAATACCAATAAGGTTGGCTCCTCTCACTTTTAAAGTTTTAATGGCTGAGGCCATTTCTTCAGGGTTTTTAATTTTAACAAATTTCTTTTGTTCCGGAAGAAAAGTTTGATCCAAAATAAAAAAGTCCTGCTTGGGATTAAATTTAAAACCCAGAGTTTCTATCATTCTTTTATTTTGGCTCACTTTATCTAAAAAATCAATTTTTATACTATTGACAAATCCCTTTGTTTTTTATGAACTGTTGCTTATGTTTTCTGGTTTGATAGATCAAACAAGCCAAGCTTTGGCAATTAAAAATCAAAATAAAATCATCCAATTGATTCTAAAAAGACCCTATAACTACAAAACTTTAAAAGAAGGAGAAAGCATCTCTGTTGATGGTGTTTGTTTAACTCTGGAAAAATTTAATAACAAAACCATGACCTTCAGCCTAGCTCCTGAAACTTTAAAAATCACAAAATGGACTTTAAAAAAACTAAAACACAAGCTTTTTAATTTGGAGCGATCCCTTACTCTACAAAGCGCTATTGGAGGACATCTGCTGACAGGCCATGTGGATGGCCTGGCTTTAGTCAAACAAGTTAAAAAACAAGGGGGCAGCGCCATTGTTCAAATAAAAATTCCTAAAAAGTTTAAAAACTTTTTCTTTAAAAAGGGATATATAGCTTTAAATGGCGCAAGCCTCACAATCAATCATATAAAAGGAGATGTTTTGGAGATCTGTCTTATTCCAAAAACATTAAAATTAACAAATTTATCCTTTATTAAAAAAGGGGATTTATTAAATTTTGAAGTGGATTATATGTCACGGCTTTTTGTCAATGGTTTCTTCACTCTCTCTAAAAAATTACAGGTTCATAAGTAGTTAAGCGCTCTATTTTTAAATATTTTTAATAACTTGCCTATAAGCATGACCTAGACATTCTCATGACTGAAAAAACCCTCTATACCCATGGACAATCAAAAATAACACAACAATGACTTTTCCTTCACACTTATAGTTTTTTGTTTTAAAGATTTCTTAACCTGTTGACACAGTCTTTTAAACTCTTTTGAAAATATTTAATTTCTTCTTTTGTTGTCCCTATACCCAAACTCACTCTAACAGTGCTTCTGGCTTCCTCTTCACTCCAACCCATAGCTGTTAAAGTTGAACTGGACTCCAGTTTTCCTGAGCCGCAGGCTGAGCCAACGCTGACAGAAATGCCCTTTAAATCCAAATTCATAAGCAGGGTTTCACCATCAATACCATAGATAAAAAGGCATGAGGTATTACCCAACCTCTCAGTTTTACGGCCTATGACTGTAACACCAGAGAGAGAAGACATAATGTCCTTCTCCATAGCATCTCTTAAAATTTTCAATTTTTGGCTTTCTCTTAAAATCTCCTCTCTCTCCTCTGCTATAGCTCCAAAAGCTGAAATGCCGGGAAGATTTTCTGTCCCCGCTCTCCTTTGCCTTTCCTGAGGGCCTCCATGTATTAAACTTCCCAACTGAACTCCCTTTTTACAATAAAGAATTCCACAGCCTTTTAAACTGTAGCACTTATGAGCTGAGAAGCTGGCTAAATCCACATCCAGCTCTTTTAAATCTATAGTTGTTTTACCAAGCATCTGCACCATATCACTATGAAATAAAGCCCCTTTTTCATGAGTCTTTTTTGCCAATTTTTTAATGGGAAAGAAAACTCCTGTCTCATTGTTTGCCGCCATAATGGATACTAAAAAAGTTCTTTCATTCAAATGCTCTTTAAAAAAATCCACATCCAAAAAGCCCTCTTTGGAAACAGGAATTTTATGAACTTTACAACCTTGATGAGAAAGAAACTCTGCAACGGATAAAACACTGGGATGCTCAACAGAGGAAATAATCAATTCATTTCTTGTTATGCGCGCACACTGAAACAAAGTTTTTATGGCATGATTATTAGATTCACTGGCTCCACTTGTAAAAATAATTTCTAAAGGGTGACAATTCAAAAAATAAGCCAATTCCTGTCTGGCAGACCATAGAAGAGCCTTGGCTTTACTGGCGCTTTGATGAATAGAGCTTGGATTACCCCAAAATTTAAAAGCTTTTTTTGCCCCTCTCAAAGCTGAAGGCCTGGGGGCTGTTGTGGCATTGTGATCCAAATACACTCGCTTATCAGAAAAGTTCTCCATATCACTAAAGTTTTTAACCCAAAAATCCGAAAAAATAAACATGGATTCAATAAAAAATTATCCTTGGGCAGAATATTTCAAAGTGTCTGAAAAAGATTTCATAAAATGGAAGCTGGACAAGACTGAAGAAAGTTTTGTTTTCTGGTCTTTGCAAAATAATGTTATCAACAAACATCAATACTTTGATTGGGCTGTTGAATATTATCAAATCCCTTTTCTTGAAGATATGTTTTTTGAACAGCATCTTATGACAAAAAAACAATGGCAACAAATCAAGAACCATGCTGATTGGCATAAGGAGATGATGCCTGTAGCTATATGGGATGACGTAGTCTTTATTGGCTGTGTTGATCCCATTATAAAAAAAAATACATTTCCCTTTAAACATCGGTTGGTTTTAGCAAACAGCATGACTCTACAAATGACATGGAGATTTACAAAAAAGTTATCTAAAACTATTCAAAAAGAAGAGGACACCATGGTATCTCAAGTAAAAGCCCAAATAAGCTCTACTCAGGATATACAATCAGTAAAAACAACAAATTTAAAAGAAAGCGACAAAAAATTAAATAAACAAGCTTTCACTTTGGAAACTCCTTCAGAAACAACACACCCCCTGCATAATCCGATAACTAATCAACCCTCTATACAATCAAAAGCTGAGGAACCAAAAAATCCCCCCGGCATAATAAGCATTGAAGATTATAAAACAAAAGGGCAGCCTCAAAGGCCAAAAACCACAATGTCTTTTCCAGAAGAAACGGAAAATAAAAGGGTATTTGATTCAGAAAACAACACTTTTCCAGAAAGATCTTACAAAGATGATAACAATATCATCATGCAGGATTTTAAACAACGAAAAATAGATGAAAGTTCTTTTAAAGGAGTTTCACAAATTACAAAATTATCCACAAACACTTTATACTTAAAAACTGAACATAATAAAAGTTATGAAAAACTATGGAAAAAAACAAAACCTAACTTCTGCACTTCCATGATTTTAAAAGTTAAAGAAAACAAAATTTATCTGTTTATGTGGTCAGGGCGCATGAAATCAGAACAAACAAATGAAGACTTGGCTGATTTAAATGGTCACTCTTTATTTAAGGTCGTTCAACGGGGACATCCTTATCATGGTTTTGTTGTAGATACTCCAGGGAATAAGACTTTTTTTGGTAAAATTGGTTGGGAGAGTTATCCTAAACATATTACAGCTATCCCTATCAAAAATGAGAACCAAGAATTGCAGAATATTTTTGTAGGCCTTAGCACAAGCCTTCTTTCTAAAAATAAGATAAAAGAAGTAGAGCAAATTATTTTTGATTTCTTTCAGTCTAAGGATGAACAAAAATTATCCAAAGCCGCTTAAAATTCAAACGATCAATTTACAAACCTTAAACATTAATAAAAAGCATCAATTTTTCTTGACTTTTAAAAGCCTTATCCCCATATTTAATACAAAACCTGGAGGAGCAAACTATGTCTTTTTTTAGAAGGATTTTCTTTTTTCTGCTTATAAACATATTGATTGTAACTACAGCATCCATACTGGGAGTTATAATCACTCAAGCTTTTGGGATTAAAGGGGAGTGGGGCTTTTATCTTGTTTTTTATTCTCTCATTGGTTTTGGTGGAGCCTTCCTTTCTCTGGCCATGTCACGATTTTTTGCAAAAAAATTTATGGGTGTCCGTGTTATTGATCCTAAAACAGCTCATGGACAGGAAAAAGAACTGATAGACATGGTTTATCAGATGGCATCTCAAGCCCGTCTGCCGGGAAAACCAGAAGTGGGGATTTATGAAAGCCCCAGTCCAAATGCCTTTGCCACTGGCCCCAGCAAAAGGAAATCCCTTGTAGCGGTTTCCAGAGGGCTTTTAAACAGCATGAGTAAAAATGAGCTGGAAGGAGTTATTGCCCACGAAGTGGCTCATATTGCCAATGGAGATATGGTGACTATGACTCTTCTTCAAGGGCTTATCAACACAATGGTTCTCTTGGCGGCCCGGTTTGTGGCGCAGCTTATTGTCTCTCAACAAAGAAACCGCTCTATATGGATGGAGCATCTTATTTATATAGCCCTCCAAATTGCTTTTAGCATTTTAGGTTCTATTGTTCTCTGTTATTATTCAAGAAAACGGGAATATAGAGCAGATAAAGACGGCGCGCGGCTTTCTGGGACTGAAAATATGATTTTAGCTCTTCAAGCCCTTCAAAGAATAACTAATTTAGGCACTGCTCAAACAGCTTTTGCCGGCGCAGGGAGGACAAAAACAGAATCTTACAACTACCTCCAGATTTCAGGAAAAGCTAAAAAAGTCAGCTGGTTTTCAACTCACCCACCGCTTGAAAATAGAATTGCAAGATTAGAAAGGCTTCGCTCTTAAAACACTGTTTTCCCTATGAATAATTAACAAAAGGGCATTATTAAAAGTGTTTGCTTTGGCCTCCCATATTCAAAACAGGTTTTTTTGTTTCTCTGTAATACCCAGCAGAAAGCCATATTTTAAAAATGTTTTATTGGTCGTCTGTATAAGTTTTTTTTGCTTAAATTCCCAGGCTTTGCCACTCACCCCTGATGAAATTCCCCTACCAAAAAAAATTAAAAATAAATCTCCAGTCCAAATAAACGCTGTGTTTTCCTCCCTAGAAAAACAACACAAACAAAAAACAGCCAATGTATGGAAACTCAAGTACCATAAAGCTTTACTGCTTAAAGAAAAGGATGAAAAATCCTTTTGCTCAATTATGAAAGAACTGAGTGATATTCCCATTTTTCCCTTAAAGGATCTGGCTTTAATACAAAGTTATGAACTTTGCCCTTATCCTGAAGGTTTAATTTTTGATCCTGAACAGTTCTCCATTTGGCTCAGGCTGAGACTGGCTAAATCTTTTTACAAAAGGAGAAAATTTTTTGAAGAGCCAGAGCAAACATTAAAAGCAATAATTTATCTTGCAAAAAACAGCGCTTATAAAGATTTAAGAGTCTCATATTTAAAACATGCCCTTTCTCTGGCTAATGAACAAAAAGAGGAGCAAACAGTTTTAAATCTTTCTGAACTTTTATATAAAGAAGCCCCCAGGTTTAAACCCAATCCTAATTTTGAAGATTACCCTCTCCTTGCTGAAGATTTAAGGCAAAATAGAGACTTTAAAAAAGCTATTGTCTTTTACATTAAAACACTTAACTCCCCCTCAACCAGTTTTGAAGAAAAGCATTTATCTTTTAAAGGTTTGAATCAAATTTATAAACTGCAAAAAAATCATAAAAAACAAATTCAAAATTCCATCCAATGGTCAAGTTGGCTCCTAAAGGAAAACACAAAACAAAGTCTCAAAAAATATTACAGTCAACAGCTAAAACTGGCTCAAAAACAGTGGAATCTTGATGAAAATGAGAAAGCTATTCAAATTGTGACAAATATTTTACAGGATAAAAAGTCCACAACCATTAAAGAAAAAGCTCTTTACTTAAGAGGCTTGATCTATGCTCAGGAGAAAAAAACTGAACTGAGCTTAAAAGATTGGGATGAAGCTATCAAACTACTGAATAAAAAACAAAACAAGCCTGCCCTATTGGAAAAAATATTATGGAAAAAAGCATGGATTCTAAGAGCACAAAACAACTACAGAAAAGCCTTTAACAATTTTAATTTTCTAGAAAAAATAACAAAAAATCCCTACACTCTGCGTAAAGTTTTGTTTTGGAAAGGAAAAACCCTCTACGATTTAGGACAAAAAACTCTGGCCAAACGAACTTTTAAACAACTTATAGAAAAGGATCAGTTTGGCTATTATGGCTTATTGGCTCATAAAATATTAAATAAAAAACCAGAATTTCAAAAAAAAGAAGAGTCATCTGAGTCCATTCCTGTTTTAACAGATACAAAAGATGAAAGCCTTATTCATTGGTTAATCTTATTTAAGGAAACAGAACTTTTATCCCAATTTTTAGACACTCAAAAAAATGATTTCTTAAACCAAAAAAATAAGACAAAGAAAGACTGGTTAAAAATGATTTCAATGTGGATAAAAGCTAAAAAGTATTTGGAGGTTTTTCAATCTATGGAAAAAATGGATGACAAGATTCAAGCTGAATTTTTAAACAATCATTCTCATCTTTTGTTCCCTATGGATTTCTCTAAAGAGGTGGAAAAGGCCAGTAAAAAATGGAATATTCCAAAAGCTTTTATTTTTGCTATTATTCGTCAGGAATCAGCTTTTAATAAAAGAGCCAGAAGTCCAGCAGACGCTTTTGGCCTCATGCAACTTATTCCTTCAACAGCAAGACAAACAGCAAAAAAGTTTAAAATACCCTACAGGAATTATAGAGACCTCTACAAACCTGCAATAAACATTTTATTGGGGACGGCTCATCTTAAAGAGCTTTTAAAAATCTATGATAACAGTTTTTTATTTTCTGTTGCAGCTTATAATGCCGGAGGCACCCCCATTAATAAATGGAAACAAAATATGGAAGGTCTTGAAACTCTGGAATTTATAGAAAATATCCCTTATGAAGAAACACGCACCTATGTACGGCTGATTATTAGAAATTATATATTTTATCACAATGAGTTAAATGATGAAAACTCTTGGTTCCCAGGCTGGTTGCTTCAATAATTGATTGTCCTTTTGTTATTAAAAATAATACACTGAGCTGGTTTAAATTTTTCCATTTTTTATGCTTGGTCATGAACTCACTTTTCTGCCCTTTAATCTGACATTATAATATTTTAAAACCTTTATAAATACAGGGGGTTTCACTTTTTTTCCTATTATGTCCTCTGACATAAAAAAGTATAGTAAAATCAAAGAGTTATATAAATCAGAGCTTTGAAAGGGTGAACTCAGGTGTATTATCTGAATAAATATTCAATTCTCTATTTTAAATAGAGAATTTTATTTATCCAGTGAAAATGATAAAATACAGCATACGGAAACTTTAAACAGAATCAGCATAGCTCTGTTTTTGAAATCTGTTTAGAAATGGATTGAAAAAAGCCTGGCCCCTTAAAAACCAAAGCAGAATAAACCTGAACTAAATGAGCGCCTTCTTCAAGACGTTTTAAAACATCCTGCACTGTCAAAATTCCCCCACAGGAAATTATAAGTTTATCCTCTACAGCTTTTTCCTTAAGATATTTTTTAGCTTTTTTAAGGAGATTCAAAGATTGATTAGAAAGAAGTTTTCCGGAAATTCCACCATGTTCTGGAAAAAGGTGAGGAACAGCCCTCTCCCTTGTTGTATTACAAAAACACCAACCATCTATACCCGCCTCTATAGATTGATCAAGCACCCGAAAAAGTTCTGTTTCATCAGGGCTAATTTTTAAAATTAAAGGAATTTTTGGATTTAAAATGGTTATTTTATCTTTTAATGACTTTAAAAAGGCAAAGAGATGCTCCACTCTAAAAATTTCTCTTAAATCTTTTGTATTAGGACTGCTGATATTAATCACAAACGCATCAGCAAAAGGATGTAAGATTTCCAAAGATTTTTTATAATCTTCATCAGTTTTTGATAAATCTGTATCTCTGTTTTTTCCAATATTCACGAAGACAGGGCTTGCTTTTTTTTGAGGCAAAGAGGATAGCTGTTCTTTCATAAAATCCAACCCCTTATTGGGAAAACCCATATTATTCCAAAGGGAAAGATGTTTTAAGTTGCGATCTAAAATTTTTGCAGGATTGGCTTTTTGAGCTTTAGGAGTTACTGTTCCCACTTCTACAAAGCCTGCCCCTAAAGACCACCAATCTTTAATATATAAAGCATTTTTATCCACCCCCCCGGCTGTTCCCAGGGGATTGGGGAAGTAAATGTGTTTCCAATGAAATGAGCGCCACTTACAAGGCTTATTAGATTTTATTCGGCTATAAATTTTCAAAGCCAAAGGGCTAAGAAAATGAAGCCAGCTGGCAGGTAAAATCAGCCAAGGCTTCCTCATCTTTATCAAACTTGACCCCTGAGCTTCATAGCTTTTTCCAAGCGCAAAAGGGCAATAGCCATAGCAGAAAGCCTTAAATTATTGTTATCTTTTTTAGATTGATACTTTTTTGTAAAATTCCAAACTCTTGTAAAAGTGTTGATCATAATATCTCTTAATTTATGACGAACTTCCTGCTCTGTCCAAAAAAGCCAACTGATATCCTGAACCCACTCAAAATAACTTACAGCAGCTCCCCCACCATTAGCTAAAATATCAGGAACTATCAACATATTCTTTTGCGTGATATAATCAGAAGCCTCTGGTGTAAGCGGTCCATTAGCTCCCTCAACAATGATTTTTGCCTTTATATCTTTCATATTTCCCTCATGAATCACATTTTCTAAAGCGCAGGGGCAAAGTATGTCCACATCCAACTCCAAAAGCTGTTCATTATTGATATTTTCTGTTTTTGGAAAACCCTGGACAAAACGATTTTTCTTAAGATAACGAAAAAGCTCACTGATATTTATCCCATCTGGATTGTAAATACCACCCTCAACATCACTAACAGCCACAATTTTAGCTCCCATAGCGTGGGCCTCTATGCCCACATGCGAACCAACATTACCAAAGCCCTGTATAGCAAAACTAGATTCAGACATCCCTTTGTTTTGAGTTTCTAAAGCCTGTTTCGCCGCATAGACAACACCCAGGCCAGTAGAGGCATTCCTTCCACGAGAACCTCCAATTTCCACTGGTTTTCCCGTTACCACACCTGTTTGGGAGTAACCTGTTTCCAGAGCAAAGGTATCCAATATCCAGGCCATAGTTTCAGCATTTGTGCCTATATCAGGAGCAGGAATATCTTTATCTGGCCCAATAAAAGGCCCTAATTCCGTTGCAAATCTTCTGGTTAAGCCTTCTAATTCCATTTTTGAAAGCAGGTTTGTATTGACTTGAACCCCTCCTTTAGCTCCACCCAAGGGGAGATTGAGAAGGGAGTTTTTATAGGTCATAAGACTTGCCAAAGCAGCCACTTCACCTAAATTCACAGCGGGGTGATAGCGAATGCCCCCTTTAAAAGGCCCTAAAGTATGATTATGCTGAACTCTATAACCCTTAAAGACTTGTACGCTGTGATCATCCATTCTAACAGGTATAGAGACGCGGATAGCTCTTCGCGGCTGTTTTAACCGGGCTATAACATTAGGATTTACATCAATGACTTTCCCAGCTCTTTCTAAAAAGCCAATAATATTCCTATAAAAGGAATTACTTAACAGTTCATCCTGTTCTGACATTCTGTAATCCCCTTTTTAATCAATGCTCAAAACTTTTTGAAGACATTTACACTGGTTGTAACAGTTTTTTAAATCTTGTCAAAGTTTAATTCCTGTATTAACAAAAATGAAATTAAACAGGAACCTAAAACAAAACAGGGCCTACCAACCCTATATTCTTTCATCTATAAAACCTCAAAATCCAAATAGGATATAATTAGTAAGTTCATTCAAAAATAAGGGTTTTGTCAATGCTATTTTAGCCTAAAGCAGATTTTCCAATAAAAAAAACAAAGGATATAACAGGTTTATTTGCCTTTTACCATATAAGCAAGTCCATAGACTATAAAAAAAACTTTGCCCTGATCCCTAGTTTCAACTAGACAAATCAATCCATCAATTCTCTATATTTTATATCTACTTGTATCAACAATCTAAATTATAGTTTAAACAGATATATATTTTATCCGACAAAAAGTTAAAGAGCATATATTTTTACATTAAATATCTTACTATAAAGTGAGTTTTTCACCTCAGCAAGTTTTTTATTTATCAAAGAAAGAAATCCAATTAAAAAAGTATTAAAACTTTAGAAACTTCTCTTTTTTGCCGAAAAGTTATAATAATAATATCTAATACAAAGGAAAAAATGGCTGAACAAGCAAAAAAAGTATTATTGGATAGTATGGTCAGTACAAAATCTGGATCTGAAGATTCTCCTATAAAACTTAAAAAGCAGACAGAAAAACAGATGACCTCTCTTGAAAATAGTCAAAAGTTTTCTTCCCAACGGAATATGTTGAAGACTCAAAAAAAAAAGAGTTCTGAGCCTCTACAGTCTAACAAAAAGAATCACCTCGTTATAAAGGTTAATCCACAACCAAAAAAAACACCAGCTCTTGAAAAGAAAAGAGAATCCAAGACTCAATGGGATGAAGATGTTTTAAAAACAGTGGCCGCCAGAAAATTGCAAATGATGACCCAATCAGGTATGGATATTAACTCCACTTCACCATTGCAAATGCATCTTATCCGCTCAGAAAGTCTCCGAATCGCTCAGGATAAAATTATTGATTTAGAGGAGGAGCTTCATGAACTCCGACAAAAAAATGAATCCCTTGCTTCAGCCTCTGAAGTTTTAAAAGAAAAAAATGAGCTTTTAAAATCAAAATTAGAAGATTTAAAACACTCCTTTAAAGATGAAAAAAACACTTTTAAAAGTCAAAAAGAGATTCTTTTGTCCACTTTAGAAGAGGCGAAGATACAAATGAATAGCCTTAAAAACAAAAAGCAGGAGCTGGAAAAGCGTCTTTCAAAGGGTCTGCATGGTATTCGCGCAAGAGAAAGCTCTCTTGAAAGCCGTATTGAAATACTTAAAATGGAGAATTCTGTTCTCCAAAAAGAAAAAGATAAAAAGATTATTGAACTGCAAAAGCAAACACAAAAAATAAAAACCAATATGGATGGTATTTATAAAAAATATCAGGAATTACAAAATTCAAACAACAATCTACAGGAAAGTGTTCGCAGGACAGTGGCCTCCCTAAGAGTAACAATTTACAACCTAGAAGGCGTAAAGCCCAAACATGAAGACACCTTTATAACAAAGGATACAGAAGAAGACTAATAAGGTTTATAATAAGAAATTTTGTTTAATATTTCCTGTCTGCTGCAATGATTTCATAACATTTAAAACAAAACTTGAACCAAGAAAAAAACAATGAGTATCCTGTATGACTGCTCCCCCTTTAAGATAAAAAAGAAAGATACAAGTTTTATCCTTTCCTCCTTAAAAGAGTTTTCCAAAAGTCCACTGGCTCAGTTTTCAAAACAGGACCTATCCTTGGCAAAAAAAAAATGGAACAGTATAAAGAAAGCTCACAATCCCATTTTTATATTTGCTTTTGGAGGAGCTGGAGCAAGTGCTAAAATTTTAAATTCCCTTTTTCCTTTAAAAAACAAACAAAACTTACTGATAGATACTATTAGTGATGATTTTTTAAATCATATCTCCTCACTTAAAAAAACAGAACTCAAAACCTGTCACTTTATCTTTATATCCAAAAGCGGTCGAACAAAAGAGGCTTTGTTTTATAAATCTTTTTTAAAAAAAATCTACTCTGCCAAACAACTTTCTTTAAAAAACAGGGTTACACTATTAACTCAGTCTTTAAAAAGCCCTCTATTGAAATGGGCGCAAAAAGAATGTTGTCCCATTATGATGTCCAATAGCCCTCTTCCTGGCCGCTTTTCGTTTTTTACTTTAAATGGACTATTGCAATCCCAGGCCTATGACTGTTATTTAGAAATCAATCCTCATAAAAACTCATCTAAAACTATAAAAGTTCTGGAGTTTTTTCTCCATCACTGCAAAAAAAGAAAAGAAATCTTTGTCTGTCCTTTTGATTTTCAATTAAAAGCCCTCAGCCAATGGTTGGAAATGAGTTGGTCTGAGTCCCTTTTTAAGGCATCAGCAGCTCAATATCCTCCCTTGATCAGAAATACAAGTCTTTCTAGCCTTCGCCATGCCTGTATAGAAGAGTTAGTCACTAAAAAGGATAGTGTCTGTTTCCTAGGCATCAATCTAAAATCCAAAAATAAATCCAACCTTTTATATAAGAAACAAATAAAAGAACTATTGAAAGTTAAAAAAATACCTTACATATTTATTGAGTTATCTTTAAAAAACAAAAACTCTCCAAGTGAATTGATAGTAACCTTTTATAAAATTCTGTTTTGTATGGGGCGTTTTTTTAAATCAAATATTTACACACAACCTTGGGTGGATTATCTTAAAAATATATAAATCAAGAGAGTTATGACTTTTTTAAAAAAAATAATTTCCAAAATACAAGAAACTGTAACAAAATATAACAGTCTCTTGAAAAAACAAACAACAGGCGAGGCGCAAAAACCTGAAACATATACAGAAGCCACACGCCTTATTGATGATTCTGATGAAGAAGACACTATCGGCATACAAAAAGAGTCAGCCAAAGAATCACCCGCCTCTCTCCTCCTTTTAAATGGGCCTAAAGATCTTGTAGGGCTTTCCTGGCCTTTAACAAACCCTGTAACAAGTATTGGACGCTCTAACAGGTTAAATGACATACCTGTTAAACACAACAGTCTCAGCAAAACTCATTTCCAAATCATTAAGGAAAAAACCAATTTTTATATTGTAGATCTTAAATCCACTAACAAAACCTACATAAATGATAGCAGAGTTCAGCCTTACCAGAAAATAGCCTTGGAAAATAACTCTTACATCCGTGCCAGCAACCTCATTTTTAAATTCTTAGATAAAGGGAGTATTGAGGTTTTTTCCTCAACACAAATGTTAAACAAAGCTCAAACAGATCCTTTAACAGGGGCTGGAAATCGTCAATTGCTTAAAATAAAAGGAAATGAATATTTTTTTTCAAATCAAACACTCTCATTGATTGTTTTTGATATTGATAATTTCAAAAAAGTCAATGATAGCTTTGGTCATATTGCCGGCGACTATGTATTAAAAACTCTTTCAAAGTATGTATTAGAGATCATCCGTGAAGGGGATATGTTCATTCGCTATGGAGGAGATGAATTTTGCATATTTACACCTCAACCTATTTCCGTTGCTGGCAATATTGCTAGTCGGATAAAACAAAAAATTCAAGCAAATGATTTCACTTTTGAAGGAAAAAAAATACCTCTGGATATCTCAATAGGTATAGCAGAAAAATCTCCCTCAGACAAAAGCTGGGATGATATTTACCATAGGGCTGACAAGCAATCCTATAAGAAAAAGCAAGAGAAAAAAAAGGCTTAGAACCATAACAGCCTCTTTTGATTTTTTAATATAGCCCTGTGTGACAAAATTTCCTTTTGCCTTTGATAATCTTTTTGAATTATTATACAGGTTTGTTTAAAGTTTTCCTCTCTGCCTAAATCTTACAAAAGAATACCAGATTTAAAAGGTCTAATAAAATATAAGCAACTAAATAGTATGAGTTTTAAATCCCATTGTGAAAATAAAGTTGTGATCGACACCAGTGTAATCCTTTATGATGCTCTGGCTGTCAAGGCTTTCCGCAACACAGATATTTATATTCCCCTCCCCCTTATTGAAGAAATTGATCGTTTTAAAAGAGATATGGGGGGAAATGGGAGAAATGCAAGACGTTTCAGCCGTTTTATGGATACTTTAAGGAGTCAAGGCTCTCTTACAGAAGGGGTTCCTTTGGATTCAGGCTCTTATGTCTATGTCAACATGCCTTCTCTTACAGGAGATTTTTTATCATCCCTTAATACAAAAAATACAGATAACCAAATTTTAGGAATAGCTCTTTTAATTCAAAAGCATTTTCCCAAATCCTCTGTAGCTCTTATTACCAAAGACATAAATCTTCGTGTAAAAGCTGATGTATTTAATGTCCAAAGCAAAGATTATGATCCTCATCATCTGGCCAGTGTAGAGGAAATGTATTCAGGAATTTGTAAGCTGAAATTAAATAACTCCCAGATTGAACATTTTTTTAAAGAGGGTTCCCTTATTCCTGAAAATAAAAACCTGTTTGCCAATCAATATGTAATCATGGAATCAGGAAAAAAACAGGCTTTTGGACGCTATGATAAAAAACAAAATAAAATTGTTCCTTTAATCTCAAATAGCGTCCCTGTCTGGAGAGTTCACCCCAGAAACCCGGAGCAAAATTTTGCCTTTGATGCCTTGTTAAATGAAAATATCATCTTTGTCTCACTGGTAGGCAAAGCGGGTACAGGAAAAACCCTGTTGGCTCTTGCAGCCGGACTTTATAAAACTATGGATCAGGCTGTATATAAAAGAATGCTTGTCTCTCGCCCCGTCTTCCCTATGGGTCGGGATATAGGCTATCTGCCTGGTGATATTGAACAGAAGCTCAATCCATGGATGCAGCCTATTTTTGACAGCCTGGAATTTATTATGGGCATGGGGAAAAAAGCTTCAAGATTAACTCAAGACCTTATGGATCAAGGTTTGCTTAATATTGAACCTTTGGCGTATATAAGAGGAAGGAGTATCCCCCAGCAATATTTAATTGTGGATGAAGCTCAAAACTTAACTCCCCACGAAATAAAAACAATTATTACCAGAGCAGGAATAGGAACAAAGGTTATACTCACAGGAGATTGTTACCAAATTGACAACCCCTATGTAGACGCCTCAAACAGCGGTTTAACACACTCCATAGAAAGATTTAAAAACCATGAAATTACAGCCCACATTACCCTCCAAAAAGGTGAAAGATCAGAGTTGGCAGAGTTGGGAGCCAATGTTTTGTGATTAAGAATATTATCTTTTTTTTATTCTGGCCCCCAAACTAGACAAATAAATCCATCAATTTCCTGTATTTTACAGGACTTTTCATACCCAATCCAGAATGATTTGAACTGATAAACTTGACAAAAAATACACCTAAATCTATAATCAAATGTAGAAAGCTCTCTAATGAATTCATGAATAAATTTTCTGAAAAAACAAAACTGGAAAATATAAAACAGCGATTGGATTCTGTCAGCTCCTCCATGTGTCTGGCTAAATGGCTTCAAGTCAGCCTCCATTTAACTACCGGCAAAACTCACAGCTGTTATCACCCCCCTGCCCACAGCATCAATAAAGAAGAGCTATCCAAAAACCACTCTGCTCTTCACAATACAGAACAAAAAAAAGAAGAGCGGGCTTTAATGAGAGAAGGAAAACGACCTAAAGGCTGTTCCTACTGTTGGAATATAGAGGATGCCGGTGATCATTACAGCGACAGGCATTACCGCTCCCTGGAGCCTTGGGCAGAGAGCCGGTTTCAGGAGGTTATTGAAAATGACAGCAGGGACAATATTATCCCCTCTTATGTAGAGGTAAATTTTAATCAAGCCTGCCAGCTAAAATGCAGTTACTGCTCTCCCCACCTTTCCACAACATGGATGGAGGAAATACAAAAATACGGGGCCTACCCCACAACAAAACCCCACAACGATATAAAAACCTTAAAGGAAAAGCAGTTGTGGCCCATAGGAATAAAAGAAGAAAATCCCTATGTTGAAGCCTTTTGGAAATGGTGGCCGGATCTATACCCTAAATTAAAAGTTTTTCGCATGACAGGAGGTGAACCTCTGATTGATCATAACACTTACCGCGTTTTAAAATACATTAAAGATCACCCAAATCCTGATTTGGAGCTGGCTATAACAAGCAATCTCTGCCCTCCAGAGAAAATGATGAAACGCTTTAAAAATGATCTCAAAGAGATTCTTAAACATAAAAAGATCTTTCGCTTTATGCTTTTCCCTTCTATAGACACTTGGGGAAAACAGGCTGAATACACCCGTTTTGGCTTGAACATTAAAGAATTTGAAAAAAACATAAGAATTTTAACTAAGGAAATACCGGAGTTGCTCATAAGTTTTATTGTGACAGTCAACGCTCTCTCCCCTTTCTCCCTAAAGGATCTTCTTGAAAAAATCCTGGAATGGCAGAAGGAAATTTTTTATTCATATAAAGGAAATTACCGTAAAATTTTTTTTGACTTGCCTTACTTACGCTCACCCCCCTGGCAGGCTTTGGACATCCTCCCTGAAGGAACAGTTAGCTCTTATCTTAAACCCACCATTGACTTTATGGAAAAAAACAAGGTCAACCTTGCCAAAGGAAAATATTATGGTTTTTCACACTTTGAAATCAATAAAATGAAAAGGCTGATTGATCTATCAAATAAAAAAATTGAAAAAAAACAAAAAAAATTAAATAGAGTCAATTTTTATAAATTTTTCAGTGAGCATGACCGCAGAAGAAAAACCAATTTTGTTGAAACTTTTCCTGAATTAGAATCTTTTTGGAAAGACTGTAAAAAATTAAGCAAAAACTATGACAGAAATAAACGATGGATAGAAGGTTTAAGATACTTTAAGTTGCCTTAAAAATTGGTTAACTTATTGTTATTATTATGAAAAGCAAGTATTTCATTCGTTCAAGAATTTCGGAGGCTAAATTTAGAGAGATTATCAAACTATTTTCAAGAGATTTAACAGCTTGTCAGATAGCTTTATTTTCCAGAGTGAGCAGAATGCGTGTAAATAGAGTTTTAACCCTATATAGTGTAGACAAAGATGACTAGAATAAAAATCTAAAAAAGAGGTTTTTTTTACATGAAAAGATATAGTAAGAGGAGAAGTTAGAGATTTTAAAAGAGGTGGAGAGTTTAGGAGTGTGAGTTTAGTATCTAAAAAAAGGGGTCTGCTACATACAACGATTCATAATTGGATCAAGAAAGGATTGAGAGGGGATTAAGAGGGATCAGTTAGCTGAGAACAGGAGTTTGAGGAAGGAAGTTTCAGACCTAGAGTTACAAAACAAGATATTAAAGGAGTTATTAAAAAAGGCCACCAAGTTTTACAGAAAGATTATTGACAGCAAGGAATTATATTTCAAAGGGTCATTGCAAGAGTTTAGTTTTAAGGGTCTGTGGAGTTTCCTCATCGATTTATTACAAAAAGAGAAGTGTGAGAAGAACTGACAGAGAAGAATAAGAGGAAAAAAGAGAACAAGAAAATAAAAAATCACATTAGCGGGATAGATAATTTTTGAAGATTAGCTAAAATCAGATTACCAGAGTTTAGAGAAATAAACACAATACTTTTCACTTGCATCTTAAAGAATGCAAGTTTAGACTTAATTAACAGGATAGATGGCCTCTACAGATTATTGTTAAAAATTATTAGAAATAATATCCCTAAGTTATCTTAAACCGTAATTAATATGAATAAACTTCAAAAAATACCAGAAATATCCCCTACTTTTTGTATTTATCCCTGGATGCAATTCATTTTAGGACCTGCTCAACATATTAAGCTCTGTTGCCTTTCTGAAACCAAAATTAAAGATGAAAATGGGAAAGCTTATACTTTTGAGAAAAATTCTTTGGAAGATTGTTGGAATGGATATGGCTTAAGACAGATAAGAAAAAAAATGCTAGCTGGAGAAAAACTCAAAGCTTGTGAACACTGTTATTATCAAGAAAGCTTGGGCCGGACATCTTGCAGACAATACTCCAGTGAAGAATGGTTTAAATCTAAATCTGGCAAGGAAATTTTTGACAGAGTGAAAAAAAGCAGAATCAACGGTTATAGAGTTTATGGCCCCCCTTTGTATTTGGATATTCGCCCTGGTAACCTTTGCAATCTCAAATGCAGAATGTGCAACCCAGAAAACAGCTCTAAAATTCACCAGGAGCAAAAAGAGCTATTAAAAGAAAATCCATTAGAATTTACTCCATTAATTGATACAAGCTATTTTGAAAAAAATGAAAAAAATCATATCTCTAGTTGGCATAAAAATGAAGATATATGGAAGAATATCTATAAATGGGCATCAGGAGCAAAACAACTTTATTTTACTGGAGGAGAACCTACCTTAATTAAAGAAAATTGGGAACTTATAGATCATTTAAAACAAAAAGGCTACTCTAAAAACATTCACCTAATATTCAACATCAACTGCACACAGGCTCCAGATAAATTGATAGATACATTTGAAGCGTTCTCTACAGTGGAAATTAATTTTAGTATTGATGGCTACAAGGAGGTTCAAGAGTATATAAGATACCCCTCTCAATGGAAAGAGATTGAAAGTAATATTATAAAGATATTAAAAAACAAGAAAGAAAATGTTCATTTTAACTTTACCCCTGTTGTTCAGGTTTATAATATCTTAAATATAACACAAATTTTGCAATGGATTGATGAACTTCAAATAACCTATGGAAAGATTAAAACCAATATGGTCATGTGTACAGGTCCTGAATTTTTAGACATTGCTATATTGCCAAAAATAATTAAAAGAAAAGCTTTATCAAGAATTGAAGAACATATTGAAAATATTAAAGATTCATACAAGAAAAACGACAGTTTTCTTTTAGAGTGCCTTTTTGCCATAACAAAGGTCTTAAAGACTGAAGAAAAAAATGATATAAAAAAACATCTTAAAAGATTTTACAAGTACACAACTTTATTGGACAAAAAACGAGGTGATAATTTTAAAAAAACTTTCCCTGAGTTAAATAACCTGTTTGAAGAGGATGGACGATGGAAAAATTAAACACAGAAGATATTCTGAAAGGCAAAAAAGAGATATCCCCTACTTTTTGTGTCTATCCCTGGATGGAGTTTATTTTAGGCCCTTCCCCACACATTAGATTTTGCTGTATTGCTAATAAAGTTGTCCGAAATGAACATGGAGAAGCTTACGCATTTGAAAAAATTTCTTTAGAAGATTATTGGAACAGTTATGGTTTGAGAGAGATCAGGAAAAAAATGTTGAATGGGGAAAGAATTGAAGCTTGTGAGCACTGCTATTATCAAGAAAATATAGGGCGGACTTCTTATAGACAATCTTTTAATAGACAGTGGTTTGAATCTGAGTCTGGAACAGAAATCTTAAACAGAGTAGAAAAAAGCAGAACTAATGGATATAAAGTTGAAAAACCTCCTTTATATTTGGATATCCGCCCTGGAAATCTATGCAATCTCAAATGTCGGATGTGTAATCCAGGAAGCAGCTCTAAAATTTATCAAGAGCAAAAACAGCTTCTCAAAGACAGCCCTTCCGAAATGAGAACATTAATAAACAATATAGATGGTTATTTTGAACAAGATGAAAAAAAATTTCATAACTGGTACAAGAACAATAAAATATGGGATAGTATCTATAAATGGGCGCCTTTAACAAAACAACTGTATTTTACAGGGGGAGAGCCTACTCTAATTAAGGAGAACTGGGAGTTAATAGATCATTTAACTGAGAAAGGTTATTCTAAAAACATTCACCTAATATTCAACATCAACTGCACTCAAGTTCCGGATAAACTGATAAATACCTTTTCAACTTTTTCTACAGTGGCTATCTCACTTAGCATAGATGGTTATAAGGAAGTTCAGGAATATATAAGATACCCCTCTCAATGGGAAAAAATTGAAGAAAATATAGTTAAATTATTAAAAAGCAGAAAAGAAAACACTCAATTTTTTTTCTCTCCAGTAATTCAAACTTATAATATTTTAGATTTGCCTCGGCTACTACGGTGGTTTGATGAACTCCAAGAAAATTATGGACATATAAAGAGCAGTATAATTATGTGTACAAAACCTGAATTTTTAGATATTTCCATTCTGCCAAAAAAGATAAAAAAAGAAGCTTTTCTAAGGATTAAAGAGTATGAAACCTCCTATAAGGGAAGTGATAATTTTCTTTTAGAGTGCCTTTTCGCCATAACAAAGGTCTTAAAGACTGAAGAAAAAAATGATATAGAAAAACATCTTAAAAAATTTTACAAGTACACAACTTTATTGGATAAAAAGCGAGGGGATAATTTTAAAAAAACCTTCCCTGAGTTAAATAACCTGCTTGAAGAGGATGGACGATGGAAAAATTAAACACAGAAGATATTCTGAAAGGCAAAAAAGAAATATCCCCTACTTTTTGTGTCTATCCCTGGATGGAGTTTATCTTAAGATCCATTTCAAGCATTACACTTTGTTGTCTTTCTGAAACCAAAATTAAAGATGAAAATGGAAAAGCTTATACTTATGAAGACATTTCCATGAAGGATTATTGGAATGGATATGGCTTAAGACAGATTAGAAGAAAAATGTTGGCCGGCGAAAAAATCAAAGCCTGTGAACAATGCTATTATTTGGAAGACATGGGACAAACCTCTTACAGACAAGCTTATAATAAACAGTGGTTTGAATCTGAATCTGGAACAGAAATCTTAGACAGAGTAGAAAAAAGCAGAACTAATGGATATAAAGTTGAAAAACCTCCTCTATATTTGGATATTCGCCCTGGTAACCTTTGTAATCTTAAATGTAGAATGTGTACTCCAGGAGATAGTTCTAAAATCTACCAAGAACAAAAACAACTTTTAAAAGACAACCCTTCTGAAATAAGATCATTAGTAAATTATGTAAATGATTATTTTGAAGGAGATAAAAAACTCTCTAATTGGCATAAAAATGAAACAATATGGAATCAGATTTATGAATGGGGGCCAAATTTAAAACAACTTTACTTTACTGGAGGAGAACCTACTTTAATCAAAGAAATTTGGAAACTTATAGATTATTTGATTGAAAATGATTGTTCTAAAAATATAAGCCTGATGTTCAACACTAACTGTACACAAGCACCAGATAAATTGATAAATACTTTTTTCTTTTTTTCTAAAGTAAATATTAATTTTAGCATAGATGGTTATAAAGAAGTCCAGGAATATATAAGATACCCCTCAAAATGGATAGAAGTTGAAAATAATATAATAAAGATGTTAAGAAATAGAAAACATAATACTCTATTCCATTTTTCTGTGGTGATTCAGGTTTATAATATTTTAAATCTACCTCAACTTTTAACATGGATTGATAGACTTCAGAAAAAGTACGGAAAAATAAGAACTAGTCTACTTATATGTAGAAGGCCTGAATTTTTTGATATTTCCACTTTGCCATTTAATATCAAACAATTAGCTTTATCAAGAATTGAAAAGTATAAAAGTGCCTATAAAGGAAGTGATGAATTTCTGCTAGAATGTCTTGGAGTAATAACAAATATTTTAAAAGATAAAGAGAAGTCAGGAATAGAAAATTATTTAAAAAATTTTTATAAATATACAACTCTATTGGATAAAAAAAGAGGTAATAATTTTAAAAAAATTTTCCCTGAGTTAAATAACCTGTTTGAAGAGGATGGACGATGGAAAAATTAAACACAGAAGATATTCTGAAAGGCAAAAAAGAGATATCCCCTACTTTTTGTGTCTATCCCTGGATGGAGCTTATTTTAGGCCCCACTATGCATATCAGATTATGCTGTATTGCTGAAACAGCAGTAGAAGATAAAGAGGGAAGAGTTTACACATTTGGAGAAACTTTATTGGAAGATTATTGGAACAGTTATGGTTTAAGACAAGTCCGAAAAAAAATGTTGGCCGGCGAAAAAATCAAAGCCTGTAAGCATTGCTATTATCAAGAAAATATAGGGCGGACTTCTTACAGACAGTCTTTTAATAGAGAATGGTTCGAGTCTGAGTCTGGAACAGAAATCTTAGACAGAATAAAACAAAGTAGAACCAATGGATATAGAGTTGAAAGATCTCCTTTATATTTAGATGTTCGCCCTGGAAATCTCTGCAATCTAAAATGTAGAATGTGCAACCCGGGAAGTAGCTCTAAAATTTATCAGGAACAAAAACATTTTTTAAAAAATAATATTCCTGAGATAAATTCATTGATAGATTTAAGCTACTTTGCCAAAGATGAAAAAAAATTTCATAATTGGCATAAAAATGAAACAATATGGAATCAGATTTATGAATGGGGGCCGAATTTAAAACAACTCTACTTTACTGGAGGAGAACCTACTTTAATCAAGGAAAATTGGAAGTTTATAGATCATTTGATTGAGAAAGACTATTCTAAAAATATAAGCCTGATGTTCAACATCAACTGTACACAAATCCCAGATAAACTTTTAGAGACTTTCTCAGCCTTTTCTAAAGTAGCAGTTAACTTCAGCGTAGATGGTTATAAAGAAGTCCAGGAATACATAAGATATCCCTCTAAATGGATTGAAATTGAAAACAATATTATAAAAATATTAAAAAACAGGAGAAAAAACATCTCTTTTTTCTTTTCTCCAGTAGTTCAAGTCTATAATATTTTTGATCTGCCAAAGCTTTTAAATTGGATTGATGAACTTCAAATAGTATATGGAGAGATAAAAACCAGTATAATTATGTGCACAACACCTGCATTTTTGGATATTGCCATTTTACCAAACAATATAAAACAATCAGCCTTACTAAGAATTGAAGAGTATGAAAATACTTATAAAGGAAATGATGGTTTTCGTTTAGAATGTCTTGAAGCAATAAAAAATATTTTAAAAACAAAAGAAAATATAGATATAGAAAAAAGTTTGAAAAATTTTTATAAATATACAGTTCTGCTGGATAAAAAAAGAGGGAATAATTTTGAAAAAACTCTCCCTGAATTAAATCATTTTTTTAAAGAGGATGGACGATGGAGAAATTAACATCAAAAGAAATTGTAAAAAATAATACAAATATATCCCCTACTTTTTGTATCCTCCCATGGCTCCACCTTGCTACACGAACATGGGGGGGGGTCACCCCCTGTTGTGTTGGTGAGCCTATAGGTGAAAACTTAAACCATACGAATTTCTCAAAAACTTGGAACTCCTCCGCCATGAGAAATTTAAGAAAAATGATGTTAAAGGGGAAAAGATCTCCTATATGTGAAAGATGTTATAATGAAGAAAAGGTGGGTATAGCTTCCCACAGAGTCCGCTCTAATAAACATTGGAAAAACTATTATTTATTTAATCAGTTTTTGGAGCAAACAGATCGAAGTGGATCTTTTTCCGGGAAAGCCATCTACTTGGATCTTCGTTTAGGCAATAAATGCAACTTAGAGTGTACAATGTGTAGTCCACAGGAAACTATTCGGTGGGAGAGTTTATCAGAAAAAATTTATAACAATGCTAAAACAGCTCGACTCAAAAAGTATCTTAAAATGCATATAAATTTTATGAAAACATCTACTTCAAAATTATGGTATGAAAGAGAGGAGTTTAAACAAGATTTATATCAGCAAATTCCCTTTTTAAAAAGAGTTACCATAGCTGGGGGAGAGCCCCTCTTAATTAAAGAACATCATGATTTTTTGAATGAGTGTATTAGTCAAAAAGAGGCCCATCATATATCGCTTCACTATCATACAAATGGCACTATACTTGGGCATGAATTATTTGATAAATGGAAATATTTTGAATCCGTCATAGTATTTATCAGTTTGGACGATATAAAAGAGAGAAACCATTACATTCGCTACCCCTGTCCTTGGAAAAGAATTGATAAAAACCTGGAAATGATTGATAAGGAATCCCCAAAAAATGTTCATCCAATGATCCTATACACAGTTCAAATTAAAAATATATTTTATTTTGAAGAATTTTTAACATACTTAATGGACAAAAAATTTAACAAAGTTCATGGTTACTATGATGATTTAGTTCATACAGAGGTTGTCCATCACCCTTACTTTTTATCATGCCAGATTCTTCCCAAAAATGTCAAAAAACTTGTTTCTGAAAAGTTTGAAAATATTTATAAAAAATTTCCAACTAAAACAAATAGATTTAAAACAATTGTAAGCTTTATGAATGGAGAAGATAAAAGCGATTTATTGTATGTTTTCAAGGATTATATACAAGCTTTAGATAGGGCCAGAGGGACAAATTTTCATAAAACATTTCCTGAGTTGTCAAAGTTGCTATGAAATGCTATAATACTTTATATAATTTATCTGTAATGATAAGGCTAAAACAAACTCAAATATGGATAAAATAGAAAGAAAACTAAAAACATTCTGCCCTATGCCTTGGAATCATATCAGCGCAAATCCAAATGGTTCTGGTAGGATTTGTTGTGAAGGCTTTGAAACCTTAAAAAATGATCAAGGTCAAAAAGCATTGTGGAAAAAATCAACCAGTCTTTATTCTTATTTTAACACAAAAAATTACAAAAAAATACGACTAGAAATGCTTAAAGGAAAAAGACCTAATCACTGTATTCACTGTTTTAATCAAGAAGATCATGGAGTGAAAAGTGTAAGACTACAATATATTGATCAATATCAATCATATATTGAAGAAATGATAAATAATACAAACGAAGATGGTTCAATAAATAATCCTAAAATTCATTATGTGGACATGGCTCTAGGAAATAAATGCAATCTCAAATGCAGAATGTGTTCTCCTGGAGTGTCTTATATCATAGGAAAAGATTGGGAAAAAATGGGCAAAGTTTACAATAAAATCAATTCTAAAAAAATATTTGAAGATAAGTGGTATGCTTCATCTAATACCTTTCAACTCTTGAAAGAGGCTCTTCCTAATATCCAAGTTATTTTCACAACTGGTGGAGAGCCTATGCTTATAAAAGAACATATAAAGCTTTTAGAAATAATCATAGAGGAAGGTCATTCCAGTCATATTACACTTAGATACAATTCTAATCAAACAGTCATTCCTGAAAAAATAGTGGAACTTTGGAAACATTTTAAAACAGTAGCTTTTAATTGTTCTGTTGAAGCTTATGGAGAACTGAACAATTATATTCGTTACCCATCTCAATGGAAAACTTTGGAAAAAAACATACACCTTTTAGATAATATTTCTCATGAAAATAAACACATAGAAATCTATATTCACACAACTTTGCAAGCTTATAATGTTATAAAAATTCCTGAATTACTACATTATCTTAGGTATGCAAATTTTAAAAATTTACGGCGCTTTCCATTTTTTATATGGGTAAAGACTCCTGAATGGCTTTCTCCCACCTTATTTCCAAAAAAAATGAGACATAAAATAGCCAGTAAAATTTTAGAAAGTCTAAATAAACATGAAAGTTTTTTTCTTAATTATGATAGTACTCATCATAGATGGTCCCATTACAGAATACAAATTTTAAAAGAGTTCTGTGAAATGATAAAAAATGATACTTCCCAAGAAAAACATCTCGGACAATTTATAGAAGAAACAAAAAAGCATGACAATCTGAGAAAACAGTCTGTTCTTGATGTTTTACCGGAATTACAAACTTTTTTTTCTTAAATAATAATGGAAAAGATAAAACAAACTTCCCATCTAAAATCTTTTAGTGAAATTCCTTTTTCAACAATTGAAAAATTAGGGGATAAAACTTTACTTTACAGTAATACCTTTCGTGTAGATTGGGTTTTAGGAGCTTTTTGCAATTATCAATGCTCTTACTGTTGGCCTGAGGTTCATTCTTCTAAACCGGACTATCGCCCCCTTCAAACCCTTATAAAAACAACAAATGAAATTAAAAAACAAGCTAGAGAGCGAGGTTATAACTCCTTTATTTTTGCCTTTTCTGGCGGAGAACCTTCCCTATCTAAAGGTTTTTTAGACTTAATTCGACATATATCAGATGATAGTTCTAACTGTGAAACTCAGACTGTCCATATGACAACTAACTTAAGCCCTGGTTTTAAATGGTTAAAAAAATGGATTGAACTAACTGCACCATTGCAAAGTAAACATATTATAGCTTCCTTTCACAGTGAGTTTGCTAAAAAAGAAATATTCGTAGAAAAAATTCAATTTCTTCAAGAGCATGGAATTCCTGTTTCGATTAATTTAGTTATGACTCCAAAACATTTTGAAACTTCATGGGAAGATGCTTTATACTTCAATTCTAATAATATCAATATTAACTTAATACCTCAAAGAAGCGGTCAAGAGCTTGTTTCAGGCTGGACAGATTCTATGAAACAAAAGTTAAAAGAAGGCTTCCCCAATAAAAAAAACCTACACATAACCAATAATAAAAACAAGATACAAGAGCTTGTTTCAGGTTGGACAAATTCTATGAAACAAAAGTTAAAAGAAGGCTTCCCCAATAAAAAAAACCTACACATAACCAATAATAAAAACAAGATACAAGAGCTTGTTTCAGGTTGGACAAATTCTATGAAACAAAAATTAAAAGAAGGCTTCCCTAATAAAAAAAACCTACACATAACCAATAATAAAAATAAGATACAACAAGCTAAAGAAAATGATTCAAGGACATCTACCCATTGTGATATGGAACTAACAGATTCTAATGGAAAAATTTATTTTTTAGATCGAGCAGAAAGGTTGAATATTTTAAACTTTAATAAATTTAAAGGATGGGAATGCCTTGCAGGATATAGAAGTCTTATTATTGACAGAAATGGTTATGTAAAAAGAGGGCACAGTTGTCATACTGATGAAACATTAGGCCATATTGAAACTAATTTTCAGCTTTTTCCAAAAGTAGAAACCTGCATTACCAAGACTCCTTGTCATTGTGGAGCCGATCTTATGATTCCTAAAAGAAAAAAAGGCTCCTCATTACCTTTATAGTTATTCCACAATATTTTACTTATACTGATCTTGTTTGAATTTTCTGGTTTTTTCTCTTCTATAAAACACTGATTTTTCAAACAGGATTGGTGTAAATAAAAATGACTTTCTAATTTTACTCAAAAAAACTCCCTTTTCCATATAGCAAGATTGAGAAGGCTGGTTGCCTGTTTTTGAGCTACTAAATTGTGATCATATTGATCAAGCAATTTTGATAATTCTACAGCATTTATATTAAATGTCTGTATAAAGGATTTATCCAAATAATCATATATAAATTCTTTATAATTTTTGTATATTTGATTTTCCTTAAGAGTGAAAGGATGCTTTCTTCTATATGAGGATTTAAAACCCAGTTGCGTTTTTTTGTAAGCAAATCTTCTTAACATCCTTTTTCTTATAAAAAAAGAAATCAAGTCCTGTTCTGGAAGGCTAAGGCAATGATCCACAAAATCCATATTCAAATAAGGGGTACGAACTTCCAAAGAGGAGGACATACTTAATTTATCAACTCTTAGAAGGTTATAATTAGGCAGCCAATTTTGCATATCAAAGTGAATTAAGTCATGGAGGGAATTTATATGGGGATAAACTGAACCAGAAAACTGAGCTTTTGTTGAAATATCAGGAATGAACCGGGTTAACTGTTTGTCAGTAAAAAGATCTGTTGTTTTAATAAATTGGCTTAGACCGGATTGAATGAGATTATCTAAAGATTGATAAAGCTTTGCCTTTTTAAATTTTCCTGGATAAGGAAAAAACTTATTTAAAACAATCTCTGGAGAAAATTTAACAATTGGCTTAAAAAATGAAAGAGGAAATGTCTTTTGAATTTTATGAAAAAGATAAAACATAAAATGATGAGTGTATCCAGCTAAAAGTTCATCAGCTCCTTCTCCTGAAAGAACAGATTTTTGATAATTTGATGTTTCCTTCATTAGCTTATAGGTGGGAACAATAATAGAATCTCCTAGAGGTTCTTCCAAAAAATTTATAATTTTTGGCAGCAGGAGAAAATCATCCTCTTTGGAATAAATAGTATGAAGTTTTTGATTCAACTTTTGGCTTAAATTTTGTGCATATATCCGCTCTTTATTATCATAGCCGTTATCAAAAAAATAAGCATCAGTCTGTTTATGTAAAGAGTGAGATAGAACATTGATTAAGGAGGAATCAATTCCCCCTGATGCCAGAGTCCCCAGTTTAATATCACTATCCAATGTCATTTGGATAGATTCCATAAATTTAAAGGAAAACTCCTCCTCTCGCTCCTTTTTATTTTTGCAAGAAGTTTTTTTGGACGGTGTCCAATAAAAGGATTTTTTTATATTATTTTTTTGGGAAAATTCAAGAGTTTCAGCCGGCATCACCCGAAGAATATTGGAAAATAAAGTGTTCCTGCCCATAACAAACCGCCTCTGCAAATAACAGGGCAGAGCTTTTTTATTTATGGAAGACGGCTTTATTGTTAACAGAGGCTTGATTTCTGAAGCAAAGGCAAAACCATATTGGCTTTTTTGAAAATAAAGAGGTTTTATTCCCATAGGATCTCTGATTAAAGTCCATTTTTTTTCCAAAGTATCAATAATTGCGCAGGCAAACATTCCCTGACATTTTAAAAAAGCAGAATGTCCATATTCCAGATAAGCATAAAACAATACTTCTGAATCACAGGATGTTTTAAAATGATATTTCTCTGACAAATTTTTCCGAATGTATTTATGGTTATAAATTTCTCCGTTAAAAACAAAACAGTATCTTTTATCAGGACTCCATAAGGGCTGAGTGTTTTTCTCTTGAGGTGCTGAAACCGCCAGCCGGTTTACTCCTATCCCCCAGTGATCTGTCTCTATCACATGGGATTCATCAGGCCCTCTGTGTTCCATAAGCTTCAACATGGGTTTTATGGAAAAAGATGGTTTTTTTTGAAAAGAAATATACCCTGCTATTCCACACATAATTCTATTTTATTGGTTTTTAAGTGACAGGTTTGAGTTATATGAATGTATTTTTTATTTTTTGGATATAAAACAGAAGTTTGTGATGCTAAGTCTGAAGGATCAAAATAATTGGATTGAGGCACATATCTCATTGTCCAATGACCCCCATAGAAAATCTTTTCTGGATTTTGATAATAGATAGAATCCTCGACTAAAATGCTCTGCTCCTTAAATATAATCACTCTTTTAAACCTATGATTTGTTTTTTTCTTCCCTAATATAAGAATTTTTCTAACAAATTTTTTCAAATAAAAAGCTTGTTTATAGTTTCTTATCATCAATAAAAATAATCTAAAAATAATAAATGTTATAACACGAAAGTATTTTTGCTTAAATTCTGAACTAATTCCTGACACGATAATTTTGTTATCTTCTATTGTTATCTTATGATTTTTTGATATGGAGAAACTTGTTATAGCTGATTTATTCTTTAATTTTATAACCCAGCCATTGTTTTTTAAAATACATTTCTTTTCTTTTATGTTATAAATTTCAAAACATCCGCCCTTTTTTAAGTTGGAGAGAAAGTAAAAATCTTTTGATTTTTTTATAAATAGGCCTGCTGATTTAAAGTATTTTTGAAAGTCTTTCCCAACATTCCAAGGCAATGAATTCTCTTTTTCTGCTTTTCTACTTGAATTGTCTATTAAATCAGCCTCCAAGTAATCATTAAGCCGGTAAAACAGATAATGATCATCCTGATCTGAAGGTGTGATTCTTGTAAAAGCCTCTGCATTTAAAAGATGATTACAAATTTCATTAGCGGCAGATATATATTGCCCCCAATATTTAAAAGCATAAGGATAAAGATGTCTTGTCTCTCTGCTCCCCAAGCCTCCTCCAAAAGAGCCGTCAGGGTAAAAAAAGTAACTTAAAAAACTAAAATGTTTTTTTGCATATATTTTTAAAAATGGGCTAGGATATAGTTTATCCAGCCGTCCCAAAAAACTAAGAGTAGCTAAGTTGTATCCAAAATCCACCCCGTCATATTCCAAACTCCAGCCTTCATCAGAGATAAAATTATTTAACTTTTTTAGCTGAATTTCAAATTTATCCTTTAATTTGTTATCATAGTTGATTTGATAAATTTCATACAAAGAAAGCAAAAACAGAGCAAAATGATTTGTCAGCACAGCTCCTTCTTTTTGCTTCAACAAAAATTGAGCGGTTTTAAAAAAACATCCCTGACTTTTTTGCTTTAGTTCTTGACTGAGTTCATCTTCTACTATTTTATAAGCATTGATAAGAGCATGAATAACATAAGATGAAGGCCCCGCCCAGCCTCTCTCATTAGGATACCATTCATCAAAGGAACCGTCTTTATGCTGGACAGAGCAGGTGTAAGATATTCCTGCTTTAATCCATTCCAAAAGTTGTGGGTTTTTATAGTAAATATTTTCTTTATGGGAAAGACTCCAGAGCCGAGCTAAAAACTCCACACCCATTTGATGAGCCGACGAAGGAAAATCTTTTGTTTTAAAGTGCCAGTAACTTTTATCAAAACAGCCAAAAGTTTTTGAAAAGCTGTTCCTATCCATTAAGTTAAAAGCTCTGCAACTTGATTCAAGAGCAATTTTTGTGAAATAATCATGCATACTTTAAGGTAATTTTCTCTTTATTCTTTTTAAATGTCCTTCTTTTATAAAATTCAATAAACACACAGATTCCTATAAGATAGATATAAAAAACACTTTTGCAAAAAAGCAAAAAAACAAGACTTCCAAAAGCACAGATCCAATGAACTCTCATTCTCATTAACAAAGGAATGAGCATTTTTTTAATATAGAGCCTTTGAGAGCGGACAACCCGGCTCTCCCCGTACTTCCGTTTTTTCCATTTTGAGGATATTTCCTTTACTTTAAACCCTTTTTCTATAGCAGAAATAATAGTCTCCTGTACATAAGAGTGTCCTCCTAAAAAATGAAGATTTTGAGCAAGGGAAGAATCCATTATTCTCAAGCCTCCATGAGAATCTGTAAACCTCTTAAAACAAGAAAAGCTAATCATAAGTGATAAAATTTTGACTCCAAAAAAATTAATTTTGGGGTAATTATAGGATATGGAATCTTTTTCCAAAAACCTTGAGCCAACAACTAAATCATAACCTTTGTTTAATTCTTTACAAAAATTTGAGATTTCTGAAAAATCAGTTTGCCCGTCACCATCCAAAGTGATGATAGAATGAAATTTATGTTTTTCGGCTATAGAGTAAAGAGCCAGGTAATAACTCCAGCCAAGCCCTATTCCTGAACCTTTGATAATTTTAGCGCCTTTTTTTTCAGCTATTTCTGCCGTTCTATCACTAGAGTCATCACAGACAAATATTGTAGCTTTTAAATCAGGAATTTGCTTTAAACAAAAATCTAAATCATCAATAACCTTAGCTATATTCTGCTCCTCATTTTTTGTAAAAATAATAATGGCTGTCATTGCTTTATCTGTTTTTCATTTTGATATAATTATTGTTATTGTTTCATGAGAAGGCTGTTTTATAGTTTGGATGATTTTTTATATATTTTGGCATATTTTGAATTAAAAGATCAAATAAAATGCCTTTATAGTTTGAAAACAAAGAAGGGGCAAAACAAAAAGAATTCCAACCTCCTAAAATACACATATCAAGGTTAACCAGTTGTTCTAAAGATTTTTTAGAGATTATAAGGCATTTGTAATGGGTTAAAGGTTCTTCAACGCCATATAGCTTTATAGTATTATACTTTGAAAGCATTTCCACAAGTTGCAGGACAGGGCTTTGACGGTAATCACAAGCTGGGTTTCCAGTAAAAGAACACCCTAAAATCCCTATAGTTTTTGGCTTTAAATTTAGTATTTTTTTTAGAACCCATTGTGTATGGAATCTGTTGCTGTTTTCTATGGAGTGAGGCAAAAGCCACTGAGGCTGTTTTGAACTCTGAAGAGCATTAAGAGATTGAATGTCTTTACTCAAACAGGGGCCTCCGTAAGAAAATCCCGGCTTTAGGTATTTTTTGGAAATATTCAGTTTTTTATCCTTTAAAAATATGTCCATAATTCTATGAGGATCAGCCTTAAAATAGTTTGCTATTCTTCCTATTTCATTGGCAAAACTGATTTTCAGACCATGAAATAGGTTGCAGGACATTTTTAGAATTTCAGCTTCCTCTAAAGAACAGGATTCTACATTTTTGGAAAATTGAAATTGGGAAAAACTTTTCAAAACATTTGTATTTGAAAAGCCTAAAACAGAACAAACAGTATCTCTATAATCTTTAACAAAACAGCCTTCCCTAAAAAATTCAGGAAAATAAGAAATTGATAAATGCTTAAATTTATTGGATAATTTCTTTGAAGAGCCTGGCGTTAAGGTACTTCGTATAAAAATCCATTTTTGACTTTTGGTTTTCTTTATTTGTTTGAGGGCTGATTGGACATAATCTAAACTCATTTTGTAAGTTTTATTATTGAAGGGAGTGGGGACACATATAAAATAATATGGTGTAGCGGGTATTTTGCTTGAAAATTGTATTTTTTTATAATGTTTTTTAAGAAGGCTGCTGAATCCAGGTTCTGTAAAGGGCTGTTTGTTGTTTTTCAACCTATCTATAAGCTCTCCATTTATATCATAACCATAAACTTTAAACCCTTTACCAGCTAAATGAAATAAGGTGATAAGCCCCACACGACCCAAGCCTACAACGCAAACAGAAACCTTATATTTTTCTAATTTCAACACAGTTTATATTTGACCTTTATTTTATGTACAGATTTAATAAATGAATGAGTTTTTTACAAAAACTCCAACTGCAAATCTCTGCTATAACAACAATTTATAATAAATTTATTTTAACAAAGAAAAATAAAAATGTAAGTTGTTTTTTTATTTTTCAATCAAAATATCATCCCTTTTATTTAGTGGCTCTGCTTTTAATTTTTACCTTTTTAAAGTGGCCTGACTTATCTTTGCCAATTTGGCAGGATGAGATGTCTTATCTTCCAATTAATTTATGGGATATAGGTTGGAGCTTTTTTCTACCTTGGAATTACAACTCACACTTGTTTATGGGACACCCTCCTTTACATCCCTTTATCTTGTATACAGTTTTTTCTATTTTTGGCCCTAGTGTATTTGCTGCTAAAGCCACTTCTCTATTTCTTTCTTTATTTTTTCTCTTAACCTTATATAAAATGGCGGAAGCTGTTTTTCAAGATTCCATCACAGCATTTTATTCTTTTACTTTCACAATGTTTCTTTCTATATTTTGGACGCATTCTTCTTTAATTCTGGCAGATATATCTGCTACAGCTTTTGGTTTTGGAGCTATCTATGCTTTTACAGCTAAAAAATATAAAACCCTTCTCTTGTTTTGTCTTGGTATGGGGCTTATTCGTGAATCTTCCCTGGCCTTTTTTGTTCCACTGCTTTTATATGCTGTATTAGCTCCTTCATATAGAAAATCTCTTTTTTATATTTTTCCTGGTTTTTTTGTTTTTGGTCTTCATTTTTTTATATTTTTTTTACAAACAGGACATTGGATAACTCACCCTTACATCTCAAGGACATTGCCCCATAATCCCAGCCCTAAATTTTTTAATGTATCACAGGCATTAGATAGTATCCAATATGACTTCTATTCTTTAATTTTAGATACCTACCCACTTGGATTTCTTATTCTAGCTGGAGTGGCTATTATTGGATATTTTATAATGTTTTACTCAGTCAAACGGCAAATAAAAGCTTCACCCAGAAGAGAGGTTTTAGTTCCACTATGTATGTGCATTTTATGGTTCTCCTTTTGGGTCTTATATCCTGATCAACTTGAAAGAAATTATTTTCCTATATTGTTTTTTTTAATCCCCCTAGGAGTGTTTTTTATAATAAGAGTCATCCCCCATATATATTCCCATATATTCCTTATTAGTATTTGCTGTTTTCTGATTTTTCAAACAGCATACATAGAAAATCATGTACGAATCAAAAACACCTATTTGAAAAAGAATATTTTAAACTCAAAGTTCTTTATATCTTATTTTGATAAGACTTATGGCAATAAAATAAGAAACTCTAAAAAAGCAGCTTTTGCCCACTGGCCAGAAAGTCTTTTTCTAGGATATCCAGAATATGAGTATGTTAAAACCTCAATAACAACAGATCATGATTGCAAATTGAATAATGCAGATAAAAAATATATGGCATTTATTTTTTTTCACTCCGAAATTTGGGATACTTGTATTCCTCTTTATAAGAGTATTAAAAGCAGTAATCAGTTTGTCAAAGTAGAAGTTCCGTTTGAGGGTTATCAGGTGTTTTTACATAAGGATTTTTTATAAGAGCCCATTAATCCCAATTCAGATTCTCAAAATATTTTACTCTTCTTCTAAGTTCAAAACGACTGGGATAATTCACTTCTTGGATAAATTCATCTAAAGCCATTTCTATACCTCTGTATTCCTGTAAAAGCCTATTAAATTCTTTCTTATCATTATTTCTATAGGCATAATAAATCAATGTTTCATATAAAGCTCCCTTATATTTTTTTGAAGTTATGCTATTTATTTTATATAAAAAGTTTATATATTCTTTTTCTTTGTTTGAATGAGAGAGTGTCAACTCAAAAATCATATATATTCCTATTTTATACCCTTTCATAAACTTTGATAAAACATTATGAGCTATGTCTTCTTCATTTTCTGTTTCAACAATAAAAAATATTTTTTGAGATTCTTTTTCAGGCAGGTTTTGCCAATCTTTTATGTAATAAATAATATCACCAGTCCTTTCATGGAAAAAAGGAGGCTTTTTTGTATACTTCAATTGATAAATATTAATAAAGGGATGGAGTTCTGAATTATAAAACAATTTCATTCGCATAGAAATATCAAAGAATCTAAATGCAACAACAGGTGATAATGAAAACTCAACAGCTATATCTTTTGAATCTCCCTGTTTTTTTAAATAATCATACACCTGTTCAATACTATTATCTCTATAGGGAAACTGGAACTGTGTCTCATTCTTAATCGCTTTAATTTGTGAATATGCATTACACAAAAATATAATTGTCAATGGAAATAAAAGATATGCTTTCCACCTTTTTCCTTTGAAATATTCATAAATTTCTTTCAGAGAAAAAACAACAAATAAAATAATAAATAAACTAAAAACAACAATATACCAATTGTTCAAACGAAACCATACCAAACCAATATAAAATACAGAATCATACAAAAGAGGAAATAATAATAGAGAAGAAAGCATCATTAAAGTTAATATCCCTATAGGTTTTCTTACAAGAACAGTTATCATAAAACCTGTCACAAATATAAAAAAAGAAGGAGACATCTGCTCATAAAAAGAAGAAAAATATTTTTGGAAAAAATATACAATATCCATATTTTTGATATATGAGCCAACAGCATCCAAAGAGATTTCTTTAAACTTATGAGCTGACTTCCCAAAAAAGAACATCTTTATATAAAAAGGAAGAGTTAAAACTGCTGTCATTATGTTTGTTAAAAATAACTTCTTAAAAATTTCTTTTTTATTATCAAATAAAAGCCAGAATGAAGAAATAAAAAGAGATATAATAAAAATCACAGGCTGGAGGCCAATGGACATAGCAAACAAATATTGTGAAGCTAAAACAGGAAATATAAATTTTCTATCTGCTTTGTTCTGACAATAAGAAAGATAAAAGAATAGAAATATAAAACCTGTAAGGAGGACTAAACAGATAGGACGAGCATATAATGAATGAAATCTTATTATGTGATTAAATGAGAATAAAGATGTTCCCAAAAGAGTTATCCAAAAGGAGGAACAAAAAAAATAAAGCCCTAGAGGCATAATAAGACTTAAGATTAAATAAAAAAACATGGCATGAAATCTAAGAGCAAACTTACTTTCTCCAAATAAACTCTGTGAAAAAGAACTAAAATAATAGTCTAAAGGCGGCTGTTGCTGTTTATAACTTGACTCTATAGTATTTGTTAATAAACTCATATCAAATTGAACCATTTCACCGTTATCAATTCCTCTTAGATACTGAGTGTAAACATTAAAAAATCCAATCAAAAGACTGACAAAACAAAGAATTAAAAGATATTTGTTTTGTTTAAAAAAATATAAGTTTTTTATAGTTACTGTTGTTTCAATTTTATTTGTCGCTTCTGGGGTTAAAACTCTATTCTTCTGAATGTTTTTTAAAGCAGGAATAAAGACAGAAATAGCACTTAAAAAAATTAAATAGAGAGGACTCTTTGAATGGTTTTTTTTGTTTGAAATTTGATAAATATTATAAACTGAAAATCCAGCAAGAATAATGAGTGTTGAAACAAAAAATAAAGTTAAAATATCAAACTGTTTATTTTTAAAAAAGGATATGTAGACAGATACAAAAGAGGCGTAACACAGTAAAAGTGACAACAAATATTGAAATAAAAAATATATGGCATTCATAACTCTAATTTTTTATAAATAACTTAAGGTTCAAGTGTCTAGTTAAGCAGTCTATTTCTAAATTATATAAATTATTAAAAAAAACGATTGTGGGGGCAAAACACTCCAGTAATTTAAAGCATTTTGATATAGAAACTTCTTCTTTTCTGATTCACAGCCAGTCACCATCAAATTTATGATATTTTTTAAGCATCATAAAGTCAAGCAAGGATATTTTTACTGTTCTGGATATTTTCTTTTTGTTCTTTATTATGGAACCTACACTATTTTTTAAATTCTGGTTTTAACTGGTTGCTATGTATTGTGGAACCGACATAAGTTTCAATATGATTTATAACCGCTTTATTTCTATCTCTCTGAAAAGGGAGTTGAATATCCATTTTTGAATAGGAATCAGTTAAGTCACGAATTAAAATCACTTGAAAACCTTCTTTTTTAAGATTCCTCATACCAAATGGCCGACCTACAATACAGATATTAGAATGAACCCCGGCATATAAAATAAGTTGTATTTTTTTATTCATCAAAATATTTATAATTTCACTTCCATTTTCGCTAATTAAATCATTTTCTTCAATTTCTAAAAGATCAATTTGATGCGACCAGCTCCTTTCTGTTCCGTCAAAATTTTGTTTATTATCTTCACAACCTGATTCTACAGGCATAGAAGGTTCTTCTTTGAAATTAGAAAGCCAGCTCAGTTCCTTAAAAAAAACTTTGTTCATATTACTTAGTAAAATTGTTCTTTTTCTATTAGAAGTATTAACATAGTAAGACACCATATCAGAAGGGGCAAAAATGACCTGCACCCCAATATTACGCAAAAAAGATAACAAACTGTTTATTTTTTTAGCCAAAGAAATTACTCTTTTTTCAGAAGGTATACAATGATGCTTATCCCACATATCAACAACAATAATGGCTGTCTTATTAGGGTGCCATTTTACCCTTTTATAATGATATTTTTCTTTGATACGAAAACGAAGTTTTAAGTGCTTCGGTGCTTCGGTGCTTCGGTGCTTCGGTGCTTCGGTGCTTCCATTAAAGCTAAACATTACAACAAGAAAACTAAAATACAAAGCACTCATTAAATAAATAAAGTACAATTAAGAATAATGAGTTGTCAAAAAGTTTGAGCTAATTCTGGACTATATCCTATTTTTATTGAAAATAAGCCTCAATCCCTTCCATACTCATCTTCATAGCGAATAATATCATCTTCTCCCAAATAAACTCCCCTTTGAATTTCCAATAAAACTAGAGTTGTCTCTGTTGGATTTTTTAACCGGTGTTTTGCCCCCTGCTCTATAAATATATGTTCATTAGGCTTTAATTGATATTGGCTTCCATTGATAGTCACTTGAGCGAGTCCTGAAATTACAATCCAATGCTCACTTCGTTTTTTATGACTCTGGCAGCTTAGCTGGTGACCAGGTTCAACTTTAATCTCCTTATATTTAAAAAAGTCCTCTTCCATAATAACCCGATAAGCTCCCCAAGGCTTTGTTATCCATTTTTTGTTCAAACTGCTTTTAGCTAAAATCTTTTGAAAAGTTTTTACCGAAAATTTTTCTTTAACATATTTCACGCTCTCCCCTGCTCCTTTATTTGCCACTAAAACCCCCTCCTCTCCATTGACGACAAGAAGGTCCTTTACACCAATCAAACCTATACTCTTATCTGTAGAGGAAAATACAAAATTCCCTTTTGAATCCTTTAAAACAACATTAGCCTTACTGCTTAATTTTTCAGGATTTTTTTGCTCCCAATCAGCTATACGATTCCAAGAGCCTAAGTCTGACCAGCCTATATCACAGGGAAGGCAAATGTATTCACTTACATTTTCCATAATGCCTTTATCAAAACTCACTGGTTTTATACTATGGTAAATTGAGTGAATAGAATCCAAATCTTCTTTTAAACAACAGATCTGCTTCCACAAATCAGGAAGATAGTTTTTAAAATATTGAATCAATACATTTACTGGACTTAAAAACATGCCTGAATTCCATAAATACCCCTCTTTTATAAAAGACGAAGATTTGGACAAATTCGGCTTCTCTGCAAAACCAACAGCCTGTTTAACAGAAATTCCATTAAGTTCTCTATCCATATCTTTAAACTTTATATAGCCATAAGCTGAACAGGGAGTGTCAGGAAGAATACCAAAAGTCACTACCTTTTGCTCTTCTTTAGCTATTTGAACACCAGTGGAAACAAGCTTTTGAAAACCCTGTTCTTTGCCTATAAAATGATCTGAAGGAAAAATCCCAATAATGTCCCCACCCTGCTGTCTTATGTTTAACAAATGGCAGGCCAATGCTACTGAAACAGCTGTATTTTTAGGTTCTGGCTCATAAATAATCTCTGTTTTATATGATTTTTCCTTTAGAGTTTTTTCCAGCTCTGATTTTAAATGTTTAACACTGATAATCAAAAAAGGATCATAACACTTCAATCGTTTTAAACTCATCTCCAATAAACTTTGATTTTCAAAAAATTTGTAAAAAGGCTTTTTTGATGAAAGAGGCCACAAACGAGAACCAGAGCCCCCACATAATATAACTGGAATCATTATTGAACTCTTTTATTTTTTTATAAAAAGTCTATTCTTACTTTATAAATATACTGATTTTATTTAAAATTTCCAGTTTTTATTTTTACTATATTGAATAAAATCATTATTTAATCAAAAAGATTTTGGCTTTGAGTATGGGTCGGTTAAGCTCTTTTAAAAAAGCACCTGCTTAAAATTTTAAATTTAGTTTTAGCTTAAAAAAATTTATTCATTAGGTAATAATTATCCTTATCCTAATTTTGAAATTTAAGGCTTTTCAAAAATAAATAGAGTATATTACCACTTCCATTAGAGTAAGAGGGTCAAAAGTGAGTTCGGATTTGAACACAAAGCAGCTAAAAGGCGCTTTGTGGCAAAACGTATGTCTGAACTTTTGACCCTCTTACTCTAATGGAAGAATGATTTTTATTTCAACAAAAAGTTTTAAATTTCAAATAGGATTCCGATCTCAGATTTTTAATCCTTATAATTTTGGAAAGAGAGGCTCAGAGTGCAAAAGCTTTTTATTTAAGGGGAGTCTGCCCCACTGAATATTTCTAAAATCTGCTGTTTCCCCCAGTCGGGATAATAAATCCTCCATCTTTTTCGGCATAACAGGGGAAAGTAAGATAGCGCAAATCCTTAAAACCTCCAAAGAATTATAAAGCGCAGTACCAGCCTTTACTCTGTCTGTTGTAACCCGTTTCCAAGGAGCTTCACGCTCTAAATATTTATTCACTTCCCCTAAAAGCTCTGACAAATCAGCTAAAGCCTGAGACAACTCAAAACTTTCAATCCTGCTTTTAAAGGATAAGCTTATTTTTTCTGTCAAAGCCATCAAATGGTTTTTTTTACCTTCATTAGACTTTTGATTATTATTAAATTCAGGAATATTTCCCTCAAAGTTTTTTTCTATCAAACGGGAAATACGGCTTAAAATATTACCAAAATTATCTGCTAAATCTTCATTGATCCTTTTTATCATCAAAGATTTGGAAACATGAGAGTCTCTACCAAGAGTAATGCTCCTCGCTAAAAAATAACGCAACTCACAAACTCCAAAAGCCTGAGACAACTCCATAGGGTCCAGTTTATCCCCCTGAGACTTGCTCATCTTCTCTGCATCTTTATTTAACAGCCAACCATGAGCTAAAATTGTTTGAGGCAATGATAAATCCAAAGCCATTAAAAGGCAGGACCAATAAACGGCATGAGTCATTAAAATATCCTTGCCAATGATATGAACACTATGCCCTTTCTCCCAAAATTTTTTAAATTTATTCTCATCCCTTAAATATCCGGCTCCTGTTATATAATTGAGAAGAGCATCCACCCAAACATAAGCCACACAGCTTTTATCAAAAGGAAGTTCAACACCCCAGGAAACCCGCTTTTTAGGACGACTGATACATAAGTCCTGTAAAGGTTTTTGTAAAAAACCTTTAATCTCGTTTTGTCTATAATCCGGCTGGATAAAATGAGGATGAGATTCCAGATGTTTTTTTAAAGGCTCCTGGTATTTTGACATTTTAAAAAACCAGCCCTTTTCCTCCAAGGGAATAACCTCCCTGCCAGAGGGGGATTTTCCATCAACAAGATCTTTTTCTGTATAAAAAATCTCCTCGCTTACACAATACCAACCTTTATAATTGGCAGAGTAAATATCCCCTTTATCATAAAGGCTTTGTAGAGCCTTCTGGACGGCTTGTTTATGCCAATCAAAACTGGTTCTTAAAAACAAATTATATTTCACCCCAAGCGACTGCCATACTTTTTCAAACTGAGGACTCATTTGATCACAATGAGCCTGAGGAGACAAACTCTTTTCACGCGCCGCCTGTTCACATTTCTGCCCATGCTCATCTGTTCCTGTAAGAAAAAAAGTTTCTTTTCCAAAAAGTTGTTGATAACGATTTAAAATATCAGCAACAATTGTTGTATAGGCTGTCCCTAAATGAGGATAATCATTCACATAATAAATAGGTGTTGTGATATAGAAAATATCTTCTGTTTTCATGTTTGATAGGCTGTCCTATTTGATCGTTATAATTTAACCTGCTTTTATTAAACACACAACTACATATCAGTCCAATAATTTGGCGCGCAACATACTTCAAGGACTTTGTTTAAAAGCATCTTTATTCAATCTGATTGAAAAATATTTTTATTGGATCAAAATGTGAATGAAAAGGAAAGGATTTTTCAAAATTGACATTTAAACAATGCCTTCAAATAGCTATAATATAATGAAAGGCATTCTTGAGATTCGCCAATAGCAAAAGAAAGCGCTTCCACTGGCTCTCTTTCTTGACCGCTTTCAGTATCAGTTGCCACGATGGGGCTTGAAACCTGGGCTAGACATACACCTAAGGCTTGTACTGAATCATAAACACCTTTTATATGTTTAAACTCAACTCCTATAATTACCCTATCGGCAGCAAGCTTCTGCACCATATTAACTTGATTCACTGTATTAATGACACATTCCCTATATTTTTCATGAGGACCAAACACACATTCTGGCAGTTTGCCAACTGCTTCACAATAGAGGGGGATGGCTGGCAGACCTCTCATACTATCAATGATGCCATTAATTTCATCATCAACTGATTGAGAGTCCTTAACATTAGCCCCTTCCGAACTCAATGTTATTGCAAGTAAAAATAATATTAAAAATTTCATACCCAACAAATAATATCCAAGAACAACTGTGTCAATGAAATGAATGGCTTTAAAATAATGTTAAATTTATAATTTATCTGTTAAAGTCTCAATGATCTAAAAATTTTTCAATAAAATCAAAGTCTTAGATCAAGTTACCTGCTTTATTCAAAGATGTAATTTGTAATTTTTCTATAAGTGATAATTATATTTTAAATTAAATGCAGCTGCTGCTGCATTATTCCTTAATGTGTAAAGATCTCTTTACAGCTTACATTATGGGATTCCCTCACTGCCAATTTAAAACTCGTTACATCTTAAAAAGGATTGAGTGAATGTACTGAGGTGAACAATAAATTATTGAGAGATTAGGATAATAAGTAAGTATTAAATGCTCATGAGTATTAACCAAGGTAACCTGTGGAGTAAGCAATGGGGGTTTACAAATATCGACTAGAACTAACTGTAGTAGAGTGGCTTTCAAAGAAAAATAACTTAGGTTCAAGATGACTTCAGAGGATTATTGCTAACCATTTTTATAAAGGCTTATGTAAAGATCAAAAATATAAACTATGTAAATTTATACTTGAAGTTCATATTTTCATAGTTTATAATGAAGTCAAATTATGATAAAAAGAGCCATTTCCAAAGAACTTAAGAATCTGCTTAGGGAATACCCTGTTGTTGTTGTAGGGCCTCGTCAAGCTGGAAAAACGACTTTGGCGAGAAGTCTTAAAGGGTATACTTACTGTAACTTAGAAAGCCTTGAAAATAGGCATTTAGCTGAACAGGATCCTAAAGCTTTTCTTTATCAAAATAAAGCTCCTGTTATTTTAGATGAAATACAAAGAGCTCCTTTTTTATTAAGTTATATACAGCCTGTAGTGGATCAGGCTAAACGAGCCGGACAGTTTATCTTAACAGGCTCTCAAAATTTGTATTTGATGTCTGCTGTTACACAGTCTTTAGCGGGGAGAGTGGGTATTTTAAATTTACTCCCTTTTTCTATTAAAGAACTACAGCAGGCCAATATTCAATATGATAGCTTTGCAGAATATGGACATATTGGTTTTTTGCCAAGGATTTATGATCAAAATCAACGAGCCTTGACCGCCTATTCTAATTACTACAAAACCTATGTGGAAAGAGATGTCAGGCAGATTATAAATTTAAAAAATCAGACTTTGTTTGAAAAGTTTATAAAACTTTTAGCCGGCCGAGTGGGACAAATTATGAATAGCAGTTCTTTAGCTAATGATGTGGGTGTGAGCGCCCGAACAGTGGATCATTGGCTTTCCATTTTAGAAACTTCTTTTATAATTTATAAACTGCCTCCTTATTTTAAAAATTTTGGGAAGAGGGCTGTTAAATCCCCTAAGTATTATTTTATGGAAATAGGTTTGCTTTGCTTTTTATTAGGTTTGCAAAAACCAAGCCATATCTATAGAGATCCTTTGGTAGGGGGGATTTTTGAAAATTTAGTTGTGATAGAAGCACTTAAATCTTTATTTAATAAAGGCAAAATTTCCAGTTTATACTTTTTTAGAGACAGTAATGGCAGAGAAATAGATTTGCTTTATCATTCCGGCGGTCATTTAAAAGCTTTTGAAATAAAATCCAGTACAACTTATCAGCCTTTTTTTGCAAAAAAATTGAATCAAATAAAAAAAATGGATTCAAGCATTCAATCCGCTCATTTAATTTATAATGGCGTAAATCAAAAATTATCTTATAATACAGGTCTTGTTCATTTTAAAAACATCAGTTCTTTTTTTACCTAGTAAATAAATTGCACTCAGAATACTTATATTACGAACTTTTAAATTGATCTGCAATTAGAAATTAAACTTAGCACGCTAAAATCCACTCTTACATCTTTTGCTGCTGCATTATTCCTTAATGTGTAAAGATCTCTTTACAGCTTACATTATGGGATTCCCTCACTGCCAATTTAAAATTCGTTACATCTTAAAAAGGATTGAGAGAATGTACTGAGGTGAACAATAAATTCTTATTTCAAACGAATAGAAAATTTTTTATGAACAGCCTCAACCACCTTATTTAAAAAAACCTGCAGCTGTTCATCTGTCCATGACTTTTCTTCAGGGGTTAAGAACATTCTAAAAGAGACAGACCTTTCATTTTGTTTTTCATATAAATCAAACAGCTCTACTTTTTCACATAAGGAGCCAAGGCTTTTTTTAATTTCCCTTTTAACATCCTCTACAGCCACATCAAGAGGAATAACAAAGCACAGGTCTTTTTCCACAGTGAGAAGATGAGAAAAAGCTTTAAACTTTAAAGGCTTTTTCTGCGCCTGATCCAAAAGCCCCCAGTAAATTTCTGCCACAGCTATATCCAAAGGGATTTTATACTTTTGCAATAAATGAGGATGCAGGCTTCCCAGGAAGCCAACAGTTTTATTTTGAAAACTCAAAATCAAACTTTGCTTGGGGTGAAGAAAAGGCATCTCTGCATTTTTCCATAAAAAACCTTTCAGACAAAAAACTTCAAACAGGGATTCTAAAACAGATTTTATATGGTAGAGGTTAAGCGCCTTTTTCCCTTGCCATATATCTAAAGGCTTACCCCAAAGAATCATACCTAAGTGGCTTTCCTGTTTATACTCTTTTCCCTTCTGATAAAATATAGGAGACAATTCAAAAATTTGTCCAAACTTATTGTTATAGCGAAAGTTGCTAACCATATTTTTAACCAAATCTGGAACTAAAAGAGGTTTCATCAGTGAAAGCTGTTGGCTTATTGGGTTGTTTACTAAAAAAATATTTTTGCCTCTTGTCTCTTTTTCAATTTTCCCATTGTTATTATTTTTCTCATTCTTTAATTTTCCCTTATCCTTTTTTATTTTATTTCCAATAGAATTTCCTGTTAAATCCTCCAAATAAAATCTTTCCTTTAAAAATTCTTTATAATATTCCGGATCACAAAAACTGTAATTAATAGCCTCCTGCCAGCCTTTACCACTTAAAAAATGAATAAGTTTTTGAGAATTTAAAAAATGCGTATCAGAATCTTTTGGCAGTTCAGCAATAGGGGCAGGGTTTTCCGGTATTTTTCCGTAGCCTTTAAGACGGGCAAACTCTTCAATAAGATCCTCTTTTATTTTTAAATCCTGCCTATAAGGAGGCGGTAATACTTCAAAAGTATTTTCTTTAGCCTTAACTTCACAATTCATCTTTTTCATCCCATTCTGAAACTCTGAAGAGGTGACTTCATACCCTAAACGATTTTTTAAATTCTCCAAGCTGATTTGTATACTCACAGAGCTTGGCGGAGCGCTGTAAATATCATAGAAATCTTCAGAGATGTTTCCCTCTGATGTTTCTTGTATAAGAGAACAGGCTAAATCCATAGCCTCTTTGACTGCTGTAAGGTCTATGCCTCTGGTAAACCGGTAAGAGGAATCGGTTTCCAGTCCAAACCGGCGGGCTGTTCTTCGTATTTTTTCTGGAGCAAAGCCTGCTGATTCTATAAAAATATTTTTTGTCTGCTCTGTGATGCTGGAATCCAAGCCCCCTATGACTCCTGCCAGAGCCAAAGCCCTGTCCTTATCTCTTATCGTTAGCTCCTCACCGGTTAAAATAAGTTCTGTTTCATTCAAAGCCAAAAATTTTTCCTTTTTTTGAGAGGGGGCCACAGTTAAAGTTTGAATCTTATCTCTGTCAAAAGCATGCAAAGGCTGTCCCCTGTCCCATAAAACAAAATTGGTTATATCAACAATATTGTTAATGGATTTTAAACCAAGAGATTTTAATCGGTTTTTTAACCAGTCTGGAGATTCCCCCACCTTAACCCCCTTTATTAAACGGCCACAGTAGCGAGGGCAGGCTTGGCTGTCTTTTACTTCCACCTTAAAGGATTTCTTTACACTAAAAGATTTATCAGCTTGAATAGAAAAATCTTTAACTGAGAAAGGAATAGAAAACAAACAGCTGATTTCCCTTGCCAAACCTTTATGGCTTAAACAGTCAGAGCGATTGGGTGGGACAGTAATATCAAAAATCACATCCTCTAAACCAAGATACTCTGATAAATTTATTCCTGCCTTAACCTCTGTAGGTAAAATCCAGATCCCCTCCTCTTTATCTTCCGATTCAAAACCCAATTCTGAACGAGAAGCCAGCATCCCCTCACTGTCTATCCCGCGAATGCGGGATTTTTTAATGATAAAATTCCCCGGCAAAACAGCTCCCGGTTTTGCCAAAACCACCTTATCCCCCTCCTTGTGATTTTTAGCCCCGCAAACAATGGAATAATTTTTTGAACCTGTAGAAATTTTACATAAAGTCAACCGGTCAGCCTGCGGATGCTTTTCTACAGACTCAATTTTTGCTGTAATAATATTTTTAAATTTAGTCTTTTGATCCTCAAAAGAATCCACTTCCAGTCCAACTTCAGTGAGTGTTTTAGCCAAGTTTTCCGGCTCATCAAAAAAACCAGTTGTATCTATAAAATCACCAAGCCATTTAAGAGAAAATTTCATAAACTAAAGGTCCTTTTTTTTATATTTACTCACTGATTGTTTTTACTTGAAAAATAACAATTATCCAATCCCATAAAAGTCTAAAAATAGAAGTTTCAAGTTTTTTTGCTTTTCATATTTCCTTCCTTACAAAACAGAAAACTGTTTTAAAAAACGAATGTCATTTTCAAAAAACAAGCGAATGTCCGGGACATTATATAAAATCACAGCCAACCGCTCCACACCCAAGCCAAAAGCAAACCCCTGCCATCTTTTGCTGTCCCATTTTACAGAATGAAAAACCTCCGGGTGAACCAAGCCACAGCCTCCAATTTCAATCCAGCCTGACTTTTTACATACAGAACAGCCTTTCATGGAACAAAAAGGGCAGGAGACATCATATTCAGCAGAAGGCTCTGTAAAAGGAAAAAAGCTGGGGCGAAATCTCACCTGCACCTTTGAGGATTGAAAAAGTTTTTTTAAAAAATAGGAGAGTGTTCCTTTTAAATCCGCCAGAGACACTTTTTGATGGATATATAAACCCTCCACTTGATGAAACATAGGAGAATGAGAGACATCACTGTCACAGCGAAATACGGCTCCCGGCGCTAAGATGGCAAGAGGCGGAGTTTGTGATTCCAAAACCCGTATCTGAACAGGACTGGTGTGCGTTCTTAAAACATGATCCTCTCCAATATAAAAAGTGTCCTGCAAATCCCTGCTGGGATGAAAAGGGGGAAAATTTAAAGCTGAAAAATTATACCAATCAGACTCCACAAAGGGGCCTGTCTGAATAGAATAACCAAGAGGGGTAAAAATATTCTTGATGTTTTCAATAACTTTTGTTATGGGGTGGATGGCACCAGTAGATAAAGCCGGTCCAGGCAGGCTTAAATCAACAGCTGATTTTTTTATCTTTTCCTCCATAGCTTTGTTGGAGAGTTCCTCTTTTCTTTGCCAGTAAAGGGATTCCAAATCCTGACGGATCTGATTGAACAGACGGCCCCAGGCCGGTTTGTCTTCTGGAGGGCAGTCTTTGATTCCCTTCATAGCCAGAGACAAAGAGCCTTTTTTACCTATATACTGTACTTTTAAACCATACAGCTGTTTTTCGTCCTGAGCGGCACTCAAAGCCTCTTGAGCTGTCCTAAAAAGTTTTTTTATATCCGCTGATTTTTTGTGATCCATAATTTTTTAGCGCTTTATAAGCCGTTTAATTTCAGTAAACTAAAAGTTGCCGCATAACTAATGAAATGTCATTTAAAAACAGAACTATAAAATTATAGCATAAGGCTTTGCTTTCGTAATATTTATAAGGCCTTTATGAGACAGCCTCTAATAACAGCTTTAAATTGAATTTAAGTTTATATCTCTTGGGAGGCAAGGAAAATCTTTTTATCATCCAAACAGGACTTTAAGGGCGGTATGGATTTTAAGGGCCCTGCAACGGTTTTGTTTATACTCCTGTTTGAGATGAGCCACTATCTGCAAAGAGTGTCTGGGGTTCAGTTTTTCAGAATAATACTGAAGAGACTTTGAGATTTTATCATCAGAAAGCTTAACCTCTATCAAAGCAAAAACCTTTCCCTCCTTCAATACAATAAAATCCACTTCACGGGACTCTTTATCTCTAATATATTTCAAATCAAACCGAAAGCCTTTGCTGTCTTCAAGGTAATGGATCTTTTTAAGAAGATGTGTTGCAACTAAATTTTCAAAACGAGGCCCTTCATCATTTTCAAAAACAAGATCAGCATTATCAAAAAAATAAACTTTAGGAGGTTTTTGTATAGCCCTTGTCAGCTGTTTTGTGTAAGGATGAACAGAAAAACAAAGATACATTCTATTTAAAGCCTCCAGCCATGACTTAGCTGTTTTAGGGGAAATTTGTATTTTTCTAGCAATACTTGAGAGAACAATTAAATGGCCGCAGCTCCTTCGCAATATATCTACAAATAAATTCAAATCCTGAATCCTTTTGATGGATTCCAAATCACGAACATCCTCTTTTAAAATTCTATCAAAACGCTCCCTCCTCCACCTCCTGGCAAAACTTTCACTCCCATCCAAAAAAGGTTCAGGAAATCCCCCCGCCGTCATAAGTCTCTTAAATCCCTCTTTAAGGCCCATCTTAGGAGGCAGCTCATCCAAAGTAAAAGGGTGAAGCCTCCAGTAATGATAACGCCCCAATAAAGAGTCTCCCCCCCTCCTATAAACATCCAATCGGGCGCTGCCTGTTACAATAAATCTATGCAAAGGGTGGGTTTTATCATAAACCCCCTTAATCCAATTTTTCCACAACCGGTATTTATGAAGCTCATCAAAAACAATGAGTTGATGATTCTCATCCCATTTTTTTTCAATAATTCTATATCTATCTTCATCAAAATCCCAATTAAGATAAAGACCCTTTTTTAATTTTTTATAGGAAAATTGTTTAAGAACACTCTGCGCCAAAGTGGTTTTTCCCACCTGTCTTGGACCTCCAAGGAAAACCATCTTTCTGGATAAATCTTTTATAATGTCCTTTTCAATAAACCGTTTCATATCAGCTATTTTGGACTATAATCCAAAATAGTCAAGTCTATTTTGGTCTCTAATCCAAAATAGCTGTTTGTGTTGCTGTTAAATCAACAGAAAAAAGACTGATAATCTCTCTAAATTTCTTCTCAAAAAGGCGGGAACGGAGAAAAGGCTTGTTTTTCATAGTGATAACAATAAGTTAACGGCCTTAATTTAACTTAAGTCTCTTGAACCTTTAAAACATTATGAAAAGCCCTATAAAATATAGAAAATTGATGGATCAAGCTGTCTGGTTGAAACGGAGCAGGACAAAATGTTTTACTGTTTAGACAGCCTGAGATGATTCACGCCGCTGATTTTTTGGGATTAAAAAGCCTTCTTGAAAAATTAAGTTGATTGTCTTCTATTTCTTGCATAAAAGAAGGCAGAACACCTGTTGGTTCAATTTTGCCGGCAAGTTTTCCATCTTGTTTTTTTACAAGTCGTCCCATTTCAAATAAAGTGGAGACTTGGTATTGACCGTTTTCAAAACCTAAAATTTCGGCTATCTGAGCCACTTTACGGGAACCATCAGGATAACGGGAGATCTGTAAAATCAAATCAATAGCCGAAGAAATTTGATTCTGTAAAGCTTTTTCACTCAATTTGGAATCGGCCCCCTGGGCAAGAGCTTCTAAACGAACAATCGCATCATGACAGCTATTAGCATGTATTGTCCCTAAACAGCCTTTGTGACCTGTATTCATAGCATTAATAAGCTCTAAAGCTTCAGCCCCTCGCACTTCCCCTACAATGATTCTATCTGGACGAAGCCTTAAACTGCTCTTTAATAAATCTTTTATGCTAACCTCTCCCCGGCCTTGAACATCTGCCATTTTGGTTTCAAAAAAAACCAAATGCTCATAGTCTATTCTTAACTCACTAGAATCCTCAATCACAATAATCCTTTGACCTTTAGGAATATAGGAGCACAGAGATCCTAGTAAAGAGGTTTTTCCAGAGCCTGTGCCGCCGCTAACAAGAATATTTTTACCAAGCTGGCTGGCAATTTTTAAAAATTGAGCTGCTGTTCCTGTCAATGTTCCAAAACGAATATAATCCTGAAAAGTAAATTGAGTTGTTGAAAATTTTCGGATAGCCACTGTAACACCCTTTCTGGAACAAGGAGGCAGCACAGCGTGAATACGATAACCGTTAGGAAGGCGAGCATCCAAGCGAGGGTTGTGTTCATCAATCCTCCTCTTCACACTTTGAGCAATATTTGTAACAGCAGCCAATAAAGCATCTTCATCAGTAAAAGCAGCTTCTGTTTTTTTAACTTTTCCCGCAATCTCCACCCAAATTTCATTGTAGCTGTTAATCATTACCTCAGAAATTTTTTCATCTTTTAGAAGATGCCACACAGGCTTTAAAAAACCCTTAATAGCAGATTCAAAAATACTTGAACTTTGTTGAGTCTCATTCATAATTTTTTAATCGGAGTTTCCTTAAAAAAAATCAAACTTTTTCCATAATTACAGCTTTAATTTGAGTTTTGAATTTTTTATATTTTGTTAAACTGGAGAAATTTCTTTTTTCAACTCAGAATCAAACTTAAAATTTCAGATGAGCATTTTATTATAAAATAAACCTTCAGCGGCTCAGTTTATTTGATAAGAGGGCAGAACAAATTTTGTCAGTATTTGAAAAGTATTAAACAGGTTATATTTGATTCTAAGTTGAGACACGCAATCTATCAGCTGAAAGCAGTCAAAGCTTAAACCAGAGCCCTATAAAAAAGTCATTTATTTTATACCAATAAAAGAACCAGTACTTGACAAATACAAAGTTTAACTCTATGTTAAAGTTATGGAACCATTTACACCTTTATTTCAAGCCGTTATAGCTTTTGTAGCTGTTTTAACAGGATTGGGTTTTATTTTTAATCTTTTATTACTCCCTGTTAAAAAAGATATTGCCAAACTTGAAGCCGGGCAATCCAAACTTGACGCCGGGCTATCCAAGCTTGAGGCCAAATTGGATCAGCTATTAGCTCGAAGCAAAGCTTAAGGGCTTGACTTTTTTCATCACTAAGCCATTAAATCTTTTTTAATAGGGAACAGTTTTTTTAGAGTTTTCACTGTATTCTTTCATTTTTGAAAGCTTTTAAACTCAAACAAGATCAGGATGCTTCTAACATAAATAAAGCGCAGCAGCTTGTAACCCTAAACAAAATTAATACCTGCTTGATCAGCATTTGAAAAAATATTTTTTAAGCTTGAAACTGCTTAAAGAAACTGAGATAAAACCAGTATATGCAAAACTCACTTTTAAAAATGCCTCTGTATTCCCTTAACCATTTGCTCAATCTTGGCTTATTATGTTTTGCCTTATTTTCGGTTTCGTCTTGTTTGAAAAAAAAGACAAGTTCTTACACAGATTACAAGTTGGAGGAGACTTTTCGCTATCCCATTATGTCTGAGCCACCCACTTTGGACTGGAACAAAAGTACAGACACCACTTCCTCTCTTGTGATCCAAAACATTATGGAGGGATTAACAGAATACGATTTTTCTTCTGAGTTTGTTAAAATCCGCCCCGCTCTGGCAAAACAGTGGAGCCACTCAAAGGATAAAAAAGTATGGACTTTTATTCTTCAGGATCAGGTTTTGTGGACAGACGGCAAAGTTCTTAAGGCGAAGGATTTTGTGGACGGCTGGGAGCGGCTTTTAAACCCAAAAACAGGATCTGAATACGCCTACTTTTTATTTCCCATAAAAAATGCAAAAGCTTACAATGAAGGAAAAATTACAGACTTCAAACAGGTGGGTGTTCAAACAGGTGATAAAGGCGAGCTTATTGTCTATTTGGAGAAAGGGCTTTATTATTTTCCCTATCTTCTCACTCACCCCTCCACCTTTCCTATACGAAAAGACATTATAGAAAGCAAACAATCCCTATGGACAAATCCTAAAAATATTGTCACCCTTGGGCCTTACACACTCAGCAAATGGGATCATGATAAAGCTCTTATCCTAACTGAAAACAAAAGCTATTATAGTAAAAAACCTTCTGTCAAAAAAGTTATTCTTTATATCATACCGGAAGAAACAAGCATTATGAATTTATACTCTTCCGGTCGTTTGGATGCAGCCACCCCTTTGCTTTCAAGAGATTTGCCCTTTTTAAAGAAACGAGAGGACCATCACCAGCACAATGTTTTAAGTTTATATTACTATGGCTTTAATGTGGCGGCAGAATCTCTAAAAGATCATAGAATGAGAAAGGCCATTGTTCATGCTGTTAATCGGCAGGAGATTGTTAAACTTTTAAACCGAGGGCAACAGCCTCTAAAAAGCTGGATACCCAAAGGGCTGTTTGCCTATAATAAAAATATTGGTTTGGATTTTGACCCTGAAAAGGCAAAAAAACTTTTAAAGGAGATAGGGTATAAAGATGGCTCTCAGCTTCCAAAAATACAGATTTTTTACAACACCACATCCGACCATAAAATGATTGCAGAAAATATTCAATCCCAGCTAAAGAGGAATATCGGTCTTGATGTGGAGCTTAACAATCAGGAGTGGAAAACTTACCTGCAAAGGCTGAAAACAAAAGATGTGGAGATATTTCGTTTAGGCTGGTTAGCGGATTATCCTGACCCGGACAATTTCATGAATCTCATGGCTTCTTTTTCCGACAACAATCACACAAACTGGAAAAACAAAGTCTTTGATGAGCTGGTTATAAAAGCTATGACAACAGCTGATGGCCCTGAACGGCAGGCGCTTTATGATAAAGCTCAAAAAATTTTATTGGAGGAGGATACAGCAGTTCTTCCTATTTATACAGGCATGAGCCATTTGCTTATCTCCCCGCGAATCAAAAATTATCCCATGAATGTCATGTCCTATCTTTTATTTAAAGAGATTGAGATTGGAAAATAGTCTGTTTACTTTAAGGCTCATGACAACTTAAGGAGTTTATTTATAAATAAATTTGATTCATGATTTTATAAAATTTTTAACTGAGTTCAGTTTATTCCATATTTTATAAAATAAATGTGGAGCTAAGCAGTTTGAGTATGACCAGATCCAGAATCTTGACAAAAAAACTTCTTGGTGTATGTTTTTAAAAGAGCCTGAGAACTCGGGCGAGAGAGAGTTAAAGATACTGAGTGAGAAGGGATTAGGAGAAGCTATGGTTTTATTAAAAAATGTGTCTGAAGATGACAGATTAAGATACGAGCAAGAATCTAGGGACAAATTTCTGTTTGACTTGCATTAGGATAAAATCTACAAATTTGAAGGAGGTATACAAAAAATAGAAAAAGGCTTGCAAAAAAAGTGATGCGCAAATGAAAAAATTATTGAATAGCAAATATAAAGAAAAAATATCCCTTATTGATTTGACAGAAAAATCTTTTGGAATACTGAGTATTATCTCTTTTATTCTACTCACAGGAATTAGTTTTTTAAATTATGAACTGCCTCTATATTTATGGATAATTTTTTCCCTCAGTCTGTTTATTTGTTTTTTTGCTTATATTGCGAGAAAACATCTCTTTCTTTATGTAACAGGACGGATGTTTGAAGCTTTTATCACTCTTTTTATAGTGGCTACAATTACCTTTGTGCTTTTAAGACTGCTTCCGGGAGGCCCCTTTGATCAGGAAAAAACACTCTCGCCGGAAATTAAAGCCAATATAGAAGCTAAATATCATTTGGACAAACCTCTTTATTGGCAGTATGCCCATTATCTTAAGGGTTTATTTCGCGGCTATTTAGGAGAATCCTACAAATACACAGATAGAACCATTAGTGATATCTTAAAAGACTCTCTTCCTATTTCCATTCAACTGGGCATTTATGCTCTTATTCTGGCTTTTGTTTTGGGGATTCCTCTGGGTGTATTTGCGGCTCAGAGAGCCAACAGCTTGTATGACAGAAGCGCCATGATATTCAGCATTTCCGGAGTCTCTCTCCCCACTTTTGTGATAGCCCCTGTTTTTATTTTGATTTTTGCTTTTTATTTGGGCTGGCTGGAATCCGCTTTATGGGAAGGGACTTTATTCTACATTTTACCCACTGTTGTTTTAGGTTTGCGTCCGGCTTCTGTAATTGCAAGACTTACCCGCTCCAGTGTGCTGGATGTTATAGCCAGTGATTATGTCCGAACAGCTAGAGCCAAAGGATTAGATGAAACCAAAATTTTTTACAAACATATTTTAAAAAACGCCTTCCTGCCTGTTCTGACATTTTCTGCCCCATTGATTGCCGGCATCTTAACAGGCTCTTTTGTTATAGAAAAGATTTTTGCGATTCCCGGATTAGGACAACACTTTGTCAACAGTGTTACAAACCGGGACTACCCCCTTATTTTAGGAACATTGCTTGTATACAGTTTTCTTCTTATTTTATCAAATATGCTTGTGGATCTGCTTTACGCTTACTTTGATCCAAGAATAAAAGTTTCTTAAAATGATGTTCAAAATTAAGTAAAAATAACTACAAACAGATGTAACACAACTTGTCTATAAGTTAAAAAAAGTTGTGTTAAATATAAAATATAGACTAGGCTCACACAAAAAAGGAGTAAAAATATGAAACTTCTACACATTGTTTTTAAATGGGTTGTGGCCGGCTTATTTACCTTGATGCCTGTTTTTCCCTTGTTGTCTCCGGCTTTTGTCCTTCCCGGTGATAATGACTACTTCATTTTAAAAGAAAAACAATACCACATTATTTTTGACAAACAGTATCTATCATCAATTGATACAATTAATCAAAAAATTAAAGCTCAAATGGAAAGTATGTCTCAATTTAAAAACAGGACTCTTGACGAGTCTTTAACTATTGTTTTGCTTTCATCCAAGGCACAAATTTCAAATGCTGTAGCTACAGTTTACCCTTCACCTACAATCATTATGTATCCTGTAGGAACCAAGGGTTTAGAACTTTCATTACCTTTTTGGTTTGACAGTATCTTTGAACATGAATTAAACCATGTTTTCCAAATGAGTCATTCAAAGACTTCTAAAACATTGAAAAAATTTTTTAATTTCCCCAGCTTATTGTTTTTCTATTTGTATAACCCCTATCCCAATGTGTTCCTGCCCCGTTTTGTTTTGGAGGGAGATTCCATCCTAAAAGAATCTTTATTTCATTATGGAGGACGGTTATATAATGGTTATGCTAGAGCTTTTGTATATTCACAAATCAAACACTTTCAACATCAAATTGACCAATGGACAACAAAAAATCTTTTAACATTTCGCTTAACCCCCCATTCCAGAACAGAAAAGTACCTTCATGGGGGTTATTTTATGGCCATGCTTGCCGAAGCCTACCCTCATGAAACATTAAACTCATTTTTTAAAGTGGATAAAAAAAACCCTTCCAGAAAAATACGCAAACAAATAAAAGAAAGTTCTGTAAAAGAACTGCTTTCCCCTTTTTTTGCTGAACACTTTTCTTTTCGGTATATTAGGGTGTTTTTAAAAAAACTTACAAAGACCTATTTTAACCACTGGCTGAAAGAGGCTTCCAAACAAAAATCCTCTGCTGAGCCGGCTATATTTGAAAGTGCTATTTGCCCGGATTTTGGTTCTTCAGAAAATGAAATTTTCTTTCTGACATTTGATCGTAAATCTACGCCTATGTTAAGAATTTTTAATAAAAAAACAAAAAAATGGACAAGCCAAAAGAGGGACCTTCCCCTTGGTAAAGCCTTTAAAATAAAAGGTAAATTCTACGCCCGTTCCTCAAAGGAGATAAAGCCTAATATTGTTCATTATTCTTTATTTTCTGAAGGTTTGCGCAATAATAAAAATTTTGATTCCAAATATGCTCAGGACTTATGGAACAATAAAATCCTTTACATTGACTCAAAAAATAATTTGGATGGTTTTAAACTTTATGTGAATGATTCCTTTTATGCTGATATAAGTTCCAACGCCTTGTTTGATAAAAAGGGAAATATTTATTTCTTTAAACAAAAAAATGAAACAAGAACTTTATATAAAAACAAAAAGCCTGTGTTTTCTTATGCCGGCTATTATGGCAGTTTATTGGACATAGAAGCAGATGGCACAATTTATTTTACAGGCTCCAGCCCTTATGGTTCTTCTGTTTATCAATATAAAAATGGAAAAATATTAAGAAGTTTGTCATCAGACACGGTGATTCAAGCTAAAAAAATCAACAATAAAGAATTTATTGCCTGTGAAATTACTCCTTACGGTTATGAATATAAAATCATCCCAAAAAGAATCAGCCGGGAAAAGCCTGTTTTATATAAATACAAATTTAAAAAACGAAAGCCTATACAAATAGGCAAAAATGAAATTCAAGCTTCAGATAAGCAAATTCCGCCTGACAGCCATATCCCTTCTCTATCAGAAAAATCAAACTTGAAAGAGAAAACATCAGCATTAAATCCAAAAAGACAAATCAGTTCAACAGAAAAAAAGAAAGTAGAAAGCAAAAAAAGCTCTTTGGAATATAATGATTATTTTCCTTTAAAATATCTCCGTTATAAAGGAGGAAGTGCTATGGGGCTTATAGGTGGCTTGAATATATTTGGAGCCAATCTTTTATTTTCAGACTACCTGTTACAAAATAATATATCTTTATCATATTTCACCGCATTCCCTTATTATCATTTAAAAGATGGATTTCATTTGTTTAATTTCAAATATCATAACCACATATACCCTTTGGAGTGGAATTTAGGGTATCAAATGATTGCATATTTTGACAGAGATGAGAATGAGACTGAGGATGGCACTATTGAACCGTTGAATTCAATAAATATGGAACACATAGGATATTTGCATTTAAAATACCCTGTTTTCAAAAAAGGACGATGGTTTTCTTCAGTTTCCTCCCTAAAACATTTAAGTTTAGATAAATCAGAGTATTCCGGAATAAAAAGTTCATGGCGTGGGCAAATTAACTTAGGCTACTCACAGTCTTTTCCTTACAATTATGCGCCAAATAAATACTCTGTCTTAAGTTTATTTTTTGACAATCAATATTATCTTGATCCTAAAAAAAATGGGGTTAAAGCAGGAGCTATATGGGATTCCACATTTCATCTGATTAATGAGTTCTATGTTTTTCCTTCTCTATCTTATGCACATTCTTTCAATTCAGAAGTGAATCCGGCGCAAGCTGCATTGTATAAAAGGGCTAGTTTTAAAGAGCCTGATTATCAAAATGCTTCTGCCTTTTTCCATTCCTCTGATCCCTTTTCAAGCTTTGAACAAGACATAGGAAACAGTAATTTTATGATAAGTAACATCTTTGAACCTTTTTTCAAAAACTGGTATAAGGCGAAAGGTATAGGGACTGCATCCCTTGGTTTAAAAAAAGCTTTCCACTTATCATTAGGGGGATGGGAAAGCCGTTTTATCCCTTTAGGACAAGTGCGGTGGATCATTTTTAAAAATTTTCTTGGTCATGATACCAAAAGAGTAGGTTATAATACAGTGGATTTCCAATATAAATCACTGAGTAAAAATATTCCTATAGATGAGGTAAAAAAAATTACGGAAATGGCTGAAGAAAAAGCAAAAGAGAATGTTAAGGAAATTCCAGAATACATACAATGGCTGGAATGGACTGTGGGTTTTGAATCTGAAACTGTTACTTTAAGTCAGGTTCCATTAATTTTAGGCTTTGCTATGGGTTTAAGAACTCCCGTTAGATTTTGGGATGAAACATCTTTAGAACCAGAGAAAGAATCTAAAACCTGGGCATATGATGATGATATAGGAATTTCTAACTCTAATAAAATTACAAATGTTTTTTTCACAAACTTCTATCTTAAAATGCCTTTTTAACCTAAAAATGGATGTAAAAATGGTTTATGCCTCATGTCCATAAGCTAAAAAATCACAGCTCAAATCCTTTCTCTTATTTCTGAAATTAATAAATTCAAAGGCTCATAGCTTGCTTTAAAAGTTTTATCTCCTGAACAGCTGTTAGCTTTAAAAAAGTCAGCTGCCATTAAAAGTAAGTCAACTCGTATTAAAGGCAGTCATTTATCTGATTCTGACAGACTCCACTATACTGGCACGGAGGAAGCAAAGAACCTGCTAAAAAAATTCCAAAGACATTGACTTCAATACACTGGCACAGAGGAAGCTACTTTTGCTGCTGCAAATAAGACAAAAGAGTTTCGCCATATTTATAAACAGAGCCTGCCCCTAAAGTGATAAACACATCCCCTTCCTTTAACTCTTTAGATAAAACAGAACAAACATCTTTTTCACCAACAAAAGCAGCTTCTGAATGTGAGATTTGACTGATAAAAGCTTGAGAGTCAAACCCCTTAATAGGCTCCTCTCCCGCAGAATAAACAGGCATAACAAAAAGTTTATCTGCAGATGAAAAACATTTTAAAAATTTTACCCAGCAGTTTTTAAATCGGCTGTAGCGGTGAGGCTGAAATAAGGCGATAACCCGGCGATTTGTAAACTGCTCCTTAAGGCTGGAAAGCACGGCTGAAAGCTCTGTAGGATGATGGGCATAGTCATCAAAAAAGAGGCTTTTATTCCACTCTCCTTTGACTTCCCTCCTCCTCTTTACTCCTTGAAAATTTTTAATGCCTTTAAATATATCCTGTATTTTTAAACCTGCTGACCAACTGCAAACCAAAGCCCCTAAAGCATTCAAAGCATTGTACTCCCCCTTTAAAGGGATCTCCAGCTCCCCCCAATTTTCCCCCTTGTGATAGACATTATAATTGGAGGATTTTTTATTCTTTTTTAAAATAAAGTCATTTTGATCAGAAAGGCCATAAAGCCATAGCTTTCTGGAAAAGCCTTTTTCCAAAACCTCTCTGACATTTTTACAATCCCCGCAGGCAATTACAGAGCCATAAAAAGGGATTTTTTTTAAAAATCTGGAAAAGTTTTTTTTCATCTCTGAAAGACTGCCATAAAAATCCAAATGATCATCATCAATATTCGTAAGCACAGCCAACTCAGGAAAAAGATGATGAAAACTTCCGTCGCTTTCATCCGATTCAGCTATAAACCATTCGCTTTTTCCCAATCGGGCTGTGGACTGAAACAGATCAAGTCTGCCTCCCGCTACAACAGTGGGGCTTTTGCCAGCGCTAAAAAACACATCCGCCAACAGAGCTGTGGTTGTTGTTTTCCCATGAGAGCCTGCTACAACAATACCCTGTTTAAGTCTCATCATTTCCGCCAAGGCTTCAGAACGGTGTATTACTGGCAGACCCCATTTTTCAGCCAACTGAACTTCAACATTATTTTTTTTCACAGCGCTGGAATAGACGACTATATCCACATCCTCATCTAAATAAGAAGAATTATGGCCGATAAAAATAGGAATACCCAGCCTCCTAAGACGAAGGACTTCCGGCCCTTCCTGTAAATCACTGCCTGTTACAGGAGATCCTGAATTATGCAGCAACTCAGCCAGACCGCACATGCCTATCCCGCCAATGCCAATAAAATGTATTTTTTTGTTTCGCAAATAATTCACTGCTTCACCGGCCGTTAAGAAATTAATTCTGTTTGGATTTTGATGTTTTTTATTGAAATAAAAATCAGATTTCCATTAGAGTCATAGGGAGAAAAGTTCAGAGGAGCATCTTGCCATAAAGCACCTTTTAGCCGTCTTGCGTTCAAAGCTAAACTCACTTTTGACCCTTTGACTCTAATGGAAGCAGTGGTATATTCTTTCATTTGGAAAACCTCCAAATTTAAACAGATCAGTATAAAATCCAATCGGCTATTTTTTTGCTCCATCTCCTTTATAAGCTGTCTTTAAAGATTGAGCCAGTTGCTTTCTTCTATGGCTGTCTTGCTTTAAATGAAGAAGCTTGTCTTTAAACACCTTGACATTAAAATCTTTCTCTTTGATCATTTCAACACAATTCTTAGAAGAAAGCTCCAAAGCGTTTTTTAGCTGGTGGCTTCCGGCAGAATAGGTCAGCGGAACAAGCAAAAGGGCTTTTCCGTAAGAGGCTATCTCCCAAATGGCTCCAGAACCAGCCCGTGAAAAAATAAGATCACATTTTTTATAATACTCCCCAATGTTTAGACTAAAGGCGAAAGCTGATACTCCTTTTAAAAATTTGTATTTATCATTTATGCAATCAAAAAACTTTTCCCCTGTTTGATGATAAATAAAAATATCTTTTCTCCAATCCCCTTCCTCAACAGCCTGACTGACAATCTCATTAAGAAAAAAAGAACCTTGGCTCCCCCCTAAAATCAAAACTTTAAATATACTGCTATCATCTGACTCTTTATGGAAAAAGTTATCTTTTTGCTTTTCTGACTGTTGTTCGGGAATCTGTTTATTTAAAGAACTTTCTTTTAACAGATTATTGTTGGCTTGCACTTTATTCCTTAAAGGATAGGAACAGAAAATTTGTTTTTTTTGAGACACTCCTGTTACTTTAGGGAAAGCTGTAAAAATACAAGAGACAAAAGGCGAAAGCCATTTGTTGGCTAAACCCATAGATGAATTGGCCTCCCATACAGCTATTTTCCGCCTCATAAGAAAACCAGCAAGAAGAACAGGGCCTGTAACAGCCCCTCCTGTGCCTAAAACAACATGAACCTTAAGTTTTTTAATCAGCCGCAAAGATTTAATAAAAGCTTTTGGAATAGAAAACAAAGTTTTTATCTTTTTAACAAAACTCTGCCCTTTGGCCAAGCCGCCAATAGAAATTTCATGAACAGGATATTTTAATGAAGAGAATATTTTTTTCGCTAATGGGGAGCCGGAATGGACAAAATAAACATTCAGTCTGTCAGTGAAATTTCCATCTTTAGCTATATTCTCTAGTTTTTCTGTCACAGCTACAGCAGGATAAATATGCCCCCCTGAAGAACCCACAGCCATTAAAACTTTTTTTTTCTGATTCATTATTTTATATTGTCTGAGTTTTCTATTTGATTCAAGATTGTATTGAAGCTTTTTATATACTGTTCTATTCACCCTGAAAAAATAAGAGAATAGTCTTGTATTTTTAAAAATATTTCTCTACCTTAAAAAACTGAGAGAGCCCTATTATGAGAAAGCATCTACATTTTGGCGATTTTATAACCGAAAAATAAGAAATTGGCAGTATTAAAGAAGAAGCTGTCGGGATAATAAAAAGAATCTCCTATCATGAAGTCACTGTCTTTAATTTATAGGAGATACTAAAACTATAAAAACAGATAAAGCTCTTATTCAGTTTTTAGATATTGATAAGACAGGAAAATCATACAAAAAGAAAATATGTAATATATGTCATATCTTAAAAGAAGATATGAAAGACTTTGATATTAATCAAACCGATGCTAAAGGTAGAAAAACAACAAGACCTAGTTGTAAAGAATACAGGAAAAAAATTGACGGAATTAAACTATCGGTTAAAGAAAAAAGAAAACTAGACAGTATTGCTCCTAAAAGAAAAGAAGTATTTACTTGCCCTATACTGTGAAAAAAGAACAATTGTTGGAATTACTGCAAATCGGTCAGAGATCATGATCATCAAACAGGGAAAACGAGAGCCTGGATATGTGACAGCTGTAATACCGGGTTAGGGAGATTTAAAGATGATATTAAACTTAATAAAAAAATGATCAAATATTTAGAAAAATACTCCTGAATTTTAAAGTGTTAACTGAATATCTGTTTTATAAAAATTAATTCGTTTCTTTGCTATACATCATGCATACAGAACCCTATTTTTTGAAAAAATAAACCCTGTTCAAAACTTGTAAGACTTTTTCCTTTATGTATCTTGTCACCTATCACCCAAATTAAAATACCTCCTAATTTTGTAACACGGTAAAGCTGTTGTGCTATTTCTTCAAAATTAAAAGAATACCCTTTATAATTTCTTAAGTTATCATAGGGTGGTGAGGTTATTGTTAAATCAACAATATTTTCTTTCATTTTTTGTTTCATAAAGTGAACACTGTCATCAACATAAAAAACTGGATTTAAGAATTGAACTTGATTTTTTAGTATATTTACGCATTTACAAATTACCTTTCTTGGTAGAAATAATATTTTTTAAGAAGATTTTCATCAAGAATTATAATGAGATTTTATACATTTTTTAAGTTGATTTAAAAATACCGTAATACTCTATTTCATAAATGGAAAAGTAGTTTGAAACCCTTAAAATACTTGTTTTTCCCAGTCCTTTCAACTCATTAACTCCCATCACAAAGGCTTGCTTGAACCTATTTTGAGTTTTAAAACTCATCACAAACCTCTTCAGCATAATCATAGTAAGCGCTAGGGCGGAAATTCATTTTAGGTATAAGCTTCAATAGAGGGTGTAAACCAGCCAAAACATCCCCTTTGTTATCTCTAAATTGTTCTGGGTGAACCAAAAAAGGAGGAAGAAGAAATTTTGTCACTCGCACTGAAATAGATGGAGGAGGTATTCTTTTTTTATAAACTACAAGCTGAAGGCCATCCCATGTTTCCTCTAAATCACAAATTTCAAAAGAATGATTTTTAAAAAAGGTGTTTGGATTAAGATTAAGCTCTGCTTTCACAAGGTCAGTATTAATAATTTCAGATTGCATTAAAGCCTTTTCTCTGTTGCCCCGCTCCACTGTTTTAAAGGCTATTGAAGAACTATACTCCATTTCACCACTTTTTATTGAAAAGGCATACATTTGCAAAAACAAATCTCTATTATCAAACAAATCTTTAGGGCTTTTATTTATATCTATATAAGCGCATCCAGATTTAATATAAATATCGCCTCTAAAAGTTTCATCAGCAAATCTATTACAGGAAAAGTAAGGACTTTTTTTAGAAGAGGCTCCATATATAATGGTGTGCTCATCATCTCCGTCATATTCAGATTTTTTTTCTGCGCAAGACAATATAAAAAAAACAAAAAAAAGACATAAACAGGACTTCATACCTGTATATTCGGATTTTATTATGAACCATTTAAAATTTTGTATTGATTTTGAAGAAATAACTCAAATATTCCAGACTATAGTATTGTTTAAAGCAGATAAACACTACATTAAATAAGGGGTGTAAACCATTAACTAAGTCCAGCATTAAAAAATAAATTTGACAATTTTTACAAAATTCAAGAATATAAAAGTCATGAAGCCTGTGTTGTTGTTTTTATTTGTCTTTTCTACTCTTTTCTCCTGTGGGGGAGATCAGTCCACACAAAGCAACAGCAGATTTCAAGATGGCCGTCAGTATGATCCCACACAAAGGCCAAGGTCAAGAAGAAGCGCAGGCACAAACCTTTCACAACAAAGCCCGGAAAGGCCAGAACTTGTTGATAAAACAGGGACTAACGCACAGTCCAACACTCATAAAACCCCTAAAGTCTCTTCTGCAGATGAGACAATTCGCTTTCCTCTTTCCTTCAAAACCAAACATGAATCTATATCTCTTAAATTACTGGCAGAAAATGATCATACAAAAGTATCTATATCAGCAAAGCCTGATTCAAAGCCTATGACACTGGTTCCGAGTTTAAGTGGCAAAATTGCTATTAAAACAGGTGAAGACATTCATACCTTAACCATAAAATCAGGAGTTTGGTCTGTTCATTTTGAATTAGATAAGTTATACACAACACTTTTAACACAAAATGGAGCCACTGTTAATAAAGGAGTAACACGATTAGCCGAAGTAAAAAAGCCCATTACATATTATATACAAAAAAATGGAGTCCCATTAATTTTATGTCTATCTTTAGAAAATGCTCCTATTAGAATTGAAAAAAGCTTTTCTAATCATGAATCATGTCCTAAGTAGTTATTACTTAAGCTAACTATTAAGGCCGTTAACTTATTGTTGCCAGTATAAAAAACAATTCTCTTATTCTCCCTCTATACCACCTTTTTCAATAAACAAACCCCAATAAACTTTAATCCATAGAGGAAACAGACATGATAAAAAAGGGGCAGCCTAGCTTTATGCCAATATGTGCAACCTGAAACATCCTTGACACTTTATACCGAACACATCATTGACAGTTTTTCCAAAGGATTGTCCAAAGGTGTAAATTGACAGCTCCCACAATCAAAATACCCTAAATCATAATCCATAAATGTCACTTTCCATATTCCATCATCTGCTTCCTTTAATCCTACAGGTTGAACTGCTAAAATCTGAAATAAAATTCAATAAATCAAGAAAATCTTATTATTAAATCATTACAAAACAAAAAATCAACACTAATCAAAATCATTAAACAGAGTTATACTTGAAAACTTCAAAAAAGTTTTTTGGTAGGTCCAAACTTACTGTCTTTTTAGAAAAGTCAATATCTTTAATATAAGCAGACACAAAGGGAATGGAAATAGGGGATGAACTTTTTCTCTGGACTAACAAAAAATCCTGATATCTGTCTGATTGAAAAGATTTAATATAACCTGCTTTTCCCTGCCCCAAGACTTCAACCTTAAAGGAAATTAACTCCACAAGGTATATATTTTCTCCTTTTTTGCTCTTAAATAAACTTTTAGGCAAAAAAACGGATTGAGATTTTAACTGTTCTGCTGATTGACGACTTTGAGACTCCTCCAACCTAAATATTAGACCTTGTTTATGGTGAGAATATTTTTTTACAGAAAACTTAACAGGTTCAGAATTTCCAATAAAAATTATTTTTATGGGGTGAGGCCACTTAAATTCTGGATTTAAAGGCTGAACAAAAATTTCACCTTTTATTCCATGAGCTTTATAAACATAGGCCAATCTTAAAAATTCAGGATTATTCGTCTTCAATGAGTTTAACAATACATCGCTTATTTTGTTTTACGCCAGAGGCGCCAGCAATAGTCCTAATAGACTCAATGGTTTTTCCCTTTTTGCCAATAATTTTACCCATATCCTGTTTTGCCACACGAATTTCAAATACAAGGGTTTTATCTCCCTCCTGATTTGTATTGATTTCCACTTTACCCGGCTCACTGACAAGCGCTTTAACAAGAGTTTCAATAATTTTTTGTAATTCCATGATGTTTCTATATTTTTAAACTGATTTTTCAAAAAGACTCTTTACCCTTTCGCTTGGCTTCGCTCCCTTTTTAAGCCAGGATTCATATTTAGCCTTATCAATAAAAGCCTTTTTATCCTTTGAAAAAGGGTTATAATGTCCAATAACTTCAATATAACGCCCATTTAAGGGTTTTCTGGAATCTGCCACTGTAAGCCTGTATTTTGGCTTATTTTTAGTGCCTGTTCTTGATAATCTGATAACAACCATAATTGACCTTTTTGCTTTCTTATACTTTTTCTTTTATTTTTTCAAGAACAAAATTACTAAAAAGCTCTCTGAAAAGTCCCTTTAAAAGCCACAACACAGGCCAAAGCATAAGCTCCAATCAGGCTTAAAAAAACTGCGGCAAAAGACTGCAAGACAGGAATATCTGAAATGCCTAACAAGCTATAGCGAATCCCATTGATAAAATAAAGAAGAGGATTAAAAATAGAGACTTTTTGCCAAAAGGTAGAAAGTGTGTCCAAATCAAAAAAAACCCCCCCTAGGTAAATCAAGGGCAGAATTATAAAACTGCTGATAGCTCCCACATGATCAAAGGTTTTAGCCCAAATACCAACAGAAAAACCTAACATGGCAAAAGCCATACCCCCTAAAGTGAGAAAAGAGACAAACCATAAAAAATTATGAACAGGCAGAAGATGCCTTTCAAAAAAAAGATGAAAAACCTCCCCTAAGATCAAAGTTAAAAGGCTGACTATTAAACCCCGGACAAAACCAGAAACAGCCGCACCCCAAATGATCTGCTGGACATTTAAAGCCGTGCTTTTTATATCTATAATTTCTCCAGTAAATTTCATAGCAAAAATAGAGCTGGTGCCATTTTGAAAAGACTGGTTGATAAGCGTCAGGGCCACAAGCCCTGGAATAATAAATTGAAGATACGAGAACTGATCACTGATTTTAACAACCTTTCCAAGGCTCACTCCAAAAATAACCAAGTATAAAGCCTGACTGATAAGAGGTGATAATATAGTCTGAACCTTGACCCTGTAAACACGACTAAGATCCTTATATATAAAAAAAAGAAACGGAGTCCAAATAAGCTCTTTTTTTTGCATTATTCCTCCATAACACTGTTAAAAACATCTTCCAAGGAACCTTCTATAACTTTTAAATCAGCAATTTCCTTCATATTCAAACTGAGCTGCTTGAGCAGCTGACCAGCGCTAAAAGAATAAGGGAGTAGAAAAATCTCATAACCTTCTTCACTCTGACCTGAATGATATTCACTTTTTATAAGTCTTGGTTGATCGAATTTTATCAAAACTTTACGGGTGGTCAGCTGAGAAATCAGTTTTTTTGTCTCCCCTATCTGACTGATTTTTCCCTTGTGAATAAAAGCCACTCGATCACAAAGTTTTTCAGCTTCTTCCAGATAATGTGTTGTAAATAAAATGGATGTTTCTTCTTTAATTTCCCTGATAAAACTCCAAAGAGCATTTCTGAGCTGAATATCCACCCCGGCTGTTGGTTCATCCAGCAAGAGAAGACGGGGATTATGAACAAGGGCTTTTACAATAAGAAGTCTTCTCTTCATCCCACCACTGAGAGCTCTTACTTTGCTGTTTCTCTGTTCCCATAAAGCCAGTCTTTTTAAAAGATAATCAATTCTGTCATTATCTGGCCAAAGACCGGAAAAGCCAGAATAAAATCTTATAATTTCTTTCACTGTAAAATATCCATGAACAATAATATCCTGAGGCATAAAGCCTGTTAAAGATTTAGTCAATGAAGAGTTCTTGCTTACATCATAATCACAAACTTTGATTTGCCCTGAATTCATCTTTTCAAGAGTCATTATTGTAGATATAAGAGTTGTTTTACCAGCTCCATTAGGCCCTAATAAACCAAATATTTCCCCTTTATTGATTTCAAAAGACACATTATCAACGGCCTTTAAAGAGCCATAGGTTTTAACAACATTTTTAACTTCTAAAACTTTCATTAAAAAACCTCCTTCTTATTTAAAATCAATCTAAAAAAACACAAGTAAAGTTTCAAACAGCTCTTCAATAAAATATAAAAATCAAGACTTCTATCAGCAATTTAAAATCCACATAATCTTTTTCAAAAATATTAAATTTAAATATTTTTAGATGATCTGTTTTAACAAATATCACTAATAAAAATATTCTTTTATAAAAACTTGATATTTTTCAACCTTTTAAGATATAAGGAAATTTATGATTAAAGTCACATCTTTTTATAAGTTTTTCCCCATAGAAGAAAAAAACCTAAAACCCTATAAAGCAAAGCTTATTAAAAAAGCTCAAAATCTGAATATACGAGGCTTAGCCCTTTTTGCAGAAGAGGGGCTTAATGCCACATTTTGTGGAGCAGAAAAACCGTTGGAATCCTGTAAAAAGTATATCAGCCAGTTGTTTGGAGAAACTTTTTTTTGGAAAGACTCCTGTTGTGAAAAATGGAACTTTAAAAGACTGTCTGTAAAAATTAAAAAAGAGATTATAAATATAGGGGAGAAATGTCCAGGATCAAAAGACAATAATGGCCATCTTTCCCCTAAAGAATGGGAAGAGAAATTAAAAACAAAAGCTCAAGTCCTGGATGTCAGAAACAATTATGAAGTAGATCTTGGTAAATTTAAAACAGCTCAGGACTTAAATATAGAGTCTTTTCAGGAGTTTCCAGAAAGGCTGAAAAATCTAAAAATGGATAAAAATAAAGAGACACTGATTTATTGTACAGGAGGTATTCGCTGCGAAAAGGCCATTGAGTTTATGAAAAATAAAGGCTTTAAAAAAGTTTATCAGCTTAAAGGGGGAATATTAAATTATTTAAAAGAATACCCTAACTCTTATTTTGAAAAAGAATGCTTTGTTTTTGATCACAGGACAGCTCTAGATCAGGAACTGAAAGCTTCAAAAAAGTATTCTTTATGCCCTCATTGTGGACAGCCGGGAAATATTAAAATAAGCTGTAAACACTGTGAGAAGCCTTCTATTATCTGCAAGCTCTGTAAACAAAGTTTTTTTTACTATCAAACCTGTTCTAAAAACTGCGCCTATCATCTTAAATCAGGTCATATCTGCAGAAAAAAACATAGGATTGAAAACACATTAAAAAATAAAACCAAAATAGAATCCGTATTTAACTGATTTTTTAACAGGGCTTGTTTTATATAATATACTGATATAAAGTTTTTTCATGATTTCTGCCTTACTCTTTTTATTGGGCCTTGTTTTAGGGGCTGGAGCCGTTTTTTTATGGCTCAATAAACATCAAAAGCAATCTCTTCAAATCAAAATAGAAAAAGAACAAATAAAAAAGGAATGGGGGACACTGTCTGATGAAAATCAAACTTACAGAGAAAAAGAAAAGGAGCAATTTGAACAGCTTTCTTTTTTTAAAGCAGAAAATGAAAACTTAAAAAAACAACTGGAAAACCAAAAAAAATATTTTGAAGAAAACTTAAAGGAAAAGGAAAAGCTTTTTAAAGAATTAACTGATAAATCAAAAACTGAATTTCAAAATATTGCCCAAAAAATTTTTTTGGAAAACACAAAGTCCTATAGAGAAGAGTCCACAAAAAATCTCTCTCAAATCCTTAAACCCTTTAAAGAAGATATAGAAGGCTTTAAAAAATCCATCCAAGGCTTTGAAAACAAAGAAAAGTTTTTAAACGAAACTCTTAAAGACTTCACTCATATAAATTCAAAAATGAGGGATGATACTATAAAACTCACGCAGGCTCTCCGGGGAGATGCCAAAGCTCAGGGACAGTGGGGGGAGTTTGTTTTGGAAAATATTCTGGAAAAATCAGGTTTAAGAAAAGGCGAGGAATTCATCATTCAACAAGGCATCAAAGATGAAAAAGGCTCTTTTAGCAAGCCTGATATTATTGTTAAACTTCCTGACAACAAGCACATCATTATAGATTCCAAAGTATCATTAACACATAACATAGATTCAAATATCAAAGAAAATCAGGACAATCTATTGGAAAAAACTGTAAAATCCATAAGCGCGCATATTGATAGTTTATCCTCTAAAGAATACCAGCTTTTAGAGGGTCTTAAAACACCAAATTTTGTGCTAATGTTTATTCCCAATGAAGGTATCTTTGCTTTGGCAACACAGGCTAAAGCTGATCTTTTTGATAAAGCTTGGAAACAGTCTATTGTGATTGTAAGCCCCAGCACTTTATACGCCACTTTAAGGACCATTGCCTCTCTTTGGAAAATAGAAAGACAAAATAAAAATGCAGAGGAAATAGCAAAACAAGGAGGGCTTTTATATGATAAATTTGTAGGCTTTCTGGAGGACATGAAAAAAATTGGAGCCAGTTTGAAAACAGCAGAAATCTCTTATGACTCCGCCTTTAAGAAACTTAGTGAAGGACGGGGGAGTCTTGTTAAAAAGGTTCAAACTCTCAAAAACCTTGGCGCTAGAACTCAAAAAGAAATTCCTCCCCATTTTGAAAACTAATGAGCATTCAAATTACAGGCTATAAAACAACTGATTGAGGAAACATTTTAAGCTTTTACAGACTTAAGAGCTGCAGCGGATACATCCGGAGTCTTAAATTCTATATGTTTTAAATAATAAACAAGCTCATTAATGCTTTCTCTGGTATCATCCAAAGCTCTATGTTTATTTTCCTTTTCAAATAAAAAACCTTTTTGCTGGGCAATTAATTTCCAGGCTGTAACATCCAACATTCTATAATAAAGTTTTTTTTCTAAGCGAGGCATATATTTTCTTATAAAATTGCGATCCTGATAAATGCAATTGCCTGCCAGAATAATCTTCTCTTCAAGTTGAAAATGATTTTCCAGAATACTTAAAAGATCATCCTCCACCTTATTAAGAGCTTTTCCCTTGGTCACCAGTTCATAAAGCCCTGTTTTTCTATGACACTTTTGATTCCAGGAATCCATGGCATCCAGATATTTTTGCTCCTGTTTTACAACACTGTGATAGCTGTCCAGTTCTTTAAACCCCCTATCTGTTACTATAGCCGCCACCTCAATAATTACATCTGTCTCAGGGCTTAAGCCTGTCATCTCCATATCCAGCCAGAAAATTTTTTCCATTTTAAAATTATTATTATCTGTATCCATAAATTTTCCTCTAACTGTAAGTGAGGCACCTTTTTATACCATTCACTCAATATAAATCGACAATGAGAGCCCCTTTATTGCTTATCCCTCTATTTCTTTCATAGCTCCAAGAATAATGGGCCATCTTCAAATATTCAAGAACTTTATTTTTTATAATCCCCTTGCCTTTACCTACAATTACAACAATTCTATTTTGATCTTTGTTCTTTCTAATAAAGCAATCTAAAAGATCAAACACCTCATCGTCCGTCCGTCCATGAAAATCAATACTGGGAATTTTCTTTTGTCTCATCAATAAAAATTCTCAGATTAATAAGATTAAAACACAATTAAATATTGATATTTCTGCTGGATTCTATTTAGGGGTTTTGAAATTCTAAAATTGTTTTAGCAAAAATTTTAAGCTATATTTTTAGGTAAAAGCCTATCAACCCACAGCCGCTCCCCTGCAAGATTAAAGCCAACAGATTCGGCTCCACTGGCTATGGTCTCAAAAAACAGCTTGATATCATGAAGACTCTCCTGATACTGATCCGTCCCGTAAATAGAGCTTTCAATAGCCTCTATAACACTTAAAAGGTCAGCTGTTGTTACAACTTTAGGAAGTTTTTTTGTCCTTATCTCTGAACAAGCTGCAGGAGAAAACCCAACAAATTCATTAGTTAAAAGAATTTTTTTGCCGTTTTTAAAATCAACCTGCAAAAAAGCCTCTCCATTATAATCCTTTCTCTCTAAAACTCTTTCCACCTCAGATTCATAAAATGAAAGGTCTTTTTTATCATAATTTTGAAAAAGAGTAACTTTTCCAATTTCATCATCTGGCTTAACCAGAGAAAGCTCTCCTCCTTGTGATAAAAAATGCTCTATAATCTCTTTTACACCTTCCTTGGGAATGGGGAATGAAGGGTTTGTTTTTTCTTCTTTCATAATAATTATCTTTATATTTTTTAAATTTAAAAGCTTTAAAGCAGATCTTAATTAAACCTACTGACAAAAAATTTATCGTCCCTTTGTTAAAAAAACTTAAATGGATAATCCTTTAAATCTCTGAAATTTGTTTAAATTTTAAGCTCTTCTTAATCAAATAAATTTTATTGTAAAAAAAAACAAAAAAATTCTTTAATAGTCTGATTAAAAATCCGAAAGATTAAAATTGCATTAACTCAGCTTTTTTAAAAACCCCAGATCTTATAGTTTATGAAATGCCAAAATTATAAAACTTAAAACCCCTCAAAATAAATATTGATTTTTATCTAAAACCAGAGATAATTTTGTTAATGATTATAAGAAGGTGGCTTGCTTCCTTAAATCCCAGTAAAGAGCAAATTGAAGCCCTTTTTGAAAAAGACGGGCTGGAATATTTTGAAGAAAATTTTGCAGCAGGCATGAAAGTCCTAAAACATCGCCATCCTTTTGATGAAATTCGCATGATTGTTAAAGGAAAAATTCTTTATAATGTATCTGGAAATAAAGTGCTTTTAAGACCAGGAGATAAAATTATCGTTCCCTCTAATACTTTACACTCTAAATCTGTCCAAAAAGATGAGCCTTGCCTGTCTATATGCAGTTATCAAGCTCATTAATTCTTTTAAGCTAAAGACAGCCTGCTTAAATTTGGTTCATGGTGACTTAAGCCTCATTTGATAGGTGTTAATTTATTGAAAGGTTTATGACTATTTAAGCCCTATAGTTGAAATGACTATAAAAAACAAGTGTTTTACCCTTTCCTGTCCTTTAGGAAAATAATCAAGCTCTTTTCAGCCGATCTGACAGCCTCTCAAATAGCTTTTTTGACACAAACAAAAATACAATCCATAAAATTCTAAAAAATATCAGAGTAAGAATCTGTGAGATTTGTGAAAAAGAAAGTCCTTTTGAAAAAGGAGAAATAGAGATGGATGAAAGTTATTTTGGAGCCAGAAGAATAAGAGGAAAAAGAGGAAGAGGGGCTATATTTTTTTCTTACACTTAAAGAATGTGAGTTTAGATTTAATCACAGAAAAGAGAACTTATATAAATTGATATTAAAATTAGTAAAAAATAACCCTCTTAAAGTATCATGAACCTAATTAAAAGAAGCCCCTTTCTTACACACTGATTTAATGAAAAGGTTTTAAAAGTTTAGCTTTTAACCAAGCAGTGGCTGTTTTTTCATTCTTTTCAATAGCTGTTTCCACTGCATATTTACTGTATTCCAATAATGTTTTTGATTTTTTATGTAAATTCAAAGAATCAATGACTAATTTCTGAATTTTAATTTGTTTTTTTTGAGATAAAATTGGAATTAATATTTGTTTTATTTGATCTGGGCGCCAATGTAGAATAACAGAACCACCTACATCACGATTTATTTGCTCTTTAGTTATAATTGAATTAAGAAACAAAGTTAAGTATTCATTATTAATTTTAGTTTCTTTATTCGTTAAACGAAGTATTCCGCTTGACACTATCATTTTTTTAGGCTGAGCTTGTAAGTGATACGAGACACCAGGAGTAGCGTCTTTTGTTAACAGTATTTCCCCTTCTTGCGGTTGATATTTTTTTATTGCAGAATATAATTCTTCAGATATATATTTTTCTTCAGTAATTTCTTGTGGATGCAAATTGCTTACACGAATAAATGGAATACCTTGTTCAGAGTATTCTTTGCTTCCAACTTCAGTGCCTTTCTTCATATTTACTAAATTTCCCAGCTTACACCACCCTTCTTTATAGGCTCTAATCTTTTTAATTATTTCTTCATATTTTGGCTGAAAATACTCGGCATCCATACGCCCGGACTCTTCAACATTAGAGTATTTTTTGATAAAAACCAACTGATGATTTGGTTTCCAGTCAGTTAAACCTAATTCTGAAAGCAAAAGAGATTGAGCTTCATTGTATTTTAACTCTGATTTTTGTAATAAACTAAATGCTTCATCAAACAAAGATGTAATTTTCTGTTGCAATTTTCTTGATAAAAGAGGTATTGCCACTCTTTTTAATTCTTCAGGATTAACATTTGATTGATTTATTGAACTTCTTGCTCTTCTTTTAATATCGGTTATGCCATATTTTGTATTTAAAAATACTGTCAAATACTCCGGAGTGATTATTTCTGATTTTGGTCTTATTCGCACAAGATAAGAAGCAAAAACAATTTCATCATTAGAAAATTTTCTGAACATGCCTGTTCTCCCTACAAACCTAAAAGAATTTGTTCGATTAAAAAGTATATCTTTATCCTTTAGTTTATAAACTTGAATTGTGTCAGAATCTATTTCAGCGTATTTTGATATGTTATGACTGCATAGCATGTTGTTAATTTCATTCATTCTATATATTTTTGTTCCAACTTTCTCCTCGTTCATAGATATAGAAATGCCATATTGAGAATAAGATAAGATGTCATTTATGGGAATATATTTTAAATTTCTGTTTTTATGTGGTTCAAAACAAAAATACTCTCCATCCCAACGAAAATCTGGATGTGAAAATGTATCCGATAAGTGTTTAATTTTATATTTCATATCAACTGTATTTCCCTATATTGGCAAATTCAATTCATCAAAAGGAGATAATCATCTTTTTTTTATACTCTTCAACTTCTTTAGTGGATAATAACTTTGAACTGCTGGATATAACCCGGCTATTCGGCCAACGGACTTTTATAAAATCATCCGCTCTCCACATTCCCTCTTCATCTTTAAATATTTTTTTCCTTTCCGTTACTCCATGATACTACTGTTTCTTTAGCATACTCTCTTAAAATTATCTTTTGATCTTTTGTGGCAAATCTAGCCTCATATTCTATTTTTCTTTTCATAAAAAACCTCCTTTTTTATTTCCAAAATGAAAGCTTCTCTTTTTTTGCCCATTTAATAAAAGCCTCTGTAATTCCTTCAGGCAACTCTCCGCTGTGGCTATGTAAATCATGCTCTACAATCAAATGCCCGTTTTTATCCAACTTATATTGGCCCTTGTGTCCATCTTTAAGATAGATGTAATCTCCAGAATTGTTTTTACCTCCTTTTTCAGACACAGCGAAAAATATCGGGTAATCTTCTTTTTTTGGACAAAGGGGGCCTGCCTTTGGATCACCATTCCATTTTTGTAAAAATAGAACACTTGTTTTTGTGCCTGTATGAGGTTTAAAGCTGTTGCCGTGTAACCCCACTACAGCAAGAATACGAGCTTTTCTGGATATAAATTCCCGGATGTGTTTATCTGAAGTATTATTAAATCTTCCTTGAGGCAAAACTATAGCCATACGCCCGCCGGGTTTTAAAAAATCAAGATTTCTCTCAATAAAAAGAATATCACGGCCAACTTGTGTTTTTGTTTTATCATTTGGCTTAAATCCCAATTCGTATTGATGCAAAATACGACTCTCTTTGATGTCTCCGGCAAAAGGAGGATTGGCCATAAGTAAATCAAATTGAAACTTTTTATTATCTTCTCTTTCAGTTCTTAATTTTGAAAGCCTTTTAAAGCCTCTTCCGTAAGTGTTGATCCATTCACTGTCTTGTTCTGTCCTGTCTTTCCAACGGTCATAATCCAGTGTGTTTAAGTATAGTATATTGGTTTCCCCATCTCCGGCAATAAGATTCAAAGTCCTTGAGACTCTGACAGCCTTTTCATCAAAATCAATTCCAAAAATTTTAAGTATATGATTTTTATCTTCTTCGGAGATGACTGTATTGGTAAAAAGACGACCAGTGAGCTGAAAAATAGTATGAACCGGAAAACCACAGCTCCCGGAAGCCGTATCAATCATATACTCCTCTCTCTTGGGGTTGAGCATGAGAACACACATATCTATCACATGGCGGGGAGTGAAGTATTGGCCTTTTTCTCCTTTAGCGGTTTTTAAAACAAGATATTCAAAGGCTTCATCTATGACTAGAAGATTGGAGTTAAACAGCTTAATATCTTGCAAACTGGATATGCATATAGACAAATGACTGTCTGAAAGATTAAAACTGGAATCCTCTGGAAAAACACCTTTCCACTTTTCCTGAGCTTCATTAAATAAAACTTGTATTTTCTCTTTTAGCTCTGCATCGGTTTGCCCGGTGTTTCTAAATTCCAAAACCCGAAAATTTTTATCTTCCAAATTCACAAGACATTGTTTGAGCTTATCATAATCCCCTTTGTCTTTTTTATTCAAATTCTCTTCAATATGATGATTAACTACCGCTTTATCTTTTTTACTGCAAAATTCATCATAGAGCTTTGTAAATATCAGTTTAAAAACCTCTTCAAAAACATCCACTCCGGCATTGGCTAAAACTTCATCTTCCATTTCCAGAATTATATCCTTTAGAGACTTTTTCTCATTGGTTATTTTATCTTTAGCAATCAAATCTTTTAAAGTAAATCGCTCACTTAGTATATCCTTAAGGCTTTGGTTTGATTTTGGAATGTTCGTAATGCTTTCAAAATAGTTAGGATCTTTTCGGTGGTAATAGGATATTTGCTCCCCATTTGTCCATATTCCTATAGGCGCGCCTGTAGCATTACAATAAGAACGGAGCTGTTGCTTTCCGTCTTTGAGTTTTGGTTTTTTTAGTTCAACAATAATATAAGGGGTATCAGGACGATCTTTGTCAAAAATAACAATGTCAGCGCTTTTCTTTTCTCTGCCAAAATTCACAGGATGTTCAAAAGCCAGTCTGCTTTTTATATAGCCATATCTCTTGATCAGCTGCATAGCATAAAGTTGTCTGACAATTTCTTCAGGTTTTAATTGAACATCTTTGTCTCTAACCAAACATCGGATAAATGGTGTCTGTTTTTCCTTTATGGTTTTAATCAAGATTTTTTTTTTTAGTTCATCAATATCTGATTTTTTAAAAAAAGAAAGATGATAATTGCTATCACTCAATATTTTGTGGATAATATTTGATTTATTCATTATTTTCCCAGAGAGTTTTATACTTTGTTGGTTTAAATGCTAAAGCTATATTTTCATATTTTTATTACAGCATCCATTTAGAATATGAGGCAAATATATTTTAGGGCTTTGGGCTAGAGAAGTAAATAAGTTTGTTATTTAAGTGCTAACAGTGAAATTCTTAAACTGTTAGTATAAAAACAAAAAGGCTGATATGTTACAGTTCTTTAAAATTGCTTTGACACAATGTTTCTCATTGTTCTGACCCCCAATTCAACTAGACAACTCGATCCATCAATTTCCTGTGTTCTGCAGAGAGCTTTTCAACTCAGTCTCATGGCTTAACTAGTCATGAACCAAACTTAAACAAATCATTACAATTAGACAAAGTGTTTATTATTCCTTATTCTTAAAGAAATGCGGGAATCTCAAAAAAAGGTCTTTGTTATTGATGGATTAAGAACTCCCTTCACTAAAGCCGGTAAGGAGTTTGATAATTTACATCCTAATATTTTGGCCACTCATAATTTAAAAGAGTTTTTGTATAAAATGAATTTTACAGGAAATGAGATTGAAGAAGTGATTTTAGGAAATGGATTCACGCTCCCTGATTCATTTAATATTGCCAGAGTGGCTGTTTTACAGGCAGGGATGCCAAAAGAAGTTTCTGCCACAACAACTCTTAGAAACTGCGCTTCATCCATGGAAAGCTTTGTTACAGGAATGGCTAAAATTCAAGCTGGCCTTTATAACAGTGTTATTGTTGGCGGTGTGGAGAGTATGTCTCACATACCCTTTTTATTTAACAGAAATTTTAGCAAGATTATTCAACATATTATGCTATCTAAAAGTTTTAAACAAAAACTCAAATCAATCCAAAGCCTTAAGTTATCCTATCTAAAGCCTATCATATCCCTTTTAGAAGGACTAAAAGATCCTATAACAGGCTACTCCATGGGAGACACCGCAGAGCTTTTGGCAAAAGAATTTAATATCAGCAGAAAAGATCAGGATGAGTTTGCTTTTTTGAGTCATAAAAAAGCCTGTAACAGTGAACAAAAACTTGCAGAGGAGATCTTTCCTTTTTTCACTGATCATCAAGTTGTCAATAAGGATATGGGGCCTAGGGCAATGTCTGAACAAAGATTATCCAGAATGAAGCCTTTTTTTGATAAAAGATATGGAACTGTGACAATTGCCAATTCCTGTCCTATAAATGATGGTTCTTCCCTTCTTCTTTTGATGTCTGAAGAAAGAATGAAAAACCTTGATTTAAAGCCTCTTGCTGTTGTTCGCAGCACTGCTTTTACAGGTCTTGAACCAAAGCGCATGGGTTTAGGACCTGTCTATTCTTCATCTATAGCGCTTAAAAAAGCTGGTTTAAATTTAAAAAACATTGATCTCATTGAAATCAATGAAGCTTTTGCAGCGCAGGTTTTAGCTTGCTTACAAGCTTTTGCCTCTAAAACATTCTGTGAGAGTCAACTCAATACAAATCAGGCCCTTGGAGAAATTGATCCTAAAAAACTTAATGTTAATGGGGGGGCTATTGCTATTGGACACCCCATTTCTGCCACAGGAACTCGTATCATTTTGACTTTAGCTAAGGAAATGAAAAGAAGGAACAGTCAGTTTGGTTTGGCTACGCTTTGTATTGGCGGGGGACAAGGGGGAGCGGTTATTTTGGAAAATGCTTCGTAAAATAAAATGAAAAGTTTAAATTTTATCATAAAAGAAAAATCCATTGGCTGGTTGGAATGGGATCAGCCTCACTCCTCAGTTAACCTGTTATCTCACTCCTTTATAAAAGAGCTTTCTTATCTATTAGATCAAATAAAACAGGCTGAAGTCAGCGCCCTTGTTCTCATTTCAAAAAAGGCCGATAATTTTTGTTCTGGAGCCAATATCAAAGATATTCAAAAAATTAAAACAAAAAAAGAAATGAATAACATTTTAAGTGAAGTTCATGAGCTTTTTCTTCGTTTTGAACAGCTTAATTTACCAAAAATTGCTGTCATTCAGGGAGTCTGTATGGGGGGAGGTTTGGAATGGGCCTTGTGTTTTGACTACCGGCTTTCATCCGACTCCTCTCATATTCAAATAGCTTTACCAGAAGTTAAACTGGGTCTGATTCCCGGTTTTGGAGGCTGTCTCCGTCTTCCCCGGCTCATAGGGCTTAAAGCCTCTCTTAATATGATACTTACAGGTAAAAGTCTGACAGCCTCTGAAGCTAAAAAAGCAGGGCTGTTGGATGAAATCATTCCCTCCCCTGTTCTGGAAAAAAGAGCGCTGGAATTTGCTCAACAAATTGCGGGAAAAAATAATCAGATTCATGAAAAAAAACACTACAAGGAATTAAGGCCTTATTCTTTTTTTATAGAAAGAATATTTAAAACATTTTTTTGTTTGCTGTCCAAAAAACAGATTTTAAAAAAGACAAAAGGGTTCTATCCCGCCCCTTTAAAAGCTCTTCAAGTCATTCAAAAAACCTACGGCTCCCCTATTTCTAAAAAAAATCTGAATAGGGAAAAAGAAGCTTTTTGTGAATTGCTTCAAAGTCCGGAGGCTGTAAATCTTCTGCATGTTTGGACAATGATTAATAAGGCTAAAAAAGAGGGGGCTGATACATGGGGCAATTCACAAAAAAAGAAAAGCATTGAAAGAATAGGAGTTGTAGGAGCTGGGGTTATGGGACGGGCTATCGCCTACACTTTTGCAAACAAGGGATTTAAGGTTCGCCTGATAGATAAGAATGAGCAAAGCCTTTGTTCAGCTTTAAAATGGACAGGAAAGCTTTTTCAGGAGCAAAAACAAAAAAATATCATCAACTCTTATAAGCTTAAACAAAAAATACATAATCTTTCTGTAAGTACAAAACTTTGGGGCTTATCCACTTTAGATTTTATTGTTGAAACTCTCCCTGAAAACAAAAAGTTAAAACAGGAATTTATTGCAAATATCTCAAAACAATTAAATCCTTACTGTCTATTTGCCTCTAACACCTCTTCTCTCTCTATTTTTGATTTGGCTCAAAGCAGTCAATATCCTGAAAATTTCCTTGGACTTCATTTTTTTAACCCGGCACATAAAATACAACTGACAGAAATAATTTTGACAGAAAAACAAAAAAACCTTTACTTCAATCCCATTAAACACCTTTTAAAGCAAATTGGAAAAGTTCCACTTCCGGTTAAAGACAGCCCTGGTTTTGTTGTAAACAGACTCCTGGCTGTCTATTTAACTGAAGCTCTTTTAATTTATCAGGAGGGGCATGAAATTGAAAATATTGATCACTGTTACAGGGATATATTTGGCTTGCCTTTAGGGCCTTTTCAGCTAATGGATAAAATCGGCCTTGATATTTGTACTGAGGTGATTGCTCAACTCATATCAAATGGTCTGGAAATTGAAACCCCTGAATGGACAAAAGAGCTATTGTCTGTTTTAGGACAGGGGGAAAAGACAGGGAAAGGTTTTTACATTTATGACAAGGGAAAAACATCACTTAATGAAGACATTAAAAAATTAAAACAAATAAGGCGCAATGATTTGATTCCTAATAAAATAATTATAGAAAGAGGTGTTTATAGAATGATAAAAGAGGGAAAAAGACTGATTGAAGAAAAAATCATAGAGTCAGAAGAGGATATTGATTTAGCTCTTATTCTTAGCATGGGTTTTCCTCCCTTTTTAGGCGGTCTGATGAACTATGCAAAAAACATAGGATTACCCCAAGTTAAAAAACAATTACAGGATTTTGAAAATCAACATGGACCCCGATTTAAGCCTAATTTTTAAATAAAAATAACGAGACAGCAAAAATAAATTTTTATTCCAAATAAAAAAACTTTTAAAAATATTAAACTTTACATTATACTGAAGCGACATGCCTTTAAACTTTCACATGGAGAAACAAGCATGAAATATATTATTTTGTTTTTTACTGTCATTCTTTTAAGCTGTCAGGCTTTTCAACAAGCTCCAGTTGTTGTTCCCTCCCATATACAGCCACCAACATCTGGCCCCCCAAAAACAGAAGATACAGATGAAGATAAATCTCCAGCTTCCACCGAAGAAGGATATGGTGTAATCAAATGCGCTGACACCAAAGAACAGCAGATTGCTTTTAACAAAGAGCTTGGCAATTATTTATCAGCTACAATTGATCCCAATGACCCTCATGCAGTTCCCTGGATAAACTGCTCTGGCAGAGAGAACCTAGCAGGAGGTGTATGGATTAAAGGAAGTATCATCTTTGAAAACCGCGATGTTTTTAATCCAAGCCAAGCTAAGCCGCTGTTTATTGCAAAAGGCTCATATCTGGAAATCCATATAGTCGGAATAGACGGCGCTCTTGTGCCCAATGCGCAAAATGAGCGAATACCTATAAAACTAATGGCAAGCCCCAGTGAAAGTTCTATTCAGGGGAATTTTATAAACCTTGTTCTTGAAGATACAAAAGGAAAAGTCATTTTGGGTGGAAGAGTTAATGAAAAAGGGATTTTTGAGGGATCCTTTAGGTATCAAAACTATTCAACCTGGACAGGGTCTTCAAAGGGCTATAGTGGTCAAATGGGGTTTTTCTCCATCTATGCCTGTGATTTGCTAGATTGCGGATAAAACATAATTACTGAGTGTTAAAAAGAATACCAACTTTTAAGTAAAGCTTTTAAAGAAAAGAGTAACAGTGTTTGAAGGATCAGAAAAAAAAATAGAGGTTGTATTTTCTGCAAACAGCCCCTCCCTGTTTGAAAAACCTACAGGTTTTTGGAAAAAACTTGTTGCATCCTGTGGAGCTGAAATTATCTCCTGCTCAAAATTTCCCAAAATTCATTCTTATATATTATCTGAATCCAGTTTGTTTGTCTGGTCTCACCGTCTTGTCCTTATCACCTGTGGAAAAACAGCGCTCTCTAAATCTTTCATAAAAATTTTAAAAAACTTCCCAAAAGATTCTATTGAAATCTGTTTTTTCCAGAGAAAAAACGAGTTTTTCCCACAAAATCAAAAAAGCTGTTTTCATAAGGATTTAAAAAAAATAAAAAATAAAATTCCCGGCAAAGCTTATCGTTTTGGCCCTTTACATGATCATCATTTTTTTCTTTTTCACACTGAAACGGATTTTGTCCCTGACAAAAAGGACCAAACTTTAGAAGTGCTTATTTATGATTCAGAAATTTTTAAAGACAACTCCCCTGAAACTATCTCCTACTTGAAAAAAAAGTTAGAAAAAGCCTTTTCTGGGTTTGAAATTCAAGAGCATTTTTTCACTCCTTTAGGGTATTCCTTAAATGCTGTTAGAGATCATTTATATTACACTGTTCACATTACTCCGGAACAAACTTTCTTTTATATTAGTTTTGAAACTAATATAAAAGAAAAATCTATTCAGTCTTTAACAGATAAAATTTTAAGTATTTTTAAGCCGGGAAGATTTGATTTTATTCTTTTTCAACCTAATCAAATTGCAAAAGAAAGTTTTGAATTCCAGGAATATTTTTTCACCTCTTCATTTTATAAAGTTCTGGACTGCGCCTATGCCGTCAGTTATAAAAACTTTCATAAAAAGAATATAAACCCACAAACACCTTTCCAAATAATGTAATACAACCAAAGGAGAAACATGAAATACAAAGGAAAATGGTTTATTGAAAATCATAAAAACATTTTAAGGACAGGTTTTAAATATAAGAAAAAACTGTTTGACGAGGATAGTCCTTATCAAAATGTGAAAGTTATTGAAACAGAGGGGTTTGGAAATATGCTCATCAATGATAATCTTGTGATGACCTGTGAAAGAGATGAGTTTATCTATCATGAAATGATTGCTCATGTTCCTCTTTTTACCCATCCCCATCCTAAAAGTGTTCTCATCATTGGAGGTGGTGATGGAGGAACAGCCCGTGAGGTTTTAAAACATAAGAATATCAAACAATGCATTATGGTGGAAATTGACTCTCTTGTGGCTAAAGCCTGTGAAAAATATTTAAAACCCACAGCAATTTCTTTTAGCAATCCCAGATTAAATCTTAAAATTGAAGATGGAGCCGCTTTTGTTTCTAAATATGAAAATGCTTTTGATGTTATAATAGTTGATTCTTCTGACCCTATTGGCCCTTCTTCTATTTTATTTGGCAAAAAGTTTTATAAGAATGTTTATAGGGCTTTAAAAAAAGAAGGTGTTGTTGTAGCTCAGGCTGAAAGCCCTTTTTATGAAATAGAAAATCAAAAAGCCCTGCTTAAAATAAGCCAAGGACTTTTTAAAAAAGCCGGTTTCTACAATTACAGCAATTTAACTTACCCTTCCGGATTGTGGTCTTTTTTATTTGCCTCAAAAGGCCCTCACCCCCTTAAGGATTTGCAAATAAATAAAGTAAAAAGATCCAATATGTCCTTTCATTATTACAACGAGGATATTCATAAAGCCAGCTTTGCAAGGCCCCAATTTACAAAAAAAACTTTCGGAAAACTCTGGACTTTATAAAAAAATTTAAGATTCATTCACTTTAATCCGAATGTCCTGATATGATAAAGGAATGGAAATTATTTTTAACTTTCCTTACAGGGATAACTGTTGGGCTTGGCCTATTAATGGCCTGTTCATCATCATTAAATGATTCCGAATATAGAGAAAGGCCAGACGATCGCCCCCCAATGGAAAGGGATTTCCATTCTGATTTTACAACTCCAGATGATACTTCTGATGGTGATACTTCTGATGGTGATTTAACTCACCATACCTCAACACTTTCAGACCAAAACCCTGATGAAGATTTTACTGGTGTTCTAAGTTGTAACTGTCATTATTCTCATAACTCAAGAATGGGAAAACGTAGTATAATTATTCGAGAAGATACCAAAACAAAAGCTATGGAGCAGGCTAGACTTAGCTGCAGAGCTGATTTTGACCCTAAAAGAGATTGTAAAGAGATTTCTAATTTTCGCCTTTTTGATTTTTTCAAAAATTAAAAACCAAGCTCCTTTCTTAGCTCTTCCCTTCTACAGGAGCTTTTTAAAAATCACAGCCGGATAGATTTTGATAGAAAAAGCTCAAGCAATTCAAACATTTAAGAGTAAAAATGGCTTCCCTACGGGTCATATAGCGGTGATATGAAATCCTTAAAATACCCTCAAAACCCAAAATGAAATCGCCACTTTTTGTCCCGCTAATAACCGCTGATAACCTCTACTAACTGGACAATCACGCAAAAATTTTTTGGTAAAGAGTTGTGTTCTTTTAAAAAACAAACAGGCTGAAAAGATAGATTTTGAGCCTGTGGGAACAGGGCCTTTTATATTAGAAAAGTATGTTAAATCCAATGTCATCCGCTATAAAAGAAATGACAACTACTATGCCGGCCCCGCTCAATTAAGAAAAATTATTTTCTCTATCACCCCTGATCCCAACGTCCGCTTTCAAAAACTCAAAAGAGGGGAATGTCACTTTTCAGCTAAAGCCCAGCCGACCGATATTCCCTTAATGAAAAAAAATAAAAAGATCAAAGTCATGAGAGGCTTATCTCACAATCTCGCCTATTTGGCTATGAACACGGCAAAAGCCCCCTTAAACAACAAAGATGTCCGAAAAGCTATCGCCCATGCTTTATTAAACCGCAAATTATATTTAAAGGCCATATACAAAGGAACAGCTAAAACTTTAGACAGCCCTGTGCCCGCCTGTTTATGGGGGCATAATTACACACTCAGAGTTCCTGAATACAATTTAAAAAAAGCAACAGCGCTTTTAAAGAAAAGCGGGTTTTGAAAAAGGCTTTAAAATTCAGCTTTGGACCCTCTCCGTCTCTAGCCCCTACAACCCCAATGGGAAAAAAATGGGGGAGTTGATACAGGCGGATTTAAAAAAAATAGGCATAGATGTTGAATTGGTCACTTATGACTGGCCCACCTATTTAGCTAAAAGCTCTAAAGGAGAGCATGAACTGCTTTAAATCGGCTGGCCTGCGGACATTTCCAACCCCAACAATTTTCTGCAAATTCTTTTAACCTGTGATTCCATTCCGGCCGGATCTAACTTATCCTGCAGCAAAGACTATGACAAACTGATTGCAAAAGCGATGATAAGCGATCCTAAAACAGCGGACAAACTTTATAAGCAGGCGCAGATTTTATTTCAAAAGGATCTTCCCTTTATCCCGATAGCTCAATCTTACAGGCATGCTGCTTTATCTAAAAAAGTAAAAGGCTATATTGTAAAACCCTTCGGCTCAGAGAGATTTTATCATCTCTCTTTGTCTAAATAAATTCATGGCTTGGTTGAGATTTTATACTGATTCTATTTGAAGTTTATGCCGTTATAAAAAAAATATATAAAAGTTTTCTATTTACAAGTTAAAGAATGTGCATTTAGTTAATAAACCTCAGCTCATTAAGTTTATTTCATAGACAGGATAGTTTGTATTTGTTATTATTAAAAAATATTTAGAAATAGACCGTTTAACTAGTCTTGAACCAAGCTTGATATAAAACAACAGGTAAAAAATATTCAGGATGACTTAAACGGACTGCTAAGGATTTTCAGCAACAATAAATCTGAAAATAAAAATGCGGTTAAAATAAAATCCACCGGCTTGAGTGAACCAAAAATTTTATAACATGAATTTGAGAAGTCATTTAAAAGCTCTTATCTGGATGCTAGCCTCCATTTTGAGTTTTTCTTTTTTATTTTCAGCTCTAAGATTTTTTGAAATCCTCCTTCACAGAAAATATTTGTTATTCAGCTATCCCCTTAAAGACACATTTTTTCGTTTTCTTTATTCTTTTTCAGCCGATTTTATCTTTTTCTTTATTTTCAATCTGCCTTACCTCTTGATTTACTTTATTTGTGAATGGTTTGGCAGAGATAAAATTTATTTTTTCAGGAAAGCTTTTTTTCGTATGACACATCTTTTTTTACTGCTGGTTTTCTTTATAGATATGCAGACAATCGCTGTTCAAGGCCGGCTGTTTCATATCTCTTTATTATCCGCCTTCAATATAGAAATGCTGATTAACTCTTGGTTATACGGCTTAGACTATTGGTATTTAGTCCTTATATTTTTAATCTCAAGCTTTATATTGTTTAAATACCTTCCTCTCATTTTAAAACAAAATGTTTCTAAAAAACAAATTAAGCTGTCTCTTATCGCAAGCCTTTGTTTAACTGCTTTATTCTTAGGCGCTTTTACCATTATGAAAGTTTTCCCTTTTCAAAAAGAGCAAAGATATAACGGCTTATTAAAAAGACTGCTGACTGTTGTCTATCCTCTTAAATGCGACAGTATTTTTTTCTCTAAAAAAGAGCTTTTGCGCAATTTAAAAACGAAGGTCTGTTCAACTGAGCTGAGGAGTTCAACAAGCTTATTTTGTCCTGATTCTCCAAAGAATCCAAAAATAAAAAACTCAAACAAGATAGAGACAGCTGAATCCCTTTCACAAAAAGAACTTTTTAAAACAAAAGAAAATATCATTTTATTTGTTATTGAAAGCCTCCATAAATCATTGATTAATCCAAAGCTCATGCCTTTTTTATCTGACTTGCGTCGCAAGGGGATCTCTTTTGAAAATCATCTATCCCCCTCTTATAACGCTACGAGCTTATCTGTAAGCGCTTTAATGACAGGAAAGCCAAGAAACTTTTTGCAGGATAAAGAGGCTCATTTTCTATCCGCTTTTTTTAAAGCTGGATACAGTTTGAGCTTCTTTTTTGGCGATTCAAAAAATACCTTTAACTGGTCGGGTTTTTTTAGCAGGCTGGGAATTTCTCATATCTCTAAAGAGGATTATTTAAGAGACACCGAACGAAAGGAGGATATAGACACTGAAGGCAATGTTTATGAAGATGTCTTTTTAAAATATTCAGCTGAAAAGCTTAAAAGCGGAGCTGTTGGGCCGCCTCCCTTTTTTGCCGTTCTTTTAACCAATCAAATCCATGCCCCTTATTACTGCTCCCGCTCAGTAGATATAAGTTACCCTGAGGAAAAGAAGCTAAAAGACTGTGTGAAGCATGTGGATACAGCCATAAAAGGTTTTTTTAAAGAAATAAAAACGGCTGAATGGTTTTATAACACTTTATTTGTTTTTACGGCGGATCATTCCAGTTATGAATTTTGGGAAAACCATGTGGACTATTTTTTAGAAAGAAATATTCCCTTAGTATTTTATCATCCCAGCAAAGATTTAAGCCGATATCAAGACAATCAGGTCAGCAATCATATAGATATTATTCCCAGCTTAAAAGATTATTTAAACCTGCCTTACCATAAAAACCCTATTCAGAACTCTATTTTTGATCTGGATAGAAAAAGAAGATTTTTTATGGATACAGAAGAAGGCTTTGTTCTTATAGAAGACGACTACTTAACAGAATACAACTGCCAAAGCAGACAATCCACAACTTATCTAAAAGGACAAAGAGGAAAAGAAAGAAAAGCCGTTACAGATCAAGAAATAATAAAAAGGCAGGACAGGCTCATTAAATCTTATATCCAATATGAGCAGAATTTAAAAGATCATTGAGTTTCACTGGTTGAGTGGTAAGCTTCTCATATAGAAAGGTTTAATTTTTTTAGACTGTGATATAAAAAGTGGGCTTAATTAAGACCCGTTTTTGATCTTTTTAATCTCTTTGACAGGCAGACCTGTCACTTTAGATGTACTAGTTAAGACATGATCTGACACTGGTTGAAAAGATCAGGGCTACCCGTTTTGATAAGGATGTATATCTATCAAAACATAAAGGAGGTAACCCATGAAAATAGCAGAAAAATCACAAAGAATAAAGTTGGTCTGCTGAATTTAGCGGAACAACTTGGCAATGTGTCAAGAGCCTGTAAGGTAATGGGCTTTTCCAGAGACACCTTTTATAGATATAAATCCGCTTTTGAGCAAGGAGGTGTTGAAGTGCTTTTAGAGACTTCCAAAAGAAAGCCAAATATAAGGAATCGTACCTGTCATCCTTTCCTCAAGCCTTCCCAACGGCCTTTTTCCTTAATCACCTCTAAAACATCCATAGCTCCTCCTTTTTTTAATACACCCTCTTCTATAAGCTCCCGCCAATCCCTCAACTTCAACCCCGCAGAATCTCTTAAATACTCCACTAAACCTATTATTATATCATCTGCCTCTCTTCTTGTCTTTCCCCTCAGTATTACTCCAAAATAATCTCTAACTATTGTTTTTACTTCTTCTGAAGTTGGCCATTTAATACTCCATATCTCATCTAATAAGCATTAACTTAGAAAGCAAAAAATATATTTCCCGTTTATAATCCAAAAATCAAATTAAATTTTATGGTTACATTATTTTTGTTATCTGAAAAGACTAATTTTTTGCTCTCCTGAAATAAACAACGAGTTAACTCCCGGCGGCTGATGGGGCTGCCTTTGCCTTTTAATTCCAATCCTGCTGTTTTAACCTGGGAGTGGGCCAATTTAAGCAGAAAAATCACCTTACCGGAAAGATTTTCATCTCTGAGCAAGGCTTTCTCATAACACTCCTGAAACTCAAAACTGTGCTGGTCAATCACTTTCATAATTCTCCCATAATCCACATTCTTGTTTGTTGTATTTGATTTTGACATTTTTATACGATCCCACAACTGCACCCTAAGAGGCGCTGCGCTTTTTCCCATCACCTGGCTCTCTGATTTTTGCCATCCCAACCCCGCTTTGAGTTTACGCTCCTCCTGAATAATCTGTGATTTGTATTCCTTTTTTTTCCTAATAAGCTTTCCAGACATTTCAGATAAGCTTTTTGATTTAAAACCCTTAAGCCTTTCCAATAAATTAGCCAAAGACTGATCTTTTTTATCTTTATATATAATAAGAGAGGAGGGTTTTATAATAAATTCACTCTCTTCATCATAAACAGGGTCCATATCCGAGGCCAACATCCCATCCATAATATCAAAATCAACTTCAGACGGCTTTAAAGCCTGATCCTCTAAAACTAAAACAGGACTCAAAAAGTTATATAAAATACCTAGATAAAAAAGACCATGCAAAATAAAAGAGACAGCAAAGGAAACCCAGCTGCGCCACTTTTGTTTTTTAATCTCCTTTTTTTCCTGTACCGTAAGAGTGGACAGATACAGCTGCTGTTCCCTCCTCTCCTCAACAAGAAACCGAAAAGCCAGATTAGGGAAAAGATACCAAAATTTTTTACGGAAAAACAAATAGGCGCGCAAAATAAATGCTCTTTCCTCAGTGTTTTCCTCTTGAAAGTTATTGCAGTTGATGCCCGCCTCCTTTATTCACTGTCCTGATAAGTTGTAACCGCTTTCTCTTTTTTACTGGTATTGACTTTTAAATTCACTTTTGCCGCTGGTTTTAACAGCTCCTTTTCCAGTTTTTTAAGCTCCTCTTTGGCTATCATAATCATAGCTTTACTCATATATTTTTTTGAATAAATAAGATTGATGTTAGGTCTCCTTACTTCTCCTGTAATCTCAATATCCCCCAAATCCAAAACCTTTTCCTCCCCAAAAGCATAAAAAGAAGATAAATTGACAACAAGTCCTATAAAAAACAATTTTAAATGCTTGCCGGGAAGCTTTAATGCATTTTTCATATTATCTCCATTGGGATACAATTTTTTTCAACTCTTTATACCTTCCACCATAAGGGGAGGCCATAGCCAATTTTGTCAGCTCTCTCTCAAAAAGATCAATTTGTTTTTGCAAAAGAGCTTCTGATTTGATAGCTGCAGCCTCCAGACGCCATTTCCTTTTTTGATATTTCGTAATTGATGATTTAAGATTCATAATCATTTTTGAAGTTTTGTCCTTAAGTTGGGATATGTTTTTTTCTAACTGAAGAGTCTTGTTTTGAATACGGACAAGAAAAATAAAATCCCCTGCCAGATCACTGAATCGCAAAGCCGGAGGGAGTTTAAACCCTTCAATAAAAGCGCTTTCCTCATTGATTATGACTTGACAGCATTGATTCATAAACCTTAAGAGAGTATAAGATTTTCCTCTCTGTGAAACAGAAAGAGATTTTAACTCCTGACAGGTTTTCTCTCTCTTATCAAAACTTTTTTCAAAAAGCTCCACAGCCAAACTCTTTTCATCAAAAGCAGAGTGTATACGATCCCAACTTCTAAAAATCTCAGACATTTGCTCTGTCTTTAAATAATGAAGAGCCAAAAATGATGAAGCATCTTTAATATCTTTTTTGTCTGAAGGAAAATGCTTTAAAAGTTTAGCCATAACAATCTGCATTTGTTCCGGAGCCAAGTCATCAGAAATCATTTTTTTAAACCAAGGAACAACTTTACGATAAGAATCCACATGGGCCAAAGGGAGCCATTCTTGAAGCTCTGTCACTGTCAAAAAATCTGCTGAAATTAAAATATCAAGATAACGGGATTCCAAAGGTTTTGGACTGTAAATATTCATAAATCTTTTTATTTCTTCAGGCTTATAACCCTTGATATGAGACAACAGCAACATGGGCAACAGATCCTTTCCCCTCCATTGTTTATCAAAAGTTAACATGTTTTTTTGCACCCCAGGGTAAAATATATCTTTATCTAAAATATGAAATAAGGCGCTTTCCCACTCTCCTTCAACACTTTTATAATTTTTAATGACATTAGATGAGGATAATAAAGTCTGGACAGCCTCCTGGAAATAAGGAGAAGAGTTTTTTACCTCTTTACACAAACGGGCAGTTTCCATAAGCGTCTCTTTCATTCCTATACCTTTGATCTTTTCTTTGGTATTGTCTGCGGTTTCAACCAGTTGATGAAGAGATTCACTACAGGCTTTGTTTGACTCCCCTACATATTCATAAATAAGAACCAAAGGCCATCTCTCAACCCCCTTCCTTTCAATTTGTGCATATAAGCCCATAATTCTTTTCAACGGGCTCTCCTGCTTTTTCTTTTTCCTTTTTTTTGAAAGCAAAGTTTTAGTACAGGCATTCAAAACTGATAAAGCTTTACCCTTATTTAATTTTTCTATCTTTGCTGTTTCTATCCAAGGTAAAAAATGGCATGGTGGAGCCAATAATGAATCTTCCTTGGATAGAACATGATTCAAAACCCGTGTGGATAGACTTTGATTTTTTGATAAAAGAGGAATGAGCTTAGCTACACCTTTCTTTTTAATTCTGTTCATTCCCTTCATGATTCCCTTAATAATAATTTCCTGCCGTTCCAAAGAAACAAGTTGAACACCGTCTTCCAGCTCTTTAAAAGGAATGTTATTTTTGAAATACTGGCTTTCAACCCATATTTGTCCCATATCTGATAAAATATTTTCCTCCAGTTGGCTTTTTTTCCAACTTAAAGTCTGTTTTAAAAAACGAAAGGCAGATGTCCACTTTTTGTTATTGATCCGCACCCAAGCCCTTTTATATAAAATGTATACTATTTCAGATTGCAGCTTATCAGCCAAAGCTATTAAAAAAGCCTGCTCATACATATTGTCTGATTTTTCCAGCTCACCTATCTTAAAAAAACCATCCCCTGCTTCAATCCACAACTGCATCCGTTTTTTAGAGGGGATGTTTTCAGCCCAACGAGCTGCCATAAAAGAGTATTCATGCCGGGCTTTTTTCATGGGTGTATCCAAAGGAAGCTGACTAAGCAAAAGCGCGTAATAACCGTTTGTCTTGTGGTTTTTACTGCTGTTAATCTCTTTTTCCAATAAACGGGAAGCTGATGAATATTCCTTACTCTCAATTAAAGAAAGAATATTTAATATCTTTGTATTTAGAGTATAAGAGTTAGAAACAGCCATTATGCCACAAAAAACAATGACAAAATAAATCATGGCAGAACAACCAAAAAAACATTTTTTTTTATTTAACATTGACTGCTCACCTTCATTCTTATATTTTTTGGATTTTCCAATTTATTTATATATTCAAATTCTATAGGCCATAAATCAATTTGTTTTTCCCATTCTATTTTTTGTAATTTTTTTTCACCTATCTGACTTTGCAATTTAAAAAAATGAGCTGTATTGTATATTTTTGTAGAATCCTTTTGTATGTTTTTTGCCAGAACCAAACTCCAATCTATAATTTGCAGAGCCTCAGGCAACCGGCAATGGCGAACTAAAGCCAAAATCTCCAAAGCTAACATTTCCTGATGAAAATGTTTTTTAGCAAGTTTAAGAGAGGATAAAAGCTTTTTTCTATAATAAGCAGCCAAACCAAAAAAGCGCTCCCAATCCTCCTCAATATAATTGATTTTCTGAATTTCCAAAACAGCAAAAAGAAAGCCCTTTTCTCCATAATTTATTTTTTCCAATGAGTCTCTGGCTTTACTGTATTGTCTTTCTCTAAACAAATTTAATCCTGTTATCAAAAGTTTTTTACTCCGTTTTTCACTAACAGCTTTAACTGAATGAGGAGAATATTCAATAGGCTCAAAGTGGGAGCAAGAAGGAAAAATAAATAAAAATATAAGAGTAACAGGAAAAAACAAACCTGCATGTTTTTTTAAAGAAAGCATTTACTTACCAGGTTCAACAGAAACAGCAAAATTCTTTATGCCAGCCTTTCTAACAAGATCAATTAAAGAAATAACATTGCCATGGGCTACATCTTTATCAGCAGCAATAACCGCTTTCATATCTTTATGTTTTGCGGCCATTTTTGTTAACTGTTTATTGAGCGCCTGCTCTTCCACAGGCTTCTGATTGATGTAAAAAATACCTTCTATATCAATAGACAGAATAACTTTCACATTTTCAGGTTTCTTTGCTGTTTGCGCCTTAGGTAAATTAATATCAAAACCCGGCTTTATGAAGGTGGGGGAAATCACAAGGAAAATAATCAAAATCACCAAGACAACATCAACAAAAGGAACAACATTAATTTCAGAGACAATGTGTTCATCAGACTTAACTTGCATAAAATAAAACCTCCTGTGTTTTTAATACAAGATGAAAACCAAAAATCCGTTTAATTCTCCCTTAACTCCCTTTATGCTCCTGAGACTTCTCAAATGAAACAGATTGACTATAAACCAAACAAAGCTCTCCAACATTGTTTAAAGTCTCTAAGACCCTGTCCACTTTCCGGCGAAAATAGTTATAAAGTATAACAGAGGGTATGGCCACAGCCAAACCCAAGGCCGTAGCTAAAAGAGCAATGGAAATACCAGTCATCACAGCCTGCTGGCCCACCTCCTGAAGAGCTGCCCCCAAATCATGAAAAGCTCTCATAATACCAAAGACTGTTCCCAAAAGACCAACAAAAGGAGCATTAGCCCCAATAGTCGCCAACAGGGAAATAGAGCCTTCCAATACTGGTTTTTCCTGAAGATACATAGCTCTGAACAGTTCTGCCAAACCAGAAGAGCCATTTTTTTTGATGTGTGTTATTGCAGAGGCCATGGCCTGCCCTGAAGGGTATTTTCTATCAAGGGCAAGCTCTTCAATTTCACTTAAATTCCCAGAATGTAAAATAGCTTTGATTTTTCTTGCTGCCTGCACACTTTTTCTATATACAGGCTTAAGAAAAAAATATCTTTCCAAACTAATCCCCAACATTAAACAGCTAAATAGCGCCAAGACTCCCATAATAATTTTATCAGCAATGGGAGCTATGGAAAAAAATACATCTGCCATATCACTCTCCTCGTTTATTAGTTACAACTTCGTTTCACTGAGCTTATTCAACCCCTATTGAATGCTTTTTACATAAATAAAATTATGAGCATAATACCTGCTGTAAAGCCATTCACTTAGGCTGTAAACTCTCTAAGCCGCAAAACAGATGGGCTTATATTACTTTACAAAAATCTTTATGTCCAGTTAAGTTCTATAAGACCTATAAGATTACCTCATGAAAGTTAAGTTTTTTAAATCTCCAGAACTAGAGTCCAGGTTTTTGTCAAAAATGCATATTAAAAACTAAAGGTCATAACAAGGGAGGCCCAAGTGTATAAAAAACTAAACTTTTTAGTAGAGACTGTTTGATGAAAAAAGAGCTGAACCCCCCAACGAGGATTAAACTGAAGATGCGGGCCAATTCCCCATTTTAAAGAAATATCTGTTCCTCTTTGTTCCCTATTCATCAGCCCGGCGCCTACTTGAAAAGGAAAATTCAACTTGGCTTTAAAAAAACCGGCTAAATTCAAATGACTTTTAAACAAATGATAGTGTCCATTAAGATAAACCATGTGCCTTAAAAAAGAATAAGAAACACCAATTCCATCAGATATATTTTTCAAACCTTTTGTGGTTGAAGTTGCTCTTGATTCATGAAAGGAATAACTTAAACCCAAATAGACAAGAGGATAAATCTCTCTTTGCAGTTCAAGGCCAATAAAATAAGAGGAAATATAAGGGCTGCCTATCTCCACTCCACTAGAAACAGAAATTTTGTAATCAAAATTATCAGGAGAGCTGGTTTCTTCTATAAAAACCTTTCCATAATCTGATCCGGAGTCCAAAGGAGAGTTTTCTTCTTCTTGATCTCTAAATACAGTGGCTTCAGCCTCATTGTGCTCATAGGAAACAAAGTTAACCCTCTTTACACCTGGTATGACAGCCCTTTCCTCCTTATTAAACAAAGTTGAGAAAGCATATCTTTCATCATCTAAAACAGGAAAAAAATAACTTGATTGATTGTTTATTTTTTCTCTCAGCCAATCCTTATATGTCTCAATATAAACTGATACAGAAGGATTTTCTTTTAACAAAGATTCCGCTATAGGGGGTTTTTTCCATACATCTTCTGTCAGATGGGTTAACAAGAGCTCCTTGTTTCCATCAGCAGCTTTTAGCAGCCGGTATAAAGTTTCATTGGAAAACCAGATATAAAAATCAGAATTATCACCTTCTTCATTTTGATCATACAAAAAACCTTTAAAAGCTTTAACATCATCACCTTTCCAATCATTGACTTTTAATGATAAAACCAAAATTTGAACAGACACAGACCATACACTTGAAATGGAATCTTTAAAAGAGGAAGTTTTCCGGCTATTTAAAAAAAGAGTTTCCAAAAGCTTAACGAGAAGAGTATTTCTTTTATCTGTGGGAATTATTTCTGCACAAGACCTTCCATTTTCATCATCTTGTTGTTTAGACCATGATAAACCATGCAATAAATTCATTAACCATTGAGAATGTCTCTCAACAAAAGAATAATCTCCCGCCAAAAAGAAAAAAGAGCACAAGATCGACTCCACCTCTTTATTATAAATCTGCCTGACTTTATATAAAGTGTTTTCAAACAAATCATTATCCACTTCAAAGTTTTCATAAGTATAAGAATGCAACATACCTGTGATAACATAGTTCCACTCCAACTCACTTATCTCGGATACTTTTTCTCCCACTAAAGAATCCTCCTCCTCTGAATAAAGATAAAAAACACGGGCTAGCCACCATATAAATGATGGATCCAAGCTCCAGCGATCAGGATCACGGGAAACAATTTCATTAAGACGATTCCATTCTTTTTCCCTAAATTCCCTTATAAAATCAGCACAATCCTTAAAACGAAATTGATCAAATAAAATCTCTTCCTGATTCATCTCTGAGAAAAAATAAAATAATGCTACTACATTAGAATAAGCGCATGTATTAATACTTTGCTTAAAAGCAGTTTTCCAACTGAAGATTTTTGAATCGGCTGTATTATATATATATTTTGCCGCATTCCCCCAAAAAGAAGAGCGCACATCAGGAGTATTCACATACTTCTCTTCATATCCATACTGTTCTATTTCAGAAAGAGCTATTTTTCGGGATTGCAAAATGGCATAAATATCATGGCCTAACCAATAATTTTTACCTTCATAAATATAGTCATGCATATCTAAAATCATAGACAAGGTGCTTTTATCCCTTTTAACCCTAAGGATTCGCATTGTGTTTAGCCAATCCTGCTTGGAAAAATGCTTATCAAGCAAATATCTCCAATCTTCTCTGTCATGCTTAAACTGTTCTGTTTTATAAACTGATAGAACAGCAACCACTTCTTCCATAGATCTCAGGCCAAGACCTCCTACAAATACAGAAGTTCCCAAAAATTTTACCGCTCTGGAGGAGGAAACATTTAAAGCCTCATCCAAAGCCTTAAAGGCAGACTTTTTTTGTTCCAATATAACTTCATACAAAGCCTTGAAGCCCGCTCTTTTTGCCTTTTCCATGGCTTCATACAAAGCCTGTATTGCTTGATCTTCCTCCTGGCCAACTTCGGCCTTTGCCTGCTCAATATAGCCTTCATGAACCTGCTTAAATATACCTTCCACCATCTCTTCAGGATAAGCATAAAGAAGCCGCTTCCTCCTTAAATTCTGACAAAAAGCTGTTGCCAGCTCTTCATAAGAATGGACACCCCATTGTTTCACCAATTCAATGTAATGGGATAAATCATTACCATCACAGGGAAAATAGTTATATAACGACAACAAGACATCAACATTTCCATTTTTGGGTTTAGCAGAATACTTCCACAACATTCCAGTCCATAAAGCGCTCCAATCTAAAACTCCTGGAGCAGAGAAGTATTTTTTATACCCTGCCAATTCTATAATGCTCTCCATTTCATCATCCACATCAAACATTAAAAGAACATCCAAACTAATCCCAGGCTTTATGGATTTATAAATATGCCATTCCATTTCCAATAGACTTTGCAAAGATTCCCTATTCTCATTTCTATAGTTGATCCAACGGGCATCGCTCCAAAAATTCTGATCGAGGGCTTCTAAAATATTACCCCAATTCCTTCCTGCATGCTTTTTAAACCATTCATCAAGCAAAAGGTTTTGCAATTCCTCGGTATAAATATATTTTTCTTTTTGTGTTTTATCTTTTTGCCCTTCAGGCAAAGAAATATCTTCCCCCCTGTTTCGCCTATAAACAGACTTTTCTTTTGCAATTTTACTTATTTCCTCTTCTGCTCTTTTTTCAGACAGGAAATTCACAATAGATTTAAGAGTGGTGTTTGAAATCCATATAGGACAGGTTTTTGTATAAACCAAATGTTTGCTGAATAATAAGTTTTCTTTATCTTCTTCCCCTATTTGTAAAAGCAGATTTGAAAAAGAAATCCAATCTTTATTCTGACAGGATACATTGCTTAAGGATAACAGCTGATCCAATTTATCTGGAGCTATACTGTTATACAGCCTTCTCTTGCCTATTGCAGACCAATATTGAGACCAATTAAATTTTGGAGTGTAATTGACTCTCAGTTGCTGCAGATATTTTTCAAATTGTTCATCATTTTTTTCCCTTTTTTGATACTTTTCCAAGAATGAAAGGGCTTCCTCCGTTTGAATTCCCGTAATAATCAAATGAGGAGATTCCACAGAACAGGAAATGAGAAAAAAACAAAAAGAAAAAATAGAAATAATTGTTTTCATAAGATACTCAATCCAAAAATTTTTGAATGAAAGTTATTTTTATAGAAACAAAAAAATGAACAGGCTTTAAAAATGTCTTTCCCATGATGATTTTCCTTAATCTATAATACTATTAAACAATATTCAATAATTTCCTGAGTTCGCCCTTTCAAAAATCCTGATTCCTATAACTAATTGATTTTACTATGGTTTTTTTATATCAAAGGACATAATAGGAAAAAATAAAAATCCCTGTATTTATAAAGGTTTTAAAATATTGCGGCGCCAGACTAAAGGGCAAGCTCAGGATCAAACAATATTCAATGATTTTCAAAAGGAAGGCTTTTATAAGATTGGTGGTGTGTAAGGAAGACTTTAGGAATAGGTGACCTGTTTAATGATTATAGCCGGGTATATGCTCACATAATTCAATAGTAAAACTATTAAGGCCGCCAGAATAATAAGGAGAATGTCCTTTTGGACAGCTCCACCCTCTAGCTAAAGGTACATGAGCATAAGCTTCACCTATAAAAAGCTCATTAACATTTAAGTTTTGAAAAGGGCTTTGCAGTTTAGGTGGTCTTAGAAAAAAAAGCGGGAGGCCAACAAAGCTAAAAACTTTTAAGGTTTTTTTGAAAAATAAACGCCTCTGCTCTGCTCTGCTCTGCTCTGCTCTGCTCTGCTCTGCTCTGCTCTGCTCATTATAAATATAATAAACCACCAACTTAAAAATGTCAAGAAAATGAAGATTATTCTTTGCGCCTATAGAATATGTTTTTAGCTTTAGGCAGATTTACCTTTGTCAATTAGGGGCAAAATTGCTTATCTACAGTAGTTTGAAACCAGCTTAACTTCTGCTGAGAGGACACCAGTATTTCATCCTCACTAAAACAATTCTTCTTGATAAAATCAGTCCGGGGGACTGATTTTTAAGCCGCTTGAAAAATAAAACAGCCGACAGGGTTTGCCTGCCGGCTTTAAGAAAAAGTTGGCATCTTGCTACTCTCCCATAGGAAGCCTATAGTACCATCGCCCTTTGCAGGCTTTAACTTCTGCTGAGAGGACACCAGCATTTCATCCTCACTAAAACAATTCTTCTTGATAAAATCAGTCCGGGGGACTGATTTTTAAGCCGCTTGAAAAATAAAACAGCCGACAGGGTTTGCCTGCCGGCTTTAAGAAAAAGTTGGCATCTTGCTACTCTCCCATAGGAAGCCTATAGTACCATCGCCCTTTGTAGGCTTAACTTCTGCTGAGAGGACACCAGCATTTCATCCTCACTAAAACAATTCTTCTTGATAAAATCAGTCCGGGGGACTGATTTTTAAGCCGCTTGAAAAATAAAACAGCCGACAGGTTGTGCCTGCCGGCTTTAAGAAAAAGTTGGCATCTTGCTACTCTCCCATAGGAAGCCTATAGTACCATCGCCCTTTGTAGGCTTAACTTCTGCTGAGAGGACACCAGCATTTCATCCTCACTAAAACAATTCTTCTTGATAAAATCAGTCCGGGGGACTGATTTTTAAGCCGCTTGAAAAATAAAACAGCCGACAGGGTTTGCCTGCCGGCTTTAAGAAAAAGTTGGCATCTTGCTACTCTCCCATAGGAAGCCTATAGTACCATCGCCCTTTGTAGGCTTAACTTCTGCTGAGAGGACACCAGCATTTCATCCTCACTAAAACAATTCTTCTTGATAAAATCAGTCCGGGGGACTGATTTTTAAGCCGCTTGAAAAATAAAACAGCCGACAGGGTTTGCCTGCCGGCTTTAAGAAAAAGTTGGCATCTTGCTACTCTCCCATAGGAAGCCTATAGTACCATCGCCGTTTGCAGACTTAACTTCTGTGTTCGGAATGGGAACAGGTGTACCCCTGCAACTATTGACACCAACAAACCTGTCCAGCTGACAACTTTATTTTTTCAAGTGACAACTAGATTTAATCAATTCAAATCATTCTTAGCCATCAAGAGAATGAAAACCGATCGACCTATTAGTACAGGTAAGCTGAACACATTACTGTGCTTACACACCCTGCCTATCAAGCTCCTCGTCTCGGAGCGATCTTTAAGCCTAAAAGGCTTGGGAAAACTTATCTTAAGGTTGGCTTCCCACTTAGATGCTTTCAGCGGTTATCCATTCCGAACATAGCTACCCTGCGGTGCCACTGGCATGACAACAGGTTCACCAGAGGTTCGTCCATCCCGGTCCTCTCGTACTAGGGACAGCTCCTTTCAATTTTCCTGCGCCCACGGAAGATAAAAACCAAACTGTCTCACGACGTTCTGAACCCAGCTCGCGTACCTCTTTAATTGGCGAACAGCCAAACCCTTGGGACCTGCTTCAGCCCCAGGATGAGATGAGCCGACATCGAGGTGCCAAACACCCCCGTCGATGTGAACTCTTGGGGGGTATCAGCCTGTTATCCCCGGAGTACCTTTTATCCGTTGAGCGATGGCCCTTCCACTCAGAACCACCGGATCACTTTGGCCTGCTTTCGCACCTGCTCGACTTGCGGGTCTCGCAGTTAAGCTCCCTTATGCCAATGCACTCAGCGTCTGGTTTCCAATCAGACTGAGGGAACCTTCGCACGCCTCCGTTACTTTTTAGGAGGCGGCCACCCCAGCCAAACTCCCCGCCTGACAATGTCCCTCACCCCGATAAGGGGCGCAGGTTAGAACTCAAAGTCAACAAGGGTGGTATTTCAAGGACGGCTCCACTGGCGCTAGCGCTCCAGCTTCAAAGCCTCCCACCTATCCTACACATATTCACTCTAAATTCATTGCCAAGGTAGAGTAAAGGTTCACGGGGTCTTTTCGTCTTTCCGCGGGTACTCAGCATTTTCACTGAGAGTTCAATTTCACTGGGGATTTGGTTGAGACACTAAAGAAGTCGTTACGCCATTCATGCAGGTCGGAATTTACCCGACAATGAGTTTCGCTACCTTAGGACCGTTATAGTTACGGCCGCCGTTTACTGGGGCTTCGATTCTCCGCTTCACCGAAGTTAACGAGTCCTCTTAACCTTCCAGCACCGGGCAGGCGTCAGGCTGTATACTTCATCTTAGGATTTTGCACAGCCTTGTGTTTTTGGTAAACAGTCGCTACTCTCTGGTCACTGCGACCTTCCAAAGCTTCACCCGCAAGGGGTTACACCTCAAAAGGCACACCTTCTCCCGAAGTTACGGTGCCAATTTGGCGAGTTCCTTAACCAAACTTATCCCAATCGCCTTAGAATACTCATCCCACTCACCTGAGTCGGTTTCCGGTACGGGCGGATTTCAAAACACAACGAAGTTTTTCTTGGAACCATAGCTCTTTCCACTTCTGGAGACGAGGTCTCCTCGCATTCACTCCTGAGAGTTGAGGCACGGATTTGCCTATGCCCCCTCCTGCAAGCTTGCACCTGAATCCAATAACAGGCTGGAAGTACTTAGTTCGTCACTCCTTTGTTATAAAAGAAAACCGGTAAGGGAATATTAACCCTTTGTCCATCGACTACACCTTACGGTCTCGCCTTAGGTCCCGACTAACCCTGGGAGGATTATCCTGGCCCAGGAATCCTTGAGTTTTCGGCGCAGAGGTTTCTCACCTCTGTTATACGTTACTTATGCCAGCATGATCACTTGTAGTTCGTCCAGCTGTCCTCACGGTCAGCCTTCAGCCTAAGCTACAAAGCTCCTCTACCACTTGTCTAAAAGACAAGTCCATAGCTTCGGTACCATACTTAGCCCCGTTACATCTTCCGCACAAAGTCACTAGACCAGTGAGCTATTACGCTTTCTTTAAAGGATTGCTGCTTCTAAGCCAACCTCCTGGTTGTATAAGTAACTTCACATCGTTTCACACTGAGTATGGATTTGGGGACCTTAGCTGATGGTCTGGGCTCTTACCCTTTTGTCACAGGACCTTATCACCCCATGACTGACTCCCGGAATAATTATCTACGGCATTCGCAGTTTGGTTGGGTTTGGTAATCCGGTAAGACCCCTAGCCCATTCAGTGCTCTACCTCCGCGATAAAATTTTCCGAGGCTATACCTAAATATATTTCGAGGAGAACCAGCTATCACCCAGTTTGATTAGCCTTTCACTCCTATTCACAGCTCTTCCAAGAAGGTTGCATTCTTCACTGGTTCGGGCCTTCACGCAGGATTAACCACGCTTCACCCTGGCCATAAATAGCTCACTGGGTTTCGGGTCTAGTGCCTCAAACTTAATCGCCCTATTCAGACTCGCTTTCGCTTTGGTTACACCTCATTCGGCTTAACCTTGCTTAAGACAATAACTCGCTGGCTCATTATGCAAAAGGTACGCAGTCACACTTGATATACATAGTGCTCCTGCTGCTTGTAAGCTTGCGGTTTCAGGTTCTATTTCACTCCCCTCCCGGGGTTCTTTTCACCTTTCCCTCACGGTACTAAGTCCACTATCGGTCGCCAAAGAATATTCAGCCTTAGAGAGTGGTCTCCCTAAATTCCCAACGAATTCCACGTGCTCGATGGTACTTGGGATCCTTTCTGGAGATCAGATTTTTTCGCCCACAGGGCTGTCACCTTCTCTGGCGGGCCTTTCCAGACCCTTATGCTAAAATCTGATTTTGTAACTCCATGAAATGCTTCCGGGCATTCCTGAAAGTCCCATAACCCCCTTTGGACAAGGACCGGAATCTTTAACATCCAAAAGGTTTGGGCTTCTCCCCTTTCGCTCGCCGCTACTGAGGGAATCTCTTTGATTTCTTTTCCTGAGGGTACTGAGATGTTTCACTTCCCCTCGTTTGCTCTAAGGGAGCTATGTATTCACTCCCCTGTGCTGGATATACCAGCAGGTTGCCCTATTCGGAAATCTCCGGATCAACGCGTGTGTGCCGCTTCCCGAAGCTTATGGCAGCTTACCACCTCCTTCATCGCTTTTTGGCGCCAAGGCATTCCCCGCAAGCCCTTAATATTTTTCAAACTCTTGATATAATGATATTTCCGCTTAAAGAACTAAAAAATTCCTTAAGCTGAAAATGCCAAGAATGATTTGAATTGATTTAAAAAAACTCAAAATCATCTTTTTGATACTACCTAATATAATATGTAATTTACTTTGCCGTTTTTATTTATTTTAAATAAAGCAAAAAACTGCAAAATTTTTATCACAAGAAAAAATATTCAGTTGTCAAAGAGCAGGAGTTAAAAGTTTGGTTTCTGCAGAAAAACCAAAACTTCACAACTCAGCTTTTATGCCCTTAAAATCCTTAAGAATTAAGGATTTTTAGATTAAACTTGTAAGTTGGGCTTAAAGCCAACAAGCAACACTAATAAATAAGAAAGGGGAAGTCAATGCTTTTTGCATGGTTTTTTAGGGCCAAAGGATGACACAGTAAGGCATAGATAAAATAAAACACCTTAAGAGTATATAAACTGCAAATGTGTAACTCAGTATAAGTCATCTTGAAGAAATAAAACCCACTTTAATCTCCAGCTGTAAGTCATTAGCTGTCACTTTCACTGTGGATTGGGGAGGCAACTCCCCTTTTAATAACTTTTGAGCCAAGGGATTTAAAAGCTGTTTTTGAATAGCTCTTCGGACAGGGCGCGCGCCATACACAGGGTCATAAGCTTTTTTTGATAAAAAGGAGAGAGCTTTCTTATCCAACTCAATTTTTACCCCTTTAAGCCTCTTTTCCACTCTTTTAACCTGAGTTCTAACAATCTCCTCTATCTGTTTTTTATCAAGAGAGTTGTAAATAATCACTTCATCAATGCGATTTAAAAACTCGGGCCGAAAATTTCTCTTAACAAGCTCTTTAACCTGCTTTTGTTTTTCCTCAGAGCTGAGTTTTTCATCAATAAGAATTTCTGAGCCAAGATTGCTGGTCATAATTAAAATAGCATTTCTAAAATCCACAGTTCTCCCCTGCCCGTCTGTCAGCCTTCCCTCATCTAAAACCTGTAAAAGAACATTAAAAACATCAGGGTGGGCTTTTTCTATCTCATCCAAAAGAATCACACTATAAGGGCGCCTTCTCACTTTTTCAGTAAGCTGCCCCCCCTCATCAAAACCCACATAGCCGGGAGGAGCGCCAATCAGTCGGGACACGCTGTGCTTTTCCATATACTCACTCATATCAATACGGATAAGAGACTTTTCTGAATCAAAAAGGAACTCCCCAAGGGCCTTGGCTGTTTCTGTTTTTCCCACCCCTGTCGGGCCTAGAAAAATGAAACTTCCGATGGGACAGTTCGGTTCAGAAATTTCTGCCCTGGCTCTGCGAATGGAGTCACTGATCAAAGATAAAGCCTGATCCTGACCCAAAACCCGTTTTTTCAACTGCTGCTCCATCTCAAGAAGTTTTTGTGCCTCCGTTTGCAACATCTTCTTTAAAGGAATGCCTGTCCATTGGGATACAACCTCTGCAATCTCCTCTGGCCCCACTTCCTCTTTTAAAAGTGTGTTATCCGCTTTTTCAGACTGCTTCTCCAGATTTTCCAAATCCTTCTTAAGCTGGGGGAGATGGCCGTATTTCAGTTCAGCGGCTTTGTCCAAAGCGCCCTCCCTTTCTGAACGCTCTATATTCTGTTTCACAGATTCAATCTCCTTTTTAAGGGAGCGGAGTTTTAAAATAGAGGATCTTTCCTTTTCCAGCTTGGCTTTTAAAGCTTGGGTTTTCTCTTCAAGCTCTTTTAAAGTTTTGTCAATTTCCAAGGATCGTTTTTTTGAAGCTTCATCTTTTTCTTTAGAGAGAGCTTTTTTCTCCACCTGAAGATGAACAATCTTTCTTTGATTTTCATCAATAATTGCAGGAACACTATGAATTTCTATATTGAGCCGGCTAGCGGCTTCATCTATAAGATCAATAGCTTTATCCGGTAAAAATCGGTCTGTAATATAGCGGTGAGACAATTTAACAGATGACACAAGGGCTGAATCCTTAATGCGAACTCCATGGTGAACTTCATATCTCTCCTTTAGCCCTCTGAGTATGGTTAAAGAGTCCTCTTCATTAGGCTCTTCCACCAAAACAATTTGAAATCTTCTCTCAAGGGCTTTGTCCTTTTCAATAAACTTTCTATATTCATCAAGAGTTGTAGCTCCTATTGTCCTTAACTCCCCTCTAGCAAGAGCCGGTTTCAGCATCTGCCCGGCATCCATAGCCCCATCTGTTTTTCCAGCCCCCACCAAAGTGTGAAGCTCATCAATAAACAAAAGAATCCCTCCATCACTGGCGCTCACTTCAGAAATCAAAGCTTTTAAACGGTCTTCAAACTCCCCCCGGTATTTGGTGCCGGCCAGCATAGAGGCTAAATCCAAAGCCAGAATTTTCTTTCCAAAAAGCACTTCCGGCACATCTCTTTTAAGGATTCGGAGAGCCAGACCTTCAGCAATAGCTGTTTTTCCCACTCCCGGCTCACCAATAAGAACAGGGTTGTTTTTTGTCCGGCGGGAAAGAACCTGTATCACTCTGCGAATCTCCTTATCTCTTCCAATAACAGGGTCCAGCTTGCCCTGTTCCGCCAGTTCTGTGAGATTGCGGGTGTATTTTGTTAAAACATTAAACTTGGCTTCAGGATTTTGATCTGTGATCTTTTTATTTCCCCTGAGTTTTTTTATAGCTGATAAGAAAAGCCCTTGATTGACATTATGTTTTTGAAAAATGTCTTTTATTTTTTTTTGAGAAGAGGCAAAAAGAGACAAAATAAAATGCTCTGTTGAAATATAAGAATCCCCCAGTTTTTCAGCCTCCTTTTCAGCCTTTGTCAATATTTGAATAAAGTCGTTGGATGGAAAAGGGGGTGAAGAGGAACCGGCTGTTTTGGGCAAAAGTCTTAATTCCTGCTCTAAATCTTTCAAAATAACCTGTATATTAACATCTAAAGACTCCAGAATTTGAGCAGGAATCCCCTCTTTTTGCTGTAAAATCTCAAAAAGCAAATGAACAGGCTCTATACTCGGATTTTGGTCTTTTTGAGCTGACAGCAGGGCCTCCTGAAAGGCTAAACGGCTGTTTTGGGTCATTTTTTCTATCAGTTTTTGCACAAATATTAATGTGTGGAGCGATTCTGCTTTTGTCAATTTCCAAAATTTTTTATTTTTTAAAAAAATAATTCTTGACAGTGTTTAAACCATAGAAAAAAAATAAGCCTGAACAGGATTTTATTTCCTGTTGCCAACAACTTAATAATTCATGGCTGCTTTTGGATATAAGAAATATCCAAAAAATTGTCGGGTTTTTAATTTTTTGGGAGACTTTTAAAATGGCTGTAAAGAAAAAATCTTTGAAAAAGAAGAATAGTGTAAAAAAAAGAAAGCCTGCTAAAAAATCAGTGGCTCCAAAAAAAACCACTGTCAAAAATAAAAAACCAAGTCTTAAGAAAAAAACAACAGGTAAAAAGTCAGTTAAAAAAAGCAAAAAGAAAAAAGCGGCTAAAAAATCAGTGGCTCCAAAAAAAACCAAAAAAACAAAACCCATTTCTAAGAAGACCTCTGCCGCTAAAAAACAAAAATCAAGTCTTAAGAAAAAAACAACAGGTAAAAAGTTAGTTAAAAAAGGCAAAAAGAAAAAAGCGGCTAAAAAATCAGCATCTCCAAAAAAAACCACCTCTGTTCATAAACAGATTGATCAACAGATCACAGATTTCTTTTCATTTGATGAAAATACAAAAACTCCATCTGAAAAAGAAAATTTAAAAAACAAAAATCAGCCTATAAGTAAATCTGTCACAAATAATGAAGGAGAATTTGAAGATGAGATAGGTTTTATAGATGATGAGCCTCCTGAAGATCATTTTGAAGATTTAGGGGAAAATCAAACTGTAGAAGACAGTGAAAACTTTGAATCTTTTGAAGAAAATGATTACCAAATTGATGAAGAGGATGAAGAAGGGGAGATGAGTTTTGAAGATCCTTTTGACAGTTTAGAGGATTTAGATGAAGAAGACGAAGAGGATGAAGAAGGATTTTTTTAAAAAAGGTTCATGATACTTTAAGAGGATTATTTTTTACTAATTTTAATATCAATTTATATAAGTTTTCTTTTCTGTGATTAAATCTAAACTCACATTCTTTAAGATGCAAGTAAAAAGTTTTTTTATCCATTCCTCTAAACTTTGATAATCTAACTTTAGCTAAACCCCAGAAATTTTCAATTCCGTTGATATGATTTCTAATCTTCTTTTTTTCCTTTTTAGCAAATTCATTGTTTCCATGATGAACTCTATAATGCTTTTTATAACCTAAATCTACTAAACCATCATAAGTCTTAAATCCATCTGTATAAACAATAGCAGACTTAGATATTCTTTGATTTATAAGGGGAATAATGACTTTTTTAGAGCAATTCCTAATAACTTGAGTATAAACTTTACCTTTTCTTTGCTTGAGTCCAAATACAATGGTTTTTCCATAAGACCCTCTTCCTCTTCTTCCACGAATACGACGAGCTCCAAAATAACTTTCATCCATTTCCACTTCTCCCTCTTCAAAAATACTTTCCTGTTCACAAAATTCAGTGATCCTTATTCTCACTTGTTTTAAAATTCTATTCACACATATTCTGCTGACACCAGAAAATAAAGCTATCTGACAAGCTGTTAAATCTCCTGCAAATAACTTGATAATTTCTCTAAATTTAGCCTCCGAAATCCTTGAACGAATAAAATACTTATTTTTCATGTAAATACAATAGGTTAACCAATTTTTAAGGCAACTTAAAGTATCATGAACCTAAAGTTTTATTTAAGATGACTTAAAGGGGCTGTAATAAACACCTAATCAAAAAAGGAGCAGATATGTTTTTAAAGATATGTAAATTTTTGACAATAGCTTTTCTGATAACGGCTTTGGTGTCTTGCGCCAGCACAACAACTATTAGAGCTGTTGATCAAAGTGGAGATGTAGATAAAAATGTGAAAATCTATGTGGATGGCTCTTACAGAGGAAATGGTGAAGTTTCATATTCCGATAGTAAGATCGTAGGCTCTATGACACATGTGAGGCTAAAAAAGAGGGGTTGCAGAAGCAAGACTCGCAATCTGAATCGATCAGGAAGACTGCATGTAGGAGCTTTAATCGGAGGAATTTTTTTCTTAGTGCCTTTTTTATGGATCATGGGATATAATCCTATGCATTCCTATGAATTTGAGTGTGTTGAATAGAAAGAATGAACTGTAATAAACTCTAAGACAATTTTAGGATTTATACCGATTCTTAAAGAACCAATCATTGATGAAGTTCAAAAACTTCCCTGCATACCGGGTCTCATGCATCAAATTATAGAAGAAAAAATATTGTTTCTAATGAAACCTTAAATCTTTCCCTATTAAAGAATGGTTCATGACAACTTAAGCATGGTTTGATACCTTTGATTTTTTTAGGAACTCTGTGATTCTCATGTTGCAATTTCTCCTAATGGGAAATGCCTGGCCTACCTTAAATAGCACTTTAACGGGAATTTAAAATGAAGTTTATCTTTTTCTTTGGCAGGCCAATTTGATTTTTCTCCCGCTTTCTGTTGTGACAGTTAGAGCCGTTAGATTAGGACTGATTTCAAAAACCTGTTCATCTCCCCATAACACTTTTGATGTATCGTTTTTTTTGGCAAAAAGTCTTATATCTTTTGTGTAATAAAACCGCCACACAGAATCTTGATCTAAAGATTTAAAATCAAACCTTTTGATGTAGTGTTGGTTCTTATTATTTTTATCTAAAAAACTTAAATCTCTGGATGTAGGGCTGAGCATGGAGTTTGTAGAACTATCATTCTCAGACAGCAAACGGTATTCCCGGTTTTGTCCTTCACAATGAATTAACCAGTCTTGCATTCCAAAAGCGTACAAGCGGGGATACTTTTGCGAATTGCGCTTATGATAAAAAAAAAGCAACGCAAAACATCCTATCAAAATAAGCAAGGATATTAAAATGTTTTTTGGCTTTTCTTTTTTTAATTTTATATCAATCTCCTCCTTAATTGTATGAAGTTAAAATTGATAAGTTTAAACAACTTTTATTCTTCAAGATAAGATAAAAAAACTGCTGCCTCTTACTGTATTCCTAGAACTTTATCTGAATCCGCCAGATTTAATAAAGAGTTTACTAAAAAACCTTATAAACTTCAAGAAAAAAAAACTTTAGGCTAAGGAGAACAAAAGACTTTATTCAAAAATCTAAGCCATCTAAGTTTTAAATATCTCTTCAAAAACACTACTATTTAAAGTGTTTTTAAACTTTTTATTTCTCTCAAAGAGCAAACTCAAAAATTTAGAGGAATGAATAAAAGAACTTGAAAAAAATCTCCCAGATTCTCCTTGCTCAAAAAAGCAAGGAATTTATTAAAACAGAGATGGATTCTTTTATTTGACTTAAGTTTTTGAACTCATAACTTTTTATGGAATAAAATTTAAGGATTTTACTTTTCATTTTAGAAAACATTTTCTCATTTGAAAGCAATGCATATTTAATAAACAGTTTTTTATTATCTTCTATCAGCTGTTTATATCCTAACGGGGATAAGTTGCCATATATCCACAGGTTTTCTGGACGAAATAAGCTTTTAAATGAATAAATGTAAGCATATTTATAAAAATCTTTTAAATTAACAATAATGCTGTAAGCTCCTTTTTTAGTGTGAAATCCCCTGTTTCTTATTAAAGAGTTTATATCTCTAAATGTGTGGTAATAGATTCCAATATCAGAAATTTGAGTGTCTGTTTTTTTGGGGGGATATTTTCTGATAAGAGAATCAACATTAACATAGTTATTTAATACAAACTCTTTGTTGCTTTCAAATATATAAAATTTAAAATTTTGTATAGCGTTATAATTCATTCCATTTAGATTCTTCTCATAAAGGGCAATAACTATAGGAAAACTCATACGGCTTACATTTTGAAAAAGAGAGCTAGAAAATAAAACCCCTTTTTTTAATTTATAATGATAGGAAAAAGGTTGAAGCCGTTTAAAATTAGCCGGTTTTATTAAATAGGACAAAGGATGTAAAACACAAACTACATTAGACTGCAATTTATTATAAGATTTTAAAAAAGATATTCCTAAATCTCTGTCAAATAAATCTTTATCACAAATATTCCTGCCTTTTTTCCCATTTCTATAAGCTGAAGTTGTGTCATTATAGGGTGGGTTTCCTATTTGTATTAAAAAGTCAGAATCAGAAATATTGTATTTTTTTCTACTAACATTTGATATAGAGTTTTCAATAAAAAGATTCTTTTGAGATAGTTTTTCTTGTAAAAACTTTCCGGCAATAGGATCACATTCGGCGGCTTTATAGACTATCTTGTCTTTTACTTTTATAAAGGCTCCAGCACCGGCCGCATTATCAAATACAACAGCTTTGGGATAATTTTTATAAACTTCAATGAGTTTATGAACTGTATCAACAATTTTTTTTGGTGTATAAAAGCTGCCCAGTTTTACTTGTTCAGAATTTAACAAGTGTTTGGATTCTAATTTGTTAAATTTTTCTACTCTCATTATTAAAACCCTCGCTCTAAAACTTTAAGAATTGCTATAACATCAATTTTATGATTTTCACCAGCCTCATTTGATAGGAGTTAAGTTGTCATGAACCAAATTTTTATTCCATTCAGTTTTTTAAGATTCAGTATAATTCTCTAAGGCATTCCAGAACTGCTTCTTTATCGGAAAAGAGAATCTTTTTATCCCTGATGATTTGAAAACTTTCATGGCCTTTTCCAGCTATTAATATACATTCCCCTGGTTTGGCGGACTGGATAGCTCTTTTTATTGCCTCTTTGCGGTCAAGCTCCACTGTGATTTTGTCTTTTTCTTTTTTTGATAAGTTTTTCAAAATATCACAGACAATTTGTTCAGGCTCTTCAAAACGGGGGTTGTCTGTTGTGACAAAGATTTGATCCGCACAATATAAAGCCGATTGCGCCATTTGCGGCCTTTTGTCTTTGTCTCTGTCTCCTCCACAGCCGAAAACCAAAATGATTTTTTTCTCAAGTTTTTTCAAAGTTTTGAGAACAGAGAATAAAGCAGAGGGTGTGTGAGCATAATCAATAAAAATATCAAAAGGCAAATTAGGGAAAACAACTTTTTCCAGCCGCCCCGGAACGCCTGGAAAACTTTTTAAGGCTTTAAAGCAGTCCTCTGCTTTAAAGCCGGTCAGCATGGCGCATGATAAACTGGCTGTGGCATTATAAACATTGTAATCCCCTGTTAGGGGAACAAAAAACTCATAAAAGCCGAAAGGGCTTTTTAATTCAAAGACGCTGTTAAATTGTGTTTGGGTTTTTATGTTAAAACAGAAATCAGCAGCCAAACTTTGCCCATAGCTGTAACAGGGGCTTTTTATCATTTTTTTTAGTTTTTTGCTGTATTCATCATCTTGATTGACAAGGGAAAAGAAATTTTTATTTTTTGAGTTCTCCATTATAGTGAAAAGTTTTTTTTTGGCCTGAAAATAGTTTTCCATATTCCCGTGGTAGTCCAGATGATCCTGTGTTAAATTTGTAAAAACAAGAGCTTTAAAATCTATTCCGTTGACTCTGTTTTGATCCAAAGCAATACTGGAAACCTCCATCACGGCTGATTTTGCCCCTAAATGGACAAAATCATTTAACCGTTCAAAAGTTTCTGCAGGATCAGGAGTTGTGAGGGTGGAAGGCCAGCTTTGTTTGTTAAAGTGCTGATCCACTGTACCAATAAGTCCTGTCGGCCAGCCGCAGAATTTATAAATATGCTCCAGCAGATAACAGAAGCTGGTTTTCCCATTTGTGCCTGTCACTCCCACTGTGAAAAGCTTTTCTGAAGGGAAGTTATGAAATTCATTTAAAAGGCGGTGCAGGCTTTGCTGCCCTTTTTTGTATTTTAGAACGATACCTTTAAAGTTTGGAGGGATATGGCTTGTTTTTTCCACCAGCAAAGCCGTGGCTCCTTTATCAACAGTTTGCTTTAAGTAATCATGCCCGTCTGACTTTTGTCCTTTTAAGGCTACAAAAAGAGATTTTTTTCTGACCTTATCTGAGTGAGTGCACACAGAGGATAGGGGTTGAATTTCAGATTTTCTGATAACTTCATAATTATTAAATAAGAAATCTATAAAACTCATATAAATGGTGCCCGAGGCCAGACTTGAACTGGCACAGTTTTAATAAAACCGCAGGATTTTAAGTCCTGTGTGTCTACCGATTCCACCACTCGGGCTGTTTCTTATTGGTCCTGTTTGGCCGCTGATTGAGCTTGCCTTTTCCTGCATTCTAACACTTTTTTTCCACTTTTCTTTCCTGATTTATTAAAAGTCTCAAACTTTGAAGATTCAAGAGCTTAAACAGGGGAAATATATCTTGTAATTCCTGTTTATTTCATATACTTATATGCTTTTAAAATCAAGGTAAGACTTTGTGTTTCAAGGCATAAGGGCTTGATTTTGGATTCTTTTGACCTCTTATTATTCTTAAGAGTCTTAAAACCACTTGAGAAGGAATTTTTATGCCTAAAGACTATTATAAAGTTTTGTCTGTTTCTAAAAACGCCTCACGGGATGAGATCAAAAAAGCTTATAGAAAACTGGCCTTTAAATACCATCCTGATCGCAATAAAGGGGATAAGGCTAAAGAGGAAAAATTTAAGGAAGCCTCTGAAGCTTATCAGGTTTTAGGTGATCCTCAAAAAAGAGAGCAGTATGATCGCTTTGGCCACAACGCTTTTAATGGAAGAGGCGGCTTTCAGGATGTTGGTGATATTTTTGAAACTTTTAAGGATATTTTTAATACAGATTTCTTTGGGGGGGGATTTGGTGGGGGAGGTTTTGAAGATTTATTTTCCTCTTCAGGTTTTGGAAGAGCCAAAAAGGGGGCTGACCTCTACCATGAAGTGGAGTTGGGTTTAAAAGAAGTCCTTACAGGTGCAGAAAAGGATATATCTTTTCAGGGCAACAGCACTTGCTCAACTTGTAAAGGTTCAGGAGCCAAGCCCGGCACCAGCCGAAAGAAATGCGCGCATTGCAATGGCAGAGGCCAGCAGATTTCTCAAAAAGGCTTTTTCTCTTTTGCCAGCGCCTGTTCTTTTTGCAGAGGAAAAGGGACAGTATTGGAAAGCCCCTGTGGAAGTTGTTACGGCAAAGGGATTGTCCGCAAAAAGAGGACTTTAACTGTAAAAATTCCCCCAGGGGTAAATAATGGCACGAGACTTCGTCTTCAGGGAGAAGGAGAGCCAGGCCCTCAAGGGGCTGTTTACGGGGACTTTTATTTGGAAGTGTGTTTAAAGCCTCATCCTTTATTTGTAAAAAAAGGCAGAGATATAAAAATCTCTGTTTCTATCACTTATCTTCAGGCTTTGCTTGGGACAGAAAAATCCTTTGAAGGGCTTACAGATACAGAAAAAATAAACATTTCTCCTGGAACACAGCCTGGAACTCAAATCAGATTGGCTCATAGGGGATTGCCCAGCCTTGATAATCCTGTGAGAGGGGATTTAATTTGTGAGATTAAAGTGAAATTACCTAAAAAATTGAAGAAAAAGGAAGAGGAGCTTTTAAGGGAAATAGCTGATTTAAAGAAAGAATCCATTTCAGTTAAAAAGAGCAAATTTTTTTAATATATACTAATTGTGTTTGAAATTTCTGTCTTCTGTATTTTTATTCATTTTCACTTGATAGATAAAATTCTCATGTCAAAGTCAATTCAAGTTTTCAGATGGATATTTTATTGTCATAATGAGCTTTCAGCAACATGGCATTTAAAACAAAACTCAGTTTCAAATTTTGTCCTTTGATAAAAGGTTAGTTTTATCTTAACAAGAATCCTAAAAATTTAAAGCAAAAATTATATATCAGTTAAAAACAGCATCACCAAAATCAAACTCAATCCATATATCAAGACATAGGTAAGTCAGTCAAAGATATATTAGTGTTGACAGTTGGCTTTTTAAAATTATAAGCTCAAGGAATGGGAATCTTGAAAGCCAGTTTAAAACAGACTGTTAAAAGCAGTCCTTATGTTTTAAAAGAGATCAATAAATATTTTGGTTTTTATTTTATAGGTTTTTCTCTCTTTGTTTTGTTTTCTCTTGGTCTTTTCTCATCTTCTGGAAGTGGTGATTCGTCTACAGTTTTGTTTGCCGCTTCCGTAATTCTTAATATATTGTCAAAGGTATTTATTGTTTTTATGATTCCCTACTATGCCTATAAATCCAATAACAGGGATAAAGATATAAGGCCTTTTTGGACTTTTATAAGAGATACTGTTTGGCCTGTGGTTTTTAATCAGATTAAAGCTGTTTTAGTTATTTTACTTTTCTTTCTCTTTTTGATTATTCCAGGAGTGTATAAAGCCATTCGTTATACATTTCTTATTCACACTGTTTTTTTTGATGATCTTTACAAGCAGAATCAACTTTCAGCCTTAAAAGCGGCTGATAAAACTACAAGAGGATATTTTTGGTTGATTATCCTGGCTTTAATTTGTGGAGCTGTTTTTGCTGTTTTGCCGGAGCCTATCAATTTTGTTTTTCCCTCTTTCCTCCCTCCATTTATAAAAAGCAGTTTTTCCCTTGTTGTTAAATTTTATTTTTCCTGTCTTGTTTTACTGTTCCATAGTCAATTTTATTTTGCATTAAAAAAACATAGAGGGGAAAGCATTTCCTGTTGAGCAATCCTTAATTGCATTTCTCAAAAATTGAGCGTTATTATTTCACTGCATAGGCAGTTTTTTCAGTTAAATCAACTCCAGACATATTATGTATGTTTTGCCGTAGAGCGGGCTTTCCGCCGTTCAACGCCAAAAGTTGGCCTTATTTTAGAGCTATGACAGATTTTTCAGCTAAAAGACAAAAATGGAGTATGGATAAAAACTTCAAATCATATAGAGAATTTTTTTAAAAATTCAACTTGACATAAAGACCTCTTGTCTCAACATTATTCTATAAAGGAAATTTCAGGCTTTTTCTATAGAAGAGGCTGGGGTTTGTATTTTGGAATTTCCGTCAAATGAATCAAAAAGGGAGATTGAGATTATGGAAAAAATTATTGGTATTGATTTAGGAACAACAAACTCTGTTGTTTCCATTATTGAGAATGGGAAACCTAAAATTTTAACCAATGCGGAGGGATCTTATACAACCCCTTCTGTTGTGGCTTTTGGTAAAAAAGGAGAAATTCTTGTTGGCCAAATTGCAAAAAGGCAGGCTGTGAGCAACCCTGTTAATACTGTTTTTTCCTCAAAAAGATTTATTGGAAGGCTCTTTTCTGAAGTGAAAGATATAATTAAAAACTATCCCTTTAAAACTGTAAAAAAATCATCCAGTGAAACCTGTGCTTTTAAAATCAATGATGAAGAAGTCTCTCCTGAAAAAATTGCTTCTCTTATTTTATCCAAATTGAAAAAGGATGCTGAGACTTATTTGGGCCAGGAAGTTAAAAAAGCCGTTATTACAGTTCCAGCTTACTTTAATGATTCTCAAAGACAAGCTACAAAAGATGCTGGAAAAGTGGCTGGTCTTGAAGTCAAAAGGATTATAAATGAACCGACGGCTGCGTCTTTAGCCTATGGCATGGATAAAAAGGAGAATCGCCTTGTTGCTGTTTATGATTTTGGAGGAGGGACTTTTGATATTTCTATTTTAGAAATCACAGATCAGCTGGTTGAGGTAAAATCCACCAATGGGGATACAAGTCTTGGTGGAGATGATTTTGATGAAATCATTTTAAACTGGCTGGCCGATGAATTTAAGAAAAGTGAAGGCATTGACTTAAGAGAGGATAAAATTGCTCTTCAAAGGCTTCGTGAAGCGGCTGAAAAGGCGAAAATAGAGTTAAGTTCTGCCCAGGAAACCTCTATTAATCTTCCATTTATAACAGCTGGAGAGGCAGGGGCAAAACATCTTGATATTTCCTTAACAAGATCTAAATTTGAGCAATTGACGGAAAACTTAGTGCAGAGAACTCTGAAACCCTGTAAAATAGTTTTACAAGATGCTGGATTAAGCATTAATGATATTCATGAAGTCATCATGGTAGGAGGAAGCACTCGTATTCCAGCAGTGCAATCTGCTGTTAAACTTTTTTTTAAGAAAGAGCTAAATCAATCAGTCAACCCTGATCAGGTTGTGGCTGCGGGGGCTGCTGTTCAGGCTGGAGTTTTATCAAACGAGGTTAAGGATGTTCTTCTATTGGATGTCACACCTCTTTCTCTAGGTATAGAAACATTAGGTGGTATCATGACTACTCTTATACCTAAAAATACAACCATTCCCACTAAAAAATCAGAGATTTTTTCTACAGCTGAGGATAATCAAAATATAGTATCCATTCATGTTCTTCAGGGGGAAAGAAGTATAGCAAAAGAGAACAAGACTTTGGGCCGTTTTGATTTAAGTGATATTCCTCCTGCTCCCAGAGGAGTGCCTAAAATTGAAGTTTCTTTTGATATTGACTCCAATGGTATCATTCATGTCTCTGCAAAAAACCAATCTACAGGCAAAAGCCACAATATCCGCATTGACAAACCAAGTCTTAGCGAAGAGGAAATCAATCAAATGGTTAAATCCGCCCAGGTTTATGAAGAGCAGGATAGAAAGAGAAAAGAGTTGATCAGCTTAAAAAATGAGTTGGATCAAAAGGTTTATCAAACTGAGAGAATAGTGAAAGAAAATGGAGATAATATTTCTGATGAATTAAAAAAATCAGCTGAATCTTCTTTTCAGCAAGCTAGGGAGCTCTTGAAAAAAGAGGATATAGATATAGATGAATTAAAGAGTGCAACAGAAAATATTACACAGCAATCTCAAAAAATTGCTGAAGAAATTTATAAACATGGTCATGGACAGCAGAACCAGGCCGAATCAGAGACAACAGAAAAACCAGAGGAGACAAATTCTTCCAATAACGCTGGTAAAAACAGTGGAGATGGTGAGACTATCAATGTAGACTATAATAAAAAAGAAGAGTAATTTATCCCGTTTAATAAAAGCTAAAAATGCAACCCAGAGCTTTAGTTTGTGATTCTAAAGTAATCTGCTAATTTATAATCAAAATAAACCAACTCTTTTTTGTTATGTTTGTTTTTTTAAATGGACTGTCCGGATGGATCAATATCTGGAAAATTTTACAAATTTATCTTCAAAAATTCTTTGAAAAACTCAAAAATTAAAACCTTTGTTGTAAAAAATAAAATTTTTTGTTAAAATTCATATGTGGCCCTTTTGCAAAAACTTACTTTAGAAAACTCTCATTCCATCAGTATAGATGATTTAAAAATCAAACTGCAAAAACGCAGTCCAAAAGTTAATTTGGAACAGCTTCTAAAAGCTTATGAATATTCCAAAAAAGCTCATGAAGGCCAGACAAGGCGGAGTGGAGAGCCTTATATTACTCATCCTGTGAGTGTAGCGGGCATTCTTGCTGATATGGGTATGGATATGGACAGCATTATTACAGCTTTGCTTCATGATGTTGTGGAGGATACTTCTATCAGTTTACAGGATATAGAAAAAGAGTTTGGGCAAACTATAGCTTTTTTGCTTGATGGGGTGACAAAAATTTCCCGTATGAACTTTAGAAATAACTATCATAAACAAAGTGAAAATATTCGTAAAATGATTGTAGCTATGGGACGGGATGTTCGTGTGATTTTAGTTAAGTTGGCTGATAGACTTCATAACTTGAGAACCCTTCAATATATGCCTGAGGAAAAACAGACAGCTATAGCTAATGAGACTTTAGAAATTTATACCCCCTTAGCCTCTCGTCTTGGTATGCATGCCATCAAAGTGGAAATGGAAGATTTATCTTTTAATTTTGCCTATCCGGAAGAATGCGCAAATCTTGAAAAGAAGATGAGGGAAATCAATAAGGATAAAGATATTTATATAGAAAAGGTCGTGAGCCTTTTAAAAAAGGAATTAAAATCCAATGGCATTTGGAATTATGAGGTTACAGGCCGATATAAAAATTTATATTCTATATACCGGAAAATGACTGGCCAGTATATTTCTTTTGAAGACATTCATGATATTGTGGCTTTTCGTATTTGTGTGGATGAAGTGCATGAATGTTATGAAATTTTAGGCTTAATTCATGCTCTTTGGAAACCTGTTCCTGGTCGGTTTAAGGATTTTATTGCTATGCCTAAAAGGAATAACTATCAAAGCCTTCATACCACTGTGTTAGGTCTGGAAGGACGGCAAATTGAAATACAAATACGGACTCATGATATGCACCTTGTGGCTGAAAGAGGGGTGGCTGCCCATTGGATGTATAAATTGGGAGATAAAAAAAGAGAGATCAAAAATAACAGTCTCTATAAATTCAATTGGTTGCAGGATTTGCTGTCATGGCATCAAAACTCTGTTGATTCAAGAGAGTTTCTTGAAAATGTCAAAATGGATCTTTTTGAATCAGAAATTTATGTTTTTACCCCTGAAGGGGAAATTAAAGAATTTCCACAAGGAGCCACCCCTATAGACTTTGCCTATGCTATACACACTCAAATTGGAGAAAGAACAGCAGGCGCTAAAGTTAATGGTCATCAAGTTCCTTTGGATTATAAACTGAGAAGTGGAGACCGGGTAGAGGTTATTGCATCAAAAAAACCAAAACCCTCTAAAGATTGGTTAAAAATTTGTGTTACTTCTAAAGCTCTTTCCTCTATTAGAAGCTTTTTTAATTCTGAAGAAAGAAAAAAATCCATGGAAATAGGAGCAAAAATGTTTGAGTCCGGCTGCAGCCGGTTCAAAATCAGTGAGAAGGATATTTTATCTGATCCCCAGTTCTCTGAATTTATGAAATCCAAAGGGCTTCATAAAAAAGAAGATCTGTTTATTCACTTGGGTTTTGGAAAAATTGTTTTTAAACAAATCATTGAGTATTTGCAGAAAATTAAAGATAAAGGCAGCGGTTATTTGGATCAAATTGATATATCTTCTGTAAATCAGCAAGCTACAGAGGAATCTTCAGGCTCTCCTTTGGTTATAGAGGGAGCTGATAATGTAATGGTTCATTTTGCAAGATGTTGTTATCCTGTTGCTGGTGATAATGTTAAAGCTTATGTAAGCCGGAAAAAGGGAATTGTTGTTCATAGAAGTATTTGCAAGGCTTTGGCTCAAATTTCTCCAGATCGTTTTGTTGAAGTCAGTTGGAAAAGCGATCAAAGTCAAAATAACGACTACACTATTACCTTAAGTACAGTTTGTATGGACAAACCAGGGACGCTTTCAAAACTTAGTGAAGCTTTTAATTTTTTTGGTTTGAATATTATAAATTTAAAGGTTAATCACACAGGCTCCCTTAAAGTTTTTGTTTCTTTTAATACAAAAGTTAAGGGTTTAAGGCAGGCTAATCAATTAATAACCCGACTCAGTCAGGTTGATAATGTAGTCAGTGTAAAGCGAAAAACGGATTTTGTTTAAAAGTTATAAGCCACACCCAGCTGCAATCCTGCATTTCCTACCACGGCCCCTTTAGAAGGAGGTATGTGAAAACCACTTCTGAAAGATATAGGGAAGATAAAGTTACCCATAGTGATGTCTGTACCCAAGGCCAATCCAAGGGTTCCATGAGGGGGATCAAAGCTTTCATTTTCTAATATTTGATTGCTGACCGGTGGTCTCATTGGATACATTAAAACTCCTTCAAGAGCGCCCCACAGTTTATGATCATTGAAATCCATTATATTCATTTTAAGACTCAAGCCTGCTGTAATGTAGTTGATTTCAACGGAACAGCCTCTCCTTTCTCCACATTTATTTTCATCAGCATGAACAGCAAACCTTTTAAAACCAAGACTTCCCTCTGTCCTTATAAGATTGTTTAAAGCAAAATCCGCAAAAACAGAAAGACCATAACCCAGTCCTGTCGCCATGTATCCAGGATTATGATTAGGATTAACCTGCATAAGACCAAATTCCATGCGTGGGGCTATACCTGCAGAAAGCTGTTTAGGGCCTTTTGGCTCGGCATCATAAACTTCCTGAAAATCAAAGTTTTTGTCTTGATTTTGATCCGAACTTCTAAAGCCCTCTTCTTCATAACCTGAATCATCTGCTAAGACTTCCTGAGATTGATAATCCGAACTGTCAGAAGGAAACTCTTGAAATTCTTTGGGCATATCATTTAATATGTACTCTTCCTGATTATTAGAGGCAATAGACCTTCTTCTTCTCTGTTTTTTTCTTTTAGCAGCCATTCTTTTTTTTAAAAGGATTTTTTGTTTTGCCAATTTTCTTTTGATTTTTTTCTTTTGGATGAGGGCTAATTTAACCTTTCTTTTAGCCATTTTTTTAACGGCTAAGGCTTTGTTTTTGCTGATAGGCTCTAGAGACCATCTTTTAGCTATTTTACCCCATTTTAAAACACCAATAGCTTTTTTTTGACCCACCCTTTTGATTTGCAAAATCCCTTTTTTCTTTCCATAAAGATCTATAGCTTCAAAGTAAGCCCCTCTTTTGGTATTGACTCCTTCCAGATGAATAAGGGCTTGTTTATTTTTAACTTTTAACACAATGACGGCCTCACTGTTTGCGACAAAGAGAGTGGAAACGAAAATGAAAAACAGAATTTTTAATATAATGCGCATAAAGAGTTCCTTTATATTATTTTAGCATTCCGATATGAGATTTATCGGGTTTTTATAGTGTCAGATTTAAGATTTTCTTATTAAATTGGATAATCTTTTAAGGGAAAAACTGAGTTTTTAAAACCAAAGTCTTGATTTTTTATTTGTATTTCGTACAGACAAAATGTAAAGACAATGAAAGAAAAACATTTTATTATAAGGATAAAATTTATAAAAGCAGAGGTTATGAATTGAATAAAATAAAGGCACTGATTATTTTTTTTCTCCTTTTCCTTTGTTTACCTTTATTTGGAGAGGAAAAAACTTTTTCTGCTGGAGAAATAAAATCCATTACTCTTAAAGTTGTTCACTTAAATGTAAAGGTTGTAAAAAATCATACAGCTGATTGGACAATAAAATGGATGGGGGATTTATATTTCCATACTGAAGGAGGGCTTTTAACCATTAGATCCAGGAATGTTAGTTCTAAAAAGTCATGGCGAGTCAGTTCTTCCAAACCTGTTTTGACCTTGGAAATTTCAGGACCATCTGTGCCGATTAAGATTTTTTCTTTTTTTTCTCAAAGTTCTTTTTCATCATGGACAAAGCCTGTGTTCATTTCCAGTTTTCGGGGAAATATTAAAGGTTCAAAAAACAAAGGTTCCTGGAATTTGAGCTTAAAGGAAGGCCGGATAGATATTGACCGGCATCAGGGTTCCCTGTCTGTAAAGGGATTTCGTGTAAATCACCTTCTTTCTTCAAGCAAAGGCAGATTTCAGTATCATATCAATGAAGGACAGTTAAAAGTTGAAAAAACTGAAGGGCTGTTAAATTTTATAACAAATAAGGCAGAAGTTAAGTTAAAACAGTTTGAAGGGGATCTTAAAGGCTCCAGCCAATCGGGGAAAATAACAGCGGTTATCCAGCCTGAAAATGTTGATATTTTTTCTGGAGAGGGCGCTGTGAGATTTTCTTTTGTAGGAGGTTATTCGCCACAAATTACAGCCTATACAGAACGGGGCAGAATTTATGGTCCAAAATATCTTTATAAAAAATTTTCGGGAAAGTCGACAAAACTTTCAGGATGGTTTAGAGGCTCTAAAAGAAAAGGAAAGGTTTTTTTAGAATCAAATACGGGAAATATCTATATCAATTAAAATTTAAGTGAGAAAAAAGTTGAAAACTTTAAAGAAGTGTATAGTTATTGTTTGAGATGAATGTTATAGAAATGAAATATATTTTTTAAAATTGATGAGCAAGATAAAAAACTAAGGTGTTAAAATGTCTGTAAAGAAGTTAAAAAAAACCACTAAGATAAAAAAAGCCGTTTCTCAAAGGGCGTCAAAAAAAATAAAGAAAAAGGCTGTTGGAAAAAAAACGGCGAAAAAGGCCAAGTTTAAAACCTTAAAAAAACCTAGAGCTAAGAAGGCTTTAAGTGGTAAAGCTACAAAAAAACTATTGAAAAGAAATACAGATAAGAAAAGACAATCTCATAAAACCGATCAAAAATCGGGTTCCAATAAAAGTTTAAAAAATCTGAAAACTCCTTCCAAACAACTTAAAGATGATAAAAATCAGAAGGCTTTTAAACAAAAAAAGCAGGCTTTAGAACAAAGAGCTTTCTCTAGGAAGCAAACAGCAAAAAAAAAAATCAGAGGTGCTGTTTCCAGTTTAGCTTATTGTGAAAAGGAATTAGAAAAGCTTTTGGAGAAGGAAAAAGAGGAAAAGCTTGTTTTAAAGGATATGAAGGGGAGAACATACTGTGTTGTTGAAAACTGTGATTATCCTGCTGTTGTTGAAGGCTATTGCCGCATTCATTTTTTCTCTCTTTTTAAAGTCATAAAAAAAAGGAAACAAATTGTGGATCAGGATATTTTGACTAAAAGTTATATTTCTCTGTCCCATAAACACTCAGAAGCTGTTTTTGAGTATCTTTTGAAAGACCTTTCTTCAGATAAAGACTTTAAACTGGCTCTTAGGAAGTTTACAGATGAAGAAGTCAGTGATTTGTCAGATGAAGAAAGTTTTTTTGATTAAAACATTAAGGATAACAAAAATAGACCATGCTCTCTATTAAAAAAGCTTCAGAACCCATTTCGTCATATAGAAAGAACTTTTTTATTTCCACTTATGGCTGTCAAATGAATGTGAATGACAGTGAAAGGATGAGTTGTATTTTAGAAATGTCAGGGTGGACAGCAACTCCTCAGGCAGAGATGTCAGACCTCATTATTATCAATTCCTGCAGCATTCGTGAAAAACCTGTTCATAAAGTCCATTCAGAAATAGGGCGTTATAGAAAACTTAAAGAGAGCAAACCCCACTTAAAGATAGGAGTGGCTGGCTGTGTTGCTCAGCAAGAGCGTTCCCGCCTTCTCAAGCAAATCCCTTTGATAGATTTTGTTTTAGGAACAGATGCTATTGATGAGCTTCCCACTGTCCTTTCTGAATTAAATAATAAAAAGAAATTTGTTTCTGCTAGGCAAAAACCTGATGAGCCTTATCATATTCAAACCTTGGTGGGAAATCCCGGTGTATCAGCTTTTGTAAATATTTCAAAAGGTTGTGATAATTTTTGTACTTTTTGTGTGGTTCCCTTTACTCGTGGTCGGGAAAGAAGTCGTCCTCTAAGTCATCTTATAGAGGATGTCCAATCTCTTGTGAAAAGAGGAGTAAAGGAAGTGACTTTACTAGGGCAAAATGTGAACTCTTACAAATCCCCCTGCGGCGCTGATTTTGCAAAACTTCTTAAGTCTTTAGCATTGAAGACACATATAAAAAGGATAAGGTTTACCACTTCCCATCCCAAGGACTTTAATGAAGCCTTGGTGGATGTTATGCAGGAGCATAGGGGTAAAATCATGGATTTTATCCATTTGCCTGTTCAGTCCGGAAATACAGAAATTTTAAAAAGAATGAATCGCGGTTACTCCCGTGAAGAGTATGTTGAAAAAGCTCAGATGATTTTGGAAAAAATGCCTGGATCTGTTTTATCAACAGATTTAATAGTAGGCTTTCCAGGGGAAAGTGAAGAGGCTTTTGAGGACACCATGACACTTCTTGACGAAGTGCCTTATGAGGCCTTGTTTTCTTTTAAATACTCACCGCGTCCCTGGACTAAGGCAGCAGTCTGGACAAATACAGTTTCTGAAGAGGAAAAATCCATCCGTCTTGCAAGACTTCAAAAAAAACATGAAAAGATTGCTTTTTTACTGGCTGAGAAATATAAAAACTCTGTTCTGGAGGTTTTGGTGGAAAAGCAGGATCCCAAAACACAACTTTTTATGGGGCGTTCCACACAAAATAAATTGGTTTACTTTTCCGGGGAACAAACAGATATTGGAAAAAATATTTTTATTACAATCAATCAAGTGAATGCCATGACCTTTTATGGGAAAAAATATGAAAAAGAAAACGAATATCAGAAAAAGCAAGTGGATTGAAATTGTTCCTTATGGAATTGTAGGGGGAATGATTCCTGAGGCTTCCACTATGCTTTTTAAGAAGAAAGATGGAAGTAGTCGTTTTGTAGTTTGGTTTTCAGAATTACAAAGCCGAATTGCTATTGATCAAAATCTCAACAAAGAAAAAGTCTTTGATTTTGTTCAAAAAATTCTCGAAGCTAGTAATAGTTTACCAAAACAATGTTTTTTTATACGAACAGAACATGGCCGTGATGTGGTTAAACTGTCCTTTAATAATTCTTTAAAACCCCTGCAATTTTATGCGGATGAGGTGGTTTGCTTTTGTATAATGAACAATTGCCGATTTTTTTGCAAAGCGGAATTTTTTAAGCAGCCTCGTGGAGAAATTCCCAAACGATTCCGCAAGCAGGTATTGCTTGATAAGCCTCTTTATTTAAACTAAAATACTGATTTTTCTTGAAAATCCAGTATTTTAGAGTATCTCTATAATAAGAAGGAAGACTTAAAATTCCTTAATTTTGTATTTTCAAGGAGTTTCAAAATGTCAAATGATACAGTTGGCCAGGCTTTTACTTTTGATGATATTTCTCTTCTTCCCTCTTATTCGGAGGTTCTTCCTACAGAGATAGATGTTTCTGTTCGTTTATGTGAGGGGCTGGTTTTAACAATGCCGATTATATCTTCGGCTATGGATACTGTTACTGAAAATAAAATGGCTCAGGTGATGGCTCAGAGGGGTGGCTTTGGTGTTATTCATAGAAATATAAGTATATCCTCTCAAGCCAAGGAGGTTGAAAAAGTTAAAAAATATGAAAGTGGAATGATTTTGGATCCTGTGACCTTATCTCCTGATGATCTTCTTGAGAAAGCCTATGAAATTATGAAGGCATACTCCATCAGTGGAGTCCCTGTGACCAAAGATAAAGAACTGGTGGGGATTATCACTAACAGGGATCTTCGTTTTGAAACAAGTCTGGATCAACCCATACGCAAATTTATGACAGGAAAAGAAAAGCTTGTCACAGCAGGAAAGGACATTACCCTTCAGGGAGCTAAAAAAATCCTTCACCGTCACAGAATAGAAAAACTTCCTGTGGTGGATGAAAAGTTTTGTTTGGTTGGCCTTATTACAATTAAGGACATTGAGAAAGCAACAGCTTTTCCAGAAGCCAATAAAGATTCTCATGGAAGATTGTTTGTGGGAGCTGCTGTGGGTGTATCCAAAGAGACAGAGGAAAGATTGCAGGCTCTTGTTAAAGCCGGTGTGGATTTACTTTGTGTGGATACCGCTCATGGACATTCCAAAAAAGTTATGGATATGGTTCGTTATATAAAAAAAACTTATTCTCATTGTTTTGTAATGGCAGGTAATGTGGCCACAGCTGAAGGCACTAAAGCTTTAATTTCCGCTGGCGCAGATATTGTGAAAGTGGGAATAGGTCCAGGAAGTATATGCACAACCCGCATTATTTCTGGGGTGGGTGTTCCTCAAATCAGTGCGGTTATAGAGTGCGCAAAAATGGCAAAAAAGATGGGTCGTTCCATAGTGGCTGATGGAGGCATTAAGTATTCAGGTGATATTGTAAAAGCTTTGGCTTTAGGAGCCTCATCTGTCATGTTAGGAAATTTGTTGGCTGGTTCAGATGAAAGTCCTGGAGAGACTGTTTTATACAGAGGGAGAACTTATAAAGTTTACAGAGGCATGGGAAGTCTTGGAGCCATGAAAAAAGGCGCCAAGGACAGATATGCCCAGGGGGATGTGCTGGATTTTTCCAAGCTGGTTCCAGAGGGTATTGAAGGACGGGTGCCTTATAGAGGTTCTGTAGAAGGGCTGTTGGATCAATTGATTGGAGGCTTAAGGTCAGGGATGGGTTATACAGGGTCTAAAGATATACCCAGCCTTCAAAAGAATGTTAAATTTGTCAAACTTAGCTCCCAAAGCTTAAAAGAATCTCATGTTCATGATGTAACCATCACAAAAGAAGCTCCCAACTATAGACTGGAATAAGACTTAGCTCATAAGTGTTATTTAATACTAGGTATCCCAATAAGTTTAGGATTTTACTCCAATATTAACGAAAGTATTTATGAGACAGTTTTTTAGTTTTTCTATTGCCATTATAAATATGAATCAGAAGCTCAATATGAGGGATCAAGGACTGGTTGTGTGTATGACAAAGAGCTTTTTGGCAGAACAATCCATTGATTTGGAACACATACAGATGGATTCTTAGAGATTGCTATATCTTTTACCATGAGTAATATAAGTTCCTCTTTATCTTCTGGAGAAAGATCTGTCAAAAAAGAATATTTATCCCGAAAGTTCTGATTGCCACTCCAAAAGTCATATACATTTGGAGCAGCATTGGAATCATCATTGGCAATCTGACGATTGTAATCAGTTAGAGAGCGCCACCATTTCAGCTTTGCTCCAAAAAGGATAAGGCAGCTGTTTTCATATATATTGTCTTCTGTGTTTTTAAATAAGTCTCTATTCATTTCTTTTACTGCATCACCTAATGAACCTTGAATGAGGTTGGTATTTTCTGTAAGTTCCGCAATTTCTGAGTAATAAACAGATAAAGTGCCACTATTTTTCAAGGAGAATAAAGTAAACTGATTAATTGGATTTCTGTTTTGTATTTGGGCTTTAAGATATGATTCTGCAAGTCCAAAAGGCACTTGATTTCCCCATAAGAATTGAGAAAAAAATAAGACTAAAACCCATATCCCGTTTTTCATAAATACATCCTTGCTTTTTTATTAAAAATTTAGCTATAAAGATTTTTACTTTTCAAGGTTTTAAAAAAAAAAGTGAAAAAATTAATATAAAAGTGAAAAAAAATCCATTTTTGAGGCTATTTTGGGACACTTTTTGATTTTAACAATTTTGAAAAAAATCAAAAATATTTGCATATAAGAATTTTAGAAAAAAGCCTGATAAAAGTGGACATAAAAAAATTCCTCAATAATATAGTGAAAAATATAATATGAGCTTTTAATAAAATTAAAAAAACAATAAAAAACTTTGCTTAAGGATTTTTTTTTGTTATGATTTTTTTCCATTATTAAAATCAAAAAAGGAGGATATATTATGTTAGGTGTTGGAGATCATCTCCCTGAATTTAACCTGAAAGCTGTTATGCCTGGTTCTAAGGATTTTCAGGATATAAGTCATAAGACCTACAAAGGGAAATGGCAGGTGCTTTTTTTCTATCCCAAGGACTTTACTTTTGTCTGTCCAACAGAGATTAAAGGCTTTAGTGATATGAATAAGGAATTTCAGGAGCGAAAGGCGCAGGTTTTAACAGCTTCTGTGGATTCAGAGTTTGTCCATTTGGCCTGGAAAACTCATGAACCTGATCTTAAGGATATTCAAATTCCCATGCTTTCAGATATAAAAAGAGAGCTTTCAGCTTCTCTTGGCATTTTGGACATGAAGGAAGGGGTTTCTCAAAGGGCGACTTTTATTGTGGATCCAGAAGGTGTCATTCGTTTTGTTTATGTGACAGATTTAAGTGTGGGACGAAGTCCTAAAGAAGTATTAAGAATTTTGGATGCTCTTCAAACAGGCGAACTTTGTCCCTGCTCTTGGGAAAAAGGCCAAAAGACTCTCTAAACTTTGTGTTCTGGCCTCATCAACTAGGCAATTTGATTAATTTTTGATCCTATAGGGTATAGGGCGGCTGGACTAAAGCCTGATTACATTCATGCATATTTGAAGTATAACTTCAAATATGCATGCTCTATTAAAAAGAAACAAGCTGAAAAAAGACTTAAAGAATTTTTAAAGCGCTATCCTGCTGTAGCTATTTTAGGAGCAAGACAAGTGGGGAAGTCAACTTTATCGAAAGAGGTTCTTGCTCAGTTTAAAGGAGCTATTTATCTTGATTTACAACTGCCAAGGGAATTAAATAAACTTTCTGATCCTGAAGCTTTTTTTGAATTAAATCATCAAAGTCTTATTTTGTCTTGATGAAATTCAATATAAACCTGATCTCTTTCAAATTTTTACATTGTCTTTATATTTAGGTTTTTTTGTGGAAAATGATTGCAAAAGGCTGAGAATACAACCAGATGACCTGTATTTTATAATAAAAGCCTTGAATCTTAAAATAGGAATGGCTAATAATATCCCCTATGCCGAAAAAAAAGCTGCTTATTGTAGAGTCCCCTACAAAAGCAAAAACTATCAGCCGTTTTTTGGATTCCAGTTACAAGGTTTTAGCCTGCATGGGGCATATTAGGGATCTTCCTGAATCAGCCAAAGATATACCGGAAAAGTATAAAAAGAAACCTTGGAAAAATCTTGGGGTCAATGTAGATGAAAATTTTGAACCTATTTACTGTATCCCGCAGTCCAAAGCCAAAGTTGTTAAGTCTTTAAAAGAAGAGCTTAAAAAAGCCAGTGAGTTAATTCTTGCAACGGATGAAGATAGAGAGGGGGAAAGCATCAGCTGGCATCTTTCCCAAATTCTTAAGCCAAAAATCCCTGTTAAAAGAATTGCATTTCACGAAATCACGAAATCAGCCATCCAACAAGCTTTGAAAGGTTACCGCCCTATTAATAAGGGGCTTGTTCAGGCTCAGGAGGCCAGAAGGGTTTTGGATCGTTTGGTAGGTTACACTATCTCCCCTCTTTTATGGAAAAAGATCACAGCAAAGCTTTCTGCAGGCCGTGTTCAGTCTGTGGCGGTTAAACTTATCAGTAAGAGGGAAATAGAGCGAATGAATTTTGTTAAAGCCTCTTATTATAATATAGAAGCAGAGTTATCTCCTGATAAGAAGCCTCTCCAAAAACAAATAAAATTTTCCTCTTATCTGCATTCGTGGAAATCCAAAAGACTGGCGGCAGGCAAAGACTTTGACAGTAAAGGGCAGATAAAAAATAAAAAACTTTTTCATTTAAAGGAAAAAGAAGCTGAAGCGCTTTTGAAAAAAATAAAAAAAAATGTGTGGACAGTTCAGAAAGTTGAAAGAAAGCCCATTTCCAGATCTCCAAAAGCGCCTTTTATAACATCCACCTTGCAACAGGCAGGAAATAGAAAGCTTAATTTTTCGCCTCGCCAGACTATGTCTTTAGCTCAAAAACTTTACGAGAAGGGGTTTATAACTTATATGAGAACAGACTCCACCCAGCTTTCCAATGAGGCTATAGCTGGAATAAGAAAAGCGGTTTCCAAACTTTACGGAAAGGATGAGTTAACTTTAAAGGCGCGGGTTTATAAAGCAAAGGCTAAGGGCGCTCAGGAGGCCCATGAGGCTATTCGCCCGGCGGGACAGGAGTTTAAGAGTCCGGAAAAAACAGGCTTAACAGATAATGAGTTAAAACTTTACCAGTTAATATGGCAAAGAACTCTGGCCTGCCAAATGAAAAACTGTAAACAGGAGCAAACCAGTCTTCATATCAAAGCTGGAGAGGCTCTGTTTTCCTCTTCAGGACTAAGAATTGTTTCTCCCGGCTTTTACAGAGTTTATAAGGATCAAGAGGAGGGGGACTCTCTTCTTCCTTCTTTAAAAAAAGGGGATCAGTTAAAGTGTTTAAAACTCTTCAGTAAGCATCGTGAAACTCAGCCCCCTTTTCGTTATAATGAAGCTTCACTTATTCAAAAATTGGAGGCAGAAGGAGTTGGACGCCCTTCAACTTACGCCCCTATCATTGCGACTATTCAGGATAGAGGTTATGTAAAAAAGGTGAACAAAAATTTAGCTCCTACTTTTACAGCTTTGGCGGTTACAAAACTTTTGAGTGAGCATTTATCAGACTATGTGGATCTTGATTTTACATCCAAAATGGAAGGGGCCCTTGATGATATTGCTTTGGGAAAAACAGATTATGTTAAATATTTAAATGCGATTTATAAAGGAAGAAAAGGGCTAAAAAAACAAGTGGAGGAGCGTGAAAAAACTATAGACAGCTCAAAATCCAAAGTACTACATTTTAATCCTTTTAAAGGGATAAACTTTCATGTTGGCCGGTTTGGCGCTTATATGACTCAAAAAAAAGGAAAAAAAGAGCTTAAGTCCTCTTTACCGGAGGACCTCTTTTTATCAGATATGACTTCTGAAAGAATAGAAGAAATTTTAAAGCCAAAAGAAAATAAAGAGCAGATTCTTGGAGTTGAGCCAAAAAGCAAAAAGAAAATTTTTATAAGAACAGGTCGTTTTGGCCCTTATTTAGAGCTTGAGGGAGGAGAAAAACGGGCCGGGATTCCCAAGTTTTTATCTCTTGAAGGTCTAAAGTTGGATCAGGCTTTACAGCTTTTAGAGCTTCCTAAAGTTTTGGGTCATCATCCTAAGACAAAAAAAGAGATAAAAAAAAGCATAGGGAGGTATGGCCCTTATATTGTGCATGATGGAGACTTCCGCTCTGTGCCTTCCAATGAAGGTTTTTTATCTTTAGGGCTTAAAGAGGCTTTAAGCATTCTTTCTCAAGAGAAAAAAGGCAAAAAAAGAACAGGCAAAGCCCTTAAAGAATTTACTCATAATAAAGAGACAATCAAAATTTTGGAAGGCTATTCCCCTTACATTAAGTTCAAAAATAAAAATTACAGCCTTTCAAAAGATGTAGATCCTTTAAAACTTAATCTTGAAGATGTCCTTAAAGTTATAAAGGGCAAAGATGTTAAAAAAAGATCCGGTAAAAAAAAGTTTAAAGCGGGCTCCAATAAAGACTTAAAAAAAGAAAACAAAAGAGCAAAAAAACACAAAGTCATAAAAAACAAATCAGACTAAAAAAAAGAAAAGATAGAAAAAACCGGCTAGTTTGTAATTGAGAATATTAATCTCTTAGACAAGTTGTCTCATTGAAATGAGGGTCAGGATAGGAAGGTTAAATATTAAATCTTTTACGCCAGGCTTCTATTTGATTTAAGGTATTGGCAGATCCTTTATTGACTTTATTTGCCCATGACAAAACCTCTTTGGCTTTATTAATGCGATTGTGAGAAACCAAAATCTCCAGATAGGATTCCATAATTGTAACCATGAGAACTTGTGGTTTACTTCTTAATATGGAATCAAAATATTGGATAGCTCCTTCAATATTTTCCACTTTAGCCAAACTATGGGCATAATAGTAAGCGGCTTTATAACTTTTTCCATTTTTTGAAAAATACATTTGGTAGGTTTTTTCAGATTCATCAAACTTTCCCCTTTTAAATTGAAGTTCCCCAAGTTTCTCCAGAAATGTTAAATCCCCTGTTTTTTGAAAAAGTTTTGTATAATTTTTTTCTACGCAGTCATATTTTTTTAAATCCATACAAATATTAACTTTTTTATTCGGTTCCGCTAAAATCACACTAAAACCATGTGATCCCCATTGAAAAAAGTGAAATAAACAGACTGCTATCAAAGTAACAGCAAAAACCATACCAAGAATAATGTGTTTTTCAGAAGACTCTGTTTTTTTAGTAGAATAACTCCAGCCACATTTACAGATAAATGTGTTGCTTACTTGCTCTGTTTGGTTATTGCATCTTGGACATATCATCATATTCTCCTTTTGGTTTTAGCTCAACTTACGATAAATAAATCGGATAGTTAAATACAGACCTTTAGCTTGATTATGAAAAAAATTATTCTTTTAGTTTAAAAAAAACCAGTATTTAGCCTAGTATTTTATGAATTTTATTTGAAGAATTTAGGCTTCTATGTAATGAAAAGCTTATTTCCTAAAGAAAAAGTCACTTAATTTTTGTTCTCAGTACATTATATTGTGATTTTCATCTCCCCTGAAAAGTATCTGAGCAGTTCATCCTCATAAAGCATCAAACGGCATATAGCCACTATATTTTTTCTGATATAGGCTCTGATTTCAGGATTTTGAAAAAATGTTTTTAATAAAAGAGGATTATCCAAGATACTATAGGGCCAGTTAATAATTATAGAGTTGGATTTACTGTCTTTATTTTTACCACTGTGACATTCCAATTTTACATGATTGACTTTATGACCTTCTATAAAGAAAGAATCATCATCAACTGTATCAAAAAAATTAAAACTGATATGTCCAGCCTTGTTTGTATCTATATCCTCTAGTCTTAAAAACCTTTCTGATATTTTTGCTTTGTTTTCCCAATTAGGAAAAGGTGTTATGGACTTATAGTTGTCTAAAGGTCTGTATTGAACTCCATAAGGTTTATTTTCCCATTTTATTGAATAATTTTTTTCTTCAAATTCTTGTTTGTTTTCCGGTCTATGCCTATTTGTTAGTGTTAATTTATATATACAATAGCTTGTATACTTTTTTCTGGTTATTCTGTCCCTCACATAAAACCTCTTTTTTGTTTTTAAGAATTTACTTCGTATCCTTTCCATATCACTGTATGTCCCAATATTCATCACAAATGCTTTTTTTGGAGTAACAGCCATAATAGGAAACTTTCTGCGAAAAGGAAAAGTGTAAGTATTGTTTGAGACTTTGCCTCTTCCAAAAATATGTTTATTAAAGCATAGGGTGTTTACTGTTATATCAATAAAATTGTAATTTTGTGTTGCACTGTCAGTCTGATCAGAATAGCTAAAATAAAAATGACTGTTTATAGGTATTGTTTGCCCTCCTTCTTTCGGCATTTGAGCTATATCCATAACTAAAAAATCTTTGATTTGTGTTAAATCAATGTCCTGTATTTTAATATTTTGAGATTCATTCCTTATGGAATTAAAATCCAGGTTAAAAATATTGCTCATCCCTGTTAGTCTTTTTCCATCTTCAGAAAACACACGACACTTTTTTACATTTTCAGGCCATTGCTCCACTTTAAGATTTATCAGGTATACAAATAAGGGTATTGTCGTTGATTCAGAAGTTGAAAAGCTTATTATTTTTAGATCCTCACAAAACAGGTGATATTTCTGAGCTGGTATTTCTGTTGTATTTAAGAGTAAGATTTTATGCAGATTTTCTTTATTAATAACTTCATTATCAACGGGAAGGTGACGGCCTGTTTCTGTTTCTCTAATTAGAGACAGTTTATTAATGGCATTGCCTGTAAAAGAAGGTTCAATAGTTTGTTGAGCTATATTATAATAATGAAAAACACCTTTGGAATCCTTAAAAGCAAAAACAAAACTGCAATAAAAAGTTTTATTTATTTGCCTTAATAAAATTTTTTTTGGAAGCAATTCAAAAATAGAAAAAGTCCATATATAAGTTTCACTGCTGATTTCCTGTACAATTCTACTGTGTTCACCATCTGTTTGTTCTTTGTTATAAGAACAAAAGGAGGACACTTTAACTTTTGTGGATTCCTCTTGTTCAAGAGGTTTTAACTTACCCCAATTCACTGAAGGCTCTGTTTTTTCCTGATCAGAAAAAATAAATTTATCAGATAAATGGAGAACAAAATTTTCTCTATTTATGGTTTGTATATTTACAGAGATATTTTGACGGCTGAGATAGATTTGAGGATCGTCAGACATCTGATAGTTTTCTTGATCGGACTCACCAGAGGAAGATAAAGACAAATGCTGCCCACAAGAAATCAAATAAAATAGACTCATTAGATAGAAAATGTTTTTCATTATGATACTCCTCCTTTTTATTCATTTTTTAGTGGCGCATCTCCACTCTTTGATCAATTTCAAGACATAATCATTTTTTGTGTATTGTCTTGTCAACTTTTTGAAAAAAATTCAAAGAAATCTTTTATGTTTATTTAAGAAATTAGTGACATTTGTATTCCAGAAAATTTAAATTATAAACAGAATATACTTTTATGCTTTAAAAAAAAGACTTTAAGAGTTTTTAAGTTTTTAAAAATACAATAGATTCCTTTTTGAAAAAAATAAATTTCATAACATTTAATTTTAAAAAGTATTGTTTTTGTTTTTGTTATTTTTTTTAAGACACAGTTAACTTTTTGAACACTTTTTTGAAGATTATGTAAATTCATTTTATTCAAGCTTCACAATTCCTTGTTTTCATTGAGAAAAAAAACAAAACCCTTTATATATAAGGCTGTTTCATTATTGAATGATAAAAATAATTTTATGTTTAAAAAAAATCTTTTTAGAAAAATAGGCTACTCAATATTGGAAAAGAAAGGAGAATAAAATGATTTTTCTACAGGCAGGTCGTAATCAAGTGAGTTTGGAAGGAGGTTTTAAAGAAGATTCAATACGCACAAATCATTCAGGATCTGTTTTTATTTCTGAATCTCCTATTATGCAAATATTGTATGAAAAAATAAAGGACTTGGCTTTTATAAAATCCCCTATATTAATTTTAGGAGCTAAGGGGACAGGCCGAACAACAGCGGCTTTTGAAATATTTAACAAAGGTGAGAACAAGCAACAAAGAAGGCTTATCAATTTTTTTTGTTATGACCTTGATCAGCACACTATTGAAAGTAGACTTTTTGGCAAAGGTGGGCATGAGAAAGGCCTTTTAAACAGTGGCATCAACAACACTCTATTTATAAAAGGGATAGAATGCTTTAAGCCAGCCTTACAAGAAAAGTTTTTATATCATCTTATTAATCATAAAAAAAGAGAAACATCACCTCGTTTAATTTGTGCAGCTTCAGAAAATCTTTCCAAAATGGTAAAAGAAAATCAGTTTTCTCAACATATTTTTGAGATTTTAAGTCAAAATCTTTTAATTTTGCCTTTGCTGTCTGAGAGACAGGAGGATATTCCTGTTTTGGTTTCTTTATTTAATAAACAAAATGCTTTTAAGGGCCGTATGACAGAACAGGCATTGCGGGTTTTAAAACATCATTTTTGGAAGGAAAATGTAAAAGAACTAAAAGATGTTTGCTTTAAGGTATCTATTTTGCACTCAGATAAGGAATTTATAACAAAAGATCATCTTCCTATAAAAGGTAAAAAGAGTGTTATCCTTGATCAAATCATTAAGTATAATCCCTCTTTAACTCTTGAAGACATAATTAATCATTATATTCAAATGTCTCTTGAACATTTTCAATCAAAGCAAGCCAGTGCTAGAGCTTTAGGAATCTCTGTAAAAACTATCTACAATAAAATAAAAACTGGCTGTGTGGCATTTTCTGATTAAACAGCCTATTTTCCATTCAGATTTTATCTTAAGCATAATGCATTTGAGCTTTTTTGTTTTAAAGTCTGTGACTTCCACTCATCATTATATCTTCTCATCTTAGAAAACCTCCTCTTTCTTAGATTGTTATTACATAGATGAACTCGTCATCTTTGTCCACACTATATAAGGGGATCAGGAGGGGAATAAATTTTGTTGAGGCAGGTATTTACATAGAAATAGAAAGAATTGGAATAAGCTTTTTTTCGAGTTTTTCTTTAAATTCAAAGGAAGTTAGGTTAATTGGTAACTTATTTTACAGAACACTTATGTTGCTCTATCATTTCCTGAAGTTTTTGTCTGCAAAAAGAAGAATCATGTAAAGCATACCAGTCTACAAGACTTTCTGTATGTCCAGCATCTAATTCACAAAGACTGCCTTCATAGTTTGTGCCGGGTTCATGGAGAATATAAGATTTGTTATTATCACATTCATATTGAACTCCGACCTGAACAGAAACTGTGGAATCAGTGTTGTTAGTTTTTTGAACAACAGCTTTAGGCTTTTCTTTAGGATCTATAGGCTCCTGAGAAGTTTGTTCTGTTTTAGGGGCTTCCTTTTGAGAAGGTTTAGTTTGCGCCCGTTCTGTTTTAGGGGCCTTCTTTTGAGAAGGTTTAGTTTGCGCCCGTTCTGTTTTAGGGGCCTTCTTTTGAGAAGGTTTAGTTTGCGCCCGTTCTGTTTTAGGGGCCTTCTTTTGAGAAGGTTTAGTTTGCGCCCGTTCTGTTTTAGGGGCCTTCTTTTGAGAAGGTTTAGTTTGCGCCCGTTCTGTTTTAGGGGCCTCCTTTTGAGAAGGTTTAGTTTGCGCCCGTTCTATTTTAAGGGCCTTCTTTTGAGAAGGTTTAGTTTGCGCCCGTTCTGTTTTAGGGGCCTTCTTTTGAGAAGGTTTAGTTTGCGCCCGTTCTGTTTTAGGGGCTTCCTTTTGAGAAGGTTTAGTTTGCGCCTGTTTTGTTTTAGGGGCTTCAGTCTTTTGTTCTGGCTGAACTTGTACCTGTTTTATTTTGGGGGTTTCAGTCTTTTGTTCTGGCTGAACTTGTACCTGTTTTATTTTGGGGGTTTCAGTCTTTTGTTCTGGCTGAACTTGTACCTGTTTTATTTTGGGGGTTTCAGTCTTTTGTTCTAGCTGAACTTGTGCCTGTTCTGTAGGATTTTTTTGTGCACAAGCAATAGTGGAGAAAATACCTAACAAAATGCAAATTGATAAATTTTTCATGAATACCTCTTCACGGGTTTAATTTATACTGGAGAACTTTCACTGTGTCAAGCTTTAGACCTATGTTTAAATCAAATAGAATTTTGAAATTAATAGTTTTGTAAGATTATTAAAGAAACAAAAGAAATTACAAACTGGATTCTGGAGGAACAGGGATGTCTTTTTGAGAAGGATGCCTAAATAAAGTCAGGCTTTCTGCAAAGGGGCCTTGATCTGTTTGTTTGACATAGATGCTAACTTTGTCACCAACTTTTAAATCTTCAAAACAGATATTGTGGAAAAATGAAAGGGTGTTAAAAAGAACTTTGTCTTCTATATCTTCAATTTTTATAAAACCATACTTTGTTGTTTCATTGCATTCTAATTTTATAATTTTGCCTACAACCAGCATCTTCCCACCTATATTTTGCTTAACTTAATAAGTTTAATATATTTATACAACTTCTTAAAGGTTCCTAACGCTTTGTGGCAAGTTTCATTGCTTAAATCATAATCTTTTTTGTTATCTTTATGCATTTTTATATTAAATATAAGCTAATGAATTAAGAATAAATGACAGTGTTTTATTCCTCCTGACTGTATAGATTAAGGCAAACAGATTCCCATAAGAAACTCACAGTTCTTACCACTATAGCTGTCTGCTGTTGTTTTGAATAATATGCATTCAGTGAGGCTCATTTGTTCACGGTTAAAGCTGCAAAGCTTTTCCCGATGCTTGCGTATAGAAAAATTAGCAAACATATAAAGAGGTAATAGAGAATCTCATTGCTTCTGTAGATACAAGTTTCTGACTTTTCATTAGCCTTATTATAACTGAGATGTATTAGAGGGAATGTAAAAAAATTATAGTATTTGATAATTTTAAATATTTTTTGACTGTTCTTACTTAAATAGATATACTTTTTACCCATACGATGCTACAAGAAACTATTTGATTAATTAGGTAATTAAAGATGTTTACAAGTTTAAATATTCGTTTGACAAATCTTGAGAAAGAACATTTTGATTTAAAATTTCATATCCGACAAACAGATTTGGCTCAAAGATGGGCAAGTTTAGTGAAAAATGATTTACCACATGGTGTAAGAGAAAAAGATAGATTTGCAGGCTTCTATAAAGAGCCTAAAGTAGGGATAGAAAATGGCATTAAAAGAGTTATCTCTTTAATTGAAAATTTAAAGCCTCTTCATCCTGAGATAGATTTTGGCACAGTGGATTTTACTGATGTTCAGAGTGAAGTAAACCGTATTCATGTAAATTTTGCCGATCGTCATTTGGTTAAAAATGATTTGACCAAACAGTCATTTCAATATTGGAATGATTTAAATGTCGTTCTTCATCAAATGGAATCTTATTTGTATGATATGAAATATGGTAATCAAAAAAGCGTTTCAAAAGCAGATATTACAATTACCTTTTATAATCAGAAAAAGCAAGAACTTACAGATAAAGATTATGAGAATGCTGTTTTAAATCAAACATTTGGAAATATTTATATTAATTATGCACAAGTAGGGCGTCATATGATGGAACTGTACTGGAGTCAGGATGAGACTCTTCCTACTGAACATATCCAGTTATTTCGCAAGCTTGCTTCTGACTTTTTATTATATTTAGGCCCTAGCCGTGGTTATGATATGCATTTATACTCACTTGATAAAATGAAGAAATGGTTTCACACAAAGGAAAAATATTTTTCTGAAATAGGTTTATCCTGGAATCCTCAAAAGTTATGTATTGGCTGGCTTCCTGTAGCTTATCTTGAAGAAATGTGTTACTCCCTAAAAGAAGCAAAAACTCTTCAGAGGAAGATATCTAAATTTCAAAAAGTGGAAGCTGTAGAAATTAACTAATTGTTGAAAACTTCAAATTAGTATAAATTAAAAACCTATAAATTTGACAAACAAAATCGTAAAACTTGTTAAATTAAATGACTTTATATTAATAGGCAGGAGGTTAGCTCAGTTGGTAGAGCGCCACCCTTACAAGGTGGATGTCGTCGGTTCGAATCCGGCACCTCCTACCATTCACTCTCTTAGCTATTGGAATTGCTTAAACTTTTTATCTCAAAATTTAACTCGCTGTGATTTTCCAAAAGTTAGGCACACTCACTTTCCAATTTCCAAATTTGATACTCCATTCTTATTAAAAATATCAAAAAACTTTGCTGTCTTCTCTGCCACTCTCTTATCAAGAAGGGCTATCACTTTGGCATACTTCTCAGTCATCCGACTTGTAGTATGACCTAAAGTTGCCTGAACAGCAGAAATACTTTATGTCGCCATTAAAGCCCCTGTAGCATAAGAGTGCCTTATGACCTCCAGGGAAGGTTATAACAAGAAGAGGATTTATAGAGCTATGGATAAGAATGGGCTTATATTGAAGAAGAGGAAGTTTACTTATAGGGATTTTAAGAGGACGGGTGAGATCATTACATGCTGTTCAAACATGAGGTGGTGTTCAGATGCTTTTTAGGTGCATTGTTTCAATGGAGAGAGGGTTTATGCGGCATTTTCTTTGGATTGTCATGACAGGGAGACAATAAAGAGGGATTATGTTTATACATCAGATTGTAAGGATACTCAGACAGTCATGAAATTATTTAAGAAATGGATTGGAGATTATAATAATGTGGCTCCTCATTCTGGATGGGGTATGAAAAGCCCTGCAGAATACAGGAAATTGATGGATCGAGTTGTCTAGTTGAATTGGAGGTCAGAACATAAAAGCCTATGAATAAAGGGGATTTAAAAAAAAGTGGTGACCACGGCAGGATTTGAACCTGCGACCTAGAGTTTAGGAAACTCTTGCTCTATCCATCTGAGCTACGTGGCCATAAATCAGAATGATAAATATTTTTTTACCTTTTCAGCCAGAAGGAAAATAGCTTTCCCCTCTTCTGAGTCGAGACAACTTTCCAGCAAAGGGACTCCTGCCTCACAGCTTAAACCCACATGAGGATGAAAAGGGATAACAGCCAGTTTGTTGACTTTTTTCTCTTTGAGATAGACATCAATCTGCCCTCTAGGGAAAAGATCAACTTTTTCACCATTTGTCTCTACATAATAAGACATATTTTCAACAACGCCAATAACAGGGATTTGTATTTGGCGAAACATATTTAAAGCCTTGCGTGTGTCTGTTAAAGAAAGGTTTTGTGCTGTGCTGACAACAATCCCACCGGATACAGGCACTTTTTGAGCAATAGTTAAAGCTACATCTCCTGTTCCAGGAGGCAGATCAATAACAAGTAAATCCAACTCTCCCCAATGAACATCCTTAAAAAACTGCTCAATGGTTTTAAACAGCATTGGACCCCGCCATACAAGAGGAGATTCCTCTTCAACAAGGTTACCCATGCTCATTAAATTAATTCCATAACGGCGGAGAGGAATGATTTTATTGTCTTTGCCCATCTCAGGCTTTACATGAAGAGTCCCTGTTAAACGAGGTAGTGAAGGGCCATACACATCCCCATCCAAAACACCCACATCTAAACCCATTTTAGCCAAAGCTACAGCTAAGTTTAAAGCCACTGTGCTTTTACCAACGCCCCCCTTGCCTGAACCGACAACAATAATATGTTTTATGCCGGAGATAGGAGTCTGTTTTTCAAAAGGATTGGACATAAAAATTTAATCTGTCTTTTCATAAATCATCAAAAACTGAACAAAACAACGCTTTATATTTCTTTGAAATTTTACAAATGAAGAACTTTTCAATTCCTTTGCAGACATCTGAGGTTTTTTAAATTCGTATATATCCTTTATAACCAAAGGTTTAAGTGATTCCATTGTGCGGTTGACATCAATCCATTTACTTTTTATGTCACAATTAAATTTTAAATCTCCAACAGGTTTTATATTTTTGAGTTTTGAAATAAGAACCACCCGACGAGGCTGACCTAAAAATAAATCAGAGACCCGCTCTGATGTTCTAATAAAAAACAATCCTATTTCAAAAGGACGAGGGAAGGAAAAAACAGGCCCCAATTGAGTCCTGTAGCCAAATGAACCGCTATCCTCCTCCATAGTATAAGATATTTTTACAGAAAAATCTTTAACTATGCGTGAACTTAAGTCATAACCTGTTACTTGCCACTTTTTAAGGGAGGAGACATCTGCACCAGTAAACTGTATAAAATGATAATCTATACTCTTTTTGGATTGGTTTAAGGAGACTCCTGTAAATCCAATGGCGCTTCTGCCTTTAAAATGAATTGATCCTACAGCATTAACTAAATTATCCCGAGTTATTTTAAAATTCTGAATAATATTATATTCCGAATCAGAACTATTTAACTTAGGGATATTCTCCATTCTTGATTTATCATTCTGCAAAACAAGAGCCGGCCTATCGGCTATATCTGTAAATAAACCACGAGAATAAGAGACAGTGTTTGTTGGATCCAACCAAAATACCTTGCCATTCCTTTCCGCACGAACAATAGCGTGGTTGAAAGCTTTTGCATTTGGCATTTTATAAGTATTAGAACTATGCCGTTTGGAATTACGGGAAACCAAAGCTACATTGGCTTTAAAGCCAAGATTTCTCAAAATAGCAGATAAACTAACTGATAAATCCTTGCAATCCCCAAACCCTGTTTTAGCAATGACAGATAAAGATCGGGGAACATAACCTCCATTAATAGGACGCCAATCCCCCATATATCTGATTTTTTCTATTAAAGAGGATATAATAAAGTCTATTTGATCTTCAGGTCCTGTTTTAATCTGTCTGGAAGATTTTAAAATTCTCTGATATATTTCTGGTAATGGTTCTGCAATCTTTTCTCTGTATTTTGGAACCAAAGGCTTAACCATTTCTGACCATTTTTTCTCGCTGCTTATTTCCACCCAAGGAAAAAGATCAAGATTTGGAAAAACATACTTTTCATCCAATATATCCTTAAAAAGCGGCCTGCGGAGACTAAGTTTAAATTTATATTTTCTTTTTTTGTTCCTGTATACTCTATAGCTGCTCTTTAAAAAATTCTGGGGGTTATTCAATTCATAATACAAAGGCAAAGCTGATTCTATATTAAGCTCTATATGTTTAAAAAAGCTCTGACTAAAGATTTTGGAATATGAGAAAAAACCTTTATAAGGAATAATTTTAAAATGATAACGATAACGAAGATAAACATCAGAACCAACCTGAACATGAGGAAAGGCAATTAATATTTGGCGGCTTTGATCAAAACCACTGGGGGCTGAAGCCAAAGGTTTATCTTCAATAAATTGAGAATCCACTAAAAACTCTTTACCTTTGTTAATAGTTTTTGCAGATAAGACCTCAACCTCTTGAGATTGACCATTATATGTTAAAAAAAAGCTGACAAAAGAATCAATGGCTGAATCTTTAAGAATTTTAACTTTAAACTCCACTTCCTGTGTGTAAGTGCCATCTTTTTCAACCTTGATTACAGAACGCCATAAATCATAACGAAGCCCTGCCTCTTTTTGGCTAGCCCAACGGGCCAGTATAGAAGAAGGAAAAAGAATACAAAATAAAGTCATTAAAAAACAAAGTTTTTTCATTCTAAAAGTCATATCCAATAAATGAAGCTTTTGTCAACTTATACTTCCTCCTCTCTCTGATTTGAATTGAGGAGCACACAAGTTTTATAGCTTGCCTTGATTAGATAAACTTCCCCGGCAAGCCCGAAAAAATCTATCTGTGATCACATAAAAAATTAAAGCGAAGCAACCACTGCAACTAAACAATTAGCACAGCAGAATAAAGCCATAAAAATTTGGACAATGAGATAACATAAATATTTTCATTTTTATACTGAAAAACAAATTTTTAATATGAGTTGAAAATTCTTCATTGTTCTAACTATTAAAAAATAATAGCTTTTAAGGCTTTAAAATTTTTGGTTTAAGAAATACTCTTTATTTTACGACGGTAAAATAAAAGGGCAATGCCCGCTACAATAAGAATAGAACCAAAATACTTTAAGACTCTTCCCGGATCACGGTTGACAGACAAGATGGAAACAACAGGGTCAGAATCATCTTCAGAAGGCTCAAAACTGGATTGATAAAATGTCCAGCCTCCATACTTTAAGGGCTCATTCATAGAGATAACTGTTGTCTGGTCTTTAAAACGCACTTCACTTTCATACTCTTTGGCTTTTTCACTCCCCTGATATTTTTTTACTCTAAAATCCAGCAACTCCAAATCAAAACCTAAATTATAGGTTTTGTTTGAATAGGTCATAGCATAAACCTGATCCCTTTGAAAAAACTGAACATAAGAGTTTTGCCCCAACCAAACAGATTTACCCCGATGAACAACACGAATGGCTTTTAAAGTTATATCAGAAGGTCTTTCCCTGGCTGTAAATTCAAATTCCCTTTGAGATTTTGGATAAAATTCAATCAAACGAAATTTAAAATCCATCCAGCCTGTAGAAAAAACTTGACCCCGCTTTAAAAGTTTTTTTCTTTTTCCTTTTAAAAAATAAAATAGATTTTCCCCCTCAGCAAACAAAACCAATTCTGTTCTTTTTTCAGCCTTGTAATTTTTATCTGTCGTTAAGCTTATAGTAGCAGGACCAAAAGATTTATTTAAAGTATCCTCACCTACAGCAAGTCGCATCCACTCCACAATAGACGCTTGAGAACCATCCAAATGAAACCGAAGAGCTGGAGAACCACCCTTTAAAGAAGGTTTAAAAACCTCCCTACCAACAGCAAAAGGCAAATACTTATCAATAACAAATGATTCGTCAGCTACAGAAATGATATGAGGTTTTTTTTCATTTGGTTTTTTAAAAAACATATTTACTGGTTCTTCATAGATTAAAGTAAAGTTTTCCCCATCATAGGAGGAATAAATTTTTATCTCCATATCAGAAACACTCAACTCATTAGCCCTTTCCCCCTCCTTAAAGCGAAGGGAACCATCCACACCAAAATATTTTGTAAAAAGAGAGCCTGATATTAAAATTAAAATGCCAATATGAGCTAAAACAAAAGGGGTGTGTTTTTTCTTCCAGGGCCATCGATCTATTAAAACCATTGTTAAATTGATTGCTAGAAGTGAAATGGCTAGAGCCATCCAAAAAGAATGATAAACAAGATTATTGGCAATCTCCTGATTGTATCGGGATTCTATAAAAGTGCCTATAGCTGTCAGCACAGCTAAAACTGTTAGTGTGAAAACAGCCAACTTCAATGATTTGCAAAACTTATAAATAAAAGAAAGAGCTTTTAAGAAAAAGATTTTATATCTGTTAATGTAATTCATATTTTTTGTATGCTTCTAAAATTATATTTTAAAAATACAACTCCAACAAAAAGAAACAGAAAAAACAAAAACATTTCATTGATATAGTAGCCCCAGGACATAAATAAAGTTTTCGGAGGATTACTATAGTAGGGAACTTTATATAAGTAAAACCAGGGTTTATTTAAGGGAGAAATCTTACGAACAGCTCCATCAGGGTAAATCACATTGGCAAGAGTCCCATCAGCATAAATAACACCGGAATAGCCTGTATTGGTAGAGCGGATTAAGGGTCTGCGAACCTCAATGGCTCTGGCAAAATTCATAGTTAAATGCTGTAAAGGCTCTTGCCACGATCCATACCAGGAGTCATTTGTAATATTGACTAAAACCTGAGCCTGTTTTTGAGCCAGTTTTCTACTGATATAATCAAAAAGACTTTCATAACAGATTTGCCAGCCAAACTGGGTGCCCTCCAACTCCTGAACTTGAACATCTTTACCAGGAGTAAAATTAGAGTCAAAATAAGGAAACAACTTTCTTAAAAAAGGAAAGCTCTCTATCCATGGAAAATACTCTCCAAAAATTACCAGTTTTGTCTTATCGTAAACAGGCTTTAAAATATTACCCTCACGATCAAAAACAACAAGAGAGCCGCTATGCTTCTCACGATCTCTGGATACAGCTCCAGTAATAAGAGGAATCCTCATGGCTTCCACTATCTTAGAAAGTTTTCTCTCTCTCTTATGATTTTTATTTATGGTGTAACCATAAGCCCCTTCAGGCCAAAGGACAAAACCAATGTCTTTTTGTTTATCTTCAGTTTTTGCATATCTATCAACAGCCTTATAAGTTAAATCTTTTAAAATATGCAGCGCCTTTCTTTTAGAGAAATTTGAATGATGAACAGAACCAACATTATGCTGAACAACAATAACATTTAAAGACTTATCCGGCTGAGGGAGCCGCCATTTTAAATAAAAACCCAGTGTATTTAAACAAACAAATAAAACCACAGTCCCGATTAAAGCTTTTTTGCCTATGCTGTCAAAATAATGAGTGTAAAAAAATAAAAGCAGAAAAATAAAAATATAAAATATTGTATGCACATAAAAACCTAACAGACAAAAACAGGCCAATAAAATAATGATCTTAATAAGATGTTTTTTGCCCCTATCACCAAGATGTTTGTAAAGGATTAAAAATAAAAGATTAAAAATATAAAACAAAGTATCTAAAAAACGAAACCCCCAAAGCTCTGCCGTTTGCGCTCCAGGAAGACCACCCCAAAACCAGGGGTAACCCATATCCCAAGGAAAAATTGTGGGAATGAGAGAGTGAAGAATAGAAAAAATCAGAGGAAACAAAATCAACTTAACAGAAACAGGAAGAGAGTATGAGGACTTTTTAACTAATACAAACCATAAACAGCTTGAAACAAGCACACATATATTGGCAAAACAACAAAACAGAATTAAAAGAATAAAACTTATAAACCAATTCATCCCCCCAAAACTATGAAAGGTGTAAATCATCCAGTTAAAACCTACAAAAGTAGCTAGAGCCTGGCATAATAAAGAACCTATTAAAACTTTTTTAAAACTTTTCTGGCAATAGATAAAAAACCAAAGAGGAACTAAAGCAAAAAACAGCGTGAAAAAGGGAAAAGGAATAAAACTGGAGCCAAAAAGCACTCCAGACAGCAGAGGAGCTTTATAGATATTAAAAAAACTTTTAAGTTTTATAAAAAAACTGGTAACCTTTTCCAACAAAATACTATCCTCTAAAAGTTTTTATACCAATCTTGTTTAAATAAGCCGAACTCACTTTTACCCCCTTATTTTAATGGAAATAGCAATATATTTTGTCATTTTTAAAAGCCATCAACTTTTAAACAGAAGTCAGTATAAATACATTACGAATTTGATAAAATTTCATCCATAACCTCTTCCACCCCTACTTTTTTTGTATGAAAATCACTAACAGGAAATTGATTTAAAACCTCTATGGTAACTTGTTTTAAGTCCCTTTCAGGAACACGGATTTTAAGCTGGTTTTTATCTTTACTCCACTTATAATAAAACCGTTGATTCCATTCCTTTGGATGATCAGCAATTTTATTTTCAAAATGAAAAACAATGGTCTTTTCTTTGCGAAACTTTGTTTTAAAACTATCTATAGAACCTTCAAACTGCTTTACACCTTTTAAAATAAGCACAATGTTTTTACAAAGAGCCTCCACATCAGCCATATAATGAGAGGTTAAAATGATCAAAGGCTTTCTCTCTTCATAATAGTCTTTTAAAAACTGACGGACATCTTTTTGAGCGGAAATATCCAAACCAATAGTCGGCTCATCTAAAAAAATCACTTTTGGCTCATGCAGAAGGCAGGCCATAAGCTCCATTTTCATCCTTTCCCCTAAGGAGAGCTTTCTAACAGGAACATGGAATAGCTTTTTTGTATTCAACCTTTCTCCTAAATCATGGACTCTTTTTTTAAAATCCCCCTCTTCAATCTCATAGTATTTTTGAAAAAGAAGAAAAGAATCCATAACAGGAATATCCCACCACAACTGGGATTTATTGCCCATAACCAAGCTGATGTTTTTCTTAAAGCTGTTTTTTCTTTGGCTGGGCGTTTCACCCAAGACCTGGACTGCACCACGGCTGGGCACAATAATCCCTGTAAACATTTTCATAAGAGTTGTTTTACCGGAACCGTTAGGCCCTAGCAAACCCACCAAGCCATGACTGTCCAGTTTTAAGTCAAAACTTTTAACAGCCTGATTGATATAGTATGTTCTTTTAACAAAGGACTTTAATGTTCCCCTAAAACCTTCTTTTTTTGTGTATATTTTAAAATCTCTAGAAAGTTTTTTACATTCAATCATTATCCAGCCTTTTACACTGTGTTGGGTGAAAAATTTTACTAACAGTTGTTTTTTTGAAATTTCAAACTTGTTAAATTTGAAAAGCAAAAGCTTGAAAACTCAACCAAGCCCCTAAAGGACTTTTGCGCTAAACTTTCTTATACCAATACTATTTGAAAATACAAGCTGTTATACACTGTGATCCTATTTGAAAATTCAGACAAAATGAATAACTTTAACTGGAGGGTGATTCATAAAACCTCAAAGCTCTTGGCCATACATAAAAAATAAGAGACCATAACAAAATAACTCCAAAAAACATAAAAACCAGCCATTGCCAATAACTTATACTTAAAAGCCAGCGAACAGGGATAGAAGTGACAGCCAAAAAAGGAAACAGCCAAATGCGGGCTGGGTTTTTATAAATAAAGTCCGGCCAACGGGTGAGCTGCTGAACTTGAAGACGAGCCTGATTGATACCAAGCCCCTCTACTGTAAAAAAATTACATAATGAAATTAGCACCTCAATTCCTAAAAGAAGAGAGAGAGACAGCAAAAGGCAAAAAGGAAGAGAAAACCATACCAAAAGACTGAAGTTTAACTGAATGCCAAAATAAACCAGCATAAAATAGGTTAAACCAACAGTAAAAAGCCCTGGGACAGCCAGATTTCTCATTAAAATAATGAACAAACTGGGAACAGGTTTTAAAAGGTAAAAATCCAAATTCCCTAAGCGAATTTTTTCGCTAAACTCCCAAAAATTAGCAGCAAAAATTAAATAATGAGTTTGATCCACTGCAAAAACAAAAGCCAAAAAGAAAAGAAATTCTTTTTCTCCCCAAAGACCGATATGCTCTACATGATCAAAAATAAAAATAGATGTAAAAAAATACACACCAATCAGCAAAACATTCATTAAAGATTGAAGGGTGAAGTTGGCGCGAAAGCTTAGCTCCTCGCTTAAGCTGGTTTTAAAAAACTCCCTGTAAATAGATAAATATTTATAAACAACTTTCATACTTAAATTCCAGCTCCTGTGTAAAGTTTTAATCCCCTTTTCCAAACCCATCTTGCGCAAAAACACATAACAAGTGACCATAAAAATAAAATAAAAAGAGAAAAAGCAAAATTAACAGGCTCACCCATTAAAATTCTAACAGGAAAATAAACCAAATAGGGAAAGGGCGTCCAAACCAGAGTTTTAACAAGCGCATCGGGATAAAGATCTAAAGGAATAATGGCGCCGGAAAAGAAAATAGCTGTAAAACGAACACTGATATTGAGACTCCAGGTTTGCTCCATCCAAAAAGAAATAAAACCAATAAGCATCTGTGTAAAAAACCAAAAAGCATTAACCATTAAAACAAAGGCTATAGCCTTTAAAAAAACCTTAGCCAAAGGGATTTCAATCCAGCCAAATATAAAGGCTGCACATAAAGAAAAACAGCCTATAAAAGCTTGAATAAACTTATCAGAGAGAAACAAATTCATCTGATAGCTGATAAAGCCAAAAGGATAAAGCAGGAAAGAGGAGATCCTTCCTAAACGAATATCGTTGGAAATATTTTGACTAAAAAAATAAGAGCGGACAAAAAGATCAAAAATCAAAATCCAAAATTGATACTCTATCATTTCAGCCAAGCTGTAACCCTGAATAGGCTGATAAGAATTTCCAGCATAGATAGAGCTCCATAAATTGTATTTTATAGCAAAAAATATAAATACAGGGATAATCATAGATAAAAGAAAATCTATTTTATATTGAAGATTCCGGGATAAGGAGATTTTCAGAGACTGAAGCCATTTGTAATACTCCAGCTGAACGACAGTAAAAAGGCTTTGCATAAAAAAAATTTTAAATGTTTTTTTAGGAATTACAAAAACTTTTGTTTTTTAGCCGGTTGCTGTCAAAGAAATAGGCGCAGTGTGAAAAAGCTTGTCATTTTAAAAGCAGGTGATATAGAGAAATAACAAAGAGGAATTTTATAATGACGCTTTTAGATGGAAAGAGCCTTAGCCAAAAAATCTTTCAACAAATTTCTGTTGAGGTTCAGAGCTTTAAAAAAGAACATTCTTTTGTCCCTGGCTTGGCTGTTATCCTTATTGGTGACAACCCTGCCAGTGAAATTTATGTCAAAAACAAAATCAAAGCCTGCAAGCAGGTGGGTTTTCATTCTGTTTTAAAACAACTGCCGGCTTCTACTTCAAAAACAACGCTCAAAAAACAACTTGATGAGTTGAATGCAAATAAAAACATTCATGGAATTTTGGTTCAACTTCCCCTTCCCTCCTCTCTTAATGAAGAGGATGTTTTATCCTGGATTGACCCTAAAAAAGATGTTGACGGACTGACAATGGAAAACAAAGCTCTTTTATGGTCAGGCTCTCCGAGAGTTGTCCCCTGCACACCTCAAGGGGTGATGGTTTTGCTGAAACATTATAAAGTCCTTATTGAGGGAAAACAAGCTGTTGTAATTGGACGAAGCCAGATTGTAGGTCTTCCTATGTTCCAACAGTTGACAGCTCATCAAGCCACTGTAACTTTATGCCACTCTTATACAAAAAACTTGTCAGAAATTTGCAAGCAGGCTGATATTGTTGTAGCCTGCGCCGGCAAAAAGAGGCTGGTTGGCAAAGAGGATTTTAAAAAAGGCGCTGCTGTTGTGGATGTGGGCATCCATAGAGTAAATAATAAGCTTTTTGGAGATGTTCGGGCAGAGGGGTTGGAGAATCACCTATTTGCTTTTTCACCTGTTCCAGGCGGTGTAGGTCCAATGACAATAGCCATGCTGATTAAAAATGGATTCCAGCTGGCTAAATACACTTGTACTGATTCTGTTTGAAAACTTGAGTTTTTGTATAAATTGTTATGACTACACTCATCCAAAAAATAAAACATAAAAACCACAGCTTTCAAACAGAGTCAATATAGTGTAATTATATAAAGAGGAAAGATTATGTCAGAACCATTTGCAGATTTTATATCAAAAGTTTTTTTATTTTATCTCCCCCTGCTTTTTTCTCTTTGCATCCACGAGTTTGCACATGGCTGGACTGCAAAAAAACTAGGAGATATGACAGCCTTTTACAATGGGCGGCTGACATTAAATCCTATAGTCCATATTGATTATCTGGGAACTCTTATTTTACCCCTGATTTTTTTATTTACCAATTCCCCTGTATTTTTCGGCTGGGCAAAACCTGTGCCTGTTGACTCCAGAGCTTTTCAAAATCCAAAAAAAGATATGTTCTGGGTGGCCTTTGCAGGACCTCTGTCTAATTTTTTTCTGGCTATTATTGGGGCTTTTTGTCTGGCTATTTTCTATACAATCACTTTTTTAAATATTCTTCCTGAAAGCAAGGCTCTTTTCTCCATGCTGGAAATGCTGATTTATGTCAACATTCTTCTGGCTGTCTTTAACCTCATCCCTCTACACCCACTGGATGGAGCTAAAGTGATGGCCCGCTTTCTCCCTATAAGATGGAACCTTTTTCTTTCAGCAAACCAGAACTACAGCTATATGATTCTTATAGCCTTAATTGTTCTTGGAGGCTTTCATTATCTTGCAAAACCCATATTTTCAATTTCTCAAAGCTTAATTCTCCTATCCCAATGGACTTCCAATTTTTTGATGAATTTTTTTAACTGATCGTTATATAAAAAGCCTAAATACCAAACCAGACTATTTTATGAATAAAAATAATACAACCTTTGCCTGCATTCCCAATATGACCTATAATGGTTCTTATAAAAAATGAGCAGGGCCATGAATAACTCTTACCAATCTTCTTTTGTTAAGCTTGAGAATTACTCCGGCCCCTTAGATCTTCTGTTACAGCTTGTCCGCAAACAGGAAATGGATATTTTTGAAATTGATATATATAAAATCACCCGTCAATATGTGGAATATGTAAAGCGAGCAGGCAGCCCAGATTTAGAGATGGCTGGAGATTTTATCCGCATGGCCAGCATTCTCCTCTATATCAAATCCAAAAACCTTCTCCCTAAAGAGGAGCAGGAAGAGGAAGCTCAGGATGTTGAGGAGTTAAAACACAATTTATCACTTCTTTTATTAACTTATCAAAAATTCCAAAAAGCGGGAGAGCTTTTATACTCACGAGCTCTTCTGGGCAGAGACTGCTGGAAAAGTCATAGATTTTTAAACTTAAAAACTCCAATAAAAAAAATAGAAATTGACAAAGAAAAAGGAGGACTTGAGCTTATGCAGGTTTATCATCAAAGCCTTATAAGCCGAAAAACCAAGAAGAATTATAAAATCCATAGACCCATCCCCCATTTTTTACATCGTCTAAGGCATATAGCAGAAGTTTTTACAATAGGGGCAAAGTTAAAATTTAATCAGCTTGTTCTGATCCATAAAGAACGATATAGCCAATTGCTGAGTTTTCTTTCTGTTTTAGAGCTATCAAAAGCGGGGTTTATTTCCCTTTTCCAAAGACATTTGTTTTCAAATATAGAAATATTCGTCAAAAAATCCGTTACAGAAGAGTCTATAAAAGAATTTTCAAATGAAGAAGAACCAGAAGATTCAAAAGAGTTTAACAGACAACAGGCCCTGCTTTGATTTTAGCATACTGTTTTTTAGAGAAATTTTGAGCGTATTTTAATTGAAAAAGATTTTATAACAGAAATACAAACATTTTAAAATTTAAAGTGAGATCAGTATACAAAAACATTTTATAGGCTAAAGTTTAACTAATTAAACTGAGAACACATAAGGAGTTGAACAATGAAAATTTCCAAGGAAAAAGCTTTTTCTGTTATGGAAAGCCTTTTATTTATGAGTCATGAACCCAGGTCTTTTTCAGATTTTCAAAATGTATTTGAAGGCAAAATTTCTTCTGAAGAGCTAAAAAGCCTTATTGAAGAATTTAAAGATTCCTATAACAGAGAAGAGAGAGGACTCCAACTTGAAAAAATCAACAAAGGCTGGCAGTTAAGAACAAAAGTGGAAAACAAGGACTATCTCCTAAAAATCAAGCCACAAAACACTTTCCGGCTTTCACGCCCCAGTCTTGAAGCCCTGGCCATTATTGCTTTTGAACAGCCCTGCTCAAAAATAAAGATTGATGAAATTCGTGGTGTGGATTCAGGTCACCTTTTAAAAACTCTTATTGAAAAAGAGCTTATCTGCCCGGCAGGAAAAAGTGATTTTCCCGGAAAACCTCTGCTTTATAAAACAAGCCGTAAATTTCTGGAAACTTTTGGATTTGAAAGTCTAAAAGACCTTCCCTCTCAAGAAGAAATTGAGGAGCTTTTTAGGGATAAAAAGCCTATAGAAAAAGAAGAGGACTTACAATCTGTCTCCAAGGGTTTTTTTCAAACAGATATAAAAATTCCCTATAAAGAAGATGAAAAGGAAAACAAAAAAATCAAAAATACTTTAAAAAGTCTTCCTTCCACAGTGGAATTTTTGGAAAAAAACAAAGATCAAACATAAAAAAGCCGAAGTTTCGCCTCGGCTTTTTTGCAATCTTTTTTCTATCTTAATTTTAAATCACTTTACCTCTGATAGCCTTTATCAACCTCTCAGGAGATTTCTTGTATTCACATGCAGGGACATATTGAAAATCATATTTTCCACTGTCTAAAGCCCTAATATTAGAGTTATTAGCCTTTCGTGAAGCTGCAACAATGAAACTGACATCCTTATGTTTCGTAAAAAATTCCTCCCATTCCTGAGCAGTATAAAAGGAAAAGTCCCAACCAAAAATCAAGACAACCACCTTGGAATCTTCTCTGATAAATCCTTCAGCTTCACCATTTAAAATTTTATTCAAACCTGCAAGAAAATCCTGTACAGATGATCCATCATGGTTAGGATTTTTATTGTGAAGAGAGCTGCCAGAGCGCATGTTTGGAGAAACATTGACTTCCTTTAAAGTGCTTACAAATAATTTCTTCCTTAACACTGCAGTATCATGACTCCATTTATCTAAAACATAATCTGTCTTTCTTTTCCAAAAAGTTCCTGAATTATAATTTTGTCCATTATTATATTCTGCCAAAGGAATTAGGTTGGCTTTAGTGGAATAAAAGGAGAAGGCAACCTGCCAATGTAAACCCTCTTCAAGATGTTCCATAAAACCATAATTATTAGCATAAGTTCTCACTGTTTTAAGACATGGTGATTTTCTTGTCTCTATATAAAATAAGAGGTCAAATTTCTTTTCAGGGATTTCTTCTGCTGTGACAATAGCGGCGGGGCCTCGTTCTGCAGCTTCTGCCTCACCAATATGTTCTGCTGCTGCGCTTATAACAGGAGATGTATCATTTGAACCTCCAGTTGCCACTGTCACCTGACCATTGTCTACTGTAACTTCCACATTAGATGCCCCAGCTTCAAGTTCCGTATCAGAAGCCCCCACAGTCACTCTTACAGTGCCTTTACCTTCTTCCTCAATATTCTGATTAACAGCAATAATAGTAGAGCTATCTCCATCTTTTTCCTTATCAAAATTCTTTATTCCAATCTTTTGTATAATTTTAGCATTTCCCCTAATTTCCTTTATTTTCCGTCCTTCATTATCCAACTCCTGCCGAACATGATCTTGCAATTCTGTTTCAGGGTTTTCTGTCACTTCAGGCTCAAGTGCTTCAGAAACAGGGTTTTCTTCAGAAGGCTGTATCACAGATTCATCATCTTCACCAAGAGAGCCAAGCTTCGAACTTGAGCAAGCGCTGAGTAAAAATAATAATGTAAAAAGGGATAATAGATATGGCATATTTTTCTCCTTATATTTTTTTCTAAGAAGTTAATCGGTAGGACTTTAGGAAAAGTTAAAAAATATTTCATTAAATCTGGATTAAGGGCTGGGTTTTTTAATTATTGATTTTTCAGGAAAACTCTGCCCTTGATAGTTAGGGCTTTTTTTCAAACCTTAATAATTCTAAAAAAACCCTGATTTTCAATTTCTAAAAGAGGATTTGCTTAATAATGAAAGTTTAAAAAATTTGATCTTAAAATCTAAATAGCCTTTATTGAGCTGTTATTTCACAATATTTTTATTTTTTTTGACAGCTATTAAAAATATTGTTTTACTGTTAAATAAGGTTTCTGTTTGGGTTTTCATATAAGTTGAGTTGCTTTATTCCAAGTGTTTAAAACTTCCCAAGCAGACAATAAACCTTAAGAAAATAGGTTTAACATGGTAATAGATATGTATTCCTTGGTTGAAGTTGTGGTTGCAAGCTCTCTAATTATTTGGGGTTTGAGCCTTATAATCAATAAACATATTGTCCAATCCTTTTATAATGCCTTCACAAACATAGAAAAGAACGAAATTTTAATCTACCTCACAGCCTCTATGTTTCTCATTTTAGGGCTTATTACTGTTTCTGTTCACAATGATTGGTATTTAAATCCGGCAATTATTGTCACTCTTATAGGTTGGATTATAACAATAAAATCCAGTTTATGGTTGTTTTTTCCCAGATTACTCACAAAAATAACCAAAAAATCCTCTGTCCTGATTTTAAATTCCTGGTTTAGATTTGTTTATGGAGCTATTATCATACTGTTGGGAATGATTGTTTTTGTTAAGCACTATGTGGAAAATTTCACAATTTAATTTTTTGTGCTATATCTTACTTTGAAATTTCTTTCTTCTGCATTTTCATTTCATCTGATAAATAAAAATTCTCCAATCAAATTATAAATAGGATTATACCCGCAGCTAGCTTTTTAAGGGTAAAACCCTGAAATAGAAAAAGACACTTTTGAAGTAAAAGAGCTGACCTCATCTTATTTGAATGATAATACAGATTTAGATTTTAAAGATATGGGAACAAGCTGAAAAGCGGCTTATAAAAAAGGGGATATTAAAACAAGGAGAACTTATGCAAGATGTAAGAGAAATTATTAAAGAGAAAGGCCGTTGTGAAGGCTGGAAGGAAGGCCAAAATCAAGTTATTTTAAACATGCTGAAAGAAAAAGCGGATATTGCTTTCATTTCCAAAGTGACAGGTTTATCTGAAAAAGCAATTAGAAAACTAAAAAACGGGTAACCCTGCTTTTTTCAACAGGTGTCAGATCAAGTCGTAACTAGTACAGTTTAATGAAGCAAAATAACTGTTCCGTTAATTTATTAAGACAGACAGTTTGTGGAGATAGCCATCAATAGAGAAAAAGTAAATATTTCTGCTTTTTTCATCAATGCTCACAGGGGCTGAAAGACCTCTGCCAAACTTGTGTTCTAAAAGAGTCTCCCCTGTTTTAGAGCTTGCAAAAGTTAATTTTCCCTTTGAAGAGGATCCATAAATAAGATAATTCTTAAAAGGGGTTACTGGAAGAGGCAAAACATCCTTTTTTATTTTTTTCTCCCAAATAACTTTTCCATTAAATTTTTCTAAAGCATAAAGTGTCCCATTATGGAATTGATAAATTACAGAATCTCCTGTTAAATAAGAAGATGAGCCTCCTTTTGTTTTCCAAACAACTTTTCCATTTAAGGGTTTTAAACAAAATAGATAAAAATCAAAAACAGGAACAAATAAACAGTTTCTGCTGATTGCCAGGTCTTCCCTTACAGAATGAGAGGAAGAGAGTTGGACTTTCCACTTTAATTTGCCAGTATCTTTATCCAAAGCCAGCAAATGACCTGGATAAAAAGCTGTATATAATAAATTTTTATAAGCTGAAGGACGAGGACGGCCCCGAACTATAAAATCCTTTGATTTAACAGAAATAGGAACAGAGTAAATCCAAATTTTCTGGCCTTCCAGAGAAACAGCGTAAATCTTTTGATCATTTGTTGTCCAATAAATTTTATCCTCATGAATAAGAGGAGCGCTTAAATTTTCTGAACCTGTCCAAAACTTCCAATTCAACTGGCCTGTTGTTAACTCTACACTGTAAAAAAAACCATCGGCCCCGCCAAAATAAAGATTCCCTTTATACAAGAGTATAGGACCAGCTGCTCCAGGCTGAATTTTAAAACTCCAAAGCAAGCGACCCTTATCTTTTTGATAAGCTTTTATCCCATTGATGAGATTTCCCTGAACAACAATATCTCCTGCAATTAAAGGCGGACTGCCATGTTCAAACCGTGGTCTTAATATACCATCTCCAATAACAGAGATTGTCCATACAGTCTTCAGCTTTAAGGGAGGAAGAGGCTCTCTTTTAATTGAAAAATCATCCCAGGTCCAACCCAAACAAAACAATGCCGATAAAACAATAATTATTTTTTTCATTTTTCTTTTCTTGCAGAATTTTTATTTAATATCAGTATTTTTTTGTAATCCCGAGCCAGACGACCCGTGTAACCCTCAGGATCCTTATTTAAAATATCTTCGTATTTTCTTAAAGCCTGTTCATAATGTTTTAAATGCTCCAAGCAAAGAGCCTGCTGCAAGTGACTCTCCAGGTGCATATATTCCGCTTTTTCGTTAAGGCTTAAAGCTTCCAAAAGAGCTAAGGCCTTTTCACAGTCCTTTTCATCCATATAATAAGAGGCCAACTGAAAAGAGGCCAAGTGATAAATGTTTGAAGCTTTTTTAGGAAAGGCAAAAAGCAACAAAAGCTCCTTGGCCTTTTCTATTTCCCCATATTCATAATAAAAGTCAGCCAAATCAATGGCAAAAACAGCAGAAGCCTGGTAGCTTTGATGTTGTGTTATGGCCCTTTCATAAAGATCCGCCTTCTTTTTCATTTCCTCAGTGGGAACAAATTTCTTTTCATCAGATTCTATTAAAAAATCAAGTGTATTCTTTTTGTCCACCTCTATCCTTTCTCTAAGTTTATTTAAAGCCTCCTGATATTCATAAAGAGAATTTTGAATTTTTGTTTCCTCTTTTTTTCTCCACTCACTCCAGCCAATAAAAGCCAAAGCCAACAAAGTCATAAGAGAAAAAACAAATAAAATCTTTTTTAAATGTTTTTTCAGCCAAAAAGCAATTTGCTCTGGGTTGATATTTTTAAACATAATTATCTGTTTTTAAGCAAAAGTTTTGTAAAATCAACTTTTTACTTACTCTGATTTTTTTCTATTTTCAAGCTTTATGCAATATGAACATGAAATTTGTTATACCGATCCCTTTTGAATTTTAAACTCTTCAAGATGAAAGAGTATATAATTGTCCTCATTAGAGTAAAAGAGGGGGGACAATCAATATATTTGTTTTTTTATTCTATTTTTTGCCAAACTTAAGGCCATCTCTGCAGGCTCTACCCCCTCATTCTGAGAAAATTCACAAACTTTTTTTATTGTACGAGGTATACCTCTAAGTTTCTTTTCAATCCATTCATTGGATTTTTTAGGAGTGAGATAAGAGGAAACATAAATCAAGCCACCACAATTTATAATAAAGTCAGGTATATAAAGTATGCCTTTATCAGCCAATTTTTGGCCTATAGACAATGAACTTAATTGATTGTTTGCCCCTCCTGCAATAATAGGGCAATTCAACTTTTTTATGCTTTCCTCATTGATTATAGCCCCTATGGCGCAAGGGGAAAAGACCTCACAAGATGAGGTGAAAACCTCTTCATCAGAAATAATTTTAACATTGGGAAATATGGATTGAACTTTTTTTACAGCAGATTCTTTAACATCATAAACCAAAAGCTCTGCCTTGGCTTGAGCCAAAAACTCTACAAGGTTATAGCCTACAGCACCAAGCCCTTGAATAACAACTTTAATGCCTTTTAGAGAATCTCTCTTTAATTTGCTCTTAACAGCCTCCTTGATGCCGTAATATACACCTTTAGCTGTAGATCGGCTGGGGTCACCCACACCTCCTCTCTCCACAGGCCGGCCTACCACATAGGAGCTTTGATCACCAATATATTGTAAATCCTCCACAGTGATGCCCATATCCTTGGCCACAACATACCTGCCATGAAGATACTCTACATGAGTGCCAAAAGACCATAAAAGCTCTGGTGTTTTATCCTCATCAGGATCACCTATAATAACCGATTTCCCGCCGCCAAGCTTTAAATCCGCCATAGCCGCTTTATAACTCATAGCTTCTGAAAGGCGGAGAACATCCTCTAAGGCCTGCTGTTCTGTATGATATTTATACATACGACAGCCGCCTAAAGCGGGGCCTAAACTTGTGCTGTGGATAGCTATAATAGCTTTAAGGCCTGTATCAATACTGGAACAAAAGAAAACTTGCTCATGATCTCTATTCTTTTTATCCAAAGCTTCAAAAACCATGATTTAGCCCTTTCATTTTATAAAAAGCTTTGCTTTTTTTGGGTTCAAATTAACCTGTTTAAGAAAATTTAATATAAAATATGTAATTGTAAAGAAATTTTTGATCTTTGTTCTGAAAGTAAATGCTACAACAATCATTTTATTTTTTGACCCTTTTTCCAATAGCTAAAAACCGATCCTCCATGTTTAATGTCCGGACATAGATCTTTTTTTTGTTGAAAAAAGCACTCTATCTCCTCTTGAGTCAGTCCATGTTTCTGACATCTATCTGTGTTGCCGGTGTCCAGTTGAAGCCCTCAAATTTCATATCAAATAAAGTAATAACAAAAGTATTTGCATTTGTAAATATAAAAAAATAACCGATTTTACACTCCTACTCGCTCTACTTTCGAGTTCGACACTTTGGCGCACTCGCTTCTGTCAAACTCGGGAAATTAAGTTTAGTTTCCTGTAGGTGAACCTAAAACTATATCAACATTATCGTCGAAAGTCCAACCTCTAATCACTGTTACAGAGTTCGGGATCGTCACTGAGCTTAGTTGATTATTAAGGAAAGCCCAAGCCTCAATCGTTGTTACAGAGTTTGGGATCGTCACTGAACTTAGCTGATTATTACGGAAAGCCCCAGCCTCAATCGTTGTTACAGAGTTTGGGATCGTCACTGAACTTAGCTGATTATAAGCAAAAGCCGCATACTCGATCGTTGTTACAGAGTTTGGGATCGTCACTGAGCTTAGTTGATTATAAGCAAAAGCTGCAACCCCAATCGTTGTTACAGAGTTTGGGATCGTCACTGAATTTAGTTGATTATTACGGAAAGCCGCAAAATCAATCGTTGTTACAGAGTTTGGGATCGTCACTGAGCTTAGTTGATTATAAGCAAAAGCTGCAACTCCAATCGTTGTTACAGAGTTTGGGATCGTCACTGAGCTTAGTTGATGATAAGCAAAAGCTGCAACCCCAATCGTTATTACAGAGTCCGGGATTACCACATCTTTATCTTTGCAGATGTAATTAATAATCTGTGTACCGAAATTTGCAAACTGAAAGCACTCATCTGGAGTAACATATTTGGGCACTTCTTGGGTTCTCATATCTGCTAAAACAGAAAAAGAGAAAAGTGCTAAAAATAATCCTAAAAAAACTTTTGAAAAAATGTGTATAATAGACTCCTGAAATATATTGATTTGTTGCTGTTCTTTGAACTTGCGATTAGATAACATTATAAACATTGTTTTCATTTTTTTCTCCTCTTTGGTTAAGTGTTAGATTCAAGGTTTATACCGTCAAGAGCAACAATTGATTTGATTGGAATTTCTTTTTCATTCACAGTTTCTATAAATAAAGTTCCCTATCAAATTCATCAAGTGATTGAAAATAGTTATGAGCTATATAATAAGCAAAACTAAAAATCAACATTTAAACATACTTAGTATAAAATTTTCTCTTTTGACTAAAAATTAAGAAACTTTTATAGTCTTATAGACAGATGCCAGAGGATTTTCTTAATGGTTCATGATACTTTAAGTTGTCATGAAACTAAAAAATTCCCAGCTAAGTTACTGATCATTGAGAACCTTCTTGAACAGGTATTTGACGACTCGGAGCATCTGGAACATCAAACCAATTGACATAATCCCTAAATTTCTGAAACACTCCCTGAAAAAATCCCGTTTCCTCTTTTTTAACAAGATCCAGCTCTTCATCTGCATCTTCAGCATAATCGTAAATCCCAGGATAAAATCCTGTTTCATTAAAGTCCCTTATAGCCAGACTTAAACCTATAGCCTCTTCAATAGGATAACTGTAATTGATAAACATATTTTCAGGGGTGCTATGGGAATCAAGATTTTCATCTAAATGGCCATCATCCCCTCCAATAATTCCTCGCATCATGTGGTAATATTTAACAAACTCTTTTTTCCCTCTTAAAACATTAACGAAAGGTCTATTGGCTAAATCATACAAATTGAGGAACTGAGAGTTCTCAGGATTGGTTAAAGCCTGATTGATATAGTAATAATTTTCTGTAATTGTTTCTTCATTATCTGCAGTTCTCTCTTCAATAGGATTACAAATAATAAGACCAGGCCTTGCAAGAAGGATCTTTTTAAAATCTTTACCTGCCGCATCCTCTGTCCATATATCTTCAGGAAAAGGGCTAAACAAACCTTTTGTTCCTTCTGTAAATCCAGTGGCCATCCAAGTGAAAAAAGCGTTAGGGCGGGGCTTGACTACCAGACATTTTTGAAACTTTTTCACATCTATGTCTATCTCTGCATTTCCCACCGTTAAAAAAGTGGATTCACCTCCTCTCACATCAACAGCTCTCCTATTGCTGTTGGATTCAGCTGAATTCATACTTTGACTAACACTTAAAAAACTCATATTTACACCCCCACTCAAATTACCAAAAGCAGCAGCTGGTCTGCCAAGAGTTTGAGCGCCTTTTAAATCGGTGCCAAGACCCATGCTTGAAGACAGGCTATGCGATCTTTGAGATGTCCAATTCATGTAACTGCCAATAGAAAAATTACCAGACACATTAAAACTTTTAAGATAACCGCTTTTATAAACAGGATTTTTTTCTGAAGACTCATAAACCACCATTTTATTTTCAAACTTAAAAAAATGATACGGGTTTTTAAGACAGGCCTTTAAAGGGTTATGCTGAAAACATTTTGGCTTTTCTAAATAATCATCAAAAAAGATTACAGGTTTTTTTGTGCAGCCAAAATTAAAAATAGATTCAGGATTAAAAACATCCTGAACATCTCCAGACTGAACGCAGGATCGGTAATTTACCAAACAACGGTTTTCAAATTTGTAACAGATATTATGATCCACATTCAATCTGCAAAAAGAGTATAAAGAAGCATTACAGCTTGTGCTTTCTCGTTTTTTACAAAGAGGAAAAGTGCTATTTTTAGAACATTCTGCATCCAATATCTTCATACAACTTGCTTCTTCATCATTGACTCCCGTATTCATGTTCTCACAGTAGCTGCTCTTTTGTTTATTTATAGATCTTAATTGGCAATGGTCAAAAGCAATACATTGGACATAGTCTTCATGACAGTTTTTTAAATTCTCATCCCCTTGTGATGCTGCATCTGTTATACCAATAATATTAACAAGGTCATAAAAAGCACTTATTTTGCTTTGAGCAGAACCCTCTGTTTCAAGAACATTGTAATAATCAAACTTCCTAATATAATTGGTATAGGCGGAAATCATTTGATCTTTTTCAAGATAATCTTTCAAATAAGAATCAAACCAAAAATAACAAAGAGACTGTGTAAAATTTAAAACATCCGGGTTGTTTGCATTTTGATTGTTGATTCTTTCATTTATAATATTTTGAATAGAATCTTTATGCATTCGTTTTTTGTCACTCATCAAAAAGTCACGATAGTTCCCATTTTTTTCTATTTTTGTCAAGACCTTAGCAAGCTGGATTTTTTCTTCTGAAAAGCCTTCTGCTTCAAATCTATCTTTAAGCTGATCTACATAAGTTTTAAGAATCTCATGACGACACAATTTATCACGAAATACACCCCCAAGTTTATCCCCGGCCAAACCCCATAAGTAGTCAGAACATTTATCATCCATCTGCTTTTTCAATGTCCCTTTATCTTCATCAGGAATAACTGGAAATATTTTTGATGCTTTAAGATAATGTTTCTCTAAATGAACTTTTTTTAAAGCCTTTTTAATGTCCTGTATAAATTGTTCTCCTTTGCGCTGTGATAAATTCACTATCCTTAAGGCATTCTGCTCTGCAAATTCCTTTAAGACATCCTGTTGATCTAAAACACCCAACTCTCCTTCAGATTGAATATGGTATTCAATTTCAGCCAATAAAGAAGAGTCTTTCCAATCTTGTATACATTTAGCAACTTCCTCAGAACTTGGATCCTGATGAAAATTATATTTTGTTCCTCTTAAACAAGCCTCTTCAGCCGTTTTCAGATTTCCTTCAGTGTTTGGCTGCTGCCTGCTGCTCATATTAAAGTGTTTGTATCTTTTATCTATTTTTCCACTTGCAATAGCCTTATCAATAATTTTGTCTGAATTAAATTTTTTTGAATGCCTTAGAATATTCCAGTTGGTCCAGTTCTGAATATTAAAAGCGCCAATATAAGGCCGGTTTACAAGCTCATGCTCAAAAAAAGGCTGTGGCTTCCAATCCCTTCTCCTCATTTCTTCAAGATCTAATTCACAAGCTCCATCATTTTCAACCTCTTTGAAAATAAAATCTGAAGGATCAACTGGGACAACCTCAACAGAAATAATATTTCTTGAGGCCACATAATAAAGCTGTTTTGCCGTAATATAAAGAGGCATATAGAGGTTTACAAAGTTAGCCTCAACCTCCACAAAAGTGTCTGTATGAGTGATGTATTCAGGAGCCTCAATATCAAAGTTTAATTCTTCATTTATAATTTCCTTCCTATTTCTATTGAGCTGTTCGTCTTTCAAAACACGAGTGAGATGCCCTGTCTCCTGAGGGTTTCTCAAAAGAAGCAGACGAACCATATAGTAACCATCCCGTAAAAGCTCTCTGGCCCTATGATCCAAACTTAAAGCCACATTATCATGTCTTTGAACAAAAGGCTGAAACAAAAAATAAACCCTGTGGTAAATATGAATACCCAAAAACTTATCTAAACCATAAGAGGGAAAAAGATTTACAGATTTAAACTGGTTGATAACAATCCTGGGGAAAGTCACTCCTCCCGGTGTCAGCCGTATATCCTCATCAGGAAGTTTAGTGGCATCAAGGTGAGACTGCCAGGCTATATGCCAAGGGTTAAGCGCAGGGCGAACCCGTCCATAGAGATTTAAACCCTCAGAGAGAAAGTGAACATCAATGGGAAAATACTGCTGCCGATTATAAACCTTATGCTCTAAAGGAATTGTCATTGAAATGCATCCCTGTTCATCTGTTGTATAAGGCTCTTGATCGGTTATATCAGGCCCTCCTTTTGATTTAAAAACCTCCTCAATTGTTTTACCTCCATCTATATTTGGTTTTTCCACAAAAACACGAAAAGGGGTTTGTGTGTAAATTTTATCAGACAAAGTATCTTTTAAACAGATTTCACCGTTAAAAACGACTATTCTCTTTACCACATTATCATTCTTCTTACATTTTACCGTATTATCTACATTAGAAAATTGAAAATTACTATTCCCATCCAACTGGGGTTGATAAAAACCTTTAATTAATAACTCCTTTTTATTTCTTTTATGAACATCTAACACATCACGAATATTCATCTCTCCAAAGATATTAATCTTTTCATCTTTTTTTAAAACCTCCTTATACCTTTCATCTATATCTGTATCTATGGAATACTCATTTCTCAAACTACTAAAATCAAATTTAAAAGTATAAACCCCCTGAAATGGCTTAAAGGGAAGCGCAGGGCTATCACTGCTTGGCGTGATTTCAACAAGCAATTTATAAATTGCATTTTTATTGAAATAAACAACCTTTATATCACATTCCAGATTTAAAAACTTTGTCTCCTGACCTCCTTTTTTATGAAATTCAACATTTTTGTTTTCACAAATTTTTTCATGGATACGGTAAGAGGTTGTTTTATCAATATCAGGAATAATGATCAGCTGAACATTTGTATTATAAGTCCCTCCGCTCAACTTACTGTCCACAATAACATCCCTTATATTGTATCTTCTCAACATTAAGGGAATGAGAATATCCAATTTTAAGTGACGCTTATAACAATGATCCTTTTTCTCACTGACACATCCTCCTTTCTGGTAAGCTGAAAGCAATGTTCTTATTTCCATTTCTTTTTCACATTTTTTCCTCTCATTCTCATTGGTATTATTTTTACATTCTTTTATCATTTCATTTTCAGCTGCTGTGGAAGCAGAAGAAGGCTGAGGGCTTGTCTCTGTCTGGATATCTATAACCGGAGCCCAAAGCTGAGGAAGCTCACTCTCTAACTGCTGCGATAAAAATTTTAAACCATTTTCTGCATATTTCTTTTTTAAAACTCTATGCCTCTCGGAATATCTCATATCCAAAATGGAAGGATACTGTTCATCTTCATCACTCAACCAAGGATTGACTGCCATATAGATTTCAACTTTTCCAGAGGGATAAAAACCTTTTTCTGTTCTAATGCTTCTCTTTAAACCCAACCACACAGGATTTTTTATAAATTTATATTTATACTCTTCATCCCATTGAATACAGCCATTGGGATCAGAAACCACTCTTTCCTCCTTAAGCTGAGTGGACTGTTCTTTAGAATCGGAAAGATTGGTCTCATATTCAATAATAAATGGAGTTTCCTGAATGGAATTATCCTTATCCACTTTATCCTTTATACAGGTTCTTAAATTAACAACAAAAGTTTTAGGCAAACCTTTTTCAGTGTCTATAATAATAGGCTCCAAGTTAAAAGTTCTTGTAATTTCTTCAACAATAAATCCGGCAGTGTCCTCTCCCACAGAACTTTTTCTGTTTAATTTTGTGCAAGAAGGCAAAACAGCGATAAAGAAAAAGCTTAAAACAGCAGCATTTAAAAAACTCATTTTATTTTTTTCTTTCATATTTCTCACTCCTTGTCTCAAATAGCCAAATAATTAGTCTTTAAAAACATAGAGACAGCGCTGGCAAATCCCATCTGGTTCCTGGTTTCATCTATGGGAAGGCTTCCTGTATAAGACAAACCAAAAGTCAATCCCGAATTATAAAAATGAGATTGAAAAACAACTCTCCCTCCCACTCTGTTATTGTGCCCATAAAGCTCACTGTTAAAAGAGGCCACTGAGCTGTCAGATTGATTGGAAAAATACTCAGCTGTAAGTTTTAATTCCATAAGCTCCTTATAATTATGATATATAGAACCGTAAATCCTCTCGCCCTGATTATTTCCTCTAGCTCTCATATCAAGATTAAAAGCAAAAGTCTCCTCTTTGTTATAATCAACGGCTCCGGCAAAATTATGGATAAAATCCCCTCCTATTTCAAACATCCAATTATCAGACAAAGCGGTTTGAAAACTCAAACTGTTATAAAGACCTAAAAAAGCATACTTAAAACGAGCCCTGCCTTCTGTAATGCTGTTGCCATAGCGTCTGCTGTCTTCTGCAATACTGGAGGATAAATTTGTTATATAAAAGGCTGTTAATTTTTCTTTTATATTGAAATTAAAAATATCCTGTAAATCCCAAAATACAGAAGAGGTGAGAAATAAGGTAGGCCATTCATTTAACTTTTTTCCCCTTGTCACTGACTCCAAGGGATTATTTGTAATAGCTGACTGTAAAATAATATCCAACTTTGACTTATCCCAATCAAAATAAAATTGCTGCATCATGCTTGGAAATGTTTTATCTGTAACCAAAAGCGGCGCTTTTAAAAAATCCTGCTTGACCATACCAAATCTGAATATCACAAAAGAGGTTTTAATATCCAGATAAGCGTCAACGGGATGAAAACCGCTCTTTCTATCCCCTCTTTCATAAACAGATTGAACAAAACCACTCCGGCCAAGAAGAAGCCCCTCATTATAAAAAGAGAGGAAATCTTCAACCTGCCATTCAAATTTTCCATAATTTTCTACATGCACTGTGGCATCTATTCTATCTTCACGAATAGAAAGAGCTTTAAACTTAAAAACTGTCTTCCAAAAAAAATCAATGTCTTTATCCTCTTCAATAACTGGTTGATGATATAGAGAATCAAATTTTAAATCTGTATTCCATTCCTGTTCGTTTAAACCTTCTCTTTCAACAACAGAAGAGCTGCTTTTTAGTTTTTTTACAGTCTGTTCCTGTTCAACAGATTTATTTTCATAAACGCTTGTTTGTGAAACATTTAATTCTGAATGAACAGATTTTTCCGTATTTGAATGATCTATTTGCGCCGCTGTGGTATTTTTTTCAATAAGAGCTTTATCTTCGGCAGAGTCTTGCCCAAAAACATTTTGTTCAGCCAATAGGAGTTTTTTATCTAAAATTGAACCAAAACTCGCTCTCATGCATAAAATAAAAACAATAAACACAAAAAAACAAAACTTAAAAATGCTTTTCATTAAACAAACCTTTTTTTGGCATCCCTCCATTATCTTTTACAATATCTGTGTTGAAGATTAAGTTTAAAACCACAATTTCTCTATGCAAAAAAATCAGAGAAATAATTCCTAATAAAAAGAAATCCGTTTGAAAATTCCCACACTCTGCATAACTATTTGATTGTGCCAAATATCAAGTATTAAGAGTTATAGAAACCGGGTTTTACAAAAACTAAGATTTAGACCAGAATTAAAGAAATACCGTGTCCAAAGTTCTAAGCTTTAATGATTATTTACCAGATAAACAGATAGAAAAAAAGACCTTTAAAGCAATCTTAACAATGCAACAGAATTTTTAACCTAATCCTTTTGAATTCTAAATAAAATCTTAACAATTCTAATATCAAATGAATCTTTAGGACAAGTTTTCCCATCTACACCATGAGTTACAAGTTTTTATTTGTCAGATAAAAACATGAAAGCGCAGAAGACAGAATTTTCAGACCAGTCAGTATAACAGGGGCTTACAATCAAAAAGAATAAGAGCCCTTTAATGTAAAGAAGGTTCGCGTTAAGTCCCATCTGACTGGAGTTTTTTTCTCACATTTTTATCAGAGAGATTATAAAAAGCAATATTGTCTCTCCAGTGAACTGAAAACATAAGACGAAATGTATTCCTGATCTTCCAGGAAAAAGAATGGCCCAGTGTGAGGAAATGATTGTGATTATACATGGCATCCAGTCCCATGTAATAAGTCAAATAAAACCTTGCCCTGGAAGGCATAAATTGATTATAGCTCTGCCCCAAGAGAAAGCCTATGCTATGGCTTGTATCTAAGGGAATATTCCAATCCCGCCCTGTTTTATCAGTGGAAGCATATTTATATTGACTGTAAGCAAAGTTATGGCTTGAGACAAATGACAGGCTCCACAGCTCTTTTTTTTGAATTTGACGCAAAAATCTCACAGTGCTGCCCAAAGTTGTAATTAAGCTGGCCTCTTTAGAAAAACGCGACAGAGGAAAAAGAATAACAGATACGTCAAAATAGCTTAAAAGCTTATCACTTTTGTAAATACGGCTTGTGGCGCCGGCGATCAAATCCCCTAAAGCATAGAAAAAATAGTCAGAAAAATTATAATCCTTAAGATAAAATTTATGGCCCTTAAAAGGAGAGTCAAATGAACCTGTTAAAAATACAGTTGTATGGCTCAATACACTTTCAACAGTATGGCCCCTCAAACCAATATGATTAAAAAAGGATGCGCTGTTTTTAAGAGGATAATTAAGCCTTAGACCTAAAGCATAATATAAAACAGAAGGGTCTAAAAAAGAAGCCTCTGTATCAGGACTCCAAATTGACCCTTCTGCAGCTCCTTGCAGACGGGGGTTGATTTCCAGATTTCTCTTTAAAGAAAAACCAAGATCCACCCCCCAAGCCTTAGAAGAAGCCCCTTCCCCTTCTTCAGATTCCACACGATTCAATTCTGTATCAGAAAAGCCAAAACCTGATTGCGGAAACAGCAGATACAAGAGAGGAAAGATAATATATAACCGTTGTATCACTTAGTAAAACTCTTGCCAAACATTCATTATACCTCTTAAAGCTTGATTGAGGTCTTCTCTTCTTTTTAAATCCGCTCTCTGTAGAAAAGATAAGTTTTCTCCACTGTCCAATTGTTGTTTGAGTTTTGTAATTTCCTTTTCATTTTTATTATATTCCTTAATCAATTTCAAAGCAAAGCTGTCTCTTTGGTAAGGAGTTACAAGCACATTCGCCTTCAGTATTACCATTGTTGTATCCAAAGCAATAACATAATCTTCAAAACGGGAAGGCTTGTGATTTTTAAACCCTTCTGGCCTTTCTTCATCAGCTAAATCCTCATAATTCTCATATTTATCATATTCTTCTTGTAGAAAAGGATGAATAATATTTTTACGACTCTCACCTTCCATTTTTTTTTCAATAAGAGCGTTAAAAGAACGGTCTCCTGTTCCTAAAAGATACAACTTAGCTGTTAAATAGTTTTTGTTGTGATTGAAAATTGCTTTAGTGCTATCTGATTCACCTAATAATTTTCTCATTATATCTCCAACTTGTTTATGCATTCTTTTCATAAATTCAAGATCACTTTTAGAATGAGGCCCATCCTTTAAAAGACGCTTTTCAAACCTCTTTCTAAAGCTGTCAAAAAAATTAGGACTATCAAAAAAATTAGGCTTCGGGGTTTTTTTGAAAATTCCATATATGGGGTTATTAATTCTATCAACTATATTTTTAAAAGGGACAACATCCCATAATTTGTACTAGTTACGACATGATCTGACACTGTTTGAAAAGATCAGGGTTACCCGTTTTGATAAAGATGTAGTCTATCAAAACATAAAGGAGGTAACCCATGATAGAAACTAACAGAAAAATCATAAGAAATAAAGTTGGTTTGCTGAATTTAGCAGAACAACTCGGTAATGTGTCAAGAGCCTGTAAGGTAATGGGCTTTTCAAGAGATACATTTTACAGGTATAAAATGGCTTTTGAGCAAGGAGGTGTTGAGGCTCTTTTAGAGACTTCCAAAAGAAAGCCAAATATGAGGAATCGTATTGATGAAGCTATAGAAGAGGAGATTCTTAGTTTATCTTTTGAATATCCTGCTTATGGTCAAGTCCGTATTAAAAATGAGCTGGCTAAGAAAGGTATGAAGATATCCCCTTGTGGAGTGAGATGTGTTTGGCTAAGACATGATTTAGAAACGATAAACAAGAGGTTGAAATATGTAGAGGAAAAAGTAGCTAAGTCTGGGGGAGTTCTTACAGAGAGTCAAATACAAGCTGTAGAGCGTTTTCAGCAAAGCCGTATAGCTCATGGAGAGATAGAGACAGAACATCCGGGGTATCTTGGGAGTCAGGATACTTTTTATGTTGGGACCTTAAAAGGAGTGGGACGAGTGTATCAACAGACCTATGTAGATACTTATACGAAGATAGCTCATTGTAAGCTCTATAAGATGAAGACGCCGATTACAGCAGCAGATTTATTAAATGATAGAGTGTTGCCTTTTTACGAGCAGGAGGGTTTAGGGATTTTGAGGATTTTAACAGACAGGGGGACGGAGTTTTGTGGGAAGCCAGATAGTCATGACTATGAGCTTTATTTAGCTTTGAATGATATTGACCATACGAAGACAAAGGCTCGTCATCCTCAGACGAATGGGATATGTGAGAGGTTTCACAAAACCATTTTACAGGAGTTTTATCAAGTGACATTTAGAAAGAAGATTTATACTAATATAGAAACTTTGCAAAAAGATCTTGACGAGTGGTTGTATAAGTATAATTATGAGCGGACGCATCAGGGGAAGATGTGTAATGGCAGAACCCCAATACAAACTTTAAAGGAAGCAAAGTATTTGTGGGATGAAAAGGTAGGACAGATAAATAAAAAAACGGACAATTAGGAGATAACTGACACGGGTAACTGTCAGATCATATCTTAACTAGTACACATAATTGTCCATGCCTATTTTCAGCTCTTTCTGCTGAATAATAAGAATCAAAATCTTCTAGACCTTTTTGGCCAATGACCTCTAATCCATGACTTTTAAGAAGTTCAGTTACCATTGCAGAACGACAATTGGGCGCATAAAGCTTTTCTTGATATCTAAAAGTTGTCTGTTCTCTTATAAAATTAAAATCAACAAAAGTTTCATTTCCATCTTTATCTTTAATACGACATTTCATAGCCTGAAGGGCAAAAAATATAAGAGAATCTCGCTCAGGCAATACAAGATCCAGCATAAAATCATTAATGGACTCTCGTATGGAGTGAAAACTTATATACTCGTCCCTTACTGAATCTGGCTCATTCTCTGGCGGCTGGTCAATAGCGGCTTCATAACGCTTTATAGGCTGATCATCCTCTCCGGATACAGGTATAATATAGTGGCTCAAATGAGATTTTGATAACGAAGATAAATATCTATCTCTTATCTGCATCCAACGAAAATATATCTCTGATATAGGATGTAGTGTATTTAAAATATATTGAGCCATATATAATTGTCCTCTTTCATCATTAGGAACATTCATCAATCCAAGAATCTCTGAAGCAGAAGAATCATACACATATCTCATTGACTGCAAATTCTGCTTGAATTTTTCAATATAATACTCAGCTAATTCCAAAGGAGCACTTCCATAATCTTCTTTCCGACAAAAGAAATTTTCTCCTTTTGGCTCAAGGTAATCCGGACAATGCAAATAAACCTTCCTTTGAGACAGAACTTTCTGATCTTCAAGATCTTTCTGATCAGTGGGATCTTCAGAAATTTCCAAATCTATACTAGGGATTATCAAATCATCTCCCATATCCCCTGTTGCAATTTGATCCATATAAAGAAATTTTAAAGCCGCTAGATCATACTTCCCAATAACTGTCATGGCCGGAGCATTTAAAATAGGAAGATAATCCATTATACAGGCGCTTGCCGGCGCTGCGATTTTAGAATCTAGTATCGCATTTGGAAAATATTTCTTAACTTCTTCTATACTTTCATAATAATTAGCTGAATCGTAGGAGCATTTAAAATTATGACTCAAACCAAAGTTATGCCCCAGTTCATGAAGAATGGTTTTTAAAACTTCGTTTTTGGAAATTGCTTTTGCACAATCAAGAAATCCTTGTTTTTCCTGTTCTTCCATTAAATTGCGGCGGTGAGGCTCTTTTATCCGTCCACTCATTATTTCTTCATTCTTGTTTTTTATAAAACTCTTTAAATCAGAGCACTTTTTTTCATTTTCAATTTTATTTTTTAAATAAGCGCCTACAACATGAATTTTATTTTCCTCTTCTGACCTTGTATCTTTCTGATAAATTTCATACATCATATAGTGTCTCAAAACCCGCTGAGTATGCTCTAAAATATTCTGTAGAAAAATATTGGCTGTTACCCCAATAATCTGACCTGTATCTGGGTTGACATAAGGAGGAGCTGCGCCAAAAAGACCAACCATTCCACCAGTCAAATCCTCTGTTTTAACGAGGTTAATAAGATTATAACGAATATCTCCTAAATCTTTTTCCTGATCTTCACCCTCTATCAACTCTACCCTTACAGTCCTTCCTGTTCCTGCTGTAATAATCTGAAAAGCCCTATCATAAATTTTAACAGCCTCTCTGGCTAAAGCGCGGTAATCAGGATCTTTAGAAGAGTTTTTTGAAAAGTGCCATTTAATGGTATTTTGACTGTTAATATTAAAACGAATCATCCGGCGATTGGCTTGCTTTTGATCTTTTGAAAACTCTGCCTCTTTTTTTTCATCTTGGGGTCTTGAAAAAAGTATTCCATAGTAACGATCATCATCATTTTGAAACCAGCGTCTTGGAACAAAACCCTTGTCATCTAAAGCCGATTTCCTCAAAAAGGACATTTTATACTTTCCTCTCTTGTCTCCACGCTGCCTCCTCATAGTGATAGAAAAATAATCCTTGCCAATTAAAAAATCTTCAATATCGCCTTTTTCATTTTTCAACAAAGCTTCAAAATTGATTCTTAGATAAGGGCTTTGTATTAAAATATGATCACTAGATAACCTTTCTCCAAATTCTTTAAAAATACCTCCCTGCGCAGTATTCATTTCATACTTTTGCCAAATTACAGGAAGGTTCGTATTTTGAACCTTCTGATTGCGTCTTTCCACATTTCCACTGACATCAATAAAATCCAGAGAGTTTGATGTTTTTTCAAATTCTATAAGAGTGGCAGAAAAAGGAGATAGTTCTCCTGTTCGGTCAGAGGTTTCAATATCGCCTTCAGAAAAAAACCACTCCCCGTCAAAATACTCTGAGGGAAATAAATCCTTTTTTTCAGGGACATAGGCAAAAGATACCTGCTGTCCTTTAACAACCTGAAGATACTCCGCTCTCTCCTTTGAATCCGCTGGATCACATTTTGCCCGGTATTCATAAGTTCTTTGTCCTCTACTCTCTATAACATCAGGACTGCAATATTTAATAGAATAACCCAAAAAAGGAACCATAAAATAGCCATCTTCTGTTTTCTTATAGTCCCCATCTTTATTTTTTTCCATTGCTGTTCTTTCAATATAAGGAATATCATCAAGATTTTTTGAAGCTTTATTTAAGATTAGATAATTTCCTAAAGTTTGAAAAATTATACGATACTCTGTGTTTCTGGAGCCAAAAAAATTCCTAGCTGAAGCCAGTTGATCACCCGCAGGGAGAAAATCTTTTAAAAAAGGAATCCAATCATCTCCCCCTTGGACAATTTCATAGCTTGGGTTATAAAATCGATTTATAAAATCAACTCCTTTTTCCAGATTTAAAAAATTTATAGAAGCCGTTGTAGTTATAAGCTCCCCATCATTATTGGTTTTAATAACAAGATGTTTTCCTTCAATACATTCTCTGCCATAAAGATTATCTGTCTGTCCATCAGCAAAATGATGATTTCTTTTAATACACTTCCTAGCAATAAAATCTTTCGCTTCACTGCTTAACTCTCCATTGTTTCCCTTGCTAATTTGATCTATTAAATGATCATCAGAATCAGTGTTCCTTCCACTTGGCCAACAGGAGCTTAAAAACAAGCCTGAAACAATTAGACATATAAAATAAAATTTACTCACAACTGATACCCTCCTTACATTTTTTTAAGGCTTTTTAAATAACACTTAAAAGGATTTAATAATACAAATATTGAAATTTTTTTATGAAAATATTGGTTTTTATAGAAGATTTTGTATAAAAAATAAGCAATTTGATAATTTTTTTCATAAAACACATAAAAGATCTTAATAGTTATTAGTTTAGGTTCATGACAACTTAAGCCTAATCCCTTTAATATAAAATTTTACACTCAGATAATAGGTGCAGCTAAACAAATAGAGATGAAGAAATAGCTTTGTCTTTTGATTGACAATAGCTTTCTCATGGGAGGGTTTATGAATAATAGAATGAAATGGACGGAATACCATGAAAGGAAAGTCTTAAAGCTTTACAGGCATATAAAATCAGAATGGAAAAATGATAGAAAATTTACTTACTTTAAGGGAGTCGAAACATTTAAGATTAAGACAGGCAAATAGAAAAACGGACAGCAAACACGGGTCCTGTCAGATCCTATATTAACCGCTGCACTTTATATCCATTTCAGGCATTGATTTGATTTGCCATCAAAGCTATATTTGTCCTTAATGAAGCTTAAACAGAGTGACATTGTTGATATTATAGCCCCTTCATCTTTTCCTAAAAACAATCGTTGGAAAAGAGGGATTAGGATTTTACAGAATTGGGGTTTAAAGCCAAGGCTGGCAAAAGGAGCTATTGCTCCTTGGCTGTTTCATGCCAACAAAAATAAGGAGAGATCTCAGTTTTTGAATCAAGCTTTTTTAAGCAAAGATTCTTCAGCCGTATGGATGTTGAGAGGGGGCTATGGGCTGCAAAAACTTATGCCTTTTTTTGTCCAAAATTATTCTAAAACAACTAAAAAACTTTTTATTGGCTATAGTGATGGCAGCCCTTTGCATGTTTATCTTAACAGCAAAAATCAAAAGACAGTTCATGCTCCTCTTGTTTCTGAGTTGCCAGATTTATCTAAAGCAGAGTTTTCTCTTTTAAAAAATGTTTTATTTGGGTTGAAAAAAATAAGTTTTAACAACTTGAAAGTGTTTGGAAAACATCCTAAAAAAAAGTTAAAGGCTCGTATTACAGGGGGCAATCTCAGCCTTCTGTCAAGCTGTGTAGGGCTTTCTTGGTTTCCAAGTTTTAAATCTCATTTCCTATTTATAGAGGATGTTAATGAAGAGGATTATAAGCTGGATAGGCTTTTGCACCATCTATTTTACTCAGGAGCTTTAGAGGGTGTTCGGGCGATTCTTTTTGGCAGTTTTTTTCCTTTAAATAATAATTCTTTAAAAACCCGAGTTTTAAAAAGTTTTTCTGATGTTTGCAATATTCCTATGATTTTTGGATTGCCTTGCGGCCATAAACAACCTCACCACCCTTTGCCTTTTCAAACACCGGCGGAACTTGATATTCAGGGCAGTAAAGCTGCTTTAAAAATTAAATTTTAGATGAATTTATGATAAAAAATCTCTTTTTTATTTTTTGCATTTCTTTTTTGCCTTTAAGCTATGCTCAAGATGATTTGGCAAACCAGATTAAGAAGAGTATAAAAGTTAAAGGGTTAAGAGAATCCTCTCTGGGGCTGGCTATATCTAAAATTCAACCTGACAACAAAGTTATTTCTCTTTACAATCTTAATGGGGATGATCTTTTTATCCCAGCCTCTTTGGTAAAAATAGCTGCTTTATCCGCTGTATATAATTATTACTCCCCTTCTCACACTTTTAAAACCTCTTTTATTTCCTCGTCTTCTATAAACAATGGTGTTTTGCAGGGGGATTTGGTTTTAAAGGGAGGAGGGGATTCCAGTTTCACATCGGAGAGCTTATGGAATTTAGTGAATATTTTGACCCGTTTAAACATAAAAGAGATTAAAGGAAATATTCTTGTGGATGACAGCTTGTATGAAAAAGAGCCGACTCTTCCCTATTCGGAAAGAAGCTATCATGCCCCTGCAAGCGCGAGTTCTTTTAATTGGAACTCTGTAGCTTTTAATATTCGCCCTGCTGGAGTTTTAAAAAAGCCGGCTCTTGTTTTTATAGATCCTGATAATTCTTATATTAAAGTCATTAACAAAGTTAAAACGGGAAGGAAAAATAAAATTGGTATTAAGAAAAAATCCTTTTCATCCAGCAAAGAGGTTTTTGAGTTAAGAGGCGAGATAGACATTAACAAAGATGAAATTGTGAAATACAGAAATGTTTTTCAGCCGGCTTTATGGCTGGGATGGAATATTGTTTCCTTTTTAAACCAGAGAGGGATAGAGGTTTCAGGCCAAGTAAAAAGGGGGAGATGCTTTGGCTCTTGTAAGGTTTTGGCGGAATGGGAGAGCCGCCCTCTGGCTTTTCACACTTACAATCTGATGAAATATTCCAGTAATTTTGTGGCGCGAATGCTTGTTAGTCATCTCCCTTTGTTAAAAGGGGAAACAAGAGGAAATCTTAAACAGGGCATGAAATGGGTTGAATCTTATTTACAGCAGAAGGAAGGAATAAAAAAATTTCGTTTTGAAGAGCCCTCAGGCCTTAGCCGAAAAAATAAATTCTCTCCAAAAGATTTGCAGAAGATTTTAATTAACTCTCGTAAACATTTTTATAGTTCAGAAATGCTGTCTTCCTATCCTTTGGCGGGGGGAAAAGGCACTTTAAAAAACCGATTTAAAGATTCCCCTTCTGTTTTTGTAAGGGCAAAAACAGGTTCTCTTCATGGTGTATTGGGATTGGCTGGTTTAGCCGGCGCGCCTGATAAGAAGGAGAACTATGCATTTGTTTTTATCTTTAACGGCAGGGCTGGAAAAAGCAATAAGGCTCAAGATCTTTTTGATGAAATTGTAATATCTTTATTAAAGAACCGTCATTTTTGAAAGACTCATTTTGAGCTTTATTTTACATAATTTTGTAATCAACCCTATTGATTCAAATAAAGTTTCTGCAGTGTGGAGAAAGAATCAGCTCAAATTATTTAAGTTTATTTTTTAAAACAGCATCCAAACTGTATTTTCCCCCGCCAACTATTGTGAACAATAGAAAAAACAAGCCGTATAAAATGGCTAACTCTTTGTCTTTAAATGGATCTGATAGGTGTGTGATAAAAGCGGCCACCATCATTGTAAAAAAGAGACTGAAAGCAGACCATCTTGTTAGGAGGCCTAGAGCAAGCAATATAGAGCCAAAAAACTCTGCTCCTGTAACAAGAGCGAGACTTAAGGTGGAGCCTAAGCCAAGAGGATTTGGAAAATGGGGGGCTATTTCAGAAAAACCTAAAAGCTTCCCAAGACCATGAGAAAACAACATGATGAGAGCAACTGTAACTCTCATAGCTGTATAGGCCCAGTCCCTAAACTGCGCTTCCCATTTTGGCCCAATATTCAGGCCAAGAACTTTTAGAATCATATTTTTATCCATACTAACCTCCCAACTTAAACAAAGTTCAGTATTATTTTAGAGGACTTTTTTTTCATTTGTCTAATTTAAAATGTTATGCATATTGTCAAAGCTCTAAAATTCAAAGAATATTATTAACAAATAAGGCTGTTCCAAAATTTAAGAAGGAATCTGGGTTTAGCAGAATAAAAAGCTAGGTTTTACCAGACAAAAAAGCTAGGTTTTACCAGAAAAAGAAACTTTATTTGCTGTTTTTATTATGTTATCTTGGCTTATCTATGCGGGTGTAGCTCAGCTGGCTAGAGCGCAACCTTGCCAAGGTTGAGGCCGAGGGTTCGAATCCCTTCACCCGCTCCATTCTAAAGGATGAGCTAAGAAACTCTACCTATTAACTCCTTTAGAAACTTTACAAAGTTTTGGCTTGTTTTTGTATTATAAAGTTAAGCCTTATTTCATGCATTTCATAAATATATTGCAAATTACTCAATATATTGAGTAAAATTACTCAATATGGTGAATAATTTGAAATTTATCCGGCCTCAATCAAAAGAGTTGCGTCTTCGTTTGCACGAGCCGCGCCGTTTTCTTCAGGTTGTTACCGGTTCCCGTCAGGTGGGAAAAACCACTCTGGTTACACAAACTGTTTCAAAACTAAAACAGCCCTATCACTTTGCTAGCGCCGATGAACCAACTCTTCGTCATATTGAATGGATTGAAGCTCAGTGGAATACAGCACGGCTACTTACTAAGGAATCAAAACAGAAAAAAGCTCTTTTAATTTTGGATGAAATTCAAAAAATTCCAAATTGGGCGGAAATGGTCAAGAAACTCTGGGATGAGGATTCAAGACATAAAAGATCATTAAAAGTTATTTTGTTGGGATCAGCTCCTCTTCTTGTGGGACAAGGTCTTATGGAAAGTTTAGCTGGAAGATTTGAAACTTTGCATTTGCCTCACTGGAGTTTCTCTGAAATGAAGAAGGCTTTTAACTGGACACTGGATCAATATCTGTTTTACGGAGCTTATCCAGGAGCTGCGCCTTTAATAAAAAACTGGGGCCGCTGGTCAGGTTATATTCGCAACTCTCTTATAGAAACAACAATTGCAAGGGATGTGCTATTGCTTTCTCGTGTGGACAAACCCGCTCTTTTGAGACGGCTTTTTGAATTAGGTTGTGTTTATTCCGGTCAAATACTTTCTTATACAAAAATGTTGGGTCAACTTCAAGGTGCAGGTAACGCCACAACATTAGCTCATTATCTTAATTTGCTTGAAGGGGCCGGTATGCTTGTCGGCTTGCAGAAATATGCCGGTTCAACAGCGAGGCGGCGAGGGTCCAGTCCAAAGATGCAGATTCTCAATACAGCCTTGATGACGGCTCTTTCAGGACAAAATATCACTTCCGCCCAGTCGGACAGAGAGTTTTGGGGCCGCCTTGTAGAATCAGCTGTTGGCGCTCATTTAGTGAATGGAAGTGTAAAAGGCTCTTATGAGGTCTTTTATTGGAGAGATCGCAACCAAGAGGTGGACTTTGTTGTATATGGAGAAAAAAAACTCACAGCAATAGAGGTAAAAAGTCAACGCTCCCGTGGTTTATTTTCCGGTATGAAAGCCTTTTCCTCCACTTTTCACCCAACACGAAAATTGATTGTAGGAGGGAATGGAATTGCAATCCAGACATTTTTATTAAAACCACCAGAACACTGGGTTCTTTAATTCAATATACTTCCTTGGAAACTTCTACAGTGTGGGGAACCTGGTGTCCTCCATCTAACACGGTCTTAAGAGATGTGCATGAATATATTTTATTTTTTCCAAAAGGTTCAGATCATGTTGTCAGACTGTTGAAAAACCCTTAATTTTTAGAAAGATTTTACTCAACTCAGCCTTTAGCTTTTTTAACAAAAAATTATTTTTGTTCTTATTAAGTTATTTACATATTCATAAATTGAAGCTAAATTAAGGGAAGAGAATAATTTTTCTTGATATTCTTGGTGTTTGCATAGCTGCACCCTCCTTGAAGAATATTATCTAAGAAAAAGCTATCAATGACTACTATTTAGAAGGGTTGTTCAACAGTCCGTCATAACTAGCACACTTAAGATTATAAATTGTGTTGGTATTCAAGACATTGATTAACTCTCTCTAAAACAGGTTCAGGACAAGCTTTTGTTTCACATTCCCAGCTGTGGCTTTCAAATTGTGAATACTTAAAATGACAAACATTACAGCCTTCCTCATCATATTTTTTGACACAATAACCTTTGCCCTCTACATAAGCTTCTTTTGGCACTTGAGGTCCTTTACAAGATGAGAGATGAAAACAAAGTATTATAAATATAAAAAGCTTATTGATATTTTCTCCTTTGATTTTAATAAAAAGACTGTCTGTAGATTTGAAAAGCCTTTTATAGGTGTTAAGTGCGTTCTAAGCGGTTTTTCTTAAAAAACTTATTCTTCCATGAATACACTCTATAAGGTTTTTTATAATCTCAATCTGCTAACCTATCACATCAGTATAACATGGTTCGGAATTCTGTTCAAATAATTCAAAAATCTCCATTGATGATCCTATTAACAGAAAGTCTCTATCCTTTTAAAGTCCTTTGAACCATTTGTTTTATAGACATCAAACATTTATATTGTTATTGTTAAAAATAATCATATTGATCTTGTTTGAGTTTTTCTTCAAAGCCTAAGTTTTTAAACAAAATCATTATAAAAACAAAGCTTTTAAAATATGTTAAAACCAGTATGTTATTTTTTAAGCAGTTTGAGCCTCTTATTATTTTTGTCAAATTGCAAGACACAAAGTGAATGTCGTATAGAGAATTACCAAGACTATATCTTCAACACAGAAAAAACAAATGAACTGATCGACAATCAAAGGGATGAAGCCTGTGAATTAATCGCAGCAAACTTTGGAGATGCCGATTTAACTGAAGCAGATCTAAGGCTGGCTACTCTTCATGGAGCCAATCTTCGCAATGCTGTATTAGACAGGGCAAATATGGAGCAAGCTAAAGCGAGAGAAGCCGACTTTTCTTTTGTAAGTTTAATCTCAACCCGTTTAAAAAGAGCTTTCTTAACAGGAGCTGATTTTCAAGGTGCTAATCTGACAGATGCTGACTTAAGAGAGACAAATTTAAAAAACGCTAAATTTCAAGGGGCGATTTTATTAAATACTTCATTTCAGCAAGCCGATCTTGCGGGAGCAAATTTTGAAAATACTGATCTCAGTTCTGCCAATTTTGAAGGCGCTTATTATAGAGAAAGCACAGTCTTTCCTCAAGATTTTGATCTTCAATCCGCTGGAATGATATTCATGGAAGATTAACTTATCATGACCCCATTGCTCCGTCAATTTCCTGTATTCTGCAATGTTTTTCATACCCCATCATCCAAAGAGGAGATAAATTATTGTTTCAGAAAGTTTAGATTATGCCAATTATTTTTGAAAACTCAGGGTTTTATAGAAGAGAAAAAACCAGAAGACCCAAACAAAATCAGTATAGAAAAAACTAAAAGAGAGGAGAAGTAAGATAATTGTAAGTCTTTTTTTTAGAACAATGAATAAAATTTTTATAGTGTTTGTAAAAAATCACCTGTAGAGGATGAATACAATAAACTGCCATGTCTTTTGACCTGATTTTAAGTTGTTTTTTTATAAAAAAGTGTTAAGAAAAGCTGTTACTTTTATATAATTGTTTTAGACACGGGTAAATTTATTGTATTTATGCTGTTTCATTTGAGTTTTTTAAGTTTATTTTAATTCTACGAGGAACTCAAACAGAATCAATATAAACTTAATGAGGAGTGTTTTATGTCTTCTAAGGGTTATGGTCTAACTCACATTGGCAACAAAAGGGGCAATAATCAGGATTCCTTCCTGATTGATGAAAATTTAAGCCTTTATGCTGTAGCGGATGGTATGGGAGGCCATAGAGGCGGTGAAGTAGCCTCTGCTCTAGCTATTGAAACCCTGCAAAATTTTCTGAAAGAGGCTATTAAACAGAAGAACTTTTCACCAGATTTTTTTTTGGCAGAAGCTTTTCAGGAGGCTAATATTCAGGTTTTTCAAAAAAGTCAGGAAAATGATAGAAAGCTTACAGGAATGGGGACTACATTGGTTGTTTGTATGATATGGAAAAACAAAGCTTTTTTTGGAAATGTTGGAGATTCCAGGGCTTATCTTTTTAGGGATTCTTATCTTTGGAGGGTGACAGAGGATCACTCAATTATGAACAGCCAGTTAAAAAAAGGGCTAATAGAGGAGGAGCAGGTTCCTTTTTTAATAAATTCCAATGTCATTACGAGAAGCATTGGTTTTTTTCCAGAAATTCAGGTTGATCTTTTTCAAAGAGATTTAAGGCCTGGGGATTTGTTTTTGCTATGCTCTGATGGTTTAAATGAAATTTCTGATCAGGAAATTTGTAAATTGGCTCAAAATTACTCGCCAGAAGCTTTGCCAAAGCAGTGTGTTAAAAAAGTGCTTGAAGGGGAAGGAAATGATAACATTTCAGTGATTGTTGTTGCTCCTTAAGAAAAAGAAGTTTACTTTGAGCTTTGTTATTTATAAAAAGAAAGTGGGAGTTTATAAAAGTTATTTTGCTGAAAGCGATACTTTAAATTATACAGGGAAACCCTATTATTGATTATAAATACAATTTTTTATGAAGAGAAAAAAACATTACACTTTTATTATTGCTGAAAACAGTTCAGCAAGCTTAAAAACAATTACTGTGGATAAAAAATATATTCATATTTTTTTAGGCTTTTTATTTACTTTATTTTTAATTCTTACAGCTTTTCTTACGGATTATTTTTCCTTATATGTTGATCAATGGAGGCTATCTCAACTGAAAAAAGAAAATAACCAGCTGGAGCAAAAATTTATCCATGTTAATCAAAAGCTCAGTGATTTGGAGAAAAGGGTTTATAAAATCAGTGATCTCTCAAAGAAAATTCAACTTATTGTAAATGCCTCTCCAGAGGGAATGAACCAGCAGGGTTTTGGAAAAATTCATTCCAGTTCTGCTATTATGGCCCTTTCAGGCAGCAGTCCCTATTCTTCCAGAAATCTTAGTTCTGTGGAGGTAAAAAAATCGGCCTCTTCTAAAAAATCAGAAGGAATAGATACAAAAAATCTAGCTCATCGTGATGAATTAGAGGTTCGTATAGAGCGTTTAAAAGGTAAAAGTGAGTTAGTTAAGCAAAACGCTTGGACTATTTACACAAACCTTTTGGAAATGCAGGATGTTCTCAATGGGACTCCCAGTATTTTACCAACAAGAGGTTGGATTTCTTCAAGATTTGGCTATCGTAATGAGACTATTTTTGCTGATCATGAGCCTTATTTTCATCGTGGAGTGGATATTGCTTCAGCAATAGGCCGTCCTGTTGTGGCTACTGCAGATGGAGTGGTTACACGAACAGGCTACGACGAAAACGGCTATGGAAATCTTATTGTGATTGATCATGGCTATGGATTGGAAACTTATTATGGACACCTTGCTGAAATTAAAACAAAAAAAGGGAATAAGATTCATCGTGGAGAGGTTATAGCTGAAGTAGGAAACACAGGCAAAAGTACAGGCCCTCATCTTCATTATGAAGTTCGTATTTTAGGGTCACCAGTTAACCCTGAAAATTATATTTTGGATCAAGCTGATTTTCATCTTGCCACAAATATCTTTTCTTTTTAACGAAGAAGAAACTCTTTCACTTTCTTTAAATCCCACATCTCAGACAATAGCTTTATAACACCATGACCTTTAAACCTCTTGCCCCTGTAGGCTTTTCGTATCTTTGGGTCTTGTGTGTTTATTATCTTTGGTTCATAGTTTAAGATACTTTTTCTGGATTCAACAGGAATCTTAGCAAAAAAGGAAAAAGTCAGCATCTAAAAGAGGCTGGGCTTTATTTTTAAAAAAAATGGATAACTTATCTGCAAGTTAAAAAACTTGGAGGAACTATAAAAAAAGAGGAAAAAACTGTTGATCGTAGATGAAGAAAAGGAAGAAGAGAAAACAAGCCCTCTTTTTAAAACTCACACTGTTCCACTTTAACCTTAAAGTGTCATTGACCAAAAATATTATAAATGTCTTGAATCATACAAAAAAACTCATAAAGTGATTTTTCGTAAATGGATTAACAAGTCTCTTATGAAGCTCATCTTAGTTTTTCTTCTTTTATTTTTTTTTCTGTTTGGCTGCAGCCCTTCTGTTCCTACTGAACCTCCTACAAAGCAAAATCCTGAACCTCCCACAGAGCGAAGTCCTGAACTTCCTACAGAGCAAAGTCCTGAAAAATCAGAGGAGTTGCCTGTTGACTCACAGAAAAAGCAAGTTCAAGCTCCTGTATGGCTAATAAGCAGTTCTTTATCCTATGGAACAGCTTTTGCCATTGACTCAAATCTTTTTGTGACAAATTTTCATGTTTTATATCCCATGCTAAAAAACAGTGATTCTATTAAGAAAATTATTTTGCAGCAGGAATCCAATTCTTCTATTTTAAGAGTTAATCGGCTTGTTAGAGTATCTGCCCTTTATGATTTAGCGATTTTTGAAACAAAAGAAAAAGTTACAAATTATTTAAGTATTAAAGAAGATCTGCCTAACCCTTTAGAAAAGCTCTTTGTATGGGGTTATCCTGGAAGAGAATTTAAAAAAATAAAAAAAACAGGAGATTTTGCTGTTGATAACTTTCAATATACTTTTCCCGTTAATTACTTCAAGATTAATGGAGCTAGCGGCAGTCCTGTATTAAATAAACACGAGCAGGTTGTTGCTATTATTATCAGTGCTGTTGGTAATTTATTGTCTGCAGTAAAGGCTCATTATTTAAAAAAATTATTTGTTGGTGATATAGGTTTAGATTGCTCTGTATCTAGCAGCTTGACAATATGTATGGATAAGGAAATGGAGAGTTTTAGAGAAATAGCAAAACAAGGTCTTCCTGCCATTCAATATAATTTAGCTATTGTATATAGCAGGATGAAAAATATGGATTTTGAGTTAAGCTTTCATTTATTTCAAAAGTCTTCAGATCAGGGTTATGCTCCCGCTCAATATATGTTGGCAATGATGCATTATAAAGGTGAAACCGTGAAGCAGGATTTGAGTTTAGCCTTTCATTTATTTCAAAAGTCTTCAGATCAGGGTTATGCTCCCGCTCAATATATGTTGGCAATGATGCATTATAAAGGTGAAACCGTGAAGCAGGATTTGAGTTTAGCCTTTCATTTATTTCAAAAGTCTTCAGATCAGGGTTATGCTCCTGCTCAATATATGTTGGCAATGATGCATTATAAAGGTGAAGCCGTGAAGCAGGATTTGAGTTTAGCCTTTCATTTATTTCAAGAATCTTCAGATCAGGGTTATGCTCCTGCTCAATATATGTTGGCAATGATGCATTATGGAGGACAGGGGACAGAGGGAGGTTCGCCAGATTTTATTCAAGCTTTGTATTGGTATAAACAAGCTGCAGTTCAAGGTTATTATATGGGCCAGTATAAGGCGGCAATGATGTATGAGATGGGAGAGGGGACAAAGGGAGGTCAGCCAGATTTTGTTCAAGCTTTGTATTGGTATAAACAAGCTGCAAATCAGAATCATGCTCCTTCTCAGTTTAATTTGGCTATTATGTATTATAAAGGGAAAGGGATAGAAAAAAGGAATAAAGAAGAGGCTATTCGTTGGGTGAAAAAAGCGGCCGCTTTAGGTCATACTCTTGCTAAAAACTTTTTAAAAGACTACAATGAGAAAGACTTTTAGACATCTAAATATTGTCTAAAAACATCATCACCATTTAGAAACTGGACAATTAAGTATAAAACCTTGTTTTTTTATACTGATAATTTATTTATGGAGATAGCTTTAATCTTTGTCCGTTTGAAATGGGGGTTAGGACATAAAAGCATCTTAGCCTTTTTATAAGGGATGCTTCTTTACAAGCACTTGATTTTACTAAATAAACATTGGCATTGAAAAACACTAACATTACTTTAGCTCTTGGTTGACAAATTGCCTTTAATAAAGCAAAAAGTGTTCACTTTTATTTAATGAGGAAAGCTTTTTATGAAAAAAGCAATTATTTTATTGATATGTTATCTTTTCACTTTTATTCCAATAAAGTCCTTTGGAGAAAATCCAGAATTGGAAGAACATTATCATGAAGGTATAGAATTTGCTAACAATGAACAGTGGTCTGAAGCTGAATCACAATTAACTGCATTTATTGAAGCAAACAAACTTTCAAATATTCCTTTAGAAAGACTGTCAAAAAGTTTTTTCAAAAAATTCTCAAAAGACTCTATAGTGCTATTTGAAAATGCTTATTATACAAGAGGATATGCGAGAGAAGAGTTGGGAAATAAAGATGGCGCTTTAGAAGATTTTAAACGGGCTGTTAAAATAGACCCGGAGGATGCTAGAGCTTTCTATCGTTTAGGTTATGTCTTAATATTAAAAGAACAATTTTCTAAAGCCGAATCCAAATTGAAGCGGGCTATTGAATTGAAAAAGAAAAACTTTAGAGAACTTGCAGAAACTTATAATGCAAGAGGTGTCGCCAGATTCAATTTAGGAAATAGAGATGGTGCTTTAGAAGATTTTAGACGGGCTGCCTTAATAGGCCCTAGGTATGCTGATGCTTTTAATAATATAGGGCATGTTTTGCGGCTGGAAAAGCAGTATAAAAAGGCTAGGACAGCTATTGATCATGCTATTTCAATATCTAGTGAGGCTGGTGTATTCTTTGCTGAAGCTTGCTACAATTCGGGAAAGACTTGTTTAGATGAGGGAAAAATTAGTCGTGCTATATCTCGTTACAAGAAGATTCTGAAGCATGATCCTGATCATAATGGGGTTCATGGAGATATTGATGATCTCTATAATCAAGGGAAAACTTTTATTGAGGCAAGAGAGTTTGATCATGCCGTAAAATATTATAAATGGATTTTGGCTCTTGTCCCCGATCATAAGGGAGTTAATGATCAAATTAATGCTTTATATGAAAAGGGAAATGCTTTTTTAGAAAAGGGAGAGTTTGATTCTGCCATAGAATTTTATAATGGATTTCTACAATTTTTTCCAAATCATGAGGAAGCCCTTAACGCAATCAAAACAGCAAAAGATATGAGAAGGAAGTTTAATGAGAGGTTAGAGATAAAAAGTCGTAATCAAAATCGATCTTTTGGACGAAAGTGTTTGGTTTTTGTTAAACAAGTGTTTAACAAATAACTCAAGGGATTTGTGATTCTAAACAGAGTGATACAGAGAAAAAAAATGATTTGCTGTTGTGTTGGAAAGTTTTTAAACAGGAATTAAGCAGAGTTTTGAAATGCCTGTAATAGAGAATAACCTTACCAATTAGTGTTATATAATCACAAAAATCTTCTTGAATTTTTCTAACCGCTTGTTTTGTTATTTGTCTTATTCTTTTTGCTCCAAAATAACTTTCATCCATTTCCATCTCTCCTTTTTCAAAAGGACTTTCTTTTTCACAAATTTCACAGATTCTTACTCTGATATTTTTTAGAATTTTATGGATTGTATTTCTGTTTGTGTCAAAAAAGCTATTTGAGAGGCTGTCAAGATCAGCTGAAAAGAGCTTGATTATTTCCCTAAATTTCTTCTCAGAAAGACGGGAACGGGTAAAATACTTATTTTTTATAGTCATTTCAACTCATTAACACCTATCACAGTAGGCTTAGAACCTTACAAAAACTTAAATTGACCTGTTATAGTTCCGCTGTAAAAATAAAAAAGGGATGAATGCTTTTCTATATGCTATAAAACTTTTTCTTTTTTGTTATATGGCTCTCTTGGCTGTTCTTTATGTTTTTCAAAGAAAGTTGATCTATTTTCCTTCAAAAACGGATCCTTTATTGGGCAATTTGAGTGGCATTTACACTGAAGTTCAAACTCAAACGAAAGAGGGTTTTACATTGACCCATTGGTATGCTAAACAGGGGCATCCTTATATAGTCGTCTTTCATGGCAATGCGGGAAACATCGAAAGCCGGGGTTACAGATTTAAGTTTTTGGTGGATCAGGGTTATTCAGTATTGCTGGTTAGTTATCGTGGGTATGGGGTTAATTCTGGAAAGCCCACTGAGAAGCATTTGATTGATGACTCTGCTTTGGTTTTAGAGTGGCTCTTAAAAAAAGAAAGAATTTCTCCAAAAGAGGTCATTCTTTTTGGTGAGTCCATAGGTTCTGGAGTGGCTGTTGCTCTGGGAGCACAGCATCCAGTCAAAGCTTTGATTTTTGATGGAGCGCCTTCTTCTATAACTGAAGTGGGGCAGGCCGTTTATCCCTTTATCCCTGTTAGGTGGTTTATAAAAGACAGCTGGGATTCCAAATCCCGTATCCAAAAGGTGAAGTCTTCCACTCTCTTTATTCATGCCAAAAAGGATTCCATAGTGCCTTTTCGGCTTGGGAGGAAGTTATTTGAAGCTGCCAATGCGCCTAAAAAACATCTCTGGTTGGAAGATTCAGATCACAATGATAACCTGGAAAAGGAATTTGTCAGAAAATCCATTATTGATTTCATTCAATCCATTCTATAACTCAATAGATGTTAAAAGCTATTAGGTTTTAATTTTGATCAATGAGGCCGTGATGTTTTGTTATCTCAAAAACGAGACATTAGTTTTTTTATTTTTTCTCAATAAAAATAGGGAGGAGAGGAAGGTGGATTCAATGAATTTACAAAGCCTCAAAAAAACTGTTTAAAAAGTTAACAGCTTTTGTTACAAAGTTTTTTATGGAAAAGCCTTTGGTGGATATTGTTATCCCTGTCTACAATAGAAGAGAATTTTTAAAACAGGCTGTGCAGTCTGTTCAATCACAAAGTTATAAAAATTGGAATCTTTTTATTGTGGATGATGGCTCCACTGACAACTCTATCCATGTTCCTTATGGGGACAAAATAAGTGTTCTCAAATTAGAAAGCAATAGAGGGGTTAGCTGTGCCAGAAATCAAGGCATTAAGCAAGGGGCGGCCGATTGGATTGCCTTTTTGGATTCAGATGATGAGTGGCTGCCTCAAAAACTGGAAACACAAATAAAGTATGCCGGCAATCACCCTCAATACTCTTTAATTCATTGTAATGAAATTTGGTTTAAAAACAATAAAATTCTTAACCAGAAAAAGAAACATACAAAACAAGGGGGGAGGATTTTTATTTCTTCTGTTAGACTGTGTTGTATCAGCCCCTCTGCTGTTCTGATAAGAAGGAATTTATTTAAAGAGCTTGGCTTATTTAGTGAGGACTTTCCTGTTTGTGAGGATTATGAGCTTTGGTTGAGAATCACTTCCCGTTATGAAGTGGGATTTGTAGATAAGCCTTTGCTGATTAAACATGGCGGGCATGAGGATCAGCTGTCGGAAAAATATTTTGCAATGGATTACTGGAGGGTAAAAGCCCTCTATCCCTATCTTAAAGATGAAAATCTCTCTCAAGAGGAAAGACAGGAAGTTAAAACAACTCTTATTGCCAAGTGTGAAATCCTGCTCAAAGGCTATAAAAAACATAACAATCTGGAAAATCAAAAAGAGGTTGAAAGCATTTACAAAGAGACTCTTTTAAATTAGATTTTATGGAATTATTTTCAACGGCTTATAGAGAAAATAAATATAAATTTTAAAAATTTTAACGGATCAGTGTAACTCAATAAACAGATCATTATTTTTTATTTTATCTTTCAATCACGGAGAAAAGACATGGAGAAAAGATTGTCATTTTCTTCCAGTCTTTTATTTAAACTTTGGATTTTTTCTTGAATTTCCTTTTGAAGGGATTGGATTTGTTTCATATAAGAACCAATCTCATAGCCTTTTACAAATTCTTTTTTTAAAGTTTTAGGGCAGGCAGACACCTCCTGATCCATTTGGGAGAGACTGTAAATATAACCTGTTTTAAAACTGCAATACTCCATTAACCCGGCATCAAAACCATTTTTGTAAGCTTTGGCATAAATGGAATCGGAATCAACGGGGCAAACTTCCCTTCGCTGTTCAAAGCTTACCCTTCTTTTTAAACCCCTTGTGCTGTCTTGACGGCCTAATTCATACCAGTTGATTTCCAGACAATTGCTGTCCAAATGATTGCAAGCAGGTAGAAAATAAAAAGCAGAAAGCAGAAAGAGTAAATGTCTAAAGCCCATTGTTGTTTATATAACATAAAAAGTTTTTTATGTATATAATAAAATTGTGTTTTGAAAAATTTTCACTCACAATGAACTTTGTTCTAAACAACTCAAATTATAAAACTTCAAGTTATAATGATTCTGTTTGTTTTTTTATTTTATGCACTTCTATCCAATCCTCCAAATTAAAAAAGGATCAGTATAATAAAATAGATCGGTCTTGACATTTTCCTGACATTTTATACTCTACGGGCTTTTGTATAGCTGTGGTATGAAAGTCTTAAAATATCCTCAAAACTCAAAATTTTATGACAGTGGCCTTGAGTTCTCCAAATGGAGTGATTTGTTTAATTTCTACTTTGGATTTTCATATTCGGACTTGTTGAAAAACCCTTAAACAGTAGTTTTATTGTCATTTTGGAAATAAAAAAGGAGTTTTTTTATGAAAAGAACAATAAGAGATTTTCAGATTAGGCGCTTGTCAGAAATACAATTTTAAAAGAAATAAGATCCGCTGAGAGCAAAAAAAGTTCGGTTTAAATTAAATCTGACAGGCTCTTTTTTTCTGACATTCTCATTATCAGGATTATATACAGCAATTTTATCTTTCCAACTGATTAAGAGATTAATGTAAAACTGTTTCCTGATTTTCCATGAAAATGAACTTGCCAATGTAAGAAAATAACTCATTGTGAATTGTGAATTTAAACCAAAATAGTGAATAGTAGAGACTCGTGTGCTGGAAGGCATAAATCTATTATAACTTTGTTTGTAAGAAAACCCCAAACTGTGTTCTGTATCCAAAGGGGTGTTTACAATACTTCCTCTGTCATTTGCGTCTTCTTTTTGGTAGTGGCTGTAAGCTAAATTATGATTTGAGGAGAAGGCCAATGCCCATGATTGCTCTTTTTTAAGAGATCGCACAAAACCTATACTTCCATCAAGAGTTGTAAATAGACCAGCTTTCCTGGAAAATCTGGATAAAGGAAACATGACAACAGATAATTCAGAATAACTTAGAAGATTGTCGCTTTTATAAAATTGTGTTGTAAGACCGGTTGTAGGATCTCCTACGGCATACATGATATAATCTCTAAAAAAACTATAATTTTCCAGATTAGTATTGCCTTTAAAAGGAGAATAAAAGGAACTCCTAAAAAAAATCTTTGTATTTTTAATAATCTGTTTTATTCTATCATTTTTTACACCAAGCCTTTTATTAAAAAAATGTTCTGCATTGTTTAAAGAATAACTGGCATCCAAGCCTAAACCATAATATAAGTTGGAAAGATCACAAATGGAAGCTTCGCTGGAAGGATCACAAAAGCGAATTCTTTTAGAATCTTTTTGGTCCCCCTCTTTTTGCGCTGAATCTTTGGAAAACCCGCCATAACGATTCTCAATTTCCAAGTTTCTTCTTAGGGCAAATTGGAGTTGTATTGTCCAAGGATCAGCGGAAAGTTTTTGATCATCAGCAGATTCCAAAGCATCAATTTCTATTTCAGAAAGACCAAAGCCTGATTTTGGAAGAAAACAAAACAGACAGAAAGAAAAAATCAGGACATATACTTTTATCATTGTGTTAAATGCCTGTTGTGGGGTTTTATGACAGCTCTTATTAATTCCCTTTTTAGTTTTTTTTATTTGACTCGGATTCTTATTATAGTCATGCTTTCTTTTGCTCTTTTTATTTTTAATCAAAAAATCAATTTATCTTATATATCAACTAATTAAGTGGCACCTATAATTTTTAGTAAAGCTTCATTATGCGCTTCCTTCTGTTTTCTCTCTATTATTTCTAAAAAATTTGGGAAGGTTATATCGTTTAAACTGTTTATTGTCTTAAGATTTTCATTATATTTTACAATGGCCTTTTCAGCAAAGTTACCAGGTTGAACAGGTATAATAAGCTTATTCTCTTCTCTGTTGTAAATAGTTGTGGGCAAAGCAGCCAAGTGGCTTATAAAGTCTATTTGGCTTTCACTTTCCTTCTGTATCTTTGCCTCTAAATTCTGTATCTTTGCCTCTAAACTTTGTTTATCTATCTCTGAACTGCTCTTAAGCTGTGTTTCTAAATTCTGTTTCTGCTTTTCTAAGTTTTGTTTTTCCTGATCCAACTGTTGGTTTTTCGCCACCCATTTATGATACTCTTCAGTTAAAAAAGGGTATTTAAAACTTTCAATCTTAAATCCTTGCTCTAACTTCTCTTGCACACTGAGTTGGAAATTTTCAAAACTAACAGAGCTTAGATATTTTTTATTAATTTCAAAGCTATCATTAGTTGTATCGTTTGACTGTATTTTCTGCATGACTTGTTTAAATGCTGCTCCATAAAGAAAAAGTATTCTTCTAAGATCTGTTATGGAAAGATCATTTCTATTAATAATATTTTTTTCTATCCTTAACCTGAGGTCTTCATAAAAAGCAGGTTCATAAGCAACAACCGCAGATATTAATTGAGCAAGAAAGGAGCTGAATTTAGTTTCTTTATTGACAGGGCACCCACTCATAAAACACATAAGAATTGAATCTAAAGAAATGACATCAAATACATCTATCTCTCTTGTAAAGAGATAAGAACCTGTTACAAAACTTTCTATGCCTTTTTGTCCGGTTAACTGTAGATTTTGTTCACTGAAGAATTCTTGTATCATTGGGGAATAGCAATCTTCCACATATAAATTTTCCTGATATTTAGCCAGAAGACTCACTTTTATCAGTTCAAGATCAATAGAGTGATTGCTGCCTTTATCATCTGTAAGTTCGCATTTCATTGTTTCCATAAAAAATATCTCTTTAAAATAATCATAAATGGGTTCACGCAATTCATAAAAGTCCTTGTATTTTTTATTTTCTGAATTGTTTAAGTTACCTTCAATTATTTGATTGTAAGTTTCTATAGAACGCTTACCCGCTTCTGAAATTTCATAATTATCTATATGCTCTTTTCCTATTGATATAAGATATTGATTTCTTATTGTTATCCATTTCCAAAATAAACTTCCCAGTGCTTTCAGTTGTTCAGTTAATGAGTAAGCAACGAATACTGGGGGAGATAAACTAGCGCCATCATAGCGATATCTAACAGAATCAAATAAATATTTGCTTCTTTGAATCTGAAATTCAGCTATTTCTCTAGGGCTGTAACCATGATCAAATCGAGAGCAGAGGTAATTTTGTTCACTTCCATCCCTTAGACCAAAATCTGAACAGTGTAAATACTCTTTCTTTTGAGATAAAATTGTTTCTTGCTCAGTAAGAGCTTCTTGATCATCAGGATCTTTAGGAGGTAAAGGTAAAAACGTTCCATCTTTTTTCTCTACTCGATCCATATAAAGAAATTGTAAAGCGGCAAAATCATACTTCCCAAGGATTGTCATAGGAACGACATAAGCAGATCTGTAATCCATCACACTTGAGCCTTCCGGTATTTTTTCAGGTCCTCCACTCCAAGACGGAAAATAGGTTCTGATCTCTTCTACAGATTGATAAGAATTGTTCTTATCAACAGAGGCTTTAAAGTTATGAGCTAAACCAAAGTTGTGACCCATTTCATGAATAAGAGTTGCTAAAATACTATCTCTGGAAATTTTTTGTGAACAGGAAATAATGATATCTCTGTCACCCAGCACATCTCCGGGTTTTGGTTTTTCATCTTTCTTTCTATTAATAAAGTCCGCGACTTCAGGACATTTTTCGTTAATTTGCTCTCTCATATAGGGATTCAAAACATAGGGGGCTGTGCCTCCTTTTGTATTTTTATCCTTTTGAAAAATCTCATGCCTTATATGCTTTCTGATGGTATTGTTGTTAATCTCAAGTTTGGCATGCAGGATAACATTTGCTGTTGCCCCTATAATTTGACCAGTAGTGGGATTTGTATAGGAGGGAGCTGCACCAAGGAGATTTCCCCATCCTATTATACTTTCTGCTTTAACTAGATTGATAATATTATAACGCATATCCCCTAAGTCCTTTTCCTCATTTTCCTCCAGTGTTACTTTTATACTTTTTCCTGAGTTTGCTGTAATGATTTGGAAAGCCTGGTTATAAATTTTAACAGCCTCTCTGGCTATATTGCGAAAGTAATTATCTTTTACAGAGTTTTTTGAGAAATACCATTTTATCTCTGTTGTTTCTTCTTTTCTGGTGTTAAAGCGAATCATACGGTAAGAGGATAAAAACTCATCTTCTGTATACTCGGCTTCTTTTCTGTCTTGGAGGGGATTTGTCCATAAGATTCCAAAATATTTGTCATGATCTTCCCTAAACCATTTTCTCTGCGCAAAACCTTTTTCATCCAAGGCTGATTTTTTCAAAAAAGAATATTTATGTATAAATGTAGTATTTTCTACATTAACTTCTAAAGTTATAGATAAATAATTTTCCCCAACAAGAAAATCTATAATGCTGCTGATGGCTTCAGTGGGTCCTTGTCCAAAAAAATCAGAAGTTATGTAAACAGGCTTTTTGATTAGCATATAGGGACTTTTTACTGCCTCACCTTGTGTATCAAGCATTTCTTTAAAAGAATTAATTTTATCTCCATCTCGATCCATTTTATAATTTTTCCATTCCACATCAATGGAACCCCATCTGACTTCATTCAATTCACCTTTCTCTTCTTTTGGAGTTCTGCTGGCATCAACAACTTCCAAGGTGTCTAATGTTTTTTTGAATCTTATAAGACGGGCAGATAAAAAAGGAGAGAGCTCCCCTTCATAAGTGGGAGTTTGGATAGACCCTTCAACAAAAAACCATAGGTCTTTTTCATCAAAATAACTGGAGGGAAATAAATCTTTATCCCTTTTAAATTGATAAGCTTGTCTTTGAGCTTTTACAATTTTTATGTATTCTCCCTCTTTTGGACTATCAGAAGGCTCACACCTATTTTCATTGGTGTTTTCCCCTTGAGCGTTTGTTATAAAGACAGGGTTGCAGTATCTAATAGGATAACCCAGGAAGGGAACCATATAATAGTCATCCTTATATCTCATGGATGTTCTTTCAATGTGGGGGATGTCATCAAGTTCTTTTGAGGCTTTATATAAGATAAGGTAATTTTCTGTGGTTTCAAAAATGATGTCATAGTTTCTGTCTAAAGAGCCATAAAATTCATGATTTTCAGGGAATAAATCTCTCAAATAGGTAATTTCTTCATTATTCCATTCATCTCCTATAATGGTATATTGCGGGCTGTAAACTTTATTTATAATATCAAGCCCCTCTTCAATACGGACATTGTTTATAGTCTTTGAGGTATCTACCCTGGGGCCTTCTTTATCAGTCTTTATGAAAACCTTCATGCCTTCAAGGCATTCTTTTCCATAAAGATTGTCATCTTCTCCCTGGGCAAATCTGTCTGTAACACAGCGATTTTTAAAAATTTTCTTTTGTTCTGGTGTAAGTGGTTGTTGAGGATTATTCAATGCTTTATCTAATTCTTTTTTTACCTCAATAACATCATTTTTTGGAAAACAGGAGCTTAAACTCAGATTTATGATTATCAAGGATATAAGAAAATGTTTATAGTATCTCATGGGTTTAGCTCCTTATTGTTTTTCATAGTGATAACAATTAAGTTAACTCCCTTAACAGCTAGCTTAAGTCATCTTGAACCTGTTTTTTAAGCAGATTGTTTATAACACTTAATATTTTTATTTTTTAGATTTATTTGAAAAATACTTATTTAACAATGTAAAAACCTGAAAAAAATAGCATTTTGATAAATTTTTTTATAATCTACATAAGACATTTTAATAAATATCGGTTTGAAATTCAGTTTATGGATTGTTTCTGCTGTAATGAGAACTATAGAACAACCAGTTTTTTGCTGTTTTTGAGAGGAAATTTTTTTTCCACTCTTAAGCTTTTTATCTAAAAACCTCATAAAATATGGGAAATTGATGGGAGATAGTTTCTCTTTTTTGACTAAATCTTTCATTTTCTATGATTATTTTGGAGATCACAAATCACTTGGAGAGAACCTATTAGAATTGAGATGGAAAAATGGCCGCAGAGTATATTACAGCTTAATAAAAGATATAACTGTAATTCTTTTAGGAGGTTTTAAAAATGTCCAGAAAAAAAACATTAAAAAAGCCCGCCAAATTCTCAAGAGGGAAAGCTTTAAGACAGGATTATAAGGCAGGAACTGATGTTTCTATAGCTGGTTTAAAAGCGGCTATTATATCAGCTTTGTTTGAAGCGGATTTTGATACTTTTAAAGGCTGTATCGCCTTATTGTTAGATAAGTGCGATTATAAGGAAATTACAAAGAAAACAGGTCTGTCAAAAAGCACTCTCTATAGAATGTGTGAACCAGACTCGAATCCTACACTGGAAAACATCAGTAAAGTATTAAACTTTATCAACCGCTTTGATGAAGAAACAGCTGCTTAAAGTGTCATGAACCTAAGTCCTATTTACTTAAGGAGGTTTGAGTGGTTCAAAAGCCTGCTGTCTCGTTTGAATTTGAACGAGAATTAGAAAAGCGAAAAAAATAATTTTACTCTTGACACATTTTTCATATATGGGAATATGCTATATATTATGAAAATTCAGCGAACACCTGAATTTAAGGAATGGTTTGATATACAAACGGAGAAGTCTAAAGCCCAAATAGATGCCAAACTGAAGAATATAGAATTATATGATTATTTTGGAGATCACAAATCACTTGGAGAGAACCTATTAGAATTGAGATGGAAAAATGGCCGCAGAGTATATTACAGCTTAATAAAAGATATAACTGTAATTCTTTTAGGAGGTTTTAAAAATGTCCAGAAAAAAAACATTAAAAAAGCCCGCCAAATTCTCAAGAGGGAAAGCTTTAAGACAGGATTATAAGGCAGGAACTGATGTTTCTATAGCTGGTTTAAAAGCGGCTATTATATCAGCTTTGTTTGAAGCGGATTTTGATACTTTTAAAGGCTGTATCGCCTTATTGTTAGATAAGTGCGATTATAAGGAAATTACAAAGAAAACAGGTCTGTCAAAAAGCACTCTCTATAGAATGTGTGAACCAGACTCGAATCCTACACTGGAAAACATCAGTAAAGTATTAAACTTTATCAACCGCTTTGATGAAGAAACAGCTGCTTAAAGTGTCATGATGGAATGAACTTCTAAATAAAATACTACACGGATTTTTAGGGGCTTAGAGGCTTCTTTGGAGGATGAAAGTTAATAGGTGGGGTTCCTGAGTTCGCCCTTTTGACCTTTAGTCTGGCATTATAGCATTTTAAAACCTTTATAAATACAGGGATTTTTATTTTTTTTCCTAGTATGTCCTCTTGACATAAAAAAACATAGTAAAATCAATGAATTACAGGAATCAGGACCTTTGAAAGGGCGAACTCAGGAATAAAATACTACACGGATTTTTAGGGGCTTAGAGGCTTCTTTAGAGGATGAAAGTTAATAGGTGGGGTTTTATCCGCCATTTAAACTGCCACTTATACTGCCATTTAAACTGCCACTTATACTGTCATTTTTTTAATGTTCTATATTTTTTAGTGATTTTATATTTACCTGTTTTCCTTGAACCTTCAAATGATATAAAATTATTATCTTTCAATAAGATTATATATGTACTAGTTAAAACAGATAATACTGAAAAAAAATTTAAAAATGAATTTTTAAAGTCCGGCTTTGACTCGCTCTTTATCATCCACAAGACTTACAACACCTGAAGGGCCAAGCTCTTTACGATAAGCCAGCTTCTTAATATCATAAACAAAATTTTCACCAGACAAACCCGGAGCCTGCCATTGAGGACCCATGCGAATGGCATCCACTGGACAGGCTTCTTCACAAAAACCGCAAAACACACAACGAAGCATATCAATTTCATAAGAGATAGGGTATTTTTCCACTTCAGGATCGTCACTTTCACTAGCTGTGATTTTTATACAGTGAGCGGGGCAGTTGGTGGCGCAAAGCATGCAGGCTGTGCATCTTAAAGAACCGTCTTTTTTTACAGTGAGAATATGATTGCCCTTAAACCTCGGACCATACTGATAATATTCTTCAGGATAATTTAAAGTGATTCTCTGTTTTTTGTTAAACCAGTTTACAAAAAATTTTTTTAAAGTTAAAGCCATCCCTTTTAAAATAGCGGGAAGATAATAAGTCTGTTTTGCTTCTTTTCTTTTAACCTGCATGTTACAATTCTTCTCCTTCTTATTTTTATATCACAGCTTTTAAAGAATACTCTACAATTTTTAAATTAAGGAATATTTATTGTATTCTTTATCAACTCCCGAAACAAACTAAAAACTTTTAAAACACTATAAATATATCTTACCATAGTTTATGAGCCTTATTTAAAAATTGATTCTGTTTAAAGTAAGGATGCTCTTGGTTTATATCTGTAGATTCTTCCTTAAAAAAATGAATACAATCCTGAATGGACACAGCCTGCGAGTTTAAAGTCTGCCCCTGTTTAACCTTTTGCTGTAAACCTTTATGGTTTGTATAGCTTCCCTCTTTTTCAAAAAAAGACTTCATTGGAATCTGAAAATAACTTTTTTTGGGCTTTAAAAATTTGTTTTCTGTTAAGGCCATCCATACCAAATGTTTGCAATGGGAAAAAGTTTCTGTTTTTTCCTGAATATCTGGGTAAAAATCTGGATTTTCTGGACCTAAAACAAAAAGCAAGTTTATTGTGTTAATGTCTATTATAAACTTTTCAAAAGTTTTTATTTTTGGAAATACTTTTTTTAAGCCCTTTGAATTTGGATTTCTGTCCCCTCTTAAAAGGAGGCCATCAAAATCCTCAAAGGTTTTTTCATTGTTAATCCAGTGATAAAAAACACTTTTAGGAAAGTAATCCAAAAGAGATTGATACTCCTCATTTGTATACTGCCCTGTTAAAAGAAAAGCAGAGGCTTCATCTTGAATAAGCTTTTTAATTTGTAATAAAGCCTCATTGGTTTTTAAAGCTTTCCAATGGGAGCCGCCCTGCCCCTGCAAAGCCATGCCAAGTCTTGTTTTCTTATCTGTGTTTTTATAAAGCCCGCGTCCTTTGTCACACATCCAGTAGCCGTTAACTTTTTCATTAAAGCGGGGGCGAAAACGCCATAAACCCTCTTCATTATAATCCACATAAATGTTACAGCCTGTAGAGCAGCCTGTGCAAATGGAGTCCGCTGTTTTGAGATACCAGACTCTTTGTTGAAAGCGAAAGCTTTTAGAGGTTAAAGCCCCCACAGGGCAAATGTCCACTGTGTTTACAGCATAATCATTCTCCAAAGGCTTGTCTTTAAAAACTCCGATTTCACTTCTATCCCCTCTGTTAAAAATTCCCAACTCATGAGTTTTTGTCACCTCATCTGTAAAACGAACACATCTTGAGCATAAAATGCATCTTTCTGTATCTAAAACAATTTTAGAGCCTAAATCCACAACCTTTCTTTTTTTGACTTTGGCCTCAGCCATAGAGGAATCATAAGAGCCAAACTTCATGTACTGATCCTGCAAAGCGCACTCACCCGCCTGATCGCAGATAGGGCAATCCAAAGGGTGATTGATTAAATGATACTCTAAGCCCCAGCGGACAGCTGTCTCCACTTTTTCAGACTTGTTGTTAATGACCATGCCTTCCTGAACTTTTGTGTTGCAAGCAATTTGAAGTTTGTTATTGCCTTCAATTTCCACCATACAGAGACGGCAGACTCCCGCCACACTCAAACCAGGATGCCAGCAGTAATGACAAATATCCTGATCCAGCTTTTTAAAAGCCTCAATGATGCTTGCCCCCTCTTTGACATTAATTTTTTGACCGTTGATTTTACACTGTATCATTTTGTCAGACATTGTTTTCCTCTCTTGCTTCAATAAAATTTTATATCATGATTTTAAATACACTTTTTTAAATCAGCCATTTTTGTTTTCCCAATACAGATGCTGTTCAAACTCATTACGAAACTTTTTAACAAAGCTGATAGCTGGCATAGCTGCGGCGTCTGATAAAGCGCAAATTGTTCTCCCCATCATATTTTCTGAAATTTTTTGAATAAGGCTCCAATCCCCCATTGAGCCTTCACCCCGGCAAACTTTTTTCAAAATTTTAGAAAGCCATCCTGTCCCCTCCCTGCAGGGTGTGCACTGCCCGCAGGATTCATGGTGGTAAAAGTCCAAAATAATAGAGAGAATATCCATCATATCTCTAGAATCATCCATTACAATAACAGCGCCTGAACCTAAAAAAGTACCCATTTCATTTAAAGATTCATAATCCATTTTTGCCTTTTCCGCCTCTTCCGCTGTTAAAACAGGCACTGAGGATCCCCCGGGAATAACAGCCTTTAAAGAACGGCCTGGACGAAGACCGCCACCATAACTGTAAATCAGATCCATCAAAGAGGAGCCTAAAACCAGTTCATAATTTCCAGGTTTTAAAACATCACCGCTGAGAGAAAAAATTTTTGTTCCAGGGGATTTTTCCGTCCCAATAGCTTTATAGGCTTTAGCTCCTTCACAAATGATAGGCACAACAGCAGCTAAAGTCTCAACATTATTTACAATGGTTGGCTTGCCCAAATAGCCCTGCACAGCAGGAAAGGGGGGTTTAAGCTTAGGCTGACCTTTTTTCCCCTCAAGAGAGGATATCATGCCTGTCTCCTCTCCACATATATAAGCCCCAGCACCAAGGTAAATATCCATTTCATGAGAGAAGTTTGAACCAAAAATCTTTTTGCCAAGCAAACCTTCCTGTCTGGCTTCATCAAGAGCCTGAAGTAAAATCTTATAAGCCTTTTGATACTCCCCGCGAATATAAATATAAGATTTTTCGGATTTAATGGCATAAGCAGAAATAAGCATCCCTTCAATCAGCTGATGAGGCGCGCGCTCCATCATCATACGGTCTTTAAATGTCCCTGGCTCCCCTTCATCCGCATTGCAAAGGAGATAGCGCGTTTCCTTATTATTTGGCAAAAAACCCCACTTTACACCTGTGGGAAAGCCGGCGCCCCCACGACCCCTCAGGCCGGATTCTCTAACTTCAGCGACAATCTCTTCTGGTTTTTTGGAAAGAGCTTTTTGGAGAGTCTTATAACCATTCCTCTCTTTATAACCGGAAAGAGTTTTATAATTATCACGATGATAATGCTCTGTTAAAAGTTTATGCTCCATTTTCTAATTAGCGCTCATTTTGGATTTTAAAATAGGCAAAACTTTATCCTTTTTCATTTTGCCTAAATACTCTTCGTTAAGTTGAATGACAGGCGCCTCATCACAGGCCCCCAGACACTCCACCTTGGAAACCGTCCAATTCCCACAGGCGCTCATTTCGTTTTCTTTCACATTTAAAGCTTCACATAGCTCTTTAATAAGCTCTCTTCCCCCTCGCAAGGCGCAAGAGACATTAGCACAAACCTGAATATGAAACTTGCCCACAGGTTTTTTATTAAACATAGTGTAAAACATCAAAACTTCATAAATATGGGCTTCAGGAATGGCTGTTTCCTTACTTAACCAAGGAACGGCCTCTTTGGGAATCCATCCCTTTTCTTTTTGTATTTGCCACAGACAGGGAATGAGACAGGAGAGTGTTGTCTCATAGCGGGAAAGCTCTTTTTTTATAAATTCCCGCGCCTTTTTTGATAAAGTGAAGTTTTCAGATCTTTTGTTTGAAGAGTTTTTCATTATGCTTTCTTTTAAAATTTTAGCCCCCTTTATTATATCTTCTTACATTAAAAATTATACCATGCAAAAACTAAAACAAAGGGCTCCTCATCAACTCATAAAATTTATTAAATTTTTATCCCCATAAGCTAAGCCCCTTTGTTTTTCTTTGTCAAGAAATACAGCCAAATTAAAGGCAAATCAAGCAGTCCGTCCGTCACAGATTTTGACTTAAAGGTGAACTGTGCAGGAAACTAGCGATCCAACTCACCGGCAATAATGTTCATACTTCCAAGGAGAGTGACAGCATCTGCTACAAGCCCCCCACGAACACAGTGAGGAAAAGACTGGTAAATGGCAAAGCAAGGAGGGCGAACTTTTAACCTGTAAGGTTTAGGGCTTCCATCACTGACAAGATAAAAACCCAGCTCTCCATTAGCCGCCTCTGTTGCAGAATAGACTTCCCCCTTGGGCGGCCTTAAACCATGTATAATCAACATAAAGTGATTCATCAGACCTTCAATATTGCCATAAACATCTTTCTTTTCAGGAAGGACAATATCCTTATCTCGTATGGTATAATCCCCAGGAGGAACATTTTTGCAAACCTGCTCAATGATTCGGACAGACTGCCTCATCTCCTCCACACGAACAAGATAACGATCATAAGCGTCCCCTGTTGAGCCTATAGGGATTTCAAAATCCAAAGTCTCATAGCCATAATAAGGCTCCACCTTTCTTAAATCCAAATTCAAACCTGTAGAGCGAAGACAGGGGCCTGTATAACCCCAGGCAATAGCCTGCTCTGTATCCAGCTTTCCAACACCCTGATTTCTCTCCATCCAAATTTTATTTTCTGTCAAAAGAGTATCAATCTCCTCTATCCCCTTTTTCATCTCTTTACAAAATTGAAGGATGTCATCAAACCAGTCAGGAGGAGGCTCATTGGCCATGCCTCCCACCCTTGTCATAGATACAGTTAAACGGGCTCCACAAAGTTTTTCAAACAAAGTATAAACCTTTTCCCTATAGGTAAAAGCATGAAAAAAACCTGTCAAAGCGCCAAGATCAAATGCAGCAGCGCCTATACAAACAATATGATCAATAATGCGGGAAAGCTCACAAAGAATAACACGCATGGCCTGGGCTTTTGGCGGTATCTCCACACCCAGCATCTCTTCCACAGCCTTGCAATAGCCCACATTGTTCATAGGGGAGGAACAATAATTTAAACGATCGGTGTAAGGGATGATTTGATTGTAAGGATGAGTCTCCGCCATTTTTTCAAAACAGCGATGCAGGTAACCTATTTCCACATTGGCGCGGTGGATTTTCTCTCCATCCATTAAAGCCATAATTCTTAATGTTCCATGAGTGGCTGGATGGGAAGGCCCTATATTAAGAGGGGTAAGATCTTTACCCTCATCATTGGGAGCAGAACCGTCTGGCTCATTATCCATACAAAATTCCAAAGGCTCAGAAAGATGCTGTTGCAAATCCGCCGGATAATCCTTTCTCAGAGGATAACCCTTAAATTGATGATGGGTCAGTATCCTTGTCATATTAGGATGATTTTTAAATTTTAAGCCATACATATCGTAAATCTCTCTTTCAAACCAATCAGCTGTTGGGTAAACAAACTGGGCTGTAGGGATTTGCTCTGTTTCATCAACAGGAATCTTAATTCTTAAACGGCGGATGATTTTAGAGGAAAAAAGCTCATAACAAACCTCAAAGCGTTTTTCTTTTCTACTGTTGTAATCCACACCGGAGATACACATTAAAAAATCAAATTGATCGGTCTCTTTAAAATGCTGTAAGACAGGAACAAGCTGTTCAGGTTTGAGATAAAGAATATTGGCCTGGACAAGGTTTTCAAAAGAGAACTTCTGTCCTGCAAATTTGTGTTTAAGGTCTGTCTTTAACTGCTCAATATTGTTCATTGTTTATGGGACTGTGATGTATATTATTTATCGGTAAAGCCCAGGCTTCCATTTGTCTTTATAAGGACGAGGGCTGTTTTCTGTTATCATTTTTTGCACCACCATAACAGCATCAATAACAGCTTCAGGAGTGGGGGGGCAGCCAGGAATATAAACATCAACAGGAATCACCTTGTCTACACCCTGTAAAACATGATAAGCGCGATAAAAACCACCAGAGCTGGCACAGGCCCCCATAGCAATCACATACTTAGGCTCCAGCATCTGTTCATAAACTCTTGCAATTACAGGCGCCATTTTTTCAGTGATTGTGCCAGCCACTATCATAAGATCAGATTGCCTGGGGGAAAAACGAACCACCTCCGCCCCAAAGCGAGCCAAATCATAACGGGGGCCTAAAACAGACATAATCTCAATCCCGCAACAGGCTGTCCCGTAAGTCATAGGCCAAAGGGAGTTCCTGCGGCTCCAGGCCACAATGCTATTCACTTTTGAGGTGAAAAAAGAATTTTCCTCAGTTTGTGGAGGTATGGTATATTTTTTTTGAGCGGTCAAATAAAATTCCTCTATTTACACTGACTCTATTCAAGCTTTTGGTATTTTTCCCCTGTTAATACCAGAAAACTCAACTGATTTTATCACCTGTAAGATAGCACAAAGCCAATTTTTGTCAACTTATACTCTGCTTGAATTGAAACCTTTGATAAAAACAATAATTACACTCCAAGTTTATGTTTAAAGAAGCAATTATTGTTTATCTTGTTAACGCTGCTTTTAATAATTTGTTAAACCTGTTTTTATTTTTCCCTTAAATAGAGACTTCTAATGGATGAAAAACAAGAAAGCAAAGAGACTTGTTTTATATAAAAGAGCCTGCTAATTTAGAAATATGTTTGAGCCTTATTATCAAGAAGACTGTTTTTCTCTTTATCATGGCAATTGTCTGGATATATTAAAATCCTTTCCAGAAAATTCTATGGATATGATCTTTGCCGATCCACCTTATAATTTATCCAATGGCGGTTTTTCTGTTCATTCTGGCCGGCGGGTGGGTGTGCATAAAGGGGACTGGGATCAAAGCTCCGGAACTGATGAGGATTTTGATTTTCACTTGAGTTGGATAAAAGCCTGTCGTCGGGTTCTCAAACCAGAAGGAACTATCTGGATCAGTGGGACTTATCATTCCATTTATCAATGCGGCTTTGCTTTGCAAGCAGCGGGTTATAGAATTTTAAATGATATTGCATGGTATAAACCTAATGCTCCTCCTAACATTGGCTGTAGGTGTTTTGTGGCCAGCCATGAGACTCTGATTTGGGCTTGTAAAAAAGCAAAGGCGAAATACACTTTTAATTATGAAGATATGAAGTTTGGCACTTGGGGAAAGGACTTTATAAAAAAGCCAGAAAAACAAATGAGATCAGTTTGGGCTATCAGCGCGGCCCCCACTTCTGAGAAAACAGCCGGTAAACATCCTACGCAAAAGCCTCTGGATCTTTTAAACCGAATTCTTCAGGCTAGCACAGAGGAAGGAGATTTGGTTCTGGACCCTTTTACAGGAAGCTCCAGTACAGGAATTGCCGCTTATCGTTTAGCTAGATCATTTATTGGAATTGATAACAACAGTCAATTTTTAAACTTATCCATTAAAAGATTCCAAGAATCAAAACATGCGACTCAGCCTGAATTATCCCCTTAAACAATAAATGGCACAGGCAAACGGTCAATCATGGAAAAAGACATTTGATGATTAGAATACTCTTAACACATTTTCACAAAAAAACCAAATTTCAAACAGGACAAGTATAATAAAGGATCATCCTGCCTGAACTGGCAGTCCATAAAACTTAAGTGACAAAGTTCAAAAAATTAGGTTCATGATACTTTAAGTTGCCTTAAAAATCAGTTAACCTATTGTATTCACATGAAGGTTCATGGTGACTTAAGCGGATTATTTCTAACAATTTTTAACAATAATATATACAAGTCATCATTTCTATAATTAAATACAAAATAATAAATGGCTAAATACAATTATTCAGAAGTAGAGGCAAAATTACAAAAGAAGTGGGAGAAGGAGCAAACCTATGCCTATAAGCCTTCCTCTAAAAAAGAAACTTTTGTTATAGACACACCGCCGCCCACAGTATCCGGCTCTCTGCATATCGGCCATATCTTTAGCTATACACAAACAGATATTCTAGCCCGATTTCATAGAATGATGGGAAAAAATGTCTTTTACCCTATGGGATGGGATGATAACGGCCTGCCGACAGAAAAAAGAGCGCAAAATTTATATGCTGTTAAATGTGATCCTAAACGGGATTATGATCCCAAGCTTAAATTGGAAAAAACAAACCAAAAAAATCCAATTTATAAATCCATATCCCGAAAAAATTTTTTAGAAATCTGCAATAAACAGGTTTTGGAAGATGAAATCAAATATAAAAACCTTTGGAGCCATATTGCCCTCTCTGTGGATTGGAGCCAAACCTACAAAACTATAAGCCCTTATGCGCAGGCTTTGGCTCAACTGTCTTTTTTGGATTTATATGCAAAAAATTGTCTGGAGAATCGCGTCTCACCTGTGCTGTGGGATACACAATTTCAAACGGCTGTTGCACAGGCGGATATTGAAGACAGAGAGCAAAAAGGCTTTTATTATGATATAGCCTTCCCTACGGAAAACTCTGGTGAGTTTATAATATCCACCACCCGTCCGGAGCTTCTTCCGGCCTGTGTTGCTGTGACAGCTCATCCTGAAGATGAGCGCTACAAAAAACTGTTTGGGGGGAAAGCGATCAGCCCCTTATTCCACAAACAAATTCCCATTCTCCCCTCCCCTCATGCCAACCCTGAAAAAGGAACAGGTATTTTAATGGTTTGCACCTTTGGAGATATGGAGGATGTGGCTTTTTGCAAAAAACAAAACCTGCCTATTTTGCAAATCATTGATGATAAAGGTTTTTTTATGGAAATCCCTTTTAATAAAGAGCCTTTTAAAAGCTTAAAAGCGGATGAGGCTCAATCCAACTACTCCCATTTAAAAGGTTTAAGAGTTAAACAGGCCAGAAAAAAAATTGTTGAAATTTTAAAAGAGACAAATCATTTAAAAGCAGAACCTAGAGAATGCCTGCAATATGTAAAGTTTTATGAAAAAGGAGATTTTCCTTTGGAAATCCTTTCTAAAAGGCAGTGGTATATAAAAGTCTTGGATCATAAAGAAGAGCTTTTGCAACAGGGAAGAAAAATCCAGTGGCATCCCCCTTCCATGAGAAAAAGATATGAACAATGGGTGGAGGGGCTTAATCAGGACTGGTGCATCTCCAGACAAAGGCAGTATGGCATCCCTTTTCCTGTTTGGTATAGGCTGGATGAAAAAGGACAAACAAATTACAGCAAGCCTTTAATGCCTATATTGCCTGAAAAATCCCTGCCTGCTGAGCTATTTCTCCAGCGAACAGAGGCTTTAATGAAAAATCTCACCGACAACAAAAGTTGTCTGCCCGTTGACCCTTTAAAACAAACTCCTGAAGGCTTTAAAGAGGAACAACGAAATAAAGCAGAGGGGTTTACAGCAGATCCTGATGTGATGGACACATGGGCCACTTCATCATTAAGCCCTTATATCAACTGCGGATGGCTCTTAAATCCGGAAAAACACAAAAAACTTTTCCCTGCGGATTTACGCCCTCAGGCTCATGAAATTATAAGAACTTGGGCCTTTTATACCATTGCAAAAGCTTACTTCCATGAACAAGCCATCCCTTGGAAAAACATTGCCATTAGCGGCTGGGTTGTCACCCCTGAACGAATGAAGATGAGCAAATCCAAAGGCAACACTCTTGCTCCTGAAAACTTAATAAAAAGCTACTCGGCAGACGCTGTTCGCTACTGGTCAGCCAAAGCCAGACTGGGACAGGATACAAGATATGATGAAAACCTTTTTAAAACAGGAAAAAGACTTGTCACAAAAATTTTTAACTCAGCTCGATTTGTTAAAATGCAGTTAGAAGATATACCTTTTGCTCCATTAAAAGACAGCTTAAAAGAAATATCAGTCCCCATAGATCAAGCTTGGTTAAAAAACCTCTTAGATACAAAAGCCCAAGCTGTGCATTTGTTACAAAACTACAATTATGCGCAGGCGCTGGAATCTATTGAAAAAAGTTTTTGGTCTTTTTGTGATAATTATATTGAGCTGGCAAAAGCTAGAGTCTATCAATTAAAAGATCAGGCGGAGGGCTTGTCCGGGAAAAGAGCTTTGGATTACAGCCTTCACATTTTTTTAAAGCTGTTTGCCCCCTACCTGCCTTATGTCACAGAGGAGCTATGGGAAGACCGATATAAAGAAGAAAGCTCAAGCCTGCATAACTCCCTTTGGCTAAATGCATCTGCTACTAAAGATATAGAAAAAGAACTGGAACAGAGATTATTGAATCCCTTGGTTAAAAAGGCTTCTTTTGGGAAAACTATAGACGCTCTAACAAAAATCCAAAGTAAAGAAAAGTCATTCATTCTGGAAAATGCCTTTGGTATTTTAGAGCAAATCCGCAGCAGGAAGTCTGACAGGAATAAAAGTCTTGCAAGCCCTTTAAAGAAACTTGAGGTGTCAGGCAACAGCTTTCATTTAAGTGAATTTGAACTTTATAAAGATGACATAGCCAGAGCCAGCCATGTTGACTTAAACAATATTTCCACAGTTGAAAAAAATAATTTAGAAAAACCTTCTGTAAAGATAACTTTTGAATAATCATAAAGGAATTGGGAAATGGTTACTGCTTATATAGAGTATTTTTTTCCTGCCGTAATAGCGTCACTGAGGATGAGTTTTTAAAAAAACTTTATCTCTGTCCAGTGGCTGGGTTTCCTCCAGATGGATTTGAAAGGGATTGAGTTTGAACAGCACATTGAAAATCAATACATTTTGCTGTTTTATATTCATTTTGAAAATTCACGCGGGAGCCGCATTTGCAGTCTGCGTCCACTGCTCCGGGAATATCCGAGCAAGGGACAAGCGGGCCGCATATTGAAATCTGATTTTTACGAATGGCTTTAAGAGTTGTAGGACCTAAATAGAGTATGTGACGCCCATCCTCGCCATACGAGCAGCGAGGCGCTAAAACACAATCTTCATCGGTTAAACAGGAGGTATCAACAGGATGACACCGCTCCTCATCCATACAAGCCTGATCATTGATGACCGCGCTGGATGTATCTGTTGAAGCTATATAAAAACTCCGGTATCCTAAGCTCTCTTCAAAAAAACCGGCTGAGGAATAGACACAGCTTAAAGCTTTCCATAGCTCTGGATTGTTTGGATTTAAAAAAGCCTTTTTTCTCAAGTTTCTAAAAATTTTTGCTTTTCTCTTACAATCATCAAGTTTTTCGGCGCATTGTTCAGGGCTGCATTCAGGAAAAGCCTTTTTGACCTTAGCTAAAACTTCTGGAACCTTCTCATTCTCAAAATCATAAGTGGCGGGATCTGCCAGTTTTGTTTCAAAACAAGATCTATCCTCACCACAAAGTTTTTTTAGTCTTTGCCCCACCTTAACCATTTTAAAAGTGTTGAGGAGGCCCACTCCATGTTTTCTAGGCTGTTGTTTAGAGCTAATAGTGGGAATAGCTGTTTTTTCAAGAAGGAGTTTAGATTCAACAGCGCTGAGCTTATAACCGCTGGCCAATTCAAATCCGGCTAAACTTGCTGTTACTAAGGGAGCGGCTCCGCTGGTGCCGGAGAACTGTCTATAATCTCCCTCTTTGTCAGCTGATGTGATATACCAGCTTGATGGCGCCATAATATGTAATTCTTCACCCCCTTGAGAGTCCATATTTCTTTTTCCTCTAGGATGCATATTGCCCACAAGAATGGCATCATACTCTTTAGATCCTTGAACCTTAACGGGATATATAGGCTCATTGCGCACATTTCCAGATGAGACGACTACAACCGCAGGAGGGGAAAGAGATTTTAAAAGCTCTTTTATAAACCGAGAAGTATATGTACTGACAATTTTATTTCCATTTTCGTCTAATTTGTAATCCCAAACACCCGGGCTTACCTCATACTCTTCGTAATGTCCCCAAGAAAGTGATATATTGATAAAAGAGGGCAGGACTCTCGCTTTGCACTTTTCCCATTCTTCAAGTGTTTTTTCACCGGATGACAAGCCTGTTGGTCTTTGTTTGAGATATCCCTGCATGGATTGAGGCGATCTTTGAGAAGGCGGATTTTGTTGAGTTACTTTTTTAGCCTGCAAGCCAATATAAAGTGCCGCTGTTCCCGCTAAAGCTACTGCAAGAGGTTTTTTAAGTTTTTTTGACTTTCTTTTTCATAATTATTTATCAAGAATCTGGCTTAGAGCCGCACTTCTGATCCACTTTTTTTAACATCTTATCAGTGTGTTTTACAAAACTGCTAAACCATTTCATATCTTGATCCACGATATGTTTGCGGATGTTTGGCAAAACAGCATGCCCTCCCGGAAATTTGCTGGAAATCAAATTGGTGACAGCATAGCCATGATCTCTCTTATTATTTTTGCGAAAGAAATCCATTACGCCCACTAAAACTTTGTCCTCAGGAAGTTGAGACCTTTTTTTTTAAGTTTTTTTCTAGCTAGATCGGCGCCTATCATCTCTTGCGCCCAATAATCAGATAAACTCTCTTGCCATACATTGAGATCATCCTTAACAATCTCACAGGTTCTAATATTTTTATCTGTCCTCCAAGTTTGAGGAATTTCTTGATAATGGGGGTAGCTGTTTGTTGGGATAAAAGAGAAATCAGGCTCACAGTGTTGGACGACAGCCATAAAAGCAGAGCTTTCTAAAAGCTCTTTACAAAGTCTGAAAGCTCTTGAAAAAGTCTGTTCTTCGCTCCACATATAAATCTGCAAATTAAATCTTTCAATTTCACTGTCTTTTGTTAAACCCTCTTTTGTTAGTTTTTGAATAAGAAGCTATCTTTTTTTATCATTTGCCGATAAATGCAGTCTTAAGATCACACCTCTGGCTTTAGAAACCGCTTTTGGAGTTGTAACAGAGTTTTTTTGAGCTTGGGACTTTTTTGAAACAGCAGGGATAACCTCTGAACTTTTAACAGGGGCTTGTTGTTTTGATATTGAATCTTTTACTGGATTCTGATTTTGGGTTTTTGAAAGCTCAGCAGACGCTAAAGAAAAAGTGAGAGCAACAGATAAAAAACTAAAAACCATTATTTAATTGTTAGAAAAAGCAGTTTGTGCAAAGCAAAATCATTCCAATTTTTTACTAACAGCTATATGCTATTTGGCGAGTCATTTTCTAGGGAGAAAAACAGCTAAGTATCCTGCTCTTTAGACTTGTAATTAAAGCCTTCTATGAGTAATTTTTGAGGAATTAAGTCTTTTCTCAGAAAACATCTACTTTTAGGTTTAAGCCTCAAAGTATAATAGGACAAGGGGTTTATAAAAATGCCGGTTTTAGATTTTAAAGGAAAATCTGTGATTTACTCTCATCACTTGAGAGTGCCTTTTCGTTCATTGGAAATTGATGAGAAAAAATCCATTTCAAAAAAATTTAAAACTGGAAAAAAAGAAAAGCTATCTTTGGATAATAATTTGATTATTCATGGAGATAACCTTCATGCTTTAAAAGCTCTTTTGCCAAGATATTCCGGGAAAATAAAATGCATTTACATTGACCCTCCTTATAACACAGGAAACGAAGGCTGGAAATATAATGATAAGGTGAATAGCCCTATAATAAAAGAATGGTTGAAACAAAATGGTATTGGAACAGATGATTTAGAAAGACATGACAAATGGCTTTGCATGATGTGGCCACGGTTACAGTTATTGAAAGAGTTGCTTGCTGATGACGGAGTGATTTTTGTTAGTATTGATGATAATGAGGTATATCACTTATCCTTAATGATGAAAGAAGTATTTGGAACTGATAATTTAATCTCAACTGTTATTCCTATATTGAATCCAAGAGGAAGGACATTTGATAATTTTTTCGCTAAAACTCATGAGTATATCCTAGTTTTTGCTAAAGATGCTGATAACAGTAACTCAATTAACCTTTTACCTAAATCTGGAAAAAAATTAGAAGAATATAACAAAACAGATGCTCAAGGAAATAAATACAGAATGCTAGAACTTAGAAATAGAAATCCTGTTTTTAATAGAAAAAACCGACCAAATTTATTTTTCCCGATTTTTGCAAACCCAAAAGATGGTTCTGTTTCACTTTTAAAGAGTAAGATATTTTCTCAAGAGATTTTTCCGAAAAATCAAAAAGGAGAAGATGATTGTTGGTCATGGTCTAAGCAAAAAGTAAAAAATAACATAAATCTGTTAATGGCTAAACAAGCTTCTACAAAAGCTTGGAGAGTATTTAGAAAAGACTACTTGTATGCTGACAATGGAGATATTTCTACAACGAAAGAAAATACTTTATGGAATGAAAAAGAAATAAACAATGAAAATGGAAAAGAAATTTTGAGGGAATTATTCCAAGGCAAATGTCCTTTAGATTTTCCTAAGTCAGTAGATCTAATAAAAAAATGTATTAAATTAGGAGCAAGTAAAGATTCCATCGTCCTGGATTCTTTTGCTGGTTCAGGCACAACAGCCCATGCGGTTCTTGATCTCAATAAAGAGGACGGAGGCGATCGCAAGTTTATCCTTGTAGAGTGTGAAGACTATGCCGATAAAATCACAGCGGAGCGCGTCCGCCGTGTGATTAAAGGTGTTTCTTCAGCTAAAGAAGAAAAACTTAGAAAAGGTTTAGGTGGTTCTTTTACTTACTGCACTCTTGGAAAAGAAATCAACACAGAAAATCTCTTAATGGGAAAAAACCTTCCTGATTACAAACAACTGGCGGAATATGTTTTTTATACAGCCACAGGAGAAAGTTTGAATAAAGTTTCTAAGGTTAATCCTGCTTGGTTTATTGGTGAAAGCTCAGTTTACAGCTTGCATCTCGTTTATAAGCCTGATTTAGATTTTCTAAGAAGCAAAGAGAGCGCTTTGCATGAAGATTTAGCTGAAACAATAAAGAAATTTAATAAGCTATCAAAAAAAATAAGTCTTGTTTTTGCGCCTGCAAAATATATCACACAAAAAGAGCTTTTAAAGGATTATAATATTCAATTTTGTCAGCTTCCTTATGACATTCATAAAATTATGGGGGCTTAATTGGAATTAAAAGACTATCAAGAAGGAGTATTGGAAAGGCTCTCTTTTTATCTTAATACTTTAAAAGAAAAAAAACAAGACGCTCTGGATTTAGCGGTATCCAGAAAAAACAGAAAACTTCCTGTCCATTGGACTTCCAGTGATTTTAATTTTTGTGAAAGAGCTTGGGAAGAACTTAATGAAAAAAGACTGCTCCCTTTTTTATCTACAAAACAAGGGGATATTATTGCTCCTTATAAAAGCCGCTTTAGCGGGATGGATCGCCCTGTTCCCAATATATGTCTTAAAGTGCCCACAGGAGGAGGAAAAACACTTTTAGGAGCTGGAGCTATAGAAAATATTAACACAGGCTTTTTTGAACAAAATACAGGATTTGTCTTATGGGTGGTTCCTAGCGATTCTATTTACAAACAAACTCTTAAAGCTTTGTCCAAGCGGGAAAGTCTTTATAGGCAAATTCTGGATCGCACTTCTCTTGGCAAAGTAAAAGTTCTACAAAAAACAGACAGTTTTCATCCACAAGATATAAAAGATTATTTATGTATTATGCTTTTGATGCTTCAATCTGCCGGAAGACAAACAAAAGAGACTTTGAGAATGTTCAGAGATTCTGGGAAATTTCCTTATTTTTTCCCTGAAGTGGATGATCATCATGGCAATAAAAAGTTATTAAGTATATGTCCTAATTTAGACATTTATGATTCTTTGACTACTGGTACAGATAATCTTTCTATAAAACACAGTTTGGGGAATGTTTTAAAGCTCATTCAGCCTTTAATTGTGATAGATGAAGGCCATAGAGCTTATACAGAAAAAGCAAAAAATACTTTAATGGACTTTAATCCCCGGTTTATTTTGGAGCTTTCAGCCACTCCTAATAAAAAAGAGCATCACAGTAATGTCTTGGTTTCTGTTTCAGGCAGTGAGCTTAAAAAAGAGGAAATGATAAAATTGCCTATCAACATTTTTAACTTGAAAAGTAAAGATTGGAAAAAAGCTCTAGCTAAAGGTTATGAGACATTGCAAAAACTATCAAAAAATACCGGCAAATTACAAATAAAAGAAAACCGCTATGTCCGGCCTATTATGCTTATAAGAGTGGAGAGGACAGGGAAAGATCAAAGAGAAAAGAGATTTATCCATTCAGAGGATGTTAGGGAGTGTTTAATAAAAAATTTTAATGTGGATCCTTTGGAAATCCGAGTCAAATCCGCTGTAAAAGATGAATTGGGAGATGAAGATTTATTATCTGAGTATTCCAGAGTCAGATACATTATAACCAAAGAAGCTTTAAAAGAGGGGTGGGATTGCCCTTTTGCTTATGTGTTAACTATTTTATCTAAAACAAAAGCTCCTGTGGCTATTGAGCAAATGATAGGGCGGGTTTTAAGACAGCCTCATACTAGAAAAACAAGTGTTGAATCTTTTAACCAATGTTATATCGTGTGTATGGATCAAGAGGTAGCTCAGGCTGTGGAGGGAGTTCGCAAAGGTCTTCAGAATGAAGGAATGGATGGACTGGCAGGAGATATAAAACTTTTAGATGATAAGCAAAAAATCAAGAAGCAGGTAAAAACAAAAAGAAGAAAGCCTTTTAGAGGATTACAGATTTTTCTGCCAAAAGTTTTATATAGGTCAGGAGAGCAATTAAGATCATTTAGCTACGAAAAGGATTTGCTTTATCATATTGACTGGTCAAAATTAAAGTTTAATAAAGATGTATCTTTAGATAATAAAACCCCTGATATATCTCATACACAGGTTGATATAAAAGAACAACTGGAGTTAATTTCTTCTTATCAAGGAAGAGAAGAGGAGAATTCTGAAAGTTTGGATATGAATTTTGGTTTTATGTGTCAAAGGCTTTCTGATATTATACCTAACCCTTGGGATGCAAGTGTTACACTAAACAAAGCTTTATCTTTTTTAAAAAGAAGGAGTGAAGCAAAAAGTGTATGGGTAAATAGATTTTCTATTTTGGACTTTTTAAGAAATAATTTTCAAGCTCAAATCAGCAAAAAAACAGAGAAATTATTTAGGGAAAAACTAAATAATAATGAGATTTTATTTAAATTGGTTAGCGCTGGTGATCCAGAACTTAATTGGGAAATGGCAGAGACCTTAAACCTTTCTGTATCAGATGACGGCGATGTTTTAAGAAAAAGAAATAATAAGGATTTACAGCTTTCTCTTTTTGAAGACATTTACAAAGAAGAGTTTAAGTTTAATGATTTGGAAAAGAAAGTAGCTTGGTATTTGGATGAGGATTCGGCTATAAAGTGGTGGCATAGGATTATAGAAAAGCAAGACTGGCATTTACAGGGCTGGCAGAAAAATAAAATTTACCCTGATTTTTTAGTGTGTTTAAAATCCTCTAAAAATGGCAATGCTTCTTTTTCTATTTTAGAGACAAAAGGACAACATCTTATAGGAAGCCCTGATACAAAGTATAAGAAGAAATTGTTTGATCTTTTTACAGAATACTCTAATAAATCTATAGAAGCAGGAAGTATTGAAATAAAAGACCAAAAAATGACTTTTGATCTTGTGTTACAGGATGAATGGCGACAGATTCTAAACAGAATTTTTTGTTCTGACCCCCAATTCAACTAGACAACTCGATCCATCAATTTCCTGTATTCTGCAGGGCTTTTCATACCCCGTCCAGAATGAGGAGCCACAGTATTATAATCTCCAATCCATTTCTTAAATAATTTTATGACTGTCTGAGCATCCTTACAATCTGATGTATAAACATAATTCCTCTTTATTGTCGCTACAAAAGCCTCTGACATACCATTGACTCCGGCGTGTAAGGAGCTGTAAAACAGCTCTTTAAACCTAAATGACGATCCTTTTTAGAAATTTTTTTTGCGTGATTTTTACATGATTGGCATACCACTAGATGTTTAGTTGCATCTTAAAGAATGTGAGTTTAGATTTAATTATAGAAAAGATGACTTGTATATATTATTGTTAGAAATAATCCTCTTAAGTCACCATGAACCTATAAGTAAGAAAACAAAGGAGAAATTATGGGGCAAAATACCACACCCAAACGCCAGCACAAGTCGGTTACTGAGGTGAGAACAAAACAAGAAAAACAGCAAATGTATGTTGCTGTTGATAGAACTTGTAAGTTTGCTTATGCTCAATTCTATAATACAAAAACAAGTCAAAACTCTGTAAAGTTTTTAAAGGAGTTAATGATACTTCTTTTTCTTTTTTTGATTCACTTGTTTTATTCATTTCCTGCTCTTTCAGGGCCTATAAATTCTAATAGAATGCAGAAATGCTGGAGTGCTTTTTCCAACAAAACAGCAAAAATTGACTCTTTTGTGGAAAAAATTAGAAAGTCTTCCTACATACAAGAAACATGGGATTCAATCCCTAATGAGATGAAGACTGATGTAGCTAAAAAGATTCTTACTGAAAAGAAAGATAAGGATAAGTTATTATTGGAGGTTGCGCAGGTAACAGTAAAAAGTTTACAAAATCATCTTCAAAATTCTAAACTCAATAAAAGTGTTACTCATGATAAAATAAGTCAAACTTTTAAACTCTTATATGATCATGTGATTTTTCATTTTTCTAAAAGAGAATCTCGTTTGAAAAATAAAAATAATGAGTACATTAAAGAAAAAGTGAAAGATACAAAAAATAAAATATATACACTGTTTAAAGATCATCCCAAGTATATCACACCCAAACTATTAAGAAGTTTGGCTGAAGGAATAAAACTACCAAAAAACTATAGCAAGGAAGATAGAATTTTCCGTATTCGTATTTTAAAAAAATTTTCAAAAGAAAAAGATTTAAAAGATACTTTGACTATACAACGGCTGGGGGAGGGGCTAAGTGATTTTGAATTTGAAGTGAGAAAGGAGACAGCAGAAGCTTTAGGACAAATCCTAAGTAAAAAAATGGGATTTTTTGATCGTACAATCCTGAATATTGTAACAAAAAAGCCCAATAATTATCTGATTTCAATTCTTCTTCTTACTGGTACTAGTCTTTCTTATCCTCATTTAGATGTTTTTTTTACATTGCCGGTAATCGGTCTTAGTATAGCTGTGCTTTTTAGTTATGCTTTATCTGATCCAACTCAAACTCGTGACATAATATGGCATATTTCAGAAAAATTATCCAAAGCATCTTTTGATCCGAAAGATGAAGTTAGAAAATCTGCTATTCAATCCATAAGCCAAATGAAAGTCATTTATCCTTTTCTTATAGATGCTTTGGTTGAAGCAATAGCTTTTTCAGAAAATGATGAAATTAAAAAACAAGCACTTAAAAGTTTGAAAGATAACCTTTCTGCTCCTTTTTATTACTTATCAGGAAGATATTATGAAGAGCGCAAAGAACAAAATGTTCTCAATTATATATTAAAACCTATCTATGAAAGGTATGACAATAAACATGAATATCGTCGTATTATATTAGATTTTTTAGAGAAAAAGAAGATAGCTCCAAAAAAATATTATTCCACACAAGATGAAAAAGCAAAGGAATTAAAAAAAGAACTCAAAGACTATCAAGAAAAGAATATCAAAACCATTCGCAAAGACTCTAATAATAATGAACCACCGCCTTTTGACAGTTGGTTTGAAATAGAAGTGTTCTTAAGATTACATGAAAAGGGCTATATTATTGTTCCTCAATTTCCAGTTCCAAAGGAAGATGATAGTAATTCTTTTTATTATATTGATTTAGTCATTTTGGATTCTAAAAATCCTGAAAAAAGATTAGCTTTAGAATGTGATGGTCCTGATCATAGAGACATAACGGCACAAGAAAAAGATATAGAAAGACAAAAAAAGCTTGAACAAAGGAAATGGCCATTTTGGAGGATAAGATACAATGACAGTATTGAATACAATTCTGTATGGGAACAAAATGATTCCTCTATTCTATGGATTGATGAACCCCCTTTTTATAATAAATATCCTTCATGGAAGAAACGAGAAATTAATCCAAATGCATTAGACAGTTTATTGATAGAGTTAGAAGAAAGGGGAATTACTCCCGTTAAACTTGATTAATGTTGAGCAAACCCTTGATAAAATCAAATGCAGCAAGGCTGATTCTTTTCTTGCCTGCAACTAAACACCTATCACCAGATGTTATTAAAATAATAAAAAATTTAAAAATACTTTTCAATAAAAGCAATATATGATTAAAGAATCAAAAAGGAGATACTATGCCAGCAAATACCAATACAAAGGAGCCACAAAACGAAGATGTTTTAAAAAACAGCAAAGAGGCTAAATTTTTACTGCAAAGAGCATTCCCCTCTTTAATTTTGAAAGTTAAAAAATTAGCGCATTATAAAGGGGAGCTGCCTGCATACAAAAGTGAAGGGGCCAGCGGCTTTGATATTAGAGCCTGCCTTAAGGAGGACATAAGCCTCAAACCTGGTGAAAGAGCTATCATCCCCTCTGGTTTAAGTTTTGAGATACCCCCAGGCTTTGAATTGCAGTCCCGCCCACGAAGCGGTTTGGCTTTAAAACAGGGCTTAACTGTTCTCAACAGCCCCGGAACCATTGATTCAGACTATCGTGGAGAGGTAAAAACCCTTATTTTGAACACCAGCAGGCAAAATGTCACGATTAAAGACCAAGATAGGATTGCTCAACTTGTGCTTTGCCCTGTTTTTAAGGCAAAATTTATAGAATGGAGCGAGTTAAGCGAAACCAAAAGAGGAGATGGGGGCTTCGGCAGTACAGGAGTCTGACCCTTTACATTCTGATTGGCTTGTTTTGCATTGAAGGCCAGGCCGCTAAAAAAACAAGCTCTTTCAAATATAAAAAAAATTTAAAACAACAATCAACAATTCAAAAAAGAGCGAATAATAAAAAACAAGTTAGAAAAAAAACCTATAAAAAAAGAAGACCGGCTCAAAACAAAAAAACTGTCAAAACAGCTCCCTTAAAGAATAACAAATACAAACAAATCAAATACACAGGCTATAAGCTTATAGATATAAAACCTGGTGATATTTTTAGCAAAATGAAGCTCAAAAAAGAGGACATTATTCACTCTATTGATGGCAAAGCTGTGCATTCTAAAAAACAAATCCATGAAATTTTATCTCAAGCTGAAAAAAAACAAAAGGATTTTGATTTATTTATCACAAGAAAGCAAAATTATTTTTTAATTTCTTATCAAGCCGCTTATCCCAAAACAAATAAGAAATCAAAACAAACAATCTGTAAAAAAATCTCTTCTAAAGGGAAAACTTCAAAAAAATATTGCAAAAAGCTTAGCTCTTCCAGAAAAAAAAGAATTTTTTTTATTACCAATATTCAAAAGCTTAAACACAAAAAGCGGACAACCAGAAAAAGGAAAGTTGCTTCAATAAAAAACAGCAAAAACTCAACAGAAAATAAAGCCATTCAATCTTCTCCAACACCCACTAACAATAAAAAGAAAAAGAAAACAAAAAAACTTCTCGTTCCGGAAAAATACAAAAGCCACTTGCAAAGAGCTTATGTAATATCCCTCAACAGCTTTATTTATGAAAAGCCAGACTTTGACACAACAAAGCTTTATCCCTTATCTATAGGGCAAAAAATTTTTATTTCAAAAAAAATCTTTCGTCCCCCTCACAATTTTGGATCTTTCTATAAAGTTCTCCTCACCCGTCCTAAAAAAGCGGTTGGTTATGTTTCAGAAGTGGAGGTTGTTCCAGAATTTATAAAAGAAAACAATAATTTGATATTTAATCCCGCCTATAAAGTGGCTCAAAAACAAATGAAAGAAGATAAAGTCCTGGATGTTGGCCTGGTTGAACAAATGAATCATAAAAAAATAACAAATACAACAAAAAAACCAAGAGCAAAAAGCAATAAGAAAAGATATGTGGGAATCTCCGTTGGTTTTCTTGATCCCTTGGCTTATCCATTTTCCACCCCTTTACCTCCCTTTGAGCAAAATCTTCTTACAGGTTTAAAACTTAGCGGTTACAACTTATTGATTTCTTTTATAAATATGGATATTAATTTTATATTTACCCCTTACGATTTTAATTTTCTCCATTTTGATGTTTTAGCAAGTTTTCCCATATTAAAAAGCAAGCTGATTCATTCCCTGGTTATTGGAGGATTAAAACTTGATATTGATCGCAGAATAGAAGAAGCGAGAAAACAGATTAATCCCGGAGCTTCTGCTGGTTTAGCTCTGTTAGTCCCTATCAATCATACCATTTTGTTCAGAATAGATGCTTTAGGAGGGTATGGTTTAAGTAATAGGGCTTTTTCATCAAGTGTTTCAGGCTCTCTGCAAATTGCCTTTTAAAGCTAGACTTAGTCACAAAACAACTGTAAAGTCTTAAAAACTATGGGGCTTATTAAAACTCTATCAGAAGAAACTATTAGTAAAATCTCGGCTGGAGAGGTTGTAGAGCGCCCCTCTCATTTGATTAAAGAGCTGGTGGAAAATGCCTTGGATGCCGGCGCCAGTGAAATTGAAATTGATTTTGATCAGGGAGGCCGTTTTGTCAAAGTTAAAGATAATGGTTTTGGAATGGCCAGGGATGAAATGGATTTGGCCCTAGCCCGTCACACCACCAGCAAAATTACTCAAACAGAAGATTTATGGAAACTTAAAACTTACGGCTTTCGTGGAGAAGCTTTAGCCAGCATCGCCTCTGTAAGCGATTTAACCTTGATTTCTGGTTTAAAGGGGGAAAAATCCCCCTACCGCTTAAGACAAGTCTTTGGAAAGGAAGGGAAAAAAGAACAGATAGGCGGGACAAGCGGGACCACTGTTATTATCCGCTCTTTATTTGAAAATACCCCTGCTCGTTTTAAATTCTTAAAAAGCGAGGGGGCTGAAAGCTCATCTATAAAAAACACCTTAAAAGCTTTGGCGCTTTCACAGCCTGATTTAAGTTTTCGGATTTTACAAAAAGGTAAACTTCTTTTTTATTGGCCTCCTCAAAAAAATCTAATGGAAAGAACCTGTCAAATCTTAGCGACAAAAGACCTCTATTATACAGAAGGACAAAACGGAGCTTATAAAATTAAAGCTGTAATAGGAGCTCCCAATAACACTCTAAAAAACAGAAGAGCAAATTGGTTTTTTGTTTGCGGCCGCTGGGTGGATTCCCGTGTTATACAAGCCGCCTTAATGTCAGCTTATAGAGGGCTTTTGATGCATGGAGAATACCCACTGGCTGTTATAGATCTCCAAGGGCCAAGTGATGAAATTGATGTCAATGTTCACCCTGCAAAATCCCAAATTCGGTTTAAGGATTCTTCCATTATTTTTAAACTTATTGAAAACTCTATTCGTAAGTTATTGGAACAGGCTCCGTGGACAAAAAAAATCACACAATCATCAAAATTTATGAAAGAGGAAAATCTACATTTTCACAATTCTCATTTTCAAAAAACTCAGTTCCCTTTAAAACAAAAAGAATACTCCAAAGAGGTTTTATCCACTCTAGCTTGGTCAGACCCATCTATAGAGGACTCAAAACAGAAGCATAAAACAGAAGTTTTTGATCCTGAAAAGCAAACAGCCGCTCTAAACCCCGTGGAATACAAAAAAATCCCTGTTGAAAAATCAACAGCTTTTTATAGAAGTGAAAAGTCATCCTGGGCTTCCCTTCAAGTCCTGGCTCAAGCCCATCTGACTTATATTGTCTGTCAGTCTGACAAAGCTTTGATTTTTATCGATCAACACGCCTCTCATGAAAGAATACTTTATGAACGATTTTTTCATGCTTGGAAAAATGGCGGAGTGGAAATCCAATCCCACCTTATCCCTTTCTCATTAGATTTAGAAGAGGGACAAGTGTCTGCTCTGCTCAGTCTTGATAAGGAGTTAAAAAAATTAGGAGTCCAGATTGAGCAGTCAGGGCCTAACTCTTTAGTTGTCTCCTCCTCCCCTCTTATTCTTAAGGAAAAAGCCTTGCAGGAGGGTCTTCTCTTTTTAGCCAAAGAGAGAGTTCAAACAGGAGACAGTTTTGCTTTTGAAAAAGTGGTTTCTGATCTCTGTGCCACTCTAGCCTGTCACTCCGCCATCCGCGCCGGCAAATCTCTTGATAAAGAGCAGATGAAAGAAATTTTGATTCAAATGGATGAATTTCCTTTATCCAGTTTTTGCCCTCACGGCAGACCTGTATTTGTAGAGTATTCCATATCCCGTTTGGAAAGAGACTTTGGACGAATCAATTAATTAAAAAATTTCCAGTTTAAGGCTCTATACAAAGGCATTACTTTCAAATAAGATGAGCCTAAATGAATCAGCTTGTATTTGTTGTAGGCCCTACAGCTGTAGGAAAAACAAACTTGGCTTTTCAATGGGCAAAGCAGGCTCCCAGCTGCATTGTAAACAGCGACAGCATTCAAGCTTACAAAGACTTAAAAATAGGCTCAGCAAAGCCAAATTTTAAGAAATACCCTGATCTGACTCATTATCTTTTTGATGAGATTTCCGCCCCGCAGGTCTGGACAGCCGGGGATTTTAGAAAAAAGGCGCTTAAAATTTTACATAAAGAGCTCCCTCAAAGAAAAGTTTTTGTTGTGGGAGGCAGTGGCTTTTATATTCAGGCTTTGGAAAAAGGAATGTATAAGGCTAAAGCTTCTGACTTAAAAATCATGAGTCAATTTCAGGATAAAGAGCTTAGCTCATTGTATGAAATATTAAAACAAAAGGACCCTGAAACGGCAAAACAAATAAGCCCTAACGACAAGTATAGGATTCTCCGCTACCTTGCTTTGATAAAGAGTGAAGGAAAAACAGTGTCTCAAATCAAAAAAGAATTTAAGGAAGAAAAGCTCCCCTGTCCTTATATCAAAGTGGGCTTAAATATTTCTAAAGAAGAGCTTTTAAAAAGAGTGGAGCAAAGAGCCCGAAAAATGCTTAAAGAGGGTTTAATAGAAGAGATTGAACAGCTGCTAAACAGAGGGTTGCGAGACTGGAGACCCCTTAACAGTGTAGGCTATAAAGAAGGAATACTTTATCTGGATGGAAAAATTAAAAAAGCTGAACTTATTGGTGAAATTGTATCCAACACCATGTCTTTGGCTAAAAAACAAAAAACATGGTTTAAAAGAGATAAAAGCATTAAATGGTTTGATTTTAATCAACCGGCTTTAAAAGTTTACAAAGCAATTTTTAAATGATACAAAGCCAGCTATGCAAAGTATGACAGGTTTTGGCTTTTCCTCAATAAATACAAAAGACTTCAAACTGGAAGTCAGTGTAAAGTCTGTCAATTCCCGGTTTATGGACATAAAGTTTTACACTCCTACTTATTATATTCCCCTTGAACAAACATTAAAAAAGCTAATTTCCAGTAAATGCAAGAGAGGTTATTTTGTCGTTCATATAGAGCGCAGCCCACAAAAACCTGCGCCTGCTATCTCTCTAAAATGGGATAAACAACAGGCTAAAAAATGGAAAAACCTGTATCACAATTTGTCCAAAGAAATAAAAGTTGCAAATCATTTAACTGCGGAGAGCCTAGCACAGCAGGAAGGTGTTGTTCAACTCATAGAGAAAACACAAAACCTAAGTCTACAGGAAAAAAAGACAGTAAAAAATAGTTTTAACAGCGCTTTTCAAGCCTGCCTTAAGGAAAGAAAAAGAGAAGGGCTTGTTTTAAAAAAAGACATCCTATCTCAACTCAATACAATTCTATCCCTGTTTAATAAAATAACAATTTTAAATAAAAAACAAAAGGATGCTTATCTAAAACAAAAAAACAATCATATTAAAAAACACAATAAACAAAAAGACACCATTCTGGAAATGGAAAAGTTTGATATACATGAGGAAATTATCCGCATGAAAGAGCATTTAAAACATTTTAAGAAGATCACAGAAAGCTCTTCTGCCATTGGCAGAAAACTTGATTTTTATGTTCAAGAAATCCTAAGGGAAATGAACACTATGGGAGCAAAATCCAATCTTCCGGAATTGACTCTTAAAGTTGTTGAAGGAAAGTTTATTTTGGAAAAAATTAAAGAGCAAATCCAAAACATTGAGTAAAAACTGTGAGTATTAAAGGCCCTTTTGTTATTATTTCCGGTCCCAGTGGTGTAGGGAAAACTGTTTTCCTGGAAAAGAGTCTTAAAACATACTCTCAATTTTCCAATACAATAAGCTGGACTACCCGTCCGCCCCGTAAAGGGGAAAAAAATGGAGAGTTTTATTATTTTACCACAAGAGAGCGTTTTGAACAGTTAAAAAAAGAGGGAGAGCTTTTAGAATGGGCAGAAGTGCATGGAGAGTTTTACGCTACCCCTAAAAAAGAAGTGGAAAAACTCTGGAAAAAGAAAAAGGCGATTATAAAAGATGTGGATGTTCAAGGGGGCCTGTCCATTAAAAAAATTTTTCCACACAGCACAAGTGTTTTCATTTATCCCCCTTCAATAGATGAATTGAGAAAACGGATCTTAAAAAGAGGTTATGATACAGAAGAACAAATGGAAAAAAGACTTGCAAGAGCTGCTGAGGAAATGGCGCAGGGGCAACAGTATGATTTTAAAATTGTCAATGACTCTTTAGAGGAAGCCTGGACTGAATTTCAAAAAATCCTTAATCAAAGTCTGAAAGTTTATTAATCCATTAAACAGGGGCAGCTGCTGCTGCACTTTATCTTATTAGTAGTTTCATCAATCTTAATATTTGCCATAACATTTGAATCTTCAACAGATGCTTTTTTGTCAAAAAGATAATTTTCAATAAAATCTTTTATTTTTGGATATAAAAAATTAGCCCCTATAGACATATTAAGTTCTTTGACAATACTCTCAGCAAATCAACCTATAACATATCGCCATTGTATATCTTCAATGGTCACATGCTTTAAGATGCAAGTAAGTAAGTAAAAAGTATCTTTATACAACAGTTTTTTTATATTAATCTTAGTTTTTCACTCAGAGAAAATCTAAGAGGAAAATATGTTTTTTGATTATCTGGAATCGGAAATAAAAAAATTATGAAAAGCAAATTATATGTCACTGATTTTAAGCCCATTTGCAAACCATACAAGATAATTTGCTCTTGACTCTATTCAGAATATAGCGTTAAAATTCTGAATATGATTCAGAGATCTTTTCAGTTTTCTAAGACAAACAGTTTTTTTCTATTTGGCGCCAGAGGCACAGGGAAAACAACCTTTGCCTTCCTCCATTTTAACTAGATTTTTAGTTGCAGGCGAAGCTGAGATAATATATAAAGGTGAGAAAACAAAGGTGAAATTAACAGCAATTTGTTTTGACATAGCTTTATTTTAAAGAAAATCTCAAAATATCTATGTTCCTCTTGAGTTCACTTCCCTACCCTTTAGTCTGGTATTATAATATTTTTAAAACCTATTATTTTTATTTTTCCCAGCATGTTCTCTTGATATAAAAAAACGATAGTAAAGCCCCCTTCCTTTTTTTGGTTTTTTTGTAATGTCTTGACTTTTCTATAATTCAATCTGAGGCTAATACTAATATCCTTTCAAACAAAAGGATATGTTTAGTTTAGTTTATAAAAAGGAAGGATTATGAAAAATATTTTAATTTTGGCTTTTATTTTGCTCTCATTGATTTTAGTCAACAGCTGCTCAAAAAATAATAAGGGCACGCCACCAACTAAGACAAAAGACACAGCTGATGACACCACACCACCAAATAAGACAACAGACACAGCCGCTCCAACCGATACAACGGCTGATGATACAACAGAGACAGTAGTTATTTCAGCTGAAGGAACTGAAGAAAGGGCTGCTGCTCAAGAATATACTATCACCTGCAAGTGTAAAAAAATAAATTATACTGTTAATGCAAAATCAACAATAAGTGAGAAAAACGCCAAATTAATGGCTGGTAAAACATGCTTAGCCTTAGAACCAGAAAAAGAAAATCTGTTAAAAAAAGAGGAGAAAAAAAGAATACAAGCCATAATGGAAAAGGCTATAAAAAAAGTTTTGTCTGGTTTATCTACTAATACAGAGGGCATTGTATTAAAGCTTATTTACGATTGCAAATCCGATTAAAAGATATTTATTGAGCAAGATGGAGTGTTAAAAGTCACTTTAAAATCTGAGGCGCTTTTTTTGAGAACAATTCAAAATAAAAAAGTCATAATTATCGGTGGTGGTTTTGCAGGCTTAACTGCCGCTAAAACCCTTGGAAATAAAAAAGATATTGATGTTATTTTAATTGATCGCAGAAATCACCATCTATTTCAACCGCTTCTTTATCAAGTCGCAATGGCGGGCCTTAACCCTTCTGAAATAGCCATCCCATTAAGAAGTTATTTTTCTAAATATAAAAATGTGAATGTCTTAATGGCGGAGGTTAATCAAATTGATCTTAAAAATAAAAAAATAGTTTTTGATGAACAAGGAATGAATTATGATTACCTGCTGATAGCTTGTGGCGCTAAGCATTTTTACTTTGGAAACAATGAATGGGAAAATTATGCTCCAGGGTTAAAAACAATTGAACAGGCCACAGAAATTCGCAGAAGAATTCTCCTTGCTTTTGAGCTTGCAGAAAAAGAAAAAGATGAGAAAAAAAAGGAGCAATATTTAACTTTTGTTATTGTTGGAGGTGGTCCAACAGGAGTGGAAATGGCAGGCGCAATTGCCGAAATGGCGAGAACCACTCTTTACAAAGACTATAAAAATGCAAATCTTAAAAAAACTCGTGTTGTTTTAGTTGAAGCAGGGCCACAGATACTCAGTACATTTCCACAGAAGCTTTCAAACAAGGCAAAAAACGATTTAGAAGACATGGGTGTTGAGATTATTTTAAACCAAAAAGCAAGTGATTTAAGCCAACAGGGCCTAAAGATAGGTAAACACTTTTTACATTCTCACACGATGATTTGGGCAGCGGGAGTTAAACCTTCTCAACTTACTGAAAGTCTAAATATTAAAAAAAGCAAGGATGGACGAATCCTTGTAGATGATGATCTGAGTATTCCAGAATATCCTAATGCTTTTGTTATTGGCGACCAAGCGGCTTTTGTTATTTCAAAAAATGAAGAAAACTCTTTTTTGCCTGCGATAGCGCCAGTAGCTATTCAGCAAGGGCGCTTTGCAGCAAAATTAATAAAAAATGAAATAAGAGAAAAAAAACGAACCTCGTTTAAATATTTTGATAAAGGAATGGCTGTAACAATTGGTAGGTCAAAAGCTATTGTCGTCTCTGGACCTCTTCAATTAACAGGATTTATGGCCTGGTTAATTTGGGTATTTGTTCACATCTTTTATCTGGTTCGTTTCAAAAATAAATTTTTTGTCCTGCTTCAATGGATATGGGCTTACTTTAGCTTCGGAAAAGGAGCTCGTCTTATTGTTCACAAAAGCTGGAAGTTTTATTCTGGAAAGAAAATTCCTATTTCTAATCAACAGTGACTGATATGTTATTTTAAGCTGTATAATAAACATAGATAAACGGATCGGATCTGCAAAGGATAAAAACTCATCAGAGATAAGAATTTCACTTCACAAAGTTTTGAGTCAAAAAACTAATCGGGTCTGCAAAGGATAAAAACTCATCAGAGATAAGAATCTCACTTCACAAAGTTTTGAGTCAAAAAACTAATCGGATCTGCAAAGGATAAAAACTCATCAGAGATAAGAATTTCACTTCACAAAGTTTTGAGTCAAAAAACTAATCGGGTCTGCAAAGGATAAAAAACTCACCAGAGACTATAAAAATTTAGAGATTTTAATTTAAAATGTCTATTACACTTTGATAAGCGCTAAATTCAGATTTTACTTTTTCCATAGTCAAAGGTATTTTTATATACTCTCCCTTTCTCCAAAGTTCAACCTGATCAGCCAGATTTTCATTCATCAACCAGGAATCCTGACCGCCGTGCAAAACGAAGTGGTTTTCATCAGGATCAGCCATATCACTAATATGTCTTGCGCTGGCTCCATAGCGAATCTGTTCTTTTTTATGACTTAAAGAACGCCCCCTTTTATTTAAGGTATCACTTTCTCCAACACCTGGATAAGAGTCCAAACTAAATTTTGAACCAACTAAAGGAATCATGCCCAAAATTGTTCTTTGTGTTTGAACTGTAAAATCCCCCCAAGTGGGATACTTAAGTATCGTCTTTTCAAGCAAAGGCACAGATTCCTTAATGATTTTGCAAACTTTTTCTGATTCTTGAGCTTTAAGCCAATGAATTAAAAGAGATTTCCAATCGTCATTGGATTCAGTTATTTGCTTTAATATGGGATTTTTAATTTCATCTGTATAAGAAGACCATAATACAGACATAAGAGAATAAAAAACAACAGCAGATGAACTGTCACTGGTGTAATGGCCATCCCACAACTGGAGTTTTTGGATGAGTTTGTTTTCATAGAGTTTTGGATCATTTTTGACTTTTTGAATAAAAAGCCTGGTTAATTCAAAAGAGCTTCTTGAAAAAATATCCATTTGAAGTTTTTTTAAATAGCTTATATCTATTTTGTTGTTTATTTTTGCCAATTCCTTAAGACGTTGTATCCTGTGATTACTGGAATAACCAAAACTAAATGGAATAACCGGGTTTTTAAAAGGCTTGTTATTGGCTGAAGCTATAAAGCCTTCCTTAGGGTTAAACACATTAAAATTTTTTGTAGGGGGTATAATTCCAATAATGGGATTATCTTTGGATTTTATAAGATCAAGTGTTTTTTCCGGCTTTTTCAAGACAGGCTGACCATAAGCGGGTATAAGGCCAATATTCCCCTTGACATCAGCATAAAGCATTGTCATGGCCGGTATTTTATAACTGTTAAAAGCTTTTTTAAACTCAAGCCAGTTGTTGGCTTTCATCATATCCAAAAAAGCTTTTAACTCATCAGTCCCCCTTCTTCCCACCCAGTCAAGAGCCACTTTGAAAGAAGAGTTCTGAGACTTAAAAAAACTCAAATCTGTAACCAAAGGCCCAAAAGCTGTTTCCCTAATTTTCACTTCTGAAAGAAACCAAGCTCTCCGTTTGATCTTTTCTTTTCTAACAGTAAAGTCCTTTTCTTTAAGATCACTGACATCGTATAGATGGCTGCTGATTCCTCTTATATTAGTGCCTCCCCAGGCAATGTTTTTATTTCTCCCCACCCCAATAATAGGAACACCGGGAATCATAAGTCCTATGGCGTGATAACTAGGGGATTTGATACCCATAAGCAGCCAAAAATTAGGAAGTATAATTCCAACATGGGGATCGCTGGCAATCATAGCTGAACTGGATCTGCTTTTTTTTCCGGAAACAACCAAGCTATTGCTTCCTGACCATGAAAAAAGCTGAAGAATATCAGAAAGGCTTTTTCTTTCAAAGTTATTGTGACTTGGAATATCTGTTTTAAGCTTTTCCAAATGTTTTAAAAAAGCCTTTTTTCCATCTTCACTTTCACCGTATTGCAGATACTTAAAATAAACAAACCAATTCAAATCAGCAGAAGACAGTTTTCCAATCGCTAAAAGCTCTTCCAAAGTATAAGGGTTGAGAGCCTGTCCTATAAATCTATTGGTAACAGGTTGTTTATCCAAGTGTTTAATATACCAATTTAAACCTTCTTTAAATTGACTTATCCACAATTTGCTTTCTGGATGCAGTTTCTTAAGGGATCGCCTGCCTGCTCCTATAAAATCAAGAGTTCTGAGAGCTGAATCTATGTTCTTTACCAAAGGAACAGGACCTGCGATTTCACCAAGCCGCCCCTGTGATATTCGTCTTAAGATTTCTAACTGATCAATTCTTAAATGCCCATGTAAAAATCCTACAGCAAAAGCCAAATCCTCATCTGTCTTTGCTGAGATGAAAGGAATAGCATATTCATTCCAATATATTTTTACTTTATGAGAGACAGGAGCTTTTATAGTTTTAATTTCACTTCTTCTTTCTATAAAGCTGTAGTTATCCGGTTGAGTTATCAAACTTTGACAACTCAAAAAGGAAAAAAGTGAAAACAAGAAAAGAAAGCTAAATTTTAACAACTTTTTGATTGTATCAATTACAACAAAATTGGACAAGTGAGAGTTTTTAAATTCAGTTGATTTTTAATGAAAAAAATGGCTAGAGGCAAATTTATTTTTTATGGTTTTTCTTTTAACCTCTATCATGGCTTACCTCCTTTATGTTTTGATATTTTTTGATAGACTTACATGAACGAAAAGCCTCCGACTTCAATTCCATCATCACAAGGCTTGCCTCATATATGTTTTGATAGACTACATCTTTATCAAAACGGGTAACCCTGATCTTTTCAAACAGTGTCAGATCAAGTCGTAACTAGTACAAATTATTAAAATAGCAGTGAAACATTTCTACTAAAAATATCAGTAGAGTTTTTTCTTGATGCTTTTGTGATTTTTGCTATATTAAGGTGTAGCTATGCCCATTCATTATCAGAAAGGGCTCGAGAGGCTTCCTATATGGAAGCCTTGTTTGTTTGATTATGAAAAAAACCAACATTTATGTTGATGGATTAAACCTCTATCATAATTCTTTAAAGAAAAGAAATTTATACTGGCTGGATGTAAAGACTTTTGTTGAAAAGTCTCTGGAAAATTTAAGAAACAGATTGTTCTTCTTGTTCCTGATGCATATATTTCAAAAGAGCTTAAATCAGTGATAGAACAGTCCGGAAAATTGTCTTCTGATAGGTCTTTTTATCAATATATAAAAGAGTCAGATTTAAGAAAAAGTCAATTTCCTGATATGGTTAATGGAGTTTCCAAACCAAAATAATGGCCTTGATAATCAAAAAATGAGGGCAATTTGCCCAAAAGAAGAAAAAATGAACCTGAAAACGCCACTGAGAATATCTGTGTTCAAAAAAACTAGGGAAAAAACCGAAAAACTAGGGAGAAAATTCACCTAAAACGCATATGAAAATATTTCTCATAACCAAGAGGGTTCCGGTTCAAATCCCGTTCAGCTTATTCTGCTTTTAGTAGAATGTTTTTTAAATTGCTTATTTTTATATAAAAATCTTTTCTTTGCACCAATTAATTATTTTTAAATTTTTAAATGTTTGAGGTCTATATTTTTCTTCAGGAACTTCTCGAAATACTTTAGATAATGAACCGGCTATTTCATTTCTTTGTTCTTTCCTGGGATCACAAACAATCAAAGCATGGGCTGGATTGTCGTCTTTGGGATTAGGACATTTGTATTTAGGGTCGGCCTTTACTTCTATGACACCAGTCGTTTTTCTTATACATTTTACAATACCTTCTATAAGCCCCCATTTGTCAGAATTTGCATCTGCTGGAATATGCTGAAAGGTTTCCTTATAAGTTCGATATTTAGATCTGTCTGTTGAAATTTCATTATAACCAAAATAAAAAACACTTCTATGTATCTTTCCATTTTGTCTAATGGCTTTTTTTTCGCATCTTCTGACAAGCCCCTCGGAATCATCTAAAAATAAAGGTATCTTTTTATTAAGCCGCTTGATTATACTGAAGCTTTTCTTTACACATCTCAATAAAATCTGCACTGTTTATTTCCTTGGGTGGTTGCTTGTTATTATTTTCTGTTAGAATACATTCTATTTTGTTTGGTTCGTAAATTCTTGCAAAAAGATTTGAATCTTTAGCGTAGTCCCATTCAAAACCTAAAATTCCATCCGAAGCTAAACAAAATTCTGGAAAATGTGATAATAAAGTTTTTGATTCCTTTAACTTCTCAGTAAAAGAAGAAATGAATTTAATACTGTATTCTATGGACTTTTCAATGGGAGTTTTTCCGTTATAACTATCCCAACCTTCTCCATATTCTCTAACCCCTGTAAGATATTTAAATTCTTTAGAATACTGTGTATCAATTTTATGCTCTATAAAAGAAGGGATTAGATCATTTCGTTGTTCATAAATACCAGGAGGATCAAATCTAGAATCAAAAGTTACCATTAACATTCTCCTTTCCAAAAATGTCTAATATCTTCTGTAGTTGTTTCTTCAAAAAATTGCCTTATATTTTGATTAGCTTTATCATACCAATCTCTATCTATACCATCAAGTTTTTTGTTGGTTCTCATGGAAAAAACTAGCAAGAAAGCTTCTCTGTTATCCTTATTATTTTTAATTTTCTCTAATTTTAAAAACAAAGTGCCCTGATCTACAGGGGTTTGCAAATTGATATGGGGTATAACAGGTTTATAATTTTCCGAATAAGGGGAAATAAAATTAAGAGCCTTATGCAAATCCGTATCTTCTTTTAAAAACTCATTTTCACCAATAAATAGAATGTTGGAGTAATATAGTTCACACATTCTTACATTTAATGTTCTACCTTTATATTTTTTTATATAGTTTGACAATATGTCCCAATATTTTAAAAATTCCGGTTTTATATTTTCATATTTGGGATAGATTACTGGTTGAGTTTCACCTGCTCGCCAGTTATAAACCATACGATCTCTTCCAAATTGTAGAAGTTTTGTTTTATCTTCACTATGAAACCAAACTTTTTCAGCTTCAACTGTGATTTTATCTATATTTTTTATATACTCAATAATGGGAAAAATATACTCTTTGTCTTTAAAACCCGTCTCTACCTCAAGAAGAAACTGCTGAAGATCAAGCGCACCTACAGGAGGCTCGGCTTGAAAATGGACACCAATATACATTTCATTTATTGGGGGATTTTGATAGATTCTGTTTTCCATAAGCTTGGTTAAGATAACAAAATTATATCTTTAATGGCAATAGAAAAGTATATAAAAATCAATCGTTTTAACTGATAAACATTCTCAAGTTTTTTGAAAAGTAGCTTTAATTTCTGGATGTCTTACTGTTATTGGTTTTTCAGAGAAACTGTTAATAAATAAATCTCTTAAAAAAGATTCTATTATTTGCTTATTTTTATAAAGATAATTTAAATCATTGCTTATTTGTATGTCAACTTCACTTTTTGCTTCTTTTGAAATAGTCCAAAAATGTTTATATTTATATCTTACACTGCAAATTAGAGTATGCTTTCCTGGAACGATTTTAATAGTTGACAAAATGTTTGCAGAATCATTATCTAATTTTTCATTAAAAATTCTTTTTCTCTCTTCTTTACTCAAGGAAAGATTTTTATTTATTTCAGGATTATATAAAAATGAATTTATATATTTTTTTATTTCTTCTCTATTATCGGCAATATTATTGTATTAAAATTTCTTTACTTTCATCTTTTCTTAAAATAAACTCAGGACTCCTTTTAGGTAGATAAAAAGAAGCTAAGGATATATGATCTATACTGTTTCTTTTAACACTTCCAAAAAGTTCAGCATTACAATCCTTAAGATGTATTTCGTTTTCCCTTTTTATGACAATTTAATTTAAAATTAAAGTCTGTTATCATCATATTTGAAGGAGAATAAACTATAATTTTTGAAAACAAGAACTCTCCTTGATCTGTTAATCTGAAAAAAAGATCTCTTGTAAGCTGTATCTCCATTTTGTATAAAAACGGACGAAGAAAAACATTAAATAATACAACAGCACTAACAACATAAGCTAAAATACTTCCTATAAACTCAACAGGTAATAATAAAGATTCCATAGTTTATCTTTTTAATAATTCTTTGATAGGTTTATTGTCTAAAAATACTTCTGAAAGAATGCAACCATTTTCATCTTTATAGAGCTTTATGATTTCGACTTCTCTGTTCCAAATTAAATCTTGAAGTATATCAACATTTATTGAAAAAACATCAATGTCCTTTATTTTTATAGGGCGATAGCCCTAAGTCATAAAAATATTCCCACTGAGAACTTGTGTGACGAACACTTTTTCTTTTTCTCTATTAAAAAAGTCTTTAAATGATCTTTTTTTGTATGATTTAAATTACTCATAAATATTTAATTTTTCTATCTGCTTTCTATAGTAGCATAAAAAATCTGTCAATTTCTATTTTTTTAAAATTTATCGGCTGATGTTTTCAAGACTTTAATCCTGTTAAAAAACCATAAAAAGGATGTAATTTTAGGTATATTTCGCAATAAACTGAACAACCCCCGCCTGTAGTAAGGCGGGGGGTTCAAATAGGGTCAATTTGAAATTGACTATCATCAACCAACTGCTCCCCTTCTTGTTCCTCTATATACTTCTTAATGGCTTCATCCGTTATATTACCTGAACTCACTGCTAAATAACCTCTCGCCCATAAATGACGACCCCAAAACTTCCTCCTTAAATGCGAAAACTCCTGTAATAATACCCTAGAACTTATCCCCTTCAACCATTGCATTATCTTACTCACTTCCTGATTTGGCCTATAAGACAAAAATATATGAACATGATCCCTTGCTATCTTACCTGATATAATTACTAAATCATGCTCCATCGCTATCCTTCTCAGCAAATCTCTCGCTCTCACTGCAACATCTCCGACTAATACTCCCTTGCGATACTTCGGCACCCATACTATATGAACCTTTAGATCACTTTTCGTGTGTGAACCTAATCTATATCTCTGCATTCAAACATTATAACATAACTTTCTCTTCGCCTGAAGGCGAGGGCTTTAAACCCCGAAAGAGACAGTAAGAGAATCTTTTAATTTCAAAAACTTTAACTGTATATGATGAGGTAAAAACTGAAATAATCCAAAAATTAATATATCTTCTTTAAAAATTAAGAACATTTATTCCGATAAATTCATTATGAAAACCAAACACTTTCTTATATTGATACTTGCCTTTATGGGAAGTGTATTTGCTCAAGACAACACTTGGAGGGGGCTTAAAATAGAGCAGGAGAATCGCTGTTCCCCTTATAACAGATCAAGAGATTATGTTTATTCTCAAACAATAGAAAATCAAATTGTAAAATCTTTGGGGAACAAAATTTACTCTCCTTATTCCGGGAAATTTTTCAAATCAAAGGAAGAAACAGATATTGAACATATTGTTTCACTATCTGAGGCACAAGATAGCGGTCTTTGTTCCGCCAATAAAAAGACAAAAAATCGTTTTGCCTCAGATATTCAAAATCTTACTTTAGCCTCCCCTACTGTTAACCGGGATGAAAAATCAGGCTATGATGCCTCCGGTTGGCTTCCAGAGAAAAACAAGTGTTGGTTTGCTAAAAGAGTTCTTGAGGTTAAAAAGGCATATAATTTAACAGTAGATCCAGAAGAGTTGATAGCATTAGAAAAAGTAATCTCTAAATGTTCATCATTTAAAATGATCTTTTTTGAGCCTTCACAACAAAATAATAAACATTATAAAGTCGCACAGCTACATGAACCTAATGTTAAGAAAAGTAGGTCTAGTATTTGCCACAGGAAAGAGTCAAGCCCATATTACTCTATGACTAAACATTATCAACCATTCCATGATATTCAATCTTGTTTAAATTCAGGAGGAAGATGTCCTAAAAGAGATTTTAAATGTCAAAATTCTGCTGAAAAGCAGAAAAAATTTTATGAACAAGCAACAGTATCCACTAATATGAGAAAGCACCCTTCTGAATTGCCTAATATCAATCAAGGAAGTGAATCCAAAAGTATCGAAATAAAATTTAATAACAAGGTTTACAAACTTAAACCTAAAAAGGGGAAAGAACATTTAGCACTTAAAATAAAAAAGGAACTAAAAATGCTTGACATAGTAAGAGATTTTGCAAAGTCTGAAAAAAAAAAGAATACTTTTATTGTTAAAAAAAGTAAGTCAGGAATATGTCATTCAAAAAATTAAAGTTCCAGCTATTCTAGAACTAAAAACTTTACAGCATATCAAAACTTGGCACTATGCCTAGCATCTGGGGGCAGATGCCCTAAAAGAGACTTTAAATGTCAAAATATCACCATTAATAATAAAAACAATTCCTATAAAAAGGAAACAGCTTCTTATATACAAAACCCTCATTTTGAACAAGTAAATGTCAATCAAGGGAATAGTCCAAATGTTAAAAAAAGTAAATCAGGAATATGCCATTCAAAAGACTCTAGTTCCAGTTATTCAAGGACTAAAAACTTTACAGCATATCAAAGTTTGGAGCTATGCTTAAAATCTGGAGGAAGATGTCCTAAAAGAGATTCTGCATGTGGAAGTCTAAGGACTTTATCTTCTCATTAAAAGGAAAAGTCAAAATGAAAAAATACAATCCTGTCCTTTTTAAAAAAATCTGGGAATTATATACTTAACTTTCCATTATAGAAACATATATGAAATATTTATTTTTTATTCTTCTATGTTCTTTCAATTCATTAGCAAAAGAAACAGATTATAATAAGCAATTAAAAGCTTGTAAAAACACTCCCGAATGTAAAGCTAAAGATAAAGCATGGGAAGCTTTTTTAAAAACTCCTGAAGGGAAAGTTTGGATTCAAGCAAATGAAGCTCATTATATCAGAGTCAAAAATAAAGACTTAAAAGGCACCCGGATAGCTTTTGAAATTCTTGACAAAGTAGAGGAAACTATAAAAATAGTTCCAAAATATAAAGCATACGAAAAAGCACGCAAAGCTTGTAAAAACACCCCCGAATGTAAAGCTAAAGATAAAGCATTGGAAGCTATGGCTGAAAAATGGAAAAAAGAATTAGAGGATTGTTTGAAAAAGAATGAGAAAAAGCTGATTGGAATTAATTGTTTTGGAAAGTAAAGAACAAAAAGAAAAGGCTACAGGACTCAGAGACATAATTACATTAGGAGAATTGTCCAATAGATAAGTTGCTTTAGCTGAACTACTTTCTAGGAGAAAAGCCAGGAAATAGCTGTACTAGTTACGACTTGATCTGACACTGTTTGAAAAGATCAGGGTTACCCGTTTTGATAAAGATGTAAATCTATCAAAACATAAAGGAGGTAACCCATGATAGAAACTAACAGAAAAATCATAAGAAATAAAGTTGGTTTGCTGAATTTAGCAGAACAACTCGGTAATGTGTCAAGAGCCTGTAAGGTGATGGGCTTTTCAAGAGATACATTTTACAGGTATAAAATGGCTTTTGAGCAAGGAGGTGTTGAGGCTCTTTTAGATACTTCCAAAAGAAAGCCAAATATGAGGAATCGTATTGATGAAGCTATAGAGAGGAGTTCTTCGTTTATCTTTTGAATATCCTGCTTATGGTCAAGTCCGTATTAAAAATGAGCTGTCTAAGAAAGGTATGAAGATATCCCCTTGTGGAGTGAGATGTGTTTGGCTAAGACATGATTTAGAAACGATAAAAAAGAGGTGGAGATTGTCTTATAGACTGTACCGCTGCAAAAACAGATATGGGGACTTTTCATTGTCCTGAACAGTGTGTAGCTCTATGTAAAGCTTCGATAAACAAGCAGTTTCTATTTAATCTATCTGATCTTTATCTGGAACTTAATACAGCAGAGAGCGCCCTTGTAGCCAAGCATCCTAAAAAAATGCTGAAAGCTTATCAGCTAACATGGTCAGCCGAAAACTTGTGTTCCACTCTTTTCAGAAAAAATGATACAAATGATGCCAGTGATGCCTGTCGACATTTTGTGTGGGCGGCTTTACTGTATAAACAGTTTGGACCTGAGTTTAGCCAACAAGTATTGTATGCTCATGAGCATGAACCAAGGCAGCCTGTGGAGGAAAAAGCTATGGATTTAACAAATAATCGACTAGGATTAACAATAGCAGAACGACTTTCAAAGAAAAATAAATTAAATAGAAAAACTATATTACAATCTTTTCAAAAAAGTTTGCAGCAAAAGAAGCTCATTATTATTGATAAAACAACTAAAAAACCAGGAGATAAGAAATGAAAAAAACAGTCACTGTTGTAATAGCGGGATTTTTAATTTTGGGAATCCTGCTATTTTTAAATTTAAAGGGTTTAATTTTTCCGGACTCTAAAAAGGCTCTGCCTTCCCACAAAATAAAACAGCAATCGGAAATTTCAAGCGCTATCAATATACATTCTCAATATGTGAAAAAACCCAAGCACTTTTGGAGAGGGGAGAGCATGAGTATCAAAGAGGTTTGCGAAAAGTGGGGAGAAATTCCTCTTGACTTGATAAAATTCAAAGAGGCGGATGCAGATGTATCTGTTAGGGCAAAAATGGCTTGCTCTCTTCTTAAGAATCAAAAAAAGTATTATGGCATAGAAAGACATAAAATAAAGGAGATATTTGGTGCTTACTCTGGACATTATTTTAAGGATGTTATTCCCACTTATTTAATTGAAATCGCAAAAACCAAGGATCAGAACACTTGGCAGCTTGTTTTTTTATCTGACAGCAACTACAAAATAGCTAACATTATTGTCCATAAAAACTGTTGTGATCACTAAAATAGCAACTATTGATGTGTTAAATTTTAAGTATGGATAAAATTATACTCAGATATAAATAAATGAGCAGATTTTATCCATGCATATTTCCAAAGAGAAAGACGCTATTTGTATCATCAAAGCTAAAAAAGGAACTATACACACAAATGAAGCTTACACTATGGAGATTTTTTCATTTTTTTACTCTCTAAGGACTTTTCAAAAAACTGGAACACTTTCCTTTTATGAAACAAATAAAACCAAACAATGCTAAAGATATGAGAGCCGGAAACATTTAAGTTTTCCGCATTTAAGGATTGGCTTAAAACTTTTTGATACTCTGTCGGGACAGTTTGATCTTTTAAAGCAGTCACAGTAAAAGAGGTTTTATTTTTTGCAGTCTGAATAAAACTTAGCGGCCGAACTTTTTTTATAAGAGCTTTATCTAAAGCTTCAGCATAGTCTTTTATGTTTTGAAATTGAAATTTTTTCATCCTTTTGTTTCGGTATTTTGTTAGAGTCTCCTCTTTGGAATAAGCGATAACTTGATGAATAGGAGCGCCTCCGACAATAAAAAAACCCGCTTGGATTTGGGGATAAAGACCTAGAGCCGTTGCGGAGTGAATCGCTCCAACACTGGTTCCCAAAATGCCGATAAAGTCCTCGGCTTTCGTTTTTTTATTGAGAACTGATAAGATAGCCTTTTGGGCTCTTCCTAAAAGCCGATTATGAATGTCCAGCTCAATCTTTTCTTCGTCTATACCTTTCCAGCTTTTGATAATAAAAGCCGAAAAGCCTTTTTTACAAAGCCTTTTAGCGTATTCCTTTTCAAAGTAAGTGACTCCTTTTGTTGGAGGAAGAATTAAAATTTTTCCTCTTTCATTTTTTTGAACTGTATAAGAGTCCAGCTCAACCAAGCCTTCACTTAAAGTCTCTGACTGAACAAAACAGCTTTCCCTAGAGTGAGCAAAAAACAAAGGCATAAAAAAAAACATAACAAAAATCAAACTTCTTACAACAAACATATCTCTAAAATCCTATATATATGGTTTGAATTAAAATTTAAAGATCATATTGATAAAATTTCTCAACAACAAAACTATTATTATATATTCATCCGCTTTCTTACAAACCAAGACAGATAAATAAAAAAACTGACAATGATGACATACAAAGGCAACTATCAGATCATATAGCAGTCTTGGACATATAAAGATTAAGGATGACTCAAAGGTATGCAAAGACTGTTGCTCTTTTGAATCCAGACATGGGAGAAAAAACTTTTTCTGCTCTCTTTAAAGATAGTCAGTTGTAAACAACTTATTTCTAATTGTTTTGAGAGCCCTCAAGAAAAATCCCGAAAAAATCACGAAAAGATCTCTTTTTTAAAGAAAAAATATATAGTAATTTCAATGATTTAGATGATAAAAATGGCGTTCCCTACGGGCTTGCCAAAGGACAACTGGAATCCTTACAAAAAAACAGAAAATTTCAGTAAAATCAACTATTAACCTGCTATGCTTTTTCCCAGTTTTTCCCTCAGTTTCCCGATCTATCTAAGTAAATCACAGCGAGGCGCTGGAATATTACCAAACAGATAGTGCCATTTAAATAGATGAAAAGGGGGCTTGCTTTATTTTTTATTGGTTTTTATGATGATGTTTAAAAATAAGCCAAGTAATAGAACGGATAAACTTAATAATTGCATTTTAGAGGCTAAACAATGACACAAAAAATGCTCCACAAAATTTACAAAAAAATTGAACAATACCACTTAAAGTATTTAAAAAAATATGGGGTGAGGCTCCCAAAATTGAAAAACAACAAAGGATTATATACCAAAGACGCCCTGATATTGATTTACTTAAGTCAAAATTACCCCAATACCAAAAAAGCAACAAAAAGAGAATTAACTCAATTTATAAGAAAGTATTACCCTGATACAAATGATGTTCAACAGGCAAGACACCTGGGAGCGCAAAAAGGCTGGTGGATCTTAGCAGGAGGAAGGGATAATATCGTCTTGTCCCTAAAGAGAGGAGAGTATCAGCTTTATACATTAAAAAAGCCTTATCCTGGTTTTAAACAAAGCAGAAGACAAATAAAATCTACTAATTGGACTGATATAAAAAACTACTATTCCAATAGATGCGCCACCTGTGGCTCTGAAGAAGGACAGCCTCATTTACATTGGCCAGAGACAAAAACAAAATTACAGCAAGCTCATAAAAACCCTGAAGAGCCTCTTGGTAGAGAGAATATAATCCCTCAATGTCAAAAATGTAATAGAGCTGATAGAAACAGATGGATTTATGATAATAAGGGAAGAGTAGTAAAACTTGCTAATGCAGATGTATTAAAAAGCTGTTCTGAATCCGTGCAAAGAAAAGCTTACAGGATTTTATATAAGAAATATAAAGGCAAAAAACCTAATCAACTGAGATAAAAATGAAAAAGTACATAAATACAATTACTCATGATGATGCTCTTAATTTTTTACCAAAATTAAAAGATAGTTCTATAGATATTATACTGACAGATCCCCCTTATTTTTTGGATAAAATGGATCACAACTGGAGCACTAAGAAGGTAAAAAGCCCTAAAAAACCTTATGCTATAAAGCATCTGCCGGCAGGGATGAAATTTGACAAAAAACAAGGGAAAGTTTTTTATTCGTGGTATTTGAAAATATCAAAAGAGCTATTCAGAGTTTTAAAGCCAGGGGGGTTTTTCTTTTCCTTCTCCAGCCCCAGATTATATCATAGAATGGCTTGCGCTATTGATGATGCGGGATTTGAGATAAGAGATTGCTTTATATGGCTCTATACACAAAATCAACCAAAAGCAATGAGCCTTCATCATTTCATTGACAAAATGGATAAATCTGAGAAAGAAAAAGAAAAATTAAATAAGCAGTTTAAAGATTGGAAAACTCCACAGGTAAAATCCTGCCATGAACCTATTGCAATGGCTCAAAAACCACTGCAAGAAACTTATTTAAAAAATTCAATGAAATACAATGTTTCTTTAATCAACACAAATGTAAAACAAGGACGGCATAAAGATATGTTTGCATCAAACATAATGACAAGCCAATATATCAGCCACAGAATAGACAAAGTGTTTTTAGTGGATAAGCCAAAAGAAGATGAAAAAGGCTCTTTTAATAATCATAAAACAGTAAAACCCTTGTCGCTATTCAGGTATTTGATCAATTTAACTACAAGAAAAAACAGCATAGTTTTAGACCCTTTTATAGGAAGCGGCACAACAGCCGTAGCTTGTGAGGAACTTGGAAGAAAGTTTATAGGAGTAGAAATCAATAAACAATACATTAACATTGCCAGTAAAAGATTAGCCTCTCTAAAGAGAGCGAAAGAACAACAGAAACAAGAATTTACTTCAGAGCAAACAGAGCTTTTTCTAAGTTAAGGGTTTGCATAGAATTTCTTGGATTTTAGGAGAAAATCAATAATCCATCCTTTAAACTGGTCGAATTCGATCAGTTTTGGAAAGAGGCAGGTGGAAATGCCTTTGTTTTGGCTCCAAGTAAAGAGATCATGCTAATGTGGTTCAGTTAGTCTGTCTGGCAGGTTTGGAGAGCTTAAATGCAGAATTTATAAGACAAGGCATACCACAAAAGGAAAGACTAAGACAGTTAAACCGAATTGCTATTCTCCAGATGAAATCTTTGTCTCAAAGTTCATCAATTAAGAAATTGAAATGACTAAAAAAAGTTTAGGTTCATGATACTTTAAGTTGCCTTAAAAATTGGTTAACCTATTGTATTTACATGAAAAATAAGTATTTTATTCGTTCAAGGATTTCGGAGGCTAAATTTAGAGAAATTATCAAGTTATTTGCAGGAGATTTAACAGCTTGTCAGATAGCTTTATTTTCTGGTGTCAGCAGAATATGTGTGAATAGAATTTTAAAACAAGTGAGAATAAGGATCACTGAATTTTGTGAACAGGAAAGTATTTTTGAAGAGGGAGAAGTGGAAATGGATGAGAGTTATTTTGGAGCTCGTCGTATTCGTGGAAGAAGAGGAAGAGGGTCTTATGGAAAAACCATTGTATTTGGACTCAAGCAAAGAAAAGGTAAAGTTTATACTCAAGTTATTAGGAATTGCTCTAAAAAAGTCATTATTCCCCTTATAAATCAAAGAATATCTAGATCAGCTATTGTTTATACAGATGGATTTAAGACTTATGATGGTTTAGTAGATTTAGGTTATAAAAAGCATTATAGAGTTCATCATGGAAACAATGAATTTGCTAAAAAGGAAAAAAAGAAGATTAGAAATCATATCAACGGAATTGAAAATTTCTGGGGTTTAGCTAAAGTTAGATTATCAAAGTTTAGAGGAATGGATAAAAAAACTTTTTACTTGCATCTTAAAGAATGTGAGTTTAGATTTAATCACAGAAAAGAAAACTTATATAAATTGATATTAAAATTAGTAAAAAATAATCCTCTTAAAGTATCATGAACCAAATCTAAAATAGCGCGAGTTGGAGTTGTGACAGCAAATCCTCTGATAGAGCTTATATCACTTTTCTTTAAATGAGCTTTGTGTAAGACAAGAATTTTTGGAATAGGATTAAAACGGCGAAATTTCCAAGGAACACTCATGTGCAGTCGGGAAGGCATAAAATCACTTAAATCATAAATACGCAAAGCGGTTTCATGGGAATAAACACCCTGCGGCTTTTCGCTTCTATCCCGTGACCAGAGATACCAAAGAACAAGTTGAGCATCTTCATCATCTTGTGGAAAGTAAGGGAGTCTGAAAATGCCTCTCATTTCCCTAATCCAGTTTTTAGACTGCACATGATAGGAATGGTGCTTTTGGCTGTAACCCGCTTTTTTTGCCTGTTTTGCTGTAAAATAACCTTGTTGCTGATGGGCGGTTTTATAGAGATTTTTTATGGCAGTTGTGGAATCCGCTTTTAACATAATTACCTCAATAGTTGAGTTAATTATACAAAATCTAGGAGTTAAATCAACATAATTCCTATTTTCCCTCATCTAGCCAGTCAAAGGTAGAGTGTTGGATTCCAATAGTTTTTTAATATGAAAATAAAATGTCAGTTGATTTATTTGTATTCCCGCCCCTTGGCAAATGTAAAAATGTCAGAGCTTAAGGGAATAAAAGTTGTTGAGTGGCTTCAATGGTTAAAAAAACATCCTCCAGCAAAAAACAAAGGCCGGAAAAGCTTTATCCATGAGTTAAAGCTTTTGAGCAATGTTTTAAACTGGTATAGGAATTTTATAAATGAAGATTTTAATGTTCCTATCACTAAGAAGCACAAACAAATGTGTGTTTTTAAAAAGAATAAACCCAGAAGGCCGGATTATTATATTCAGCCAAAAAATGCAAACGCTTGGGTGAAATGGTTAAGAGGACACAGAAGCAATCCTGTTTATTGGAGGCTTGCAACCTTTATGTTTCTCACAGGAGCAAGAGTGGGTGAAGCCTGCGGGATGCTTTGGCCTGCTGTAGATTTTAGGCAGAGAATGGCAAAGGTTATCCGTATAATAAGGTGGGACCATAAAACAAGAAGGCCACATATTGAAGACAGGACTAAGACAGAAACTTCCGCCCGTTTGTTAATTCTTTCAAATGAGTTAATAAGTATTCTGAAGGAAATCAAAGAAGAACAACAAATAGGAAGTGAGCTTGTTTTTACAGATAAGCAGGGAGAGCCTTTAAAGTATCGTGCTATCCAATCCGCTTTCAATGCCGGTTTTACAGCCTTAAACCTTCCCTGGCGTTCAACTCATATATTAAGACACTCTTACGCCACAATGGCTTTAATAGCTACAAGGGATATATCATCAGTGCAGGCGAGCTTGGGGCACACTTCCAGTCGGATGACGAAAAAGTATGCCAAAGTTATCGCCTTGTTAAACAGAGATACAGCAGAGAAAACCACAAAAGCTTTTAACCTTTTTGGAAGTGAGAAAGAAGATAACCAGGAAATGCTTAAGTGTTCAGAAAGCAAATTGAGAAAGCAAAAGTTTGAAGGTTATTTTAAAAATCACAGCGAAATAAAATTTAAAAAAAACTTTCAAGCAATTCCAACACTTAAGAGGAAAAATGGCGTTCCCTACGGGATTCGAACCCGTGTTTTCACCGTGAAAGGGTGGTGTCCTAGGCCAACTAGACGAAGGGAACATTGGTGACCTGCCTAGGACTCGAACCTAGGACCCTCTCCTTAAAAGGGAGATGCTCTACCAACTGAGCTAGCAGGTCTTTGTTGGTCTTACTATTTTTCATCAATAGGCTGTTTTGTCAAATCCTAGATGTTTTTTTAATTAAAATAAAGCATTTAACAAAATGCTAAAAAGATTTAACTTTTTAAAAACTCTATCAAAATCCAGATAATAACAATTCCCAAAGCCCCTAAAAAGCCATGAAAAGTAAAATTTTAAGCCAAGAATTCAGTATAAAAACAAATTTGACTTGACCTTAAGTAAAAATAAGGGTTTTTTACCTTAAAAGGAAAAGTTCTATGCCCAAGCTAAAAACAGCTTGAAATAAAAACTAAACCATACATATAAAAAGGAGTTCAAAGTGTCTAAAAAATGGGATGTTTCAAAAGTCAGAAATATAGGAATTTCTGCTCATATTGATTCAGGAAAAACCACTCTCACAGAGCGTATTTTATTTTATACAGGCCGTATTCATGCCATACATGATGTAAAGGGAAAAGACGGCGTAGGGGCTAAAATGGACTCTATGGATTTGGAGCGGGAAAGAGGGATCACTATAAAATCTGCGGCTACTAATGTCTCTTGGAAAAATATAGATATTAACATTATTGATACTCCTGGCCATGTAGACTTCACTATTGAGGTGGAAAGATCCCTCAGAGTTCTGGATGGTGCTGTTTTGGTTTTGTGCGGAGTGGCTGGTGTGCAGTCCCAATCCATCACAGTGGACAGACAAATGCGTCGATACAATGTACCGCGTATCGCTTTTATCAATAAATTAGATCGTGCTGGGGCAAACCCCTTTCGTGTTACAGAAATGTTGAGGGAAAAACTTCGTCACAACACTATTTTGACCCAAATTCCTATTGGGCTGGAAGACAAGCATGAAGGTGTGGTTGACCTTTTCACAATGAAAGCTCTGTATTTTGAAGGCGGTAATGGAGAAAAAGTCATAGAAAAAGAAATCCCTGTTGATTTAAAAGACCAGGCTGTAGAATACCGACAAAAGATGATTGAAGGGCTGGCTGACTTTGATGACAACCTTGCAGAAAAATTTCTAAATGAAGAGGAAGCCTCTAAAGAAGAGCTTTATACTGTGGCAAGAAAAGCCTCTTTGGATTTAAAGGTCACTTTGGTTTTTATGGGCTCTGCCTACAAAAATAAAGGGGTTCAACCTCTGCTGGACGGCGTGGAAATGTTTTTGCCTAATCCCACTGAAGTACAAAACACAGCATTGGATTTGGATCAAAATGAAAAAGAAATCCCTGTTGATCCCTCCTCTGAAAAGCCCCTCCTCCTTTTAGCTTTCAAACTAGAAGATACCCGATTTGGCCAGCTGACTTATATGAGAATTTACCAGGGCGTGGTCAATAAAGGAGATTTTATTATCAACACCAGAACAGGTAAAAAGCTTAAAGTTCCCCGTTTGGTTTACATGCACTCTGATGACATGGAGGATATAGAAAAAGCAGAAGCTGGAGATATTGTAGCTATTTTTGGTGTTGATTGCGCTTCCGGAGACACGTTTACAGACGGAAAACTTAATTATGCTATGAGCTCTATGTTTATCCCTGATCCTGTTATGTCTCTGGCTATCGCCCCCAAGGAGCAAAGCGCCAGTGGAAATTTTACAAAGGCCCTACAAAAGTTCCGCAAAGAGGACCCCACTTTTTTTGTCCACAGAGATGAGGAGTCAGGGCAAACTATTATTTCCGGTATGGGTGAATTGCATCTTAATATTTATGTGGAAAGAATGAAGCGGGAATTTAATTGTGAAGTTGACTCTGGTAAACCTCAAGTGGCTTACAGAGAAACCATCAGCCAAGTCGTGCCTTATGATTACACTCACAAAAAACAAACGGGAGGCGCAGGTCAGTTTGCCAAAGTGGTTGGTCAGCTGGAGTCTCTTGGCGAAAACCCGGAGGACAATTATGAGTTTGTTAGTAAAATTGTCAGTGGGCGTATCCCTAAAGAGTATATTCCTGCTGTGGATAAAGGCTTTAAAGAGCAAATGACCAAAGGGCCTCTTATTGGTTTTCCCATTGTGAGCATCAAGGCCACTCTCTCAGACGGCGCCTACCATGATGTGGATTCTAGTGAAATGGCTTTTAGAATTTGTGCTATGGCGGCTTTCAGAGAAGCTTATATGAAAGGCCGTCCCATTGCTTTAGAGCCTATCATGAAGCTGGAAGTCTCCTGTCCTGAGGAATTTCAAGGCAGTGTTGTAGGGCAAATCAACCAAAGGCGCGGCCTCATCAAAGGAACAGAAACATTGGATGCTTTTACCACTGTAGAGGCGGAAGTCCCTCTGGCGGAAATGTTTGAATACTCCACAGAACTGCGCTCCGCCACTCAGGGGAAAGGAGAGTTCACTATGGAGTTTGCCCGTTATGCAAGAGTTCCCGGTAATATCCAGGAAAAATTGATTAAAGAATATCAAGACAAAAGAGCGGCGGAAGCCAAGTGATAAAATGATTTTATCTGATACAAGCATTAAAAAACTTATTAAAGACAAAAAAATCGTCATTAAAAATTTAGGGGCCGAGGCCATTCAACCTAGCTCCATAGATCTCACTCTGGATAAGTCCGCCCTTCTTTTAAAATATTGGACCACAAAAGGAATTTTGGATTTTAATACAAAATTGGATTACGAAAAAATTTCCGGTAAAACATTTATCATTCCCCCCCACTCTTTTATTTTAGCGACAACCAAAGAGTATATCTCCCTTCCAAAAAACATATCAGGTTTTGTTGAGGGCAGAAGTTCGGTAGGACGAATGGGCCTCTTTATCCAAAATGCCGCTGTAGTGGGGCCAGGCTTTAAAGGCAAACTCACCTTAGAGCTTTACAATGCCAATATTCTCCCTATTCGTTTAGAGGCGGGAAGAAGAGTCTGCCAGCTCATTTTATTTAAAATGGATAAAGCTTCTAAAAAAGGCTATACAGGCAAATACCAAAATCAAAATACAACAGAGTCTACAAAAATCTTTTTGGAAAAACCTTCCAAATAAAAATACAGATTCTTTAATCGTATTCCCTTTTCTCCATAATCAAAAGAGCCAGACTCAAAATAAAACCTATCCAGCTCACTATATACAATGAGGAGATTGAAAACTCTGTAAAAGGGATGCTTTCCTGATAGACAACAACAGATTTCCAGTTGATTTTTTCCAAATCAGGAAGAAAAAGCAAAAGCTTGGACAAAATGACTCCCCATACCCCTTCAACTCTGTTGATAAAATACAGGAGAGATTCCAAAAAGTGGCCAATGATAAACATAGACACACAATAAAATAAGACTAAAAAATGACTAGAGTAATAAGAGGAACAGAATATAACAAAAGCCAGCAACAACAAACTTTCAAGAAGGAAGCCAAAAAGCGTATAAAATAAAATAACCTGAATGGGAATTTTTAAAAACACAAAAAACATCATAAGCAATACAGATAAAACAACAAGAGCTAGTGATAGAAGACAAGCCAATCCCAAATATCTACCAAAAAAGAAGACAGAGGGACGAACAGGTCGGGTTAAAATGGTCCATAATATTTTTTTGTCTAAATCACCAGCTATAAAACCTGAACCAAAAAACACAGACAAGGCCACAAGCAAAAGTTGAACAGCAGCCAAACCAAAATTCACTGTAAGGCGGCCTTTGTCATCCAAACTGAGTTGAGCAAACAGCAAACTCAAACACAAAACTATAAAACAAGTTAATAAAAGCCCTATTAAAAAATTTTTCCTCAAACCCTCACGAAGGGTATTTATAAAAATAACAGAAACAACTCTCATCAACATTTACTCCTTATATTTTTGTACCAATATTTTATAATCTAATAACCAAACCAATTTATACTGGTATTTCATTTTTATCCTTTAAAAATCAATACTTCACTTATAATCAAATTCCCTCGCATCTGTATTTCCGATTGTTTTATTGTGTATTTTTTCTCATTAATTCCTTATACTTTTGCTCTAAATTTCCACCGGCGCTTTGGATAGATAAAATAACAGCCCCCTCGGACAAAAGCTTTTTTAATTCTTTTTGACATTCCTCCTGAGATGAGATTATCAAACTTTGTTTTTTGTCCTTAAGAAGATATAAAATGTTTTGTCGGCCTGAATCAGCCCCTCTCAGTTCAGAAAAATCCCCCTCAAAAACAACTTCTCCTTCTTTAAGAATAACAAGACGGTCACAAACCCTTTCAATATCCTGAAAAATATGACTGCTTAAAAAAAGTGTGGAGCCTTTTTGAATCATCTGCTCCAACAACTCTGCAACCACAAAACGGCTTTCAGGGTCCAAACCAGAAAAAGGCTCATCCAGGATAAGCAGTTCAGGCTCATGGACAAGAGATTGCAAAACACCAATCTTTTGCAACATCCCCTTCGAAAAGGTTTTCAGCCTCTTATGCCTCCACTCGTAAAGCCCCAGTTTTTTTAATCCCAATTCTATTTGAGTCTTAAGCTTTGATGACAGGGGCCGGCTCAGAGAGCTGTAAAAATACAAACACTCCTCAGCCGTCAGCTCTTCATAAAAGTTTGGTCTTTCTGGTAAAAAACCAATACGAGATCGATCCTTAAGGGATAAAGGCCCCCCAAACAAATGCACAGTCCCCTGATCTTTTTTTATCAATTCCAAAAGACATTTAAAAGTTGTGGTTTTGCCTGAACCATTAGCCCCTAAAAAACCTGTAACTGATCCTTTGGGAACGGCAAAACTTAAACCTTTTAAAACCAAATTCTGGGAGGACCAAAAATTTTTCTTAAAACTTTTATGAAGGTCTTTGATTTCTATAATATTATCCATTGCCAAAAAATTTACTCCCCCAAGCACTGAACACTTAATTTGTTTTTATTTCTCTCTATTAAAGCCATTACAAAAGCCTGAATGGCATGAGCCTCCGTCAAACAGGGGATATTGTGATCTATACAGCTCCTACGGATGCTAAAACTGGACTGAATGGAGGAGTTTTTGGAGGTTGTATTAAAAACCAAGGCTACCTTACCGGATGTAATGCGATCCACACAGTGCGGCCGGCCTTGCAACACCTTTTTTACATATTCACATTTAAGCCCATGCTTTTCCATAAACCCTGCTGTCCCCTGAGTTGCTGATAAAGTGTAACCGGCCTTCACCAAACTCTGAATATTTGATAACAAAACCATTTTATCCTTATCTCTTAAAGATAAAAACACCTCCCCTTTTTCAGGAAAGTGAAAATCACTGGAGAGCAAAGCTTTGGTTAAAGCTGTGGGATAATCCTCCCCGCGGCCCATAACCTCCCCAATGGATTTCATTTCAGGACCTAAAATAGAATCTGTTTTTTTGATCTTTTTAAAGGGGAAAACAACACCTTTAACTGAAAGATAAGAATTTTGCTTCCATGATTTTAATTTCCCCTCTACATCTTTTTTTGATTTTTTCATCATAGCCTGAACCCCTAAATCCACAAGAGGGACTCCTGTAGCCTTACTGATAAAAGGGACGCTTCTTGAACTTCTTGGATTGGCTTCCAGCATATAAATCTGATCATCCTGAATAGCCAGCTGTAAGTTTAAGAAACCAAGAATTTTTAATTCCTCTGCAAGAGCCAGACTCAACTTTTCTATATGCTTACAAACTTCCGGCTTCAGTCTTTGTGGCGGAATAACACCCATGCTGTCCCCACTATGAACACCAGCAGCTTCTATATGCTCAACAATTCCTCCAATCAAGGCCCAATCTCTTCCACACACCATATCCACATCCACTTCCAAAAAACTGTCCAGGTATTGATCCATTAAACAGGGTCTGGATTTTGAAAAAAAGTGACTGTATTTTACAAAATAAGATTTCAGCTCCTTCTCATTTTCTATCACTTCCATTCGCCGTCCCCCTAAAACATAACTTGGTCGGGCTATAAGGGGAAAACCTACTTCTTTTGCCACCCGCAAAGCCTGATGAATATCATAAGCCAAACTGGAGCGAGGCGTTTTAAAACCCAGTCGAGAGCAGACTTTTACAAAACGCCCTCTGTCTTCAGCAAGGTCAATAGACTTAACAGAAGAGCCTGCAATTTTATAAACCGACTTGGACAGCTCTTCAGTCAATGCAATGGGGGTTTGACCACCCAGCTGAACAATAATCTGAGAGGGGCGGATAAAATCCATAACCTCCATAATATGCTCAAGGCTTACAGGTTCAAAAAACAACTGATCAGAGGTATCATAGTCTGTTGAAACAGTTTCAGGATTGGAGTTGATAAGAGCCACTTCATAACCTTGTCTTTTAAGCTCTTTCACACCTCTGACACAGCTATAATCAAATTCAATCCCTTGGCCAATACGGTTAGGGCCGCTTCCTATAAGCAAAACAGATTTTTTGTCGGATTTATATTTCATCCCCCCTTTTCCCCAATAGGTGGAATAGTAATAGGGAGTCTTGGATTCAAATTCCCCAGCGCAGGTATCCACTTTATAAAAAGCAGGAAGGATGCCTGATCTTTTTCTAAACTTGTAAACATCCCTTTCTCTAACCTTTAACAGTTCAGCAAGTTTTTTATCTGAAAAGCCATATCTCTTGGCCTGATGAATTAAATCTTCATTCCATTTGTTTTCCGGTTTAACCAACTGGGCTTCCGTTTTAATTAAGCTTTCAAATTGCTCCAAAAACCAAGGATCAATATTTGTTAGATAATAAAGCGCCTCTACAGTATAGCCCCTTCTAAAAGCTTCAAAAATGTAGTACATTCTCTCACTATTAGGGTAAGTGAGTTTCTCCTCATTAAAGGCAATAGAGACATTGACTTCCGATTTTTCCAAAGCCAGCAAAGCTTTTTGGAAAGACTCTTTAAAATTACGACCTATAGCCATGACCTCACCCACACTTTGCATTTGTGTACTTAAAATATCCTCTGCGCCGGGATATTTTTCAAAATCAAAGCGAGGGATTTTAGTTACAATATAATCCAAAGCAGGCTCATAACAGGACGGAGTGGCTCCTGTAATGTCGTTTTGAATTTCATCAAGGCTAAAGCCCACAGCTAACAAAGCAGAGATTTTGGCAATAGGGAAACCTGTAGCCTTGCTGGCTAATGCTGAGGAGCGGCTCACTCTGGGATTAACTTCAATAACCATCCTCTCCCCTGTTTTGGGATGAACAGCAAATTGAATATTCGCCCCCCCTGTCTCCAAACCTATTTCTTCAATAACAGATAAAGCCTCTTCCCTCATATCCTGATAGGCTTTATCTGAAAGAGTGATTTGAGGAGCCACAGTGATACTGTCACCTGTATGCACTCCACAGGGGTCTACATTTTCAATAGAGCAAATGACCACACAAGTCCCTTTATAGTCTCTCATGATCTCCAGTTCAAATTCCTTCCAACCAAGAAGACTCTGCTCAATCAAAACTTCAGATGAAGGGCTTTCTTCAAGAGCTGAAGCCAATCGCCCCCTAAATTCCTCCATAGAGTAAGCCACTCCACCCCCCGCTCCCCCTAAGGTGTAATTGGGCCTTAAAATGACAGGCCATCCTATTTTTTTAACTTCTTTTAAACCCTGTTCAAATTTTTTCACCAAACAGTTTTTGGCGTAATTAGCTCCCAAACGAGAAAGAAGATTCACAAACTGCTCCCTGTCCTCAACCTTTTTAATAACTTTAAGACTGGCTCCCAAAAGCTCCACCCCCAATTCCTTTAAGACTCCTTTCTCCTCCAACTCTACAGAAAGGTTTAAAGCCGTCTGTCCCCCTAAGGTGGAGATAAGCCCCGAAGGTTTTTCCTTTTCCAAAATTTCTTTCACATAATCAAATTTTAAAGGTTCAATATAAACTTTTGTTGCTGTTTCAGGATCTGTCATAATGGTTGCAGGATTGGAGTTAACTAAAACAACCTCCAGCCCCAAACTCATAAGAGCTTTGCAGGCCTGAACACCAGAATAGTCAAACTCACAAGCCTGACCAATAACAATAGGCCCACTGCCGATAATCATAACTTTCTTAATATTTTTTTTAAGCGGCATAATCTCACTTTCTATTTTTTAACGAAGAATTTATCTCAGCCTTTTTAAATGTTTTTCCAGTTTGTTTTTTAGTTGATCTGTCCTTTGCAGAGGATGCCTTTTTAGTTTTAGATGTTTTAACCCCTTGGGTTTTTCCAGAACTATTTTTTTGAAAAGATTTTTGCATTAAATGATTTACAAAAAAATCAAAAAGTCTGCTGGCTTCCCTGGGGCCAGGCTGGTTTTCAGGATGAAACTGAACACCTAAACAGTTTTGACTTTCAGAATAGAGGCCCGCCACTGTATTGTCATTGAGGTTGACATGGCTGACTTTAACATCTTCAGGAAGAGAATCCCCTTTAACAGAATAACCATGATTTTGAGCAGATATATATATCTTATCAAGCAGTGTATCTTTAATGGGGTGATTGCTTCCCCGATGGCCAAATTTTAATTTATAGGTCTCAGCCCCTAAAGCTCTGGCTAAAATCTGATGCCCCATGCAGATTCCAAAAAGGGGCCGCCAATTTAAAAGTTTTTGAACAAGTTTAGTTCCATCAATAACATCTTTTGGATCTCCAGGGCCATTGGATAAGACAAGACCATCCGGATCCCAGGCTTTAATGTCCTGAATGGAACTGAAAGAAGGAAAAACAGCCACCTGCTTGGCTCTTTTTTGCATTTCCTTTAAAATATTTTTCTTAAAGCCAAAATCAATAAGAGCCAGTTTTGGCCCCTTGTTTTTTTGACCTTTAAGCACATGAACAGATGGAACACAAACCACCTGTGTCCAGTCTTTTGGTTTTGTTTTTTCTTTTTTGATGAGAGCCAGTGACTGCTTCAAGCTGTCTTTTGAAAGCGGCATAATGGCGGCCCAAACCACACCTTTTTTCCTTAAACGAATAACCAACTGTCTTGTATCCACAGAAGACAAAACAGGTATTTTATGAGAGTTAAGCCTCTCCAGCCATTTTTTATCGCGGGGGCTGTTTTGCATTTCCAGGCAAACAAAACCTTTGATCCAAAAATAGTCAGATTGCCAGCAGTCAGAGCTAACACCATAATTCCCCTGCAAGGGGGCTGTCATAACTAAAATTTGATTGTAATAGGAAGGGTCAGTGGCAATTTCTTCATAGCCGCTGTGAGAAGTGTTAAAAACAACCTCTCCGGCCTGGGCCTCTCCTCCAAACAAAAATCCTTTAAAAATCTCTCCTGTTTCAAGAACCAAACAGCCCGGCTTCACAAATGTCCTTTTCCACTTCTCTTAATTTTAAAAGGCTTCTGTTTCACTTTTAAGTTTCTAATTCCCCGCCCATTGAAAATCCAAAACCTGAGACAGGACAGCGCTCCTTATATACACACCATTAGTGACCTGAGTGCTAATTCGGCTTCGCTTGTCTCTAAAAACCTCCACACTCATTTCAACTCCAAAAATACAGGGACCAGGATGCAGGATAACAGAAGTTTCTTTTAAAGTATCTAATTGACTGGAGCCTAGATGATATTGATCTCTGTATTCCGCAATAGATAAGCCTATACTCATATCATGCCTTTCCTGCTGTATCCTAAGGCACATAACAACATCAGCCCATTTTACTCCTTCATCAATATTCTGAAAACATTTGACATCCTTCCAAAAAGCATCTTTAGGAAACAAGCTTGTAGGAGAGCAAAAAGCCACCTCTGCGCCCAATCTTGTAAGGAGTTTTAAATTGGAGTTGCTCACTCTGGAATGCAGAACATCTCCTACAATCAAAACCCTTTCCCCTTTGATTTTGCCTTTGGCCTCCTGAATAGTAAAAGCATCTATAAGAGCCTGGGTGGGATGTTCATAAGAGCCAAAGCCAGCGCTTATAATGGGAATAGCATCATCAAATTGAAAAGGAGTCCCTTTATAGCGAAGCACAATCACAGAGGGATTTAAGTATTTTAAAGTTCTGAGAGTTTCCTCCAAGCTCTCCCCCTTGGCAATGCTGGAAGCTTGAATATCTGAAAATATAACAGAAGAAATACCCAAATTGTTGCAGGCCACTTGAAAGCTGACACGGGTTCTTGTGCTAGGTTCTGCAAAAACAAGAAAAGCATTAAGATCCTGTTCTTTTTCCAAAGAAAAAGCCTGTCTGAGAGGCTTTTTTTGGATTCCCAACTCCTTGAGTACTTTCGCCCTATGGAGGATATTTTCTATATCCTGATCACTTAAATTATCAATACTGGTAAAAGATCTATTTCTAATAGACATCACAAAGCATAATAAAGCAAAAAAATCAGAATCGTCAATGAAGATATGCATTTATACTGATTTTGTTGAATAACTTGCATCATTTTTTTAACAAAAGAGAGGCGCGGTTCAAATACTTTTCAAACAGATTGTCTTGACCCCTTTTTACCTGAAAAAATCTCTCAGTTAAACAAAAAATAGTGGACTTTTCCTCATTTTTTGATATAGGTAGCCAAAATAACAAAGAAAGGCATAATTGGATGGTATTTTTTACCCTATTTATTTTACTGAACTTCATGCCCCCTAACTCTTCATTTGCCAGTAACATAATTTGGCAAGAAACAGAAGAAACAAGACAGGATGAAACTCCTAAAAGTTTGGCGGAACAATATTTTACTATGGCTCAAAATTATCAAGATAGTGGCGTTGAACAGAATCTGGAGTCAGCGGTTTATTTCTATAAGCTAGCTTTAGGACAAGGGTATGTTTCCGCTATACATCCTCTGATGGAAATATTAATGGCCGGCCAGGGGAACAACCATGATTTTAATTCCGTTATAAAATTGATAGCGCAAATAAGAAAAGCAAATCAGTCAAGCCGTATTCAGCTAGTTGAACAATAGTTTGCGCAGAATTTATACTAAACTATTATTACCTTTGCCAATATGAAAAGCATTGATGTTTGCGCTCCTTTGGCAGATACCAGCTTCAATATTCAAAAGCCTAGTATGTCTAAATCTTGAATGACTTATCAAAAACACCGCTATTTACGGCACTATCAAATTTTTTTTCTCTTCCAATGGGCGAAGTCCAAATTCAATAAACCTTTAATAATTAATACATAACAATAAAACCAATTCCAAATTAAGGCATATCTCATATCTTAATTGTAAGGTTTAATATTAAGGTTCAAGATGACTTAAGCTAACTATTAAGGTAGTTAACAAACTTTTAAGTCAACTTAAAGTATCATGAACCTATTTTGGATAATGCCCCCTATGATTGAACCAGATTTCGTGTTGAGGCAATGGTTGATGGTAAATCAATAAATTTCTAATAGACATTGGCATTGGGAACGCTTGGATAGAGCCACAAGATACTCTTCAATTATCAAGCCATTTGGAAAAGAATTGGGTTTTCAAGGTTAATCATTTAAGTTTAACTTATTCAAACAAAAATAAGACTCTGGAGTTTGCCCTTTAATGTGGCATTATAATAATTTAAAGCTTTTATAAATACAGGGATTTTTATTTTTTTCCTAGTATGTCTCCGGTATGTCTGCTTGACATAAATAAAACATAGTACAATCAACAGTTTAAAGGGATCAAGATCTTTGAAAGGGTAAACTCAGGAACAAATTAGACTGATTCCCCTTTATAAAAAGCGCAAAATAATTCTATTTTCTTCAAAACCACTTGATAAACAGCCTCATGTAATATATATGCTCAGTTTATTAAGATTTATTCTTTCATAATTTATGACAATGGAACCAATTATAAAATTTCTTGCTCTTTCAATCTTGCTGTCGTCCCATACAGCTTTTGCAAATAAGTGGCCCTCCCCTATAAATCTTAAAAACCAAAAGTGTCTGAACTCTGTTGAGCCGCTAACACATGAAGTTCTGAAGAAAATTATAGACGCAGCAGATAATAACTATATTCCTGCTATACTTAAATTGATTGCTGTATATGAACAGGGAGAAGGAGAAATTGAAAAAAATTTAGAAGAAATGATTTTTTGGATGGACAAAGCTGTAGATTTAGGCTCTGTATACGCTATATTGCAAAAGGCTCATTCTTATAGGTATGGAACAATATATAAAAAAGATAGAAAAAAAGCTCGCTATTGGTATAGTGAAATTTTACAACAAGAGCAAAAACAAAAACAACAAGAGCAAAAACAAAAAATCTTTCTCCAAGCAATAATAAGTTTGGCCTATATGGATGAAGAGGATGGAAAACAGGCTATCGCAGAAGGCAGAATGGAAGAGGCTGATCTTTATCTCGCTGCTGCTTTTAATCACTATTATGAAGCTGCAAAAAGGGGATCTGCCAGAGCTAAAGCTTCTTTGTCTTTTTTCTTTCGTAAAGGATGGGGATGTACAAAAAACAAGAAAGAATCTTTACGCTGGCTGAAACAGGCCGCTGCTCCCCACCCCTGCTCTTATAAAAAAGATGAAATACAAGGCTATGCCCCCGCTCAATTTACCTTAGGCATTATTTATGAAAAACAAAGAAACACAAAAAAGGCTGCTATGTGGTTCAATCGAGCGGCAAGACAAAATTATACCGAATCTACAAGTTATACCAAAAATCTTCTTAAACATCCCTGATACAGCAATATTGCTTTTAACCCTTTTCTCATTTCCCATAAAGAAGTATAGGAGCCGTTATCCTCTAAATGAACATAGTTAAGTTTATTGCCTTTATCCTCGACAAGTCTCTGGCATTATTTATGAACACATATATAATAAATTATATGTGGTAACAGCAAGTCTGTTAAACGAACTTTTATACAGCCTCAAACCATCTGAACTCTAAATCCCTCTTTCCAAAAAAACCCAAATAAGGTTAAGAGCAACAGTTTTTACAAGGCTGAAGTCTTGGAGCTTTTGAAAAGCTTTTAAAAAACCGATAAACCAATTATATATGGAGATGGATCAAAAAACTCTAAAAAATTTGTGTTATCTTTTTTTGCATTTTATGCTTTATACAAAAAAGATTTCTGAGCACACATTAAAGGCTTACAAAACAGACTTGCAGGAGTTTTTTGCCTTTAAGGATAATGATGAGATCTATAAACTTAATAAAAAAAATTTTAATGTCAAAATAAAAGATAAAAGCCATTTGGAAAAAAGCATTAAGTTTTTAATTGAAAAAAACACAAGTAAACATTTAAGACTCGCTAATTCCAGCAGAAGCAGAAAATTAGCCACAATAAGAAGTTTTATAAAATGGCTGGCGGAACAAGATTACATTGAGGAAGATTTCAGACATCTGTTTAAATCCCCTAAAGTCTTTGCCCGCATCCCTTCTTTTTTATCTGTAGACGAAATCTTTTCCATCCTGGAAGTGTTCAAAAAAGAAAAAGAAAAAATCCATACAAAAAGAGAACAGGCTTTATTCTTTCTGCTTTATGGGGGAGGACTGAGAGTCAGCGAGGCCTGCCAACTTAAAACAAAGGATATCAGTTGGTCAAGACTGGCTATAAAAATAAGAGGAAAGGGAGGCAAAGAGAGATTGGTTTCTCTTCCCAAAAAAGCTTTTGAACATATCAGAAATTTAGAATCAGAACAGGAGTATTTGTTTGGAGCTAAACCCCTCCCCCAAAGAAAAGCTTATGATATTATAAAATCTATTGGCAGAAGAGCTGGCCTTTTAAAACCCCTGCACCCTCATGCCTTAAGGCACAGCTTTGCCACACATATGCTGTTAGGAGGATCTGATTTGAGAGTCCTTCAGGAGCTATTGGGACATAGAACCCTCACCGCCACTCAAAAATACACACATCTTGATCTGGCTCATCTCTCCAATACTTTGGAAAAATACCATCCCCTGAACCAACAAAAAGAATTAACAGATTTTAAAGACAGTGATGAAATTTAATGTAAGAATGACGATGTTTAAGGAGAAGATTTGATTCACAAGATTTTTAAAAGATTAAAGTTGCTTATAAGGAAGACATTTATGGCCATATCGCAAAACTTGTTTTTCTCCCGTATAGATTAAAACAGATTTTTTATTATATGGATTAAGTTCTTTGTAAAAATCAAGACCTTTAAAAAGGGAGCGGCTAAGAGTCTTACTCGTTTTGATTTCATAAGAAATAATTTTATTCCCCATATCTTCTAAAAGATCCACCTCATTTCCAACATTATCCCTAAAGTAATAAAGCTCAGGCTCTTTTGCTGTATTTAATTTTTGTTTTAATTTTTCAATGATTATAAGATTTTCAAATAAAGCCCCTTTTAAGGGATGAGATAATATATGACTTTCTTTTTTAACACCTAAAAGCGCAGAAGCTAGCCCCACATCGCAAAAATAAAGTTTTGGCCGCTTTACAATTCTTTTTCTAAAATTTTTAAAGTAGGGATGGAGTAAAAAAATAATATAACCGGCTGACAGTAGGGACAACCAAGAATCAACTGTTTTGCTTTCAACACCTATATCATTTGCCATTTGAGCTTTATTGATCATTTGTCCTGTAAAACTAGCACAAAGTTTTAAAAATCGCTCAAAATGTTTCAGATTTCTTATTTCTTTTATATCTCTTAAATCTTTTTGAATATAAGTATTTATATAAAAAGAAAGAGCTTCTGTAGGATTAAGTTTTCTATCTATAATTCTTGGATAAAAACCACGATAAAGAAGTCGGGAGTAATCTCCCTTATCCTTCAGTTCCTTCATGGAAAAGGGAAGTAATCTGAGAAGAGCCACTCGTCCAGCCAGAGATTGAGAAATTATATGAGTCAGTTCAAATTGATGACTCCCTGTTAAAATAAACTGACCGGATTTGTTTTTCTGATCCACAAAGCCTTGAATATAGGAAACCAAAGAGGGTACTTTCTGAATTTCATCAATGATCATATTTTTAGCCTGTTGCAGAAATCCTCTGGGATCATTTCTTGCATACTCTCGTGTATCCAGATCTTCTAAATTGCAATAAAAATAATGAGGGAAGCATGCTTTGCAGAGAGTTGTTTTGCCAGATTGTCTTGCTCCTGTCACTGTCACAACAGGGTACTGTCTTGCAAATCGGAGAAGTGGTTTTTGCATTTGTCTTTGGATCATATTTACAATTATGGAATACTATTCCAATTTTGTAAATCTATTCTTTAAAATTTAATTGAAAATTTTTATAAGAGCACAACATTTTTTCTATAAAATTACAAAACTGCAAAAAGACTGGGGGTCAGAACAACTTTTCAAAATGGTTTTAAAAAAGAGCTGTTTTATAAAAAGATTGGTTCATGGTGACTTAAGCCTAATTTGATAGGAGTTAAGTTATTTAGTTGCATGTGAAGCTGAGATAATATATAAAGGCGAAAAAAAAAGGAGCTTATCATCATGAGCAAATTTTATACTCTATGTTTATTTCTTGTCAGTCTGAGTTTTCTTGTACTTCCTTTCAAAAAGAATCAAACATCAAGTGGAATGGAACGCCTGATGATGAGCCTCATGTAGACATATCAGGATTAGAGCGAGCCTTTGACACTGGGAACTTTGAGCTGCAAAAACAGGCTTTGTCTTCAGTAGGATATACAGGAAAAGCTGGACTGCCTTTACTCAAGCGAGCCTTTAATACTGGAAACTTTGAGCTGCAAAAACAGGCTTTGTATTCAGCAATATATATAGGAAGAAAGAAGGCTGTCGTCCTTTTTCTTAAAAAAATGTTAAAAAATCCAGACTTAGATGAAGATATTAAAAGAGAGATTAGGTGGTTACTGTGATTTTATTTTTATCAAAGTTTTTGTAAAGCGAAGATATTAAAAGAAAGATTAAGGCTATACTCAACTAAGATCAGTTAGCTATACCCTTTCATTATTCAGGATATTTCCACTTCGGAGGACAAAAAAACTCTCCTTTGTTATCTTTCATTTTTTCAGGAAACTGGCATTGCTCTAAAACTTTATTCGTTACTGCTTTACGGAAATCACAGACACTTACAAGTTCTATATGAATGTTTCTTCTGGGGCTTATGACTCCAACCTGCTTCTTGAGTTTTTCTCTAACATATTTTAAAGGTGTCTTTAGGTCTGTATCATTGGACATCAAGACAGCACAGTCATATTCATTTTCATAAGCATCAGCAATAATGTGAGACGCGATATTTACATCTGATTCTTTTTCTTCTCGTTTCTTAATTCTGACAGTATCTTTTTTTAGCTTCTCTTTATCTTCTAAATCACATAAAATGCCTCTAACCTGCCGTTCTTTAAATTGCCCAAAAATAATTTCCAAGTTAGGCAAAGTTCTGAGAGCACGTAAGTATATATGTTGCCTTATGACATTTGAGGGATCAAACGATTTCCTTTTTACTTTTGCTGTAAAATACTTGATTTTGATTATTTCATTTTGTTTTAAATCCAAATAAGATTGAGACAATTTTTGGATATTTAGCCACTTATAAGGAGTGTATTTTATACGGTAGTAAAGATTGAATCCATCAATATAAACAATAGTTTTTTTCATGCCCTAAAAATGCGAAAACAGGCTTTCGCCTGCTCGCACCCACCAGTCGAAACGAGTGGGGATGTCAGGGCCTATTATCGGGTATGTTAATCTCAAAGTCAAGAATTTTTTTAAATTTTTGTTAAAAGGTGAGGTTTCAAGTTTATCAAAGTTTTTCGTTCATGATACTTTAAGTTGACTTAAAAGTTGTGTAAGGTTTCATTATTCAGGATATTTCCACTTCGGAGGACAAAAAATCCTTTCTTTGAACCATAATTTAATCACTTACAAAATGTCATGAACCTATGTTATTATTAAAAATCATCAGAAATAAACCGCTTAAGTTGTCATTAACCTATATTTGTTTTGTATTGGGGAGTCAAATAAACGCAATATGAGTCCAAGGAGTTGGAAGAGCTTAGGATAAAAGCAGGTCTACCTAAGCCAGAGTGATGAGAATTTGATTTAATAGTTCATAGATATGAAAAATCTTATACACTTAGGTATAGAGAATCCACAGAAAACTTGAATAAAAACAATTTATCCGCTTTAATATAGGAAGGCAGGGCTTTTTTCATTTTAAAATCAGGGAGTCGGTCTTTGAAAAAGAACTTTAAAACAATCTCTATCTTGTTTTTCGGCCTATGTCTTATTTTGGCCTTGGGTTTGGGTCTGTTTTTTGGCTTAAATTCCTGGGATAAAAATCTCTATGTGCAGTGGAACCCCTCACAAGGACGAGGCCTGGCCAGTGGTGAAGCCCCCTCAACAGAAATTGTCAATCTTTCTTCTGAAGATCTCATTCAAAATGAAGAAGAAGCCAGAAGTGTTTTATTTTCTCGGAATAATATTAAGAAAACAGAAGATTCTATAGCTTTCTACCTGGGGGAGCTTTTTGTTCCAAACCCCTATAAGCCAGGGGAATATGGTTTTATCTGCGGTATTTACGATTTGGTGGATTTTAAGTTTGTTGCTATGGGTTATAAAAGAAGTGGTGATCCGGGAAAGATGTTTATCCAATCCCCCTGCAATGATGAAGATGAAACAAATGAAGAAGGTCATGAACTTATAGGCCCCTTTTGGATTCCTGAACAAGAAATTATGGCTAATCCTTCTCAAGAAACTTTTGAGATGCCAGATGAAGGCTCAGACCATACAACTTATATCAGATTTGAGAATGCATCTGTGACTCATACAGAAGCCTGGCTACTGCAAACTGTAAAATTTTTTAGAGATGAAGATGAAGACAATGCCTTCATTGTTCGCTTTGTTCCTCCTAAAAATCAACAACCTTCTAATGAGGATGAAGAGGCTCCCCCTGAAGAAGCCTTCCCTTATTTTGAGATAAGCTTAGGCCATACAGAGCGTTAAAAAAAGTATATAGAAAAAAAGAGAATGTTTCATTTGAAGATCAAATTTTAAAACGTTTATCTTCTTAAGAAACTTTATTTTAGAATCTTTGTGTTTTTATATGACACCTGTTCCAACTTTAAAGTATGGAGACAAAATAGGAGTTTTTACAGCTTCTGATCCTGTTATTGGAACTTTCGCGGAGGAATCGGTCCGCCGCGGTCAAAACACTCTAGAAAAAATGGGCTTTCGTGTTTTGAGAGGAGAGACTTTAAGTCTTCAAACCGATCATACAGCCGGGACAGCCCAGCAAAGATATAATGATTTTTTAAATTTTATAAAAAATCCTGAAGTTAAAATGATTTTAACAGCAATGGGTGGAGAAAACGCTCATGATATTCTTCCCTTAATAGATTTTGATTTGATTGCGCAGAATCCAAAAATCATTATGGGATACAGTGATCCTACTGTTTTTTTAAATCCTATTGCTAAACTCTCAAAGATTCCCGTTTTTTACGGATACCATTTAGCTTCTTTTGATCCAGAATGGGATTGGTTCGGAGAATATGATAAAAAATGTTTTAAGGATTTATTTTTAAGTGCTAAACAATCTTTTGAAGTTCCGGTTTCTGGGAAAAGAGAGTGTTGGAAAGAGGGAGTGTGTGAAGGCTCTCTTGTAGGAGGTTCCTTGACAGATTTGACAAAACTTGTAGGCACTCCCTGGGAACCGGACTGGAATAATTCTATTCTTATCTTAGAAAGTATGAATCAAACCTTTCAAAATATTGATGTTTGTCTCACTTATTTCAAACAAGTTGGCATTTTTAATAAAATTTCAGGTCTTGTGCTTGGAACATTTCATAACTGTAATCATGGAGCTTTTTTAAAATCTAAAAAAAACCTAAAGAAAATTTTTTTGGATAATTTATCTGATTTCAATTTTCCTATTTTAAAGACAGTCGATTTTGGCCATTTTTCACATATTTGTCCTCTGCCTCTAGGTTCAAACTGCCGGTTGAATTCTCTTGAAAAAACTATTCATATTTTAACCCCTTTATTTCTAAAAACATGAATACTCTGACAACTGAAAAAATAAAAAGATTAAGCTATCCTGAATTTATGGGTGTTTTAGGTTTAGAGAATACCTCATTAGGCGGCTCTTTTGCCGTAGATTATTGGATACATAATTCAAAAATGAATAAAAAATCTAAAGTCCTAGAAATAGCTTGTAGCACAGGTTTTAATCTCAGAAACTGTATTTTAAAAACAAAAGCTTTTGGAATTGGAATTGATGTTTCAAAGAAGTCGATTGAATATGCAAAAAAGACAGTTAAAAATGAAAAAATAAAAAATAATATCCAATTTAAAGTTGAGGATGCTGAAGGTTTATCATTTTCCTCAAAAAATTTTACTCATGTAATTTCTGGAATGAGTTTTGCTTTTTTTACTAGAGCTAATAAAGTCTTAAAAGAGGTCAGTAGGGTATTAGCTCCCGCAGGATATCTTTTAACGGCAACTCCCTATTATATAAAAAAACCTCCTTTTAAACTTTTAGATAAAATAGAAAAAACCCTTGGATTTCGACCTTCAGATTCATGGGATTATAATTGGTGGAAAAAATTTTTTTCGAGGTTTTTTTTACTACAAGATGAATTATCTATTGTGTCTTCAAACTCAAAAGAAAGCATAACCTCTTTAAGAAAAAAAATATTTTCTTATATTTTTAACAATAATCATCAGATTAGAGAAAGTGAGTTTGTTGTAAAAACAGCCTGCGCAGAACGGCTTTATTCAAACTGTCCCACATTAAAGTATTGTATTTAGGGTGAGCTAATTAGGCAAAAAGCCACTTTTGTTCAAAAACTGTCAGAAAATTGCTTGTTGTTTAAAAACAAATTCTTGTATTTTTAATACAGGAAATTATTTCAGTGATACACTAAGCCTTCAGAGAAATGCAAATAATCTGGGAGATGTTTTCCAATTCATTAAACCTAAAGTGTCAAAAACCCTAAAGAACTTAAACTCTAAAAATAATATCTCAAATTAAGAGAAAGCGTCATAGAATCTCTTTCAGCCAAAGTCTTAACAGAAATACCTTCACTTCGATCTTCTGCATCAAGATTCGTGTAATAGCGAAAATCAACATTAAGACCAAGGCGATCTCCTAAAGCTATATCCGCGCCAAGAGTTCCTCCCGCATCATAGGCCATATTCCAGGATTTTTTTCCAACATCCTTTGTCCACTGATCATAATAGCGATGAGTCTCAAAAGCCTCTCCCCTTCTGTTGACAAGAGTAACTTTGCGAAAAACCAAGGCGCCAACAATCCCCACATAAGGTTTCACTCTGCCCTCCATAGGGGAATATTTAATAGCCATAGAAACAGCAGGCTGATCAATTTTTTCACGAAAGGAGTCATTAATATCACTGCATGCCACATCAGGATTAAAATGAACAATAGTGGTATCATTAAGAAATCTACAGACATAGTGCTGTGAATAGGAGGCCATTACATCAAAAATCAAGTGTCCAGCATAACCATAGCCTCCAAAAGATATAAAGCCTGCTGGCATCTCCAAGGAATTGACATTTTTTATATGAGGGTAAAGGACACCCCCTGCCCCAATAGAAACAAAAGATTTGTTTCTAAAGAACCAGGACCGCGAAACTTGAGCAGGCGGCTGAACAGGCTGTTGGAAGCTGTTTTCCACTTTCTGAGATTGACCCCCAAACAATTCACTCACTCTTTTTTGTTCATCTATCAAGCGTTGTTTTTCCAATTCCTTAATAATAGTGTCTTCTGTTGTGACTTCTTGTTTTTCACGGGCTTCACGAAGTTTTTTAGCAGATGAAGGAACCAAAGCTGGAGCTGTTACTTGCTGAGCCTGATTCTTTTCAGCCGTTGTATTATTGATAATAATTTTATTTTGAGTTTGAACTGTACTTTCAGCCTCTTGTGAAACAGAAAAAGGCATATAAAAAAATATGTTAAACGGCAAAAGACTTATAAATAGTTTTTTCATTATCATCCTCCTTAAGAAATCATTCTAATTAGCCTGAATAAAACAGGCTCTCTGCTGCCAAATACAGCGACACCTTAAGGCTAAATACAAAAACAGCTAAAAACAAGAAAAAAGCTTTATATTCTGGAAAAAACCCTGACTTTTTTAGAGGTTAGCCAAAGCTTGATTAAAATTTAATACACTTAAGACCAGATTTTTAAAATCTTACAAAATCTGTCATAGCGTTTTAATTCACAGAAGTAAAACGGGGCTTGCATCAGCTTCTCAATTCATCAATAAATTCTGTTTTGGAATAGCTTAAAGGTGTTAAATAAGCGTTCGGCATCCGGTTTTAAAAGGGAACCACACACACATTTTGGCAATGATTTTTATTGTCCTCAAAAGAAAAAATTTCTAAAGCGCTTCCCTCATTGATCAGGCTGGCTTTTTTTCAAAATTTTAGGAATATCATCCACTTGTTAAACTGAACAACCCCCGCTGAATTTCCTGAAAATGCTTTGATCTTTTCAGGTTCTGATCATCACTTATTAAAGTAAAGCGATTTGTTGAGCTGTTAGATCCACTGAAAACAACTTAACAATTTCTCTGAATTTAGCCTCAGAAATTCTTGAACGCAAAAAATACTTATTTTTCCAGTTATTTCAAAAACTTAAGTCCTATCAAATCAAGCTTAAGTTGTCATGAACCTAAAGAAAAGTTTGATACCTTTATACTTTCAGAAGTTTTTTATAAAAACAGACTTACCAGTTACGACCGCCGCCGTCACGACCACCACGGCGACCACCTCGATTACCACCATCTCTGCCTTTTCTCTGAGGTTTATCAACAGATTCATTCACTCTCATAGGACGGCCTTTTAAATCATAACCGTTAAAAGCGGATATAACAGCATCACATCCCTCTTTTGTGGACATTTCCACAAAACCAAATCCCTTGGATCGTTGTGAATGGTGATCACTGATTATTTTTACAGAAACCACCTCCCCCTTTGGAGAAAATAGTTCAGTTAACTCATCTTCAGTAACACTGTAGGCTAAATTCCCAACATATAATTTTTTTGTCACAATTACCTCTCTTTGTTTATGTTTTCAGCCATGCTAAACTTTTTTATATCTTATTGTCTACCTCTTTTTGTTTAAAAGTTCAGATATTCTATATTCTTGTTATTTAGTTGATAGATAACACTTTTCAATTCAAAATACACTTAAAGTTAGAAAACACAAAAATCACAATTTTTAAACAAGAAAAGCATTATGGATAAACAAAAAAGGGCTTTTTATTGAAATTTTACAGGACAAGCTGAATACAACTATGATAAATAAAAAACCTCTATAATGGAACATTTACAAAAAAAACCTGAATGGCTGAAAACAAAAATCCCTTCTGGAGAAAAATACCATTATATAAAAAATCTCTTAAAGGGCTTAAATCTTTCCACAGTATGTGAGGAGGCCCGCTGCCCTAATATTGGGGAATGCTGGAGTGGTGGAACAGCAACAATTATGCTCATGGGGGATACCTGCACAAGAGGCTGTCGCTTTTGCAATGTCAAAACAGGAAATCCTAAAGGCTGGCTGGATGAAAAGGAACCGGAAAAGGTGGCATTCACTCTATCCCGATTAAATCTCAATTATGTTGTCCTGACCAGTGTGGACAGGGATGACCTCCCGGATGAAGGCTCAAGGCACTTTGCAAAAACCATAAGCCTGATTAAAAAAAGACGGCCTGAAATGCTGATTGAAGTCTTAACCCCGGATTTTAAAGGGAGGGAGGATTTTATCCAAAAAATTATCTCTGCCGGGCCGGATGTTTTTGCACATAATATAGAGACTGTCCAAAGGCTCAGCCCTAAAGTCAGAGACCCCAGGGCAAATTACAAACAGTCTTTAAAGATTTTGGAATTTGTAAAAAAACAAGCTCCTTCTATGTATACAAAATCCTCTATTATGTTGGGGTTAGGGGAAAGCCAGCAGGAGATTTTCAACACATTAAAAGACCTAAGGGCTGTTGATTGCAATGTTATTACTTTTGGGCAATACCTCCGCCCTCAAAAAAGACATCTCCCTGTTGAAAAATATGTTCCTCCCAAGGAATTTGAAGAATGGCGGCAAAGGGCTGAAGATATGGGTTTTGTTTATTGCGCTTCCGGCCCCCTTGTCCGAAGCTCTTACAGAGCCGGAGAATTTTTTATGGCGGGTCTTATAAAACAACAGAGGGGAGAACATGGGGCTTAAACACATAAAACTTCCTGATCTGGGGGAAGGGGTTACAGAAGGCGAAATCATCAAAATTAAGGTTTCTGAAGGGGACTCTATTGCTATGGATCAGGCACTTTTGGAAGTTATGACAGACAAGGCCTCTATGGAAGTCCCCTCTTCTATAGAAGGAACAATCCAAAAAATTAAAGTGGCGGAAGGTGATATTGTCTCTGTTGGATCAACTCTCTTTACTGTTCAAAGTGAAGGAGGGGATACTGTAGAGAATTTAAAACAAGAAGGCGCAGATTCTTCCTTAGAAAGTTTAAAACAGAGACAAATAGAATCTTTTTCAGAAAATGCAACAAAAACAAACTCTGCCAAGGCATCCTCTACAGTTAACTCTGTTAAACTTTCTCTGGCTATTCCAGCCACAAGAAAACTGGCTGAAGAGTTGGGTTTATCTTTAGAGGATATAAAAGGCTCAGGGTCTCAGGGGGAAATCACAAGAGAAGATTTATTAAATCATATAAAATCCCGTTTAAAATCCCCCCAAAGTCAAATCACAGGCTCAACAGCCTTGCCTCAAAATCTTGAAGAGGACAAAAGAGAACCCTTAAGAGGCATAAAAAGGTTGATGTTTGACAGCATGACATTATCTAAAGCTACTATCCCCCATTTTACGATTGGAGAAAGAGCCAATGTGGAGCATCTTGTAAATACAAAAGCGGAAATGAAACCCCGTTTGGAAAAGCAGGGTTTAAAAACCGGTTACCTTCCCTTTTTCATAAAAGCTCTCATTCCTGTTTTAAAGGAATTTCCTGTTTTTAATAGTGTTTACTCTCCTCAAACAAAAGAAATTATTTTTAGAAAAGGCTTTAATATTGGCTTTGCTGTAGACAGCCCACAGGGGCTTTTAGTGCCTGTGTTAAAACAGGCTCAAAACAAAAGCCTTTTGGAAATTATAAAGGAGATTTCTGAATTGGCGGATAAGGTCAGGCAGGGCCATATTGAAAGAGAAAACCTGATGGGGGCTGGCATCACCCTGACTAATTTAGGCAGTCTTGGAGGCTCCTACGGAACACCTATTATTAACCCTCCTGAAATGGCCATCATGGGAATTTACAGTATCTACCAACAGGTTATAAAAACTGATAGAGGAGAGTTTGAGGAAAAGCCTTTTATCAACTTTTCCATGACCTGTGATCACCGTTTTATAGATGGAGCAACAGCCGCCCGCTTTTTGAAAAGTTTTGCAGCCAAAGTGGAAGAGCCAAGCCTTCTTCTTTTGGAATAATTTTCAACCTTATAATTAGTGTCAATCCCCTAAACGGACTGTTGAAAAACCCTTCTAAATAGTATTCATTCATAAATTTTTCTTAGTAATAACAATAAGTTAACTACCTTAATAGTTAGCTTAAGTCACCATGAACCTTTATTGTTTTCTCCCTAATAAAAAAGAAAACTGTTATACCAATAATAACTAAAGCACCCCAAAGAGGCATATTTAAAAACTCCTTTAAAAGCAATTCAAAAACTCTAACTTTAAGAAATGGATTGGAGATTATAATAATGTGGCTCCTCATTCTGGATTGGGTATGAAAAGCCCTGCAGAATACAGGAAATTGATGGATCGAGTTGTCTAGTTGAATTGGGGGTCAGAACAGCTTCTTAACATTAGTTATAAACAAATATTCTTTGTGATTATTAAAATCTGTATTACCTGCATTAAAATAGCGATAATCTTTTTCAAAAATTTTAGTTTTCCCTTTCTTAGACAATATGTCCTGTATCTCTTCAAGGGAAATTTTGTTTTTAGATGATTTGCTTTTTGAAGTGTAAGTATTGTTATATGATACAACTAAATATTTTGTATTTATATTATTGATTAGTTCAGAAAATTTATGTTTTGCACTTTCTCTCAGTAGTCACTCATATTTTCTCGTTCAGGTTTTAATGCTACACCATAGAGTTTAGGATTATCCCATTTTGTAAGTGTTTCTAAAATGTGATAAAATCTGCTATATTGTCTTGAATTATAAGGAGGATCAATATAAACAATATCAGTTTGAATTCTTTTTGCTAATAAATTTGTATCTTCTCTAAAAATTAAAAGTTTCTCTATATCAATGGGATGTATTAATCACATATAAAAATTTCCCTTTACAAATTGCCTTTTGAAGTATGCATCATAATGTCCAACTGTATTAGCAACTTTATCTGTTGAATAAAGTAATGATGCTATTAAAATATGATATTCTTTTTTAGTAAATTTTCTTTTATTTTTTTCAATATTTTTCCTAATGAATCCAATAATCTTTGCTGAGTCTTTAGAAAAATATTTTTTTCCAAAATTTTCAGAAAAATAATTCTCATCTAAATCTTCTGAATTGATGTTGTTATAATCATTTATGATAGACTTTATTTTACTTTGATCCCAATGACCTTTTTCAAAAAAAGCTTTATAAATAATGTAATTAGAATAAAGAAAATCGTTTAAAACAATTTGGTTAAAATATTTACTTGCTGTAGCTCCTACTGCACCTGTGCCAGCAAAAATATCAGCAAAAGAGTCCTCTGAACACTCTTTATTAAGAATAGAAAAAATCCAATTTGTTAATTTATATTTATTACCGATATATCTACGGTTTTGTAACTGAAAAAAGTTTTCCTCTATTACATAAGGGGAGCTATTAAGCTCTGTAGCAAATAAATCCCTTTGAATTTCCATGATGTAAACTATAGTATCTTATATATAAGTCTTATAAAAGACTATATAAAAGTCTTTAACAAATAAAATAATGCGTTGCCATATTAGGAGTAAGGTCTGGGTTTAATTAAATCCTTTAAATAATTTTAATCCTTTTAAATGATGCTCATTGTAATTAATTATAATTTACAGTTTATACTTTTTCAGTTTGAATTTTGAGGTCCTTATAAATAAAAGATATTATGTCTTCCTTCATTAGAGTGAAAGGGTCAAAAGTGAGTTCGGCTTTGAGCACAAAGCGGCTGAGAGGTGCTTTGTGGCAAAACGTATGTCTGAACTTTTGACCCTTTCACTCTAATGAAGGATTAATTATACCTCAACAAAAGACCTTAAAATTAAATTGGATTGATATAATTGTTTTGGTTCATGACAACTTAAGCCTAATTTGATAGGTGTTAAACTGTTGAAATGACTGGAAAAAATAACATGAAAAGAATTGTTAAAAAATTTGGCGGCACCTCTGTTGGCTCTATTGAAAAAATATCTGCTGTTGCTGATCGCCTTTTAGAGGATTGTGAAAAAGGTGAACAGCCTATAATCGTCATATCTGCTATGTCAGGCTATACCAATTTTTTGGTGGAAATGGCTCATAAGATTAATCCTCACCCCCAAGGGGAAGCTTATGATATGCTCATTTCCTCAGGAGAACAAATCAGTGTGGCCTTGCTAAGCCTGGCTTTGAAAAAGCGAGGGATAAAAAACAAGCCCCTTCTGGGCTATCAGGCCGGTATTCAAACGGATTCCTTTTTTTCCAAAGCCAGTATTCAATCCATAAAAACGGATAAATTGGAGGAGCTTTTAGATAAAGGCTTTATGCCTCTGGTGGCAGGATTTCAGGGAGTCACAAAAGAAAATCAAATCACAACTTTGGGCAGAGGAGGCAGTGACTTGACAGCAGTGGCTCTAAGCGCGGCTTTAAAAATTGACATTTGTGAAATTTATACAGATGTTTTAGGGGTTTTTACAGGGGACCCTAAGCTGATTCCCAAAGCCAGAAAACAGGATGAGATTGGTTTTTCTGAAATGATGGAGATGGCTTGCCTGGGTTCCAAGGTTTTGCAAATTCGCTCAGTGGAACTGGCGGGAAAATATAGTATAAAACTTCATGTTCGGCACTCTCTTGAAAAATCAGAGGGAACATGGATCATAAAAAAGAAGGAGGAGGATATGGAAGGCTCAGTGGTTTCAGCAATAGCTCATGATTTAAACACTCAGGTTGTTAAATTAAAAAGTCTCCCTTCAGGGATTGATTTTATCTCTGATCTGTTTGTGGAACTGGGTAAAAAATCTGTTTTTGTGGATATTATCTCTCATAGTGAGATTGCAGGACAGTCCCGTTTGTCTTTTTCCATCCCTAAAACAGATTCAAAAGTCTGTTTGAAAGTTCTGGAAAACTTAACAGAGAAAGAAAACATTTCCCTTATTGACAATGTGGCTAAAATCTCTGTTGTGGGTGTGGGTATGGCCAGCCATTCCGGTGTGGCTGGGAGGTTTTTTTCTATCATTAAAAAGATAAAGGCAAAGCTTTACCTTGTAACCACTTCTGAAATTAAAATCAGCGCTATCATTGATGAAAAGGATTTAAAAAACACAGCCATAGCCCTCCATGATGAGTTTGGTCTGTCTCAATAAAAGGCTGCGATAGGATATGTAACTTTGAATTTTCAAACAAGAGCATAAAAATTAAAATATAGGGGGTTTTTTGTTTCTTTATAAAAATAACAATCTCATTTTAAAACAAGGGGATATTTTTTTATCCTTAAAAGAAATTGCTAAAGGCATGGCAAATCCTTTTTACCTGTATGATATTCAGGCTTTAAGGAACTGGTATCAGTTTTTTTTACAAGCCACTAATAACCGTCTAAAAATATTTTTTGCCATGAAATCCAATTCTAACAAACAAGTGTTAAAAGCTTTTCTGGAAGAAGGCAGCGGAGTGGATGTGGTCTCAAAAGGGGAAGCCTGCCTAGCGCAATCAGTAGGCTTTAAGCCAAATCAGCTGGTTTTTTCCGGTGTGGGGAAAACAGCTGTGGAATTAGAAGAGGCTGTTGCCAAGGGTTTTTTTCAAATCAATGTGGAAAGTTTGGAAGAGTTAAAAAGACTGGAGGCCATTTGCAGAAGGCAAAAAAAAGCCAGTAAAATTGGCTTGAGAATTAACCCCAATGTGGATTTTGAATCCCATCCTCATATTAAAACAGGTTTAAGGGGGCATAAATTTGGTTTTGAGGAAGAGGAATTAATCTCTGTTTTAGAGTTCATCCGTTCTCATGATTGGATTGATCTTCAGGGTTTAAGCATGCATCTTGGCTCCCAAATTTTTGATCTGGAGCCTCTATTTAAAGCCATATCCCATTTAAAAGAGCTTTATAACAAACTCAAAAAAGAAAAATATCCACTAAAAGTAATGGATATCGGCGGAGGGCTTGGGGTGAACTATCAAAATTCAGATTTTGAAGAGGAAAAGACAAGGCTCAAACTTTTTGGCAAAGGCTTAAATGATCTTTTAAAAAATTTTGATGGCGCTGTGATAACAGAGCCTGGCCGCCTGCTCACAGCCCGTTTTGGAATATTATGCGCTAAAGTGGAATATATAAAGACCAGTTCAAATAAAAAGTTTGCTATTTTAAATAGTGGGATGAATCATTTTTTAAGACCAGCTCTTTATGGAGCAAAACATAAAATCCTTCCTTTTTATAAACCAGAAGACAGCTATCAGGCTTATGATGTGGTAGGGCCAATATGTGAGACAGGGGACACAATAGCAGAAAACTGCCTGTTGCCATCAAATATTCAGTCAGGGGACTGGCTGGCTATTGCTGATACAGGAGCTTATGGCTTTGTTATGGCAAACCAATACAATTTACAACTTCCTGTGGAAGAGATTTGTTTTTACAAGGGCAAAAAAATGCTTGTTTAATAAATTTGTTTAAAAGTTTGTTATTTTAGATTATCAATCCTGTATAAATTTTACAATAAAGTAAAAAAAGCAAGCTTTTTGAAAATCAATGACACAAAACAAAAATTTTAAGTTTCTGTCAGTTTTTTCATTAAAAACAGGCCAGTTTTGAGTTTTTTCCCCTAACCTATAAATTTTTCAATATTTCTTTATTTGCTTGATTTTTCTTTTCAATAAGTATATTAAAAAATACAAATAACCAAGGAGAAAAATTATGAGAAACATTTTAATTCTTTTATGCGCTATTTTAATCTTCCCATTTATATCCTCAGCAAGAACCCTAACTGTGAAACCAGCAGCTAAGCCCCTTGCCAACACCGCAGCACCAGGCAGGAAAACAGTTACAATGCCAAGAGGTAATGGTGTTTTTCCCAATGGCTTTCCAGCCGATTTTGCTATTGGAGAGGGGGAAGGATATTGTGATCTTAACTGCGTCCTTAATGCTGGTTTAAATGAATCAATGCAGAATGTCCTTGCGCGATCTTTGCACCCTGAGGCTAGTTCTGGAACAGTAGGCAGAGTTCTTAATAGAACTCCTGCTTTGAAATCAAAACTTGGAGAGTCAATGACACCAGAGGAAGCTGAAGCTACAGGGACTGCTCTCCTTGCAGCAGCCTTATATTCCGGAAAGTGGGATACAGACGCTCAAGAGGAAGTCATTAATCTCATCAATAAAGTTATGGACGATGGCGCAGAAGTGCATGAAAAACAACTCGCTTCAATTAGAGATCATTGTGAATACGATCCAACAGCAATCACATCCATCTGATATTTATAAAAATTCATCTTCAATTTATTGATTTTAAAAGAGAGAGGCTTAACCTCTCTCTTTTTTTTCCGAAAGATAAAGTATAAGCTTGAAACAGACTAAAATTTTAAACAAAATAAAACTATGCATTTAATTACCAGTCTTTTGATTTTACTTGCGGCTTCAAGAGTGCTTGGCCGTCTGTTTGAATCCATAGGTTATTTTGCCATCACAGGTGAAATCCTTGCAGGTCTTTTATTGGGTCCGGCTGTTTTTAATTTTATTGACCCTTCAATCAACGGCTTAAACGGGATTGTGGAGCTTGGCATTTTCCTTTTGATTTTTGCTGCTGGTTTGGAAATTGATTTAAAAGACTTTATTGTCACCCTTAAAAGTAAAGCTTTAGCCTGTGGTTTGATTGCCTTTATAGGCCCTTTTGGCGCCGGCTTAACTTTTGGCTACTTGTTTAACCTATCATTTTTTAACTCTATGGTCATTGGTCTTTGTTTTGCCATCACTGCTATTCCTGTAGCTATAAAATTCCTTAGAAATGTAAAATTGATTGGCACATCACCGGGCAACACTATTATGGGGACAGCCGTAATTATTGAAATTTTAGCTCTTTTGGTCTTAGGGATTTCTTCAAGCGCTGGTGAGGATTACAAATTATTTGAATATGCCAAAATGATTGTCATAAAAGGCGGATCCATGTTTTTGTTTTTCTTTTTTGTGATGACAGTCAATAAAATTTTCCGCTCTGAGCTTTACTACATTCAAAAAACACAAAAATTTTTCAGCCATTTGATTCGCGCTCTTGGGGATGAAGCTGTTTTTGGTGTGGGAGTTCTTTTCGTTTTGATTTTCAGCACTATTTCTGAATCCCTGGGTTTCCATTTCATTATTGGAGCTTTTTTTGGAGGGCTTCTGTTAAACAAGGATGTTATTGACACAAATTTTTTTGACTCTCTGTCTCATACATTGAGATCCATCACCAGCCATTTTTTAACACCTATCTTTTTTGCCTATTTGGGGCTGCTTATTAAAATAGAGGCATTTGAGGATATGTTTTTTATATTTGCTCTTTTTGGAATGGGCTATGGGGCAAAAATTTTAAGTTCATGGATTGGAGCCAAGGTGTCTGGCTTCTCTAAAAGCGAAGCTCTAAAAATGGGGCTTATACTTAACTCAAGAGGCACATTTGATCTGATTGTGGCTGACTTGGCTTTGGCAAAAGGCTACATTGATTCAAAAATCTTTTCTATCTTAATTCTGTTTGGTGTTTTTTCCGCTCTATTTAATCCTGTGGTCTACAGACGCTTTTATTATAAAGAGGAAAAAACAAATACCTGATTAAAATTTAAAAAGAAAATAATTCAGATGTTTTTTCCTGAGTAAGAAAACCTTTGAGATACTTTTCGGCAAAACCCTGTTGATCCGAATCCTCTAAAGAGATATATTTTTACCTCTATAAACAGATTGAGAACCAATGTGGTTTTTCCTGAAAACTCTGCAAAAGCCTACAAGAAGTAAACGGTCTCTTTATTCTACAAAACTTCCTGCTTCTCACTCTGAGGCTGATAAGACTTAAACAGAGGCAGAAAGAGATTTTGGAAAAATCTTTTTTGGCCAAAGATCACAAACAAGGAAGTTGTCACAATAGAAATCAAAATGATGTAAAAAATCAGATTTTGGATAAATTCACCGTGTTCATAGCCCCTTTGCAAAGGCAGTGTGGCCAGCACAGCACAGGCCAAGCCCCTTGGCCCCATGCCCACAGACACCAGGGCATCTAAAACAGGATACTTTTTTGGTGAAAAAACAAAACGAACAGCAATATAACGAGTCGCAATCATTAACAGTGTAAGCAAAAATCCAAGAATAAAAATATTCATGGCAGAAAACTTCATCAACATTCCCAAATAAAGAAAGAAAAATGTTCTTAGCAAAAAGGATATTTCCTTAAGCAAAGACATTTCACCTTCTGTAACAGGTTTTAAATTAAAAAACTTTCCAAATAGCAAAGAAGGAAGCATATTGAGATTGGCTAAAGAAAAGCCAAAAGCCAAAATACCAATAGGGCCATTGAGATTAAACAGCTCAATTAAACCATAAGTGAAAAGAGACCAGGCCTCTGTGGCAAAAGGCATATCAAATAATTTTAAGGATATTTTTCTTAAAAAAGACCAAAACAAAGCTGAGCCAACTCCTAAAGCAATGGATAAAAAAGGCTTCGCCCCAAAACCAAAAAGCAGAACAGAGGCATTATAATTTTTACTTAGGAGACTTTCCAAAACAGCCAGAAAAGCAATAATAGCCAAAACATCTGTAAAGGCTGACTCCAAAGATAAAAGTGTCTTGGTTTCCTCTTTTAAAGCCAGAGGTTTTATCATGGGAAAAACAATAGCCGAGGAAGTGCTTCCAATTCCCAAACCAACAAGCAGTGCCGTTGGCAGTGTAAAAAAAGGACTTAAGAATAAAGTTGTCAGTCCGGCAATCAATAAAAAGGAAAGGAGGGAAAGCAATAAAGCCGGTAAACTGGACTTTAAAAGAGATGAAGCATTTAAGTTAAGACCTCCCTCATACAAAATAATAATCAGTGTGATGGTGGCCAGCACTGTACCTACTTGCCCTAAATGCTGATGCTGAATCAAATTTAAGCCTGAAGGGCCTATAGCAAAACCCACAAGAATTAAAATCAAAAGATCAGGAATTTTTGTTTTGATAAAAAACCATTGCAAAACATGACCAATAAAAAATAAACCTGCCAGGCCAATAATTGCTTTTTCCATTTGTTAGTTTTCTTTAATAATTAAGTGCTTTTATCTGATTTGTGATTTTTATTTTATACAATTATTTTAAATAAGTGGAACGAGAAAGATTTTCTTCAAACTTTTCAATCAATAAACCAGCCTCTTGTCGGGATAATTGCCCCTTGGTGATACTGCTTTCTGTAATTTTATGCATCTTATCCATGAGTTGTTTTCTATGAAACTCCACATACTCCAAAACCTCTGATATAGAGTCCGCCTCCACACGATGCTCCACAGTGTATTGTCCATCCCCTTTCACACGGATATGCACAGCATCGGTATCCCCAAAAAGATTGTGAAGATCACCCAAAATCTCCTGATAAGCCCCTGTTAAAAAAATACCTACAAGATACTGTTCATTGGGCTTTAAGTTATGAACAGGCATAAAGGGCTGAACCTCCCATGAGGAGTAATCAATAATTTTTCCAATCTGTCCATCTGAATCACAGGTCAAATCCACCAAACAGGCTTGCTGACTGGGTTTCTCATCCAGACGGTGAAGAGGCATAACAGGAAAGGAATAAGACAAGGCCCAGGAATCCGGTAAACTTTGAAAAACAGAAAAATTGCAAAAGTAAGTGTCTGTTAACTGGTTTTTCAAGGTTAAAAAAATGTCTTCATAGTCTTCCTTGTCCTTTGTAAACTCCTTTAATTTCTGTATAGACTTCCAATAAATTTTTTCAGAAGCGGCCATTTCCTTTAAGGATAAACCTCCATAAAGAAAGATGTGATGCATTTCCTTCTTTTTCTCAATCAAATCATTGAAAGACTCATTATAAGAAACACTGGGAATATTTTTATAAATATCATAGAGGTCTTTTAAGAAGCCGGATACTTTTTCATCCATTGTAACACTCTCATCAGGGACAACAGAGTTTTTATCCAAAATATTAAAAACCAGAAGGGAACTTTGGGCTACAAGAAAGCGGCCTGATTCAGAAATAATCTGAGGATGAGGAATTTGCTTTTCCTCACAAATGGATTGAAGGGAAAAAACAATGTCATTAGCATATTCCTGAATATCATAATTTGTGGAGCTTTTTGTTGTACCGGATCCGTCATAATCCACACCCAGCCCCCCGCCAACATCAATATATTTAATGGGGCAATCCATAAGATAAAGTTCAGACATTATCCTGGCACATTCCTTAATAGCTGATTTGATAGGTTGAATAGAAGGAATTTGTGAGCCAATATGAAAATGCAAAAGCTGAAGGCAGTCTAAAAAACCCTCTTCTTTTAATTTTTCAACACTTGAGACAAGCTGGAGAGAGGTCAAACCAAACTTGGAATGGCAGCCTGAGCTTTTCCCCCAAAAACCCTCAGACTGAGCGTTCAATTTTAAACGAAAACCAATCTTGGGCCTTAATTTTAATTTTTTGGAAAACTCCAAAATGATTTCAATCTCCTTTTGTCTTTCCACAACAAGAAAAATATTTCTACCGGCTTTTTGAGAAAGAAGAGCCATCTCCACATAAGACTTGTCCTTAAAACCATTGCAAATAATAAGCCCTTCAGGATTATTCATAAGAGCCAAAGCTATTAAAAGCTCAGGTTTGCTCCCAGCCTCCAAACCAAAATTGTAGTCCTTTCCTGTTTGAACAATATCCTCTATAACATGTCTTTGCTGATTCACTTTTACAGGAAACACCCCATAATATTTTCCCTTATAATCCTGCTCTTTGATAGCTCTATCAAAACAGCTACAGATTTTTTCCATCTGTGATCGGATAATGTCTGGAAATCTCAAAAGAAGAGGCAGACGGATAGATTGCCCCTTAAAGTCAGTAACCATTTCAAAAAGATCTAAAGAAGGAAAAGCCTTTCCTTGAGGCTGAACCTGCGCATGACCTTTATCGTTGATACTAAAATAATTATCCCCCCAAAAATCAACACCATAAAGGGCAGAGCTTTTGTCAGGACTCCAATCTTTTTTTGTCATAATTCTATACCTGTTTGATTTTAAGTTTTCAGATAAGAGATAACTTTTTTCTTAATATCTTTCAAGCTTGAAGCTTTAATATAGGCCCCGGCAGAATAACAGTGTCCTCCTCCATTAAATTTTTTAGCCAGAGGCAAAAGATTCTTTTTTCTGGATCTTAAGCTTAATTTAAAATAGCCATCTTTATTCTCTATAATAAGAGCTGTGGACTCTATGGTATCCACATCTCTCACCATATCCATAAGATCATAAGCTTGTGTAGAGTCGGTTTTATATTTTTTAAAATCCTCCTCCTTTAAATGCAAAAAAGCGACTTTATTATTGAAGTAATATTCCACCTTTTCCAATTGGCTCATAAAACGAAGTTTTTCGGCTGTGAGATTTTTAAATAAATTTTCATAAATCACATTCACATCCTTTATTTTTGGCAGCAGCTTTGCCGCAATAGAGAAAGGCTTAGGGGAGTTTTTAATATGGCGGAAAAGATTTGTATCAAAAACAATACTGGAAAATAAACTTTTTGCTATTTCCTCATCCAGTGGAATTTTAAGTTTTTTAAGCAAGGTGTAGATAAGCTCTGCTGTACTGGAGGATTTTGTATCTATAAAAAAAACATCCTCTGTATTTTTCTGAATAAGGGGATGATGATCAATAAAATAAACAGAACAAGCTTGTTTTTTGGCTAAAGAGTAAAGAGGTTCAACAAGACGAGTGTCATTGGTATCCACAAAAATAAGAGAAGCATTTTTAGGAACCTTTGTTTTATCTTTATAAAAAACACGAATAACATTCTTCTTATTCATAAAATTGTATTTGGGATGAGGCTTTTCCAAAGTGAAAAAGGAGACTTTCTTCTTCTTCTTTTTCAAACCATAATAAAGAGCCAGTCCGGCTCCCAAACCATCACCGTCACAAAATTTATGGGTGGAAATCAAAAAATGATCAGAGGGGGGCTTGTTTAAAAGAGTTATAAACTTTCTGGAATACATCAGTAAATTTATCGGTTAATTGATGTCTATTGTTAAAGAAAACTCTATTACCTAAGTTATTGTTTGTCTTGCCCCTTGTTTTGTCCTGACCCCCTACTCTAACTAGAGAATTTGATTAACATTTTTGGAATTAAGAAATCCCAAACTTAAATAATGGCTCAAATTTAGTTAAGCGGTTTATTTCTAAATAATTTTATTGTTTTTATACCGAATAGAAAACACAAATTCTGATTAGTATTACTCTTTTCTGATTTCATCATGTCTGACTTTTAGCTTCGGATAAAGCTGAAACAGGCTAAAACCCCAAACACAATCAATATAATTCTGTTCTTTATTTTTGTATTTTACATCTTTAACTGCCTATTTTCCAACAAACAAGACTTTTTATTTGGCTTTTTTAAGAAAAATACTGTTTTGTCTTTCTTTTTATTGGCTTGGCTTTTCCCTTATGGTACTTTTAACTTTTCCAGGGCTTGTATCTCAAGTTATTACACTATTGAGTTTTGTGTGACTTTTCAGTTTTTACAAAAAACGGAAAGCTTGTTAATTAAGCCTTAAGAAAACAAAAGCAGAGAAGCTTTTAAATAAGGTTTATGTCAACCTTATTAGGAGAAAATATGAACAGAAGACCTATTACAGTAGAGGGCAAAAAACGGCTGGAAGAGCTTTTAAAGAAGCTCATTCAGGAAGAACGGCCAAAAGTCATTCAGGCTATTAAAGAAGCCAGAGCGCATGGAGACCTGAGCGAAAACGCAGACTATGATGCTGCTAAAGAGCAACAGGCTCTGTTGGAAGGCCGAATTGCTGATTTAAGCACAAAACTGGCCTCAGCCCAAGTTGTGGACACCTCTCAAATCTCCTCTGAAAAAATTACTTTTGGAGCCACTGTTAAACTTAAAGATTTGGATAATGATGAAGAGGTTTCCTATTGCATTGTAGGTGAAGAGGAGGCAGATGTCTCTCAAGGTAGAATTTCCATCAGCTCCCCTCTGGCAAAAAAAATGATTGGCTTGAAAAAGAATCATACTTTTTTACTTCAAACCCCTAAAGGGGAAAGAGAGTATGAAGTCATCGGGTTCTTTTTTAAATAATTTGTAAAAATTTAGGTCTCCAGAGATTTCAAGCCCCCCTATAGAATATAGGAAATTGACGAATCAAGTGGTCTCATTGAAATGGAAATCAGGACAAGAAGGTATAATCAAAATCAATATTTTGGACAAAAGTGTTTAGCTTCTGTTAAAAAATGTACAAAAGAGATAACTCAAGGGATTTGAATATTATTGAAAACGGGGATATTTCAGAGTTTTAAATGGTATAATGGTTAATCAACGCATTTTATATCTCTTTTCATATTCTGCAAACTGTTAATCATTTGCCTATCGTTAAGGAGCATCCTTTGGCGGTTGATTTGATTTTCAAGATAATTTTTATATTCGTTATCACAAGACATACTCAAAACCTCATTTTTTAATTGATCAATCATTGGGTTGTTAGCACTGCAGCCAGCCAAAGTAATAAGCACTAAAAAGATTTTTAATTTTATAAAATTTTGCATAATATTTTAATTCACCTTAGCTAAAATATAAACAAACACCTCTCCACTACGACAGGAAGAGTTTTCAGAATCTTTTTCTGAATAAATAACTATCCTATCACCCACTACCTTAATCACAGAGTCACCCCAATTATGAATAACCAAACTATCCCCATTTAAACTGTAAGTTCCCCGTTGTGTAACCTTCTCCCCATCAAGTATGGCATCCATTTTGGCCGTCCCATCGCTTTCAAAGGTGAAAATAGCCTCGTCAATACGCCCTCCACTAGGAGCTTTTGATCGATGGCTTTCAGGACTAAGGGATTCATTCCTGCAGCCGCTCCCGCTATAGGCCCAAGTGCCTGTGACATCCGCATAAGCTGACAGCGATGCAAAAATAAAACCTATCAATAAAAATTTCATAAATTGTTCCACCTTTGTAATTATTGAGTTATTTCCCGATGTATTCTACCTTTTCTTTTGTATATTGGCAACTAAATCTTGCATGATCCTGAGTTTGCCTCTTCAAAGGTCCTGATTCTTATAACTCATTGATTTGATTTTACTATGTTTTTTTTATGTCAAGAGGATACACTAGAAGAAAAATCCCTGTATTTTTTAAAGGTTTTAAAATATTGTAATGCCAACCAAACTAAAAAAAACCATTAAATTTGCATAATGTTTTAATTCACTGGGGCTAAAACATAAACAAACACCTCTCCACTACGGCAGGAGGAAGAGTTTTCAGAATTTTCCTCTGAATAAATAACTATCCTATCATCCACTACTGTAATTACAGCACCATCCCAATTATGAATAACCAAACTATCCCCATTTAAGTCGTAAGTTCCCTGTTCTGTAACCTTCTCCCCATTTTCAAATACGGCATCCATTCTGGCCGTCCCATCGCTTTCAAAGGTGAAAATAGCCTCGTCAATAGGTTCTTCAGAAGCTTTTGATCTATGGCTTTCAGAACTAAGAGATCCATCATCCCTGCAGCCGCTCCCGCTATAGGCCCAGGTGCCAGTGACATCCGCATAAGCTGACAGCGATGCAAAAATAAAACCTATCAATAAAAGTTTCATAATTTTTCCCTCCTTTTAATTATTCTTTCCAACTTAAAAATTCTATATTTCCTAATTTTAAATGTCAACAATATATATGTCCTTTTGTTCTGACCCCCCATTTCAATGAGACAACTCGATCCCTCAATTTCCTGTATTCTATGGGCTTTTCACACCCCATTCAAAATGAGGAGTCATATTATTACAGCCTCTGGTCCATGTCTCAAAGTAAGATTAATCCCTATATCATTTGGTATTAAAGCACTAAAATGATTAAAGACTGTCTCATAAATAGTCAATTCCAGTTAAAATGAGCGTCAATTAAATCATCCCTGGGGACATTGCTCCTTTGATGGTTGTGTTAATGAAGCGCCTAACACTAGTATTGATCACTGAGAAAAGTTAAATAATAAAATCTTTTGGTAAAAAGCGGTTGAGAGCTTCCTCAGACAAAGATCTTTTGCTAAGGACTTTTTCAAGAAAGCTTTTTGGAACTTTTAGGCTGATTTTATAAACATTGTGAGTTTTAAATTTTTCCAGAATATAATCATCTGAACACTGGAGCTTATCCACCAGACCTCTTTTTAAAGCCTCTTCAGCCAGCCAGGCCTCCCCCGTCGCTGTTTGTTCCAAATCAATATCTCTGTATTTTTGAACAAAATTTTTAAACTGATCATGAATTAAGCTCAGTTGATTCTTTAATCTTTCTCTTTTTTCATCTGTGACCTTGCCAAAAGGAGTCACTGTTCGTTTAAATTTTCCAGCTGTAAACTCCTCGTAACTGATATCATGCTTTTTCAAAAAGTCATACACATTGGGGATACCAAACATGACACCAATAGAACCTATAAAGGCAAAGGGGGAGGAGAGAATTTGATGGCCCACACAAGCCATCAAGTAACCTCCACTACCCGCCACTTTATCCACACAAACAGTGAGGGGAATGTTATGAGTTCTAAGTCTCTGTAATTGGTTGGCTGCCAGACCGTAATGAGAGACAGAACCTCCTCGGCTATCTAAAATCAAGGCCACTTCATCTTTAGGCTTTGCTATTTTCAAAATAAGGGAAATCTCCTCTCTTAAGTTTTTCACCTGTGAAGCCATAATATCGCCAACAAAAGAAAGGACAAATAAGAAGGGTTTTTCTTTTTTACTTTTTTTATCTTTAGCAATAAAACTCTTCAGGTATTTTTTAAAATCCTTTTTATTCATCGTTTTTTGCTTAAACTGTTGAGTGTATTTGTCATATTGGCTTTTAAGATTTTCTATTTTTAAACTTTTTTTGCTTTTATCAGAAGGACTTATTTTTTTGATAAGGACAAGAGGGACAATAATACAGACCAAAATAGAGATAACCACAATGAGAGCTTTAAGGCTAAAAAATAAAAGGGAGGAAAGAGCTTCGTAATAAGAAAATCCCATGATTTTTGAAAACATATAACAGGCTTTCTAAAAAGGTCAAGGTTTTATAATGCAAATGCTTTTTATCTTAAAAATGTGGTTTTTGTATTTTATTACACTGAATGTCTTTTCTTTAATTCTAAATACAGCTATTTCCTAACCTCCCATTCACTGCCTTGAGAGCTGTCCCGGACTTCAATACCCACTTGATCCAACTGCTTTCTGATTTCATCAGCAGTTTTAAAATCCTTGTTTTTTCTGGCAAGAGATCGTTTTTCAACCAGTTGATGAATGTCCTCTTTTTTAAGTTTTTTTTGAGTCAATAGCCTTTCATCCAAATTTTTGAGAAAAGATTCTGGCTCCTCCTGAAATAAAGAAAGTATCTTAGCATATTTATTAAACAGTAAAAGATATTTTGATGCGCAGAGGGATTTTTCATAAGAGGAATTTTTTTTATCCTCTAAAATTTTATGAAAGCCATTTAACACAGAAAACAAAACAGCAAAAACCCTTGGTGTTGCAAAATCATCATTAAAAGCTGTGTTTATATCCCCTTCCGCTTTATTCAAGTCTTCCTTAAATTGTAAAGTATGGGCTGAAATTTCTTGACCAGTTTGATTATTTTTTAAATCTTTCCATTGATTTTGTTTCACGCTTGTAAGCTCATCACTCTTTAAAGTGGCAGCCAGTTTTTGAGCTTTTACAAGACTGGAGTAAATTTTTGACAAAGAAACTAAAGCCTGATGAATAGTTTTTTGTGAAAACCGCAAAGGAGATCTATAATGACAGGAAAGGATTAAAAATTTAAAAAGCTCCCCTGGATACAATTCCAAAAACTCCCTCATGCTGAGGATATTGCCCAGGGATTTTGACATCTTGTCCCCCTTCTCAGCCACTATCATATTGTTATGTAGCCAAAACCGTGCATATTTTTTATTAGTACAGGCTTCTGATTGGGCAATTTCATTTTCATGGTGGGGAAAAATAAGATCAGACCCCCCGGCATGTATATCAATTTCCTCTCCTAAAAATTTATGTATCATAGCCGTGCACTCAATATGCCATCCAGGACGCCCTTTCCCCCAGGGGCTATCAAAATGCCAGTTTTCTTCAGGCTTGCTTTTTTTCCACAAAGCAAAGTCCAGAGGATTTTTTTTTCTCTTGTCTATCTCCACTCTAGCTCCCGCTAAAAGTTCATCTGGTTTTTTTCCACTTAAATAACCATAACCCTTAAAGGAATGAACAGAATAAAAAACATCCCCCTCTATCTCATAAGCTTTGCCTTTATCTATAAGTTTTTTAATAAGCTGAATGATTTCAGAAAGGGTTTCAGTGGCCCTGGGATTGGCTGTGTGTGGTTTTAACTTTAAAGATTTGTAATCTTTTTTAAATTCCTCAATATATTTTTCCGCCAAGTCTTTTGGTGGCATTTTTTCAACAGCAGAGCGCTTTAAAATTTTATCCTCAATATCTGTAAAATTGTAAATGTAATCCACTTTATAGTTTAAAAACTCCAGCCAGTTGCGAACAAAATTAAAAAACACCGCCCCACGAAAATTCCCAATATGAAGATAGTCATACACTGTGGGGCCGCAACAATACATTTTAACCTTGGGAGCTGATAACGGAGTAAACTCCCTTTTTTCCTTAGCCGCTGTATCATAAAGTTTTAAAACTGACTTCATCAAATGCCTCTCTTAGAAATTACTCTCCATCGTTTCCAATGGCTTCAACAGGGCAGGATTCCAAAGCCTCTTCACAAGCCTCCTTCTCCTCCTCTGTTTGAGGCTGTTTGTAGACATAAGCATAACCCTCTTCCTCATTAATTTTAAAATGATTTTCTGCAGCCAGCAAACAGGCATCACAGTTAATACATTCTGTATCCACATAATAAGGGCCAGGAACATTTTGAGCATATTTGTTATTTTTATCTGCCATAGTGATTTTTTAACATAAAGTCCAACTCTTGTGTAGTCCCTATACTTTTCTTATTTGAAAGTTGTGGTTTTCAATAAACGGATAAATTGTTAAAAACAGCTTTTACAGATTCTTCATTCAAATCAATATTAAAAACAGCAAACAAACTTCCATCCACAAAGGAAAACAGACTGTGGCTCAATAGGGTGTTAATAAAATAACCTTGATGGGGTTGGAAAAACACCTTCTTTTCATTCAAAATAAAAACATAGTCCTGTGGGCTTTCGCATAAAGAAATAAACAAGCGAAAAGAAACTTGTGAGAGGTCCCTATGAGGAGGAAAAAATCCCCCTTTATCAAGCCTTAAAATGTGGGATCGGCCTATGCAATCATGAAAAGGCTCCATAGCTGATTTAAGACTCTTGCAGTTTTTAAAAAAGGGAGTCCATTCTCTAAAATCAGACTCATCAAATTCCGTATTGTTTAATTTGTTGTATTCATACAGGGAGTCCAAATCTGGAATACCGGAAAAGCCGCCGTCTTTACTTGTAAGGCTTAAACCATAACGATTGTACCCGGCTTTTCTTGGATTATAAGGCTTAAAGCACTTTTGATAATTAAAAATATCTTTTTTTACCTCCTGAGAATTTATATAAATATTCAAAGGGATAATATGACCTAAAGATATAAGACTGTACCGAAGATTAGTTTTTTGGGAGTCCACCATGGTTTATACATTTTAACCGCTTAAATGTTAATTGTCTCTATATATATTTGATTTCTTATCAGTATTTTTTAAAGGAGAAGCCATTTAAACATTTGTAGATCATATAAACCTTTAAAACAATAAAAACTGCATCAATACCAATAAAAAAATAAAACCATCTTTAAGAGGGGATAATTTTGACTGCCCCAATCTTTCTTTATAAGATATATCTACAGTGGAAAATGGAATTTTGTAACGGATACAATAAGCTGTCATTGCCAAAGAGAAACTTAAATCATTGGGAAATTTATAAATATCAGATATAAAAACTGCTTTTTTAAACAAACGGAAGCCACTGCAAACATCAGGAGGAAATTTAAGGGACAATAATAAAAAAGCTATTTGATAAAGCCGGTTGCCTAGCCTTCTCGTCCAAAACATTTTGCTTTTTTTATTGAGACGATTGCCCCATACCACTTCCAAAGATCGATCACGAACAAGATTTATAAGAAGGCTAAACTCCTCTATATCACAGGTATCATCTAAATCACAAAAAGCAATCCAATCTCCCTTAGCCTGCTTGACTCCCTCCTTAATAGCCGATCCATAGCCTCTTTGTGTTTTGAGTGGTATAATTTTAACATTTCCTTTATAAGTTTCCAGCAGCTCAAGGGATTTATCTTTAGAACCATCATCTATAACAAGAATTTCAAAACCCTTAACCCCTCTTTGTTGAAGTATATTATATTTAGCCTGAATGGCTTTTGGCAAAAGCTTTGGAATAGCCTGTTCTTCATTATAACAAGGGAAAATCAAGCTGATAAACATAGCAAGCTAGTACAAGCTTTCATCATAAGGGGACTTAATCCCTTTTTTCTTGATCTTTTCAATTAAAGTAGTTCGGTTGAGATTAAGAAGCAAAGCCGCCCGTCTTTTATTCCAGCTTGTTTTTTGTAAAGCTTTTTTCAGTATAGAACTTTCATAAGCATCTACAGCGCTGTTAAAGTCTATACCTCCATTTGGAATTTCAACAACTTCAAGAGAGTTGCTTTGTGTCTCCTTGCACCTATATTTTATTGGGAGATCCTCTATTCCAATTTCTCCCTTATCCTTAAAAACACAAAGCCGCTCTATGAGGTTTTCCAGTTCCCGAATATTTCCAGGCCAGCTGTAATTACAGAGACATTCAACAGCTTCAGATAATAAATCACAGGTTTCCCCTTTATTAAAACTTTTTAAAAAATGCCGGATGAGCAGAGGAATGTCCCGTCTTCTCTCCCTAAGGGGGGGAATAAAGAGAGGAATAATATTTAACCTATAGTAAAGGTCTTTTCTAAAAGCTCCCTTTTCCACCGCCTTTTCCAAATCAATATTTGTTGCTGAAATAATTCTTGCATTTGTGCTGATGGTTTCTGTGCTGCCCACAGGCTTAAAAGCTTTTTCCTGAAGAACACGAAGCAGTTTAACCTGTAGGCTTAAATCCATCGCGCCTATTTCATCCAAAAAAAGTGTGCCATCCTGAGCCGCTTCAAAATAACCCTTGTGGCTGCTCACAGCACCTGTAAAAGAGCCTTTTACATGACCAAAAAACTCACTTTCCAAAAGATCTCTGGGAATAGCTCCACAGTTTACACTAATAAAAGGCTTCGCACTGTTTTTACTGCAATGAATGCTTCGGGCAACCAACTCCTTCCCCGTGCCGCTTTCCCCTGTTATTAAAACATTGGAAGAGCTTTTGGCAATTTTATGCATCCATTCTGTAAGATTGATAATGGCTGAACTTTGACCAATAATTTGATCAAAATGAAATTGTTTTTTAATATTTTCTGTTAAATTTTTATTTTGTTCTATAATTTCTGTCTGCTTTAGAACTTTTTTCACAAGGTTTAAAAAGGCTGAAGGCTCAAAAGGTTTTGGCATAAAATAAAAAATTCCCTGATTCATAGATTCTACAATGGTTACATTGATAGAACTCTCTCCAGTAATTAGAATGGACTGGATCTGGGGCTGCTTCTCTTTAAGTGAAGAGATAAGGTCTGTGCCTTTTCCATCACTCAAATTGAGATCAACAATAGCCAGATCAAACTGCAAAGAGGAATCAAGCTGATGAGTCTCCTGTATTCCAGAAGTGGAGGTAATTTTACAATCTTTATTTTCCAAAAGTTTTCTAAGAGAAAGCCTCAATGAAGGCTCATCATCAACAATTAAAATATTCCTAGGCATATGCTTAAAGAATACTCAAAAAGCTCTGGTGAAAAGCTCTTTTTATTTAAAAACTGGACGAATTTTTTAAGAATTTTTAAAAGCCTGTTTATAAAAGCTCCTTTTCTCTTAGAAAAAGTCTGGGTTTATCTTCTGTACAGTGGGATACAGCCAAAAGATTCTTGACAACACTTTCACATCTGTTAATAGCTATTTGCATCTCTTTAAGAGAATCTCTTACAAAAAGTTTATCAGGGGGCATTTGCTGCTCCATAACACCAAGAAGGGCTTTTATTCCCGCAATAGGATTATTAAGCTCATGGGCAATACTCCCTTTAATGAGTCCAATCTCCCGCTCTTTAGCTTGAACCGATAGCTTGTTCTCTATCTCTATCTCTTTGGCAACATCCTTAATCAGAAAAAGAAGAACCTGCATTTTTTCTTTTTTAAGAAAAAGGGGCTTTAAAGAAATTTCCCAACAAAGCTCTCGTCCTCCTTTTTCCTCTTTAACCAGCCATGATCCTGTTTGCTCATTGGATTTGATAATTTTATCAGGAATGGGAAATAGTTCAAAAAGATTCTTGGCAAACAACTCTGTTTTTGTTTTATTGCTGATTGTCTGAAAAGATTTATTAGATCTTATAATTTTAAAATTTTTATCTGTTATACAAAAAGCCTGAGAAAAGGAATCAAAAGCACCTCCCCAGTGTTGTTTTATATTCTCCATTTTTTCTCTATTCTTAACAAAATAAATAGCTGAAGAGACAAAAAACGCAATCTTCTTTAAAAAAACTTTACGGCTCTGTAAAAATTTGTGAGATGAAAAAAATATAAGTTCACCATAATCATTTGTCCTGCAAGTCAAAGGACAGGAATATTGAAAAGGCCAGCCCCTTTCATTTGTGGATTTAAAAAAGTCCTCATCTATTAAACTTTTATTGAATTTCCAGTCTATATAACCCACTTCACAGAGTTTTAAAAAATATTCACTTTTTAAAAACAGTAAATCTTTTAATTGAGAAAACTTGTAAATACAAAGCAGGGCTGAGTACAGTTTTTCTCTTCTTAGATTTTTGGCCGACTGATTCATTATTGTTCTTTTTTTATTCATACTTTATTAAACAGCTTAAACATATTAAAATATTTCTGATTTTATATGCCAGTAAAAAATTTTCTCTATTTTTTATCTCAATCCTTTCACTATAACTATAACCCTCTTGAAATATTTATAAAATCTTTAACAGCTATTCATTGATTACTGTAAGGTTTCATATTGAGGTGATTAAGGTTAAGTTTAAATCTTTCAGGCTAATTAGTCCAGCAATTTTGAATGAACTCATAAGGAGTTAAACCATTAAGAGTTTTAAGTTGTTTAGCAAAGCTATAAGCATTCAAAAAAGCATCCCCCTTGCTCTGTTTAGAGTAATCTTTTGTTTATATCTTCTAAAGGGATTCCCGCCCCTTTCTTGACTAAGGGGCAGGGGCTTTTTTAAAAGAAATTAAAAATATTTTTTTTTAGAGCTATAAAAATTTTATTTACACTCAAAAGTTATAATATTGTAAGCGTCAACTATAGGCTTACTGACTGTATACGCTCCTCCATGAGCCGCGCTGGATACATTTCCATGACTTGAGCTGTATGTATTGGATTGGCCTGTTTTGTATCCTTCGTATCGGTGGCCTCCATAATGGCTTGAGCGGTTGCTATGGGCACTTCCAAATTGGTTGGAATGCTGATTGCTATAATCACGATAAGATGTATCCGTATAATAACCTGATGTTTTTTCCTCTTTTCGCTCTGAAAGAATCACTGGCTTTTGAGAACCGCAAAAATCCCGCATTTTCATCCTTGCATCCATCCTTCTTTGTTGAACAGCATCTGATTGAAAAATATTGGCATCTAAGCTGTATCTGATAACTGCCTTTTTAGTTGGCTTATAAGTTTTGGACTGAAAATGCGCCCGTGGCGTAACACAAGAGGAAATAAAAAGAAAAGAAAGTAAGATGATGGACTGTTTAAAATATTTCATGAACATATTTACTCCTATTTTTAGTTTAACAAATCAAAATTTTTCTATTTTTAAGCTAATTTATACAAAAAGATTATGTCAAGATTTTTTTTATCTGTTCTGACACTCCCGCCATTTTTACATCCACATTAAACTATTTAGTTTTTTGTCTTTTATAAGCTGATGTAATTTTTTTAAGCAGTTCATTTGGTTTAGATAAATACTTTTTAAAGTCTTTTATATTATCATACTTTAAATGCAGTTGGCCTTCACCAATATTTCCTCTATGTTGGCCTTTAGAATAATATTTATTTTTTTCTACCTCTTTTGAAGAAAGCACCCAATACTTAATTGTATCTCTCCAAACTCCAATCCATACAAAAACATCACAACATTTTGGCTTCACTTGCTGGAAATTCATATCAAAAGGCTTTTTTGATTTCCAAGAGAGCACTTTAACATACAAAGGCTCCTGACTGTTAAAATCCACAGCGCGGGAAGCTTTTGACCTCAATTTTGATTATCTGTTTTTGAGAAAGCTTATACAAAAAATCATATTGACCTGAGTATTTTTTATCTAATTTTTTTGTCGGCTTTATCAATTCGGGAACTAATTCCTTTAAATGACCCTGCGCCCACTGCTCGCCAAATCCTCTTGGAGCGGATATTTCAAAAATATAGAGATACATATTTCGGGCTATGTATTCATCTCTAATCTCCAAATAGTCATCTAAAGTAATTTTACCCAATCCCAATAAACTGGAAATAATATATTCGTATTCATTGAATGGATAAACTGAGATTAAATCATCAAGGCGATTTTTTAACTGATTCTTTTGTTTAGAAGATAGGGTTTTAATAAGCTTTTCTAAATGTCTTTTTAAAATTTCCATAATTATTTTTTCTCTTTGTTGATATAAGCTCTTTCTTTTTCTGAAAGTGAAAATTTATTGATGATGTAATTGTCCAATTCCTGAAATTTATTTTGATTTTGTATCACTTGATCCACTAATTTTTTTATTTTAGAAAAAGTTTTTTTATCCCACAAAGGCAGAGGCAGTTCTTCAATATGGCTTCTTAAAACCTTTATGCTGGAAAATTTTTTCTGAAATAGAAACTGATAGAGGGAAGAGTTAAAGATCGCCATAATGACTTTGATAGGATAATCAGGAATTTTAGGGATAAGTATATTGGCACTGTTTAAAGTCAATCTTTTATGATTATCATACGCGAAGATTAAATTTTTTGAAATAAATTTATAGATCAGCTTCTCTTCAGCTCTGTATTTTTCCTCTGGAGCGGATTGTTGGAATTTCTCAGGCTGAAACTGAATATAAGAAGAGGCTTTATCTAAAACAAATTTTCTAATATCTTTTCCTTTGTAAATAGGCTCAAAGCCCGGTTTATTTTCAGAGGTGATAAACTTTTTATTGTTTCCAGTTACAACTCCTAAAGCCCAACTGGCTTTATTTTTTAAGGTTATGTGTTTTGTTTTATATATTTTATCAATAATTTTAGAATCAAAATGGTTTGAATGAATATCAAAAATAAAATCATGGTTGCTCATCCATTTTATCTGGCGCGCTTTATATTTTTTATTTATGTTATAAATAGATGTTTGTTTTATGTTTTTATTATTTTTCCCTAAATCCAATCGGATAACAGGAGTGAAAACATTTTTAAAAATACGATTAAAATAAATGATCTTTTTTATTTGAACCGTTTGTAAGATAATAGCTCTTATGTCTTTATGGGCGCGAACATTTAAAATAGATTCGGGCAAAATGAACACAGCGGTTCCGGAATGGCGCAGCCAGCTAAGGCTTTTTGCAATAAAATAAGAGAAAGCCTCAAAAGAAGTAATTTGGGGGTAGAGGCTTTTAAGCCTTTTTATTTCCGCTTTAGAAAAATGCGCCCCCCAAGGCGGGTTTGTAGCTATAACATCAAAATTCTTTATATCTTTATAAAAATTAAACAAATCATGGTTATCAATATCAAAAAGAGTATTTTTACAAAAGATATTTGGCGCAAAATTTCTATTTTTAAATCTTATCAGAATATTAAGTCTGGCAATTCGGACGGCTGTTTTATCATAGTCAATACCATAAATATTTAAAGGGTTTTCCACAATATCAGCAAAAGCCAGCAAAAACTGACCTGTTCCACAACAAGGGTCTAAAACTTTAGAGTCTTTTTTGACATAATCTTTTGTTATATCATTTACTTTATTTGAAGGCGTGTAATAAGAGCCGCTTTGCGATTTTTTTCCCTCCATTAAAAGAGATTGATAAAATAGACCCAAAATATCTCTTTGTTCTGGAAGCCTACAGTTCAGTAAAAAAGAAAAGAGCGGTTTAATATTTATGGCTTTAAGGTCTAAAAGCCATGCGTTTATCTCTTTTTGAATTTGCTTATTTGTAAAAAGCAATTTGCCTTTTTTAATATCTTTAAAACTTTTTGTCAGTAATATTTTTTCTTTTTTTAGCAGGTTGAGGCTGAGCAGGAAAAGAGCCGTTGTCGTTTTTATATTGTTTTTTTGTATAAAATTAATAATAGAGTTAAATTCATCCAGCTTGATTTGTTCTTTTATATGCTCTTCTGGGATAAATGTTCTTTTAGCTTTTATTTTATTGGCTCGTTTATTTAATTTTTCCAACTCTCCGTTTAAAAGTTTTGATTTGATTTTCTCAATATCAGCTCTATAAAAAAAAGAGTTATTTTTATCATATATGGGGAGCTGTCCGCTTTTAACCCAATTACGAACAGTCGCTGTTGAAATCCCTAATACATCAGCTGTAGTTTCTATATTTAAAATTTCCTTATGAGCATCTACTCTAAAATCAGGGTTGTTATTAAGCATGGGGGTTAACACTCTATATTATTAGCTTCAAGGCAACTTAAGCATTCTATTCCTGAATAAATTTAACAATAACAAATATAAATTTTCATGTCTATATAAAATAATCGGATTAAGGTTTAACTAAACTTAGGCTCTTTAAGGGGTGATAAAAGAATCTGAGAGATTTTTTTCAGTTCTTTTATGTTAGAAAATTTCTAGTGATTTTTTAGTCATTTGTAGGTTATGAGAGGTTGCTAATAACTATAGTTGGGCTTGAAAAGCGGCTTTTTGTTTGATTTTTGAATTATTTTAGTGCTTTAAACATCTTTTTTCATTCCTGTCGTTAAAAATTGGTTCATGACAACTTAAGCTGTTTATTTCTAACAATTTTTCTTCTGGATTAAAGAAAAGTTAAATGCAGACTGAACAGCGTTGTATTTTAAAAACTTACATTTGCTATCTGTAAATGCCAAATCACAAGAATTAAAGTTCTATTTTGATCGTTTTTAGTGTATTTTTAAATTTTAAGTTGTCGGCTAATTATAGAGATTCCAAAGGTTCAGAATATTTTTTCAAACTTAGTTTCATCCATTCAAAAGCATTTGCTCTATTTTTGTAAATTCTGATTTATCAGTGATAGAGCCTTGAGCAAAAGAGTCTTTGCCCCCGCCTTTGCCTTTACAGAGAGGGGCGATTGTGTTTTTTAAAATACCACCGGCAGATAACAGCTTTTCAAAGCTTTTTGTTCGATTAACAAAAACAGGGTGCTGGCCTTCGCCCTCACCACTTAAAACCACAAGACCGCTGGAAAGTTTTGATAAAAGAAAATCAGATATATCAGACAGGATTTTTCTATCTGACAGAGGGAACTCAACTACAAGCAGCTTACCCTTAATACCCTTTATCTCAAAATCTTTAGCTCTTTCCAACAGCTTGTTTTTTGTAAGATTAAGCTGTTTTAACTTTTCCCATTGATCATAAAGTTTTTTAACTTCCCGCTCTCTAGCTTTTAACACATCTAAAGGGCTTTCTACCTCTTTAAAAAAATCCTCTGCTGTTTGAGAGGATGGTTTGTTTGTATGAGCAGAATCATTTGCTTTCTCATTAAATTTAGAGGATGACTCTTTTAAAATGATTTTTTTGTCTAAATAGCTTTGCTCCAACAAATACTCAATAACCCTATCTGACTCAGGAAGAGGCAGTTTTAAATATTCCCTTAATTCCAACATTTGAAAGGCCAAGGGGTGAAAGGGATATTCAACCTTTACCCAGCTTTCATTTTTTGAAATAGTATTTTGGGAATCCTTGTTTTGTTCCAAACGAACAATAGATTTGCGAAGAGCTTTTAATTCCTTTTCTTTACCTTCAATCCAGCTTACAAAAGGGTTTTGCTTTTCCCTAATATTTTCTTTTTCCGGTAATGGCAGATTCAAATATTTTCTTAACTGTAAATTTTCTTTGATTAAAAAAGACTCCCATGCTTTTGCCAAAGAGCCTGTATAAGCCACAATCCTCCTTACACCGGATTGGATTCCTTTTTCACTTATGATTTTGAAATGTTTAATCTCTCCTGTGTTTTTAACATGAATACCGCCGCATAATTCTTTAGAAGTCTTTTCTCCAATTTTTAAAACCCGTACTTTTTCTGGATAATTTTCCCCTTTTAAGTAAATATAATCTTCTTTTTGGGCTTGCTGAAAATTTTTATGGCTGGGAGTCACCTCCTCTGATTGATGAATATGTTTTAAAACTTGTTCTTCTATCCCTTTTATCTGTTTTTGATTGAGAGATTGAGGGTGAGTAAAATCAAACCTTAACCGGCCTGGCTCCACAAGGGAACCGGCCTGGCGAACAGATTTCCCAAGAACAGATCGCAAAGCTGAATTTAAAAGGTGTGTGGCTGTATGACTGGCAGAAATTTCTTTTCTGTGATTTATATTGACCTCCATTTGGCCTTGCTGATCTTCTTTTAGCTGTCCTTCCAACACTTTAACTTCATGCCAGATAAAACTCCCTTCTTTTTGGCAGTCCAGTATTTCTGCCGCTCCTGTTTCTGTCTTTAAAAAACCTCTGTCTCCAATAGCCCCCCCCCCTTCAGGGTAAAAACAGCTTTTATCCAAAACCAGCCAGCCTTTTTGATTCTTTTCCAAAGGCTTTAATGAAAGCCTATTAGAGAGTGTATAACCCCCTTTATTGAGTGATGCGGCAGCAGAAGTGTCAAAAGAAACTGTTAAAAGAATCTGACCTGTCTCTTTAGCTTTTTCATAGCCAGAGAAAAATGTTTCCAGTTTTTCCTCTTGAGATTTTAAAAACACATCTTGTTTTTGGGCATAAGAATTTATGTTCTGTTGTTCTTCTATTTTTATTTTTTCTCTGCTCCTCTCTTTCATCTTTCTTTGAATTTCAGGAATAAGCTGGGGTGCAAAATTCTTTACTTTCTCTTGCAGTATGTCTGACAACCCTTCTTTTATCTGTTGTTTGGCTTTCTCTTCATATCTTTTAATATCTTCCTCTTTGGCTACAGTCCATCCTTCTTCTTTGGCCATCAAACGGGTTAAATCCATAGGGAAGCCATAGGTGCTGTAAAGATTCCAAACTTCCGGCGCATTCAGATGAGGTTTAGACTGAACCTTCATGACTTTTTCCAGCTGTTTTTTTCCGGCCTTTAAGCTATCAAAAAATAAACCCGCTTCTCCATTAATAATAGATTGAGTTTGTCTTTCTTCCTGTTTGAGTGAAAGGTAAGTTTCAGCTATATTAAGAAGCTCTTTATCCTGTTTAAGCAAAGAGCCTGTTTCAGCCATAAGGGATATAGTCTTTTCCACTCCAATTTGTAAAAGATTCTTTTCTGGATTCAATTTTTGGCTGTAATATAAAGCTCTGCGGATGATTCGTCTTAAGACATAATTTTCCCTATCATTTCCCGGAATAACGCCGTCATTTATTAAAAAAACAATGGCCCGGCTGTGATCCGCCAGGACACGAAAAGCTTTTTGCCTGTCTGTTTGCTCTCTTTCCTCAAAATCATAAGGACAGCCGCTGGCCTTTTCCAAACTTAAAATAATTTCTGAAAATAAATCCGTGTGATAATTGCTCTTTTTATTTTGAAGAAGGGCGCAAAGCCTTTCCAATCCCATTCCTGTATCCACACAGGGGACAGAGAGCTTTTGTCTTTTACCTCCTTCTGTATCATAAAATTCCATAAAAACAAGATTCCAAATTTCCATAAATTGGTTTGGGTCAGGTCTCTTTTCCTTTCCCTTATAATAATGAATCTCTGTGCAGGGGCCACAAGGGCCTGTATCCCCCATCTGCCAAAAATTGTCTTTATCTCCCATGCGGTAAATTTTATTTTCAGGAATGTTTTGCTCATCTCTCCAAATGGTATAAGACTCCTCATCCTTTTCATAAACACTGATCCATAAATCCTTTGGATCAAGTTTTAAATCCACTGTCAGGAATTCCCATGCCAAAGCGATAGCCTTGCTTTTAAAATAACCGCCAAAAGAAAAATTCCCCAGCATTTCAAAAAAAGTATGATGCAAAGGGGTTTCTCCAACAGCTTCCAAATCATTGTGCTTGCCTCCTGCCCTTAAACATTTTTGAATGGTCGCAACATTTTTATCCGGAGGAGGTTTTAACCCCAAAAAAATGTCCTTAAATTGATTCATCCCTGCATTTACAAAAAGAAGAGAAGGATCATTGTCCGGAATAAGAGAAGAACCGGGCAAAACTGTATGTTGATGTCTCTTAAAAAAATCTATAAATTTTTTGCGGACTTCAAAGCTTGTCATAACAGGCTACAATATAAAACAAAAAACAGAATAATTGAAGTCATTTTCACTCTATGTCTTATTAGTAAAAAGGCTTAATTATACTGATTCTGTTTGGAGTTTAGGGTTTTTTATATCTTACAAAACATGAATGGGCTTTCCTAAATGAAGAATAAGGGGAAAATAATTATTTCAAACATTCTTTTAAAAAGGTTTCCATAAGAGAGGACATTTCCAATCTGTTTTCTTCATTACGAAATCCATAACAATGAGCTATAGGGAGAAGAGTTTTATTAAGGCAGACTTTTAGGTTATTCAGTATACGATCTTGAATCTCCGTGTTGATTTAATTAAGGTAATATTTTCCAGTTTAAAACTAACTTAACAACTCCTGTACGATACCTTCTTCAAAACCTCTATAGGAAAGAAATTGTTTAAGATTTATTTTTTCCTCATAAGAGAGGTTATTTAAAAAACCTTGTTTTTTTAATAGCAAATTTTTTGCCTTTGCCAGCTCTCTTTCTTTGTCATAAGGGGGTAACGGCAAGTCTTTTTCAACAAGATATTTTTTTATATAGCTCCAGCTTTTGTTTTTTTTATGCAGGCTTTCCGCTGTTTTTTCAGCAAGCTCTTCAGTATTTTCCAGCCAATGATTTTGCCTGGCTTTTTCCAAAGCTTTATCAACAATATTTGAAGAAAATTGTTTGGACAACTTAAGCACAAGTTCTTTTTCTGAATGAGAGCGGCGGCTTAAATAACCTGCTATTTGTTTAAGCGCCTTTTTAAATTCTTCTTGTTCTTCTGACATGAAATATACCCCCATTTTGTTTGTATAATCCTTTAATTAAAAGGCAAACTTGAGCAGCCCTTTTTTCATTATAGAGCTCTAACTGCATTTTATTGTATAACCCTTTAATTAAAAGGCAAGGTTCATGATACTTTAAGTTGACTTAAAAGTTGGTTAACTTATTGTATTTACATGAAAAATAAGTATTTTATTCGTTCAAGGATTTCTGAAGCTAAATTCAGAGGAATTATCAAGTTATTTTCGGGAGATTTAACAGCTTGTCAAATAGCTTTATTTTCCAGAGTGAGCAGGATGTGTGTGAATAGGATTTTAAAACAAGTGAGAATAAGGATTGCAGAGTTTTGTGAAAAATAAAGTTTACTTTTAAAGAAAATAAGTTTTTTGTTTGGGAAACTCTATCATTCACATTATAACACACTCTTTTGTCCCTCCAACTGAAAACTATCTAGTCAATTGGGGGCTAAAGCATAAAACAATCTTAAGCTTGTCAATACAGAAATTACAATGTAATTTAAAACTTGGCACCAAAAATATAAACCATTTAAACATATTCAATATAAATAAAATGAAACTTAGATTGTTTATCATTTTTATTTGCACACTTTTATGCTGTTCCTATGTAATTCCTCTTGGAATTTATTTGTTGCCTATAAATCCGGCAACAATAAAAATAAAACCTAAAATAAAGAGTTTTATGAATGAACTTTTTTATCAAGATTGGCATTTATTTGCTCCTAATCCAAGTCAAAGAATAATTAAAATGTACATACGATGCAAAAATAAAAAAAAATGGACTAATTGGTTCAATCCTATTGAAAAACTCCAGAAGATTCATGAAAAAAACAGATTTTCTTTAAAGGGCTTATATTATAGACATTATAATTATATTGTTACAAGCCTTCGCTCTTCTTATCGGTTCACAAATACAAGAGCAGTAAAAAAAATAAAAAAAAACAACAAGATTGAAAATTTAGCAAAAAAATTTTCTGGAGATATTTGCTTATATAAAATGAAAACAAAATCCGTAAAAGTAGAATTCAAAGTTTTTGATTTTCATCCAAAACAACATTCTGATAGAAATTTTAAAAAAGCTCTAATGGTTTATACTGCAAGAACTTTCGGACCTTATTTTTATGAGAATGATATAAAAAGAAAAATAATTAGGTAATCAAGATATGATTATACATAAATTAAAATCTTTCTTCCTAGAAAGTGATTTAAAAGTTAAAAAATTTTCCAAAAATAACATCTATCTTTTTTATTTTATTTTTTTTATTATAATAGCAGTCAATCATAATCAGTTTTTATCTTCAAACTCCTACAGCATTGATTTAGACTTTAATTATACTGTATTTGATTGGTATAAAAAGATATTATATCATCCAATAATAAAAGAGTTTTCATTGCAAATAATTATTATTAATATTGTTTGTTTCTTAATTCTTATTTGCTCAAATCAAAAAAATTTTCTTTTAAAATTATTAACAACATATTTACTACTAAACATCAATAATAAATTAGTTGCTATATCTGATGGAGGTTTTAATATCACTACTCTTTTGTGTATTTTTTTATGCTTTGTCAATACTTCAGGAACAGAGTACTCTCATAAAATTCCATTTTACAAGGATTTCCTAACTGCTATTTCAAATACATTTTTTCTTTTATGTAAAATTCAATTATCTGTAATGTATTTAATGAGTGGAATATATAAATTGCAAGGTGTTCTATGGCAAAAAGGCGTAGCTGTATACTATGTACTTCAAAATGAAGAATATTCTCACCCTTTTTGGAAAGCTTTGATAGAAAATAATGACTTCCTTATAGCATTTTTTACTTATTCAACAATGGGACTACAAATAGCTTATCCATTTTTAATATGGAACAAAAATACAAGATTGCTAATGTTGGTTGCGATTTGTTTTTTTCATCTTGGCACCATTTTTATAATGGGCTTAACCACATTTGGACTATGTGGTATTATTTCTAACACAATTTTTTTAAAAGATTCTGATATTTATTTTATAAAAAAATTAAAAAATCAATTTATTTTTTTTATATGCAAATGGATCATAAAAAGAAGAATCTAATAAAAGTTTTTATTTTTTCATTTTATATGTAATAAGTTCTATTACCTGAAAGAAAATTATAGATATCTTGAGATATAGACATCCTATCAAAGCTGTTAGTAAAATTTTGAAAACAAACACCTCTCAATTTTACTTGCGGGATAAAAAAATATAAATTACTCATGCCAATACTGCCACCTGTATGCTGATAACATAATTTAAAATTATCTGATCTTGTTTTAAATAAATAATTAAGAATTCTTTCATCTTTTAATGGATTTATAAGATCCAAATATTCTAAAGGAGAACTAATTAAAGCACCATCACCCCAACCTATAAAAGCTCTATCCCAAGGTACTCTTATATATTTTTTATTAATCTTCACATATTGAGCTGTTCTGCAATTTATTTTCTTTGTGAAAAAAAATGTATTTTTGAAAAGTCCACGAGATTCAAAATATTTTTCTAACTCTAATTCATATTTATTATTAAAAAGTAATTCCACTACTTTGGAAAGAATGACAAAGGAAGAATTGGAATATTCCATTTTTTTACCCGGACTGAAAGTTTTTTCTTGATCTAAAATATATTTTGAAATCTGATTCAAACTAAATTTATTCAATTGATGGTAAGGAATACTTGAAATTGATCCAAAATATTCTGGTAAACCAGATTTATGGGTAAGTAAATGTTGAACAGTTATTTTCTTTATGTGTGGTTTTTTATGTTTTGGACTAAAAAAACTATTTAAAGAAGCTTGAATAAGCTTTGGATATTTCACATTCAAGTCAATAAAAAATTGACAAATAACGGGTTTAGTTAAAGATGCGCATAAAAAACAGCTGTCAGATGACAATAAGCTTTTAGGTGAATTGGAAGAAATAATACTTTTTCCAACAGATTTTTTATAAATAATTTCATTATCTTTTTTTATAAGGATAGAAAAACCTGGAGTGTGATTGCTTAGTTGTAACTCTGAGATATATTTTTTAATACCTTGATTAATATTTTTTATTGCATAGTTTATTTTCTGAGACATCTCAGTACTATTTGCAATAGATAGTGTAATCATTCATACTATTCATTTCACCATTTACCACAAATTCATTGATGTTGGAACGGTGGCGCCCTGCCTGCATCATATCCTCATACATTGTATCAAATTCATTGATGTTGGAACGGTGGCGCCCTGCCTGCATCATATCCTCATATACTGTATCAAATTCATTGATGTTGGAACGGTGGCGCCCTGCCTGCATCATATCCTCATACATTGTATCAAATTCATTGATGTTGGAACGGTGGCGCCCTGCCTGCATCATATCCTCATACATTGTATCAAATTCATTGATGTTGGAACGGTGGCGCCCTGCCTGCATCATATCCTCATACATTGTATCAAATTCATTGATGTTGGAACGGTGGCGCCCTGCCTGCATCATATCCTCATACATTGTATCAAATTCATTATATTTCATTTTAATTAATAAACAGTTTTGTTTTGTAACTTTATTGCTAATCATTTTTACATCAGTTATGTCTTGCATAACTGATAATTCTTTATATAAATCTTTAACTTGCTGACTTTCATTTAGAGAACCAAAAACCTCCTCTAAGAGGGTTAGTCTCTCATCAAAATGAGAACCTCCACCAAAAGCGATATTTAATGTCATACAAAAAAATAAGAATACACTAACTTGAAGGAATATATTTTTCACAAAAGTGAAGGATATTATTAAAAAATATATTGTCAACATAAATTCAACACTGTCAAAATCAAGTATAGAAAATTATTTGTAGATGACATTAAAAAACCTCAAAATATCTATTATATTGATGCCCACTAAAACATTTTATAAATTATAATTATAATGACTTATAAGAGATATAAGAGAATCAGAACTTATGAAAATGGGGAAGAAACCAAGAAGGTCCCTGACAGTTTTGGATTAACTCAACTGCACAATAAGAGAATAGTCTTTAAACTGTACTAGTTAAGACATGATCTGACACTGTTTGAAAAGATCAGGGTTACCCGTTTTGATAAAGATATAGTCTATCAAAACATAAAGGAGGTAACCCATGATAGAAACTAACAGAAAAATCATAAGAAATAAAGTTGGTTTGCTGAATTTAGCAGAACAACTTGGCAATGTGTCAAGAGCCTGTAAGGTAATGGGCTTTTCCAGAGATACATTTTATAGATATAAATCCGCTTTTGAGCAAGGAGGTGTTGAAGCGCTTTTAGAGACTTCCAAAAGAAAGCCAAATATGAGGAATCGTATTGATGAAGCTATAGAAGAGGAGATTCTTAGTTTATCTTTTGAATATCCCGCTTATGGTCAAGTCCGTATTAAAAATGAGCTGGCTAAGAAAGGTATGAAGATATCCCCTTGTAAAAGCCTTTTAAAAAGAGATTATTTGGATTTACATAAAGCCATAAATAAATTTCTCTCCAGGGCTCCCGGTTTAAAGGATAGCTTTCAAAATGCAGGCTATCACGAGGATTGGCCTGATAGGATAACAGGGATAAAGGAGTTTTTTGATGAATTTGCCAATTTTGAAAGCTGTGTAAAAACAGTGTTTGCCTCTTATGATGAGCGCAATATACACGGCAAGCCCCTTGAGCCTTTACTGGAAGGTTTGGCACATAACAGCCATTGTTATGAGAGGAAGGAGTTTGTTAAAGGCTTCTTTACCAGCAATCAAGAGATTTTTAATCATATTGCAAGTCTGCCTCAGATTTGCTCTATGTCTACAGGCTGTGTTGCGGAGTTAAAAATGAAGCTTCCTGCTGTCCCAAACATTTCTCAGGAGGAGCTTTCGCAAAGCCTTTTTGGGATATGCTCTTTAGAGGAGAGCAAAACAGCAAGCTGCTGCAATGATGTTGAAAGCTGTGAATACTTAGAGAGGAGGAGGAGAAACATCTGCGAGCAGTCTGTAAAAAGGTGTGAAAGCTCAGATTGTGAAACGAAGCTGCGATATTTTAAAGGTAAATACTTGGTACATAGTTGACAGTTTATACTGGGAACATGGTTTACACTTTTTTAATTTAAAAAAGGAGGTAAATCATGCCGTGGAAGGAAAACTGTAAAATGGATGAGAGGATGTAGATCTTATTCGTCTACATTTTGAGTTGGGTTATATATTTTGCAGTGAGGATGAAACTAAGTGTGGTATGAGTCCTGAGGAGTTGGAGGAGCTTAAGAAAAAAGCCGGTCCGTCTCAGTTAGAAGAGGGTATAGGGATAAACACAGGTTTGCCTCCTAAGCCAGAGAGTGATAAAGATAAGAAAACAAAAGCCGATTAGCCTAAGCTAAAGTGATAAGGATTTATAGAGGAGGTTAATCTAAGTCAAAGTGATGAGGATTTAGAGGATATGAGGATATGAGGATATGAGGATATGAGGATATGAGGATAAAAGCAGATCAATAAAAAGATCTGCTTGCAAGTTATTAAAATTCAAACCAATTTTGTGTCATTTAAAATCAATGAGGATTTTTGAAAGATAAATTAAAAAGTTTATTGCTATTTTCTCTATGCGGCTGTCAGGTAAAATACTTAGGGCTTGCTCCAGAGGAAACACAAAAGCCTTAAAATATGCCTTATCTTTTTTTACTAAAAATCAGTTCTCTCTTTGTTCTTTTATTCAGCTGCCCGAGGCAAGGGCAGGCTAGAAAACTCTTTGAAAACTCTTATATCAGTTTTGAAATTAGGAGAAAACTAGACTTGTAAATCCTTTGGAACGGATTGGGTCTGCCATCACAAATTCCAAAAAGGAGAAAAGCCCGCGATCATCTTGCTTACGGCTAAAATAGGCAAAAGCACAGACAACACAGATATATACAAACGGATTTTTACAAGTTTTAGAATCCCTGCAAGACAGATAAGAAAAGTTACAATCCACCAGCAAAACTGGATGGCAAATTTTAGTAAAAACAGCCTTTCAAGAAATATGTTTTCCCGCTCGTTGGGCGCACAGTCTGCTGTGATGACTTAAGTGAGAAGGTTCATATTTTTATTGGCTTTTACGCTCATGGGGAAAACTATACACAAAATACGCCAACCAGTTTTTAAAAGCCATTAGAAGCCTGCGGCTGTCCAAGAAATTAAAAGACAACATTGACCGGATAAGAAGGCAGACGGACAAGCAAAGGCAGGAGATGATGTCTTATATTGAAAAAATCCTGCATGAAACTGATTTGGAATCAGAGATACCTCTGCAAAAAAGCACAAGAGGCAAATTTCTACTTAAAGTGTTGGTTTTTGTTATGTGGGCTGCGGGCTTTGGGCTTTGGTTCTTGCTCCTGCTGCGTTATAGAAAAAAAAAGAAAACAGAAAATAGAAAAGCTCAGAGCGGAAAAAATCCGAAGGAGAAGAAGAAGAAAAAGAAGAGCCCATCAAAACAGACCCCTTAAGTGAACGCTTGGGTTTATATTGGGTGAGGCTTTATGATATTCATCCCAAACTAAAAAACCTTAAGTGAAAACCAAATTAAATAACTTGATTATCTTATCATTTGGTATTGATACTAACCTGTAAAATGAGAAAAATATTTATATGTCTTGCTCATTTTAAATAACTTGGGTTTATGGCTAGTTAAGCCATAAGACTGAGTTGAAAAGCCTATAAAAACAGATCTCCCAGGTAAAGCTATTTGTTGAGCTGTTAGATCAACTGAAAATAACTTAGTTATCTCCCTAAATTTCTTCTCAGAAGGACAGGAACGGGTAAAATACTTGTTTTTCATAGTAATAACAATAGGTTAACCAATTTTTAAGGCAACTTAAAGTATCATGAACCAAAACTATTTTTCTAAGAGGCTGAGATGTATGTCCAAAGATTGATAAAAAAAGATATATAAAAAAGGCTTTTGTTAAAAAAAACAAAAATCATTGTTCTTTATGGAGCAAGACAAGTAGGAAAAACCAGTTTGGTGGAGGATATTTTAAAGAATACAACTCAAAAAATATTGAAACTAAATGGGGATGAAGAAAAAACAGAAAAACTATTTTCTTCCAGGGACTTAAAAAAAATGAAAATCGCTGTTTCCGGCTATGATGCGCTTTTTATTGATGAAGCTCAAAAAGTTAAAAATATAGGTTTAAATTTGAAAATTTTATATGATAACCAGCCTCATCTAAAAGTGATTGTTACAGGTTCCTCCTCCTTTGAATTGGCCTCTTCTATCCATGAGCCTTTAACGGGAAGAGCCTGGACTTATCATCTTCATCCTATAGCCATGTGTGAGCTTATACATCATTGGAATGACCATGAATTAAAAGAACAACTGGCAGACTATCTAGTTTTTGGAACATATCCTGAACTTTTTTCTTTGGAAAAAATGTCGGATCGGCAGGAGTATTTATATTCTTTATCAAGAGATTATTTATATAAAGATGTTTTGGAGGTTGAAGGGGTAAGAAGCAGTCAGAAAATAAGGAAGCTTTTACAATTACTGGCTTTTCAAACTGGATCAGAGGTTTCTTTAACAGAGTTGGCCAGACAGTTGGAAATTCATAAAAAAACAGTGGAGCGGTATATTGATTTACTTGAAAAGTTTTTTGTTATTTTTAATCTTACGGGCTTTAGCCGAAACTTGAGAAAAGAAGTCAGCCAAAAACCAAAAGTTTACTTTTATGATTTGGGAATACGGAATGCCATTATAAACAATTTTAATTCTTTAGAGGACAGGAATGATATAGGAATATTATGGGAGAATTTTGTTATAGCGGAAAGATTGAAATATAATATCTACCATAAAAGATTTATGTCTCCTTATTTTTGGAGAACTTATACGGGGGCTGAATTGGATTATGTAGAAGAATACAAAGGAAAGCTGTATGGATACGAAATCAAATGGAGAAAAACATCTAAAGCTCCTGGGGCATGGTTGGAAAATTATAAAGGCAGCTTTAAATGTATCAATAGAGACAACTTTTTAAAATTTACCTGTTCCAATAAAAATGTTCTTTGATTTTGCAAACTAATCGCTTTTTTTATCTTTTACAATAGAGAGGCCAAGCTCAGCAAGATTTTCCGCCTGTATTGTGGAAGGGGCTTTGGACATCAAACAAGCTCCGCTTGAGGATTTAGGAAAAGCCATAACATCCCTTATATTTTCAGAGTTGGTTAAAATCATAATCAGTCTTTCTATACCCCAGGCAATTCCTCCGTGGGGAGGGGCGCCATAACTTAAAGCCTCTAAAAAGAAACCAAACTGTTCTTCTATTTGCTCTTCACTCAGTCCCAAAATGGTAAATATTTTTTTCTGAAGTTTCGGTTCAAAAATACGAAGACTGCCACCCGCCAATTCATGGCCATTGCAAACCAAGTCATAAGCTCTTGCCCGGATATTAGGGAGATTTTTTTTATCATTTAACAGCTCTATATCCTCTTGTTTAGGGAGGCTGAAAGGGTGATGCTTAGCTGTCCATTTTTTTATATCCGGATCAAAACAAAAATAAGGGAAATCAGTGATCCAGACAAATTGTGTTTTATTTTCATCAATAAGATTTTGCTTTTTGCCAAAATAAGAAATCAGATGGGAAAAAACAGTATTAACAACACCCGTCTCCCCACAGCTGATAAAACAAACACCCTCCCCTTGTCCTCCACCTTGTTCATAAAGTTTTTGCAACATCTCTTCTGTTGTCCATTTTTGGACAGGGGATTTAATTTCATTTTCTTTTTTTTGTATCCATAAAAGACCTTCAGCCCCCATAGATTGAACTGTCTTTTGCAGTTTATCAGATTGACTGCGTGAAAAGGGAAGTTTTGGCACAAAAAGAGCTTTTGCTGAACAACCCTCATTAAGAGCACTTGACAGGGTTTTTAAACCGGAGCTTTTCACAGTTTCTAAGTCAATAATTTTTAATTCCAAAGGATTTCTTAAGTCAGGCTTATCTGTTCCAAAACGCTTCATGGATTCTTTATAAGAGAGTGTAGGAAACTCAGAGACATTTTCTCTTTTAATTGTTTTCCAGATTTTCCTTATAAGATTTTCTGTAATGGATTTTATATCCTCCTCATCCACAAAACTCATTTCCAAATCCAATTGAGTAAATTCAGGCTGGCGGTTAGAGCGCAAATCCTCATCACGAAAACAGCGGGCGATTTGAAAATATTTTTCCCAGCCGGCCATCATCACAATTTGCTTTAAAGTTTGCGGGCTTTGGGGGAGAGCGTAAAAATGTCCTTTTTGATTTCTGAAAGGGACAAGGTAGTCTCTAGCCCCCTCGGGAGTGCTTTTGTAAAGGAGGGGGGTTTCTATCTCACAAAAACCTTGATGAGATAACTCCTGTCTGATGATTTGTAAAACCTCATGCCGGGTTTTTAAATTTTCCCTTAGTTGATTTTGTCTTCTAAAATCCAGATAGCGGTATTTTAAAGCAAGGCTCTCATTGACTGCATCACCTTGACGGAAAGGAGCTGTTTTTGCAACAGCCAGTATACTCATTTCCTGAGGAATGATCTCCCATTCCCCTGTTTTTATTTTTTCGTTCTGCATGTTTTCCGGCCTTTTTTTAACATGGCCTTTAACAGACAGAATACAGTCATAATGAAGTTTTTTAGCCGCCGCCCATTTAGGATCTGTGCTGTCAAAAGTGACTTGAACAAGACCACTTTCATCCATTAAATCAACAAAGAGAAGGTTGGCATGATCCCTAAGTCCCTTAACCCAGCCGTTTAAAACAACAGGTTTGCCATTGCAGTCAGAGGTGATTTTTCCGCAAAGATGAGTTCTTTTTTTTGTTTTTTCCCAAGAGGATGTCATTTTTTAAAACTTATCATAGAGCAGGAGAGTTTATCAAGGAGTAAGGAATAGATTAAAAAATGAGTTCAAGATGACTTAGAGGCTGAGATGTAAGTTTATTTGTCTTTCAATCAGATAATTCAAATAAAATAGCTTTGAATATTTGTTTAGCCTCATTATTTATAGGCATTTTTTTTATTTCTTCTAAGGAAATTATTTGTTTTTCACAAAATTCAGTGATCCTTATTCTCACTTGTTTTAAAATTCTATTCACACATATTCTGCTGACACCAGAAAATAAAGCTATCTGACAAGCTGTTAAATCTCCTGAAAATAACTTGATAATTTCTCTGAATTTAGCCTCAGAAATCCTTGAACGAATAAAATACTTATTTTTCATGTAAATACAATAGGTTAACCAACTTTTAAGGCAACTTAAAGTATCTTGAACCAAAATTATTTATACTTGTTTTTTCTGAAGCCTTTAAATCTTCGTAATGTAAAATGAGCTGATCATTTTGGACAGATCGATAAAAATGATTGGGAACAGTAATATGAAATTTCTTTGAATTGTTTTTTTTAAATCCATTAAATTGTGAAAATAGAAAAATATATCACACAGCTTTTTTTTGAAAAAACTTAAGCCTGTTCATAAATAAGAGAAGGGGTGTGGCAATATAAATGGAAGAGTAGGTGCCAATGAGTATACCAATACTTAAAGTGAAGGCAAAGTCTTTGATAACTCCATCAGCAAAAGTATACATAGCTAAAATAGCAAGCAGAGTTGTAACAGAAGTAAGCAAAGTTCGTGATAAAACTTCATTAAGGGATTTATTGCAAATATCAAAAAAGGATTTTTTACTTCCTGAAATTTGAAAATTTTCACGAATTCTGTCAAAAGTTACAATTGTATCATTCAAAGAGTAACCAATAATAGCCAGTATAGCGGCCAGGGTTTGCACATTCACTTCCAGACGGAAAATAGAGAAAAGGCTCATAGTTATCATAGCATCATGGAAGAGGCAAAACACGGCAGAGGGAGCGTATTTGGCATCAAAGCGGAGTCCTAAATAGATAAGTATCATAAGAAGGCTGTAAATAAGCGCTAAAATGCCGTTTCTCCTTAATTCTTTTCCAATTTGCGGGCCAATGGAATCCACACGGCGGATTTCAGCGCCCTGCTTTGAAAAATCATTGTTAAGAGTTTCTGTTAAAAGCGCCAGCCGTTTATTATTTTCCTCCTCTTCCTGAAGAACTTCCACACGGATAAGAAACTCCTTTTCTTCTCCAAACTTTTGAACAGCAGGGTTCTCTATCCCCTTTGCATTTAAAGCCTGTTTAATTTTAGCAGAAGTGACTGGTTCTTGAAAGCGAACCTGAACCTCATTACCACCAACAAAATCAATGCCGTAAGAAAACCCCAAAACAATAACGGCAGCAAAAGCCACAAAGGACAAGGCCACAGAGACAGGAGTAAGAAATCGGGCAGGCCACAAAAAGTTGATATTTGTTTTAATCAATATTTTTTCCTCTTGGTTTATATTTTTTTCCATCCAAAACGGACAACTAAAAAATCCATAATAGTTCTTGATAAAAATACCGCTGTCCAAAGGGAGCTTAAAATGCCAATAAATAAAGTGACAGCAAAACCTCTGACAGAACCAGTGCTAAAATAAATCAAAACAAAACAAACAATAGCTGTTGTGATATTAGCATCTAAAATCGCGGAAAAGGCATTGCCAAAACCATCTCTTACAGCCAGCTTTAAACTGGCTCCTTTTCTTAACTCCTCTTTGATTCTTTCAAAAATAATAACATTAGCATCCACCGCCATACCAATGGTTAAAATGATGCCAGCCACACCTGGTAAAGTTAACACTGCCGACAAAGAGGACATAATTGACAAAAGAAAAAACATATTGGCTATAAGGGAAATATTGGCTATCACGCCAAGGCTTTTGTAATAAACAAGCATAAAAACAATAACCAGCAATAAACCTATAATCCCGGCTTTTTTGCCCTTATCAATAGAGTTTCTTCCTAAAGTGGGGCCTACTGTTTTTTCCTCCAACTGATGCAGTTCTGCTGGCAAAGCCCCAGCTCTAAGAGTCATGGCGATAGTGTTGGCTTCCTCTAAAAGCTCCTCATAAGTTCCAGTTCCTAAAGAAATCTGGCCTCTGTCAGGAATTCGTGCCTGCACTATGGGAGCTGACTTTAAAGCATTATCCAAAATGACAGCGAGTTTTTTCCCAATGGATTTACCTGTGAGATTGGAAAATAATTTTCTTCCTTCCGGCTGGAATCTAAAGGAAACAAGAGGGTTGTTGGTATCAGGATCAAAAGCCACTGTGGCATCTTCTAAAAGCCCCCCTTGGATACTTTCGTTCATGTCCACCAAGTAGGGGATTTTACCAGCTTTGATTGTTGTAACATTAGGGGCTTTTTGAAAAACAAGGCGTGAGTTTACTGGTAATTTATTTTTTAAATCCTTATTTATTTTTTTAACATATTCACGGTAACTTATATCACTTTCCTCTAAAGAGTAGCCACCCGCCTTTTCTGCCTCTTCAATTAAGGGGATAAGCTTTTCAAGGGGAAATTCTTCATTAACAATAGCCAGTTCCAACCGGGCTGTTTTTTGAATCAACTCCTTGGCTTTTTGAGAATCCTCCACACCAGGAAGCTGAACAAGTATGCGGTCTTCCCCCTGAGCATTGATTAAGGGTTCACTCACACCAAATTCATCAATACGGTTACGGATGACTTCAATAGACTGTTTGATAGCCTGTTCTTTTAAATCAGTGACATAATTTTCATAGTAGGCCATTTTTATTTGATTATCACTGGCTTTGAGCACTTGAAGAGTTAAGGCAAAATCTGCTGATTTTTTTATCCAGGATTGGGCTTTTTCCAAATCCACAGGATTCTTGAATTGAACAAAGAGAAAAAAAGGCTTTTCTGAACTTGTTGTTACAGCCTCTAACTCTATGTTTTCTGCTTTGAGTTTTTCCTGAAGCTCAGAACCTAAGTAGCTCAACCGCTCCTGCACAATCTCATCCACATTGGCAGAAAGAACAAGATGCAAACCTCCTTGAATGTCTAAACCATAAACCAATTTGTTTTTGGATGGCCACCAGGGGTATTTTTCAAGAGGAATAAAATTGGGCAGGAAGTAGATCAAAGCCAGCAGAGCTGAAAGGCCAAGGATAATAAAACGAAACTTTAAACTCTCAATCATTTTGTTTTAGTCTCATAGGTTTTCTTGTTTTCTGTTTCACCGGCATAAGAGGAAATTTGAGATTTTGCGACTCTTATGCGAACATCATCAGCCACTTCCAGTATGACAAAGCTGTCAGTCAGACCTTCAATGCGACCATAAATTCCGCTGGAGGTTAAAACTTCGTCCCCTCGTTTTATTTTTGATAAAAAATTCCCATGCTGTTTGTGTCTTCTTTGTTGTGGTCTGATAAGCAGGAAATAAAATAGAATTCCTAAAAGTATAAAAGGAAAAAATTGTTCCAAGATTGTTGGCTTTGCGGGGGGCTTGCCGGAGCCTTCATTAGCAAATGACTGAAGGCTCCAGCTTAGCAAAGCAAGTTGTCCAAATAAAATATGAATGTTTTTATTATTAAAAAGTTTAAAAAACAAAGTAAGTCTCCCATTGAGGAAATGAAGTTAAAAAGGCATCAAATTCCAGATTCAGTAATAAATACTCTGAAAAGCCTTTGAATGACAAGCTATTATAAGGTATTTACAAAAAGCGTCAAAAGTTTTAGTATGTTTTTTTTTAAGTTGTTATTTCTTACTAACTTCTTGATTTGCGCCTTGTGGTTTTTTAAATCTGAGCGCTTTTTACTTGAAATGTATAGCAGCAGATTTTTAAACAGGTTTGAGAACTGAGATGACAGATGTTTTTTAGTCGTGCCTGTGCTGGAACTGGTAGACAGGCTAGGTTGAGGGCCTAGTGCCCCTTTATGGGCGTGAGCGTTCAAGTCGCTCCAGGCACACCATTTATAATTTGATTTGAAGATGCAGAATCTTTGTTGTGAATTTAAAATAGCTTATGAATTTATTGGAATCTCTATCTTTTTGAAAGATATAAGGGTTTTAGGCAGAATTAATGAAAAATCTGTTTTGCTTGAGAAATAAATAAAATTTTATATAATGAGTTTTTTGATGTGTTAAAGAGAAGCTAAATTTGAAGCAGCTGTTAAAGCAGCCGAACATTTAAACAGGGTTCTGTTTGGCCTCGGTGGCGGAACTGGTAGACGCGCTGGACTCAAAATCCAGTGAAGGCAACTTCATGGGAGTTCGACTCTCCCCCGAGGCACCAACTTTTAAAAATTGAAGGAGGATATAAAATGTCATTTAAACCTATTTATACAGATAAAGCTCCTAAGCCTGTAGGTCCTTATTCTCAAGCTTTTAAGGCAGGCCCCTGGCTTTTTTGCTCCGGACAAATCCCTCTTGATCCAAATAGCTCTCAAGTTGTTGGGCAGGATATTGAAAGCCAAACCAAACAGGTGTTTGAAAATATAAAAGCTGTCTTAAATGCAGAAGGCATGACTTTCAACAATGTTGTTAAAAGCATGGTTTTTTTAACAGATATGAAAGAGTTTACACAGTTTAACAAGGTTTATGAATCTTGTTTTTCAGAGCACAAACCAGCCCGCTCCTGTGTTGAAGTGTCTGCTCTGCCTAAATCTGTAAAGGTTGAGGTTGAGGTGATTGCTTTTAAAGCCTGACTCCCATTTATTTTTCTCTCAAAAAGAATCAAACACCAAGTTGTTGGCTGAGGTAATTTTCTTCACCCACTTCCCCTAAGGCATGAAGCTGACTCTCTATCCAGTCTGTGTGCTCTTCTTCACTGACTAAGATTTTTTCCAAAAGCTCTCTTGAGGCAAAGTCAGAGACCTGGACACAAACTTTTATGGCATTTTTAAGATCAGCGATAGCCTTCCTTTCAAGGCTGAGATCATTTTCAAGCTGTTTTCTTACTGTTGTGCCAATATTTAAAGCATGCAGTTTTTGCACATTGGGAGTGCCTTCTAAAAACAGGATTCTGTCAATAATATCTTTGGCATGCTTCATTTCATCTATGGATTCTTTGTAAAATTTATCTCCAATTTTATCGTAGCCCCAATCCCGACACATACGGGCATGCAAAAAGTATTGATTAATAGCTGTCAATTCATTTGTTAAAATTCCCTTTAAAACTGCAATAACTTCCGGATGGCCTTTCATATTTTCTCCTTAATTTTATAGGATATTAAAAAACGGCTCTAGTCTCATTAATAAAGGATTTTTTAACATCCTATAAACCCTAGTTAAATCTAAAAACATATTTCTTAAAGATGCAAGTAAAAAATCATTTATTTAGTTGATTTTAAATTGTGAAAATAAAACTATTTTATTATTAAAGATTTCAAAGAAATAAGCTCTTTTCTATCTTGAGCCATAATACAGAGAAACAATTTATCCGATTTAATAAAAAGATTTTGTAGAAAAAACTAAGCTACTTAATTTCCTGATGCAGGGTATGGCGGTTTAAGTAAGGATTGTATTTCTTTTTTTTTAATCTTTCCGGATGAGCCTGAGAGTTTTTGGTTGTCGTATAGCGGGAAGGGGGCTTGCCCTCCTTTCGCGCTTCTGTACATTCCAAAGTGATGATCTTTATCCCTTTTTTCTTTTTAGCCATGATTTTCCCTATATATATAAAAAAAATAGGCTTGTCTATATAAAAAATTACATTATTCTCAAATTTGTACAGGGCCTGACTTTGAATAGTTATAAGGTTTCATATAAAAGTGACTAGGGTTAAGTTTAAATCTATCAGGCTGATTGGTCCGCAATTTTGAATTTCAGTATTATTTTTTCTAACATTCACAAACTTTTCTTTTTATTACTTTGAAAAAACTTTTTAAAACCTGCTAGTACATTTACCTACCATCAACTGCATTGCAATAATGAGAGAACTTTACTACCTATTTAATACAAAACCAGACTTTCTGCTTGTAGCAGTGCATTATTTTATTTTTTCCATATAGTTTTTTATGTACTTTAATATTAAGGTGTTAATACTTTACATCATGGAAATTCAAGATCTTTCTTTTAAAGGGAATTTTCATAACTCTCTTTTTTCTGTGGACTCTTTTTTGCGGTTGCAAAATTATAAATTAACAAACAGGGTTTCATCACAACAAAGAACCCTAAAGAGTTTTGTTATTAATATTTCTTGCTGATTAGCAAGTATTGAGAATTATTATCTTTCTAAAAACAGCTATGAGTGAAAATAAATACATTACTGATTTTATATCTGGTCAACGGGTAAAAGCTATTCCCGAAGAAATTGAGGCTGTTCAAGTCTTTTCTAAGCAGTTGGTTGAAGACTACAGTTATCCAAAAGAGCATATTCAGACCAAACCACAATTTAGAGTGAAAGTAAGACCTTCAGATACGAAAAAAGAATACCCTGTTGATATTGCGGTCTTTTCAAATAAGAAAAAACAAGAAGATGATATTCATATAATTGTTGAGTGTAAAAAGAAAAACAGGAAAGATGGGAAAACACAGCTTCAAGATTATTTGAGATTATCAAAAGCTTTTTTAGGTGTTTGGTTTAATGGAGATGAAAGGCTTTTCCTAAGAAAAAGTGAAAAAGGAGGAAGAGTTACATTTGAGGAAATTCCAAACATTCCACGATATGGACAAAGAGTGGAAGACATAGGAAAATTCAAGAGAAAAGATCTTAAACCTACACACAATTTAAAAGCAACATTTAAAGCAATTAGGAATCATTTAGCAGCTAATACAGTGGGAGCAACAAGAGATGAAGTTTTAGCTCAACAACTCATCAATCTTATTTTTTGTAAAATTTATGATGAAAAATACACAAAACCGGATGAAGTTGTTTCTTTCAAAGCAGGAGTGGATGAAAAAGCAAGAGATATTCAAGAAAGAAATTTAAAGCTTTTTGATAAAGTAAAACAAAATTATGAAGAAGTTTTTGATGATAGCGATACAATTACTTTAGACAAAAATTCTATTGCTTATGTTGTTGGGGAGCTTCAAAATTATTGTCTTATGGAGGCAGAGAGAGATGTTATTGCTGATGCTTTTGAAATTTTTATTGGACATGCCTTAAAAGGCAGTCAAGGGCAATTTTTTACACCGAGAAATGTTGTAAAAATGATGGTTGATATATTGGATCCAAATGATGATGATTTTATTATTGATCCAGCTTGTGGCAGTGGTGGTTTTTTGATTGAAGCACTTAGATACACTTGGAGGAAAATAGAAAAAAAAGGTGTTGCTTATAATTGGTCACGAAGAGAGATAGACAAACAAAAACAAACAGTAGCTAACAAAAATTTTAGAGGGATAGATAAGGACTACTTTTTATCAAAAGTAACAAAAGCTTATATGACTTTAATAGGAGATGGCACAAGTGGTGTAGTATGTGACGACAGTTTAGAAGCTATCACTAAATGGAAGCCTCTTACAAATCAAAAAATACAAGTTGGAAAATTTGATGTCCTGCTTACTAATCCACCCTTTGGAGCAAAAATTCCTGTTCGAGGAGAAGATAAGCTAAAGCAATTTGATTTTGGTTATAAGTGGAAATATAATAAATCAACTAATGAGTGGTTTAAAACAGCAAAATTAAAGAAACAAGAAGAACCTCAAATTTTATTTATTGAGAGATGCTTATCACTTTTAAAAGAAGGGGGAAGAATGGCTATGGTTCTTCCAAGTGGAATTTTAGGGAACGAAAAAGAGGCATACTTAAGACAATATATCAAAGAAAAAGGCAATCTTTTTGCTATAGTTGAGTTACCTTTTGAGACTTTCAGCCCACATGTAACTATCAATACAAGCGTTTTATTTATTCAAAAAGGAATAAACAAAAAAAGGGATGTTTTTATTTCAATAAATGAATATTGTGGACATGACAAAAAAGGAAGACCTGTTGAGAAAGATGACCTCCCTCATGCAGCTCATTTTTATAAAGAAGATAAAAAACCGAATAAAAGTAACTTTTTTATTAAATCTTCATCATTAGAAAATAACTTCATAGCAAAGAGATATCTAAAAAAATATATTGATAATTTGAAAGAAATTAACAAATCAAAATATAAGATTGAAGATTTAGAAACAATCATTATATCTATTCACAATGGAGCTAACATTGATGACTCTTCTGAATATGTTGAAAAAAAAGAAGGTATCCCTTACATTTTAGTAAAAAGCGTTACAAAAGAGGGTATAAATTTTGAAAATTTAAAATACATCAAAAAATCACTCAGAAAAAATAAAGATGTAATCAAAAACACAGTAAATGAAGATAATATTATCATTACAAGGTCAGGTAATGCTGGTATTGCTGCTAATATTCCTCCAGATTTAATTGGAGGAGTAGCTTCTGGTTTTCTTATTAATATGAAAGTGAAAAAAAATATAAACCCATATTATATTGTGTCTTTTTTAAATTCTAAATATGGCCAGATGCAATTAGAAAGGATATCTAGTGGTTCAATCTTAAAAAGTATTCGTTCATCGGATTTAAAAAAAATAAAAATTATTTTACCAGACAAAAGCATACAAAAGTTAATAGGAGATAAATCTAAAAAAGCTGTTTATGCTTCTTCATCTATAAGAAACTGCATTAAAAATGCAGACAATGAAATATGTAAGTTATGTTAATCTAAAATGGAAAAAACTCATTATCATACTTAATAATGGTATGTTCATAAAAGGCTTAATAAAAAGCTTTGATAAATGGACAAAGCAAATCCCCAAAGGTGATTCAAGTCCTGAGATAGAATTAAGAATCACTTTAAGTATATGTCTATTTGCAGTTGAAGATGAGATGACCTGTTCAATGTGCAATCAATTTTTAGTTCCCCTTGTATCTCTTGTATAAATCCTGGAATAATTTTATTTTGATTTGTAAATTTGTTATCAATTCTCCAAAAGGACACTTAAGGGGTAAAAATAATTCCAAAAAATGGAAATTATATCTTCTTTTTAAACAGAATTTCAGCTTTTTTAAGGTTTTGCTAAGTGTAAAATCCTTAAAAAAACTATGGAAAATCTTGACAAGTTCAAATAAAATCCACAAATTACAACTTTAAACTATGATCACAGCCAAGTCACTTACAAAACAGTATGGTTCCCGAAAAGCCATTTCAAATGTAAGCTTCACCATTAAAAAAGGGGAAGTGGTGGGTTTTTTAGGGCCAAATGGAGCTGGAAAAACCACAACCATGAAGATCCTTACAGGCTATATGGCTCCCCATAAAGGGGAGGTCTATCTGGATGGAGTGGATGTTTTTAAAGAGCCTTTTTCCGCCAAAAAAAAAATAGGCTATCTCCCTGAAATTCCACCTGTCTATACAGACATGACAGTGGAGGATTACTTAAATTATGTAGCCCGATTAAAACTGTGTCCAAAAGATAAAATTTCAAAACGAGTTGAAGAGGCTATTGAAAAGGCTAATCTTCAGGATGTCCGCAAACGACTTATTCAAAATCTTTCCAAAGGTTTTAAACAAAGAACAGGTCTGGCTCAGGCTTTGGTTAATGATCCAGAAATTCTTATTTTAGACGAACCGACAGTGGGCTTAGACCCAAAACAGGTTATTGAAATCAGAGAAACTTTAAAACAGTTAAAAGGCCAGCACACAATTATTTTATCCACTCATATTTTATCAGAGGTGCAAATCAGCTGTGACCGGGTGATTATTATCAATGAAGGGAACATTGTAACAGAAGACAGCCTTGAGGGTTTAAGTAAAAAAATGAGGGCTAAAAGGCAAATATTATTAAAGGTTAAAAAAGCCTCTGATGAACTTATATCCAAAATGAAATCTATTAAAGGTGTTTTATCTGTTCAAAAAGCTGATTCCTATTTTGAATTGGATGTGGAGCCTGACGAAAGTATTAATGAAGAAATAGCTAAAACTGTTATTTCAAACTCCTATGGATTTATTGAACTTCAGGAAAGAGCTTTTAATCTAGAGGATGTATTTATTCGTTTAACCAATAAAGAGGCTAAAAATGCAAACTCTTCTCAATGACATCAGTTTGTTTTTCAGACAGACATTTTTAGTGGCTGGAAAAGATTTCAAACGGCTTATTTCAAGTCCTTTGTTTTTTGTATGGACAGGAATCTCTTTTATTTTCCTCAGTTATAATTTCCCAAGAGATCTATTTCGTTTTGCCTCTTCTTATGCCATGCCTGCTTTTGGACAAAATCCTGCCCAAGGGAGAAACATACACTTTGATGTCTTTGTCTCCCATATATCCTATCTCAACCTTATGTTTCTTTTTGTAGTTCCTGTTTTGGCCATGAAGCTTCTTGCCGAGGAAAAACGAAACCGAACTTTTGATCTCTTGATGACCTCCCCTCTTTCCTCATTGCAAATGGTCTTAGGCAAGTATATCTCTCTTTTAATGATTTTAGGCATTTTTCTGTTTTTTTCCCTGGCCTATCCCCTATCCACTGGCTTTTTTGCCAATATACCCATTGGCCCCTTATTTAGCTCTTATCTTGGCCTGTTTCTGCTCGCCGGAGTCTATGGCTCCGCCAGTTTATTTGCCTCTTCTTTAAGTCAATCTTTGTTTTTAAGCGCATTTATAGGTGTGATTTTAAATATCGGCCTGTGGTTTATTTCACAGGGAGGACAGGATTCCTCTAATGTCATTTTAAGCGGTATCATGGACTATCTGTCCTTATCACAACATTTAACACATTTTATCAAAGGCTCTCTTGTCACTAACTCTTTTGTATTTTTCTTTAGTCTTATTGTATTTTTTCTTTTTTTGGTTTTTAAAGTTGTTGAGATTGCAAGGTGGAGGTCTTAAATGAGTGCTTTGTCTAAAGTCTCTTTTTTAATAAGTGGTTTTTCCCTAATTGTTATGGCAGGCGCCCGCTTTGTTCTTGGAGCCTGGCATCCTCTGCTTTATGGATTTTTGGTTTTATTTTTGCTGGGGCTTATTGTTTCTGTTGCTCTGGATTACAAACTTTATCTTGAATTTTTGTCTATAAAAACAGCTAAGCGAGGTTTAAACCTTGGCTGGTCTTTATTACTCCTGATTGTGTTTCTGACTGGGCTTGCTTATTTGGGAAGCCGCTTTAACAAATCCTTTGATCTGACAGAAGAGGGGATTAACTCTCTGGCTGAACAAACAACAGATGTGTTAAAAAGCCTGGATTCAGAACTAATATTTTTAATTTTTTCAAAAGGGGATAAAGTTTCTGAACAGGTTTCAATGCTTAAACAGGAATTAAAAAATGATTTATCTCTCTACAAACAGGCCAGTCCAAAAGTAAAAGTTGTTTTTGTTGACAGCTATAAAAATCATGCAAAATCTGAAGAATATTTATCCGATCTTCCAGATAAAAATCAACAGGAGCTTTTTGTTTTTGTGAATTATAAAGACCGTAAAATAAGAGTGGAAATCCCCTTTACAGAAGAAGCCTTAACTTCAGCTATAATAAAAGCTAAAAAAAGAGAATTTAAAGAAATTCTTTTTGTTACAGGACATGGAGAAAAAGATTTAAACAACACAGAGGCCAGTGGCTTGAAAATCTTTAATCAATCTTTAACTGATTCAGGTTTTATTTTAAAGGAATGGAATTTTGTTCAACAAGGCCTTCCTCAAAGTCAATCGGCTCTGATTATGATTGTAGGCCCCACCCAGCCTTTTCTACCTGCTGAAAAAACATGGCTCACAGACTATCTCTCTAAAGGAGGAAACTTATTTGTAAGCCTTGATCCCAAGGAAAGACATGAACTTCAGGACTGGCTTAAAAATTATGGAGTGATTTTCAACAATGATTTTATTATAAGTCAACTGGGTATATTATATGGAGGTCCTACAAAAGCTTTAGGTGTCTCATTTGATACCAATAATCCCATTACAAAACGTTTGCCTGCCAAACAAGCTGTCTTTTTTGAAAAAACCAGCTCTATAGATATATCCCCCTCTGCCTTGGAAAAGTTTAAAATCTCCCAAATGGTAAGAAGTCATAATAACAGTTTTACTGTGCCTGAACTTAAAGAAAAAATTAAAATGAAAGATACAAAATCTTTGACAATGGCTGTAACAGTTCAAACCAAACAAAACAATAATTCTAATGAAAAAGATAAAGACAGTGAAAAATCTTCTAATAAAACAGGATTTCACTTAGCGGTTTTTGGTGACAGTGACTTCTTAACCAATAGCTCCATTTATGAAGGGGCTAACAGAGATCTGGCTTTAAATACCGTTTCTGCCCTTGCAGGAGAAGAAGAATTGATAAGCATTCGCCCTAAACAGCCCAAAGGGACAAAAATCAGTCTCAATCGCCCCCAAAGAACAACTCTGGTTCTATTGTATATCATTTTACCATGTGTTTTCTTATTTACAGGTTTATGGATATGGTATAGAAGGAGAGAGTCTTAAAATTTTATAACAATCCTGTTTAAATGTTGAAAAAATAATTTAAAACCTATTGTTCAAATGAAAGCAAAATTATTTAGCCAAATATTATTTTCTGTTTGCATTTTGGCCTTAGGAGCTTTTGCTCTGTATGAATACAATCAATCCCAAAAGGAAAAAGAGCAAAAAATAAAAGAAGCCTTTTTTCTCAATCAGGATTTAAAATTACAAGATCTTAAAGCTGTTCGCATCTACAGGCAAAATGAGCAACTGGAAGTTGTAAAAGAAGATCAAGCCTGGCTTTTAAAACAGCCAATAAAAGATTTGTCTGATCTTGTAGAAGTCTCACGCTGGTTTGATGAAATTAAAAATCAAAAAGTTCAAAAGATAAAAATAGAAAAAGATATAAAATGGAAGGACTACCATTTGGATAAATCCCCCCGTGTTGAAATTGAATTTGACAACGGTGAAATCATTGCTTTTTCTGTAAGCAAAAAAAGCTCTTTTGACGGAAAATACTTTTTGAGAAAAGGAGAACATCTTTTCCTAGGGGAGCGTTACTTTTCCTCAGAAGTGAATGATCTGGATTTTAATTCCTTAAGAAGCAAAAAACTTATGCCTTCTTTAAAAGGGCATGTCATAAAATTAAAATTTCAGGGAAAAGAAAAACTCATTCTCCACTGGGCGGATTACAAATGGTCTCTTGACGAAAAAGCTCACAAAAAAACCTTTCCCTTGGACTCCAACCGTTTGGACGGCTTCTGGACTGATATAAGCGGTATGAGAGCCTCTGATATTAAAGAGGCTGTTACATCTTCATCTTTAAAAAAATATGGTCTTAACAAACCACAGCTTCAAATTACATTCAGTTACCCCTCTGAAAAGGGTAAAGAGTATATTTTAAAGCTCAGTCCATTGAAAGAAGATAAGGCTTTTGTGGCTGTTTCTCATAGAAATTTCATTCTTGAAATTTCCAAAGATAATGCAGAAAAACTTATCTTATCTAAAAATAACATTCGGAATCATGCCTTCCCTTTCAACTACAACAAAGACTCAGCCTCTCAAATAAAAATAACACATAAGGAAAAAAGCCTTGTTGTAAAAAAAGAACAGGATAAATGGCGGATTGTTGATAGCAAAGAAACAGCTATTGACTCAAAAAAAGTGGAAGATTTCCTGGATAAAATCCAAAACTTAAAAGCTGAAAAATACAAAACAGGCTCAATTAAAAAAAGTGATAAAATCATTGAAATAAAAAATGCAGAAGGAGAAAACATTTTTGAATTAAAAGAATCCTTTAGTTCTGGTTCTTACTCTTGGGTAAAAACCAATTTATGGGATGAAATTGTTGCTATTTCCAAGTCTGAGTGGGATGAAATTGTTAATGCGGATTTCACTCCTGATCCAAAAGAGGAAGAAGGCAATGATGAAAAGTCTTCTTTGAAACAGTAAAGCTTACCCTTAAAAATTAGAGTTCTTATAATATTGAAAAAAATGGCTTAAGCTAGCTATTAAGGCCCTTAACAAAGCATCCTGAACCTAAAAATATTTAAAAATAAACCGCTTAACTTGAGCCTAAGGATAATTTGAAAATAGATTATTATAAAACCTTTAAAGCTATAAGGTATTCAAAGGAATAGCGTAAAATCCCTTACCGAATCTCACACTTATTTCACCATTGTAAAAAACTACGCCACAAAATTGATATATTCATATTTTTTAGATATTCCTATCATGCGGGCTAATGTTGTTTTTCCACATTGGCGTGGCCCGTGAATCAGCACAACCGGTGAATCTTTTAAAGCTTCCATTAAAAGGGATTTAATATGGCGTGGATACAAGGTCGTTTTAGGCATACTTTAGGTTATTATGAATATAAACTGATTGTCAATCTTTAGGTGGGGCTGATCGCTGATTTTAGGTGGGGCTGATCGCTGATTTTAAGCAAGTTCTATTACACCTCCAAACACCTGTTTAACCGCTTTTACATATCTGATGGTGATAGGGTTAAGTTGCATGAACCTTGATTAAAGTGACAAACATTCCTGTGCGATATGTTTTTGAAAGTTAACAGCATCCTCATTACTTAAATAAATATTGCGAGAGGTAGACTGAACAGCCTTTTCATAATAATCCAACATAATATTGGTATTCTTTGTTCCTTTTTGATAACTAAAAACATTTTTATTTTTATCAGCTATATCTCTTATATAAGAAGCCACTTCTTTTCTTCTTTCTTCTGATTCATGGGGGTAATACTCAAACAAATCCTCATCAAAATAAGACTGCCAAATATCTGTATCAAGCCCCTCCCCTCTTTGAACAATTTCTCTTAAACGGCATCTCTCCGCCTCAGACTCAGGATCACAGGAAAGGGCTAATTTCTGTTTCATTTTTTTAATCATTGAAATCATGTGGTCTCCTGTTAAAATGGCACCTCCATTATGAGCCCAATAATTAAAGAGAAGCTCAACCTCCTTTTGATTTTTAAAAATAGGCACTTTCTTTGTTTCCAGCTTGGCAAGCCGTTCATCAGGAAATCTATTAAAAGTATCATAAACTTCAGAGTCATCCCAGAAAAGCCAATTAACCTCTCTGCCATCAAACTCACCCCAAACAGCCAACATTTCATTTAATTTTATCGGCAATTTAAATTTCTGTTTTTTAAGGGCAAAAAACTCCTTTTTACTCTCTATGTGATTAGAAGCCCTTTGTAAATTTTCCTTGATACTGCGGTTATTTTTCTCCAAATCAAAAAAAGTGTAAAAAAGACAGGTGTAAGGATCATGTGTCATTCTACAGGTTAGAGAATCCTCATCTTTTAAAATTTTATCTTCCAAAAACGGGCATCTTGTTATGACTTTATTATAAATTGAAGATTCAGACGATTTGCTGAAAGAGATATAATTGTTGACAGTCTCTATATTATCTGAGGTTAGCTGTCCTAAACATCTTGCTCCTGTTGGGCTTCTGATATTTAATAGCCAACTGGATTCCTGACTGATCAGACGAAAAACTTCCAACTGTCTTTTTTCATCGTAATTAAAGCACATGGACATCTCCGCAAAAGCAGTGTAAACCATATCTATATAATCTTCATTAATGCAAAGTTTTCGGGAAGCGCTGGGTCTTATATCTGTTGTACGACTACAGTAGGAATGCCTTTCATCTGAAAAAATACGAATACCCTTCAAAGCTATGGCCAAAAAACATTCCTTAGGGACAGCCGGTTGAAAAACTATTTCCTCATCAATAACATCAATCATACTCTCTCCTTTAAAATAGAATAATTCAGACTCTGTTGTCTGTTCTTTTGAGATTTCCTCTTTTAATCCATATTTAAAGAGAAAAGCATCAACCTCACTAACAATGCGATTGGAATAATTTAAGCTGGAATCATCACAATTTTGATAAGGAAATAAAATGTCAGAGACAGCGGCAAATGACACTATAGGGAAAAAAACTATAAGAAAACAAACAGTCTTTGAGAAAATTTTATCTACCCAATCCACAATATTGATAAGTGTTTTTTGTCTTGTCGGTTTTAAAAACATCTACACTCTCATGCCAGTGATTGGAATAAACTTGACTCAATCCATATAAAACAGAACATTCATTTGCTCCCGCCAATGATTCTGCAATAGTAAATTTTTATAACTAAAGCGTAAGTTCAACACCATGCTTCAATTCACTCAATCCTTAAGTATCAACTGACACTTGGGTTTACACACTTCTCTAGGGTTTCACATATAACTTGTATCCACTCCGGAAAACTTTTCCAATTCTTCTTTTCCTCAAGCTCAATAAATTTACAGTGAGATGATTCCTGACTCTCCCCCACTATCTCAGGCTCAATGCCGCTATAAGACAGTTTTTGAAAACTTCCTCCACTGTCCTCCCCTACAGGCTTAATAGCTATATTATAAGATGAAATAAAATCTTGTGGATTCATGACAGGGATACCGCTTCCATTTCTGTCAAGAATTTCTAAAACAGTTCCAAATTCCAATCTGGTGGGATAGTGCATATAAGGGTGATTATCCCTTTCTGTCTGTAAAAAAATCATAAGTCCGGTTAAAAGCCCTCTTAATTTTTCTTTTTGATTAACAGAAGGTTTATACTTACAAAAATCTTTTAAATCCCTTAATTTTGATAAATATTTGCTGTTCAGTTCCCCTATTAAATCCGCCCTGGTTTTTTTAGGCTGATTATAGTTTTTTTCTTTTTTGAAGCTATTGCTTTTATTAACATAAGTAAGCTGAGACGCTGAACTTTTAACTTTTGAAGACATTCTGATTGTTGGAGATTGCAGGTGTGTTGATTTGTTTGAAATAACTTTTTTTATCCCTGTAAAAGATCTAAACAGAGGATTAAGTTTACTCCAAATATTTTGATGCGCTTCTATTTTACCTAAAGTGATTTGCTCAGGACTCCAAAAACTTTCTGCCTTTGTTAAATCCACAGAGAAAAAAATAACAAACAAAAATAATGCAAAAATATAAATTTTACTCATCTATCTTGGTTTTAATCTAGCATATCCTTTAATTAAAGAAAAGTTATAATAACAGTCCATGCCAAAAAACCAACCTATATCCATACCCTGATAAGCGCCTATCCTTTCAGCCAAAAGAAGCTTTTTGATTCTGAGGCAGAGTGGTTGAAAACTCATTCTACGGGGCCAAAGCGGTCATGACATTTTGATTGAAGAATAAACAAGAAAAACCCATAAACCATAAGCTAAAATCAGATGCCCCATTTTCATCCATAAAGGGGATAAAGAGACTAAAGTGGCCAAACCAAAAAGCGCAACACAAAGACTGGCTATTGCAATAGCTCTTAAGTTTTTTCTGGAAAAAGAAAGCCCGCTTAAAACAAGCACAAATGCAATAGCCAATAGAGGATGAAAGGGGCGCAGCTTTAAACTTATATGGGCTGAGGGTAAAAAATCCAAAACCAAAGCTTGAATGAGTGACTGAGAGGGAAAAAGCTGCCCTGCAAGGGAAGCAATATTACCAGTTAAAGCCAACAGGGGGAAAAATATAACAAAATAAATATGTGATTTTTTAATTTTAAAATGATTCCAAAAACTTACTCTCCAACAGAGGCATAAGGCTCCAACCAATAACAGACTGTTTATAAGGTGAAAGGCTAAAACAAAAACTCGGCTTTGGGCGCTATTCAGTCCAACAAGGCCGCTGATAACTAAAAAAGCTCCTATAAGAGCTTCAATCAAAATAAGAGCAAAAGCTGCTGTTGAGAGTTTTCTAATAATATGGTTTTTTGGATAAATCTTTAAAGAGAGAATAAATAAAATAAAAATGAAAATTATGGAGAGGCCAGAGGTGCTTCTATGAATCCATTCAATAAGCGCAGGTTTATCCTCTGGCAGTAAACCTTCATTACAGAGAGGCCAGCTATCTCCACAACCATCTCCAGAAAGAGAAAGCCTCACCCAAGCTCCCCAAAAAATGGTAATCACAGTGAAAACAGTTGTAAATAAACTGTATTTTTTAAAAAAGTTTTTATTTAGCATATACAAGAATCACATTTGTCGGACTCTTTTATGAACTCCAAGGCTGGCTTCACGAATAGCTTCACTTAAGGTGGGATGGGCATGAAAGCTTCTGGCTAAATCTTCAGAGCTGGCATGAAATTCCATAGCTACTACAGCTTCAGCAATTAAATCTCCTGCACGAGGCCCTAGGATATGAACACCTAAAATTTTATCTGTTGTTTTGTGAGCCAAAATTTTCACAAAGCCTTCCGTGTATCCTAAAGACTTGGCTCTTCCATTAGCCATAAAAGGGAAGGAACCAACAGAATAAGGGATGTTTTTCTCAATAAGCTCCTGTTCTGTTTTACCCACACCAGCTGCTTCAGGCCATGTATAAATTACACCGGGAACAGTGTCATAGTTAACATGAGACCAGCCCGTAGCAATAAACTCAGCAACAGCCACGCCTTCTTCTTCCGCTTTATGGGCTAACATGGGGCCAGGGATGAGATCCCCTATAGCAAAAATATTTTTTACAGAGGCGCGAAGATTTTTATCCACTTCCACTTGCCCTAAGGAATTGGTTGCAATCTGAACATTTTCCAAACCCAGATTTTTTGTGAAAGCTCTTCTTCCCACACAGACCAGAACCTTATCATTTTTAAGTGTTTGAGTTTTTCCCTCTTTATTTTTGAATTGAACTTCTGCCTTTTTGTTTTTTGTTTGAATAGAAGTCACTTTGGATTCCAAATGAAAGTTTATCCCCTGTTTTTTCAAAATAAGGAGAAGTTTTTCACGAATGTCTTTATCCATAGAGGCGCAAATAGAGGAGTTAAACTCAATAACAGTGACTTTGCTCCCTAGACGATTCCAAACGGAACCCAATTCCAGACCAATATAGCCTCCGCCAACAACAACAAGATGATCAGGCACTTTAGAAAAACTTAAAGCTTCTGTAGAGGAGACAACAACTCCCTCCTCCCATTTTGCAAAAGGCAGTTCGGTCGCTGTGCTTCCTGTGGCCATTAAAATATTTTTTCCTTTAATAACTTCTGTTGTATTTCCTAAAGCAATTTCAACTTCAGTATTGGATTTAAGTTTCCCCCAGCCCTTAAAAGTTGTGATTTTATTTTTTTTAAATAAGAATTGAATCCCTTTGGTGAGATCAGAAACCACCTTATCTTTACGCTTCATCATGGCTTGAAGATCAAGCTTAACATTCTTACAATCAACCCCATGCTCTTTAAGAGAGTGTTTTGTAAACTCGTAGTGTTCACTGGATTCAAGAAGAGCTTTAGAGGGGATGCAGCCAACATTCAGACAAGCACCTCCAAAGCTTTTGGATTTTTCCACAACAGCAGTTTTTAAGCCCAGCTGGGAGGCGCGAATAGCCCCAACATACCCCCCGGGGCCTGAACCAATAACAATCAAATCATATTCCTGCATGAGCAATTCCTTGCTATTAAAAAATACATATTAAATATCCATAATCAAACGGGTAGGCTCTTCCAGCCCTTCTTTGACTTTTACCAAAAAGCCAACAGATTCTCTGCCATCAACAACTCTGTGATCATAGGAGAGAGTGACATACATCATAGGACGAATTTCCACTCTGCCTTTTACAGCAACAGGTCTTTGTTCTATTTTATGCATTCCCAAAATGCCGCTTTGTGGAGGATTAAGGATAGGTGTGGACAAAAGAGAACCAAAAACCCCTCCATTACTTATAGTAAATGTTCCTCCTAAAAGATCGTCAGGAGTAAGCTTACGGGCTAAAGCTTTGTCCCTGTATTCAATAATCTTTTTTTCTATCTCAGCCAGACCTAAATTTTCAGCAAAAAAGATAACAGGCACAACAAGCCCCTTGTCCGTGCTTACAGCAATACCTATATGTTGGTGATCATTATAAATAATATCTGTCTCTTCAACAAAAGCATTTATCCTGGGATAAGCCTTAAGAGCTGACACAACAGCCTTCACAAAAAAACTCATAAAACCCAGTTTAATCCCATGTTTTTTTATAAATTCCTCCTGATAGCTCTTTCTGATTTCAATAATCCTGGATAAGTCCACTTCATTAAAAGTGCTTAAGGTGGCTGTTGATTGTTGGGACTGCACAAGTCTTTGAGCTGTTTTTCTCCTTAGACTTGTCATAGGCTCCCGTCTTTGTCCTTTTCTTGTTTTTAACTGCTCTTTTGATTTATAGTTTGCATCTTCACTCTCCTGCCCCTCTGAGCTTTTTGGACTTTGTTTAAGAGCTGTTAAAATGTCTTCTTTTGTCAGCCTTCCCCCTCTGCCTGTTCCTGTAATATTTGAAGGATTGAGTTGGTTTGTTTCAACAAGCCGTTTGACAGCAGGGCTTAGCCCCTCTTTTATAGTTTTAAATTCAGCAAGCTCTGAGTTTTTTTGTTCTAGGGTTTGGTTTTTCTGTTGAGAAATATTATCAGATACATTCTGATTTAAACTTGTTTTATTATTTTCGTTATAAGCGTGCGTTTGATTTGCCGTTTTTTCAATCGGTGTTTTAACATGAGAGGAAGCGCTTTCTATAAAGCCAATAACTTCGCCTACAGTAACTTTTTCCCCTTTATTTTTTACAATACTGAGAGTGCCGTCATTTTTAGCAGGAATCTCCATAGAGGCTTTGTCTGTTTCCAAAATGGCAAGGATATCACCCTTTTTAACCTGATCCCCGGATTGTTTTTCCCAAACTTCAATGTCTGCTTCGGTAACGGATTCTCCAACAGAGGGAACTTTGATTTCTAATTTCATTTTATAAACCTCTACAGAGACAATATAACCTTAATGTTTAAATACTGGAAATGCAATTTTTGATGATTCTTTCCTGTTCTATTTTATGCGCCTTTTCAGAGCCTTCCGCAGAAGCCGCCATCTCTGTTCTTCCTATATAATGAATTTCAATATTCTGTCCAAGTTTTTTTAACATTTTTTCCAAATGATCTTTTATGAAAAACCAGGCTCCCCGATTTTGAGGCTCTTCCTGCAGCCATAAAATTTTTGATAGACAGGGAAAACCGTTTAAAGCAGGGTTAAGGGCTTGTTCCGGGAAAGGATACAGCTGTTCAAGACGGAACACAGCCGATTTCTTTTTTTTGGCTGTGTTTTCCTGTTTTGCTAAGACAGGCTTTAAGTCATAGTAAACTTTTCCACTACAGAGTATCAATGTTTCAATATCTCTAGGGTCAGCAATATCTTCGTCCCATATCAGTTCTTCAAACCGCCCTTCTGTAAGTTCATGTTTTCCAGCCTTCATCTCCGGATGCCTGAGCAGGGATTTAGGAGTCATAATAACGAGGGGTTTTCTTTCTTCAAGAAGTTTTTTTTGCCTTCTTAAGGCATGAAATAGGTTGCTGGCTTTTGTAAAGTTGCAAACTCTCATATTATCTTGAGAGCAAAGCTGTAAAAAACGCTCCAGATAAGCGCTGGAATGTTCAGGCCCTTGTCCTTCATATCCATGAGGCAAAAGCAGAACAATATCTGTTTTCTGGAGCCACTTAAGATCTCCTGAAGAGATAAACTGATCAATAACGATTTGCGCCCCATTGACAAAATCTCCAAATTGAGCTTCCCAAAGGGTTAGAAAATCAGGGGCCAGACAGGAATTGCCATATTCAAAAGCCAAAACAGCCATTTCTGATAAAGGGGAATTGTAAAGGCAAAACTCTTTGTTGTTCTGTTTGGCCAGTTGTTTTAAAGGGGAAAGAGAGAGCTGTTTTTCATAATCATAATAAAGAGCATGGCGGTGGGAAAAGGTTCCTCTTTTTGAATCCTGTCCTGTAAGCCGAATAGAAAATCCATCTTTTATGAGAGAGCCGTAAGCAGCAAGCTCACAAACAGCCCAATCCAGTTGATTTTTTTCAATAGCCTGTCTTCTTTTTTCAAGAATTTTTTTAATTTTAGGATTAAGATTGACCCCCTGAGGCTCTTCAGAGATGAGTTTTAAAATCTCTTCCAGTTTTTCTTTAGTGACTTGTGTGTTGGATAAAGCCTTTTGTGAAATTTTATTTTCTATCCCAATATAATCCTGTTTTGAAAAAGCTTTTTTTGAATCTTTTAGTTCAGTGAGCTGGTTTTCCCAATGTGAATGAGACTGTTTGATAATATTTTCCACCTCTGTTTGGTTTAAAACATTTTCTTTTAAAAGCTGTTCTTTGTATTGTGTTAAAAGATGGGGATGTTTTTTTATTTTTTTATATAGAAGAGGTTGTGTAAAGGAAGGCTCATCCCCTTCGTTGTGTCCATATTTTCTATAGCCTATAAGATCAATAAAGACATCCAAACCAAACTCATAACGGAAGCGAAAGGCCATATCCATAGCTTTAAGACAGGCTTGAATATCATCAGCGTTGACAAGAAGAACAGGAGATTCAGTGGATTTAGCTAGGTCAGAGGCAAAAAGACTGGAGCGGCCTTCATCTGGATCTGTGGTAAAGCCCAATTGGTTGTTTAATATAATATGAATGCTGCCGCCTGTGGTATAGCCTTTTAATTGGGATAATTGAAGAGTCTCACTCACTGAACCCTGCCCACAAAAGGCAGCATCACCATGTATAAGGACAGGAACAGCCGTTTTCCGCTTTGTTGTATCCTTATTACTTCTTTGAATGGCTCGGCTTACTCCACAAATCACTGGGCCGATAACTTCCAGATGACTTGGGTTATAGCCAAGATAGAGAGAACAGGGTCCATTTTTGGTTTCTCTTTGAGATGAAAAACCAAGATGATACTGAACATCCCTTGTAAAACTTTGATCATCAAAAACAAAATCATTTGGAGAGCCTGAAAATTCAGAAAAAATCACTTGGGGATTTTGATTCAGAACATTTATAAGTACATTGATTCGTCCTCTATGAGACATACCAATCACAAGGTTTTTCATCTCTTTTCCCGTGCCTTCTTCAATAAGATAGTTTAGCATGGGAATAAGAGCATCCAGACCTTCCAGAGAAAATCGTTTTTTCCCTAAAAAATTAAAATGGAGAAATTTTTCAAGGGAGCTGGCTTTAACAAGCTCTCTAAAGGCTTGTGCTTTTTCTGCTTTTGAAAGAGGAAAATCTTTTTGCTCAAATTCATTAAAAAACCATTTTCTAACTTGTGGGGGACAGCCTCCAACTTGCAGAGCCAAATGATTGCAATATTTTTCCTCTAAAAACACCAGAACATCTTTTAGTTTTTTTTTCAGTCCAAAAAGGCTCTCACTGATAACAAACTCTCTGTCGAGGTCTTCATTATTGATTTGGAAATCTTCTAATGTTGGGAAGCCTTTATTGGGGTTTTCGCCTAAGGGGTCAAGTTTGGCTTTTAAACTCCCATGATCTCTATAATTTTGAAAGAGTTGAAAAACTTTTAACTCTTTTTCCATGAATTGTGAATCAGATAAATCCGTTTTATTGAGCCCGGCATTTAAGCCCTGAAAAAACCATCTCCAGGAATCTTCCACTTGAGAGGGATCTATAAGGTATTTGTTGTAAAGCTCTTCTGAATAGTCCAGGTTAGCCCTTGGGAGTTGATCTTCCTGTCTTGTTTTTGGCATGATCTGTTTTTTACATGAAAAAAGCTTGGTTTTCAATATTTATACATCCTTTTTTAAGGAAGAAAATAATTTTTTTGATCTTTTGGCGCTTGGAATACACTGTCTCTCTTTCCAAGAATTTTGTATCTATTTTTTGCAATAAACCTGTAAAACACATTAAACAATCTGGGCGGGAAAAGGGAAAACAAAATGGAATAACGAGGGTAGAGCCCTGTCATTACTGTTTGGACAGCTTCAGTCTCTTTTAACATAATATTATTTTTTAAGACAATGATGGTTTTTAAGCTTTTTATATCTTCTGTTTTTAAATGCTGTTTGGCTGTTGTTCCCTGCAAAGGAGCATACAAAAATAACTTTTCAGTGTCTCTTTTAAACACGAAGTTTACAAACCGGCTACAAAGATTGCATTGAGCATCAAAAAAAATAATGTATTGATTTTGCATTTGTTATAATTATATAGGTTTTCTTTAAAAAATCCAGTTTCTTGAACAAAATACAGCACCGCTATTTTAGTATAAAGCGGCTTAAACTTTGTATTTTATTAAAAATTAGACCTGAAATTTTCTTTTAGAAGGATATTTTGTTAAAAATTCTTTTCTTACTCTTATAAAATGGTATATAATTTTAAATGATGAGCAAGACATTTACTTTTTTTTGTTGTTCATTTTTTATTTGCTCTTTTTCTTACAGTGAGAAAATAGTTTTAAAATCATCAACTAAAATAAAAAAGAAAGCAGCATCAAGAAATCAAATTAAAGAAGACAAACTTGAAGAAAAAGAAGAGGAGTTTGTTCCTTCTTTATCAGATAGTTTAAATGATGCCAACCGGCTGAAAAGCCAAATTAAAGAGCAATTTAATAAAGAGCTGATTAATTCAAAGAGGGGTGTTGCGCATAAGAGCTCAAAAAGAGGTTCTGTAAAGAAGAATTTGAAAAGAACATTTGAAAAATCTGCACAAAAGAAAAAGCTTAGAAAAAGATTAAAAGCAGGGAATGGGGAAAGACATATTGCAAAAAGAAAAGCTAAAGAAAAAACTGCCAAACCTGGTATCAGAAATACAGCTTTTTTTGGGGACTTTGAAGTAAGTATATCTAAAAGAGGCCAGGAAGATTTATTGGAAACAAACGAATAGAAAACAACAAATTAAATCTGCTCTTAAATTTTCAAGATTCAGCTAGATTCAGTATATTAAAGCCAGACTCCTTTAAGGGAGCCTTGTTTTTCATCTACAGCTTCAATGAATACTTTATGCTCACCTTTTCGGGAAGAGGGAGGGAGTGTAATTCTCCAATAATCACGGCTTAAACTGTTTCTGTTGTCTTTTTTAAATAAAAGTGTTTTTTTATAGGTTCTTGTTTGTTTCTTAAGAAGACTGTTAAATCGGATTTTACTCAAATTCCTTAGCAGGGCAGCCCTATAACGGACTTCTTTATCTGGGAGAGTTTCATATTTATAGGCATAAGCGCCCTTTCTGGGGCTATAAGGAAAAACATGCATATTTGTCCATGGCTGATCTTTAAGCAGTTTATAACTCTCTTCAAAGTCTTTTTTGGATTCCGAGGGAAAGCCGGCAATGACATCCATACCTATAAAAGCATGAGGGACAGCTTTATCAATTTTTTGAAAAGCCATTACCACTTCTTTTTGGCTGTATTTTCTTTTCATAGATTTTAAGACTGAAGTGTTAGTGCTTTGAAGACTTATATGAAAATGAGGGCACATTCTTTCATTATTCCAATATTCTAACAGTCTGTCTGTAATTTCTACAGGCTCCAGACTTGTCAGTCTTATTCGTGAGATTTGTGTCTCTTTTAAAAGGCAGAAAAGCAAATCTTCCAGTCCTTTATCTCCATCCCTGTAATCCCCAATATGGACACCCGTTAAAACCACTTCTTTAATATTCTCTTCTTCCAGTTTTTTAATAGCTTTTACAAGAAATGTTATAGGGACGCTTCTGCTTTTTCCTCTGGCAAAGGGGATAATACAAAAGGTGCAAAAGCTGTCACAGCCATCCTGGATTTTTAAAAAAGCTCTTGTTCTGTTATGATCAGGAGATACAAAATCACTAAATATAAAAGAGGATTTAAAAATGTTGGATTTAAAAACTTTGTTTTTTTGTTGAGAGGAGTAATTGTTTAAAATATTTATTAAATCTTTTTTATCAGAATTTCCCACAACCAAATCAATGGATTTTGTTTTTTCATAAAGTTCAGTTTCAACCTGGGCGCCGCAGCCTGTAAGAACAATAAGGCTGTTGGGATAAGAGCTTTTGATTTTATCTGCCTCCTTTCGTATGTCCTTGCCTGCTTGAGCTGTTACTGCACAGCTATTTAAAATAAATATTTCTTTTCCTTTAACAAAATGGGTGTGAACCTGTTTTTTAATAAGGAGACTGTCATAGTGGTTAAGCTTACAGCCAAATGTCTTGATGTTGATGGGTTGTTTCATTTTACCCTATCACTTATCCAGTCTTTTTTGTATCACTCCGCCGCCAAGAACTTGTTTATTTCTGTAAAAAACAGCAGACTGCCCCGGAGTTAAAGCTTTTTTTGGTTGAACAAACTTTAAGAGATAAGAATTTTTATTTTTAGAAATGTAGGCTGGAGCTCCTTTATCGTGAAAACGAACTTTTACATTTAGTTTTTCCCCTTCCTTAGCCTCATCCAGCCAATGAATTTCAGTCAATTCAGCTATTTGAGAATAAAGTTCACTCTCATCCCCAAGCCATACTTCAGAGGTTTTTTTATCAATTTTTACAACAAATAAAGCTTTATGGGATGAGACACCCAAGCCTTTTCTTTGACCAATGGTAAAATTATGTATCCCTTCATGCTCTCCAAGGATTGAGCCTGTGGGATAATGTTTGAAAAGGCCTTTTTCAGGAAGTTTCAACTCATTGTTATTTGCGTAATTTTCAACAAAGGATCTATAATTCCCTTTACCAATAAAACAGACACCTGTGGAATCCTTTTTTCCAAAAACAGGAAGGGCTTTTTGCACAGCTATTTCACGAACTTCTTTTTTGTTTAAAGGGCCTATAGGAAACAAAAGCTTTGGCAAAATTTCCGGATCAAGAGTGAATAAAAAATAACTTTGATCTTTCATAGTATCATCACTGGTAAATAAACCGTATTTTCCCCCTTCAAGAGCTTGAATTTTTGCATAGTGGCCTGTTGCCAGATAATCACACTCCAATGCCTTCATTTTTTTCACAAGATAATGAAATTTTAAAAATGTATTGCAATTAGAGCAGGGAATAGGAGTTTTTCCAGTTAAGTAATTGTCCACAAAAGGCCGGATCACTGTTTCTTCAAAAACATCTTCAGTGTTCAAAACATAAAAAGGAATGTTTAAAATATCACAAACAGTTCTTGCGTCTTGGACATCCACATGAGAACAGCAGGTGCCATAACCCTCGGTATTGTTGTTTTTGGAATAATCCCAAACTTGAAGGGTGACTCCAATAACATCATAACCCTGTTCTTTCAATAAAACAGCAGCTACAGAGCTGTCCACTCCGCCGCTCATAGCCACTAAAACCTTTTTTCTTATATTCATAGCAACTGGTTTTTTACCATTAAGTTTGTTTAAAATCAATATAAACCTTCTGTGCTTTTTCCCAAATTTTCCTGCCGTTTCCCGCTCTATCTATAAATCACAGCGAGTTTTAATATCCTACATTTTTTAAGTTGGATTCTTGACTTAAAATCTATAGTTATGTTATTTATAATTAAGAGGTTAAAGATGTCTAAAAAAAATTATCATGTTGTCAAAGCGAGCAATCATTGGGCTGTGAAAAATAATGGCCTGACTCTATCTGCTCATAATACCCAAAAAAAAAGCTATTGAATCAGGAAAAGTGATAGCAAAACTCACACATGGGGAGCTATCGGTTCATGGCAGAAATGGCAGAATAAGAGAAAAAAACAGCTATGATTCTGACCCCTTTCCTCCAAAAGGTTAAATTTGCTAATTAACACCTTGAATCCTCAATTAACTCAGAGTCAGAAAAAAGTATTTAACTCAATAATTGAAGATGTTTCTTATTTGGAAAACACTCTTCAAACAGTTGAAAATAAAAACTTAACGCATTTGTCCCGTATTGCAATCATATTTAACTATATTTCCTTAGACCCTCCGTGACTTTTATTGTGAAAATTTATCTATAAAAAAAGATAAACAGACTGGAAATTATAGATGGAAATCTTTTTTTATATATGCAAATCATACACAGAAAATTAATCTGCTTTTGCAAGCAAAACAATATGCAGGCTTTAAAAGGACAAAAGATATTGATGGATCGAGTTGTCTAGTTGAACTGGGGGTCAGAACAATTAACGAATCAAATCACTTTGTGAGTTTACTGGATTAAGCTCCTCTTCTGTAAAATGGAGTTCTCTATCTAACTCTTTCCAATTAGGTATATGAATATTCATCAATGCCTGAAAGAGTTTACCGTGATTGGGGGTTTTTAAATGTAAAAGTTCGTGTACAATAACATAAATTTGAATCTCCTTTCGTTTAAACAAAAGATCACTATTGAAGCAAATAGCCCCATCAGAAGAGCAATATCCCCATTGCTTTATTTTTTCCAATTTAACATCATGAGGAAATACTTGAAGTTTTTTAGACCATATTTTTATTTCATTTTTAAATTGTTTTATTTTTTCATCTATTTTCATTTTTCACCTCCTAAAGTTGATTCTCAATGATGTAAATTTTATTTTATACTGATCTCATTTGGGGGTTCTGGTTTTTTTTCTTCCATAAAACCCTGAAACTTCAAACAGGATTAGTATATTTCATTTTTTTGTTGCTTCAACTGACTTTATTATTTCTTCAGTAACAGCAAACAACTGATTGCCTGAAATATGCCCTAAAAGTATTTTATATATATCCATTTTTAATTGTCTTTTCTCATCTGAGTTACTATAAAAATTTTGGAATTTATCAAAACTTTCACTGATTTGAATGGCTAAAGCTTCAAAGCTCTTGACACTGTACTTTTGTAAAGGCCAGGCAACAGTAAACTCCTGATGAGATAAAGCGCTTTGCTTCCTCATTTTTTGTATATTTACCTTTTCCTCTATCAGTTTTGTTATTGATTCTAATGCCTCTTTGGAATTTTGTTGTTTCTTTTCAAAGGCTTCCATTATTTTTTTAGATCTGTCAGATATGGAGATAAGATAAGGCTCCTGCTGACTATTCTCTATAGCCTCTTTTTGAATAGAATGAATAAGATTAATTATCTTCTTATTATCTGAATCTATATTTTGTTTTTCTTTTATCTTTTTTAAAGTTTGTTCATTAATTTCATAGGTTTTAACAATCCCGGAAAAAATATTTAAGTTTGCTGATCCTTGAATTAATTTTTCTGTTTTTTTACAAACATCAAAAACAAAGTCTGTTTTTTCTTTGTAAGTGTTTCTTACAATTCTGTATAATTCGGCTAATTTTTTGTATTCACTTATATAGTCACTTAACTCTGAATCCGGAGATAATATTTCATAAAGAGTTTCTATTTCTTTAAACTTGTCAAAAAACTTTTTTCTCTCTTCAATATCCAATAGAGTTTCATAAACCAGTTTTTCCAACAGCTTGTCAGCTCCCTTTGCAGTTACAGATAAATAAGGCTTCATGTCCGTATTCATCATGGATTTGAATTTTTGCATTAAAAGGTCTAAGTCCTCAATAACAGCATTGACTTCATCTGAATCAAAAGAAAGGGCCTTTTTCAGAGACTTAAATACACCCACAAAATCTATAATCAAGCCACAGGGTTTTTTTATTCCTTTTTTGTCTTCATAAGGTCTGTTTACTCTGGCAATGGCTTGAAGCAATACATGGTCTCTCATAGGTTTATCCAAATACATACCATAAAGAATAGGAGCGTCATATCCCGTCAGCAGTTTGTCTGTTACAATAAGTATTTGTGGATCAGAATCGGTTTTCACAAAATTTTTTCTAATTGTTGATTCATCACTTTTTTCCAGATGATGCTGTTGTAATAGGTTGGAATCATTTAATCCCTTTGTGTAAACAACTTGTGATATTTCTTTTGGCAGATATTTGTCCAAGGCTTTTTTATATAAAGCGCAGGCTTCTCTGTCCACAGCAACCACAAAGGCTTTGTAACCCAGAGGTTTTATATTTTCTTTAAAATGTGTCGCTATCCATTGGGCAACATTATCAATACGATGAGAGGCTTTTAAAAAAGTTCTAAGCGTTACAGATTTTTTTAGGATTTTATTTAAAGTGTCTATATCACTTATACCTTCTGTATCTGCTATTTTAAAAAACTCTTTTTCTAAAAGATTTTCTTTTACTGTCATTTTGTTAGGGGCTAATGAGTGTCTGATTTTTAATGTTGTGCCGTCTTCTATAGATTCGGCTATAGAATACTTATCCAAATAGCCTTGTGGTTTATCATCTTTCCCAAAAACTTTAAATGTCCCTTTCCCTTTTGAAGTTTTATCAATAGGAGTTCCTGTAAAACCAACAAGAGTGGCCTTTGGCAGAGCACTTGTTAGATAATTTCCTAAATCTCCTTCTACAGAGCGATGAGCCTCATCAATAAATATGTAAAAGTTATCTCTCTTACAAATATTAACAGGCATATCCTTAAATTTATGCAGCATAGATACAATTAAGCCTCTAAAGTCATCTTTTAATAGTTTTTGTAAAACTTTTTTAGAATTAGCTTGTTCAATAGTGATGCCACTTGTTTCTAACTCTTTAACAATACGATCAACCCATACAGATAGCTGTCCTTCTAGTTCATTTCTATCAACAATGATCATTACTGTTGCCTGTTTATTAGATTCCAAAATAAGCCGTGCGGCTGTAAGCATTGTAAAAGTTTTTCCTGAGCCTTGAGTATGCCAGATTAAGGCTCGTTTTTTTGAATGTTCATCGCATCTTTTGATAACTTTTTCAATAGCTCTTGTTTGATGTTGTTTTAATATGGTTTTTTGCAGTTCATTTTCTTTATAGTAGAATAGAATCCAATCTTTTATCATTTTTAAAAAATGTTTTTTTTCAAAAAAAGCAAACACTGCTTCTTCCAAATTAATATTTTTTGTTCTTTGTCCTTGAATTTCTTTTTTCCAATTGAAAATGTTTTTACGGGAATAATTCCAAGTTGCCCCATAAAAGTATTGAAGCGCGTCAGTAATATTAAAAACCTGAGGGTAAGCCATAATTTCAGGCGTTTCTCTTTCAAGCCGTTTGAGTTGTATGATAGCTTCCTCCATAGAGTCTTTGATTCCTGGTCTTTTATTTTCTACTATAGCAAAAGGCATTCCATTTATAAGGAACATGACATCAGGACGATTTGTTTTATATGGATTTTCATAAGTCCATTGCTGAGTTACATGAAAAACATTATTATCAGAATTAAAAAAATCAATGAGTGTTACATTCCTGTTTCTTTTCTCTTTTGCGTCAAAAAACATTCCATGCCCTCTGGCCCAATTCAGGTTTTCTTTGTTTCCTTCAATTGTGCCTGCAGCAACATCTATTTTTTGAGCAATAAGTCCATCCACATTTTTTTCATTTAAAAAATCTGAATTTAATTTAATAAGAGATTCTCTTAAAACATTGTAAAACAATCTGCCAGTTTCTCCTCTTCTTAAATTCAAAGCTGTTTTTGGAGGGATATATTCCCACCCAGCTTGTATAGCATATTTAATAAGAGGCTCCTCTACTGTTTTTGACTCTGTTGTAAATGCAGTCATTTGCTATTCCTTTTTATTTTAGTTTTTTTATCACTTTCCAATAACCGCCTTTATTAGCTCCCACTCTTATTAAAATGCCTTGTTTTTTAAATTGTTCCAAATGATATTTCACCCCATCAGATGTAATATTCCCTATCTTTTTTGATAGCTTTTGTCTGGTAATATGAGGATTTTTCTGAATGAGGTCTAAAATTTTCTTGGTCATTTTCTGGGTAGTTTCTTGGGTAGTTTTCTGGGTAGTTTCTTGGGTAGTTTCTTGGGTAGTTTCTTGGGTAGTTTTCTGAGACTTTTTTGGGGTCATTTTTTTGGTTATTTTCTTAGGTATTTGTGAGTCATTTTTCAGGTTCATTTTCTGGGTCGTTTTTAGGGTCATTTCTTTAGACTTTTTACCTGTGATTCTTTCTATAGCTTTTTTTGAAATTCTATCTAACTGAACTGAGCTGTCTCCATGATTTTTAAACTGAACACGAAAAGAGGTTTTCGTGCCGGAGAATACAGGAACAGGAACCCCATAATTTTTACAGCCTCTTTTCATTTTTTCAATTCCCTGACCCCAAGTTTCAACCATACCTGTTAAAAAGAAAGCTTTAGCCAATAAAGGATTGTTGGCATGAGATAACTTTTCTGAAACTATTTTTTTAACTGTCCAATTATCTATTAAACGGCAAATGTTTCCAAAAACAATTTTATCCTCATAGACCCGAATTTGTATAGGGGAGCCACTGCTATAGTCTTTATGGATAACAGCATTTAAAAGAGCCTCCCGCAAAGCACTGATAGGGGCGGGGTAGCTTTCTATTCTCTGCAAGCCCTCATAAGAAATTAAAGCTTTCAAGTATTTAGTTAAAAGCAAATCCATAGTCTGATCAACTTGAGTGAATAAATTTCCGTGAATGGTGTCATGGTAGCTCAGGTCTGCATCATCTCTAAAAAAGCCAATTTTAATAAAAGCTCCCGTGACATAGCTTTCTGGATCAGGATGAAACAGCAAAAGAGTTGCTCTTTTAAGATATTTGCCTTCTTTTAATTTCAATTTTTTAATTAAAACCTCATCTTTTTCCTTCAAGACTTCAGGAGGAAGTCTTTTTTTACTGACAGCTCTTTTACGAAATTGCTTGAGCGCCTTAGAAGATAAGGCTTTGACAGAAACTTTAGGAATAGGGACAGAATCCCAAGTTTTCCCAATTTTCCCAAGTATGAAATGATCCAAAGCCGTCCCCCTCAACTGTTGGTTTGTGCTTCCGCTTCGGTAATAATACAGCCCATTATAACTGACAGGGTGAGAGTAAGCTTTGACTTTAATCCGAATAATATCTTTTCTTTTAGACTTAATACAGTCTATCTCAGGGATAATTCCCAAGGCGCTTCTTATTTTATTAGGTAAATCCTCTAAAAGTTTATAAGAGTTAGAGACTCCCACTGTTTCCCCTTTATTATTTTTGCCAATTTCAAGCACTCCGCCCTGAGCGTTTGCAAAACCGCATATCCATTTGAGATACTCATCCCTCCATGAAGTTTTCCATTCTATATTTTTGCCTTCAATCATTTTACTTTCCTTTCAATAATAATAAAGTCAAACCAATCATTTTATCTTTGTCTTTTGGATCACTTCCAGCCGCCAGAAGAGTTAAGCTTGTTAAAGCGGAAGCTGTTAAAGTTAAAGTCAGTCCCTTTGCTTTTTTTAAAAACCAAACAAAAGCGCATTTTTTGCACATTGCTTTTTTCAACAATTTCTCCATTTTAAAACGATAGATAAACATCCTTTAATACCTGCTTTTTCTGTAATATTACAGCTTCTCCAATGTTTTTGCTCTGTATATGGAAGCTTTGATAAATCACCTAAAAAAACAAATACTCTATTATCCATTATATCTATTTCCATGTCCCAAAAACCTTCACATTTTAAATATCCATCTCTTACAGAATATTGATCTGGTTTATCATAATACTTTTTCAAAACATCCTTGCAAAAAGATATAGGTTTTAAATAGTTTGGAGAGCCTTTGTTTTTTCCAAAATAATCAGCTAGCTTATCTTCTTCACAAGTAAATTCTCTTTCATCTCCATTTTCATCTATAAAAGCAAACTTTTCATACTTTCTTTCTTTTTCATACCATAAACAGTCTAAATCTTGATATTTAATAAATTTTCTGCCCATAAATCTTATGGAAGACTTTTTATTTTTAAAGTCAATGTTTATACTATTTAGAGAATAGATATAACTTTCTGAATCAAAGTTTTCTTTTATCGGTCTTTCTAAGGTTTGTCTAATCCACCTTCTATTATCAAACTGAACACAAAGCCACATTTTTTTTACAAACAAAAATTCATTTATATATTTTTTCTTTATTTGAACTTCTCCCTCTTTTTCCTTATCAACTATTTTAACAACTTCTATAGAATTACCGCTATCATCAGAAGATAAAAAGATATTTTTATTTTTATCTTCATAAAGATCAAAATAATGACGAAACTCTTCAGAAATTTCTATATAGGGTGGAAAATTACTCCTTTCAAAATTCCTTATATGAACTAAAGGCTCTATACCTTTTTCAGGAAATCTATAATATGTTTTTATTCTTTTAATTTTATAACTAAATAAAAATTTCAATCGCTTAAAAAATAAATTTTTTATTTTAAAAGAAGCGCTATCTCTCTTTTTTAATTGTTGAGATGTCCATAGAAAATTATTTATGGAAAAGTTGCGAATCAAATTTCCAAATAGCTTTTCTTTTATTGTATCTATTAAATTTAATGGTTTATTATACTCTATGATTCCCGGTCTGCTAGAATTCATCATTATCCACTGAGAATCTTTTTTATCATCTTTACTTTTTCTTTCTTCATTAACAATACAAGAATAAAAACAAATATCATCTGTATATTCGTCTTTATTTATTTTTTTTGACTGATAAACAGTTACCCACTCTTCTTTATATAGCTTATTTTCTATATATTCTTTTTGATCAGAAAATCGGATAAAATTATTCAATTCTTCTTTAGTCATAAATTGCCCTCTAAATTTATATTGAGTTTATGGACTCGGATTTTTCCTGTCATCAACTGATGCAAAGCAGTTTTAAATAGCTCTTCAAGAGATGATCTCTTTTTCCTATGAGTTTCTATCTTTTGATCTATCTTTGTTAAAATATCAGCAATTTTTTCTTGTTCAAGAAGAGGAGGAAGAGAAATTTTTATCTTTTTTATTTCCGATAACTTTAAAGAAGGGTAACTGTGATCGTTTGTCAATTTTTTAGCATCAACGAGACACAATAAATTAAATAAAAACTTTGGTATTACTTTTTTTTGATTTGGATAAATTGTTGCTAAATGATTAGAGACATAACTGTCTATTCCAAGCATAACTCGATGATTTAAAAAAGTTGATACCCCGCTTTTTGGAAATAAAATTGTACCTTGTTTAAAAAGAGTTAATTTTTTAACACCTACATCGTTTAAATAGTCATGAACTTCTTTAAAATTATCTGAGATATGAATCTTTCCAACATCTGAAGTCCTACAAAAAGGATATTTTCCTTTATTAAAAAGGCTTTTATCTTGAGGCGCAGAGTTTCCAGAGCTTACTTTAGAAATATCGTCTAATTTTACTATTAGCCACTTTGTTTGAGCATAGCTTAAAGTCTCTTCTGGGATTTGTCCGATTTCTGTTTGTTTTGTTTTCTTGTCTCTTACTCCGTAAGTAAAAAGTTGTTTCATAGTTGTCTGTTTCAATTCTTTTGTAGTTTTGATAAGTTTATCTTGAATTTCTATGGCTTTTTGAATTTGAGATAATATTCCAGCAATTTTTTTTTGTTCTGGTAGAGGAGGGCAAGGAACTACTTCTTTGTATACATCATTTCTATTAAGTCCTGGCACATTAGATTGTGTACTTATTTTTTTTAGATTTAATGTTTTCATCATAAAATAAAGGTACTTCATGTTATATTCACTTGTACTTTTCAAGTTTACATAGAAAGTTGTATCTATAGGGAAACATTTACTTTCCGAATAAGTTACTTCACCAGCAGTTCCTTTTCTTCCTACAATAATACATGGACCTTTGATTAAATATTTATTGTGGTAATCAACTATACCATTTGAACCAAAAACAGGATATTTTCCACTTCTTCTATCTTCTTTTTTAAGTGGCTTTCCATATTCAAAAGTACATACTTTCCCTAAGTGTTTCATTTGCCAGATATGATTAGAGTTATTTTCAGAAGAAAGATTAAGCTTGCGTTGCAAAGGTGCTGAATGTTCTACAGTATTTTTTCTGTAAAGTACTGTACCATATTTATCTATCTCTTCTTTTAAAGGATTTTCATCTAATGTATTATAATTAACTAAATCAAACAGATAAGGAGTTGGCAGGTCATCTAGCTCCCATAAAAGATTTGATGATAAATCCTTTCCAGATCTAGAGAAAAAAGCTAAGTCAATATCTGAACCTCTTCTATATTGGCCTGTTGCTCGTGAACCGTAAATTTTCACCTGAGTGATTTCAGGATATTTTTTAAAAACGCTTTTTAACTGCGTAATTGTTTTTTGAGGCAAACCAAAAGCCATTAGATTTCCTTTTTCAGTTTTTGATAAAGTTGTTCTATCCCCTTCAGATAATCTTTAGAGATTCTTTGGATAATGTCCTTAATCATGCTTTCATCGTAAATATGAGATAACCTGTTTCTGGCATCCAGCATATTTATCCATAACTGACCATCTTTAATAACATCTTTGTTAAAAGCTTCCTTTATAACACCTTTAGGAAATCTTACTTCAGTATGTCCCTGGGACTTAAAAAAAGATTGTAGGGTTTTCCAGCTTAATTCAAATGTTAATTCAAAACTTTTAATCAAAGCCATTTGAGAAACCTTTTGATTAGGGTTTTCAAGGTAAAAAGAATAAACTTCTTTAAAGGATTGCAGGGCTTTATCAAGGCTAAAAAGTTTTCTCTTAAAGTTATTTTTTGCCAGCTCTATTGTATTTAGTTGTGTTTTTTTCATACTTCACCCCCTTTCTAAGTTTTTTATTAATTACTCAAAAATTTATACATTAATATCTTTCTGTTGATCCCGCAGGAATATCGTCAAATTTCATTGGACCTTTCCCCATTTATTTACCCTCCTTAAACTGAGGCTCTAATTTTTTAAATATCTGATCTAACTCCATACTGACCTGTTTTTCCTCTTCCTGAATAATTGTCAACTCAGATAGAATTTGGGGGATAGGACGATAAGCGACTTTCTCCGACAAACTCACATATCTTGAAGGGGATAAGTTATAATCATTTTGAACAGCCTCCTCTTTTGTAATAATTTTTAAAAGATTCTTTATTTCCTTTCCCTCAATAAAAGCATTGGCTATTTTGTTAATTCCCTCTTCAGAGATATGGTTTTTGGGCTTTCCTTTATAAGATTCCTGGCTGGCATTTAAAAGAATAATCTTATCTTTTCTTTTCTCTATTTTGTTTTTATTAAGAAAAATAACAATTCCAGCAGAAGGAGTATTATAAAAGAGGTTAACAGGTAGAAGGATGATTCCTTCAATAAAATCATTATCCACAAACCATTTCCTGATTTTTTTTTCTTTATCTTCATGCTGACTTCCACTGCCACGAGTGACTGCTCCTGTATCTAATACTATAGCCGCCTTTCCATTCTCTTTTAAACAAGCCAAAGTGTGTTGAAGCCAAGCCCAGTCCGCTTTACTGGAAGTAACTCCTCCTTGAGATTCAAAACGATCAAAGGGATCATTTTCATAAATAGAGGTGTCAATAGGTTGATTCCACATGGGATTGGCAAGAATAATATCAAATTTTTTTAATCTGCCAGAGGAGTCTCTAAACTTTGGATTTTCCATAGAATTACCACGCAGGACTTTTCCTTCCATGTCATGGATAATTTTATTCATACAAGCAATAGCAAAGCTTGAGCTAGTTAACTCTTGGCCATTTAACTGAAGGGGAATTTTATTTAAAGGATTTGTTTTTTTTAAAACCAATTGAAGTTTAATAAGCAGACCAAAAGAGCCACAGGCATAGTCATAAACTGTTTCTCCCCCCAAGGGCTGCATAATTTTAGCCATGATAAAGCCGACTTCTCTAGGAGTAAAAAACTCTCCTGAGCTTTGCCCTTGTCCCTCTGCAAATTTTCTTAAAAGATATTCATAAGAACGGCCTAAAAAATCAGGCTCTACATCATTAAGTCCTAAGCGATATTTTGAGAAAGCTTCAATGATTCCTCTTAAGGCCGAGTCACTGATTTCTCTTTCTCCACCTCTGCTTTCGTTGTAATCCACAACATCAATAACACCTTTAAGATCCTTATCTGGATTGGCTTTTACAATAGCTCTCATAGTTAAAGTCAACTGTTCCCCTAATGATCTGGGCTGTTCTCCTTTTGGCCATTTAAAATTTTCACGACCACTGACAATAGCCCATCTGGTTAAAGGAGGCAGGTAAAACCGAACAAGTGAATGATCCATCTCCAACATTTTTAAAGCTTGTTTTTCACTGCCAAAGGTTTGAATAAGCCGTTTTACTTCATCATCAAAAACATCAGATAATCGCTTTATGAATAATAAAGGTAAAATATAATCTTTAAATTTTGGGGCATCCTTCTCACCTCTAATTTTACAAGCAGCTTGCCAAAGCATCTGCTCCATAGAACTATTATCAAGAATATTTGTTTTTAGACTGCTATCATGTTTTTTTTTGTTTTTGACTTCTTTTTTTCGTTTTTGAGGAATAACCTCCTGATTTTGAGCTTCTTCATAAAGTTGGTAAATAGCTCCTTTTATAGATTTTCTTGGAAGAGAGCGGCCATTTTCCCAACGATTTACAGTAGCAAAAGAAACACCTAGTTTTTCTGCTAAATCTTCTTGGGAAATAAGTAAGTTTTGCCGTATTTTTAACAATTTATATGACAAATCGTTAGACATTTGTTCTCCTATATAGGCTTATAAAAGCTGATTTACTTTTAATTGTCAAGATTTTTTTGTCATAAAATGTTATAAATTATAACAAAAAAAGCAAATAATTTAAAAAATAGAATGGAAAATAAGGGAATATGATCTTTAAAATGGAGTCATAACACTATAATAACATGCCTCCTCATTCTGGATGGGGCATGAAAAGCCCTGCAGAATACAGGAAATTGATAAAATAGGCTGTTTAGTTGAAATGGGGGTCAGAACAAAACAAAGCCACCATGAACCAAGAAAAAAGATGTTAAGATGGCTTCATATCAAGCAGGAGGGAGTTAATAAGAGTCTTTGTGTGTTTAAAGAGTTTTTGCGCCTCACTTAAAGCTGATTTGTTCATTTTGACTTGTGGCCCAGGCCCAAAACTCAAAAATTCCAATTTTTTGAATAAGGTTTCAAATTGAGAGGCATATTTTTTATTTAAGCTTGGAGGAAGATCCTTTAAGGCTTGTCTCCAATCCGGGGTAGAGCTTTTTATTTGAGAGGAATAAAGGACCATATAATTGACACGAATCATTTGTATACAAGCTTTTTGCCAGTCTTTCTTATCCAAAAGTTTTTGTATAATTTTAAACTTCCGGTTTATTTTTTTTCTAACAGATTTTTTCCTTTTAAAAAGATTAAAATCTTTTATGTGCAGGAAAAACAAGCCAATTAAAGATGAACTGAAAAAAAACAGCCAGAACATCATAAAATTTTTATGGCTTATAAACTGAGGCCAATAGGTTTTCTGTAAAGGCTCAAAAAGGAGAGCGTTTTGCTGATCCTGCTCTTCTTCAAGGAAGGATATACCCTCTTCATCATCTGCCTTCCCTTTTTGGACAGGTATGGAAAAGGAAGGGGTTTTATGAAAAACATACTGTCCAGAATTTGGATCAAAAGTGCTGAGGGTAAAAGACGGGATGTTTAAGACACCCTCTTGCTTTGGTATAATCAAAAATTCAAACTCTTTTATGCCTTGCCCTAATGAATCTGAAAACTGGGATTTTTCAGCCGGTGGATACACTTGAACAGAAGAAGGAAAACTCAGTGGAGGGAGATTTATAAAACGAGGGTGTCCGGCGCCTTTAAAAGTCAACTTGTAAGACACAGGATGGTTAACTTTAGCTGATTTATCTTTAATTTCAGCCTTCATTTTAAAAGAACCTACAGCTCCTGTAAAAGAATTATCCCGACCATTTGAAGGCAGCTCTTTGACTTTTATTATCTTTTTAGGGAATGCTTTTGCTTCTCCTTGAGAAAACATGGAAAGATAGTGTAGTTTTATAACATAGGGATCAATAACCAATTCTCCTGTTTTTAAAGGGAACAGCCATAAGCTGTTAAAAAATATCTTTTTGTATAAAACTTTATCTATAACCTGTGTCCCAGCATCTTTTGTTTTATTTTTTATTTCTTCTTTCCAGAATCCTTCAAAAGAAGGAGTTTCATGGAGTCCATAATTGACGGAACGAGAGCTTTGTAAAATCAGCCAATCAGCGCGGACAATTTCCGTTTTATATACAGAATTTTTGCTTAAATTTACATGCAGTTTGATTTTGGCTTTCTGTCTGTTATTTAGGAGAGGATTAGGGATGTTGAATAAAGAATGTGGCATTTGGAAGGAAAATGGTAAAGTAAAAGGGGAACTTTGAGGCGGAGTTGAGGGTTTGTTGCTTTGTTTTGTGACAGTTATGGAAATAGACTCTGTTTGAAATGTTTGTCCATTCACTTTTATCTTTAAAGCCGGTATTTTGGACAAACCTGTTTTTCTTGGTTGGAGACTGTAATTGTATAAAATAGTTTTTGTTGATGTCATTTTACCATTAACAATATTAATAGAGCTTTGTTGCCCTTGGGATTGATCCAGAACATAAAAGCCATTCAGATCAGATAAATCAGGAATGTCCAGTTTTTTTATTTTTTCCCCTTCTGATTGAATCTGTATTGTAAAAATAAGGGATTCATTTAAAGCTAATGTTTTTTTATCAACACTGGTGCTAACATTTAAAGCCTCTGTCCAAAAGGGAAATAAACAAAAGAAAAATAAAAAATGCTTCATCTTTTACCAGTCCTTTTTTGATTTATCACCAAAATGTTTTTTCCTTTTGTAAGCTTTTAATCGCGCTTTGTTTTCCTGTTTTTCTATTTCTTTTAAAATAGCCTGTTCTTCATTTGAAAATGGGGTTTGCTGCTCTTGTTCCTCTGTATAATACCTATGCTGCCCTTGTTTGTCTTCATTTAAGAAGCTGTCGTTTTGTTGGGCTTCCTGCTCCTGACCGCCTTCATTTGAGGAGCTGCCGTTTTGTTGGTTTTCCTGCTCCTGACCGCCTTCTTCATTTGAGAAGCTGTCATCTTGTTGGGTTTCTTGCTCCTGACCGCCTTCTTCATTTGAGAAGCTGTCATCTTGTTGGGTTTCCTGCTCCTGACTGCCTTCATTTGAGGGGCTGTCATTTTGTTGGGCTTCCTGCTCCTGACCGCCTTCTTCATTTGAGAAGCTGTCATTTTGTTGGTTTTCCTCCTCCGATTTATTTTCAGATTTTTCTTCTTTATCATCTGTTTGTTTTTGTTGGTCATGTTGAAATAACAATTCAATATTTGTTTTTATTATTTTCTCTTTATATTGAAATTCAAGGGCTTTCTGATAATTTTTAATGGCCTCTTCCAACAAGCCCAGGCGGCCATTTAATTCTCCTTGATTAAAGTAAGCATAAAAAACAGCTCCTTTTGAATGTTTAGCCAAATCAGAAGAGACAGTATTATAAATTTTAAGAGCTTTATCTGGAGCATCCAGAAAATCATAGCTTAAAGCTAAATTTATATGGAGCCAGGGATTAGAAGGACTGTGTATTAAACCCTGATTAAAATATTTTTGAGCTTGAACAAAGTTTTTTTCCTGCAAGGCTTTTGTTCCTTTATGGCTAAAAGAAAAATCTGTCCCGCTAAAATAATATATTAACAGAACCAGACTTAAAAAAATCAAAACCAAAACAAACAAAATTTCCCAAAGGGAAACCAATTTATGGACTTTCATCGGATAAACCTATTCATTTTAAAAAATGATGTTTGTTTGTATATTCGGCTGCTCAAAACCAATTCCATTAGAGCTGTTAAAAAAGCCATCAGTAGAAGCCATTGATAATGTTCTCTTTTTTGTGTATAGGCTTTTTTTTCAAACAAACTTTTTTCTAATACATCCAGATCTTTTCTTAACTGTTGAATAGCATGACCTCCATAAGTTAAATGATAATAGGCCCCTCTTCCCTCTTTTGCAATTTTCATTAATAAATCTTTTTTTAAACGGGTGATAACGAGTTTTCCATCTCCATCTTTTTTATATTCTTTTATTTTATTTGTATAATCTCTTATAGGTATAACTCCCCCTTCTTTTGTTCCTACCGAAAGAGTAAAAACACGGACTCCTTTTTTATTAAATAATATTTTAGCAGTTATTTCAGATGTTTTGGAGTGATCTTCACCGTCAGAAATAAGCACAACAGCTTTCACAGATTTTTCTCTCTCGTTATCTTTAAGACCTGAAAAAATTTTAATGCTTGATTGAAAGGCTCTGCCAAAATCTGTCCCCTGATTTGAAAGATAATCTGCTGAAAGGTCATTCAAATAAGATTTTATGGCAGTCAGATCATTTGTAAAAGGCGCAATTAGCAACAGAGAGCTGGCAAAAACTCCAAGAGCTATTTGATCCCCTGAGGATAAATCTATCAATTCAGAAATTTTTTTCTGCACAAAGCTTAGACGATTCGGCTTGACATCTTCCGCCAGCATACTTTTGGAAACATCAACAAGAATGAGGAGATGAATGCCTTTGTTATATATGTCCACTTTTTCCCCTGCGCTTTGTGGTCTGGCAAGAGCTGTGAATAATAGGAGCATGGTAAGGATTCTAAGCCCCATTTTTAAAGCTCTCTTTTTTTCACTGATTAAAGATGTTAGAAAATTCTTTTGTAAGTTCAGCCATTTGGTTATCAAATTTTGCCGGACATAAATGCGAAGTCCATAAATGATTACAATAAAAGGTAAAACAGCCAACCAATAAAAGTAATTGGGATCATGGAAGAACATTTATATCCCCCTAAAAAATACAGTGAGTGATAGCAGCATGGATAAAAAATATAAAACAGCCCCTATTGACAAAAAATTCTGAAAGTGCTCTTCATATTTTGTCCATTTGTTAATTTGAATATCATAGGTCTCCAACTCATCTATTTTCTTAAAGATTCTTTCTAAAGAGGCTAAGTTTTTCCCCATAAAGAACTCACCGCCAGTTTGAGAGGATATTTTTTGCATCAGTTTTTTATTGATGCGAGTTCTTACATAAGTTCTGCGATAGATAATTCTTCCCATAGAGTTAAGGTCTGGATATTTTATAGGGGCATTTTTTAAACTGCCCAGACCAACTGTATAAACTTTTATGTTATGTTTACGAACAATCTGTAGTGCTGTTTCCGGATCAATAAAGCCAGTATTGTTTTCTCCATCTGTCAGGAGAATGATGATACGGCTGTCTTTAGGGGAATGTTTAAGACGCAGGACTGCATTAGCCAGAGCTACTCCAATAGCAGTTCCATCTTTTATTAAAGGGAGAGTTTTAACTTTTGCAAGATCAAGTTTGAGAAGATTGTGATCAAAAGTAAGAGGCACTCTTGTAAAAGATTCTCCAGAGAAGGAAATTAAACCTATACGATCCTTTGGACGGCCTTCAATAAATTTATGGACAACTTCCTTGGATGCGTCCAGACGGTTTATGCCTGGCCCCATATCTTCAGCCAACATACTCAAGGAAATATCCATAACAATCATGACATCCACACCTTTTTGATAGTGATTTTCTATATCTTCAGTTGTTTGAGGCCTGGCCAGGGCAATAATAATAAATATTAAAGCTATAAATTTAAGAAGTTTTGGTAAAAAAATAAAAGATGACCTGAGAGTGAATGTTTGTTTAAAAAAAGGATTTAATCCACTATATAAAAATGCCCCCTTTTTATTTTTTGAAAAAAGAGAAAAGTAAAGGTAGAGATAAAGTAAAGGAATTAAAAGCAAGAAAGCTATAGGGCTATGCCAATCCATTTAATTTCCTCCTCTTGTTTTTTTCCAAAAGAAAGACCATATCCTGACAAATATTTTTTAATTTTAGAAATGTTGTTTTGTCTCCTGGACTTTGTTTTAAGGCTGAAATTTCATTTAAAATTTGGTATAATTTATGTCCCTCTTGTTTATAAATGTGACGATGGTATTTTTTTAAATAACTCATAATTTGATTGTTTGTTTTGCCTATAGCAGGAATAAACAAAAGATCTTCCAAAAAAATTTTAAAAAGCGTTTCCAGTTTTTTTATAGCATGGATTGAGTCATCTTTTTGTTTTCTCAAATTAATAATAAAGGATTTTGAAGGGTCTAAATAAGTTTTTCGGTTTAAGACAGTTTGAATGAATCTTTTTCTTTTAAACAACCGATTTAAAAAACTAAAGAGGCATACAATTAAACAAACTGATGTCAATATCGTTGCTGAAAGATACCATATTGGCAATGGCGGTTTAAAAGGGCCAAAAGGACCATGAGGCTGAACAGGCTGTTCTGTTTGATTTAAAACAGATTGAACAGAAAAAGAAAGATTTTTTATGAGGAGGCTTTCTTTCCCGTCAGTTATAATAAAAGGGCTGTTAAACTTTCCTGTTCGGTAAGAGGTGACTTCCAAGGCTAAAAAATGAGGTTCTTTTTTTACAGTCTTTAAAACATAGAGAGAGTAAGCTTGTTTATTGTCTAGAAAATCAATACGGATAGGAGCTGTGAGTGATGCTTTTTTATCTCCTTTACACAGTATGAGGAGTTTTTGGCCTATAGTGATTTGTAAGGGAGGTTTGTTAAAATTGCATTGCCACTGAGTTATCATGGTATATTTGAACTAAATTTGAAATTTTTGCCCCTATATTTTTATTATTTTCATCTGATAAATAAAATTATCCCAGTCAAAATAGATTCAAAATTTAAGATATATGTTTTGCCGTAAAGCAGGCTTTCAGCCTCTCAGTGTTCAAATCCGAACTCAATTTGAACCTATTTTGACTGGGATAATTAAATATTCAATGTAATAAAAGCATAAAAAATAAAAAATTTCAAACAAGATTGGTATAAACTTAGCCAGTCCTGTTTCTATGCCAGTTTTGTTTTTCTTTGAAAGAAGCTTACCAAAGGCCGATAAATGTCTTTTTGACAGTCTATGGAAATCTGTTCACATTTGGATTTTGCTAATTGTTTGTTTCTTTGTTTTATTTGATCCCGTAAAAAAGACTTAAGTTTTTTTTGAAAAAAGGGAGAGGAAAAATCTACAACACATTGTTCACCTGTTTCCATATCTTCTATGTCCACCAATCCCATAAAAGGAATTTCCCTTTCAAAAATATCAGAAAAAACCACACTCATTACATCATGTTTTTGTCCTAATTTTTTTATTGGTTTTTCAAAGGATGAAGTGTTTAAAAAATCACTGAAAATAAATATATGGCTTTTTCTTTTTAAGACTTTATGCAGAAAGGAGAGGCTTTTTTTCATGTCTGTTTGTCCAGATTTTCTTTTAAATTTACAGATTTCTGTTACAACACGAAAGGTGTGTTGCAGCCCTTTCTTTGGAGGAACATAAAGCTCCACATCAGATGAAAAAATCAAGAGACCTAAAGAATCTTGATTTTTTTGAGCGCAAAAAGCTATAACAGCGCTTAAAAGGTTAAGGGCTTCTTTTTTAGATATCTGTCCTGTTCCAAAATCCATTGAGGAGCTTATGTCTACAGCTAAAATGATTTGAGCCTCTCTGTCTTCTTCAAAGGTTTTAATGTAAGGCTTGGACATTTTAGCAGTCAAACCCCATGAAATAGAGCGAATGTCATCACCTGGGACATACTCTCTAAAGTCAGAGAAAATCATACCCTGCCCTTTAAAGGCAGACTGATAACTGCCTGCAAATAAGGAATTGACTTTTCGTCTTACAAGAATATCAATTTGTTTGACCTGTTTAAATACTTCTTTATCCAATTTTCTCAAACCTCAAGATTTTTTAAAATTTTATTTATAACCTGCTCTACTGTAATATTTTCAGCTTGAGCTTCATAAGATAAAATCAGACGGTGCCTTAAAATTGAAGGAGCCAGTCTTTTTATATCATCAATAGAGACAAAACTTTTCCCTTCAAAAAAAGCGAGGGCTTTTCCTGCCTGTGGAAAACTGACTGTGGCTCTGGGGGAAGCTCCAACCTCTATCCACTCTGCCATTTCAGGAAACCCATAGCTTTTTGGATCTCTTGTGGCCAGGACAATTTCTACAATATACTTTTTCACCTTTTCATCTATATGAACATGTTGAATAGTTCTTTGTATTTGTAAAATCTCCTCTTTGCTTAAAATAGTCGATACATTGTGTTTTAAATCTTCAAAACTGCGATTAAGAATAATGAGCTCTTCCCCTTTTCTTGGATAGTTCACATTGATTTGGAAAAGAAACCGATCCCTTTGAGCCTCCGGTAAAGAAAAAGTCCCTTCATGTTCTATAGGATTTTGTGTAGCCAGAACCAAGAAAGGCTCAGGAAGAGGATAGCTTTTCTCACCAATGGTGACCTGTTTTTCCTCCATAGCCTCCAACAAAGCACTTTGCACTTTAGCAGAGGCCCTGTTGATCTCATCAGCCAACAGAATATTTGTAAAAACCGGTCCTTTTTTTGGTGTAAAATCTTTAGTGAAGGAGTTAAAAACCATAGTTCCAATGATGTCTGAAGGAAGAAGATCTGGAGTAAATTGGACTCTTTGAAACTGAAGAGAGACAGCCTTTGCCACTGTGGAAACAGCGAGAGTTTTAGCCAGCCCTGGAAGACCTTCAATCAGTATATGCCCCCCGGTAAAAAGTCCGGTAAGAACACCTTGAATCATCTCTTCCTGGCCTACAATAACTTTTCTTATCTCTTTGATAAGCTGGATAATTTTTGTAGTATCTTCTTTAAAAGATAAAGCTTCGCGGCCTGTTGCCATAATGCTTCTTTATCTATGAAAACGGCATGATTTGTCAAATTATTTTTAAACTTAAGTATTTTCTGTATCTCTTGTTTAAAAATTAATACTTGTTTTAAAATTCTATTCACACATATTCTGCTGACACTGGAAAATAAAGCTATCTGACAAGCTGTTAAATCTCCTGCAAATAACTTGATAATTTCTCTAAATTTAGCCTTTGAAATCCTTGAACGAATAAAATACTTATTTTTCATGTAAATACAATAAGTTAACTGACTTTTAAGTCAACTTAAAGCATCATAACCTAATATATACAAGTCATGCTTTCTATAATTAAAATTGTTGCAATAAAGTTAAAAGCTGATAAAAATATATACGACCCTTATTTGTTTTAAAAAAGGAATTTGTATGCCCTATGAGACGCATTTAACAAAAGAAAAATTAATTGAGCAGATTCAATATGTTTATGAAACAGATATTGGAGATTTCAAAAGGAAGTCTGCTTTATATCTTAATCGCTTTGCACAGAGTCAAACAGATCAGAGTTTAAAAAATCAAATCCAGGATTTAAAAAATTCTGTTCTTTATTCAGAGGTGTCTTCAAAAAATCAAATGGAAGATATTGATCATTTAAGGTTTAATCTTTTGGATAAGTTAAAAAAACTGTGATCCTTGTATCAAATGCAATGATTGGATTTGAATTTTATCCTGAGAAGTAGACATCCAACTTAATGAAGCTCTACTGATCCTCATCCTGTTTAAATTTTGAGGGTCTTCAAATTTTAAACAGGATGAATAGAATTGGTGTTTTTCTAAATTATGAAATTTCAGGAGAGAAAAAGCTTTGTTTGATTTTGTTATTTTTGCTCCCTGGCCAAGAGGGCTTTATTTAGTGAAGAAGCTTTCTGAAAGAGGAAGTAAAACAGCTTATGTTGAGTTTTTACCAAGAATAAAGAATCCTTTTGCCTTGTTTTTGGATGAATCTTTAATAGAGAAAAAAACATTTTTGGAATCTCTTGGGTTTCTATCCAACCAGGAAGGAGGTTTTTGTATTTTAAGCCCTGAAGGTGTTTGGCCTCTTCAAAGTATGAGGGAGATGACCGATAGACTTCCCGTTTTAAGCAATAGGCTGAATACAGACTCTTATAATGATTTTAAGACCCATTGGCTGGCTTATTTGTCTTTAAATATGGCTGGAAAAGTTTTTGAATACAATAACTCTGAATTTTCAGATAAAAATTTAAACCTATTTTCTGATTACTTTTTGTTTGATCCTTCTTTTAAAAAAGCGGAGCAGTTTCAAAAAGATCATCCTGATATTGCTTTTTACAAATCTCATCCAACAGATATATCCTTTAAAGAAAAAGAGTCTGAATTCCTCTTTAAAGATGAGTCTTTAACAGCTAAAAAATATTTTTTTCTGGGAGGACATCATCCTCATTTTTTTAAAAAGCTAAGAGCTTATGAACCTTTCTGGCAATGGTCGGCTTATTTTTTTGAAGTTGATTTTAGAGGGTATGAGGAAATTATCCCTTCTCATTTTGTTTCCTTAAAAAACCTTCTTTTGCCTTGGAGCCATGATAATCTGCTCAGTATTTTTCGTAGAGATGGACAGCTGGAAGTTTGGTTAAAGCAGCCTTATCATGGAGAAAACAGGCAATTTTTGAAAGATGTCATGGAACACTTGTCTATTTTTTTCCCAGGCTGCATTTTTTCTCCTATAGAAAGACCTCCTTTAAAGGGGCCTATCATTTATGGCAGGGAAAGTTTAAAACTCAAATCTGATGTTTTAAAGGATAAAGTTTATATTGAAAACTTAAATGACTTTTTTCAAATTGATCTTGTGAGTGAGATTCAAGCAGAACACAAACTGTTTGAGACTTTTTACCATTTAGGAAAAGTTTAATTGACGCTTCTTTGTTGTTTTGATTGCATCGCAATTTCCTAAATGGTAAAATAGCCTTTACAAAGAAAACAAAATGAGAAAGCTATTTTTATTTATTGTGCTTTCCGGCTGTGGGGGAAATTTTTTTTCCTCTCTCCCTTCCCAGCCGGGAGAGCCTCCTTGTTTAAGAAATTTTGTGTTAAAAAACTATGAGACGGAAGAAATGCAGGAATGTAACAAAGAGGATTTAATAAAAGACTTTGAAGATTACATTGTTTATATTAAACATTTGATTGAAATTGGAGAGAGGACTTATGAGCCGGAGGTTTTTGCTGTACCTAAAAAACTTTACACTACTAAGGCGGTGTACTGCTTTGAGAGCTGTAGTGTTATCCCGTATGTCAGAAAGCTTTGTCATCACTGGGAGGATGACCATAGGAAGACAAGGAAAAGGGATTTTAAGAAGGCTCAAAAAGAGATAGAGGACAATCCTATTTGTGCGTCCCGGTGGAAAGACTTTAAGGCTCATACGCCTATAAGGATACAATACGACTGGAAACAAACTGAAAAATACAAAAAGCTTAATTCTGGGAAATGAAATATATAATCTTGTTTATAATAATGGCTTATTCCTTAAATGCAGGCGCATTTAATGGGCATCATTACCTGAAAATACTTGTATCATAAAAAAAACTTATTCAGGAAGAGGACGAGGACGACCAGAAAAAGTGTGTGGATTGCGATACCTAATTATCCCTTGTTCTACCGCCTTATTAAAAAGCTCTTGCTCTTCTGGTGTCGCTATACCAAAAGAATTAAGACCTATCAGGGCATCTACACGAACTCCTAATAGAGTTGTGTCATCAGTATTCATATACAATTCATTGTAGAAGGAATAAAAATAGAGGCTATAAAAAGACTAAAATGAATTTTACTTATGACACTCCATGTTTTTGATGCTTAAGCATTGCCAAAATTATAATACGATGAGCATGGCAAGAAAGTTTTTTAAATAAAGAACCAATTAAAATGCAGGTTAATTTACTTAGATAAAGATGAAATAAACAAGATATTCCATTTTTTTATTGTATCTTAAAGAATGTAAATTTATATATTAGAAATAGGCCGCTTAAATAAGCATGAACCTTATCGTTTTTTACTCACAAAGGGAGATACTCTTGGTGGTATTATAAGAAATCTTGCTGGTGCTGTAGGTGAAAGAAAATTTACGAGGACATTAATTTCAACATTTTTTATAAACGATAGAAACTTTGCACACCTTGATATAAATAGTAAAAATTGGATAAAGTTTGAATCTGACAAACAAAAATATGAATCAGGATTGGAAAGAAGAACCAAAGGATTACATTGGATATCAAAAGGTAAAAATCGGGTTTTAATTTATAATTTAACTGTTCCGACTGTTAAAAAAAATGTTGATTTATGTCTATTTGATTGTTCACCACAAGAAATAATTCTTGGTCAAAAAAATAATTCTGCACATCAAATATCAAATAAATATATTGCTCTTGGTGAACTAAAAGGGGGTATAGACCCAGCAGGAGCGGATGAGCATTGGAAAACTGCAAATTCTGCCTTGGAAAGAATCAGAAAGGCTTTTTTAAAAGAGAGTTGTAAACCAAAAACATTTTTTATAGGAGCAGCAATAGAAAAAGCTATGGCTCAAGAAATATACCAACAATTAAAAAAACGAACTTTAGCTAATAGTGCAAACTTAACAAACGAAAAGCAAATTGTATCACTATGTAGCTGGTTAATTGATTTATAGGTTTCTCTATTAATTTAAGACTGTGTAGAACACTTTTTGCTTTAGCAGAATGTGTGTAAACAGAATCTTAAAATAAAAAGCCCGATTGGATCGGGCTTTTTAAAACACAGACATAGAGCCTAGAATGGTGCGAATTCTCACTTGTTATTGAGAGAACCGCAATTTCCTAAATAGTATGTTATTTTTATATATTCAAATTAGCTTTAAAGTCAATATTTTTGTCGACCTGTTTTAAAACAGCTTGAGCCTCTTTTTTATGTATATTAAAAGAAAGATCGGAATATTTACAAAAAACTTAAATCTTTTTTATATCTAAAACAAATAAAAAAAATTCTTTATTTTTAATACTTTTTGTTTCATAATCAGAATTTGTATATGTCCAATAATCAAAAAATAAAATCACTTACGAAATATTCTAACCAGACAAAAAATCTAAGACTAGCTTTGGATATAGGCACAAACTCAATCGGCTGGGTGCTTTATAAATTAAATAATCACAAAAAACCAACAGGTATTATAAAAACAGGAGTTAGAATTTTCTCTTCTGGACGAAACGATAAAGACTATACAACATTAAATGCAACAAGAAGACAAAAGCGGCTTCAAAGAAGGCAAAGAGATCGCTATCTTCAAAGAAGAGCCTACCTTCTTGAATTGTTAAAAAATCATGGACTATTTCCAAAAGATAAATTTTCAGCTAAAAAATTAAAATACTTAAATCCCTATAAATTAAGAGCTGGAGGACTAGATTCAAAATTAGAGTTACATCATTTCGGAAGAGCTTTGTTTCATCTCAATCAAAAAAGAGGTTTTAAAAGCAATAGAAAATCAAGCAATGATAAAGAAAGCGGTGTCATTCAAAGTTCTATAAAAACTATAGAAGCTTCAATGGGAAAAGACAACTCAAGGACTTATGGGGAGTTTTTATGGAGACGACTTCAGAAAATGGAAGAAAACAGAAAAACTCCAAGCTCCCAACAGGATAACTGGATTTCAGCGAGGAGACCCATAGATTTTAAATCTCAAGATAACTATGCTGTTTATGCTGATAGACAAATGATAGAAGATGAATTTAATCAATTATGGGATTTTCAGTCTCAATTTCATGCAAACCTAAAAGATGAGAACTTGAAAAAGAAGTTTTTTGAAGCCATTTTTAAACAAAGACTGCTTAAAAAGCCTATTGTTGGAATTTGCTTTTATACAAAAGAAAAAAGAATCTCTAAAGCCTCGCCTTATTTTCAAAAATTTAGAATTTTAAAAGAGCTTAATAATTTAAGCTGGGCTGATGATAGAGGAATTGCCCATGCAATTATAAAAATGGATAGAGGGATTGAGTTTAGAGATAGACTGATTAAAGATTTCTTTTTAAAAAAGAAAAGTATTAAATTTTCTCAAATTGAAAAAGCTTTTAAGAGTTTCTTTCCTGAAATAGACAACTTTCAAGGCTTCAATTTAGATTCTTATAACAGGGATAAATTAGATGGAGATCAAACCGGCTCTCTATTAAACAAATTTATTCCTGATTGGAGTCATTGGGATTTAGAAATACAAAGCCAATTTATTGAATTGTTAGAAGGCGAAAATACAGAAGGCGATTTTATGAAAAGTGATGATGAAGTTTTAGAATCTATAGAAGATTTTAACAAAAAGCATAAATTGAAGCTTAGCGACTCCAATTTACAAGAATGTGTCAATAAAGTAGGTCAGCTTCCCTCTGGACATGCAATGTATAGCAAAAAAGCTATAAAAAAACTTCTTCCTTTTTTAGAAGATAAAGCTATTCAATCAGCTGGTTTAGGACATCATTCTGATAAAAAATACAAAGGAGATTTAAAAAATGTATTGCCTATATACCAAGAAATATTAAAAGATCACTGTGTTGAGATGAGTCTCAACCCCAATGAAAAACAACCCTATAAAACTTTCAGAATACCCAATCCGACTGTTCATATTGCCTTTAATCAATTAAGACTGCTTGTTAATGATATTATCAGGATTTATGGAAAGCCTTCTCAGTGTGTGATTGAAACAGCCAGAGATTTGCCTTTAGGTCAAATAACAAAAAATAAATTTAACAAGAAACAAACAGAAAATAAAAAAAGAAATGAAGAGGCGAGAAAATTTATTGAGGAGTTTAATCAAAAAAATAATAGAGAAAATATTTTAAGATACAAGCTATGGCAGGAGCAAAAAGAGACATGTATTTACTCAGGCAAAAAAATATCAAAAACCAAACTCTATACAGCGGAACTGGAGGTCGATCACATCCTGCCTTATTCAAAAACTTTAGATGATAGTTATATGAATAAAGTTTTAGTTTATAAACAGGCCAATCAAGGCAAAGGCGATCAAACTCCTTATGAGTATTTTTCATCTGACTTAACAAAATGGCAGGATATTTTGACAAGAGCAAAAGAGCTTTCAAAAGGGAAACAGTGGAGATTCCATAAAGACGCTATGGAAAAGCTCTTGGGCGAAAATAAAGGTTTTTTAGCGAGACAACTCAATGACACTCGCTATATATCAAAATATGCTAAACAATATTTCAAATCTATTTGCCCGGAAGTATGGACAGTCAGAGGCCAAACCACATCAATTATAAGACCTCTTTTGAAGTTTGAAGAAAAAAACAGAGATGACCATAGAAATCATGCCAAAGATGCTTTAGCTGTTGGTTTGATAGATATATCTTTTGTTCAGCATATAAGCAAAGTCGCTCAAAAAATAGAAGGTCAAGACAAAACTCGTTTAGAAAATATTGGAAAAATGATAAAAAAAGAGGTATTGCCTTGGGATTCTTTCAAAGAAGACGCAAAATCAAGTATAGGACAAATCATTGTATCCCATAAAAAAAGAACAAAAAAAGAAGGACAGCTCCATAATGAAACAGCTTACGGCGGAGTAAAAAATATAAAAGATTTCTCTAAACCTGTAGAAGTTAAGATATACAAAGGTATTATGGATTTAAAAAATTTAACAGATAAAAAAATAGAAAAAATTATCAGCCCTAAAATAAGAGAAGACTTTAAAAAAGAGTTACAAACAAATAAAAAAATCACTAAAGAATTTTTAAAAGAGTATCACAAAAAAACAGGTGTAAGGCGAATCCGTTTAAAAGAAAAAGAGACGGTTATACCTATTAAAAACAAACAAGGTCAGATATACAAGACTTTTAACCCTGATGGAAATTATGCCATAGAGCTGTTTAAAAACCCAAAGGGGAAATGGGATGGAAAAGTGATTACAAGATTTGAAGCCAACCAAAAATCATCTCATTCTATCTCTAAAAGAAATAAGCTAATGATAAATGATATACTTGCTTTTGACAATAAAATTTGGCGGTTGGTTAAATTTGATAGAAATAAGCAAATCTGTTTTGTAGAACATTTTGAAGCCAATGTAGATGCCAGAAACAGGAATAAAAAAATAGATTTTAAATACACACAAAAGTCTCCTTTAGCTCTTCAAAAATTATCAGCAAAAAAAGTAGATGTCAGCCCCTGCGGCAAATATAAATTAACTGATTTTGATTTGAAAAAAATAGACTCAATTCCAAAAAGAAAAATCTTGTAGTATAAAATGAGTTTTGGGCATTTTGTAGAAGTATCCCAGCCTAATATTTATCTGAGTCTGTATCGTGGTTTTCTAGAAGTTTCCAATAAAAACAAATTGTTAAGCCGGATTCCTTTGGATGATATTTTAGGGTTGGTTATCACAAGCTTTGGCTGCTCTCACTCTTCCAATGCTTTAGTTTCTTTAGCAGACAGAGGCATACCCGTCTCTATTTGCGGCTCTAATTTTATGCCTAGGGCTTTAATCTTTCCAGTTGTTGGAAATATAAGACAAAAAATAAGAATACAGTCTCAAGTAGAAGCTGGCAAACCTCTCAAAAACAATATCTGGAAACAAATTGTCCAATTAAAGCTCAAAAACCAAGCTCTAGTTTTAAAAGAAAATCAACTCAACTATGAGTTTCTGCTAAACATGTCAAAAAGAGTCAAATCAGGTGATCCTCAAAATTTAGAAGCCTATGGAGCTAGAAGATACTGGATAACATTATTTTCTGAAACTTTCAGAAGAGACCAAAAAGAAGAAGGCATAAACACCCTATTAAATTACGCTTATGCCATTATACGCTCTTGTGTAGCCAGAGCGGTTATCTCAACTGGACTGCACCCCAGTTTGGGCATTCATCATGAAAACACTTACAACCCCATGTGCTTAGTGGATGATTTAATGGAGCCGTTTAGACCTATCGGGGACTATGTTGTCAAACAGCTTTTTGATAAAAATATTACAGTAATAGATAAAGAAGTAAAAACAATTCTTTCTAAAATAGCTGTTGTTGATATTATAGGAGAATCTAGTGTCAGCCCTTTATTTCAAGTCATTTCTCGTTTTATAAATTCTTTTGCTCTAGTTTTAGCGGGGCAAAAAAAGACCTTAGATACGGCATGGAAAATTAAATGGAGTTATCTAAATTTGCCAAATATTATATCTCATTCGGCATGAAATATTTAAGCCATTATAGAATTATGTGGGTTTTTGCTTTTTTTGACTTGCCAGTCACAACTAAAAAAGAAAGAAAAGGAGCTGCAAAATTCCGCCAACGCTTATTGGACTTAGGCTTTGAAATGGTCCAATTTTCTGTATATTCAAGAGTTTGTCCCAATAAAGAAAAAGTAAAAACTTTAAAAAAAAAGGTTTTTTATCAACTTCCAAAAAATGGAAAAGTTGATCTGTTAACAGTTACAGATAAACAGTTCGAAAATATTACCAGTTTTCGCGGAAAATCTGATAAAAAATTGCCAAAAAAACAGTCTCAACTGGTTTTATTTTAGATTTACAGAGTAATAATTTTTCTTCCAAAAAATGCAATAAGTCCTTGGAAAATCAAGGACTTATTGCATAATGGATTTTACCATTTAGGAAATTGCGATGCAATCAAAACCATGTCTGCTTGGCGCATGTCAGTGCGGTTCATTTTACCATTTAGGAAATTGCGATGCAATCAAAACCTTTGGCCTATCACGGCTTTTTCCATACATATTTTACCATTTAGGAAATTGCGATGCAATCAAAACCTTTGGCCTATCACGGCTTTTTCCATACATATTTTACCATTTAGGAAATTGCGATGCAATCAAAACTCCACAAATAATTGTTGTTCGTCCATCCAAGATTTTACCATTTAGGAAATTGCGATGCAATCAAAACTTTAACCACAACAGCTAATTTACTGTTGCTATTTTACCATTTAGGAAATTGCGATGCAATCAAAACTAGGTTGAGTAAGTGTTAAATATATCGTTATTTTACCATTTAGGAAATTGCGATGCAATCAAAACCACATTTGAGGGCGTTTACACACCCCATTTATTTTACCATTTAGGAAATTGCGATGCAATCAAAACCACATTTGAGGGCGTTTACACACCCCATTTATTTTACCATTTAGGAAATTGCGATGCAATCAAAACCTGTTCTATTGGTATGTATTTTTGCTGTATATTTTACCATTTAGGAAATTGCGATGCAATCAAAACTTTGACAGAAGGGACAAAAGTAATTGGTTTATTTTACCATTTAGGAAATTGCGATGCAATCAAAACTGCTTTACCCTATCTACCCCTAGCTTATCAATTTTACCATTTAGGAAATTGCGATGCAATCAAAACTTATAACGGCATAAATGAAATATGTATTTTATTTTACCATTTAGGAAATTGCGATGCAATCAAAACTAATCACCAACTGTGAAATTTCCGAATGTAATTTTACCATTTAGGAAATTGCGATGCAATCAAAACAACGATTACAATTGGAAAAAATTTATAGAAATTTTACCATTTAGGAAATTGCGATGCAATCAAAACGAATCCTTCTCTTTAATGGAATGTATAGATATTTTACCATTTAGGAAATTGCGATGCAATCAAAACCCAACAAAAGAACTAGCAAACACATACTTGATTTTACCATTTAGGAAATTGCGATGCAATCAAAACATGATTTTCCTTCTTAAGTCTGTAATCCCAATTTTACCATTTAGGAAATTGCGATGCAATCAAAACGGGTAAGCCCGCCTGTTAAAGTAAACTTGTATTTTACCATTTAGGAAATTGCGATGCAATCAAAACTGCTTAGTGGGTTTATACTTCAGCCGGCGCATTTTACCATTTAGGAAATTGCGATGCAATCAAAACAGCAACCTTCGACTTGCTTGGTACGTGGCAAATTTTACCATTTAGGAAATTGCGATGCAATCAAAACAACCAAAAAGAAATTGAACAAAGATACTGGATTTTACCATTTAGGAAATTGCGATGCAATCAAAACTTTGTTAAGTTATTAATTTTTCTACCTTTAATTTTACCATTTAGGAAATTGCGATGCAATCAAAACTCAAATGTGGGTTAGCCGAGAACTAACTTTATTTTACCATTTAGGAAATTGCGATGCAATCAAAACTTGTTTTTCTAAGTTGATCAATTTCATTTTATTTTACCATTTAGGAAATTGCGATGCAATCAAAACTTGTTTTTCTAAGTTGATCAATTTCATTTTATTTTACCATTTAGGAAATTGCGATGCAATCAAAACTTGTTTTTCTAAGTTGATCAATTTCATTTTATTTTACCATTTAGGAAATTGCGATGCAATCAAAACAGCGCACTAACAATCGTAATTATCAGATGGATTTTACCATTTAGGAAATTGCGATGCAATCAAAACTTTTCTCCTTTCCCATGTACCAGTTAAGATATTTTACCATTTAGGAAATTGCGATGCAATCAAAACCCACCAAGTTCGTTCCGATCATAGGCATCCTATTTTACCATTTAGGAAATTGCGATGCAATCAAAACCTGCCAAAGTTTTTCTGTTTCAGGAAAAAGATTTTACCATTTAGGAAATTGCGATGCAATCAAAACCCACCAAGTTCGTTCCGATCATAGGCATCCTATTTTACCATTTAGGAAATTGCGATGCAATCAAAACAGTGATAGTAAGCTGCAATTCTTCCGGTTGATTTTACCATTTAGGAAATTGCGATGCAATCAAAACCTAGAGGTTATTACTCTTAGGCTAAGGGAGATTTTACCATTTAGGAAATTGCGATGCAATCAAAACCTGTATTCGCAAAAGGCAACCACTGGCCACATTTTACCATTTAGGAAATTGCGATGCAATCAAAACTGTATTCCCTTGCTCTTGGTTTAACAAGTTGATTTTACCATTTAGGAAATTGCGATGCAATCAAAACAACCAAAAAGAAATTGAACAAAGATACTGGATTTTACCATTTAGGAAATTGCGATGCAATCAAAACTGTATATTTTTTAGTTGAAAAAGGACCGCTATTTTACCATTTAGGAAATTGCGATGCAATCAAAACTACTCAGCCGTGTTCTCTGCTAAAAGCTTTATTTTACCATTTAGGAAATTGCGATGCAATCAAAACTGCCACACTCCAAGCAAGTCGAAACTTGCTATCCTCCTGACCCCCTATATAGTGTGGACAAAAATGACTAGTTTATTTAAGAGATAAAAGTTTAAAAAAGAGGAGGGTTTGAAGATGAGAAGATATAGTGAAGAGGAGAAGATAGAGATTTTAAAAGAGGTGGAGAGTTTAGGAAATGTGAGTTTAGTATCTAAGAAGAGAGGTTTGCCGCATACAACGATTCATAATTGGATCAAGAAAGGATTGAGGATAGATAAGAGGGATCAGTTAGCAGAGAACAGGAGTTTGAGGAAAAGGGTTTCAGACCTAGAGTTACAAAACAAGATATTAAAGGAATTGTTAAAAAAAAGCCACCAAGTTTTATAGAAAGGCTCTTGACGTCAAGGGGCTATATTTCAAAGGGTCATTGCAAGAGATTAGTTTTAAGATTGTGTGGAGTTTCCTCATCAGCTTATTACAAAAACAGAGGTGTAAGAAGGGCTGACAGACAAGAGGGAGAAGACAGAAGACGAAAAGGTTTATTATTTGGGAGAGTGAAAAGAGGCCGTCCTTATCCGGGTTATAGTAAGGATATTGAGGGTGAAAGAGTATCAGATGAGCGTTTGGCAGAGATTTTAAAGTCCTATAGAAGGAGGTTGGAGTTTGGGAATTGGGGCGGTTGTAAAGTTTTAAGCCGTTATTTATTAAGAGATTATGGTTTGATAGTGAATAAGAAGAAGGTTTATAGGCTGTGTAAGAGGGAGTCTGTGCTTTTGCCAAGATCTAGAAAGAAGTTAAGGAGGCATAATAGGGTTTGTGTGAATAGGAGGATCAATGGCCCTGGTCAGCTGTGGGAGTTTGACATTAAGCAAGGTTTTATTCATGGAGAAAATAGAGTTTTTTATTTATTAGCGTTTATAGATGTTTTTTCGAGGCAGATCGTTGGTTTTCATATAGGTCTTTATTGTAAGGCTATTCATTTAAAGATGACATTGGAGGAGGCTTTACGAAAGCAGGGAATAAACAAGAGAGATAACTCGTTGGTGATTCGATCCGACAATGGCTCTCAGATGACTTCACATCAATTTAGAGGATATGTTGAGATGTTCGGGATACAGCATGAATTTACACCTCTTTCCTGTCCTGAAAAGAATGCCTATATAGAGTCTTTTTTTTCGATCTATGAGATAGAGTTTTTACAGACAAGATATTTTAAAACTTTTAAATGTACTAGTTACGACATGATCTGACACTGTTTGAAAAGATCAGGGTTACCCGTTTTGATAAAGATGTAGTCTATCAAAACATAAAGGAGGTAACCCATGATAGAAACTAACAGAAAAATCATAAGAAATAAAGTTGGTTTGCTGAATTTAGCAGAACAACTCGGTAATGTGTCAAGAGCCTGTAAGGTGATGGGCTTTTCAAGAGATACATTTTACAGGTATAAAATGGCTTTTGAGCAAGGAGGTGTTGAGGCTCTTTTAGAGACTTCCAAAAGGAAGCCCAATATGAGGAATCGTATTGATGAAGCTATAGAGGAGGAGATTCTTAGTTTATCTTTTGAATATCCTGCTTATGGTCAAGTCCGTATTAAAAATGAGCTGTCTAAAAAAGGGATGAAGATATCCCCTTGTGGAGTGAGATGTGTTTGGCTAAGACATGATTTAGAAACGATAAACAAGAGGTTGAAATATGTAGAGGAAAAAGCAGCTAAGTCTGGGGGAGTTCTTACAGAGAGCCAAATACAAGCTGTAGAGCGTTTTCAGCAAAGCCGTATAGCTCATGGGGAGATAGAGACAGAACATCCGGGTTATCTTGGGAGTCAAGATACTTTTTATGTTGGGACCTTAAAAGGAGTGGGGCGAGTGTATCAACAGACCTATGTAGATACTTATACGAAGATAGCTCATTGTAAGCTCTATAAGATGAAGACGCCGATTACAGCAGCTGATTTATTAAATGATAGAGTGTTGCCTTTTTATGAGCAGGAGGGTTTAGGGATTTTGAGGATTTTAACAGACAGGGGGACTGAGTTTTGTGGGAAGCCAGAGAGTCATGACTATGAGCTTTATTTAGCTTTGAATGATATTGACCATACGAAGACAAAGGCTCGTCATCCTCAGACGAATGGGATATGTGAGAGGTTTCACAAAACCATTTTACAGGAGTTTTATCAAGTGACATTTAGAAAGAAGATTTATACTAATATAGAAACTTTGCAAAAAGACCTTGACGAGTGGTTATATAGGTATAATTATGAGCGGACACATCAGGGGAAGATGTGTAATGGCAGAACCCCAATACAAACTTTAAAGGAAGCAAAGTATTTGTGGGATGAAAAGGTAGGACAGATAAATAAAAAAACGGACAATTAGGAGATAACTGACACGGGTAACTGTCAGATCATATCTTAACTAGTACATTTTAAACAAGCTTATGAGAAAACTTTAGATTTTATTGATTTTTACCATGAAAACAGACTTCATGGTTCTTTATCTTATCTCACTCCCTTTGAATTTAAAGAAAAACTCAAAAATAAGCTCATCTCTCCTCCTTCTATCTCCGTTTAAATCCTTATCTCCAAAAAAACTTACTACTAGTCTATTTTGTCCTTATTTAGGGGGTTGACACAAGTGTGTGCATCTATTTTACCATTTAGGAAATTGCGATGCAATCAAAACGAAGGATGTAACAGTTCGTTATCTAAAGAAATTTTACCATTTAGGAAATTGCGATGCAATCAAAACTTAAGAATAGAAATGGACAATACAATCTGTAAAAATATTATTGGTATAATTACTTTTTTCATCGAGAATCTTCTGGGTGGTTGAGTCTTAAAGTGTATTTATCTCCAAAATCGTCAATTTTTCTGAGCCTGCATCTTAAAGCTTTAATTTGTTCAAAAGTTAGGTCACTTCCTTTTTGATCACTCCTCCAATGCATTATATTGCCTTTGTCGGGATGGTGCCACAAAACCATGTGCAAAATCTCATGTACAAAGGTGTTGAAAAACGATTGTGAATACAAAGTCACTCTGTTGTCGGCTTCTGGAAAATACTGTCCACCATGCAGCTCTCTTTCGTGATTGATGCTATACCTAAAATATCCTCTTGAAAGCAGTATAAAAACGTTTTGAACTCCTGCATCCGGCGTAAAATCCATTGGAACAAAAAGACCTCTTATTTTTCGATCTTTGTAAGTCTTTCCTTTGATTGTTCTTTCATCAAAAACATGGCTTGAAACAAAACAGATTTCATTTCTGTACTTTGCTTCAGACTCGCAAGTCGGTTTGTAGTTTACTACATAAAAGTAAGCTAGTTTCAATCCTAAGTTCCTCTCAAACTTTTCAAATCTCCGTTCTATTGCGTCAAAAACCCTGTCTTCAATGTAGTAAACAATAGGGTTCTGCTTTCCAAGAGTAAAACCTATGGGAATTGTGTCGTTCCAACAGAAAGTAAATCTTTCGAACGCAGCCTTAGAAGGCTGTGAAATAAATAAAATTACAGTAAATAACAGTGTCCGCATGACTCGCCTTCTTGTTCAATTTTTTCAATAGCGTTCTTTCTTAACCTTTCAACAAACTCTTTTCTTTCTTCTTTGCATCCAACTTCATTTACTCTGTTAAATTTAATATTTAATCGATCTGATGTTAGCATCAAAGCTTCATTCATGTTGTTGATATGTACGGGGTTAAAACTTTCAACAAGGCAGGGTTCATCACTCGCATAATCTATGACTGCAGGGGGTCCGCAGCTTGCAAGCAGTCCAACCATTATAATCATTATTATTTTTTTCATGTTATATCACCCCCCTCAAGAAGAACGCATGAGCTTTTCTTCCCTCGCTCACATTCTTTCTCTAGCTTTTTTTCAAGCTGATACGATGCAATCAAAACGGCAGGAACTAAAGGCATTCTTAATAACAAATTTTACCATTTAGGAAATTGCGATGCAATCAAAACACAACGAATTGAGTAAAAGAATCATTGAGTATTTTAGCTTAGATAGAATTCACGATGACTTTAAAAATTATGATTTACTATATTTAAAAAAGGAAGGTGGAAGAAGAAGTAAGTGGATGGTAGAAACAACTCCTAAAACAGTAAAAAATTGTCTATATTAAAATTTTCTTAAAAAATAATTAATCAAAATTTCTCTTTGTTCTTGACTTTTTTAAGCTCACGAGCAAGAATATGTATATATACATATTCTTGCTCAGCAGTTTTTAGGATTTCTTTTCAGAGTTCTTTTTTTACTTAAATTCCCTTAAAAATGAGGTTTTCGGCTTAAAATTAAGAGTTTAAAAAGCTTTTCATTTTTTTCTTGATTTTTTTGAGATTAAGTGTTATCATATGTATATATACATATGATAACAGATACAAAATTTAATACAAGAATCAAAAAAGAAATTTCTACAGAGTTACCTATAATTTTCTCTCAAACAATACTCGAAGAACATCTTCAAAAAATGCATCAAGCTGGCCGTATACCAAATGCAACAAAAACATCCATTTTAAATGAAACCATAGAAGTTTCTCTAAAATGGAATAAAAAACCAGAGTATAAACTTCTGACTTTTAATTCAAAAAAAGCGCAAATCATTGATATATTAGCAGCTTTTCAACCACAATATTATCTTAGTCATTTCTCAGCTTTATATTTACATGAATTAACTAATCATAGACCAGAAGAATATTTTCTGTCTAAAGAAATTATTGGACGAAACCCTCCTCATTCAAAAGTAAAAATATATGAAAAAATACAACAGGCTTTTTTAAAATCACCAAGGAAAACATCTAAATATTTAACATATCAAAAAACTAAAATCACATTACTGGAAAAACAAGATCTTAATAAAATAGGTATTAAAAATAAGTCATTGAAAGTAGATAAAAAAAGAAAAATCAATATATGTTTTACTTCACTGGAAAGAACACTTATTGATTCTATAATTAGCCCCCATTATAGTGGAGGAATCAAAACTGTTATAAATGCCTTTTTTAGAGCTCGTGTAAATATTGGTCAGCTTTATAAAATTTATAAAGCTTACTCTCCCTTTTATCCTTATTGGCAATCTATAGGCTTTCTACTCCATAGGTTAAAACCCTCTTCTGTTAGTAAAAAGTGGTCACAACATTTCTCTTCTCCTAAAATGAAATTTTATTTGGATAAAAATTTTAATGAGAATTGGTCTTATGATTCAAAGTGGAAAATTTATTATCCCAGGGGGCTTGTTGATGATATCAGCTGAAGAAGTTATTTGGAAAATTCTCGTAGCTATATATTCTCATAATGTTCTTTCTGAGAAGATGTATTTAAAAGGAGGTCAAGCTTTGAGATTTGTTCATGGTTTAAAATCTCGCTTGTCCCGGGATTCTGACTTTTCCTTTCCGCAAAAAATTGAAAAAGAAGCCATATTTTTTAATTATCTTAAATCAGCAATAAAAAAAGAATTTTTAAAAAATAAGTTGTATGTCATTGATTTTAAACCAACTCGCAAACCTAAAATAAAACCTACAAGCTCTCCTGACTTTTGGGCTGGCTGGGCTATTGAGTTTAAACTTATAACAAAAGAGCAAAGAAATTTATCTAAAACCCGACAATCTGCTTCAGCTATAGTTCCTGAAGGTTTTTTAACAAATAAAATTCCAATTGATATTAGTGAAATGGAATATTGTGGAAGCTTTGAAACAATTAAAGTAAGATCTGTTGATATAAAAGTTTATTCAAAATCTTTACTTGTTTTGGAAAAAATTCGAGCTATTTGTCAATCTCACCCTGATTATAAATATAGAAACACTCATGGTAACAGAGCTCGTGATTTTTATGATATAGAACAAATTTATACACAAGTTCTCAATGAAGGGAAAATGGATGATTTTTTTAAAGAGTTGTCTAAACATATTGTAAAAGTCTTTGAGGCAAAAGATGTCCCTCTTTCATTAATAGATTCTTGTTTAAATAATGAGGAATTTTTGAAATCACAAGAAATAGGCTGGCAGGAAGTACAATCCACAGTAAGAGGTCTTAATCAAAATTTCTCATACTATGTTCAGACAATAAAAAGTCTTGTTGAAAAGATCAAATATTAAATTAAATATAAAATCCTACATAAGAAATTAGTTCAAAAATAAATAAAAACTCCTCTTCTCCAAACACCCCAGAAAACTACTAAAGCTTTTAATCTTTTTGGTTAGCTTTTATAAACTTGGACTGATTTCTGTTTCTTGGATAGGACGAGCTTCTTTTAAAGAAAGATTTTTGGCAAACAAACCTCTAGCTGTTTTTACGACCATAATTTCCACAATATCTCCTTCATTAATCTGTACTAGTTACGACATGATCTGACACTGTTTGAAAAGATCAGGGTTACCCGTTTTGATAAAGATGTAGTCTATCAAAACATAAAGGAGGTAACCCCATGATAGAAAATAGCAGAAAAATCATAAAGAATAAAGTTGGTTTGCTGAATTTAGCAGAACAACTCGGTAATGTGTCAAGAGCCTGTAAGGTGATGGGCTTTTCAAGAGACACATTTTACAGGTATAAAATGGCTTTTGAGCAAGGAGGTGTTGAGGCTCTTTTAGATACTTCCAGAAGAAAGCCAAATATGAGGAATCGTATTGATGAAGCTATAGAGGAGGAGATTCTTAGTTTATCTTTTGAATATCCTGCTTATGGTCAAGTCCGTATTAAAAATGAGCTGTCTAAAAAAGGGATGAAGATATCCCCTTGTGGAGTGAGATGTGTTTGGCTAAGACATGATTTAGAAACAATAAACAAGAGGTTGAAATATGTAGAGGAAAAAGCAGCTAAGTCTGGGGGAGTTCTTACAGAGAGCCAAATACAAGCTGTAGAGCGTTTTCAGCAAAGTCGTATAGCTCATGGGGAGATAGAGACAGAACATCCGGGTTATCTTGGGAGTCAAGATACTTTTTATGTTGGGACCCTCAAAGGAGTGGGACGAGTGTATCAACAGACCTATGTAGATACTTATACGAAGATAGCTCATTGTAAGCTCTATAAGATGAAGACACCGATTACAGCAGCTGATCTGTTGAATGACAAGGTGTTGCCTTTTTATGAGCAGGAGGGTTTAGGGATTTTGAGGATTTTAACAGACAGGGGGACTGAGTTTTGTGGGAAGCCAGATAGTCATGACTATGAGCTTTATTTAGCTTTGAATGATATTGACCATACGAAGACAAAGGCTCGTCATCCTCAGACGAATGGGATATGTGAGAGGTTTCACAAAACCATTTTACAGAAGTTTTATCAAGTGACATTTAGAAAGAAGATTTATACTGATATAGAAACTTTGCAAAAAGACCTTGACGAGTGGTTGTATAGGTATAATTATGAGCGGACACATCAGGGAAAGATGTGTAATGGCAGGACCCCAATACAAACTTTAAAGGAAGCAAAGTATTTGTGGGATGAAAAGGTGGGACAGGTAAATAGAAAAACTGACAATTAGGAGATAACTGACACGGGTAACTGTCAGATCATATATTAACTAGTACAATTTAGGGATGCAACAATGGATAGAGTAAAAGAGCCTTGAGTCTTTTTTGCTGAAAGAATTAAATGAATTGAACCTATTTTGACTTGGAGAATTTTTGTTTTTCAAGTAAAAATAACAGAACATAGAAATTTCAAATAGGATCAGTATAAAATAGTTTGATATTATATGAACGATATTTCTTATAAAAATTTTTTAAAAACAGAATATCCCAGCGCTTATAATTTTTTGGAAAGCCGCTCTTCGGAACCTTTGTTTTTTTCTGATTCTGTTCCTTTATCCACTCAGATTTATAAACAGATGTCAACTGTGGTGAAGACGCTTTTTCAATTAAAAAAAACAAAAAACTATCAAGAAAGCCTCTCTACAAAAAGCCCTGAAGCCGCTTTTAAAAACCAAAAACAGGACTCTGTTTTAATGGCTTATGATTTTCACATTGCAGAAGAAAAAGCTAAATTGATTGAAGTTAATACCAATGCTTCTGCTTTTCTACTGGTTAATTCTCTTTATCAGTTTAGAAATCTTCCTTACAAAAAGGCCAAAGAAGATTTAAAAAAATCTTTTCAGACTGAATGGAAAAAATTTAAAAGCGGTAAAGAGGCAGAACAAAAAAATACAACTCCAAAAAAGATAGTTTTAATTGATGAAAGTCCTCTTTCTCAAAAAATGGCTGTAGAGTTTTTTATGTATAAGGACTTTTTTCAAACTACTGGATGGCCTGCTGAAATTTGTGAATCCCAATCTTTAAAGTTAGATGATAACAATCATTTATATACTTCAGGCGGGGATAAAATTGATTTTGTTTATAACCGCAGTACAGATTTCTATTTTGAACATCATCCTCATTTGGAAAAAGCTTATTTTAACCATACCTGCGCTGTAAGCCCCAACCCTAGAGAGTATTATCTTTTGTCTGATAAAAAGCGACTTTGTGATTGGTCAGCTCAAAAAGATCAATGGGCGGAATTAAAACAAATAGAATCACATCTTCCTTTTTCAGAAGTTTTAAGTTTGAAAAACAAAGATAGAATTTGGAAAAACAGAAAAAAATATTTTTTTAAAATTTTAAGAGGTCATGGAGGGAAGCTGGCTTATAGGGGATCGGGCTTGACCCGAAAAAAGTTTGATGAATTATGTGAGACAGAAAGTCTTGTTCAAGAGTATATTCCCCCTTCAACAATTAAAGATTTCAAAGGGAAAGAATGGAAAGTCGACTTTAGAGCTTATGTTTATGAGGATCAAATCCAACAGTTAACAGCCAGAGTTTATCAAGGCCAGTTGACAAACTTCAGGCAAGAGGGTAGTGGTTTTTCCACTGTGGCTTTATGCTGATTTTGTTTGAGAATTTATTTTAAACAGCTTTAGCCGTTCATACATTAAAATGATTTGTTTGGAAACTTATAGAAAGCAAAACCCTTTTTTTCTTGCCCCTATGGCGGGCGTAACGGACAAGCCTTTTCGTTCTTTTATGAGAGAAATGTCCTGCGGTATTATGACCTCAGAGTTGGTTTCTGCAAGAGCGCTAAAGGACAGCAATCAGAGAACTCAACAGCTTATAGAGTTTAGCGAGGATCAAGCGCCTTTTGGCATTCAAATTTTTGGGGAAGATCCCTGGATGATTGGAGAGGGGGCTAAAAGAGCGGAAGGGTTTGGCGCTCATTTTATAGATTTAAACTTAGGCTGCCCTGTTAATAAAATTGTGAAAAAAGGAGCAGGTTCTGCTTTATTAAAAGACTTAAAAGCACTTTCAAAAGTTTTACGCTCTTTAAAAATAAGTGTCAAAATTCCTGTATCTTTAAAAATCCGAACTGGTTGGGATGAAAAAAACCGCAATGCTGATCAGGTAGCCCATATAGCTTGGGAGGAGGGTTTTGCCTGGATGTGTATTCATGGACGGACAAGATCACAAGCTTACTCAGGACAGGCTGATTGGAATTATATAAAAGAAGTTAAAGCCCAATCTTCTATTCCTATTATTGGAAATGGTGATCTGGTTTCAGGCACTAGAGCCTTTTCAGCCTTACAATTTAGCGGCTGTGATGCTGTAATGATAGGCAGAGGCTGTTTAAATAACCCCTGGATTTTTTTGGAGGCTCTTAAATTTTTAAACAAGGACAAACAGAAAAACAGTGATGGACGGATAAAAGACACATTAGCAAACAAGAATAAACAAATCTATACAGAAAACAATAAGAAATATACAAGCAATGACATAAATCAAGATATAGGTTTACAAGATAATTTGATAAACAAAAAAATGGATATTGAAAATAAAAACTTTAAACTGGCTATAGATAAATTGAAAAATCATTTGGAAAATTTTTATGATGAAAGAATGTTTCTTTTACAGCTTAAAAAATTTTCTGCATGGTTTTCCTCTGGTTTTCCTCATTCAACGGAGTTTCGCAAAGCTCTTTTTCAGGAAAAAGACAAAGAGGCGTTGATCCAAAAAATTGATGATTTTTTTTCCAAAGTCCAAGATTATGAAAAACCTGCCCCTGTGTATGAGCCTTTTTTAATGAGAGGCCATGGTTAATTTTTATATTATACCGATCCTATTTGAAATTTTGAAACAGCTTTGACTTGTGTATTCAATGTAATAAAAACTGGAAATTTTAAATAAAATCAGTATAAAATACAAAAAGCAGGAGGTTTTTTGAATTCTTTTACTCCCCCCCATCTTAGAAAATATATAGTCCCTCAAAATTATGAAAAATACAGCCCTGAGGATCAGGCGGTGTGGCGCTTTATAATGAAAGGAATTAACCGCAACTTATCTTTTTACGGTTATAAAGGGGGTCTGGAGGGATTAAAGAAGACAGGCATCAGACAGGATAAAATTCCAAAAATTTTTAATATAGACAAAAAATTACAAAAGTTTGGCTGGCGGGCTGTGTGCATCAGTGGTTTTATCCCTCCGAGAGCTTTTATGGAATTTCAAATGAATAAAATTCTTCCTATTGCTTCAGAGATCAGGTCAATTCAACATATTTTTTATACGCCTGCGCCGGATATAGTTCATGAAGCTGTAGGACATATTCCTTTTTTAACCAATCCTGTCTTTTCAAAATTTTTAGCAAAATACGCTCAAACTGTTTTAAAAGCCATATCCAGCAAAGAGGATAGGGAGAGATATGAGGCCATCAGGAATTTAAGTGATTTAAAAGAGAATCCAAAATCTACAACCAAACAGATTCAAAAACAGGAGGAAAGGCTAAAAACAGTGATAAAAAATATTTCGTATATAAGTGAGGCCGCCTATTTGTCCCGGTTTATTTGGTGGACTTCAGAATACGGTCTTATGGGAAGTTTAAAAAATCCAAAGATTTATGGAGCAGGTCTTGTATCCTCTATAGGGGAGTCCCTGCAAATCAAAAAAGTCAAAAAAATAAAACTGGATGAAAGCAGTTTGAATTACCGTTTTGATATTACAGACTTTCAACCTCAGCTTTTTGTAGCAAAAAATTTTGAGCATCTTTTAGAAGTGCTAGAGATTATTTCAAACAAGCTGGCTTTTAAAAGAGGGGGCGCTTATGCAGTGGATCAGGCCATAAAATCCAAGACTCTTAACACAGTGGTTTTAGACAGCGGCTTGCAAATTTCCGGAGTTTTGAAACAAGCCATAAAAACAACAGATAAGGAAATAGCTTTTTTAAAATTTTCTGGCCCTGTTCAACTGGCTTTTAAAAATAAACAGCTTAAAGGCCATGGCATAAATTATCACAAGGAGGGTTACAGCACGCCTTTAAAACTTATAACAAAAAGCAAGATTCCTTTTCATCTTTGGACAGATAAAGAGCTGCAAAAGCAAGGATTTAAAAAAGGACAAAAAGTAAAAATGCTTTTTAAAAAAGGGATTAAACTTGAAGGAAAACTTGACACTTGTTTAAGGGCAAAAAATCGTTTGCTTGTTCTTACATTTAAAAACAGCCTTATTAAAGATGGAAAGGGCCATGTTTTGTATCATCCTTCATGGGGGCCTTTTGATTTAGCTGTGGGCAGTTCTGTAATTTCTGTGTTTTCCGGCCCGGCAGATAATAAAACTTATAAAAGACAGGATGATTTTGAACCTTCTAAAGTTCCACAAAGGATTATAACCACAAAACAAGACAAAAAATTTCAAATTTATACAAAAATAGAACGGTTAAAAAAATTATCTGACAGCCAAGTGGAAAAACTAATTAAAGAATTAAAAAAACAGGATAATGCATGGCTTATGGCTCTTGAACTGTTGGCTGCTATTAATGGTGTTAATTCTTTGAAAAACAAAAAATATTTTGAAAAACAAATTTTGAGGTTTTTAAAGTCTATTGAAAAAACAAAAGTGCAGGATAGAAAAGTTGTCAAACTGGGCTGGGATTTTTATGGGATATAACTGTATACTGATTTTATTTTAATTTTTGTAAAAATAAATCCTGGCTTTTGATTTTATGAAGTATAGTCTTATATTTACAGGAAGTTAGAATGGATTAGGGAACTTTTATATCTATAATCTGTTTTTTTGTGACAAAGTAATCTTTTAAAATATGCTCCTGATTGGACTTTAATTTTTGTTTTTGAACAGAAAAGTTTTTATTGCTGGAAAGCACTGCCACTTTTGTTTTTTGATCAAAAAGAATGCCTAAAGATTTTAAAATAGATTGATTTTTATAAGAGTTAGAGTCAAACATTTTATATTTAAAGTGATCTTCAGAAATAATAAAAGTTAAAGGCTTAAAGCTGTATAGGGAAATTATCTGTTTTAGTTCCTCTAAAGGGAAATCAGGGGCTATTAGGGCAGAGCAGTCGTTTATGCAGAGTTTTTTTAAATGGTTTTTAAAATTACCGGCTTTTAATTGATTTTTTGGAGTGAAGAAAACAAAGGCTGTTTGTTTACCTGTTAAAGAGAGGGATTTTAAAATATATGATTTTTGTTCTTTAAATTTTTTCACTGCATCTTTATAAAAAATTACAAGAGATTTATTAAAAGTGACATCAAAAATAAATGCACTCTCCTCTGCAGAGGGAAAAAATGCTGTTGAGCTTAATTTTTGAGATAAAATCTCCAGATTGATTAAAGGAGAGGATAAATCTTTAAAAGCCGGACCTGAACAGGACATACCGTGAATTTCAATTCGCGAACCGGATAAATTTTCAATCAAAGTGGAAATAAATTTTTTTGGTTTGTCTTTGTAGTGAAAAGAGGCATAGATGAGATTCACACCAAGTATGCCCAAAGTTTCATGCTGTTGAAGACGATTTTTATCAAGGCAGTTGACATGAAAAATAACATCATTAAAAGCCTGCATAGGTTTTGCCTGAAAACGAAGCCCCATCCACGCATGCTGGCTGTTGGAAAAGAGGCTGTCTTTTTTACGGGTGCTTGTAGCTGCTGTGGTTGCAAAAACAAAAAAACGGCTGTTGCCCCCTAATCTTCTCTTTAATCTTTTTTCCAGCAGTCGGTATTCATGATTTAACATAGTGACTAATCGCTCTTTACAGACATAGCGATTTTGTTTACCATATATCTCATCACTGACTGTCATATCATAAGCTGACATACTTTTAGCCACTGTTTGTGAAGCCAAACCTGCTTTATAAAAAAAATTAACAGCTTCCTGCCCGGCGCCAATCTCTGCAAAAGCTCCATAAATGGACGGGTCTTTATTGATTTCAAAAGCTTTGCCTATTGTTGTCTGTGCTTTCACAACTTGTTTATCCTATAAGTTTGCTTTTAAAACAAGCTCTTTATTTATTTCAAGAAATAGATGCTTAGATTAACTTTTCAAAAGCCTTCTTAAGGGTTTTCCAATCAGACTTTTTGGAATCTCTTTTGTAAATACAAATCGCTTGGGCACTTTATAAGGGGCTAAATATTTTTTGCAGTAAGACTTTAATTCCTCCTGATCAAATGCTTCTGTATTTTGGACAACAAAAGCTTGGACAATTTCCATTCCTTCCTTATTTTTTCCAACCACAACTGCTGTTTCTTTAACTTTTTCATAAGACAAAAGCACCTTTTCCACTTCATTGGGATAAACTTTCAGCCCTGAGATATTGATCATATCTTTTTTTCTGTCAATAATCTGAACAAAGCCTTCTTGATTGATTTTGGCAATATCCCCCGTTTTTAACCAACCGTCTTGGGTAAATGCTTTTTGTGTTTCCTCTTCTTGATTATAATACTTCTCCATAATTTGAGGGCCTCGGACTTCCAACTCTCCTTCCCTGCCCACTCCCAGCTCTTGTCCCTTTTCATCAGTTATTCGTATTTCTGTAGAAGGGAAAGGGAGACCAGCAAAACCTGGATTATCTTTATCCAATCGGCCACAACAGACAATGGGGGAAGTCTCTGTCAAACCATAGCCCTCAATGAGTCTGCTTTTTGTAACGGACTGCCAAAGTTTTTGAACAGATTTATCCAAAGACATCCCTCCCGCTACAAAGACTTTCCATGAGTTAAAGTTTAATTTTTTAAAACTATCTTGTGAGAGTAAAGCTTTAAACAAAGTATTAACCCCTGCGCCAATACTGATAGGATGTTTTTTTAATGTTTTAATAAGAGAGGGCAAATCCCTAGGATTAGCAATAAGGAGGTTGCTAAAACCATTAAGGAAAAAAGCAAGGCCATTTACCATAAAAGCAAAAATATGATACAAGGGTAAAACAGCCAGCGCTCTTTCTTTACCTCTTTCCAAATCATTAAGCATCCAAAGTTCACACTGCCTTAGATTAGACAAAATATTTTTATGACTCAAACAAGCCCCCTTTGATGTTCCAGTGGTGCCTCCAGTGTATTGTATAAAAGCCGTTTCTTTAAAATCCCTTTCCTGAATTTGCACTTGTTTTTTTGAACCAAGCCTTAAAGCCTGAGAAAAAGAGATGCTGTTTGAATTTTTATAGGGATTTAAAGCTTTGCTTTTGTATTTGAAAAAAGTATTGATAATTGATTTTTTTGGAAAATCCAATAGATCCCCAGGCTCTGTTATTATAATTGTTTTAAGGTTTGTCTCGTGCGCAAAAGTTTTAAGATTCTGCACACAGTTTGATAGAAGAACAATTCCTTTGGCTTTGGTTTCTTGAATAGGATCTTGCATTTCTCTGGCTGTATAAAGTGGATTCATATTGATGACAGTCAAACCCGATAAAATACAAGCCCAGAGGCTTATAGGGTATTGCAGCACATTAGGAAGTTGGATAATAACTGCATCTCCTTTTTTCAGTCCTTGACTTTGCAAGTAGCCGGCCAAGTGAAAAGATTGTTCGTTTAACTCCTGATAAGATATTTTTTTGCCAAAACTGATAAAAGCTGTTTGATCTTTAAATTGGGAGCAAGCTTCTTCAAATAGTTGAATTAGACTTTTATTTAAAGGAGGTAAATTTTCTGGAACATCAGGTGGGTAGCTTTTTAACCAAATTTTTTCCATAATTTATTTCAATAATAACCTGGTCTTGTTTGAAATTTCAAACAAGGTCAATATATGCCAATTTTGTTTGAATTTTGAGATTTTTTTTAAATGAAAGCTATATCACCACCTCCATGAGAGTAAGGGAGTCAAAAGTGAGTTCGGATTTGAGCACAAAGCGGCTAAAAGACGCTTTGTGGCAAAACGTATGTCTGAACTTTTGCCTCTCTTACTCTCAATGAAGGTTTGAATTTATTTCAATAAAAGTTCTCAAATTTTAACAAGATCAATATATCCAAACAAAGTTAAAATATAGCTTTTTTCAAAAATCCAAAATCTCTTTTGAATGAATTTGGCTCTTATTGTCTATTTTATAAATAAGGGGTCTCCCGGTTTTAATTTCCACAAAAGGTATATTTTCATCTGATATGTTTTCCAAATATTTTATAAGAGCTCTTAAACTGTTTCCATGAGCTACAATTAAAACAGATTTTTTATTTTGAATGCGGGGAAAAATATTTCGCTTCCAAAAGGAAAGGACTCTTTTTTGAGTATCCTCCAATGATTCCCCATTAGGAATCTGTTTAAGCCCTTTATATAATTCTGTTTTTTTAAAAGGTGGATTGTGTTTAAGAGGAGGAGGGGGAGTTTTAAAATCCCTTCTCCACTTATGAACCTGCTCATTGCCGTATTTATCTATAACATCCTGCCGGTTTTGACCCTGAAGATCCCCATAATGCCTTTCATTTAACTGCCAGGCTTTTGTTATAGAAATATTTTTTAGGCCAATCTGTTCAAGCACAATTTCCATTGTTTGAATAGCCCGCTTTAAAGCGGAGCTAAAAGCATAATCAAAAATCATCTGTTTTTTTTTTAATTCAAGACCAGCTTGAAGGGCTTCATTTTTCCCCTTCTCGCTAAGTTCAATATCTGTCCAGCCGGCAAAAAGATTCTTTTGATTCCATTCACTTTGTCCGTGTCTTATTAAAATGAGATAATTAGTGAACATAATGAAATTGTAAAAGGAATACTGGCTTTATACAAAAAGAATCAGCATCAGGTTAGTGTCTCCTTGATTTAGGGGGCTTTTTGCATTACTTCTAAAGAGGGATAACTGCTTCAATGGTCAGGCCATAGCCTTTTAAACCGATTTTTCTTTCTGTAGAATTAGTGATGAGCTTGATTTTTCTAATTCCCAAAGTTCTTAAAATCTGCGCTCCAATGCCATAATCCCTATTATCCGGCTTTAAAGTGAAAGAAGAATCTTTAAGCTCCATTTTGTTTTTGTGATATTCCACAAATTTAGAAAGGCTGTTTTGCATTCTTAAATAAACAAGCACTCCTGATCCTTCTTTATTGATATGATTGATGGCTTTTTGCAGATGCCTGCCTGTAGGCAGAAAGTCATCCTGAAAAAGATCTCCTGTAAGGCAGGAAGTTTGAACACGAACCAGAACCGCTTTTTTTGAATCGATCTCTCCTTTGACAAGAGCCAGGTGTTCCCTGTCATTGACAGGATCATAAAAAACAGACAAGCTCCAATCCTCTCCCAGACCTGTTTGAAAGGAGGTTTTAACCCGCTCTTCCACCAGAGAATCATTAGCCATACGGTATTTGATAAGAGATTCAATTGTGCCAATTTTTAAATTATGTTTTTTGGCAAATTCCAGGAGTTCAGGGATGCGGGCCATTGTCCCGTCATAATTTACAATTTCACAAATTACAGCTGAGGGGTTAAGGCCAGCCAATTTACAAAAATCCACACTGGCTTCTGTATGCCCCGCCCTTTTTAACACTCCTCCTTTTTGAGCTCGAATGGGGAAAATATGTCCAGGGCTTATAATATCTCCAGATTTGGATTTTGGGTCACAAAGCACCTTTATTGTTTGCGCTCTATCTGCTGCTGAAATACCTGTTGAAACGCCTTTTGCGGCCTCCACACTCACTGTAAAGGCTGTTCGGTGGGGGGAAAAGTTTTCCTCCTCTCTCACCATTAAGGATAAAGAAAGCCTTTGGGCTTGTTCCTGGCTAAGAGAAACACAGATAAGTCCTCTAGCCTCTTTAGTCATAAAATTGACTGCCTCAGGGCTGATAAAATCAGAGGCCATAATGAGGTCTCCCTCATTTTCTCTGTTTTCATCATCTATAAGGATGATAAAATGGCCTTCTTTAAGGTCCTGAACAATTTCTTTAACAGAATTAAATGGCATATATTTTCCTTGATTTATTGTTAAAGGGCTTTTTATTTCTTTTCGGATTAAATGATGTGTACTAGTTAAGATATGATCTGACAGTTACCCGTGTCAGTTATCTCCTAATTGTCCGTTTTTTTATTTATCTGTCCTACCTTTTCATCCCACAAATACTTTGCTTCCTTTAAAGTTTGTATTGGGGTTCTGCCATTACACATCTTCCCCTGATGCGTCCGCTCATAATTATACTTATACAACCACTCGTCAAGATCTTTTTGCAAAGTTTCTATATTAGTATAAATCTTCTTTCTAAATGTCACTTGATAAAACTCCTGTAAAATGGTTTTGTGAAACCTCTCACATATCCCATTCGTCTGAGGATGACGAGCCTTTGTCTTCGTATGGTCAATATCATTCAAAGCTAAATAAAGCTCATAGTCATGACTATCTGGCTTCCCACAAAACTCCGTCCCCCTGTCTGTTAAAATCCTCAAAATCCCTAAACCCTCCTGCTCGTAAAAAGGCAACACTCTATCATTTAATAAATCTGCTGCTGTAATCGGCGTCTTCATCTTATAGAGCTTACAATGAGCTATCTTCGTATAAGTATCTACATAGGTCTGTTGATACACTCGTCCCACTCCTTTTAAGGTCCCAACATAAAAAGTATCCTGACTCCCAAGATACCCCGGATGTTCTGTCTCTATCTCTCCATGAGCTATACGGCTTTGCTGAAAACGCTCTACAGCTTGTATTTGACTCTCTGTAAGAACTCCCCCAGACTTAGCTACTTTTTCCTCTACATATTTCAACCTCTTGTTTATCGTTTCTAAATCATGTCTTAGCCAAACACATCTCACTCCACAAGGGGATATCTTCATACCTTTCTTAGCCAGCTCATTTTTAATACGGACTTGACCATAAGCAGGATATTCAAAAGATAAACTAAGAATCTCCTCTTCTATAGCTTCATCAATACGATTCCTCATATTTGGCTTTCTTTTGGAAGTCTCTAAAAGAGCCTCAACACCTCCTTGCTCAAAAGCCATTTTATACCTGTAAAATGTATCTCTTGAAAAGCCCATTACCTTACAGGCTCTTGACACATTACCGAGTTGTTCTGCTAAATTCAGCAAACCAACTTTATTTCTTATGATTTTTCTGTTAGTTTCTATCATGGGTTACCTCCTTTATGTTTTGATAGACTACATCTTTATCAAAACGGGTAACCCTGATCTTTTCAAACAGTGTCAGATCATGTCGTAACTAGTACAAATGATGTATCTTTAAATAGGCAAAATTTCAAATAATCATTAAAAAAATATTTTTAATACACATCATAATTGAAAAAGGCTTCATTTTACAAACAACAGAAGTATGATAAATTTAAACAAAGATATGAACAATAATATTCCCTTGTTTATGAGCATTCCTCATAGTGGGATTAAAACTCCCCCTGAAGCCTATTGGCTTAAAGGGTTGGATTCCTCTGTCTTAATGTGTGATGTGGATGCTTTTGTGGATGATCTTTACAAGCCAGCTTTAAAAGAGCTTCAAATTCCTTCTGTTTTTTTTAAATGGCATCGTTACAGTGTGGATGTAAACCGTTTTTCAACAGATACATCCCCCAAAACAGTAAAGGGAAAGGAGGACCAAAATCTTAAGGAAAGGACCAAAATCAATATGTTTTATAGAATAACGGAAAGGTTGAAAGAGCTTTTACAGACAAAAAAAAAGAAAGGCTATAAAAATAGAATAGATAATAATGAAATAAAAAAAAGCCCTTCAGATATTCATTGGCACAGAACAACAAAGGGGGATTTGCTTATTCAAGAGCCTCTATCAAAAAAACTTCATGAAGATTTAATAAAAAATTATTTTGATTTTTTTCATCAAAAAATAAAGGAGCAAATCAGGGATTTAAAAAAAATAGGGCATGAAAATATTTATATTTTGGATTTGCACAGTATGCCCTCCAAGGGATTGGCTTTTCACAAAGATAAGGGGGAAAATAGAAAACAAATTGTTATTAGTGACAATAAAGGAAAATCCTGTTCAAAGGTTTTTAGGGACTTAATTATAACGGCCTATCAAAAAGCTGCTGGTTTTGAAGTCGGTTTAAACTGGCCTTATGTGGGAGGAGCTATCACTCAACATTATGGACAGCCGGGCATGGGGCAACACTGTTTACAAGTGGAATTAAACAGAAATTTATATATGGATGAAAAGACAAAGATCAAAAGCTCCAATTATGAGAAAATTCAAAAACAATTAAAACAGGCTATGGAATATATTGTAAAAAATTGGAGTGAACTGTAAAAATTTTATATTTTTTGAGTTTCTCAGCTGAAATCAAGGAACATAAACACAACGGAAACCAATATTACTGGCATAAGCTCTCTTGTTATCTTGATCATCAGTAATGTCCACAGAAAAGATTCCCGCGTCACGATTAGGCATACCTCTAACAATTAAATTTTTGTTGGATTTAATTTCAGCATAACCCAGATTCCAAGTGTTGACTCTTCTGCCAGAATCAGAAGCAACTTTGTAAGTTCTTCTGGGCCCAAAAAGCCTTTTTAATTTAGGAGAGAGTTTATAAATAAAATCACCAAATTTTTCATCTGCATTGTATTTGTCTTTCATCATTTCACCAACATTGCCACACATATCCCATATCTTTTCTCCATTAGGTAAAATATGAGTTCTTCTGTTTGGATCCCATCTTTCTTTATTACAGAAATGGGTAGCGCAGTCATCTTCATCATTGGAAGAGGCATGTCTTGGAGTTGAATGAAAGACACCACAGTTTAAGGCATTATCATCTGTAGGAGACGCACGGCCATTAGCCCAATTCTCATTAATTTCTTCTATGGAAAGAGCAATGTTTTGCCACTGCGCATTTTTCATAAGATCATAACGGCTTCCATTGTTTTGGCATAACTCTAAAGCATCCCGATAAGAGACTCGTGAAATGGGCCTTCCTTCAGGTTTAGATACAGCTCTGGCTTCAGGACGGCCTATAGCGTCTACTTTGGCTTCATACTTCATCACATAAAAACCGGATTCATATTGATTTGTTAGAGCGGGAATAGGGATATAATCCTCCGGACCGCGGAAAGCCACCCTAACTTCCTCACAACGGCTGTCTATATCCCTCTCATCCTTAATTCTTACTCTGTTTTTGTCTAGATTTTGAGAGACAAAAAAGGCAACACGATCACCTCCTCCTTTGTCAACTACAGGGGTTAAATCAAGAGTCACTCTCCATTTGCCTCCACTGCATTTTGGATTTTCATCTATTCTATAACCATTAACAGCTATAAAAATTGAAGCAAGGTTATTTTTGCACTCTCCTTGAAGTAAATAATTTGCAACATTATTGGAATCCACAAATTCTATATCTGTAATGGAAATCTTATCCGAATAGGTATTTCTCCGACCGCAACTTGTTGGAGCATATAAACCGTCATTTGTGAGAACACGGTTTTCTCCTATGTTTCTCCTGTCATACCTATTTTGATAGGGGTCACAGGAAACCATTAATGTGAAGAGAATAAATAAACCAATGAAGGACAAAAGAATTGATTTAAAAGAAAAATCATAGTTGTTAAAACACATAGTAATTTTTTTGAGCATTTTTTAACTTTATCAAAACAGCTTCAGCTTGTTTTCTAACCGCTGATTGCCAGTTGAAAAAGCAAACAAAGCTATTGATGATTCTAAACATAAAAATTTATAGTTTCAATAAAAATCAAAGAGGGCCAGAGGACAGGTTAAAGGCTTTAAGACTTTAGTCTGATTTTATCTTACAAACTCTATCAAGTGTAAGTTTATTTAAGCAGCAATTTGATTTTATTTTAGAGTATTTAGGGAAGAACCAGCTTTAAACCATTTGATCTGTTCTGAATTAAGGGAATGCTTTACCAAAATTTGTTCTTCTGAATCATCTGTGTGATGAATAAGGATAGGATGTTGGCTGTTTGGTTTTAGCCTGTTAAGTTCCATAATGCTTATGCGATCTTCTGGCAAAAATTTATTTTCATCATCTGAATTGATAAAAGTTAAAGGTAAGACGCCTTGTTTTTTAAGATTGGTTTCATGAATGCGGGCAAAATTTTTTACTAAAACAGCTTTTGCGCCAAGATAACGAGGAGTCATAGCCGCATGTTCACGACTGCTTCCCTCTCCATAATTTTCACCAGCAACAATGAGCCAGGGCTGTCCTTGGCTTTTATAGTTTCTGGCCACTTCAGAAAAGGGAGCTGTTTCATTGGTTAGAATATTTTTCCCTCGTCCTGTTTCCCCTGTCCAGTCATTAACTGCCCCTAATAGAAGATTGTCTGAAATTTTATCTAAATGCCCCCGGTACTTAAGCCAAAATCCTGCTGGTGAGATATGATCTGTTGTGCATTTTCCCTTCGCTTTGCATAAAATGACAAGATTAGTAAAATCCTTTCCATCCCAGGGAGGAAAAGCTTTTAAAAGCTGTAGCCTTTGAGAATCTTTCTGAATTTTTATTTTACCTTTTCCTTTTTTAGGAGAAATATAGCCTGTTGTATCAATAACAAAAGGTTTTTTAGGAAGTTCACTCGCTGAAGGTGGGGAGAGCTTTACTTTTTTACCCCCTTGGACAAGTTCATCTGTTTCAGGATTAAAGTCAAGCCGGCCAGCCAAACCTAAGGCCATTACCACTTCGGGGCTGGCAATAAAAGAGAGGGTGTTAGGGTTAGCATCATTGCGACCTTTAAAATTCCTATTAAAGCTGTTAAGTATTGTATTGACCTCACCTTTTTTTAAATTTCTATGCCATTGCCCTATGCAAGGTCCACAGGCATTGGCTAAAACCAAAGCTCCTACTTTTTTAAAATCCTCCATATAGCCATCCCGCTCAATAGTTTTTTTAACAAGCTCTGATCCAGGAGTGACTAAAAAAGGTTGAGGCATTTTGATACCTTCAAAGCTGGCCTGTTTTGCTACATCAGCAGCCAGACCAATATCCTCATAAGAGGAGTTTGTGCAGGAACCAATCAAAGCTGAAGAGAGTTTGGCCGGCCAGCCCTCTTTTTGAATTTCTGTTTTTAAATCCTTTAAAGGGCGAACACGGTCAGGACTGTGAGGCCCAGATACATGAGGCTCCAAACGGGAGAGATCAATTTCTATCACTTCGTCATAATATTTTGCTGGATCTTTTAAGACTTCTTCATCGGCTTTTAAATCTTTTGAAAACTGATTGGCCAAATCAGCAATGCTTTTTCTGCAAGTGGCGGAAAGGTAATCTCTCATTTTTAAATCGTAAGGAAAAACAGAACTGGTTGCTCCAAGTTCTGCTCCCATATTTGTAATAGTGGCTTTACCTGTGCAGCTGATATTATCAGCTCCTTCACCAAAGTATTCTATGATTTTATTTGTTCCCCCTTTAACTGTTAAAATACCCAAGAGTTTTAAAATAACATCCTTAGGAGCTGCCCAGCCAGAAAGAGAGCCTGTAAGCTGGACACCGGTAATTTTAGGTCTTTTTAACTCCCAAGGGAAACCTGCCATAACATCCACAGCGTCAGCTCCTCCTACTCCCACAGCTAAAGCGCCAAGCCCTCCGGCATTAGGTGTGTGAGAGTCTGTTCCTATAAAAAGCCCTCCAGGGAAAGCATAATTTTCCAAAACAACCTGATGGATAATACCAGCGCCAGGCTTCCAAAAACCAATATTATAGTGGCTGGCTGTAGAGGATAAAAAATCAAAAACCTCTTTGTTGGAGACCAAAGAGTTTTTCATGTCCTTATCCACACCGTCTTTGGCAGTGATCAAATGATCACAGTGTATTGTTGTGGGGGCTGCAACAGAATCTTTTCCTGTCAACATAAACTGCAATAGAGCCATTTGAGCAGTTACATCCTGCATGATCACCCTGTTTGGCGAAAGTCTGAGAAAAGTATCCTCTTTTTGAAATTTGTCTGGAAAAGACAGATGAGAGAACAAAATTTTTTCAGCCAGAGTAAAGGGTCTGTTAAAACGCTCCTTGGATAAAACTAATTTGCTATGCATTTTTTCATAACAGCTTTTTACAAAAGTTTTGCTTTTTTCTGCTTCAAACATACCTTAAAGACATTAAAGGATGAAGGAAATAAAGTCAAACTCATAACAATTCAGATTTTTCCATAAGGTTAATCCTGTTTTAAATTTCCTGACTAAAAATTATGTCTTCTGTATTTCTGTTATAGTGATATTTCTCAAGCCAAAGGAGTTTTAAATATCAAGGAATACTAAAACACTCTATAGCTTTTTTAAAAATTAAAAAGAAACAGCTCTTTTGCAATGCTCGCCCTTAGGAGAAAGCATTGCCAGTTCCTTTAGAGCTTCTGAATGTCCCTGCTTTGCAGCTTGCTGTAATAATTTAAGGTATGCATACTTGTAATCTTCCTGTAGGGTTCTTAGTGTCCCATCTTCTTTTTTAGTCCCTGGAATTCCATATATATGGTTTAATAGTAATTTTGTACTCTTATCAACGCACCAACGAGTTTCCCAGTAAGAATCATTATCCCAGCCGCCAAAACTCCCCTTTTCACTTTGCCTCCTATACATCTGAGCCAGTTCGTATTGGGCATTTTTATCTCCTTGACTGGCTAGCCCTTTAATAGTTTGAATAGCTATATCTTCCTTATACACACTAAAACTTTTTGAACTGCTAGGTTTTTCCAAAGGGAGAACAGCATTGCTATTCAAACTATTAGATTTTTTTCAAAAAGGAAATGGTATTACCAGACAACATTGATAAAGCCAGATTGAGACGCTCTTCAGAGGAGTTATTTTCTATTTTTTGTCGAAAATTAGCTAATTCCTCCATTGATAGTGGATGGGGTCTTTGAAAAGGTGTTGGCGCCCCATCTCCAGCGATAGATAGGTCAGAAATAAAACTTATAAGGATGAGAGTAATAAAAAATTTCATAGAAAAGGAATTTTATATGAATAAATTATCTTATCTCTGTCAATAAAAAATAACTGTTCCAAAAAAATTTTATTCTTTGTTTAATCCTTTGTATTTTTTCTTCTGATTATTTGCCAGATTCAGCAATGGAAAAAGCAAATGCTGAGAATAAAACAAATAAAAAAGTGAAATTTCTCATTATTAAATAGCTTTTATAGCCTATTTATAAAATTGTCAAAAAAAAGAAGTTTTCTCGTAAAAATTATTTAAGGTTTACTACCCTTTCCTCAATGGTGTCAGACGCTTTTTCTTAAGACCATTTATCCCCTCTTTCCTATATCTGTTTAAAATGTACAACCTGAAACATCGCTGACACTTTATGCCGAATACATCATTGACAGTTTCTTCAAAATATTGTCCAAAAGATTATTCAAAGGAGCAAACTTATAACTTCCCTCATCACTATATCTTCTCATATTAAAAACCTCCTCTTTTTTAGATTTTTATTACATAGATGAACTCGTCATCTTTGTCCACGCTATATAGGAGGGGGTCAGGAGGAACGGGTAGCCATAAGTAACCAGTCTTTTGAAATTCTGAATGTTCTGAACCATTACCACCATATAAATTTGAATTTGCACTTTAGAAAAACCACAATATATAGATCTGTGTAAACCATAATGAGCTTTGGACTTAGTAAATAGATTTTTTATGTTCCAATTTCTCTCTATCAGTTTTTTTGAAATGAATTATGCCTTGACTTTTTTATTTGATCTGTCTCATTTTGATAGAGACTTTGATATATAAAATGAGAATTCAGAGATAAACTTCTTAAAGTGTTATGAACTTTCATTTATATAATATCCTCCAAAAAAAATATTTTGAATATTTATTAACAGGAACTAATACTCGGAAAATACAGTTAGACATCATATATTCTATAGGAATACCTTCAACCACATACTTTGAAGGATCAGGATTACTAGGATTTTTATCACTATTATCAAACCAATTAATACATTTTACAGTAGAACCCTTTGAAACAAGGACAGGATCTTTTAACCTATAAGATGTTTCAAAAGCTTTTATCCAGGAGTCTATGCCAAAAACTCTTCTCTTTATACCTTTTGGATCAGTAATAAAAATAGAGCTGGCTTTACCCCGTAAATGCATATGTGTATACAGTTCTACAAGCAGTCCTGTACTTTTGATCTTATCTGATCTTTCAACTTTATGATTTGATTGATATGGGGGAAGCCCTATGTTACTAGCATAATAATAATATGTCATCACTTCATATTTTGGCTGCCCTTTATGAAAATTAATATGAACTTGAGTAAAATCATCAATAAATTCATAATCAAGTATAGGATCATAATAAATTTCTAAAACCAACTTTGAATTACGAGGTATTTTCATACCAGAGCCTTTATTGAACTTTTGTTCATATTTATTCATACCAGCCCTAAAGTCCAAATTGCATAAAAAATTAAGTGCTTTTTCACGATAATCAAAGTTATTATTTTTTAATTCATAAGATGAATCCATAATATAAATTTCAAAATGACGAATGTTTCTAGGTAAAATGAATTGAACATTTTTAATCCATTTATCTTCCTTAAAGTTTGTCTGAATAATGAATCTCTTATAATCTTTAAATCCACCTACTGGAACAATAACCTTCTCAGGCAAACGAATCACATAATCCGCAGAAACCTTAGACTTTCTCTTAAGCTTTTCCTCCCTCCAAGCTGTTTCCAATACATCCTTTTCCTTGTCTTTTCTAGGAAACCCTGTCTTTGCCCATTTCAAAAGCATAGCTTTTTCTTTTAAAGTCAAACTTAAATCATCTTTCCAAGGCCCTGTGTTCGGATCCACATACCAAGGTGGCATTAAATCATTTTCAATAACATATCTAAACATAGCCCCACGACCAACTATATCCTCATAACTCGTAAAATTCATCAATCCTGTCCCCTCAGGATTATGACAACTCGTACACTTGTTATAAATAATAGGAGCTACATCTTTATAAAAAACTTTTTCTTTTACTAAAGGCCGTGAAATAAAACATCCGGGAGCAGAGAGTCCCTTAGGAATAACTTTTTTACCAGAAACAACATTTTGTAAAACATCAAACAGATAATGATTTTTAGCTTTAGGCGCCTGCTGCAGAATATGATACTGGTCATCCACCGGCCCTCTGTAAATCACTCTTCTTTCAGGAGTGAGAACAAAAACATCCCCTGTGGTTTTAGCAAATAAAGTATTTATAATCTTCTGTTTGCTATCTACAACATAAGCCCCCTTAAAGCCAAACTTTTCCAAATCGGATTTTGCGCTTTCCTGTATATCAACTTGTCCCACATAAACATAAATAAATTTGATTCCCTGTTTTGAATACTTCTCTTCCAATTGTGTCAAACGAACCCCATATTTTTCAGATATAGGACAGTCCTTTTCTCTCATAACAAAGACTATAGCTTTTATGTCTTTTAGTTCAGAGAGACGAAAGCGATAGTCGTTTATTGGAAAAAAAGAGAGATCTCTTATAACTTTATTTAAAGGTGATTTTCCAACCTCTTGTTGATTTGAAGGAGAGTGATAAGCATGATGATTTTGATGATGGATGCAGGAGATGGAAAATAAAGCAATAGCAGGTGTTAAAAAAAGCAGAGATAATCTTAAAAAGAAACATTGCTTATAAGGGATAAATACTACCATATTGGATTTTTGCTAGGTGTATCTTTCACCTATATCCCAGTGAATTGAAAGTGATAAAAAAATCAATAGGACAATATTTTTCTGTCAATATTTATTTTGAATAAAGACGCATCACTTAAACAAACAATAAATATGCTAGAAACCTCTATTTTTTAATTCCAAATGAAAATATATCCTAGTAATTTTAAATACTTAAATCTAAAAACCCCCGATAAGAGTATTTATGTTACACAGCTTCATTCTAGAGCTTACATCTTTATATGTCAACTCCTAAAAGAGCGAATATCTTTGTTTACTTAAACACAAAGGCTTAAGAAATATGAGAAAATCAACAAAATAAAGCTTTCTCATTACTTTATTAACAAATGGAGGACACTAATTTTTACCTTATTTGCAAGAATTTGTACTAGTTAATATATGATCTGACAGTTACCCGTGTCAGTTATCTCCTAATTGTCAGTTTTTCTATTTACCTGTCCCACCTTTTCATCCCACAAATACTTTGCTTCCTTTAAAGTTTGTATTGGGGTCCTGCCATTACACATCTTCCCCTGATGTGTCCGCTCATAATTATACCTATATAACCATTCGTCAAGGTCTTTTTGTAAAGTTTCTATATTAGTATAAATCTTCTTTCTAAATGTCACTTGATAAAACTCCTGTAAAATGGTTTTGTGAAACCTCTCACATATCCCATTCGTCTGAGGATGACGAGCTTTTGTCTTCGTATGGTCAATATCATTCAAAGCTAAATAAAGCTCATAGTCATGACTATCTGGTTTCCCACAAAACTCCGTCCCCCTGTCTGTTAAAATCCTCAAAATCCCTAAACCCTCCTGCTCGTAAAAAGGCAACACTCTATCATTTAATAAATCTGCTGCTGTAATCGGCGTCTTCATCTTATAAAGCTTACAATGAGCTATCTTCGTATAAGTATCTACATAGGTCTGTTGATACACTCGTCCCACTCCTTTGAGGGTCCCAACATAAAAAGTATCTTGACTCCCAAGATAACCCGGATGTTCTGTCTCTATCTCCCCATGAGCTATACGGCTTTGCTGAAAACGCTCTACAGCCTGTATTTGGCTCTCTGTAAGAACTCCCCCAGACTTAGCTACTTTTTCCTCTACATATTTCAACCTCTTGTTTATCGTTTCTAAATCATGTCTTAGCCAAACACATCTCACTCCACAAGGGGATATCTTCATACCTTTCTTAGACAGCTCATTTTTAATACGGACTTGACCATAAGCAGGATATTCAAAAGATAACCTAAGAATCTCCTCTTCTATAGCTTCATCAATACGATTCCTCATATTTGGCTTTCTTCTGGAAGTATCTAAAAGAGCCTCAACACCTCCTTGCTCAAAAGCCATTTTATACCTGTAAAATGTGTCTCTTGAAAAGCCCATCACCTTACAGGCTCTTGACACATTACCGAGTTGTTCTGCTAAATTCAGCAAACCAACTTTATTTCTTATGATTTTTCTGCTATTTTCTATCATGGCTTACCTCCTTTATGTTTTGATAGATTTACATCCTTATCAAAACGGGTAACCCTGATCTTTTCAAACAGTGTCAGATCATGTCGTAACTAGTACATTTTATTTATAAGAGATTCTTCTGCTGCTAAAAATATTCCACAAAATCTTTTTCAAGGTTCTAGTGTTATTTTTGGTGGTCTTTCTAATTTTCAGAAGTCAAATCAAATTTGGATCACAAACCAAACCAAAGAATTTGGATATAAATTAGCTCGTAATTCAAATATAGTTGTTGAAATACATTATGAATCTATGGGTCAAGTCATCATTGATGACTACACCCATATCAAACTAAATTTTCATAAAAAAAAGCTACAATATAAATCCATGACATACTCTATAGCTTCTCAGGACAGTAGAATAAATATTCCTCCTTTTGAATCAAATTATAAAATAGAAACTTCTTATAAAATGAAAAAGACAATGCTTCTTATAGATGTACATCCACATATGCATTTAAGAGGGAAAGCCAACTCTATTTTTATTATTGATCCAAAAGGTGTCAAAAAAAGAATAATTGGTTTGATAACAGTACAAACAATAAACAAAATCCACATCCAGAAAAATATGTAACTTATGGATATTTTAAAACAGATGAAATGTCTGTCTGTCAATTTAATTTTTTGGTTCCTATTGATTCGCATATTAGTGATCCCTGGCAGTGGATTAAAGTTCCTTAGCCTCCTAACCCTCTATATAGCGTGTACAAAGAGACGAGTTCATCTATGTAATAAAAATCTAAAAAAGAGGGGTTTTTAATATGAGAAGATATAGTGATGAGGAAAAGTTGGAGATTTTAAAAGAGGTGGAAAGTCTAGGGAATGTGAATTTAGTATCTAAGAAGAGGGGTCTGCCACATACAACGATTCATAACAGATTAATGAAATAAAATCCAAAGACTACAGATACTCTTTTCCCATGTATTTTACTAATACAGAGGGAACCTTAACTTTACCTTTTTCCTCTCTGTAGTTTTCTAAAATGGCCGCCAGAACTCTGGGGGTGGCAAGTCCTGATCCATTTAATGTATGAGGGGAAAGGTTTTGTTTTCCTTCACGATAACGGATTTGAGACCTTCGGCTTTGGTAATCTGTAAACAGTCCGACAGAGGAAACCTCCAGCCATGCTTTTGTGCCAGGGGAATAGACTTCAATATCATAAGTGCGGGCAGAGCTGAAAGTTAAATCCTTTGCACACAAATCCAAAACTCTATAAGGAAGTTTAAGAAGTTTTATTGGTTTTAAAGCATCTTGAAGGAGGCTTTCCAGCTCCTGTTCGGAATCAGAGGGTTTGCAGATTTTGACAAGCTCCAGTTTGTGAAATTCATGCAGCCTTTGCAGGCCCCGGTTTTCCTGTCCTGCAGCTCCTGCCTCTCTTCTAAAACAAGGAGTGCAGGTCATATATTTTAGTGGGAAATTTTTTGCATCCAATATCTCCTGTCTGTGCAAAGCTGTTAGAGGCACCTCTCCTGTGGGGATAGCCCAAAGATCATCTTTTTCTATGTGGTAAGCCTCTTCAGAAAATTTAGGAAGTTGTCCTGTGCCTCTTAAGCTTTCTGAATTAACAAAGGAGGGAACAACAAATTCTGTGTAATCTGATTCAAAAAGATCAAAGGCGAAAGCTGTTAGAGAGCGAAGGAGTTTTGCGCCTGAACCTTTAAGTATAGCAAACATGGAACCTGTGATCTTTCCCGCCCGTTTTTGATCAAAGATATCTAACTCCTCCATGATCTCCCAGTGAGGCAAAAGATCATCAGACTGAATAGAATCAAACGAAAAGTTTTCTCTGAAAATCTCCACATTATCTTTGCTGGAGTTTCCATCAGGAACCTTATCATCCGGGAAATTGGGAATGTAAAGGAGAGTTTGCTCCAACTCTTCCTCCAATTGGGATAAAGCCTTTTCCTCTTTATCCATATCTTGTTTAAGCTGACTCACTTTGTTTTTTGTTTGTTCAGCCTGTTCCTTCTCTTTTTTTGCCATGAGTTTTCCAATCTCACGGGACAGCTGATTTCTTTCATGGCGAATCTGTTCCACCCTTCCTATATTTTTGTTTTTCTCTATAGTAAGTTTTTGCGCTTTTAAAAGCTCTTCTTTTGAAACTCCTTTTCGCCCCAGTTTACGAACACAGTTTTCAAAATCGTTGAGCAAAAGCCTGTTATCAATCATGTTTTTCTCCTAAAAATTTTTTAGTTTTTATTGCGCTATCTACAAAATCATGCTTAACTAAACTGAATAATCTAAATAAAATTCTCTATAATGAAATCTATACAAGAAATTTTTAAAGATGACAATAAACAAAACTGACGTCAAAAATTGTGTGATTTAAATTTAAAATCATCAGAAATAAACTGCTTAAGTTGTCTTGAACCAAATTTATTTTGCCGCACAGTTTTTAAATAAACTTGATATCTATGAGATAAATTCAACCCCTTTATGACTGATTAATTTAAAGTCCACATTTCCTGTTGTGGTATTGCTGGCTGTAATTAGAATTTCCACTTCATCACCAAATTGAATCCGGTAAGAGCTTCTTTTATTTTTAACACTGAGTTGAAATTCATCAGGCTCCCAAAAGCCTCTTAAATCATTAAATTTTACCAGACCCTCTGTATCAAATTGTTTAAGATTTACAAACAAGCCAAAAGAGCAAATAGAAGACACATATCCTGAAAAGTTTTGGCCTATATATTTTTTTAAGAATCGGGCTTTTTTAATATCTGTGATTTGTCTTTCCGCTTTAACAGAGTTTTGCTCTCTTTGGCTGATAAAGTCAGCTTGCTTTTCAATCTCTTTTTTGGAGATAAAAACTTGCGAATGTTTTGATAAAGCCTGTTTCACCAGCCTGTGAATCACAAGGTCACAATAACGGCGGATAGGGGAAGTGAAATGTGTATAAGAAATAAAATTTAAGCCATAATGGCCTTTATTAAAGACACTGTATCTGGCTTGTGAAAGGGATCTTAAAACCAGCTTGTTAATTAAAGCAGTATGTTTGTGATTTTTATATTGAGATAGAAAACGAACAAGATTTTTTCTGGATTTAAAGGATTTGGCAAACCCCAGAATTTTAGCAAAATTTTGGAGACTTTTTAATTTTTCCTCTTCCGGCGCTTCGTGAATCCTATACATCATAGGGATTTTTTTCTCTTCCAGAAAAGCACTTACAGCCTTATTGGCTGACAACATAAATTGCTCAATCATCAAATGGGCAAAAAGCCTTTTCTCCTTTAAAACATCCAAAGGCTCCCCTTGATCATCCACAAGAACCAAAGTTTCAGGAATGTCCAAATCCAGCCCCTGTCTTTTCAGATGTTTTTTGAGAAGAATTTGCGCTAAAGAATGAGCTTCTTTTAAAGAAGTCAAATATTCCCCTTTTAAAGAGGATAATCCATCACAAATATCCTGTGCCTGTGCATAAGTTAACCTTTCCCTGCTCTTTATTACAGCCAGGTAAAGTTTTGCGTTTAAACTGTCCCCTTGAAAATCAAAATCCATTTCCTGAACCATAACCAGCCTTTCTACATGGGATTTAAGTGAGCAGAGATCATTGCTGAGTTTTTCCGGCAGCATGGGGGAACAAAAATTGGGAAAGTAGGAGCTGTTTCCTCTTTGAAAAGCCTCTTTATCCAATGATGAATCTTCCTGGACATAATAGCTTACATCAGCAATAGCCACATAAAGCCGGTAAAAAGAGGAATGTTTTTCCACAAAGACAGCATCATCAAAATCCTGCGCTGCAGCTCCGTCAATGGTGACAAAAGCTTTGTCTCTTAAATCTGTTCTATCAAAAAAATCTTTTTCTCTCACTTTATTGGGGATTTTTTTAAGTTCTTCTAAAACCTCCCTGGGAAAAACAAAAGGAATATCCTTTTCAAGCATAATCCTTTTTATATCATCTTTGGCTGAAGAGCCGATATGACCTAAATTCTCAACTATATCCCCTTTAAAAAACGAATCATTGTCCGGATAGGACCTGATTCTCACTTTTACATACTCCCCTGGTTGGACAGGGATATTTTTTGGATTATTAACAAGTATATCTACATTATAACTGAGGTTGTGATTTCGTATAAAAGCTTCGTCATCTGTTATTTCAAAAGCACCTATAGCAAATTCCTTGTTTCTTTTTAAAACAGAATGAACAAAGCCAAAATAGGAGCGAGGGCCTTTTCTTCTTTTTTGATAGACTAAAACCTTAACTCTGTCATTTGTAAGAGCTGAACCCATTTTACCTGAAGGAATATAAACATCAGGGTGTTTCCTGTCGTCAGGAATAAGAAAACCGAAACCATCAGGATGTCTTTTAACAATCCCTTCCAAAAGATTTGCATTTTTTAATTTCATTATAATGGAGCTAAATTTTGTGTCTTGTAAAAAATCGGTTATTTATTGTAGTAATTGATAAAAAAAGAGTTATACTTGTTCTGTGTTAAATCATAATGAAAAGTCTAATGTCAAGTTAGAGTCTGTAAATCCGGCCACAAAGGAAAAAATACAGGAATATAAGGCTCTTAATTCAAAAGAACTGAATTTGAAGATTCGGGGCAGTGAGGCTATATGGCAGGATTGGAGGCTTCAAAGTTTTTCCAAAAAAGAAGAGTTGTTGGAAAATCTTTCTGTTAATCTTCTTAAGAAAAAAGAGATTCTCTCTGAAATTATCACAAAAGAAATGGGAAAACCACTCAATCAATCTGTTAAGGAAATTGAAAAATGCGCCTTGCTTTGCCGCTATTATAAAGAATATGGACAGCACTTTTTATCTCCAAGGGAAGAATTTCTTCATTATAAAAAAAGCTATGTTCATTATGCTCCACTTGGGGGGACTTTTGGCATTATGCCTTGGAACTTTCCTTTTTGGCAGGTCTGTCGTTTTGCAGTTCCTTCTTTATTTGCCGGTAATGCTGTTTTTTTAAAACATTCAGAAAATGTCACAGGATGCGCTTTGGCCATAGAACAAACTTTTCATGAAAGTGGATGGCCCAAGGGAATTTTTACAACTCTCCTTATCAAAAGATCTCAAACGGAATCCGTCATCTCTGATCCTTTTATCAAAACTGTGTCCTTTACAGGGAGTACAAATACAGGTCGCCATATTTCAGCCATGTGTGGCAAATATCTGAAGAAAAATATTTTGGAACTGGGGGGAAGTGATCCCTATATTGTTTTAGAAGATGCCGATCTTTCAAAATCCGCTGAACAAATTGTTGATAGCCGGCTCAATAACTCTGGTCAAAGTTGTATTTCAGCAAAAAGAGTTATTGTTGAAAAATCTGTTTATGAAGAACTTATCCAAAATCTGATAAATCAGTTTAATTACAAAAGTATTTCCAACCCTCTTTATAATCCTGATGTAGGTCCTTTGGCAAAAGAGGAGTTTGTAGAGAATCTAAAGACCACAATGAAAAAGGATATTGCAGACGGGGCTAAAATTCTTTTTGAAAAGCAGGCGAATGATGAAGACAGAAAACAAGGGTATTACTTTCCAATCACTTTGTTGGCTAATTGTTCTCCCACTATGGAATGTGCTAAAAAAGAATTGTTTGGGCCTATCCTCCCTGTCTTTTGTGTTGAAAATGCTCAAAAAGCTTTAGAGCTTGCAAACGGGAGTTCTTTTGGATTGGGCGCTGTGGTTTTTACAAAAAATGAGGCATTAGGTGAAAAGTGGGCAAAAGATTATCTTCATGCTGGATCCTGCTATGTAAATGCTATGGTGAAATCAAGTCCTTCACTTCCTTTTGGCGGTATAGCTGAAAGCGGTTATGGACGGGAATTGTCTGTTGAAGGAATCAGAGAGTTTACAAATATAAAAACTATAGCTCTTTCGCGCTAGTATACTTTCCTAAAAACAGAATGGATTTTAAATATCGGCAGGAGATCTTTTGCTTTCAGAGTTTTCGTCAGTTTCCATCAAACCAATCATCTCTTTATTTTGAAGATTCATAATAGAGCGAAGTTTTGAAATATCTTTTTTGGTATTGCTGCTTAACTCTGTAAGGCTGCTCTTTTTAGCCTGCTTAAAAACAGGAACATAGTCAGCTGTGTAAGCAAAGCTTTGGCTGCTTAAAAAGAAGATAGATAAAGTAAGAATAAATTTCATAACAAACATCATACATATATAATAATATAGATCATACTAAATCAAAAGGTCTGAAGTAGGGATTAACTAAATCTTAACAAAGCTTTGCTGAATTTATTTTTTCATGTTTGCCTCTTAAAAATTCTTAATGTTAAGTTCTTGTCAAGATATTAAATTTTTATAAAAAAGTAAGTCGTATATCGGTAGAAAGTTTAAGATTATGTCAATATCTTGAAAAGCGGAAAGCTTTTTTTAAGATCATGAAATTTTTATAATTTGATTTTTATTTAGACATCAAGCTCCATTTTTTTTAACTTCTAGGCTATTTTCTTAAATTTCCAGACCTTTTCTTTATTAAATTTTCAAAATAAATGGGAATTTTTTATTCAAAGTTGGTTCAAGATATCAGATATGTTTTGCCGCACAGAGGACTCTCAGCTGCTTTACCTCAAAGTTAAACCAATTATTATATAGCAGCATAACAAGTATACCAATTCTGTTTGAATTTTGAGATTTGTGCAACCTGAAACATCGCTATCTTACCTGATAGTATCATTAAATCACACTCCATCGCTATACTCCTCAGCAAATCTCTCGCTCGCAATGCAACATCTCCCACTAATACTCTCTTGCGATACTTCGGCGCCCATATTATATGAACCTTTAAATCACTTTTCGTGTGAGAACCTAATCTATATCTCCGCATTCAGACATTATAACATAACTTTCTCTTCGCATGAACGCGAGGGATTTAAACCCCGAAAGAGAAAGTAAAGGAGACAAAATTTCAAACATGCATTTTCCCACAAAGCACCCTTTAGCCGCTTTGTGTTCAAATCCGGACTCACTTTTTTCACCTTTACTTTAGATTTTCAGTTCAACAAAATTTCAAAATTCAAACAGAATTGGTATACTGCAAATTAAAGCAATATAATGGAATGGGGAATTTAATAAAAAGGATGACAAGGAGATTTTTATATGGTTTGTGGACTTTAGTTAAGCTAAAAGCTTTTAGTTAAAGATAATAAAGACAGTAACCTCAGAAAATATGAAAATATGTCAAGAAATTTAATGAGTCATTTATGAGTGTATCATTATTTAAAATTTATGTTGGTTTTTTTCTATTAAATTATTTGGCTATTGCTGAAACAGAACCTTCTTTTTTATTTAGTGAAAAAGAGGGGCTGCAACTCATAAAATCTTTAGAGGATCGACAGAATGATGCAGCACAATATCAAGAAAGTGAATTTTCTAATGAGAAGGTAAAAAAAAGCATAGATACCAAATCCCCTGTTAAGTCAAAGTTAAAGGCAGATAAGCAGGAAACTTTATCTACTCAATCCTCTTCAGATGGGAGAGAGCTAGCAGCAAGTCCTTCTCCATTAATAAATTTAAGGGAAAGTAAAAACACAGCCTCTTCTATTAAGTCAAAGTCAGAGGCAACACAGGTTATAAATTCTCCTGATCAATCAAAACAAAAGGGAAAGCAAGTCACAACTGCTCCCGATCAGCCAAATTCAGACAATCAAGCTGGAGATTCTTCTAATTTATCCAATTCAGAGGAATTGCCTATCCCACAAAACTCCCTATCTGAAGAGTTTGCCCCTAAAACAGAAGAGCGAATTCAGGGGACAGATTTTTTAGACACCCTATCAGAAGATGTATCCTGGTTTTTTCAGGAAAAAAAGACAAAGCATAAGGTAGCTATTACGCCTATTTTTTCTCATAACTTGACCGATGGTATCCGTCTTGGCTTAAGGCTTTTTTCTTACTCTTTAGATGAAAAAGGCTATTATCTGGCTCTGGCAGGCTCCAATTATCTTCTAAGCCCTTTTTATCGTTTTAATGCTTCTTATATAAGCAATCGTAAGGGGGATTTTAGAATAGAAAGCTCATTGATTTATGACAACCATTATGAAGAGTATTTTGGGGAAGGGGTCATGGCTAAACTTTCTGATAAGCCCACAAAACTTTTTGCTCATCGCCTTATGGCTGATTATAAAATATTTTATCAACCTTCTCATATAGATTTTTATGGTGGCTTGGGCCTTCAATTATTTTTAAGAAGGGAAAGACTGGAATATCAAAAAGAGAAAAAAAAGCATTTTGAAGATGAGTTTTTTTTATTTCCTAAAATTTTTGCTGGTCATGACAGCCGGGACAGTTGGAAGAATCCCAAAAAGGGGGCTTTTCATACATTAAGCTTTGGCTGCAAACCCAGTTTGGGTTTTCAAAAGAGCTTTTGCAAAGGTGAGGGGGATGTACGTTTTTATTTTTCTTTATTTAAAGACTTTAATCTTCATGACAATCTTAAAAAATCCGTTTTTGCCTTTAGAGCTTTTGCAGGGTCTGCCCTTTTTTCTCCTGGTTCTTATTCTATGGCTTATAGTTTAGGGGGGCAAAACCCTTTTCAAAACCTGAACACTTTTAGAGGCTTTAAGCAGAACCGTTTTCGTGGGGATAAAATGTATTTTGCACAAGCGGAAATCCGTTTCCCTATATGGGAAGAGTATATAGGCGGGGTTTTATTTACAGAACTAGGGGAAGTGGCAGGCTATAAAGATCAATTTAAAGGCTTTGTTGTGGATTATGGGGGGGGGCTTCGTTTTGGCCTGCCTCCGGATTATGATATGAAAGTACGGTTTGATTACGGATTTGGCTATGACAAACAAAATAAATTCAACTATGATGTTACAGTGAATTTTCTTCATATTTTTTAATGCTTGGAAAAACAGGGATGAGCAAAAGCAAAAAACAAACAGAAAAATTTATTTTTGTTACAGGGGGTGTCGTTTCTTCCGTAGGAAAGGGGCTGGTGTCAGCAAGTCTTGCCACTTTGCTGGAAGCCCGCGGCTTTAAAATCAGCATTATAAAATGTGACCCTTATATCAATGTGGACCCAGGGACTCTCTCTCCCTTCCAGCATGGAGAGGTCTATGTCACTAAGGATGGCGCTGAAACAGATCTGGACTTAGGGCATTATGAACGATTTACAAATCTTGCCCTTAATAAAGATCACAGTATCACCACTGGTCAGGTTTATCAAAAGGTTATAGATAAAGAAAGGCATGGGGATTACCTTGGCCGAACTGTTCAAGTGATTCCACATATTACGGATGAAATTAAGAGACGAATTTTTCAAGGTTCCAAAGGGGCTGAAATCACTGTTGTTGAAATTGGGGGGACTGTTGGAGATATAGAAGGTCTTCCCTTTATTGAGGCTATTCGTCAAATTCGGATTGAAAGGGGTATTGAAAATACAATTTTTGCCCATGTTACTTTTGTTCCTTTTATTCCCTCTGTGGGGGAGTTTAAGAGCAAGCCCACACAACACTCTGTAAAAGCCTTAAGGGAAGTTGGTATTCAGCCTGATTTTTTACTTTGCAGAAGCTCTCAGGATTTAAGTCAGGAGTTAAGGGATAAGATGGCTCTTTTTTCCAATCTGTCTGTTGAAAATATTATCCCTGTCCAAGATGTTCAAACCATTTATGAAATTCCTCTTTTTTTAAGCAGGGAAAAGTTAGATGTGAAACTGGTGCAAAGGATGAAATTAAAGAACTCTTCCGCCAAACTTTCCAACTGGAAAAATCTTGTCCGCAAAATTAAAAGTCCAAAGACAGAACTTACTATAGGTCTTATTGGAAAATATGTTCACTTAAAAGACAGCTACCAGTCCATTCATGAGGCTCTTGTTCATGGAGGACTCCCCAGCCAAGTTAAGGTGAATGTGAAGTATATTGATTCAGAAAGAAATTTACAACCTAAAGAGTTAAAATCCCTGGCTGGAATTCTTGTTCCCGGTGGGTTTGGTGATAGAGGTATTGATGGAAAGATAAAAGCTATTCAGTATTGCAGGGAAAACTCCATTCCTTTTTTTGGCATTTGTTTGGGGATGCAAATGGCTGCTGTGGAGTTTGGGAGAAATGTCTGTGGTCTTAAAGATGCCACAAGCCGTGAGTTTGAAGGGAATAAAAAGTCACAAAACTATGTGATTGACTATATTCCTGATCAAAAATCACTGGTTTACAAAGGAGGAAATATGAGGCTTGGCTCTTATTTTTGCAAGCTGATCAAAAACTCCAAAACCCATAAAATTTATAAAAAGAATATGATAAAAGAAAGACATCGCCATCGCTATGAGTTTAATTTTAAATTTACGGAAATGTTTGAAATATCAGGAATGAAAATTGCTGGTTACTGCAAAGGCAAAAAACAGCTTGTTGAGATTTTGGAAATTCCGAAACACCCTTGGTTTATTGGTGTGCAGTTTCATCCGGAATTTCAATCCAAACCCACAGCCCCTCATCCCCTGTTTGCAAGTTTTATAGAAGCCTGCAACAACAGAAAAAGTCTATAGATATTTTTAAATGTTGAGACTTGCTCGGACTCTCCTGGAAGAGTTTCCTCCCCCTCTGCTTATAGACCCTGTTCAGGGAGAAATCCGTATTCTCTTAAGAGGGCTGCAATAGGGAATCTATCATTTTCTGAGATATACTCTAGGGGGAATCCTTCTGCTCTTAAGGTTTCTTCAAGAAGTACTTGCTGCTGTTCAGGGATATATTCCAGAGAAAATCCTTCTGTGTTGAAGATTTCTGCAAGAATTTTCCACCCCCCTTCTCTTAATTTGGCTTGCCCTTGTTGTGTTCGGCTGGTCTGCCAGTTTTCAAGGCACTCGTCATATTTGCCTCTCTTATAGGGACTGGCTATGGAAACAGTTTGCTTTTTTGGCCGTTTGTCCTCAAGAAATTCCTGTTGCTTTAAAATATTGAGTTGAGCATAAAAATACTGTAGGCTTTTATTCAATTCAAAAAGCACAGAGTGAAGCACTCTTCGCCAGGGTTTATTGGAAATGTGAGGATTGTTATTCAAATTTTGTATTTTGTCCTTGTTGTTCCAAAAAGGCACTGAGTAAGTCAGGATATGGGACAAGACCAAATCAGAAAGCATAAAGATAGGCTGCGCTGATCCTCTATATTCTGTATGTAAAATGGTAAAACGGTTACCACCAGCGCATTCATCTAAACCAGCTCTTCCAGCTCCGGTAAAAAATATATCATTAATTTCGTTAAGAAAGTTTTCATCAGGGAATAATAGATAAGGGCCCTGCTCTTTCTTATAAGTGTCATGGTAAGATTGTAAAAGCTGAAGCACTTCCAACCGCATTTTTTCAAACTCTTCCTGTTTAAATCCTTCCCAATAGTTTGGAAAAGCTTTTTTATTCAGTTGAAGCTGATCGCCAATAATGAGTAATTTTTCAAGCATATCCATCCAGTAATTGATTTGGAATATGGATACCTCCAAAGGTTTGAGTCCCCCTGATGTAAAAACACGTATATCAGATACAAATCTTGTTTTATCGTAATACCTTGCAAAAGCTTCGGGATTTCTATGATCTATTTCACTTTCAGGATTGATCAAACCTTTGTAATAACTTTCAGTTAAAGCTGACAAACTGTCAGAAAGTTTGCCCCCTATCCTATCCAGCTGATCTTGGGAGAGATTTTTAAAAGCTTCATCCAGCTCCTCACTGTTTTCAATGGAGGAGTGATTTTTTAAAGTATCCTCTATAGCTAAATAGAGAGTTTCATAGTTTCCCCCTCTTTCAGTTCTCACAGGGCGGTTAAACAGAATATCATGGAATTGTCTTCGTTGATCTTTAGACCATTGAGATGAAATGGAAAAACGCTCTCCGGTTGAACCGGTAAATTGATTACAAATGGACTCTATATTTTGAAACTGATCAGTTCCAAAATCATAAATGGATATTTTATTCTCCAAGAAAAAGAAGGGAGTAACAAAAACATGATGGAGATCATCAATAAATGATGCCCTTCTGTCCCTGGTGCATATCAGATTCTTTATAAATAAATAGGGATCATTTTGAATGACTGCTTCAGTATCCTCTTCTTCCAGAGCTTCAAGCGCTTTTCCTTTAAGAGTGAAGTATCTTTCCCCTTTCTTATAAACTTCAAGAACATCAAGCAATGGTAAAACATTTCTAACCAGGTAAAGGACTGAAATGTTTTCTAATGTTTGAGAAGGAGAAATATACCTCTTATTTTGAAATGGGCCAGGAGCGTAAAGAATATCATTGAGCAGTTCTTTTAGTAAATAAATTCCAGTGCTTAAGAATTTATGTGTGATTATGTAAGATAGCCAATCTCTTGTGTCTGTAGTTTGATTTACACAACGGTTATAATTGGTTCTCTCTTCTTCATCACTTGTATAATTAGGGTAATAGTCAGAACATATATCTTCTTTAGATTTATTTACGCAATCGTAATATTCAACGCCCTCTTTGTCAGGGTAATAATGGGAGCATATATCTTCTTTAAACATTGTGATTTCATAAGCATAGAAGTAGGATAATAGCTCCTCATTGAATAAAGCTTGGTTTATTAAAGCTTTGGTTAATTGGAGTTTTTTCTCTACAGTCAGTTTTTCTACAGAATTATCGGGATGGGATGAAAACATTTCATTTAGTTTTCTGCCCAGATAAGGTGTAATATCAAAAGTGCCCAAATTTGTTTCAGAGGAATTGTCAAGCGGGCTTAAATAAAAGTCAACAATCTGAATTATTTCATGAAGGAATATCTCTGGATTAACTTTTGAACCTCTGCAAAATTTATTCCATTCACTAAGACTCTCATCATTAGGTATGTTAGGACAATACTGCGGTTTTAAATGATTTAAATGATGTAAGTTGAAGCGAACCTTGTCAGACAGAGATACTTCACTATCATTTAAATATTGCCAGTCAGATATGCTGTTTTCATTCACAGTTTCATTAGAATCCCAAGGCCGTGTCTGTTCAGAATCCAAAAACAATCCATATTTAAAATGGGAAAGTGTATAAATATGTTGAAGAGTTTGGGCAGTATCTTCATAAGGTGAAAAAAGTTTGCTGAGTTGTCTTCCCCAAGCGGAAGCAGACTGGTTGTATTTTTTGGTTTTTATATTAACCCAGTGTTCAAATTTATGGCCAATGTCTTTAATCTTGCTTTCTATATCTAACACTTTGTTATTGCAGGCCAGCTTATTTGGGGAAGCCTCTAAATTGCCATAGCAAAAAGGCAGCAGGTCAGACATATCATTTCCCATATAAGCTATAAGACTTTGAATACCGTTTTTGATTTTCCCTCCTGCCATCATTTCCTTGATAGGCTGGCCTATATATTCATCCAATATTGGATAAAGTTCCAAAAAGATATAGAGCTGGACGCCCATGCCCCAAAGAAAAGCCCCTCTTATTTGTGTCAGTTTCTTAGCATGGGATAAAAACTTTGATCCTAAAAATGTTGCCTGAATAGCTTTATGAATCTTCCAAAAAAACCAAGTCATAAGAAATCCAGAACCTATTGCCATTCCAACATCTATACCATAGTGTTTCCATTTCTCCTGACTGGACCAGGTCATGCGAAAGGCTTCACAAGGGCCAATATGCTTCTTAAGGCCATAAAAAGTATGGATTTTTCCTTTTAGGAACTGATCATATTTTTCTCTCTTTGTAAGATCTGTTAAAGTTACATAAGCTTTTTCAATCATTCCTAAATTTTTATCAATTTCATCCAGCTCTCTTTCTTCAGCTTCTCTATTAAAATCATTGTATTGAATTTTCTCTTCATAGATTTTTTGAAGAGCCTCTTTTCTCTTGTTATATTTTTCCTGTTGTTTTAGGTAGGCGCTTTCAATTTCTGCCTGTGTAATTCCCGTGTAGTGAATACCTTCATAGTCTTCTGGAAATATAGCATCTGAACTTATTCCTAAAATTTCATAATAATTATCAGTATTGTTATCTCTCTCCCTTTTTTTTGAACATTCCCGCAGATTTTTATCATGAATGAGATCATTGAATAACATCATTGCAAAAAAACCGGCCCCCATACCAAGACCAGAAGCAAGCAATCTTGGAATCTTTCCATTAAAAAAAACATTTCCATTAGGGGTTTTAAAGGATTTCCCATGGATAAACCTTCCCCCAGCGTATAAACGGTAATTGAGCTGTTGACTTACAGCAAAAAATATACCCAAACTTATTAAGCCTTCAGGACTGAGGGATTGGCTTAACATTTCTATAAAGGCTTCGGGATTTCTGTGAGTCCCATACTTCCAGGGATCTGTTAGAGCCTGCCGTAAAATAGAAGCACCCTGAGCCGCCTGAAAAATAAGAAATTGAGCAGGAAGGGATTTTAAAAAATGTCTATTTAGGGGATTGCTCATCATCTTTAAATTCTGGTAGTGTTTGTCATCAAAGACAGCGGCAATATTTTTAAAAACTTTTATGACATCTGCATCTTTTATGTATATATTTGCTCTTTGTCTTCTTGGATTTGTCTCATCTGTCAGTGTATTTCTGTCTATATTTTGTATTAAGGTTTCTTTTAAACCATCCAGATAAGATCGAAGCATGGTATCACTATAAACAGCATAAGGGAGTCCTAAGTGGCTAAGTATATTTCTGAAGACAGCAATATCTCTTCTGGCCTGCCTCTCAAACCTGTGAAGCTCCCTTTGTTCTGCTTGTGTCATTCTCTGGCCTGTTTCTTTTTTTTCAAGCAATTCTAAATGCCTTTGTCTTTTTTCTTCCAGATTTACCCGCTCTTCATTTAAAAAGGAAAAACGGCGAAAACTTTCAATAGCCTTCCTCTCATAGGGTTTAATGCCCTTAACTTCATACCAGCTTTGTATATCTGCTTTAAAAACTGAAAAAGCATTGGCAACCTTTTGTTTGGTGTCAAGTTTGTCATTGGGATAGTTTTGAAAAAAGTCCACGAGAACTCTCCACCGGCTCTCCTTATCAAAACCATAAATTCGCTCATTTTGCAGGAATGCTTTAAATGTTCTATCAAGGTCCTTTGCTACATGTTTATTAACTTCTGAACGCTTAAGACGGCTTGGATCAAGTTTATGACTTTCTGGAAGAAGAAAAAAAAGATTTACTATCCTTTGGAAAAGCCTAATAGATTCTCTTATGAGAGAAGAGCTTTTTTCTGCTTGGATAACATGAGAGGGCGATAAGTCAAAAGGCCGTTTATCCAAACTGTTTCTAAAGATTCCAAAATCCCCAAAAAAATGATAGAAATGATACCCTTTTGGTTTGAGGAGATCTTCCATCCTGACACCTTCTGTTTTTCCGCTTTGGTATTTGTTTAAATCCCTGTCATAGCTTGTTCTTTTTTCAGGATTTCCCAAAATCTCGTAAGCCGTGTTAATTTTGTTAATTCTTTCAATAATTTCTTTTAGTGTTTTATCTATTTGTGTTTTCTTAATGGGATTGCTTAAACTTTCAAAAGCTGTATTAATTTCTGCCATTCTTCTTGTGGTTTCCCTTATTTTTTCATCTCCAGCATTTTGATGTCTGTCAGGATGAAACTCTCTAACAAGTTTGTTAAAGGCTTGTCTTATTTCATCTGGTGCAGCCGTTTGGGAAACCCCCAATATTCTGTAGAAGTCTTTTTCTCTTCTTTCAGAGCGGAGTTCTTTAGTCAGTTTTTCATAAGCCGCTTTTATTTCATCTGCTGAGGCTTTTTGAGAAACTTCTAATATTTCATAATGAGTTTCTACTGTGCTTTGAGAGTAAGACAAAACAGGCAGAAACCACTGAATCCACAGAAAAGGCAGAAAGATTAAAGACTTTATATTTGTGTGTTTTTTCATCTTAATTTCGGTTTTTCTTCATCAAAAGCCATTGGGCTGTTTCAAACGACAAAATTATATTTAAAAATATTGTTTTAAGACACTTTCAACTTAAGTTTAGAAATATTGCGCAGATAAAATCTACAGCTTCATGCTGGCTTGAAATTGTATGTGCAAACTAGCATAAAATAGCTGGAAAAGCCATTTTATTAAGATTTCCTAAGTTCTATTTTAAAAATTTTTCCTGCAGCTGTTCAAAAACTCAACAGCTAATAGAATTATTTATTGATTTTATACTGATTTTATTTGATGTTCTGATTTTTGATAAGAGAAAATTTATTCAAAGGTTTCCTCATTAAATTGGAAAACTGCTCTTGATAAAGACTTAGAATTTTTATTTATGATGCTCTTCACAACATCCTCTTTTTCCAGACTTACTTCATCCCTTATAATTTACAACTAACTTTACTCCAGTTTTTCAATTCTGGCGCCTCTGGCTCCAACAGGAACTGTCTAGTCAATGGGGGCCACAAAGGGGCTGATTATAATTCTTTCACAGGGATTTATTTATAGAGATGCATAAGTGTAATGGAAGTTGGAATATACACCCATTTCTTACCCTGAATAACATCAGCCAGTCCTTCATTTAAAATCGCATCTGTCAAAGCTTTCATAAAACAATCAAAAATTTCATAAGGATCCTGCGTATCCTTTGCATTGTAGTAAAAATCCGTACAAACACCCCTCTTAAACTCCAGATAATCACTTAAATAAATAGATTGATATTCATCCTTTTCAATATGAGCACGAAAAAAACCTGTTTCAGGGATATAGCAGGTTTCAACAATGATCTTTGATTGAGGGTGCTGATGGCAGTAATGCCAATCATGTTCCATATAGTTTGTAATTTTAGACTTTTTCACACTTGATCCCTGTTTTTGATAAACCAGCCCTGCTCTTCTAAAAGCCTCAGGGCCGGGGATTAACTCTTTATTCAAAAAAGTCCTGAATTGAAAGAGATTGACCTTGGGACGAGCTTCTAAAATGGGGTTTTGCCAGGGCACAACTCCTGTAAGTATATCCCTTAGTTCTTTATATTGAGAAATGGCTTTCACAACTGTGTTAAAAAAGAGGGGGAAGCCTTCATAAAAACTTTTTGATTTTAAGTTATAAAGCTCATTCCAGCTTTTTTTGCCTTTTAGTTCAAGATACCTATCCAGACGAAAAGAAGTATCTGCTAAACAAGGGTCAGCATGGAGGCGCATTATAGAGCATGTAAAATCCTTGCCACGAGGAACACAACTGATCTCCAAAACAATTTCCGGTAGATAATAAAAATAATAGATAGTTCTGTATCATAAAAGATGCTTCTTTCTCTGGCGCCTCTGGCTCCAAAATCAAGCACCAAGTAGTTTTCATCCTTTATCTTTTCAGCCCATTTTACATTTTCCTCGTAGATTTCTGTATTCTTAAATCGAATTTGATTAAAACCCTTTCCGTGATCTGTTGTCAGGCTTTTTTTTATCTCTCTATACATCCTCTGCTGTGAAAACTTTTCAACTGTCACCCCGCTATCCTCTAAATGCCGGGCGGCCTGTAAAAGACTCCCCTTTGCTCCGGAGACATCCTCCATACCACGCCCAATAATAGCCACCTTGTCGCTCCTTCCAGGAAGCACTCTCTTTACCCTAACCCCCTCAGGCAAAGATTTAGCTGACCTAATCAACTGAACAAGCCGTTTCTCATCTTCCACAGAGCGGGCATAGTCCAAAAGCTTATCCAAATCCCTGTGCCACTTTGTGCTTCTGGCATAATTCTTTAAATGCTTGGAGGCTGAAGGATCAAAAATATTGTAAAATTTATCCTTAAAGGAAGTCCACAGCTTGCGATTCCCAACAAAGAGACTCAAACCTGAAAGAAGACGCTCCCCTCCTGTAAGCTTCTGTCCAAAAATATCATAACCTGTAACACATTCATATAAATCTATGACATCCCCCGCAGGGCTGACATTTAAAGCCAAATAAAAAAGAGACTGCGCCATGCCTGCAAACCGGCGGCTCTCCTCCTGAGCCTCTTGTTTTATCTGATAAGCCAAGCGTAAAAGAGCCTCTGCTGTAACAACAGCCCTCTTCTCCTTCTCCCCTAAAATCGCCAGCTTTCCTTTAAATTGCTCTCTAAAGGACTTATAAAGCTCCCGAATCTGTCTTCCTAATTCTGTATCCTCCTCCAAAGGCACAGCAAAAACATGTTGAAAAAGAGGGTCTTTCGCTTGAGCCGGCTTCAGGTTTCCCTCTTCATCAAGCCAAAAAGTTTCAGCTCCTAAAACCAGCCTGTATCCGGTAAAAGTGCTTTCCGAAGAAGCTTCTAAAAATCTCACTTCCTCCACAAGGACACGGGAAGAGGAAAGAGCCTGGACAAACAAGGCATAAAAAAAATCTTCCACCTCTTCCAATGTGTTCCCAAAAGTGTCAGAAAGAAATATTTTCTCTTCAGTAAAAACATCTCTGGATCTTAAGAGTTGATACCAGCCTCTTATAAAATTGCGCTTCTTCCATCCTTCAAGGCTCTCTTTTTTTTGAATGTCTTGAAAACGGTAAGGAGTAATAGACAAGTTGATGTCTTGAAGCGATGGCTCCCTCTCAAACAGTGTCAGATCAAGTCGTAACTAGTACACATTAAGCTCATCAACAGCTTCACTAAAATCAATATAAAGGGGATTAGACTCTTCAATAAGATATTTCTCTTCTAAATCATTCTGTAATTTCTCAAAGGTTTTGTAGTAAAAGTCCGGCTGTTGCTCCTCCAAGGTTTCAACAAGGATATGTCTTATGAAATAATCTCCTATTTCATCTGCAGAAATAGAGGTATCCTCCGCTAAAACGGAAAAAGGCAGAAAAACAAAGTAAAAGGCAAATGAAAAGAAAAGTATTTTTTGGCTCATGTTCCGTTTATAATCTTATAAAAAAATTGACTTTTAGAAAGCTGGCAAATCCTTTGTCCAACTTTATTTTTTAGTGTCGATTCAGTTTGATGTATTGAAAATAGTTTGAGGTATAACTTATTAAAATAAACAACTATAAAATCCCGTGGCTTCTTTGTTGTATGCCATCGAGAAACACATCCCCTTTAATAAAAGCCTTTCCAGAATCAATGAGCCAAGGAAAAACTCTGTTTTTATGTTCTGTTATGTAAACAATTTTGTCAATGTTCATTATACCAAAGCACATTTTTATTTTATATACACCCTAACTCATAGATTACAATAATGTAGCTCCCTCATTCTGGATGGGGCATGAAAAGCCCTATAGAATATAGGAGATTGATGGACCGAGTGGTCTAGTTAAAATGGGGGTCAGAACACTTAAAAAAATCCTTGAAAGACACTTATTGAGAAGGCTGATCAAAATAAGGCTTCAAATGTTTGCCTGTCCAGCTTTTAGGATTTTTTGAAACCTGTTGAGGAACGCCTTTGGCAACAACTTTTCCTCCTTTATCTCCTCCTTTAGGCCCTAAATCTATAAGGTAGTCGCAGGATTTTAATATATCCAGATGATGCTCTATAATCAAAACAGTGTGGCCTTGATTGGAAAACTCCCGAAGGATTCTCAGCAATCGCTCCACATCCTGAAAATGAAGTCCTGTTGTTGGTTCGTCTAAAATATAAAAACTGTTAGTATTGGTTTTTTTCGCCAGCTCCCTGGACAATTTTACTCTTTGCGCCTCCCCCCCGGACAAAGTCAAAGAGCTTTGCCCCAGAGTAATATAGCTCAAACCCACATCTTTCAAGAATTTTAAGCGGTGATGAATGTAAGGGTGATTTTTAAAAAACTCCTCGGCCTCATCAACACTCATGCTCAATATGTCATAAATATTTTTGTCTTTGTAAGTGATGTTTAAAGTTTCCGGGTTATACCTTTTGCCATTGCAAATTTCACAAGTTGTAAAAACATTTGGCAGAAAGCGCATTTCCAATTTAATGGAGCCTGCTCCTTTGCAGTTTTCACAACGGCCCCCCGGCACATTAAAGCTAAATGATCCGGGAGTATAGCCCCTCATTCTTGCTGAAGGGAGCTGGGAGAAAAAATTTCTGATCATTTGAAAAACCCCAATATAAGTTACCGGATTGGAGCGAGGGGTCCGCCCAATGGGTTTTTGATTGATTTGAATCACCCTCTCAATATGTTCTACACCATAAACATTAGAGTAAGCTCCTACAGGTCTTTGCGTTTTGTTAATGGCGTTGGCCAGCAAAGGGTAAATAGTATCTGTTACAAGAGAGCTTTTGCCGCTGCCGGAAACACCGCTCACACCCACCAAACAGGATAAAGGAATATCTATATCTATATTTTTTAGGTTGTTTGCTTTTAAACCTTTTAAACTGAGCACAGGCTTTTTTTTATTGTAATGACTTTTATAAAGAGGAATGGATCTTCTTTTGGAAAGATAATCACCGGTTAGACTGTTTTTATTTTTTTTAATTTCAGAAACAGTTCCCTCAGCTATTAAAAAGCCGCCCTGCCTGCCTGCACCGGGCCCTAAGTCAATGATTTTATCAGCTTGATAAATGCTTTCTTCATCATGCTCCACAATAATTACAGTATTCCCTCTATCACAAATTTTTTTAACAGCATTTAAAATACAACTATGATCTTTTGGATGCAGGCCAATGCTGGGTTCATCCAGAACATACAGCACACCAATAACGGGGGAGGAAAGCTGTGAGGCCAGACGGACTCTTTGCGCCTCTCCTCCGGATAAAGTGGAGAGGGATCGATCCAAGCTCAGATAATCCAAACTCAAATCTTGCAAAAAGGAAAGATGCTCTAAAAGAGGCTTTTTTATTTTGTCTGTGATTTGTTTTTTTAATCCTGAAAATTTTAAAGATACAATAAACTTTTTAAGCTGGTTTATGTTCATAGAGCTTAACTGGTTAATGTCTAAGTTTTTAATTTTAACCTGAAAAGCCTCTTCGCGAAGCCGTTTTCCCTTACACTCCGGGCAGGTTTCATCAATGGCCTCTCCCCATTCCTCATCTCGGTAAAACTCTTCTTCGTAATAAACCAAACCTGTTCCATTACAAGTGGGGCAGGCTCCTTTGGGGCTGTTAAAGCTAAACAGCTTAGGCTCCAGTTCAACAAAGCTGTAATTGCAATAAGGGCAGGAGAAATCCAGTGAATAAAAATTTTTTAAACCCGTTTTGTTTTCTGTTTGCACAAAAGAGCCACTTAAACTTAGAGCTTTTTCCACAGCTTTTGCAATTCTACCCTGATAATCTTTATCCCATGTAATGCAGTCCACAAGAATATCAATGTAATGATCTTTTCTCTTTTCAAGTTTATGAACTTTACCAATATCCAGCCATCTGCCGTCAATCCGCGCCTGATCAAAACCCAAAGAGAGGCAGCGATCCAATTCTTTAACAAACTCCCCTTTTTTTCCTCTGGCTATAGGGCTTAAAATGAATAATTCTGATGTCTTGGGGGTTTTTGCAATTTCATCAGCAATCTCTTCAGCCGTTTGTGATTTTAAAGGTTTGTTATGTGTGGGACAGCTCACTTCACCAATGCGGGCATATAAGAGTCGTAAAAAATCATAAGTTTCTGTCAAGGTGCCTACAGTGGATCGTGGATTAAAAGAAATCGTTTTTTGATTGATGGCAATACTGGGGGACAGGCCATAAATAAAGTCCACCTTTGGTTTTTTCATTTGATCAATAAAATACCTCGCATAGGTAGACAGGCTTTCCAAATATCGCCTTTGCCCTTCTGAGTAGAGAGTGTCAAAAGCCAGTGTGGATTTACCGCTTCCACTTAAGCCGGTTATGAGAGTGATTTTATTGCGAGGGATAAAAACATCTATGTTTTTTAAATTATGCTCTCTAGCGCCTAGGACCTGAATGCCTTCTTTAGGGAGTTTTTTTACAGAGGATTCATAAGTCACTTTTTTATTTAAGGCCATTAAGCCCTCCATCCTCCTTTTACTCCTTTTACAATGCAACTTTCTACAGTAAAAGGATGGAGGCTTTCATAGTGCTGAACACGAATGACATAATCTACAAATTTTTTTTTGTTTTTAAACAGCAGAGCTATACGGCGGACAGCATCTTCACAAAACATCAAGTTTTCTGCATTTAATCTGGCAAACTCTGCTTCATCTTCCCGCTTCACAGCGGTTTGCACAGCAGTCCCTAAAACTTTTTCTATGCTATCAATAGTTTTTAAGAGTGGGAAAGAATTTGCTGATTTCTCATCAAGACTTAGTTTAAAAAAGGCTTTGCTTTTTTGAGCATGTGGGGTAGCTGATAAAAACTTTTTATCACTCAGGTAGTTTAGCACTTCCTTTTTTTTAAGAGATTCTTTATGGGCAAAAGTTTTTTCAAATTCTTTTTTTATAATCTGCCGAGATAAAGAGGCTGAGCAGGGGCAGGTTGATGAATAAAGAATTTCCCCTCCAGCAGTATACATAAACTCCCCTTTTTTTGAATAAGTTAATTCAAAATAGAAAGGGTACTCCCTCCATCCTGTAATTGAGCTTTTAAGTGCTTTTCTAAGAACAGGCCAATGAGATTTCACACGAATTATACCTGACTTGGATATGCCTTTTTGGCTTTTGATGATTTCTATTAAGACTTTTTTTAATCCGGAAAAGTTTACAATCCTTTTGGAAAAATATTTATGCAGGCTTAAATAAAGCCGTGACATATGTATTCCTCTGGTGTTTTTGTCTTCCAAAGAAACTAAAATGGATATATCAGCTGAGGTTGTGATTTTAGAAGTGAGGCGAACAGGTAAAGTTAGATCTTTAATTCCCACAAGATCAATAGGGAGGCTTGATTTTAACTTTTCTTTGGCAACATCAGGGACACCTCGAACAAAAGACACTAAACCAAACCCTTAAGACAAATCAGCTGGAGGAATAAGGGTTATCATAATTAAAATAAACTTTGCCTGAAGCAACTTCTCTTAAAGCAGTCACAACAAGTTTATTTTTTTTAGAGGAGATAAGCGGTTGATCACCCCTCAAAAGCTGTTTTACCCTTTTAGAAACAATAACAGCAAGCTCAAAGCGGTTAGGGACTTTTTTTAAGCAGTCCTCCACAGTTACACGAGCCATATTTTCCCTTTCCTATAGTTAAACCTTAATCTTATTATTACATATTTATGCTCTTTGCAAGGTTTTTTCTTTGTATTTTTCAAGTTTTGGCTTAATAAAGGGGGCTTTGTTTTATAAGGGAAGTGCATTTTACAGCAAGATAGATATACGGAATCCTTTTTGAAATGTGAGCTTTTTTATTGAAATAAAAATCACCACAGGGGATCAAGCAGTCAAAAGTTCAGATGGACATTTTGTCATAAAGTGCTTTTTAGATGCTTTGTGTCCTGGATTCAAGAACTCTATGCAGCACTTTGATATAAAAAGAAAGGGCAGGAGAATAAACCTCAGTTAAAATATCTTCCTGTTTTAAGCACAAAACAAAAGGAGGATAAAGATGAGGTTTTATAAAAAAGGGAATCTGAGAAAAAGTTGACTTATAATTATACTTTGTATATACTTTTCTAAATCAAGGAGGCTGTTTAATGGGTGGAAAGATTCAAAAATGGGGAAACTCAGCAGGGGTCAGAATCCCTAAAACAATTATAGAAAAGGCAAACTTAAGTCTCAATTCTGAAGTGGAAATAGAATGCAGGAATCAAAAAATTATTATTTGTTCTAAAAAAAAAACTCTTCAATTAAAAGATTTACTGTCTCAAATTAACAAGGATAACATCCATAAAGAAGACATTTATATTAAAGCAGGAAAAGAGATATGGTAAATGCTCTACATTCCCAATAAAGGTGATTTGATTTGGCTTGATTTTTTCCCTCAGGCAGGACATGAGCAAAAAGGCAAAAGACCGGCCCTTGTTATTTCACCAAGAGAATACAATAAAAAAACTCAGCTTGCTCTATGTTGTCCTGTAACTTCTAATAGAAAGGGTTATCCTTTTGAGGTCATTTTAAATAGGCAGAAAATTAAAGGCGTTGTCCTGGCTGATCATCTTAAAAGTCTGGACTGGAAAATCAGAAAAGCAAAATTCATTGAAAAGGCAAAACCTGAAACTTTATCGGAATGTGTTAAAAAAATCACTGCATTGGTTCTAGGTTAAGGGGGTAAAAAAGACTGATTCTTACTCAAATTTTCTCATAAATCAGGAAAGAAAAGGCGATAGGTTCTGTTCTATCAATGCGGCTGACCTCTTTGAACTGACCCATTGGTATTTTTGGATAAAAAGCGTCGCCCTCATAGTTTTTATGGATTCGTGTAATGTAAAGACGATCCATTAAAGGCAGGGTTTGTTTATAAATTTCTCCTCCCCCTGTGATAAAAATCTCTCTCCCATATTTTTCTGTAACTTCAGGCTGTCTGCAATGTTTAAGCGCCTTTTCAAAAGAGGGAAAAACAACAGCCCCCTTTTCTTTAAAATCCTTGTTTTTTGTTAAAACCACATTGAGTCTGTCAGGCAAAGCTTTGCCAAGAGATTGAAAGGTTTTTCTTCCCATAATTAAAGCCTTATGTTTTGTTATTTTATAAAAATACTTTAGGTCCTCTGGTATATGCCAGGGGAGTTTGTTTTTCATGCCAATCACATTATTTTGTGAAACAGCAGCAATATGAGAAAGCACAATTTTTTGATTCATAACTGGTTTTCTGTGAAATAATCAAAAACAGTCACACTGCCACCGCTCCTTTTATGGCCGGATGATGCTGGTATTCAAGCAACTCAAAATCTTCATACTTGTAATCAAACAGACTGCTTGACGGTTTTATTTTCATGAGGGGAAGGGAGTAAGGCTTTCTGGCAAGCTGTGTTTTCACCTGTTCAAAATGATTGTGATAAATATGGACATCACCAAAACTGTGGACAAAAAAGCCCGGTTTAAGATCACAAATCTGAGCCATCATAAGGGTAAAAAGAGAGTAGCTGGCTATGTTAAAAGGAACACCTAAAAAAGCATCTGCGCTTCTTTGATAAAGTTGACAGCTTAAACGATTGTCAGCGACATAAAATTGAAAAAAAGCATGGCAGGGGGGAAGAGCCATCTCATCCAATTCTCCGGGATTATAAGCCACCACCAAATGTCTTCTGGAAAAAGGGTCCTTTTTTATATTTTCAATAACTCTTGATATTTGGTCTATGGTTTCCCCTTTTGGGTTTTTCCAGCTTCTCCATTGAGCGCCATAGACCCGGCCCAGATTGCCTTTTTCATCAGCCCACTCATTCCAAATTCTCACTTTATTATCTTGTAGGTATTTGATATTGGTGTCCCCTTTTAAAAACCATAACAACTCATGGATGACAGATTTAAGGTGAATTTTTTTTGTGGTGACAAGGGGAAATTTTTCTTTGAGATCAAACTTCATTTGCCAGCCAAAAAGACTGCGCGAACCTGTCCCTGTCCTGTCAGGGCGATCAGTCCCGTCTTTTAAAATGGTATCCAGAAGATTAAGATAGTTTTGCATTGTTCAAGAGCAGATTTTATCTTTTTCAGAAAAAATTTCAATCAGGAAGTTGAAAGTAAGAGGGAGAAATGTATTAAAAAAAAGATTTTTATAGCACTAATTTTTAGAAGCATAGGGTCATTTTGTAGGGCATGAAAAGAGGTTTATAATAAAACTTCATTATGGACAGAGAAAAATAAAACTTTTATACTACTGGAGACAATTGTGTTGATACAAAATTAAAAAATAAATCAAGCAAACTCTATATGGAATTAGATAACATCACTGGCAATCTTTTTGAATACCAAAATGAAAAAAGATTTTCCTTTAATAGAATTATCAACGAAGACTGTCTAAAATACTTGGATAAAATCCCAAAAAACATCAAGTTTGATTTAGTTATAGCAGATCCCCCTTATAACATAGGGAAAAACTTTGGAAACAACTCAGATGATATGCCCCTGTACGAATATATCAAATGGTCTGAAACTTGGGTTAAAAAATGTTTGAGTCTTTTAAAAGAAGACGGCTTAATTTATATTTATGGTTTTTCAGAAATCCTAGCTCATATATCCGTAAAGTTTCCATTGGAAAATCAAAAATGGCTTGTCTGGCATTATACAAATAAGACAGTCCCTTCCCTTAAATTCTGGCAGAGGAGTCACGAAACAATTTTATCTTTATGGAAAAAAAAAGACCCAATCTTGAAGTCAATAAAATAAGAGAACCCTATACAGAAACTTATAAAAAATGTATAGGAAGAAAAAGAAAAAACACCAAAGGGCGATTTGGCACAAAAGAAACTATTTATAATGGACATAAAGATGGAGCTTTGCCCAGGGATGTTATTAAAATTCCATCACTGGCTGGAGGAAAAGGTTCAACAGAAAGATATTTTCTTTGTAATACTTGTAAGTCCAGTTTGTTTCCACCTTCTCAAATAGAACAACACAGAAAACATAAAATATCAAAACATCCAACCCAGAAACCCCTGACCTTAACTAAGAAATTGATACAATCGAAAATTAAAAATAAAAAAGGAAAGCTTTTAGTCCCATTTGCCGGTTCTGGTTCGGAGTGTGTTTTAGCAAAATCTTTGGGAATCAATTATCTGGGAATAGAAATAAATCCGGAGTATGCTTTTTTTGCAAATCAATGGCTAGAGAGAGGATTAGACCATGAGCTTGCTAAAAGAATTTGAAGACTTTCTATCAGGTTTAAATTTACAGGAATATAGAGAAAAGTACACAAAATACAAAACTGTTGAGTTGAATTTAGCCAAAGAAATACTGCCCTTAAGACATATTTACAAAGAATATTGGCATAAACATTCCAATTGGAAGGACTATGAGCAGTTTTATTCCTCCTATTATGCTGGTTTGAGGCAAAAGATAGAAGATTTTAGAGATAAACATTTTTTTAGTGAAGAAACTTTTAAAATGGGTTTTAAAGCCAGAATTTACAGGACATGGGTATCACTTCTTACACAGATTCAAGGGGCTTATGTTTGTGCAAGTTTTTGTGGATTAAAAAATGGCAGGAGGTTTGTAGGTTACGAAATAAATAAAAGCTATGTGAAAATAGCCAACAAAAGAATATTAAGTTTGCAACCTTCTTTGTTTCAAAATAGTAATGAAAAATCTCCAGGTTTAAAAGAAAAACAGGGCTGTTTGACAAGAAAAAACTTTAACCTTTAGGAGGATAAGGATCATTTCCATAGCTATTTTTTTCTCTAATTTTCCCATCCCTCCCATGAACTACTACTTCAGACCTTGTTCGTCTTGCTTTTTGTATAGCACTCATTTCAGCATTTTTTTGAGTTCTGTGAGATGATAATTTAGTTCCTCCCCTCTTAACAAACCACCCGCTTCCTGAACGAACTACATGAAAACCTTTTTTAGACATTTTTCCTCCTTTCTTTTGTTAGTTATTTTTTTCATAAACATCAATAGAAAATGTAAAAACTTTATTTGTTTATTCTCTATAAGAACATAGTTTCCTATGTTATTTTTATCTTTCAACAATTTAGGCAACTGAGATAGAAAGAAATTATAGTTTTGTTTCATCAGTTTATTTTTCATAAATAAATATCTGCTGTTTTGAGTTGAACAATAAAACCTTCATTTGTTGACATTTTCTTTTGACTCACAAGATAGAGTTCAAAAAATCTTGATATAATCTTATCAGCCCTAGGTTTTCCACACCATAAATTATATTAAACTACAGTTTTAAAAAGTCAAGATTTCCTACAAAGCTCGTAATTTGCTATTCCAAATGATTTTATCATTTTTAAAAAGCCTATGTTTGAAAAAATTTTTTCTTAAAAAAAAGCCTATAGTTTACTTGCTCATTTAACCAAGTCAGTGTTTTAGGAATTTTCCGTGTAGTGAATGAAATCTATAATCCTTTCGGAAAATCCCGCTTCATTGTCATACCAGGATACAAGCTTTAAAAGCCTTTTCCCCTGCAAGTTTGATAGAGGGAGATCCACAATAGAGCTTTCTCTTCGTCCGATAAAATCAGAACTCACCAAAGGCTTTTCCTCTACAGCGAGAATTCCTTTTAAGTCTTTAAGAGAAGCTTGTTTAAGAGCTTGATGAATCTCATTTAAAGAAATGCCTTTTTTTGTCTCCACAACCAGATCCAGCAGACTAACATTGGCTGTGGGAACACGAAAAGCCATGCCTTGTATACAATCCTTAAGTTCCGGAAAAATTAAAGTCAAAGCAGCACCTGCGCCTGTGCTGGTTGGAATGATATTTAAACCGGCGGCTCTTGCTCTTCTTAAATCTTTTTTGTGGGAAGAGTCTAACAGTCTTTGGTCATTTGTGTAGGAATGCACAGTGGAAAAAAATCCTTTTTCAATCCCACAAGAATCTTGTAAAACTTTCACTAAAGGAGCCAGACAATTTGTTGTACAGGAGGCATTGCTGATAAATTTGTGTTTGTCTTTGTCATACATCTTTTGGTTCACTCCGTAAACCAAACTGAAATCCGGATTCTCTGCCGGGGCAGAGACAACAACTTTTTTAATTCCTTTTGAAAATGCTTTTTGCCAATCTGAAAATTTTTTAAAACGGCCTGTGCATTCAATCACCACATCCACATTGTATTTATCCCAGGCAATGGAATTTGGGCTTTTTTCATTCAGGCAGGTCACAGCCTGATTTTCCACAACAATTTCTTTGTCTTTGGATATAATTTGTTTTTTCCAGGCGCCGTGAACAGAATCGTATTGCAAAAAATGAGCCAGCTGGTCTGCCGGGCTTGTTCCATTGACAGCTACAATGTTAAGAGAATCAAAGCCTTGGCGAAAAATCAAACGTCCTATTCGCCCCATCCCGTTAATGGCAATTTTTAGTGATGATTTGTTTGGCACTCTTCCTCCTGCTTGATTTTAGGGAATATATCCCATGTGTTTTTTTTTAACTGGTCAGATAAGGTTTGCAAATCCACAGTATGAAGCTCAGCCACAAGTTTGGCAAGTGTGGAGACACGGGCCGGCTGATTTTCTTTTCCCCGATAGGGTTCAGGGGATAAAAAAGGAGCATCAGTTTCTATATGGAGGCGGTCTAAAGGAATCTTTTTGCAAGTTTCTCTTAATTCTTCTGATTTTTTAAAAGTTAAAATTCCACTGAAAGAAATATTAAAACCATAATCTAAAGCCTGTTTGGCCAAATTGTAAGAGCTGGTAAAACAATGAAGAAGACCCCTGACTTTCCCCTGAAATTTTTTTAAAAGATAAGCCGTATCCTCTTCCGATTCTCTGGTATGAATTTCTACAGGCATTTTAAAGTCATAAGCCAGAGAAAGCTGTTTTTCAAAAACTTCTTTTTGAATTTGTTTATCAGAGTGTTCGTAATAGTAGTCCAAACCAATTTCACCAACAGCCACAATTCTTTTAAGATGCAAGTGTGTTTTTAAAAAATCTTCACAATCCTTATCAAAATCTTTTGCAGTGTGGGGATGCATTCCCAAGGCACCGTAAAGCTCAGGGGTGTATTGTTCACAAAGTTGAACAATCTCTTTCCAATCTTTAAGCTCTGTACCAATTGTAAGGATGCGAAACACCCCGGCCTCCCTGGCTGACTTTAAAATTTCGGGAACACTGGGGCTTAGCTTGTCTATATGAGCGTGGCTGTCTATCCACATCTCTTTTGAAAAATTCTGGTTTGTTTTTTCCATATAATCATGCAAGATGTTTTTTTAATAATTAAAGTCTGTTATCAATTCAATTGTATTTTAAATGTGATTATATATTCTTTGACCACTTATCCAGTAGGTATAGGGCGCTCTTATAATCAGGCTTTACCTGGACAATTGTGGACAGATGATCAATAGCTTCTGTTTTTCTTCCTAAAGCGTAAAGCATTTGGGATTTGATATAAGTTAAAGGGAGAAAAAATAATTCGCTTTCTTTAAGCTCCATAGAAAGGTGATTGATAAGCTCCAAACCTTTTGTGTATTGTTTGGTCTCAAGAGCCCAGTCTAGGTAGAACCAGTAGTCAGACATTTTGTTTATATGAGATGACAAAATTTGCAAAGCTTTATCCGGCCAATTACAAAAGTATAAAAAAACAGACAGGTTTTTTGTATAATTTGCATCTTGTTTTACTATGAGGGAGACTGTTTCAAACCAGCTTTCTTTTAAGGGGTGTTTTTCAAAAAGAGGAATAGGGGAAATATAATCCTCCAAATCGTCAAATTTATCGGTAATCTTTTTTTGATCTTCAATAACAAGAATTGCTTTTTTTTCTTCCAAGTCTCTTTTTAGTTTTTGGTATTTTTTATTTTCTGAATCTATCAGGAGCAGTTTTTCAATAATCTCCTCTTCTTCAATAATGAGTCTCTGGACTTGTACAAATTTGAGCTGATCCAAAAGCTCTTTTTCTTCAGACAGATTTCTTTCCTCCAGCTCTTGAATATAAACATTACGGAGTTGTTGAAATTCCGGGGAAACATCTTCCCAATCCTTACAAGCAAAGAGGGCTTCAGATTGATTTTTCTTATCCTTAAGCCAATGATGAAATAAGACTCTCTCTAACCTGTCACTGGATTTAATTTTATATTTAATAAAGATTTTGAGAATATAAGCCCAGGCAATGGGTTTTTTCTTTTTCAATCGTTGGCTGGAATAGTCCAGAAGGGTTTTATCCAAACCAGAGTTGTAAAGAAAACGGCTGATTTGTTCAAAATCCGAACTGTTTTTTATTTTTTTAAACACCTCTGATGGATTAAGATTTCTTTTTAAGAGTTTAAGAATTTGTTTTTCAAATTTTTCATTAGTAGCCGGTGAGAAAGGATTTTTTAAAATTTTTGTTAAATTTTGCAATTTAAGCTCCAATCTTTAAACACAAAAAATAACATAAAATTAAACAGGTTATTTTGATTTTTCAATATAAGTTCCATCTTTAGAATTAACTTTTATTTTATCTCCTTCGTTAATATGGAGGGGCACCTGAACGACAAGACCTGTTTTCATAGTGGCCGGTTTGGTTGTATTAGACACTGTGTTTCCTTTAAACCCTGGTTCTGTTTTGGCCACAGTGAGCACAAGGCTTTTTGGCAATTCGAGAGAAACCACTTTGTTATTAAAAAAACAACCTGTGACTTCAAGGGATTCTGTTAAATAATATTCACTGTCACCGATAATTTTTTTATCTATAGATAAAGTTTCATAAGATTTTGTATCCATAAAATAAAAAGAATCGGCATCTTTATACACATAAGAAAGAACTTTATAGTCAATATCAGGAATAGCAAATTTTTCTCCTGAGCGAATGGTGAGATCAATATTGACCCCTGTTAGAAGATTTGTAAGTTTTGTTCTGGTAAATTGGTTGCCTTTCCCCGGTTTAATATGTTGAAAATCCAGGATGACATGAGGCTCCCCCTTAATCATAATTTTCAATCCTTTTTTGAAATCCCCAGTGCCATACATATTCAGTTGCTTTTTGATGTTTCCGTTGAAATATAATTTTCAACACGGGCTAGAATTTTGTTCAGTTTTGCCATTTTTTGAATTTGTTTTACAGAAAGATTTTTTTGACTTTGACTATAAAATTCTGGCATTTCTTTTTTATCACTTGTTGTTGAATCTGGTTCTGTTAAATGCTGTCCAAGTATTTTTTCCAAGTGCCTGACCGTTAATATTGCGGTTTTATCCTCTGGTTTTAAAAAAAGTGCTGTTTTATAATGAGAGAGAGTTTTTTCCATATCATTTTGTTTTTTATAAATTTCTCCAAGATTTTTATAAATATTGGGATTATCAGGGCTTAATTCTTTTGCTTTATTAAAAGATTTTAGGGCTTTATCTGTTTTCCCCTGGTCTTTATAAATCTCACCTAAAAGCACATAAGCTGGTGAATAAGAAGGGTTGTGATTTATGCCTTCAAGACATAAATTTTCGGCTTTTTCAATATCTCCCTCTGATCTATAAATATGAGCCAAAGCGCAAAAAGATTTGGAGTTTGGATCTTTCTTAAGAATATTTTCTAGTTTTTTAACTAAAAGAGGGTTATATAAAGCCATGTTTAACATTTGACATAAAAAACTGTATTTGGACAAGTCTTTTTGCAGCCTGACTAGTCTATTTTGTTTTTTTTATAGGAAATTGTTGGAAAAAACTTTGTTTACAGGTATTCTTTAAGAGCAGCTATGAATTTAATCATCCTTGGCATTGATCCCGGTACTGTAAATACAGGATATGGTTTAATCCATGTCACAGAAAATCAAATTAAATGTCTTGATTACGGAGTAATTTGTGCAGATAAAAAACCTTTTTCCTTGAGGATGAAAATTATTCATGATGGAATAAAACAGCTTTGCAAAACATATAAACCCCATCATTTGGCTATAGAAAAGGTCTTTTTTGGAAAAAATCCGGATACAGCTTTTAAACTGGGTCATATTTTTGCTCTTTGTCTTTTGGAAAGTGAAAAACAAAAGATAAATTTTTTTGAGTATCCGAGTTGCTCTGTAAAAAAAGCGGTTACTTTTTCCGGAAAATCCTCAAAAGAATTGGTGCAGCGGTTTGTTATAAATTTTTTCTCTTTGCCGACAGGCGATTCTTTGGATGCAACAGATGCCTTAGCTGTAGCTTTGTGTCATAGTCGGGAGTATAAAAAGAGTTTCTTTCAAAAACAGGTTGAGGCTATGGCCCTATGATTGGATTTATAAAGGGCTCTCTTATCTCACAAGAGCTGAACAGCCTTTTGGTGGAAACGGGAGGAGTTGGTTATGAAGTGCAGGTAGCCAGCACAACTTCCCGGCAATTTACAAAGGGAAAATTTGTTTCCCTTTGGATTTATACTTGTCTTCGGCAGGACTGTCTTGAGCTTTTTGGTTTTTCCACTCCTGAAGAAAAAGAGCTTTTTCTCTCTCTTTTAAAAGTCAAAGGTGTCGGGCCTAAAATGGCTTTATTGATTTTAGGTTCATGCTCTTTGGATCAGTTTGTCCACATGATCAAAGAGGAAAATATTAAAGCTTTAAGCGCATTGCCTAAAGTGGGGAAAAAAACAGCTCAACAAATTGTTCTTTCTTTAAAAGAAAAAGTTTCTGATACACTTGTAGGCTCTTCCTCTAAAAGCCCTTATGGAGAGCAATTGTTTTCTGCTTTGGAGAATCTGGGTTTTAACCCTTCTGAAATAAAGGAAGCTCTTGGAAAAATAAAATGGGAAGAGGATTTGAAAAGTGATCTCAAACAGGCTTTGGCTGTTTTAAAATCCACAGGAAAAAACTGATGGGTATTGTTTTTTAAAGAGTTAAAATATGACTGCAAAATCTGTTCTTAATTTAAAACAAAAACCAGAGGATAAACAACTGGAGAAAGCTCTTCGTCCAAGAAGTTTTGAGGAGTTTCCCGGTCAGGATTCTATCAAAAAACAACTTAAGGTTTTTGTGACGGCGGCTTTGGAGAGAAAAGAGCCGCTGGATCATACACTTTTATACGGCCCACCCGGATTAGGCAAAACCACTCTTGCGCGGATTATAGCAGACACCATGAAGGTCAACTTTGTCTCTACATCCGGCCCAGCGATCCGCAGAAAAGGTGATTTGGCTGCTCTTCTTACAACACTTCAGGCAAGGAGTGTTTTATTTATTGACGAAATTCACCGTTTAAATTCAGATTTAGAAGAATACCTTTACAGCGCTATGGAAGACTTTTTTATTGATATTGTTACAGGAGAGGGTTTAGGAGCGCAATCTGTTCGTTTTAATCTGTCCCCCTTTACCCTTATAGGCGCTACAACCCGAACAGGTCTTTTGAAGGCCCCTTTCCGGGATCGTTTTGGCATTATGGAAAGACTTGATTTTTATGATGAAGACTCTCTTGTATCCATTGTCCAAAGATCGACCAAACTTTTAAAAATAAAACTGACTGTTGATGGTTCAAAAGAAATTGCAAAAAGAAGCAGAGGCACCCCAAGGATTGTCAACCGTCTCTTGAGGAGAATCAGGGATTATGCCCAAGTTGCTAAAACAGACACCATTGACAAGAAGCTTGCCTGTTATGCTTTGGAGGAATTGGGTGTTAACACACTTGGACTTAACCGTCTGGATATGGAAATTTTAAAAACACTTCATTTTGATTTTTCCGGCAGTCCAGTCGGTATTGACACCCTTTCTTCGGCTTTAAGTGAAGAATCTGATACTTTAGAAGATTTTTACGAGCCTTATCTCATAAGGCAGGGCTTTATAAAGAAAACACCCAGAGGAAGAGTTTTGACACAAAAAGGACAGAAATTTATATCCCAGGAGTTTAAAGCAGTGAATCGCTCCAATAAACAACAAGGAGAGCTGTTTTGATTATCGGCTTACCAAAAGAGATCAAAAATTCAGAATTTCGTGTTGGGCTGACAGACAAAAATATTCAACAGCTTGTTAAAGATGGACATCAGGTTTTTGTGCAAAAGAATGCTGGTGCAGGAAGCGGCATTCAGGATGAAAATTACTTAAAAGCCGGCGCCAAGCTTGTAGACAGCTTGGAAGAGATTTATGCTCATGCGGAAATGGTTATAAAAGTCAAGGAGCCTTTGGCTGAGGAATATGATCTTTTTAAAGAGAACCAAATTATTTTTACTTTTTTGCATCTGGCTCCTGAGCCTAAGCTTACTACAGCTCTTTGCTCTAAGGGCGCTTGGGCTATGGCTTACGAAACCATTGAAGATGAAGAAGGAAATTTGCCGCTTTTAAAACCTATGAGTCAGGTGGCCGGCCGTGTTGCGCTTCAAAATGGTGTTTATTACTTACAAAGATTTGTGGGGGGAAAAGGAATTTTAGCCGGCGGTGTAACCGGAACAGATAAAGCTCAAATTACGATTTTAGGAGGCGGGACAGCCGGCATTCATTCAGCCATGATGGCTATCGGCCTTGAAGCAAAAGTTACCATCTTAGATGTAAGCGAGGAGCGGTTGAAATATCTTTCTGATTTTTTTAAAGGGAAAGTGGAGCTTATAATATCCAATGAAAAAAACATTTTTTCTGCTTTTAAAAAGACAGATCTATTTATAGGTTCCGTTTTATTGAAAGGGCATAAGGCTCCAAAACTTATCACAAAAGAGATGGTGCAATCCCTGTCTAAAAAAAGTGTGATTGTGGATATATCCATTGATCAGGGCGGTTGTGTTGAAACAACCCGCCCTACATCCCATGAAAACCCTATATATACTCTTTATGATGTCATTCATTACTGTGTTCCCAATATCCCCAGCGCTGTTTCAAGAACCTCCACCTATGCTCTTACCAATGCAAGTTTTCCTTATATAAAAGACATTGCAAATAAAGGTTTTAAAGAGGCTCTTTCTCAAAATCCTCTTATGAAAAAAGGACTTAATGTTTATAAAGGTTATGTAACTTATCCTCCTGTAGCGGAGGCTTTAAATCGGGAATGCCGCTCTCCTGAAAAGCTTGGACTTTAGACGATTTTATATTGAAAATTCTAAGATAGCTTTGAACTTAAAGAAATAATTACACTCATCCCGTATCCCGTTTGAAAGTTTAGGATTTTAGAAAAGAAAATATATATAAAAACTCAAACCAGCAGTATAAAACTCTACCATTCATAATTGTATGCGCCCTCTCTAATTCCCATTACATTCATCTTTCTATTAAACTCTTCATTTGCTTCAGCCGATTTCTTTTCCCATTTTTCATCTTCTTCAACCCATTTCTTTTCTAATTTCTTCATACTTTTTTTAGAATTGACTAATAATAGTGCAGTTACCGCAATGGCACTCAATATTATTCCTCCAAGGGCTAACCATGCCTCCTTGCTTTTTTTGTTCTGCTTTTCTTGAGCAATAGGGAGTAATTCAGCAACAGCTTGTTTTTCTTCTTCTGTTTTTGGTTTTTTACAGATAGGATTTAAAGTTTCTACTGGATAGGAGTAAATAGATCCTCCTGCAGAACCGACAGCCATTTGTGTTCCTATTTGTGTTCCTTCATGAAATTCTCCGATCAAGGCGCATCGTTCAGCTCCATTTAAAGTGGTGCAGGCTGTCCAAGAAAATAAACAAAAGATCAAAAATATATTTTTCATACTTATATCCTGGATGACAACAGATTAGATTACACTTTTTTTAAAGGTCAATAACTTTTTAATGAGATACTTTGACACAAGAGGATTATTTCTAATAATTATTTAACAAGGTTCAATGATACTTTTTAAGAGGATTATTTTTTACTAATTTTAATATCAATTTATATAAGTTCTCTTTTCTGTGATTAAATATAAACTCACATTCTTTAATGCTTTTATTGAGACAACAATACATATCATTGACAATCGAGTTCATGCTCAGTATAATGCAATGCGCATTTATTTGGTTTTATATGTACAGATTATTTAAAATCATTTTTTTATTTATCACTCTGTTTATTTTTTTTCCTTTTCAATTTGTTTGTTCCGCTCAATCTCTTGAACAGCTTAAACCAGAGATAAGGAACAATCGTAAAACCCATATCAATGGCATAACATCCCCTATCAATAGAATTAAATATTGCGATGAAAAACTAAATGCCTTGTCTCTGGCAGTCACTGATGTAACAGAATATATTTCTGAAAATAACAGCCTTTGTGAATTCATCTATATAGAAATGCAGCTTGAGCAGTGCCTGCAATCAAATTCAGAATTGCTGGCTGATGTAAAAAGTATAATTTCTACTATTTCAGGTATTAAAAATCACTGTTCTTCACTTGTTGGCAGACAATTCCTTAGAGAGAAAGAAATCCATTTGGATATTACAGCTAAATTAAGGGAGAACCTGTCGCATTTATTAAATGATGAAAATGACCTTATTAAGCATGACAAACCTTTAAAATGTAATCCATTTTCTTCTGGAATTTTTTCAGAAATAGAAGCATCATTTCTTCAAACAAAGGAGGCTTATAACTCTGGCAATTTATATATTACAAATAAAAATTTGGAAAGAGTGGATGTGTTAAGTGAGTTGATGTCTATTTTATTTGAAATTTGTGGTAATATTGAAAGTATGATGAGAGTGGAATACAAAAGAGACGCTGTTTTTGAGATGAAAGGTGAATTGATTGGTAGTGTGAGAGTTTTGGCTCAGAACTTGTTTGATGATTTAACATTTGAACAGTCATCTGAAATAATTTGTAGACACTTGAAAGAGAAAGATGCAGATAGATTTGGTTTGTGTGAAAATCCCATAAATAATCCCTCATGGATATATTCAGTAAATCATTTCTTAAGACAGGTGGAATGAGCAGAAAAAGTTAGTTCCCCATTTAAGGGTTTAGAGGATGAGATGGATATAAATAATTAGGATTACAAATGATTTTTTCCAAAAAGTTTTTTCATTTTTTAAATAGTCTTCTATTTGTTTTATTATCCTGTCCTGTCTTTACTTATGCCCAACAGTATGCCTGTGTTGTCATTAAGGAGAGTCCAGGATATTGCCGTGTGTATGATTCTGGTATTGGCTGGCGGGAATTGCCCTGTGCTAGTGACTCTCGTTGTTCAGCTTGGAGAAGTGTCGAGGATTTCCCTCAAAGGCTCTGTATTCAGGATGATCATGATAAAAGATATTGTCATGTTATGGGCGCAGAGGGTTCAAATTATGTCCCATGCAGTTCTGATTCATTGTGTTCTCAATATCATTCTTCATACACCCCGTTTGAAGATTTTTCCACAAATAATGAGGATTCAAATTTATTTGACAGGGCGAAGAGAAGTTTCAGGGAAATGGACATGCGAAGGGAGCAAATGGTAGGGGAGATATTCAGGCGAATGGACATAATTCAAGAAGAGTCAATCAGACATTATGTCCGAACAGAATCACAAAAAACCTCAGATGTATTTTACGAAAAGTTTGAAAAGATGAGCAATGAGTTGTCTTCATCCAAGACGATTAATGAGTTGTTTTCATCCAAGATGAGTGATAGGGAGTGGCTGGAAAAAGCCAATCAGATAGCTGAGCAAATCCCCAAATTCATTACAGATTATGTTATCAACGAAACAAAATTTCAAGCTTTGGTAAATAATGGATTTCTTAGTGCAGATGCTGTGAATGCTTGGATAAATGGAATGATTGGAGTTGTAGAGAAAAGGTTATATGAAGAGGTTTCAAATTTTAGATACAAAGTTTTGGAAATACGAAGAGGACACCAGCTGGAACGTCTTTTTTCATATCCTCCTGCAAATATGACAAATTCTGATTTAATAAAAAGGGTGGGTCAGATTATTGATGAAGTTGAAGAAAGGGTTAGATGGGTCGATAAGAACCCAATTCCGGCTCTAAAGCATCTATATACTAAAGAAAAGTATATTTTATTAGATGCTAGAAAAATTCAGAAAAATCTCTTAAAAAAAGCAACAAGTTTAGCACGAATATATATTTTTAGACCTTCTAAAAATCGCCTGTCAGAAAACATAAATTCTTTAAATCAAATCCTTGCTCAGATTAAGCCTCCTGTTCACATTGACACAGTTAACCAGAGAGGGGGTGCCTTTCCTGATTTTGGAGAAGGCATTTACTACAATCGGGAAAATACAAAGCTTGTCCATGATATTTTAAAAAGCAAATACGATAGAAGGACGCTTGGGCTTATTGATGATGAGGAGCTTTCCAAACCGGATGAAGAGCCCTATCAGTTCCAGTCTCCGGAAGGAGAGTTTCTGGAAGAAATTAAAGAGCTTTATTTTGAGCTGTATTCAGCAAATCCTTTTCATGAGCAGGGTATAGGGGCTAGAGAAATTGGTTTGTCTGCTGTGGAGGTGGCGGATCAAGAGTATGCCCAGGGCAATAAAGAGACAGCCTCAGCGGCTTTTCAGGTTGCTGAAGCCGCGTCGGATATTACTTTGGGTGCGATTCCCTATGTAGGCTTGGGCAAAGATGTGTATGAGGCTTTTACAGGCAAACATCTGCTTACAGGCAGAACTCTGACTGATTTGGAAAGAGCTTTGGCTTTTGCGGGGATTGCTATCTCAGTGGGGAGTGGGGGAATGTTTAGCTCCGGCGCTCTCAAATTGGCGGATGATGTATTTAGAAAAGTCAATGGAAAGCTTGTCAGAGAGGCTGTGCAGACGCTTAAGGGCAGTCAGCTTGAAAAGGTTGTGCAGGAGTATCCGCAGGCTTTTTTTCGTTCAATAAGGGAAGTTGGCTTTACAACAAAGAAGGAGTTTCAATCTTCCGTCCACTTTTTAAGGAGGGCTTTTTCAAAAGAGAATCCTTCACTGAATGAAGTTGTTGAAACCATTGAATCTGTTAATAAGTCAGGGATTAAAAATTATACAGAAGCTTTAGATGAGTTGAAGGCTGTTAAGGGTCTCAACCTGCCCCGTGCCGCGGAGGAGTTTTTGGCTTCTCAAATGCGGTTTAGCCGGGACATTATAGGAGAACAGTTCAGCCGCGCGGATATGGCGAGAATGGGTAAAACCTATTCCAATTATTATAAGAATATGGATGAGGTAAAGCCGGTTCAGTTTAGTGGGAAAGTCTGGAGGGGATTGGAAAAGACGGGCGTGGATCGTTCAGGAAGGTCCTTTGTAAATCAAAGCTCTGATGTTTTTAAATTTCATCCGGGGATTAAACACAGCAACAGGAGGTATTCTGCCCCCGGAAATTCATCTATTTATGGCTCTTTAAGCAGAGCAACCGCTAAAAAAGAAGTCAGAATAAATTATTTAAGATCAGCGGGTAAACTCATAGATGGTCAAAATCTGGATAAATGGTTTCACTTTGATTCCAAAATGGTTAAAATGGATAAAGTGTTGGATTTAACAAATCCAAATGTGTTAAAACAAATAAGCAAGAATTCAGACAGTCCATTAACGAAAGGTCTCATTATAGGAGACATTAGTAGGTTTCCTAAAGCCTATGAGCCTACCCATATCATAGGTGATGTGGCAAAAAGAAAAGGCTTTCAGGCCATTAAGGCCCCTTCTGCTCAGGATGTTAAAGCAGGTGGGGAAAACATAGTCAGTTTTGCGGGGTTTAAATGAAGCTTAAAAAATTTATAGATGCTTTGGATCAGCCAGATCTTTTTGCTATAGAATTATATAGAAAAGAGGGAAAAGACATTTTTGCAGATGATAAGCTGTTGCTGGCTGTAACAGGTGATAAATGGAGCAGGGAGAAGAGGCTCAGACTTATTTATTTAGCTTGGATTATAGGTATTGAGCTGGGCAGCCGCCACAAAAAAGAAGAAACCCACTTTGGCGCCATTCTGCCTGTTTATGATTCTTTTCATGATTATATGTGGGGGGGGGGTAAGTTTTTTGGAGATAAGCAGGTTCCATTTGAGGAGTGGTCTGATTTGGCAAAAGAGCAGGATGATTTATTAACAGTGCTGATAAAGGAAAACAAGTTAATAAGTTTTTGGGAGGATAAGCGCTACCATGATCTTTGTGATAAGTGGGACATTTTGGCAGATAAGCTTTTTAAGAAGGGCTACCACCGCATTCGTGATGGTGAATACAGATAGAGAAAGATTATGCATTAAAAATTGATGAGTTTGTTAGAGCCTATGGGCCTTGATGTGGCAAAAAGAAAAGGCTTTCAGGCCATTAAAATGCTAGAAGCATAAGCAAGCTGTTATTGATTAAAAATTGGAATTGAAAACTCTAAAATTTCTATAATTTTGGAGTTTCTTACTCCAATTTTTTGTATTTTTCCTTGAAAAATCTTATAAAAACAAGCCTTATTAAAAATATGTACTCAAGAATGCTTAAACCCTCTTATGAACAAAGTTATTTTTTGTTTGGCCCTCGTGGAGTAGGCAAATCATACTTTGTCGCAAACACTTATAAAAAAGCCCTTTTGTTTGATTTGTTGGATTCTCATATTTATACGAAATTTATGACCTCTCCTCACTTGCTTTCAGAATACACTCCCAGCTCTTTTAAAGGGTGGATTATTATTGATGAGATTCAAAAAATCCCTGAGCTGTTGGATGAAGTCCACAGGTTGATTGAAAAAAGAAAATTAAAATTTATTCTAACAGGCTCTAGCACCAGAAAACTTAAATCAAAGAATGTAAACTTATTGGCCGGTAGGGCTTTGACGGAATATATGTATCCCTTAACAGCTCAGGAGCTTAAAAATGATTTTTCCCTTAAAAAATCTTTGGCTTATGGTCATTTGCCAATGGCTTATAAAACCAAACATCCAAAAAAATTCTTAAGCAGTTATATTCATACTTATTTAAAAGAGGAAATCCAACAGGAAAGTTTAACCAGAAGCCTTCCTAATTTTTCAAGATTCCTTTCAGCAGCCAGCTTCTCACAAGGAGCTGTTTTAAATATCAGCAATGTTTCAAGGGAATGTTCTGTTCACCGAAAAGTTGTAGAATCTTATTTCTCTATCTTAAGGGACACTCTATTGTCTTATGAATTAAAACCTTTTACAAAAAAAGGGAAGAGAAAATTGATTCAGAGTGTTAAGTTTTATTTTTTTGATGTGGGAGTTTTTCAAACTCTTCGCCCTAGAGGGCCTCTTGATTCTACTTTGGGAAAGGAAGGTATAGCTTTAGAGACGCTTGTTCTTCAGGAAATCACAGCTCAAAACAGTTATCAAGATTTTGGCTATGAGATATTTTATTGGCGGACACAGGATCATAAAAATGAAGTTGACTTCATTCTTTATGGAGAAAGAGGATTAAAAGCTGTTGAAGTCAAACTTTCCCACAAAGTAAGACCTCAGGATTGTAAAGGGCTTTTGGAATTTTTAAAAGACTATCCTAAAGCAACGGGATTGTTGCTTTATACTGGAAAAAAAAGCCATGTTTTTAACGATATTCATATTATCCCTGTTGAAAAGTTTTTAAAGCGGATGTCGTCATTTTTGTAAACTGTGATTTTAATGGCCCTGATTTTTATTTGAAATTTGCAGCTTTTCACTTGAGAAATGAAAGAATATATCCCCGCTTCCATTAGAGTAAAAGGGGGGCAAAAGTGAGTTCGGATTTGAGCACAAAGCGGTTAAAAGGTGCTTTGTGGCAAAACGCATGTTTGAACTTTTGACCCCTTTAATCTAATGGAAGAATGAGTTTTACTTCAATAAAAACCTTAAATTTAAAACAAGATCAGTATAACTTGTAAAAATTTTATGCTCTGTTTATAATCCTCCTGATGACAAAAGCCCAAATTCCTCTTAACGGTCTTGATTTTATTGAATACGCAAGCCCTGAGCCGGGCAAGCTGCAAAATCTTTTTGAACAAATGGGTTTTATCCACACCGCCACACACCGGAGCAAAGATGCGCTTTTGTATCAGCATGGGGACTGTCAATTTGTTATCAATAAACAAAAAGACAGCTTTGCGGAAAGCTTTATGAAGGATCGCAAGGGGCCTTGTGTTTGCTCTGTAGGTTTTAGAGTGGACATTCCTGCAAAAGAGGCTTTGGAGATTGTTTCCAGCCTTGGAGCAAAACCTGTGGAGAAGGATTCGGCAAGTCATAGTTTTCCCGCCATTTATGGAGTGGGAGGCTCTCTTATTTATTTTGTGGATGATTACCGTAAAGGGGATAACCACTGGATAAAAAAGTTTTCTTTTAACAATAAGGCTCCCGTTGAATCAAAATTTTTGTTAATTGATCATCTGACAAATAATGTCCCTGTAGGTAAAATGGATTATTGGTGTGAATTTTATTCCAAACTTTTTGGTTTCACTGAGAGAAGATATTTTGACATTAAAGGTTTGAAAACAGGTTTGATTTCAAAAGTTATGAAGTCCCCTTGCGACAGCATAAGCATCCCCATCAATGAACCTTCAACAGGCGAAAGAGGAAAAAAATCCCAAATCCAGGAGTATCTGGATGAATATAATGGCGCCGGCATCCAGCACATTGCTTTTTTAACCAAAAAGATTATTTCTGCTGTTAAACAGTTAAAAGAAAGAGGGATTGAGTTTTTGGATACTCCTTCCAGTTACTATGAAGTTTTGAGAGATCGGCTTCCTGTAATTCAGGAGGATATTCAGGAGTTAAAAGCCTGTCAAATTCTTGCTGATGGGGATGATAAGACTTATCTTCTGCAAATTTTTACAAAAAATGTTATTGGCCCCATATTTTTTGAAGTGATAGAAAGACATGGCCACGACGGTTTTGGAGAAGGGAACTTTCAAGCTCTTTTTGACGCTATAGAAAGAGATCAAATGAAAAGAGGCTATTTGAGTTAATGAAAAAAAGACAGCCCCATAAAAATATACCAAAAGATCATTTTGAAGAAGAACAAGGGCAGGGCGGCTTTTATGGCCCTGTATCCCACTTGATTAAAAAGAAACCCAGCACAAGGTGGACTCATATTGAAGGCCCTTTAAAGCCCCGTATGTTTGATCTCATGCCCTTCCAGAAAGAAAAAGAGTGCTGGAAAAAACTGCTGTACAATGATTGTCTGAATACTTATTTTTATCATTGTGAAAGCCGACCGGAAAAGGCTTTGCGGGGAGCAGACGGCGACCTTCTCTTTTTTTGCCATAAAGGAGAAGGTGTTGTCCTTACAGAGTACGGGCTTTTCAATTACTCCTCCAGCCAGTATATTTTGATTCCAAAATGCCTCACCCATGTTTTTATTCCCAAAAAGCCTTCCAGTTTTTTTGTTGTGGAGAGTTTGAAAAGTCATTTTCGTGAACCGGACAGAGGTCTTTTAGGGCGGCACGGCCTTTATGATTCTGACTCTTTAACAAAGCCTGATTTGCCGGCTTTAAATCAATATTTAAAGGAAAATAATCTTGCATTTAAAAAAGTCACTGTTTTTAGGGAAAACACAGCCACCCATTTTAGCTATGAAGATTGTATTTTTGATGTATTGGAATGGAAAGGGGATTTATTCCCCTGCGCTTTAGATATGAAGGATATTATGCCTATTATGAGCCATCGGGTTCATCTGCCCCCCAGTGTTCATACCACTTTTCTTACAAATGAATTTATCATTTGCAGTTTTTTGCCCCGCCCGCTTGAGCAGGATGAAGATGCCTTAAAAGTTCCTTTTTATCATCAAAATACAGATTACGATGAAGTGATTTTTTACCATGATGGGGACTTTTTCAGCAGGGACAATCTTCATCCAGGCATGATGAGCTTTCACCCGGCGGGCTTTCCTCATGGCCCTCATCCTAAGGCCATAAAAGAGATAAAAGGTAAAACTTTTACTTCAGAATACGCTGTTATGCTGGATTCCAAACAAGCCCTTAAACAGGATGAGAATTTAAAGAATATTGAAATAAAAGATTATTGGAAATCCTGGCGAGAATAAGCCCAATTATAGGGATGCGCTATGATTTTTTTCTAAAAAAACCTCTATCTGTCTTTTTCTCTTGTTTCTGGCCTTAATTCTGTGTTATTCAAGCAAGTTATGCAGAAAAACGATTCTTTGAGATATTATGAACAGGTTTTGGTTTTGCATCCTGACAGCTCTGAGCAGGAGCAAAAAACTATCTGTCAGATTGCTATAAACATTATTGAGAAGCAAAAAGGGGAGATTTTTAGAGTGGATACATGGGGCTCCCGCCCTATTGCCAACCCTAAAGCCAAGGGAGTTTCAAGAGCCTGGTATTTTTATATGTTATTTTCCTCTCCCGCCTCTGTTATTGCAGAGATCAGAAGACAGTATTCCATCAACAATAAGGTGCTTTATTTTCATCAGGAGAGACTCCCTAAAAAAGAGACTCCAAAAGAGCGTGCCCAAAAATTCCTTCAAGGTTTAGAATTAACAATGCAAAAAGAAAAAGAAAGAATGGCAAGAAACCAAAAGAGGCAAACCTGGTCATCAAACAGGGCTTAAATTTAAAAGGTTAAAGTAAAGGCAGAGCATGAACATAAGGTTGATTTTACAAAAGGATATGAAAAATCTTGGCAAGGCGGGCGATCAGGTTCTTGTTAAAAAGGGCTATGCGCGAAACTTTCTTATACCCCAAGGTCGTGCCATCCCTTTAAATAAAGACAACTTAAGAGTTTGGAAACATCAAAAAATTATCATTGAAGCTAAAAAGAGAAAGGCTATTACTGAAAGAAAGGCTTTGATTGAAAAACTCTCTTCTGTCAAATTAAAATTTGAAAAAGAAAGTCTTAAAGATGGGAGGCTCTTTGGTTCTGTAACAGCTTATGACATCTCCGAAGCTTTGGAAAAACTTCATAACATCAGTGTTGATAAAAGGGATATCTCTCTTGCTGTATTAAAAACAGTAGGGAATCATACGGTGACAATCAGTTTGGATTCGGAACACAAAACAGACATTACCGTCAGCATTAAAGGAAAAATCACTAAAAAAACAGAACAGGAAGATTCCAGATATTCCAAAAAAGAGTCAGCCTCTGATTCTTCAAAAGAGAAAAAATCAGCCTCTGTCGGTGACTCTTTGGAAGAGAAGAAAGTGACTTCTTTAAGCAGTTCTTCAGAAGAGATAAAAACTGATAGTGAAAAGTCTGTTGATTCTAAAAACACTTCTGATGATTCCTCAGAACAAGAAGAAGCATGAAATTTTATGTATTGTTTTTAATCTTTTTACTCAGTTTCAATTTATTGCCAGCCCAAGACTTCTATCCATTGCCTTATATTTTCAGTTTCTGATGCTTCTATAACCTAAAGCTTTGCCAGCTTTTTTCTTATTTCATAAAAGAGATTAAAGAGCATAAAGATAAGAAAAGAAAGCATAGAACACAAAAGGAAAGTTTCTTTCTCTATATCAAAAGAAAAAATATCCTGCCATGATTCTTTGGGAAGGGGGTAAATAGCGTAAAGACTTGCTAAAATCAAACCAAGTATAAGAGCCATAGTTTCGTTAAAGTAGTTCTTAATTAGGTATCGTATCAATCTTGCTGTCAAAAAAACACCCAACAATGCGCCAGTTAAAAAACAAAACATTACAAGAATATCCCCCTGCCTTAAAGCCTGAAGAGTTTTTTCGTAAAGGCCAAAGATAAGAAGCAGGTAAGAGCCGGAAATACCAGGGACAATTAAAGCCATCGCAACAAGAAAGCCTACAGGAATAAAAACCAAAGGAGTGAGCGCCCCGGAGAATAAAAGAAGATCTGATCCGGAAATAAAAAGAAAAGTGTTGCCGGCAAAAGATAAAAAAAACAGGACAATAATTTTTGTTGTTTTTCTCACTTTTTGAAAAGGCTTGAATACAGAAGCTAAAACCAAACCAAATATAATAGAATAAAATTCCAGCGAATACTTTTTGATAAAAGGAGAGGCAAAAGCAATAAAAACAACTCCTGCTAAAACAATTCCAAAAATCAAAGGGGTAAGAAAAGACCATTCCCAGGTTTTCCTAAAAAGCGCAACACTTTTTTTTATTTTTTGTTTTTTAAATGACAAGCAGGATAATAAGCTTTTTATATGTTTTGTTTTAAACTTGGAGATTTCACCAATGAGTTTTTCATAAATCCCCATGACAAAGGCCATTGTTCCACCGGAAATACCGGGCATCATTATAGAAAACCCTAAAACACAGCCTTTTAAAATAATAACTATAGATTTTATCATTTTTATTTTTTTTGTTCGTTTAATTTATAAAAGAGGGATTTCTCCATTTATTATTTTAGTTACTATTTCAAAATAAAAATCTTTTTCAATCTTTTTAACTTTTTTTTCCAACTCTAATGCTGTTTTTTCCTTTTTAATGGGTATTTTTTTTTGAGCGATGACAGGCCCTTCATCATAATTGTTGTCGACAATATGAATGCTTACCCCTGTCTCTTTCCTTTCTTCACGAATAACTGCTTGATGGACTTTTAAGCCATACATACCAGAGCCAGAGAATTCAGGCAGTAAAGAGGGATGAGAGTTTATGATTTTATTTTTAAACTCATTTAAAACAGCTGGTCCAATTTTTTTTAGAAAGCCCGCCAAAAAAATAAGTCTTGGTTTATAAGGTAAAAGAATTTGACATAATTCTTTATCCCAATCTTCAAAGTTTTTGTTTTTGTATTCAATAACATGACAAGGAATTTTAAATTTTTTTGCAATATTTACAAGACCTGAATTTGGCTTTTCTGTTACAAGAGCCTTGATTCTAAATGATGGCTTTTGTGCTTTTAGTTTCTTGCAAAAAAACTCAATGGTAGAACCCTGGCCTGAACCCAAAGCCACAACAGGATAATCGTTCATATTAAAAGATTACAGTAAAAACCAGCTGAAAAGCAATAAAATCAATGAGGCTTTAAACGCAAATAAAAAGAAAAGAAAGATCTGTTGCCAATAGTTGCTATTCCTTGAAATTTGAAATACATTTAAAATTCAGTGGTTCTAAAAAAATCAGAACTTGCAAAACAAATTTTTTCTACCTGTTATCTTAAGGGTGATTTTACTCTCCGTTCAGGTCTTCACTCTAATGAGTATTTTGACAAATACTGTATAGAGGCCAGTCCTAAGCTTTTAAATGAGACAGCGGAGCATTTAATACCTTTTATCCCAAAGGGGACAGAGCTTTTAGCGGCCTTGGAGATGGGAGGTATACCCCTTGGTACAGTTCTTTCCTTAAAAATAAATCTGCCGATTCGCTTTGTGAGAAAAAAAGCTAAAGAATACGGCACAATGAGAATTTGTGAAGGCGGCCCCATTGAGGGGAAAAAACTTTGTATCATAGAGGATGTGATTACAACAGGAGGGCAGGTTGTTGAATCAGCTAAAGAATTGAGAAAGGCCGGGGCTATTGTCTATGATGTCCTGTGTGTGATTTTTCGCGGGGAAGATCCCCAGGTTTTGGAAAAGGAAAATCTTAAACTCTCTTACCTGTTCAGCAAAGACGAGTTGACCAAAGCTTAGTTTAAAACTTCCAAATCATAAGTTTCTATAAGATCATTATGCAAAATGGTTTTTGCCGAATGTTTGACTTGCTGTAGAGCTTTTTCTGTGTCTTTTTCGTTCAGTTCCAATTCAATGTATTTTCCATAACGACATTCTTTGAAAAGAGGATTGTCCTTTTGCAGAAGCTTTAAAAGAGTTCGGCCTTTTGTATCCAAAACTTCTTTTTTTAATTGAATTTTAACAGCAATTTTTATCATATTTGTCTCCTTTTTAATAAGTGTTTTATTTTTTGCTTATTAACTTTATTTTAAAACTCAGATGTTAAAGGTTTTTTTCTTACATCTATTATGGAGAGGAAACATAAGACAAATCCAAAAAAGTCAATTATGAAACATATATACAATTAAAATGCAGTTCCCATGCTGAATTGAAATGCCCAGTCCTCCTCACCAAATTCTTTTTTAGGATTGTAAGGCCATGCCCAATCCAGATTGATAGGTCCAAAAGGGGACTTCCAGCGAATTCCAAGACCTATATCAGCTCTTAACTGATCGTCTAAATTAAAACGCAGTTTGTTATTCACCTCTCCAACATCAAAAAATAGAGCTCCCCTCAACTGCGCCTGTTCAATAAGTGGAAATTCAAGCTCAAGACTGTAAAAAAACATCTGAGTTCCACCATAAGTCCTCTGGGAAAAAGCTTCAGGATTAACAATAGATGGCTCATTTTCAGCAAGGCCAATTTCATAGTCCAGTATTCTAATTTCTTTTCCAAGTTGTTTGAGTTGCTTTTTTACCGCTTCAGAAGAGTCTTGATCTTTTAGTTGATTAAATTGCTCCACTTTCTCTGTCTGTGCGGCTATATTGGCTTCCAAATTGGCTTTGGCATTTGGAATATCAATATTATTAAGCTTATTGGCATAATCAAGAGCTTCTTGAGAGAATTTGCGAGGGCCTTGAGAATTTAGAGGAAAGCCTTTTAAATCATGAGGCCCCCCTAATAGAAATAGCTCTGTAAAAGGAACATTTTTATTTCTGTCATTGGAAAAAACCAAGCCGTAGTCTAAGCGATTTTTTATAACCAGCTTCCAAAAAGGGGAGTAATAATGATGAAATTTTCCCTGTAATTTTGTGTAATTAAAATTTCCTCCAAGACCAGAATATTCCACAGAGAGCCTTGTGAAAAACCCTTTTGAGGCATAGTAACGATCATTTCTTTTGTCATATTCCAAAATGGCCGACAGGGAGCTGTTATAGCCTCTTCCTTCTTCCAAGTCGTGAACATCCTCAAAAAATGGATTTATCAGCCTTTTCAATTCCTCATCCTCTTCCCCCTCTTCATCCCCTACAAATAAGAAATTAAACACAGGTTTTAAAATGGGAAGGTTTCTTATGAAATAAATGGGTTCATACTCTAAGGATTGTTTTTGTAATCTGTATTTTAAAAACACAGTGGAGAAATCTGTAAGATGACGGCCCACAGAGACAGCAAAACCTGTATTTAATTGAGAATAGGATGTGTAATCATTAGAGGCAAACAAACCGCTTAGAGAGCCTAAACCGCTTAGAGTGTCATTGGATACATTAAAAATATCAAAAGCAACATTCCAGTTGCTATCTAAAAAATAGGGGCTTTGATAATTAAAAGTAATAAGTTCATGATATTTGCTAAAACTTATATCCAAATTAACACTGTGATCGAGTCCTAAAAAGTTTGGTTTTTTAAATCCTCCTTTTATAAATAATTTTGTCGTTCCAGCGTAGCCTCCTGCCAGATGAGCCTCCCCTACTTTTTCCCTCTCTTTAATATCAACAAGCAAATCCAACTCCCCCTTGGCTGTTTCAATTTTAACAGGTTTTAAATTCACTGTTTCAAAATGGCCTAACCGTTGTAAAAGCTGGTGAGTTAATTCTTTTTTACTTTCATTATAAAGCTCACCCTCTTTAAGTTGAAAGCGGCGCAAGATCACTTTATCTCTGGTTTCTTTATTCCCCGAGGTCCTAATACGGTTAATTTTATAAATATCCCCCTCTTCCACCTTGAAAAGAATGTGAACTTTATCTTCCTCCATTTTATCAGGAAAAAAGAGAGGCTTAACTATAGCAAAGGCATAACCTTTGTTTTTATAAAGAGTGGAAATAAATTGTATATCTGCCTGCAAACTGCTGAGAGAGAAATATTCTTTTTCTTTTAGACTCAATTTGTCTGTGACGGCTTCAGCCGGCACAATTTCATCTCCACGGAAAGCAACTTCCCCTAATTTAAACCTTGGTCCTTCTGAAATGGAAAAGTTGATATACAAAAAGTTTTTATCAGGGGTGATATTAATTTCTGGTTTTTGAACACGGACATTCAAATACCCTTTATCACGATAATAATATTCAATAAACTGTAAATCTCTTTCTATATTTTCAGGATTGAAAACACCGGAAGAACCTAAAAAGCTTAAAAGATTTTTCTCTTTTGTTAGCATAGGGGCTTTTAAATCAGATGAAGGAATATTACGATTTCCAATAAAGTTAATTCTTTTAATAAGAAGCTTTTTGTTTTCTTTTATTTCAATAATCAATTTGAACTTGTTTTCCTTTTTAGGGATTTTTTCTGTTTTGTAGGAAACTTCAGCCAGATAATAGCCTTTTTCCTTATACTTTTCCTTGATGGCAGAGACAGTTTTTTGAAATTTATCAAAACTTAAAAAACCATGCTCCTTAAGCAAAGACAACTCTTTTAAATCTTCTGTTTTTATGTTGTCATTTCCTTTAAATTCCACCTCACCAATATGAATACGCTCTTTTACCTTATAGAGAATATTGGCACCTCTTTTAGAACTTCTTTTATGAACTTCAATGTCATCAAAAAAACCAAGGGAAAAGAGTTGGCGGACATCTTGTTGAATGGTCTTTTTGCTATAAGAAACTCCTTCTTTGAGTTGAATATGGGATCGAATCAACTCTGTTTCTATAATTTTATTACCTTCTACGGAAATTTTATTAACTCTTTCTGCATAAGATGAGAAAGAAAAAAATAGAGTGGAAGTTAAAATAAAAGATTTAAAAATAGAGAGCAAAGCCCCTCCTCTTATTTTAGAATTTTTTTTATTCTAGTCTTTTTAACAGAAAAGCTGAGAGAAAAGAGGCTTTATTGCAAGGCGTTAGTTTGTCGTATTTTTCCATCTTCAAGCTTTAAAATAGAAGGAAAAGCCTCAGCAAAAAAGCTGTCATGGCTGACTGCAATCAGGGTCAATCTAAATTTTTCCTGAAGTTCAAAGAACAAATCCCTTATTATAAGGCTGTTTTTTTTATCCAAATTGCCAACAGGCTCATCAGCTAATATAATTTCTGGTTCATTCATTAAAGCTCTTGCTACAGCCACTCTTTGTTGTTCTCCACCACTAAGTTGTGAAGGATAATGAGTCAGTCTATTTTTTAAGCCAAGGTTTTCAGCTAAGAAGCCCGCCCTTTCCAAACAGATTTTTTTGGCTTGGCCATTTATGTATCCTGGCAGCATAATATTCTCTACAACAGTGAACTCTCCAAGCAGATGATGAAATTGGAATACGAAGCCCAGTTTGTTTCTTCTAAAGAAGGCCATCTGCTCTTCTGTCCATTCACAAATATTTCTATTATGGTAAAGAATTTCACCAGAACTGGGGTAATCCAGAGTGCCCATAATATTCAACAGAGTGCTTTTACCAGAACCAGATGGACCTGTTATGCAAAGGGCTGAACCTTTGGGAACAGTAAGGGTTAAATCATTTAGGATAGTCAGTTCCTGAGATTCTGTTTGGTATTTTTTAACCAAAGATTTTATTTCGTAAATATTTTCTGTATCCATATTACAGCCTTTTAATCACTTATGAGATAAACCCGTTCTTACTGTCATTTTATAAGCTCTGTTCGCTGGTAAGAGAGAAGATAAAAGCACAATGATCAAACTGGCAATAAAAATAAGCAGAATATCTGTATTTTTCCAATCCAACACAATTTCATTGACTTTATAAATTCTTGCAGGAATAAATCGCCATGTATTTTGAATAAAAATCAGCAAATAAGCAAATAGGAATCCTACAGAAATGCCAAGGGCTGAACCAAAGATACCAAAGATCAATCCATTAAGTAAAAACAAATTTCGTATTATTCTTTTTCTGGCCCCCAAGGCTTTTAGGATGCTGATGTCTTTTGTTTTTCTAAAAACCTGAACAAATAAAGAGCTGGAAACATTAAAGCCTGCTACAATGATTAGAATAAATAAAACAAAAAAGATAATTTTTTTATCTGATTCAACAACTTGAAAAAAAGCCCGGTCAATATCTTTCCAGGAAGAGACAAAATAAGAGTCTTTCAGGGAATTGTCCATTTTGAGTTTTAAAGATTCGAGCTGATTTTTGTTTTTTAACCATAAACTCACACCAGAAACTTTATTTATCCCTAAAAGTTCAGCTGAGGATAAAGGCAATAAAACAAAAAAAGAATTAAATTCATAACGACCAAAATCAGCTATGCCCGCCACTTTAAATTGAGATTGTTTTTTAGAGAGGTAGGAGCCTTTTTTCTGAGAAACAATCACTGAGACAGATGCTCCCGGCTTCAATTTTAATTCTTCAGCTAAGGCTGAACCTAAAACCAGAAAAGGGGGAGGACTTTCCAAACTTCCTTCCAACAGACGATTTTTTATAAAAGAAAGAGATTTTAACTTATCATCTTCTATGGCTTCAAAGAGAACTCCCTTAAAATGACCATCCTGTAAAATCAGACCCTCAAAGGAAGAAAATAAAGCCTGATCATTTACCAAATCCTTATATTTGGCAACATCTTCCAGAAGTTCTGTTTTTAAAAGATCGTTTTCTGCCCGTATACGGATATGCCCTTGTTTGTCAATGAGGACCTTTTCCAAACCTGAGGAAAAACCATTGACAGCAAGGACAGCTACAGTGAGAGAGGCCACAGCCAGAATCAAACCAAAGAGGCTGAATAAAGAACTGAACTGAAAAATCGTTTTAGAGGAAAATAAAACTCTTTTTAGCCAGAGCCAGTAAAAATTCACTTTAAACTCCTTTTTTTATAAATTTCAAACAGAGGCCGTCCAATTTAAAATAAATCCTGTTTTAAAATAGATTCTATAAAAAGATTTATGTCTCCATCCAAGACTTCTTTAGGGCGTGGGTGTTCAGTGTTTGTTCTATGATCCTTGACCATTTGATAAGGGTGCAAAACATAAGAGCGAATTTGACTGCCCCATTCATTGGCTTTTTTTAATGATTCTCTTTTCTCTTTTTCCTGCTCTTTTTTTTCCAATTCTTTTCTATATATAGCCGCTTTTAACATTTTCATAGCTTTGTCCTTGTTGGCATGCTGGCTTCTTTGGTTTTGGCATTGAACAACCAAACCTGTTGGAATATGGGTGATGCGGACAGCTGAATCTGTCCGGTTGACATGCTGCCCTCCAGCCCCTCCGGCACGGTAGGTGTCTATTCTTAAGTCTTCTGTTTGAATGGCCACTTTAATATTGCTATCCACCTCCGGCCATGAAAAAACAGAGGCAAAACTTGTATGCCTTCTGGCATTGGAGTCAAAAGGGGAAATGCGGACAAGACGGTGTACTCCTGATTCTCCTTTTAGAAGACCATAGCTGTAAGGCCCTTTTATTAAAATAGAGACAGATTTAATACCAGCCTCTTCCCCCTCATTTAAAGATAAAAGCTCTGTTTGAAAATTTTGTTTTTCAGCCCAGCGAAGATACATTCTGTAAAGAATTTGAGCCCAATCCGCGGCTTCTGTTCCACCGGCTCCAGCATGAATGGATAGATAAGAGTTGTTAATGTCCTGTTCTTTATTAAGGAGACTTTGTGTTTCTTTTTTTTGAAGTAAAACACTAAGTTCTTTTAAATCTTTTTTAAGTTGTGAAAAAGCTTTTTCATCCTTTTCCTCTTTAGCCATTTCAAGCATCAGGGCAAACTCTTCTAAACTTCCATTTAACTGTTCCCACTCTTTTAAAGTTTTTTCAATATGGGATTTTTCCTGATTAAGAGTTTGTATCTTTTTAAAATCCTCCCAAACTCCTGGCTGTTCTATTTGTTTATTCAATTCATCCCATTGTTGTTTTTTGCCTTCAAGATCAAAGACACCTCCGCAATTCCTCAGCTCTTTTATTTAATTGGCTTAGGTTGTCTTTAATTTCCATAAACTCTGATTCCAAAGACATTTTATCCCCCTCTGTATTTCTATATTGATTATGTTCAGTAATTTAAGTTGGTTTTACCTTTAATTGGTGGAAAAAACAAGCCTTAAAAAACTTGAGGGTTTGAAAGTGCGCAGCCTGAAGTCAGTGTATGTTAAAATTTCAAACGGATTCCAGCTCCTTGTTTAAAATCTGAATCATAGACAGCTGTTATTAAAAAGTTTTTATTCCATTCGTATGAAAATTCCAAACGGTAGTCTTTATCTGTATTAAACATCCACTCCAGCCGGCCTCTTTCTATAAGCTGTAAGCTGGATTCAAATTCTAGATTTATTTTTTTCTTTGAGTTAATTCTGAGGTCAACTGTAATGAAAAAAGGCAAAACATAATGAATTCCTAAAACAACAGAAGGGCTTAGATGGAGGTCTTGGCTTTCCAAAGCCATCCCGGCATAGACTTCCAGAAATCTTGAGAGGCTTCTTATGTATATGAGATCAAGTTCATAGTTTTTTTTATAATTATAATCGTACTCCATTTCAACAGCATTTCTTGTATTGGAAGCTCTAAATTCCCCTTTAAGCATATTGGAAATAAGAGAAATATCATTGGAAAAATACCAGGAATCTTTGGAAAGTTTTGAAAATAAAATCTTGTCTTTTTTTGTGACAGCATTTGCATAAGAAATCACACGGGACATACCTGTTTTCATGTGATAGAGATTATGACAGTGAAAGAACCAGTCTTTCTCCTCATTGGCATTAAATTCAATTTCAACAGTTTCCATAGAGGGGACATTAACAGTATGTTTGAGAGGGCTTTTGTCGCCTTGTCCATTTAGAACTCTAAAAAAGTGACCGTGAAGGTGAAGAGGGTGATGCATCATTGTTTCATTGATTAAAATGAACTTTACTGTTTCACCTTTCTTAATAAGAATCTTATCGGATTCAAGAAGAGTTTTGTTGTTGAAAGTCCATATATATCTCTCCATATTGCCGGTTAATCTTAAAGAAATTGTTCTATCGGCTTCTCCTAAACTTGTGTTTTCAACAGATCTTAAATGTTTGTAATCTGTCATATTTTTTATTATGGAATAATTCTTGGCAAATTTCTCATTTTTATGATGTTGTTGTTTATGTTTCGTATGTTTTGTTTTATCTGAATTGTGCTGGCTGTGCTTTGTATGTTCTGTTGTATCTGGGTTGTGCCGATTGTGTTTTGTATGTTCTGTTTTATCTGAATTGCGCTGGCTGTGTTTCGTATGTTTTGTTTTATCTGAATTGTGCTGGCTGTGTTTTGTGTGTTCTATTTTATCTGAATTGTGCTGGCTGTGTTTCGTATGTTCTGTTTTATCTGAATTGTGCTGGCTGTGTTTCGTATGTTCTGTTTTATCTGAATTGTGCTGGCTGTGTTTCGTATGTTCTGTTACAAATAAATTAGGTTTTGGAATATCGGGAGCAAAGACTTTTTCCCCTTCGCCGATAAATACAGAACTAAAGCCTGTGCCGTCTTCTGCAGTGGAACGAAATTCATAGGATTTTTTATGTGGAATTTTAACAATCACATCATAAGTTTCAGCAATAGCTAATTTTAACCTTTTGACCGTTATTGGTTCAATATCCACTCCATCTGCTGATACAACAATCATATTTCCGCCGGCAAATTCTACATTAAAATAAGTTGAAGCAGATCCATTGATAAGCCGCAGTCTCACAGTCTCTTTTGGTTTGGCATATAGATAACTCTTTTCTTTTCCATTGGATAGAAATAAATCATAACCCACATCAGATAAATCCATAGGCCCCATGCGAGTTAAGGCCCCATAAAGACGGCTTTTAATGGCAGGCCAGCCATGAGACAGCACCCGATTCCATGATTGAACACTGCCTTTTTTTAAAGCATACCAATCGCCATCCTTTTTTAAATTGGCTAAAATTTGATTTGGATTTTCATTCGTCCAGTCAGAAAGCATGACGATATAATCTCTGTTTGTTTTAATTCTCTCACCGTTTTTAGGGTGAAAAAGAATAGGACCATAAAGCCCTCTTTGCTCCTGTAAACCTGTATGGGAGTGATACCAGTAAGTTCCTGAATGCTTTACCTTGAATTTATAAGTAAATGAAGATCGGGCTTTTATAGGTTGTGTTGTTAAGTAAGGAACACCATCCTGATCATTGGGCAGGAGGATTCCATGCCAATGAATAGATGTATCTTCATTCATTTTATTTTCAACTGTGACTTTTAAAATATCCCCGACATTTGCTGAGATAACAGGAGCAGGGATTTGATTATTAACAGTGATAGCCTGCACCTCTTTTCCTGTAAAGTTGATTGTCTTTGTATTGATCTCCAGTTTATAGTGAACAAGCTTGGCATGAGCAGTTAAAGGGAGGCATAAAAAAGATAAATATAAGAACAGCTTTAACATTTATATAATTCAATACTATTTATTTTTTAAAATCTAGTTCTCATTAGTGGAGTTTTGTAGTTCATTTTAAATTTACTCTATAAATTAGGTGTTTAGTATGGACTCTTGACCCCTTATGAATGGTCGGGGAATTTATTTTTCCATTAAAAATAGAAACTCTGTGTTTTTTCTTTCTGTGTGTCAACCATAGGAAGTCAGGAGGAAACCCCCTCTTTTTTAGATTTTATTACATAGATGAACTTGTCATCTTTGCCCACATTATATAGGGGGTCAGGAGGTAGGAATTGATATGATAATGTTTCATCAAATTTTAGAATTTTATCTTGTAGAACCAATCGGAGGCGGCATCCGAATGTCTATTAAATTCAAATAATTCTAATTATTTATAGATTTTTCAGGAATTTTTTCATTCATACTTGACTTCATTTTAGGTTATAAATAGACTTTATGTAGTATAACTAATTTTTTTGAGTTAGGTTTCTTATAAGCTGATTATGTTTGAGAATACCGAAACTTAATTCCTTTAATGTGCAAGCTTATATTTTTTTGGATTTGGTTTATAAGGATTATTAAAATATTCTTTTTTATTTCCTTTTTATTTATTTTATTTTCTGGATGCAGCAGTGAACCTAGTTATTCAGAAGATGTAAAAACATTAACACAAGAACTATTGGATGCAGCTTGTGATAATAAAATGAAGCAGGATTATGAAAAAACAATAAGGGATCAACAGACAGTACTTAGCGAAGAGCAGTTAAAAAATAGCATAATGAATATGAAAAATACTATAAATTGTAAAGAGTAAAAAAATAAACAATTAATAAACTAAAATTTAGGAGGGTTTTAGTTATAAACGAATGTGAACACATTAATACTTAACTAAGGAGGTTATATTATGAAGTTTTTATTAACTGTTTTATCCCTGTTTCTTTTCATGCCTTTTGTTGCTTTTTCTGATGTTGCGGGTACATGGGCTTTTAGTGGAGTTGGTTGCAGAGATTCATCACTCAGTGATGAAAGTCATAGCAGTCGATCAAAATCGGATGGTCGTTATGGAATGAGAGCTAGCGTGTTGAAATTGAACAGTGATGGGTCCGCCAGTATGATGATAGAGGATGTAACAAAAGAAGTACGAAATGAAACAGGAGAGTATGAGGAAGTAGGTGATACAGTTGAGATTATGGATCGTAAGGTGGATAAATCTAATCCTGTACTCATTTTTGATATAGTAGGGGATGAACTATTGATGGTTGAAGAGGACTCAGACTTTGATGGAGAGTCTAATGAATCATGTGAAGATGGGGATAGCTTTGTATATGTATTCAAACAAGTTTAACTTTATGTTTTGAAATATTCCTATATCTCTTTAGAGGAAATTTGGGGTCTGCTATACAATTTAGGATTAAAGCGGACCTCATTTTTTTAGATTTTTTATTTTGGAAGGCAGAATTTTTCACATCATATTAGAAAATCATTTTTTTAATATCTTGATTTTCTTTTAAAATCTTGACTTACAAAGGAGACAGCTTAAAGCTAGTCGAATAAAATAAAGGAGTCTTTATGAAAAAAATAATATATTTAGGTTCATGATACTTTAAGTTGCCTTAAAAATTGGTTAACCTATTGTATTTACATGAAAAATAAGTATTTTATTCGTTCAAGGATTTCGGAGGCTAAATTTAGAGAAATTATCAAGTTATTTGCAGGAGATTTAACAGCTTGTCAGATAGCTTTATTTTCTGGTGTCAGCAGAATATGTGTGAATAGAATTTTAAAACAAGTGAGAATAAGGATCACTGAATTTTGTGAACAGGAAAGTATTTTTGAAGAGGGAGAAGTGGAAATGGATGAGAGTTATTTTGGAGCTCGTCGTATTCGTGGAAGAAGAGGAAGAGGGTCTTATGGAAAAACCATTGTATTTGGACTCAAGCAAAGAAAAGGTAAAGTTTATACTCAAGTTATTAGGAATTGCTCTAAAAAAGTCATTATTCCCCTTATAAATCAAAGAATATCTAAGTCTGCTATTGTTTATACAGATGGATTTAAGACTTATGATGGTTTAGTAGATTTAGGTTATAAAAAGCATTATAGAGTTCATCATGGAAACAATGAATTTGCTAAAAAGGAAAAAAAGAAGATTAGAAATCATATCAACGGAATTGAAAATTTCTGGGGTTTAGCTAAAGTTAGATTATCAAAGTTTAGAGGAATGGATAAAAAAACTTTTTACTTGCATCTTAAAGAATGTGAGTTTAGATTTAATCACAGAAAAGAAAACTTATATAAATTGATATTAAAATTAGTAAAAAATAATCCTCTTAAAGTATCATGAACCTTTATTACTCCCTCTTCCACAGCCATTTGAAAAATTCTCATCAGCATTTTATAGACTTTCCTTTTTTGATGAGGGGAAGCTGAACACATATCCTCAAAAATGAGTTTATGTATATCCGCCCTTGTAAAAGCTTTTAACTCTTCCTCATCCCAAGCTCTTGGAGTCCATTTGCCAAGAATTTTTTCATAATTAAGACCTGTGAAGTATTTTAAGGTAAATCTCATTCTCCTTAAACACTCCTCCAGCCAGTCTTTCCACTTCCATATAGGCTGACCTTCTTTTTGAGATATGAGTTCTCGCTTTAGTTCAAACTCAACTCTCTTGGCTGTTGGAAGGGAAGAAATAAAATTCCCTTGAAAATCCTTTCTTCTTCTTTTCTGTAACCTCTCGCCTTTATATCTAATACTGACATAAACCTCATATAACTTTTTATTTCTTTTTGATTGATAAACTTTGATTGGCATGATTATACCTCCTTTTTTTGGAGGCAACTTGCCAAATCAGTGTGTTTGAATTTCAATCTATTACCTAACTTGTAGGCTTTTACTTTCTTTCGGCACACTAAAATCCTGAGAGCGTTTTCACTCACCCCCAGAAGGCCAGAGGCTTCTTTGGTGGATAAAAGTTTGTTTATTCGGTTGAGAAAGAGCAGTTCTTCCTTTGAACTATGCACATCTGGAAGAGCTTTTCTAAGAGTGTTTTCCTCTGTTCCAGCTCCCTCCAAAGGAAGAGATTTTATCTTAAGCTCTTTCTCTTTTTTTGGCAACAGCTCATTTATAGGCTGTCTTGGCTTTTCATGTCTTTTACTGGAAAGATGTTTTTTCCATGATGCCTTATTCTTCAATGTTCCAGCAGAAAAACTTTCAAGCCCTAAGCTTAACTGTTTTTCCATTGGCTTATACTCCTTTGGGGGCAGGGGGTTAATTTATTTAACATCCTCCCCTAAATTAAATAAAATACATACACAAACCGGACGCTGACCACCTCCACGAAACCAAAGGATGAGGGGGGGGTGGTCAGCGTCTGGTTTGTGAAAACTCCTTTGTTTTTAAGGGTTTGAAAGGAATCAAAAAAAAGACACTTAACACCTTTGTTAACACCCTCTTACTCAATGATTACGAGCCTTTCTAAAGGTGCTCACACTTCAGCTTAAGCTCAAAATTTATACATCTAACAGACAATTTCAGGGTCATTTATAAAAATTATGACGCACCTCTACTTTGCGATGGTGTTTGCGATCTTTCTTGAGGCATGAGCTTGTCTTACATGGGTGCTCACACCCTCCTTTTAGGCTCTGGAGTGAAGCCCTTACCTGCCTCCAAGCTTATGACTTACTGGCTTTTCACAAGCGACCTTCCATAACAAATCTTCCACCTAAGGAACAAAGAATTTCATGGTAAGAAGAGCAGTGAAGTTGGCTTACCTCACTCTCTGGTGGGGGCTTTCACACATGAAGAAGCCTGCTTTCCACTCTCACAGGTCTAAGATACTCGCTTCCCAGGAGGGACTTAACCCTCTGAAGACTGCTTCCTTTCTGCCAATTTACAAGTCCCTTTCATCAAAAAACTATCGACTTATGAAGCAAAAAATTCTCCTTAAAGAGCCTTTCAAGACTGATTTATTGACTTCACCATACAGAGTTTTGGAGCAACAACTATACTCTTAAAGCTCTGTTAAGTCTGTTTTATAAAGGAACTTACCAACAAAAATGGAGTAATAAAAAAAACAAATGGGTCTTCAATATGAGGGCTTAGACATTGTTTTCTTGGTATCTTGAAGTTTAAAAATCCTTCTCCCTCAAGCCCTCAACAAAAGGTGAAGGGCTGTTCGGGAGGGCGGATTTTTTATGATTGTAGATTTTACTGAAACTATTTTTTCAATTAGGATATTTTTTATTACTTGGTTATTATATGTCTTCTCCTTCAATGATTTTTAAAATTTTTTCAAATCTTCTTTGAGCATTGGACAATACTTCTGAGAAACTGAGACAAAAGTTTCCAGCCTTAGACTGTAACTCTTTGTTATCAATAACTTCTTGAGCGTATTCTTTGCCTATTATATAAATAGTTATTTCTTCTAAATTTACCATAGATGTTTTAATAATAGTTCTATATCTAATAGTTTGGGTTAAATGATCAAGGTTAATTTTTTTACTTGGCCGTTTAAATTCAATAATAACCGCCTTTTTATCATTAGTACGACAAATGATATCTGGTCTACGTTGTTCTTCTTTTTTATATTGTTTATCAATTTCCCCATCTAATATATTTTTTAATTGTTTATCAGAAGCCCATAACTTATATTTTTCATCTAATAACCAAATATTTTTTTCAAAAATTTTATGAATGGTTTTTTCAGGTGTATTAGGATCATTGACCAAAATTTCTAGCTTTTTAATTATTTTTATTTGTTGTGTGACAATATCAATAATACCAGCTATTTCTCTTATACCCCATTCAGAGATCATTTCAGCTAGCTGTTCAACATGTTTTTCATTCGCTGCCATAATTGAATCAAATAACTCTCTTAAAAAATTTGATTCATAATATTTTAAAATAAAATCTACAAATAAAGAGACATCTTCATCTTTATCGTCTAATTTCTTAACAATAATAGAAATTGTTTTACGAGCTTTGTTCTGTGTTAGTTGTGGTAATTTGTTTATTCTGGATTTAATTACTGGAGAATTAAAGATACTTTCTTCACTACTAGTAATACTTTTTTTTGCTTCCTCCTTTAATTTACTTTTTATAAATTCTCTCACCCAGTCGTTAAAAGATTCTACAATTTCATCATCTTCTATAAAACCGTTTCTGGATGTATTAATTAGCGAATGAGATCCTTCTTCATCCATGAAATCAGCATTAATTTCTCCTACAAATCTGCGAGATAAACGGCTTGTGAAAGAATCTAAATTCAAGTTAAAAAAACCAGGTTTTTTTACAATTCTTCCACGTACTCTTACTGATAATCCAGCTTCTGATGTATTTGACGAAGTGATAGTATAAAATCCAGATACTTGCTTGCCGATAGAATCTATATTTTCCGTAAAATGATGAGTCTCTCCTGGAATGTCTTCTGCTGTACATTTTATATCATTAACAAAAATAGTGAAATTTTCATGCTTGGGTAAATGATTTCTTAAGTACCTTCTTAAAAAAGATTCTTCAGGAATCTTTATGTTATTTTTTAATTTTTTTAAAGTTACTCTGGTACCGGAGGTGATATTATTTTTAGCTGTATGAGTTTCAATTTTAATTTTAGAAGTGTTGATACTTTTTTGTATATTAAAATCTTCTCTTTTTAAATTAACAGTGGTTGCTATTCCTTTACTTACAGTTTCTATTTTTACTATTTCAGAGATTCCAAATCCTGCTAATTTGCCTATACCTTTATTTCCAATCACCTTCCTACCTAATTTAGTTTTTTCACCACTTGTAGTCCGTCGATTCCGAGCAATATAAAGATATTCATTTTTGAACTGTTCTGCTGTCATTCCACATCCATTATCTTCTATAATAATCGAATCTCGGTCATTAGGTGTAGGAAGATAAATTTTTACTTCATTAGCATCTGCATCGTATGAATTAGAGCATAATTCCACAAGACATTTACGTATTGAGTTGTAAGAAGATAGTCCAAAGTGATCTAATATGTTAGGAGAAATTAAAAAATTACCAATCAAATTCTTTAGTTTATCCTTTGTCCAAGAGATTATTTTTTTCATTATTTTTTATCCGTGAATAATTATAGTAGATCTAATTGGTTACTATTGTTTTCGATGTCAGATATAATATCTTGTGAAAATATTTTTCTTCTTTTTTTAATAGTAATTTCTTCTCCTATTGTTTTGTCTCTTAATTTCCTTAAGTCAACAACTGCTCCAAATTTCAAAAATACATTGAAAAAAATTGTATAATCTTTACCCCAATAAACCATTGCACAGGACATTGGGGCACCTTTTCCTTCCATGCTCCCATTTTCTAAAAATTTCAATCTAGTCTCATATAAGAAACATACAGAAGTAGCTTTTCCCCATATATATTCTTTCCAATGACCTGTATTAGTAGCCACTGGAATCAAAGCTAAAACTTCTGAATGAAAGCGATTATTTGCGTCAGCACATTTATATAACCAATGTTTTATTGTTGTTCCCTTTTCCCGATCTGCTCCATAAGGAGGATTGACATATATAGTTTTATATTTCCAAGATTCAACTAAACCATCGTGTTTAGGTAAAGAGAATTCTGTAGTTGCTTTTACTATTGACCACTTGTTAGAACAAGGATCAAGTTCTATTATACCTCCAAATACCTGTTTGACTGCTTTTACATATCTCCTGGGAGTACACCAATTAACATTTTGAGAATTAACAGTACGGCCTGCTGTCATGTAAGTACCTCCTCCCATTTTTTTTGTGTCAGAGAATTAATATCTGACTTTAGATTTTGAATATTCTTGCTGATCGGTGAGATAATATTAAACCAGTTCTCAATCTTTGATAAGTTCTCTTTAAAATATTCTTGAATAGCTTTGTCTGCTGATAATGAAATTTTTACTTTTGTAAAACTATTATTTGTTTTTTTTGGTTGATAACTATTTACAAATGCTTCTCGAACAGATTTATATCTTGTAATAGGATTTAACAATAAATTCTCTACAAACTGAGATAAGCCTTCATCAGTTAAAAACAATAACCAGTCATACGATTGAGCTAATACTTTTAATTCTTTGTTATGATCTTCAGAAGTAAACCAGTTACCATGATTACTTACAATTCCTACTGTTAAAATGAAATTTCTTAATAAATCTGGAGCATTTGATTCAATTATATTCCTAAGGAATTTATTATAAGGTTCATATTTTAATTCTCCACTAGGTAACTGCAAAACTCCACAAAAAGAACCATCATTCATTCTAATTTTTTGTAATGATGAAACACTTCTTGCAACATAAGCTCCTTGTTTTGCTTTCTCAATTGTTTGAGGACCTTTTTTTACTCCTTCTTCAACTCCAACTCTTTTACATTCGAATATAATAAAAGGCTGGATATACAGTTTTTTTATAAAAATATTCCATGTACTATTTATTTTTTCTTTAAGTGAAGCAACAAAAATTTTCTTATCATCTTCATATATTACGCAAGCATTACGGAGTAACTTTGACTGTGAGAGTAACTGAGTTCCTTTAATCTTCGCATTATCTAGTTGCTCATTATTTTTTATCAATTTTATTATTTTTTTAGATGTAAATGGTAAGTTGTCAGTTTTTAAGCTTATATTTTTAACAAACTCTTTTGGGTGTAGACTAAATTCTACATTGTGAGTAATATTATTATTTCCATATTCTGGTATAGAACGTTCAACAATAGTATAATCTTCATATCCCCATGACTTTAATAAATAGAAATTAATAATTTCAACCAATGTTCCTAAAGCTCTCCCAGCAGCTTTCTTCGGACTTTTTGCGTAATTAAAAACATTTTTCGTAAGAGCTTTTTGTAATATATCGACAGATTCGTAAGACATTCTTCTTCCTAAATTTTATATATAAATAAAAAAACCAATCTTCTTATCATTGCAGTTAAATTTTTCTCTCATTATATTTTACTTTTATATTTTTCTTATCAATTATTCAGAAATAACCTTATTAGCATATAGCTAGTAGCAAAAAAATAATTATTTTGCTTTGCACAATTCTGTTTTTAAATAATAAAAAGTAATGTCTTTTTAGTTTTTCTAACCACTAAGAAGCCCCTGCAAAATCCGTGTAGCCAAATATGTAGCCTCATGTAGCCAAAGATTGAAATACTGGGAAATATCCAGACATAAACACAATGAAATGGCAGTTGCCTGATTTGTTAGAAAACACGGGGGCTTGAAATACCCCGACATTTCCTGAAATGTCCCGACAGGGACAAACATAAAATCCAAAAATCCAGTGAAATCAAATGGTCGGGGAGACAGGATTTGAACCTGCGACCCTCTGGTCCCAAACCAGATGCGCTACCGGACTGCGCCACTCCCCGTTAAGTAAAGAAAGATAACAATAAAAATAAGGTTTTTGCAAAGTAAATTTTGATTTTATATTGATCTTTTTTCATTTTTTTGATCAAAGTTTATAATATAGTTAAGGGATGATTTATATTTTTCATGTGAAGTGAAGTGTTTTTTTAAGCCCAATGAATAAAAAATTCGTGAATGTAAATATACAAACATTTATGATTATTAAGAGGTTAATTGATAGATGTTAAAACTTTATTTTTTTAGTGATAAATTTTTCTCTCTTCAAAAGTTTATTATTATTCCTTTTCTTTTGTTTCTGTTTACAGAAAATGGTTTTGCTGAATGGGATATAGAAGGCTCTTTGCGCGCCCGCGGTATATTATCGTATTCTGAAAGACTCAGTAACCCTTTATTTTTAGGACAAGGAAAGTTTTTTCTTAAGGGGGAGTATCACCCCAGCAACAGGTTTAGAGGTCGTATTCAATTTTTAGCTGCCAATCCTTATGGAAAAAATTCTTTTAAAGATTTTTTTAGGGTTTTTCCTTCGGGAAGTTGGTTTATCAATAAAGACTTGGAATTAAAGTTAGGACGCACGACTTATCAGAATAATTTCCATCAGATTGTATCTATAAATGATTATGAACCTTTTTTTAATGTGTTTGATGGAGCTTTTTTGGAATACAGCGCAAATGTTATTAATATAAATTTTTGGGGAGCTCATCTTCCAAAAAGGTGGGTAGGAGCTAAAGAGATCCAGGAGTTTAAATATGGCTTTGGGTTTTTTATGGATATTAAATCCATCTCGGACTATGTTGATCACTTCAATATTCATGCAGCTTATCTAGGAGAAACTTTTTTTAAAAAGGACTCTGAAAATATGTCTCGTTATGGCTTTGGTTTACAGGGAACCATCAATCCTATCAATTTGTCTTATACTTTTGTTGCTGTTGGCCACTCTAAGGGAATAAAATTTATTAAGATAGACGAAGATATGTATCATATTCAACTCAATTACTCATATCCGGATTTTTTTAATAGCAATGTTTTCGCCGGTTATCACACAGATAGCTCAGTTTACAGTCCCTGGCTATATGATCATCATAAAAATGCTGGACTTATGAATCTCTTTTTATGGGGAAACTTGACTTATTATTTCTTTGGTTTTAGCTCTGAACTGGATTCTTTGTTCAATATGGAAATTTCTTTTTATGATTTTCTCCCGAAAAAAGGAAAAAATACACCTGGTCGTCGTGTTGGTTTTTTGTATTCAAGGGCCAACAAAAATAGTATAAATTTGGATAACCAAAGCCTGGGAAGGGAATTGGATGTCAAGTTTGAAAAAAAAATCCGAAAAAATTTTGAAATTCAATTGCTTGCAGGACTTTTTATTCGCAGATCAACATCCAAATCTATTTTAAAAAAAGAGGACTTTCTCAGTAATGTCCAACTAACAGGGCTTTATAAGTTTTAATTTTATCATTGATAAAAAAAATCAAACAAATAGACCTGAAACTCATTTCATCTCGTTCCAAAATTCAACTTGGGATTGACATATCCAAAAAAAGGCATTTATAAGTTGAGAAGATGAAGGTTTTTGCTTTTATTTTATGTTTGTTTTATTGGCCTGTTTTTGCTGCTGTAGATAAACCCAATCTTAAATTGGATCCAGCTTTAAAAAAAAGCTACTTAACTCTTTTGAAGCAAGCTACAGATTTTCATTCAGCAATAGCTCAGGAAGATAAAAATGCTGTTAATAGAGAAATTCAGGAAACCCAGGAAATCATTGCTCGACTTTACAGTCAAATTTCAAATATTCCCCATTTTCATCAAAGAATTCATTCTTATAAGATTTTAAAATCTATTGAAGAACAATTGAATGTTATGAATTCCAGCAACCCCTTGGATAAAACGGGGAAAAAGAAAAATGTAAAAAAACTTTTTAATTCTTTTTTTGAACTGGCTCAAGTTTACGATCTAAAACGGGATATGAAAGATAAAATGTTTTATTGCTCTAAAGATAAAAGCTTATGGTTTCAGGAAAATAAAAAGGCAAATAATCCTGTTAATGCCAGCTTAAAAAACTGTGGTCGTATTATTTTATAATTCATATATAACAATCCATGATTAAAAAAACCTGTGCTGATCTTACAAATGAAGATTCATCTTCCAGATTAAAACAATTTTTTGATTTGTTTTGTATATCTGTTATTGTTTTTGATTTGGTGCTTTTTCCTTTGGAGACAATCAAGTTCTTTTCTGCTTTTTCCAAACAGATTTTAATTGTCCATTATATTATTATTTTTATATTTACTGTGGAATATCTTATAAGAATTATCGGTGCAGAAAATAAATGGAAATTCATTACCAGTTTTTATGGGGTGATTGACTTTTTAGCTATTGTTCCTTTCTTTCTGACTCATGGTTTTGCAGATACCAGTTATTTTAGGATTGTTCGTCTGATTAGATTGTTTAGAATATTTAAGTTGACCAGATATTCCAAGTCTATGAAAAAGCTAATGACAGCTGTTATGGAAATCAAAACAGAGCTTTTAACAATTTTAACAATTGCTTTTTTTATAGTGTATATATTTTCAGCTTTAATTTATACTGTAGAGCATCATGCTCAGCCGGATAAGGTAGCTAATATGTTTGATGCCTTTTGGTTAACTATCGTTACTGTCACAACTTTGGGGTATGGTGATATAACACCTGTTACTATTTTCGGTCGTTTTTTAACAATTTTATTTATCATATTTTCTGTGGGTATAGTGATTATGCCTTCTTCTGTTTTGACAGCCCATTTGATGGAAAAAAGAAGGCAGGAGATGAGAAAAGAAAGTGACACTGAGTGAAAATGATAGAAACACTTTAAATCAGGTTGATAGGCTCTACTTTATTTGTTTTTAATATTTAATTTTCTGATCTTCAAATAAACCTTTAAAACTTGTAGTATCCACTGGAAGCTTTTTCCAAACGGTTCCATACAGTATCCCACAATCCTCCTTTATGTCTCTTTGTTTTATGGACAAAAATTAAAACTTTCTCTTCATCTGAAAGTTGCCTTAGTCTTTTGTAAAGAAGACGACCTGTTTTTTGGGGAGAGGATTCTAAACGCAGTTTTTTTATTTTTTTATTTGGAAATTTTTTTAATAAAAAAGTTTCAAGCTCTTTTTTTGTTTTTGGACTTTCTATAATATATAAAGGAGCTTTTGGTTTATAGTGGGATTTTTGACCACCAGGTTGAGAGACATCTTTTTTGTTTTCCACGATAAAGTCAGATTTTTTCTTTTTGAGAAAGGACTCCAGCTGTTCTTTTGTAATAATTCCCGGCCTCAAAATAAATATTTTTTTTTTATGGATATCAGGGAAGACAATGGTGGATTCCAAACCTTTTTCACATTCTCCTCCATTTAAAACAGGAATTGTATTATTGAAAGAGGATAAAACATGGTTGGCGCTAACAGGGCTGACTTTTCCATAAAGATTAGCACTGGGAGCAGCAAGAGGCACAGGTAATTCTCTTAAAATTTTTCTCATTAAAAAGTGTTGAGGAATACGAAGAGCCACTGTATTTCTTTTTCCTGTGATGAGAGGTAGAATTTTTTTATTTTTATTGGCAATGACAGTGAGAGGTCCTGGGGAAAAAAAAATAAAAAGTTTTTTTATCAAGGATATATCACCTGATGCATATTGAAGAGCTTGTTTTGTGTTATAGCAGTGGACAATAAGAGGGTCAGAATGGGGGCGATTTTTTATTGAGAAAATTTTTTCAAGAGTCTTTTTTCTATCAATCCGTCCAGCCAAACCATAGACTGTCTCTGTTGGCAAAGCCACCACTTCACCCTTTAATAAAAGAGATAAAGCTGTTTTAAAATTAACTTCTGCTTTCATTCAGTTTGTTATAAAATATATTGGACAGCCGGATAAAATTAAAAAATCATGTGAACTTTTTTAAAGCCATTTTTTCTGCAAGGCTTTATCAAGAGGGGGGTATTCAATTTCCGCTTTTTGATTGTAGGCAAACTGTGTGGGTCCTCTGGATTCAATCCAATTTACAAGCTTTTCTAAAGCTGTTCTTAAGGAAATTGCTTTTTTATAATTGAGGAACTGTCTGGCTTTTTTAGCACTGCACAGAGCTGTTTTTACCTCCTGTGGCCTGAAGGGTTTAAAAGTGGCTTTAATGTTTTTACCCATGATCTCATTTAGCATTTTTATTAACTCATTTAAGCTGAGAGATTCTTCATCCGGTCCGATGTTAATCACTTGATTTTTTGTTTTTGGGCTGAATAGGATTCCTTGAAAAAGAGGAATAAGATCCTGAATAGGAGAAAATCCTCGTTTTTGTTCTCCATCTCCATAAATAATAGGAGAACGGTTTTGCAGCATTTGGTTTATAATAAGGGATACAGCATTTCTATAAGGGTCATTGTAAATCTGTTTAGGTCCAAAAATATTATGAGGGATACAAATCACATACTCAAAATTGTGAACCTGAGCCAGATTTTTAACCAGGTTTTCACCCGCTGTTTTTGCTATCCCGTAAGGAGTGAGAGGGCGAGGCTCCATCTCCTCTATAAAAGGGGTTTTATGGTTTCCGTAACGGGACATTGAAGAGCAATATACAAATCTTTCTATATTGTTGGAAATAGCTGCAGTTAAAACAGAAGCTGTTGTAGAAAAAGTATTTTCCACAATCTTAAAAGGGGAAAATAGGCTGAAGTTATCATAAGGATAAGCTGCTGCATGAAAAACAACATTAGCGCCAGTAATATGTTTTTTATTTTTTTCCAGATCTAAAATATCATATTCATAAAAATCCACCCCTTTTGGAATATTTCTTTTATTGCCCAGGGACAAATTATCACAGCCAGCCACTTCATAATTTTGGGATAAAGCCCATTCTGCAAGGTGGCTTCCTAAAAAACCTGCAACACCAGTTATAAAGATTCGGGGGCTTGCCATAAAATTATTTTGTCTTTCGTGAAAGGTCCGTTAATAGAAATTATACTGATCATAGATAAAAACTCAAGTTTTGCTTCATTTTATTATATCTTTTTAGAGGTTTGTAGATTCCCCAGCTCTGCCATAAGCTTGGTTTTTTAATATCTCCCATTCTGCTTTATATTCTTTTAAAGCTTCAGTATTATGATAAAAGAGGTTTTCAGTAGTGTCATCCTCTTTGGGATTGATATAAGAGGATTCAAAGCCATCCCAGCCTTTGAAAGACCATTGTTTTTCTTCTTTTTTGACGATAAAATCAGGGACTATCCCCACTTTTCCGCCGCCTCCAGGGATATCTAAGGATAGGTTAGGAAGAGCCAAACCGGAAAAACGCCCCCATAACTCGCTTTGAATCCACTTGGAATTTGTTATGCTGGTTCGGAGGTGATCAGTCCCCTCAGAAGGATCACACTGGAACATATAATAGGGTTTAACCCTTAAATAAAGCAGTCTTCTCATAAGAGCTTGAATGATTGCCGGGTGGTTGTTGATTTTATTTAAAAGGACAGTTTGATTAAACATTAAAATTCCAGAATCAGCCATTCGGCTTAAGGCTACTTGTGCCTCTTTTGTTAGTTCCAGAGGGTGATTAAAATGAGTCATCAAAAAAATAGGTTGATAGGCTTTTAGAATTTTTACAAGAGAATCAGTCAATCTCATAGGGCAGACAACAGGCATTCTGGAGGCTATTCTTATAATTTCAATATGTTCTATTGATCTTAAATTTTGAAGTATTTGTTTTAAAATGGAATCAGATAAGGTCAGAGGGTCTCCACCAGAAAGTATAACCTCCCTTATGCCCCGGTTTTTTCTTATGTAGGAAAAGGCTTGTTCTCGTTGGTTTTTTGAAATAAGGGATTGATTTTTACCTGTAAAACGCTTTCTTGTGCAATAACGGCAATAAACACCACAATGATCTGTTACAAGAAATAAAACTCTGTCCGGGTATCTGTGAATTAAATAAGGATAGGGTGAATGTTTTTCCTCCCCCAAAGGGTCTTTCATTTCTTGGCTGCCTTTAATTTTTTCTTTCTCTGTTGGCTGGATGATAGGATCTAAAAGAGAATTTATTTCAATCAATCTTAAATAATAAGGGCTTGCTCCAGAAGGAAAAATTTGATCATTCCTGTATTTAAAGGAACTCTTGATATTTTTTAACTGCCATTTCCAATTTGCCCATAGCTCTGGTTTTATGTTCTTAGCTGGCCCAAGGGGTTTGAAAATCAACTTCATCTTTCACTTTTTATGTTAAAAAATGATTCTTTACCATAATTTGTGGAAAAATATTCTCTCATATTTGTAATGCAGGATAAAAAATAAGAAAAAACAAGGCTTTTTAATAGAAGTTCTGGTGTATCATTTTACAGGAAAGCTATTGACCTTTCTTTTAATCATGTTAAAAAGTGTAATCAAACAACAAGGAGCAAGATATGAAACAAATGTTACTTTTTATAGCTGTTACTGCTTTTACCGGTTGTGCCTCCTATACAGTCAAAAATGATATGACAGTGGATGTAAAAGCTGGAAATACAGCTATTCCAGCCGGCCAATGTAAAGAATTAAGCGATGATTTATTTGGTTTATTTAGTGATTACCCTATTCCCATCACTCAAAAGGATGGTTCAGCTTTAGTTGAAGGCGGAGAGAAAGAAAAAACTTATAACGCCGCACACTATGTTGTTCGTGCAAATGGCTCTGTTGTACAGGCTGAAGAAGGCTGTAAGCCTAAAACTGAAACAGAAACAAAAACAAAAGAATAAAATACAGATTCTGGAATTAATAGGTCTTGTTAAATAACCCACTATGAAAAATATATACAGATACACAATTTTATAAACTGGATGAATCCCAGGATAAAGGCGGGGGTGAAATTCAAGAATGAAGTACCGATTTTTATCTTAATAAAAGAACTTAAACTTCAAATAAAATCATTATGTTTATGAAACAGTCTCTAGCATTTTCTATTCAAGGGGATGTTCAAGCAATTTACTTATATATTTAAAAACTCTTTACAAAATGTTGTAAACGGCAAGACGCGCCCGTTTTTTTCATGTCCATAATCTTTATAGCCTCTGTGAACCTGAAACCATAGAGGAATGGATGTTCTTTGTTTGAAATACTTAATTGCAGGAGATAAATGTGAATCTCCTGTTTTACACTCCACAGCAAATAAGGGCGCATTGTTTTTTACAACCACAAAATCAACTTCTCTTTTATCTGTATCTCTGATAAATCTTAATTCCATATCATCTCCCTTAACATCCTCATAATAGTTACAATATTTTAACAAATTACAAGCCACCAAATTTTCAAACCTGATACCTGCATTAGAAATAGGAGACCAATCAAAAAAGTAAAGTTTCTGCTCTTTTTTAACAGCTCGGATTTTTTGCGGGCCATAGGGGGAAATTCTAAATATCATATACAAATTTTCCAAAAGAGTGATCCAACTTTCAACAGTTTGATGACTCACCTCTATATCCTCCCGCAAAGAACGAACGGATAATGGAGAACCAACTCGTTTTGGCAAGTTCTCCACAAGCAAGTAAATCAAGGAAAGCTCTTTAACCTGTTTCAAATCTCTTAAATCCTCATTGATAACTCTCTGTCTACGTTCCCTAGACCATCTCTTTACATAGGTTTCAGAATGTTTGAGAAAAGGTTCAGGGAATCCTCCAAAACACAACAAACGCTCCAAATCACCTGAGGAAGGATTCTTGTTGATTTCAAATAAAGAAAAAGGATGCAACCGGTAATAATGGTATCTGCCTAAAAGAGAATCTCCTCCTTTTGAAAAATAATCCAACCGGGCGGAGCCAGTCACAAGAAAGGAATGAGTTTTTCCATATTCATCATATAATCCTTTCATCAATCCCCTCCATTGAGCAAATTTGTGAATTTCATCAAATACAATTTTTTTATGTCTCAGTGGCAGTTGACGCTTAATGATTTTTTCCTTATGGGATGAAATGTCCCAGTTAAGATAAGCTGGGTGGTTGACTTTTGAGGGCTTAAGAAGACTCAAAGCTAAAGTTGTTTTCCCCACTTGCCTTGCGCCTCCAACAAACACCATTTTTGATTTGAGATCTCTTCGTATATCAAAGGATAAGTAACGAGGTTTTTTCATTCTTTTTCTATTTTAGAATTATGAGTATTATAAAGTCAAATTAATATAACTCATGAGTATTATAAATCTTACTTAATATTACTAATATATTTTTTCTAAATTTTAAGATAATTTTTGCTCTATTAAGAGCCTTATTGAGCATTTATTTTGTAAAAAATTGATTTAAAGCCGGTATTCGGCTCTTTTTTTAAATTGTTTCCTCAAAAGCCAAAAAAAGCCGCCTTATTTTAGGTTACTGATTTGCTATATAGAAAAGCAATGGTATGGCAGGATTATTTATCTCTTCTTCCTTGGCAGAGTTGTAAAATTTCTTTGCAGGATTTTGTCAATTTAAAAAATCAGGATATTCAAAATCCTGAAAATTTTGTCTCTGTTGTTTCTTCATTGGAAACAAAGGAATATTTGATTCATAACAAACATTGGTGGAAAAAGGCAGAAGCAGATTACAAGCATTGCAAAAATAAAAATTATAAGTTGTTTTACCCCGGAAAACAAAATTATCCGGAAAGCTTTCTCCATTTTTTTAATAATGTTCCTGTTTTTCTTTATTTAGGAGAGTTGCCTTTTAAACAAAATTATATTCCCATCACTTTTGTTGGAAGCCGGACAGCTGATGAATTGGCTTTAAACTGGATAGATTTTTATCTTCCTTCACTTATTCAAGAAAAAAAGATTTGCGTGATTAGTGGAGGGGCCAGAGGTATTGATCAAAAGGCTCATACTGCTGCCATAAGGTCTAACAGCCCAACATTATGTTTTCTTCCCTCAGGTTTGGATCATTTTTATCCTGCAAGTTTATATTCATTAAAAAAAGGCATTTTAAACAGTGGAGGAACTTTTATCAGTTGTTTTCCTCCCTGGGAAAAGATGTATAAGCCTTATTTTCATATCAGAAATAGCTTGATGTCGGCCTGCTCTTCTCTTGTTTTTATACTTCAGGCTCAGATGCGCAGCGGGACAATGTTAACAGCCCGTAAATCTTTAGAGTATGGTGTTCCTCTGGCTGTTTTACCAGGGCCTGCTCTATCAGTCCGCTGGACAGGAAATTTACAACTTCTTTATGATGGCGCTTATTTGATAAGAGATAATGTTGATCTGTCTGTCTTGATTGAAAGTCTTGTAATAAAACATCCCAAAAAATCCAAATTGGGGTTTTAATTAGGAATCTATTAAAGAATAAAATTCAGGGAAACTTTTATTAATCGAGTCTTTTTCTTGAACAGTTATAGGAACACCAAGTTTTGCAATAAGTTCGCCAGCCATTACCATACGGTGATCCTTTGCTGTATCAAATATAAAAGGCTTAATTTTTGGCCATATTTTTTTACCGTAAATTAAGCATTTATCTTCCTGAATTTTTATTTGAATCCCACAGGATTCCAAAAGCTCTTTTGTTTTGCGCAGCCGGTTTGATTCCTTAAAAGCCAGATGAGATAGTCCACTCAATTCACTTAAGCCCTCTGCTTTAGCACACAAAATAGAAAGCAGAGGAAACATATCCGGAAAGCCTTTCAAATTAAAATGTAAGGGGTTTAAACTTTCACATTTTAAAATGGAAAGTTCTTTGTTTATAAACTCTGTTTTAACTCCCATTTCTTCAAGTATTTGTGGAAAGATATTATCAGGTTGAAGGCTTTTCTCTTCCCAGTTCACAAAAACAGATTTGCCTTTGAGAACAGCAAAACAGGCCAAAGCAAACAGGCAGCTTTTATCCTGTTCTGGACTGTAATGAAATTGTTTTAAGGTTTGTTTTTTAGGAATAAAAAACTCTTCCCCATCTCCTTTTACAGTAAGTCCCAGTTCTCTTACAAAATCCATTGTCATTTTAAAATAAGGATAAGATACAGTATTTTTTCCAAGGGAAAAATAAAGGTCTTGCTCTAAATTCCAGCTATTTAACACAAGAGCTGAAGCATATTGGCTTGTTTTCAGAGAGGGGACATAAATACAGTCCCCTTGAGTTTTCCAACCATTGGATAAAATGACAAAGCCCTTATCTGTTTTTTCCACTGCTACAGACAATTGGGATAAAAAAGTTGAGATTTCTTTTAAAGGTCTGTCAAATAAAGCTTTGTTCCCTGTAAATAAAAACTGTCCTGTTTCACGGGACATTCGTGTTGCTAAAAACCGGAAGGCTGTGCCACTTAAGCCACAATAAAATTCTTTTTTCTCTTTTAAATTTTCAATAGCTTTGCTCATAATCAGAATATCCTCACAGGAGCTTGTCTCTTTGATTGAAAAATCAGGAAACCAGCTTTTAACAATTAAGGCTCTATTCAATAAGGATTTTGAAGGAGCAGCCTTGCCTAAAAAATAAAAATCACTTTTAGCCATACTTGTTTAATAGATTTTACACTTTTTGTGAGATAAAGACTAAAGCAGCATTAGTGAGAGTTTAAATCAACTCTTGTCTTTTAGCCTCACTTAGTAAATCCTTTTCTGAAACAGATTTAAAAAAAACATCCCCTGGTTTTCTTATGAATATAAAATCCAATTTATAATTGGCCTTATGTTTTTTGTCCTGTTTTAAATATTTTTTAAATTCAGAAAGAGGAATTTTTTGATTCATCTTTTGTTTGGGAATAAGTTTTTTTATTTCTTCAAAATTTGTTTTGTTTATAAAAGCTTTGTGAAAACTCCAATTCAAACTAAATAACAATCCCTGAAGGACGGCTCTGCCGTGGGGGAGAGAATAAAAAGCCTCTATAACATGACCAACAGTGTGTCCAAGGTTAAGTTTTTTTCTGATAGATTTTGTTTCATAAGGGTCTTGGTTTACAATTTTCATTTTGGCCAAAATGGCTGATTTAAGATATTTTTCCATAAAGATTATATCTTTTTCTTTTTTAATTTTATTATAAAGTTTTCCTCCTTCAATAAGTGCTATTTTTAAAAGCTCTCCAAAAGCTTCTTTTTGTAACTTATCAGGATTTTGTTTTGAAAAATCCTTTACCACAAATACAGCTTTTGGAAAGTGGTAAGTCCCCAAAATATTTTTTGTTTTTTGGAAGTTTATAGCTGTTTTGCCTCCATGAGCTGAATCCAAAGCTGAAAGCCATGTTGTAGGGAAATGCACAACAGGAAGCCCCCTTTTGTAAATACTTGCTAAAAATCCTGTGAGATCAACAAGACTCCCTCCTCCAAGGCTTATAAAAAGAAGGGCGCCTTTATCAAAATCCTTATCTAAATATAAAATTTTTTCTATGTGTGTAGAAAGCTTCTCCAAACTTTTAGTATTTTCTCCTGAGACCACATAATAAAATTTAAGATTTTTGTTTTTTCTCCATTTTTTTAAAGAGGGATGAGATTGAAGTTTTTTATCGCAAATTACCAGCACCTTCCTAACTTGCGGTCCAACAGATAAAAGCACTTTTTTTAAGGGAGGAAGTTTATCAAGAAAATAAACAGGATTCATAGTTCTAAAAAGTCTATCACAATTTCTTTTATTTTTCTTATTTCCCTATATCTTTTCTGTAATGCATACCTGGCCAGGAGATTGTTTTAATATGTTCATAGGCTCTCTTAACAGATTCCTCCTTACTATTTCCAATGGCTACAGCGTTCAGGACTCTTCCCCCTTTAGTAAACCATTGATCATTGTTTCGGCTTAAAGAGCCATGAATGAACCAACTATGGTTTTTTTTGTAGTCAATGGATCCTTTTATAGGGGCTTCCTTAATGGGGCCTTCGGGATAGTTTTCAGCACATAAAACCACACAGGCTGAATGTAATCTTTTCCATTTTAAGTCTGGCAAATTGCTACAAGCGATTTGGTAAAATACATCCAACCATGAACCATCCAAAAGAGGAAGTAAAACTTGAGCTTCGGGATCACCAAAACGAATATTATATTCCAAAACTTTTGGAAAGTTTTTATGCACCATTAAACCCAGATACAGGATACCACGGTAAGTTGTATTATTTCCTTTTAATCCTTTAAGTGTAGGCTGGACAATTAAATTCTCAATACTCTTCATTAAATCTGGAGAGATAGAAACAGGGGCTATAGCTCCCATTCCTCCTGTATTTGGTCCCTCCTGTTTGTCATAAAGTCTTTTGTAATCCTGAGCTACAGGAAGCAATTTATAGGATTCTCCATTTGTAATTACAAAAACAGACATCTCCTGACCAGATTGAAAATCCTCCAAAAGAGCTTTTTCCCCATAGGAGCCAAAAATTTTTTTTTCAAACAAGAGACGGCTTTTTTCTTTCAATTCAGTTCTATCTTTGCACAAAAAAACTCCTTTGCCTCCAGCTAAGCCATCAGCTTTTAAAACAAAAGGGGGAAAAAAATTCTCTGAGTATTGTAAGGTTTCTGCAACAGAAGTAACTTTATGGTAAGAGGCTGTTGGAATACCCTGCTGTTTCATAAATTGTTTAGCAAAAATTTTACTCCCTTCCAATTGGGCAGATTTAGAACAAGGTCCAAAAACCTTAAAGCCTTTTTCTCTTAGGAAATCAGATAACCCATCCACCAAAGGCTGCTCAGGCCCAATCACTATGAGTTCTACAGCTTCTTTTTTTAAATGTTCAGCCAGGGCTTCTTTGTCATTTAAAAAAGAGGAGGAGAGACCTATTGTTTCCCTCAGACTTTCTCTTTCTGGAAGGGAATAAATAGCCCTTGTGTTTTTGTCTTCCAAAAGAGCTTGAACAATAGCATGCTCCCGACAGCCGCTTCCCACAACTAAAACCTTCATTTTAAGCTCCTTAAAAAACTATGAGTATGTATTTTTGTTTATTTATACTGAAATTTATTTATAAATTCAAATTCTATCTTTTTTTAAGGTTCAAGACTAGTTAAGCAGTTTATTTCTAATGATTCTTAATAAGGTTCACGATGGCTTAATAGGCTTATTTTTTATAATTTTTAATATCAATTTATATAGATCAAATTTGAAATATTGGGAAATATCCCAAAAAAAGTTAGACGAAATGTCCTTTCTGACACATTCTCTACAGAATAGACCGAACCCCTTTTGGGATAGAAAAAGTTAAAGTATGTCTCCAGAATAGAATGCAAACTGTAGAACTCAAGAAGCTCGCATAATCAATGGTGGAGGTGACAGGGATCGAACCTGCGACCTTCTGAATGCAAATCAGATGCTCTCCCAGCTGAGCTACACCCCCATTCAAAATCTTAAAATCCCATTTTTATCTTAAATAAGCCCCTTAATCAAGTATGAAATTAAAAGATACCAGTATTATTCAGCCAAATGTAACCCTAATCCTTAAAGGATTTATATTATTTCAGCTGAGACAAAAATGTGTGTGGATTTTTCCTCTTTGCAGAAACATAAAAACTGCAATTTTCAAACAAGGCTGGTGTGTGTTAAGCTCTTCCCTATGAATGAGAAAATAAATGATTTAAAAAAAAGAGTTGAAAAGTTTCCAACTTTGTCTGGTGTTTACATGATGAAAAAGAAAGAGGACAAAGTTCTCTATATTGGCAAAGCCAAATCACTCAGGGCTAGAGTGCGATCTTATTTTAATGACAAATCCCCCAGTTTAAAAACTGAATTTTTAATCCGCCAGGTTGAAAATATAGATTACATTGTAACAGAAAATGAGGTAGAAGCTTTTTTGTTGGAAGCCTCCCTTATAAAAAAACATAACCCCCGCTATAACATCCGCCTTAAAGATGATAAAGCTTATCCTTATATTCGTTTAAGTATCAAAGATGATTTTCCAAGATTTTATTTTGAAAGAAAAGTCAGAGATTCCCATTCCATTTATTTTGGCCCCTATACGGAAAGTTGGACTGTCCGCGCTCTTTTGGATTTTTTAAACCAAAATTTTCATCTTAGGGATTGTTCTGATTCTGACTTTAAAACAAGAAAACGGCCTTGTTTGTCGTGGGATATGGGTATCTGCACAGCTCCCTGTGTAAAAAAAATCACACAAAAAGATTACCAAAAAAATGCCCAAAAAGCTCTTTACTTTTTAAAAGGGAATTCTAAGGGGCTGGTCAAGCGATTAAAATCTCAAATGAAAGCTTATTCCAAGGAGCTTCGTTTTGAAGCAGCAGCCTTATTGAGAGACCGCCTAAAAGCTATTGAAATGATAGAACAAAGCCAATCTGTTTTCCAAAAAAGCGACAAAGATAAGGATGTTGCTGTTATAAAAAAAGATGAAAGAGGTTTGCTAGTGGAAATTTTACACTTTAGAAAAGGACGGCTCATTGGAAACCGCTTTCACTTTTTACAAAAGATAGATGATGAAGAGGAAACTCTATTGTCTTTTCTGAATCAATATTATTCAGAAAATCTGATTCCTGATGAGTTGTTAGTTAAAATTCCCGTTAAAGTTTCAGGATTAAAGCTTTTAGGAAAGGCTTTGAGAAAAAGAAAAGGAACCCCCTGCCGCATCCTCCATATTTTTAATAAAGAAGATGCTTTACTTATACAAATGGCAGAAAAAAACGCTGAAAGTCATTTTCAAAATGAGATAAATAAGGAACAGAATATTCAGAATGTTCTTGAAGAAATTAAAAAACGATTCAAACTGCCGAAACTTCCCATTAGAATAGAGTGTTATGATATATCCCACTGGCAGGGAAGTCAATCTACAGGCTCTCAAGTTGTTTTTGAAAAGGGCCAGCCCTTAAAAAAAGAATACCGCCTTTATAATATAAAATCTGTCCATGATGGAGATGACTACATGGCTTTACAGGAGCTTTTAGACCGCAGATTAAAACATAAAGAGTATGAAAAACCTAATATGATTTTAATTGATGGAGGACGAGGGCAGTTAAAATCTGTCCAAAAAATTTTAAAAGACCTTGGTTGTGTGAATATCCCTCTTGTTGCTCTAGCTAAAGACAGAGTAAAAAATCAAGGGGCGGATTATTTAAAAATGACTTCATCAGGGGAGAGATTTTATCTCCCGGGGAGAAAAAACCCTGTTACATTTCCCTCTCACTCCAAAGCCCTTCACACTCTTCTTCATTTAAGAGATGAAGCTCACCGTTTTGCTATAGAATCCCACAGAAGAAAGAGAGACAAAATGTTTTTAAAAGGGGATTTCGGCAATATTAAAGGTCTGAGTCATAAAATCAAATCTGATTTGTTAAAAAAAGCAGGATCCTTGGAAGCTTTAAAAAAGATGAGTGAAAAAGAACTGGCCGTATTGAGTTTTATATCAAAATCTTTAGCTAAAAAAATCAAACATTATTTTTCTTCTGATATTGATCCTCTTTAAAAGCTTGTCCCGACCCCTATTTCAATGTTCTGTGAGCCTGTTTTTTAAGAAAGTGTTCTGACCCCCATTTCAACTAGACAACTCGATCCATCAATTTCCTGTATTCTGAAGGGCTTTTCATACCCCATCCAGAAAGAGGAGAGATAAGCTTATTTTTGAGTTTTGCTTTAAATTCAAAGGGAGTGAGATAAGATAAAGAGCCATAAAGTCTGTTTTTACGGTAAAAATCAATAAAATCTAGGGTTTGTTCATAAGTCTGTTTAAAAGTTTTAAAATATCTCGTCTGTAAAAATTCTATCTCATAAATGGAAAAAAAAGATTCTAATCATTAGGTTCATAACAAATATAAGTTTGTATGTTAGTATTTTTTATGTTTTGATTTTTATAGATTCAAAAAAGCTTCAAAGAATAAACTAAAGAGAAGTATTATGAATTTTGAAATCCATCAAATCCCTTTATGGCAGGATAATTATATTTACCTTCTCCATGAAAAACAGTCTGATAAAACAGCTGTTATTGATCCTGGAAAAGCTGAAACTGTAAATAATTTTTTAAAAGCAAAAAACTTAAAACTGGATTATATTTTAACAACACATCACCACTTTGATCACACAGGAGGAAATTTACAACTCAAAGAGAAATGGAGATGTAAAATTTATGGTTATAAAGAGGATGCAAACAGAATTCCAGGCATAGACATAAGCCTTAAAGAAGGTGAACAGGTTTTCGTAGGGCAAATAGGCTTTAAAGTTTTATATGTGCCGGGGCATACACTTGGCCATATTGCTTTTTGGAACAAGCAAAATCAAATTTTATTTTGTGGAGACACCTTGTTTGCTATGGGCTGTGGCAGACTTTTTGAAGGAACCCCAGAGCAAATGTATTCAAGCTTAAATAAAATTAAAAAATTGCCAAAAGACAGTTTGGTTTACTGTGCTCATGAATATAGCTTGAATAATGCTGAATTTGCCCTTACTGTAGAACCTAACAATTTAGATTTAAAGAAAAGATTGAAAAAAATATCTGCTTTAAGAAAACAAAATCAAGCCACTGTGCCTTTTTACCTTGAAGAGGAACTTGCAACAAATCCTTTTTTAAGGGCAAAGTCTGTTTCTGAATTTGCCAAAATCAGAAAACTTAAAGATCATTTTTAAAATTTAACTTGAATCTTTAATATACTTAGAAAAAGGGAATCCCTACAGCGGCCAACTTCAATAATCTTCACAGAAAGTTACACAACAAGAATGCATAGCACCACAAGTCTCGTAGTGTCCTTTTGGACATGAACCACCCATATTTATAGTTCTATGAGCATAAGCTTCACCTATAAAAAAATCATTTATGTTTATATTTTGGAAAGGGCTTTGCAGTTTAGGCGGTCTTAGAAAAAAAAGCGGGAGGCCAACAAAGCTAAAAACTTTTAAGGTTTTTTTGAAAAATAAACGCCTCTGCTCTGCTCTGCTCTGCTCTGCTCTGCTCTGCTCTGCTCTGCTCATTATAAATATAATAAACCACCAACTTAAAAATGTCAAGAAAATGAAGATTATTTTTTACACCTTTGGAAGCTCAGTGATAGCTGAGTTAAATTTTAGTTTATTGATTACTGTTATATTTCTCTGTTGTATTTTTGAAGGCTTAATAAAAAATTCATTATAATTTTTGATTGGCTTTTTTGAGTTTTGTATAGGCTTTTAAAAGATTTTTATAAGCCTCTTGCCTTAAATTATATTTATGAATCATTTTATAAAGCTTCTCCACTTCTCTAAGTTTAAAATAATCTTTTTTGGTTAAACCGGTGGTAGAGGACTTAGCCATAGATTTTCAGTCATAACAGAAAAATAAATATAAAGTCAAAAGTTATTTGAGTGTCCTGACCCCCATTTCAACTAGGTAGATGTTTATTTTTCCAGTTTAAACAAAAAAATTCAAACAAAATTGTTGAATTTTAAAGCATGGAGAAGGGATCTCTATCGACCTTGATTTGTGCAAATGATTTCTTCTTATTTTCCACAAGAAGCTTTTTCAAAAAGATATTCAACAGCTGATGGTTTTTGGATTTTATTAAAATTTGAAACCGATAACGGTTTTTAATTTTCATAAGAGGAGCAGAACTGGGGCCTAAAACTTTTATACCTTGAGTGGCTAAATCCATTGCTTTTTTGCCAGTTTTTTTTGCAAAAGCCCAGCCCTGTTTTTCTTTCAAACAGTCAATCCGCAAAAGGCAAAGGCGGGAAAAAGGAGGATAAAACAACCTTTTACGGCTTTTGATTTCTTCATAAAAAAAGTTTTTATAATCATGCCGTTTTGAAAAAAAGATAGTAGGATGCTCAGGGTTAAAAGTTTGAAGCACGACCTCTCCAGGAGCTGTCCGCCCCGCCCTTCCAGCCATTTGAAGCAAAGTCTGAAAAGCTCTCTCTCCAGCTCTAAAATCTGGAAGATGAAAGTCCATATCCGCCAAAATAAGCCCCACTAAATGGATAGAGGGAAAATTCAAACCTTTGGAAATCATTTGCGTTCCAATGATGATATGAGTTTGTTTTTTTTCCACGATATTAACAAAATTTTCCATCTCTTCTCTGGAGTTAATACTGTCCCTGTCCGCTCTTAGTATCTTAAAATCAGGAAAATATTTTTCAATCACTTTCTGAACAGCCTGTGTTCCAAATCCCTTTTCCAACCAGTTTGAGCTTTTGCAGGAAGGGCAATGAGTGAGTTTTTGTTCCAAATAAGAACAATAATGGCACAATAAATGATTTTCCCCATGTAAAGTTAAACTTATGTCACAATTCGGACATTTTTTGGTATGACCGCATTGAGAGCAAATAAGAGATGTAGCCTGTCCCCGACGATTTAAAAACAAAGCCACCTGTTTTCCTTTTTGCAAAGTATCCCGCATTTTTTCCATCAGCAAATCACTTAACCAAAATGGTCTTTCTTTTTGAGTTTCCTGCTTTAAATCAAGCACTGTTATCTGAGGAAGCTCTTGTTGAAAAGCTCTTTTTTTTAATTCATAAAACTGGTAAGAGCCATCCAAAGCCTTTTGATAAGAGGAAAAATCCGGAGTAGCAGAACCAAGAACAACAGGTATAGACAACTTTTTTGCCAAAACTATAGCTGAATCCCTGGCATGATAACGAAATTTATCCTCCTGTTTAAAACTGCTGTCATGCTCTTCATCTACGATAATAAGCCCCAAACGAGGCAAAGGACAAAACAGAGCAGAGCGGGTTCCAACAAGAAGATTTTTTCCCCCGGTGAGAAGAGACTGCCAAACCAGCCTTTTTTGTTTAGCTGTGATCTGAGAGTGCAAGAGAGCTATCTCACCTGGAAAACTTTCCGAAAACCGTTTAACAATTTGAGGAGTTAAAAAAATTTCCGGAAGCAAAATCAAAACCTGAAGCTTTTGATTCAAAGCGTGAGCCATCAGTTTTTTGTAAATCTCTGTTTTCCCGCTGCCCGTTACACCATGTATGAGATGAACATTAAAACCTTTGCTTTTTAAAATTTTATCCACACAGTCTTTTTGTTCTACGGTTAATTTTAAAATTGTTGTTTTAATCTTTAATGAAGGAGAAAACAAGTTGATCTTTTCTGTCTTGTCCTCCTTTATAAAATCCTCATCCTGATACAATAAAGATGACTTTGCCTTCTTCTTTTTGAAACCCTCTGCTTGCGAAAAACTTAAATCCGCTACTAAACCCAAAGGGTAGCGATAATAATCACTCATCCATTTAAGCCAACAAATTCTTTCAGGACTAAGAGGAGGAGAGTTCTGATCCAGTTCTAAAATCTCTTTTATATTTTGAATCCTCTGAGCCGCTTTAAAATCCCGATCCAAAATCAAGCCATTGACTTTTCTTGATCCAAGGGGAATTTTAACCCGCTGCCCTTGTTTAAGCTGTTTATGGTATTTATAAGTTAAATATTTAAGCAAGGGAGCTTTTGGCGCAACTTTAAAATAAAAAACTTTCTCCATATATTTAATCTAAAACTTTTTTACAAAAAAAAGCAGTTTTATTATTTACTTAAATAAAGCTGTTATTTTTAAAGAATTTTTCTTTATTACCCGATAAGTTTACTATGAGTAATGCAATAAAATGGGCGCTCATGGTTCTCGCTATAGGGTTCTTTTCCTCCTGCACAATAACCTCTCCTGATTATTATGGTCAACAGGGTTCAGCTGGCAGGCTTTTTGATCCAAATAATCCATTTATTGGCGGTGGTTCTGATGGTTCTGATGATCCTTCTAATTTCAACAATCCTAATGACCCAAATAACCCTTTTAACAAGGCTGGCGGTTCTGGCAATTCCAATTTTGGCGGAGGGCCACCCTCCGGGCAGCCTGTAACAGAGGCTGGATTAAGAGAGTTGGATTTCCCTTATGAGCTTATACCAGACACTCTTACAGCCCTAACTTGCACTGTCAATCAGCCGGTTGGCGGTAAACCTTTCACTCTCCACGCTGGAGCTTATTTTGCGCATGGTTTACAAATTTCAAAAAACTTTAAGGAAAGCAATGATATAACAAGCAACACCAATCCTGGCCCTGAAAAGGTAAGACAATTGCTTGAAAAATCTCCCTTTAAAGAAGCGTTTGCCCGTCTGGCTATCCAAAATGAATCCAATCTAACGAAAATAATTTCGTCTGGAGGAAGACCTATACAATACCCTTTTCCCATTCTCCACAATAATGAAACTTTAAATCATCTCAGCACATTAAAACCTGTATTTGTTACAAGAAGTTCAAGCAGTTCTTTAGTAAACAGAGGAGGAAGATTTGCCACTGTCCTTCCTATATCGGGACAAATGTTACATCAATTTGCTGAAGGTCTCGCCGCGGGAACTTTTGGAGAGCCTCTTTTAACTTTAACCTATACCCGTGATGGAAATTCCCTTATCTTTAGCCCGAATGGTAAACCTTTTGGCAGAGGCTATAAACTGGAGTTTGAAGATTTTTACAGGCCAAATTATCTTATTGACATATCAGAAGAAAACTTACTGACAGCAGAAAGGGATGGAGATTGGGTATGTCCTGAAGAACTAAGATTTATGGTTCACCGCTCAACAAGTAAAGAACAAAGTCAGTTTAATAAATATCGTAACAGATTCACCCTCCCTGAAGGCCTTATAGATGAAGGCTATTGCCATACCGAAGGAGCGCTGCCCACAAAAGGACATAATGCTTTTTTTGAAATGGTATTTGGAAGGCAGCTGCCTTTTGAATTTGGCTATACAGCTGTTTCAAGACAGGGTGGGTTTACTGTAACCAATCAACCCTGTATTAAGTTTAGAAATCAGGGATGTTATCACCCGGGGGGAGGAAACACAATTTACCGTATTGAGTTTGATCCTGAAAAGCTGGATGACTGCATTTTAATACACCAAATTACTGATTTAAATCCTGGTGAAAATGATGAGTATTACAAGATATGTCCAGCCTTCCTATCTGTTTGTTACAGAGACAGCGGAGGATAATAGGCGCAACAAATTCTATGTTAATCATGTTTGATTAGTATAGAATCTGTTTTCAATAAAAAATTTAAAATTTAAGCTTGAAACAATCCAGCTTTTCAAACAGAGTCATCCTAAATGAGACTCTTTTGTTTGTTTGTTATATCTATTTTCCCCTTTTTAAGTCAGGCTGCAGAACAACTATCCTCTCCCTTTCTCCTGTCCCAGGGAGGAGCTGGAGGTGCCTCTTTAAAAGAGGACCTCTCCTACTTTATTAATCCCGCTGTAATGGGGTTTCACAAAAAAACAAAAGCAGCTTTTTCCTATTCATTAAAGAACAACAATCAAACAGCTTTAATTTCCTTTTTAGATCGACAAACCAAACTTCCTTTAGCTGTAACTTACAAAAGATCATGGTCTGATTCTTTTAAGAACAGTGATGAAGACAAAATGACTGTTAGCTCAGGATTTAAAGTTTTTTCTCATGTGTCTATCGGACTTACTGTAGAAAAAATATTGAAAAAATCCCTATGGAATGGAGGGCTTGGCTCCGTATTTAAAGTAGGCCGTCAAACAAGTCTGGCCTTATATTTGAATCAAATTTTAAAACAGGAAGGAAAAAACAAAAGAGCCTTATCCCTTGCCATTTATCATAACTGGAAATCCTATTTTTCAAGTAAAATTGACATTTCCAGAACAGCGCATCAAAGATGGGTTTTTAGAGGAGGTTTGGAAAGTTTTTTTCAACAGTTCTTTTCTGTTCGTATAGGAGGAACCTGGTTGCAAAAAACAAAAAAAGGCATTATCTCCGGGGGGCTGGCTTTTCACAGTCCTAAACTATTTCTTGAATACAGTGTGGAAAAAGACGAAACAACCTACCAACATGCTGGTGTTCTGGTTATCCGCTTTTGAAAAAGAAAGATATATTTTATCTATTCCCTGAAGAATCTTCTGATGGAGGGGTGGTTTCTTCATCAATCTGAGAAAACACCAGGTTGGTGTAGGCTCGGCTTTCCTGTTGTGACAGTTCAGAGAATGGGTCGTGATTTTCATGTCTGTCACAACACATTTCTAAGCTGCGGGTTGTATTATCCTTTGAGTTTGCCTCAGTTCTTTCTTTAGGTGTTACTTTTGTCCCTTGAAAAGAATTTGAAACTGCATATCCTTTAAAATAAGGCATAAAAAACATGATTATTAAAAAAGCTTTTAAAAACTGCATTATCTAAACTACTCAATTAAAAAAACTAACAAAATTTTACGCTAAAATTCACCATAAAACAAATCAATTTAAAAAGCAATCCGCTATTCTTATAAGATCACCATCTCCTCAGCAACAGGGGCCAAAGTCTGAAGAAAACTGTTAAATACAGAAGTCACTTGAGCCACTATAGTTGGCCCTGATTTCAAACCTTTTAAATTCACAACTTCCCCTTGATCATTATAAACAATACGAAGAGAACCAACACCTTCACGGGTTATCACTTCTGGTTTATTAAAGGTTTTATGCCAAACCAAAGAGACTTTTTTCCGTGACTGGTCCTCCATAAGGACAATACGTCCCTTGGAATCATGCCTAACCTTAATCCATTCATCATTAGATTTTCTAGCCTGAACCAACTGACACTTATTATCAAATCTAAATTTAATACTCTCCCTGCGGACGAATTTTTGCTCATCTTTTCTTCTAACAGAAGGGTTTTTATAACCCACTGTTACCAGCTCAGGCTTTCGGCATTTTTGATTGTATTTGGAATACTGGACTTTTTGAAACACATTATCTTTTTCTTTTAAAAACCCATTTTTATAGTAATCCCTTTTTGTTCTTACTCCATTTTTCAAAAAAGAAACAGGTGTATTAAAAACAGGGTGATAGGTTACATCTGTTGTCAAGCGTCCATTAACCCTTGCTCTGGCACGATGAAGATATTTTCCCCCTCCAGGACCTGTTCTATGCCAAAATTCATACTTGCTTTTATTTACAATTGTCCTTCCACACTGTTTTTTCACAGTGGAAAAATAGTGATTGCGGTTTTTCTTATTAACTCCATAGTTATAAGTTTCAACACAATTTTCACGATCTTTAAAACTGATCACCCAATCCTTTTTCTCATTATAAGATAATTCCTCTGTTTTCCCGTCTGGATAAACATTTTTTGTCAAGTTATGCAATTTATCATAGCTATGTTTAAAAATTTCTCCATAACTGTTAGTGGCTTTAACAAGATTCTCTCCTTTGTGTGTATAGCGGGCTACCACCTTCCCCCTGACTTTGGCTCTTGTTATTTTACTGCCTTTTTGATCCAGCAAAAGAATCAAACGAAGACCTCGTTCATTCATAATCTGTATACGCCTAGCTCCCCAGGAAATTTCAATTTTACTTTGCGCATCCGAAGATTGTGTTAAACGTCCCTGCTTGTCAAAAACCTCTTTTACTCCATTAGGCAATTGGCGGACAAACCCCTGAGATGTAACTAAAATATACTCTTTGACTCTGCCTTTGGCATAATATTTAGCGCCCTTTTGAGCCTGCCCCTTAATATCCAAAGCTTTTAAAAAATCCGCCCTTAAATTCTGACTTTGATACAGATCCCTTTTCAGTCTTTTTAAAGACTTTTTGGACATTTTAACTTTCCGTTTTTTTATTCCTTCTAAAATACGGTTGACATATAAATCTACATCCGGAACTTTGCCCTTAAGATGATAAATAATTTCCATACCTCCGCCACATTCAACAACTCTGATTGAACCATCAGGAAGTTCATTTAAACGGGTCTCTATATTGGAGCACCAACCGAAGCCATACAAACCATTATAAAGAGAGCGGCTGTTATAGGTTCTTTCAATAGTTAAGGCAAGCCCTGGCTCAGTGGATTTATAATCCACAAAAGTTTTTGAATAGCCTGCGCTTCTCATATCAACAATTCCAAAAACACTTAAAGGAAAAAAAAGAATTATTAAAGAAAGTATATTTTTCATAAACCTTTTTCCTGTCATCTCTTTATTATTTCTGTTTTAGCTTCTTATTTATTATTCATCAAATAAAAACTTTAAAACAGGTTTATTATAACCTAATCTCTAAGCTTGTGAAGCTTAGACTTTAATTTGAACCATTTTTCTCATCACATAGCCTCCAATCAAGACCAAAACCAAAACAACAAAAAGACAAGCCCAGCCTAAAGGCTTGAAAAGGAGGGGGGATATATAGTTTTTATCTAAAAGATAAAAAATAGCTATTAAAAAAAAGGGAAGGGCAGAAAGAATTTTAGCCTGCATCATACCCTGAGCTGTTAAAGCTTTTATTTTTTTCTCCATTTTTTGTCTCTCTCTTAAAGTTTCTGACATGACAAAAAAAGTCTCTGCAAGATTACCTCCTGTTTCTTTCAAAATGTTTACTGTGCTTACAAGTATATCTACATCCGTTTTTTTAATTCTATCCGCCATTTCATCAAGAGATTCTTCCAGACTTTGCCCCAACTTCATTTTATTTAAAACAAGACCAAACTCTTTGGCTAATGGACCAGGATAACCTTTTATAACCCTTTCCATTGCCTGCCCTAAACTCAAACCCACCTTTAAACTGTTGCACATAATGGTTAAAGCTTCCACCAACTGCTGAACAACTTTATTACAGTGTCTTTCCCAAAGTGTCCTGAAAAGCATTCTCAAAACATACCATGCCCCTAAAAACATAAATACAAAACCCACAAGACTGACTATTACATTTGGCCATACAATCACAAAAACAAGCAAGCCCAAACCAATGGAAAAAATCCACATATTCCTCCTAATCTTCTTCTCATCCTGAGAGATTAGAAGTTTATCCATAATTTCCAGTATCTCATCCTGCGCGCCAAAAGTTTTCCTAAAGAGAATTTTCAATATCTTCTCTGAATTAAGATAAGAAATTATAAAAACCATCAAACTTATGGTTCCGGTTAAAACCCAAATGTTATTAAACAGGCTCATGATATTTTTCTCTTGATAACTTTACGAAATATTTTTTTATTCTGATTCTTTAAAACTGGTTTTTCCTCTTTAGCAATGGGAACCTGTGGAGACTGTATTGAAGGGGGGGAAGAGGCAGATCTTCTTAGGGAAGGCTTCAGGCTAATAGAAGGCTTTTCCATTGATTTGGAGGATTTTGTGGTAAAAAGATCACGAGGAATTCTAACCCCTTTTCTCTCAAACTTTTCAACACATGTGGGAATAATGCCAGAAGCCTGAAATTGTCCCATAATTTTTCTATCTTTTGTAAATCCCTCTTCTTTAAAGCGAAAAACCTCCTGTAGTGTTACAACATCTCCCTGCATACCCACAACTTCAGTAACACTTTTAATCTTACGGCTTCCATCACTCAGTCTTCCAATCTGAATGATCATATCCACAGCCCCGGCAATCTGTTCTCTGATAGCTTTGGCCGGAAGTTCCAGTCCTGCCATTAAACAAAGATTTTCCAGCCTGGCTATAGCCTCTCTGGGGTTGTTGGCGTGAACTGTGGTCAGGGAGCCATCATGTCCTGTGTTCATAGCTGAAAGCATATCCAAAGCAGCGCCATCACGACATTCTCCAACAACAATTCTATCCGGTCGCATCCTGAGAGAGTTTTTTATTAAATCACGAATACTGACTTCTCCCTCACCTTCTATATTGGCCGGTCGGGTTTCCAGCCGGACAACATGCTCCTGCTTTAACTGGAGCTCAGCTGCATCCTCAATGGTAACAATTCTCTCATTTGAAGGAATAAAACTAGATAAAACATTTAAAAAAGTGGTTTTACCTGATCCTGTTCCTCCTGAAATCACTATATTTAAACCCTGTTCAACACAGATTTTCAAAAATCCCCCCATTTCTTCAGTCATAGAATTAAAGCGAAAGATTAAATCTTTCATAACAATTCTTTCTGTAGGAAATTTTCTGATTGTCACAGAAGGGCCATCCATAGCCAAAGGCTCTATAATAGCATTCACACGACTTCCATCCTCAAGGCGAGCATCCACATAAGGCGTTTTTTCATCAATCCTTCTGCCAAGAGGAGTGACAATCCTCTCAATGATATTTCTCAAATGTTTATTGGAGGTCACCTTGAGATCACTCATCTCCAGTTTCCCCCCCTTCTCACAAAAAATCTGGTTACAGCCATTAACCATGATTTCAGAAACAGACTTATCTGCCAAAAGCTGTTCCAAAACCCCAAGTCCTAAAGCCTCATCCAAAACATGGTCTATAACATAATTTCTTTCCTCACGGGAAAAATTCTGACCTCTTACATCCACAAGGCGGGCGATTGTGGTTTTTGTTTTTTTTCTCAGCTCTTGCTTGGAGGCTTCATCCTTAGCCTGGGTTAAATCTTTTTTAAGATCCATTTCTTTGATCAATTCCGAATGGATTTGAAGTTTAAAAAGAGTCATGGGGTCCAGATTCTCTCCTCTGAAATTTTCCACTTGAGACTGTTTACCAGTCTGTGGAACAGAGCTTGCTTTTTTTTGTGAGGGAGCTTTTCTACCTATCTGTTTTCCTTTTTGGAGAATGCCACTGGACAGTTTTCTGATAAGCTCATAACAGTTTTTTGTCCATAAGGAATTAGATTGGGATAAGATAAAGGGTTGAGAGGAATGTAAACTGTCCGGTAAAGCCTGGTCTTCAGGCAAAGACATTAAAACAGGCCGTCTTAAATTCCGGCTGATGAGAGAGGAATCTAAACCTCTTCTGTCCTCTTTATTAATTACAAGATGAAATAAAGAGGAAGGCAGATAAGACAAATCAGCAAGAATTCTTTTGCTTTGATTGACAGTTAAAATTTCTGGAGCAACAACAAGTAAAATTCCACTTGCATAATTCAAAATTTCCTGCTGCAGAGGACCAATATCACAACCGATATCCACAAAAATATAATGAAAAAACTGAGAAAGATGAAACATCTGTTTTTTAAACATTTGAATATTGCTGCTTAACCTTTGATCCATGCTTAATACAGCGCTTAAATAAGCCAAACCTGTTGAATGATAAGCCAGAATATTTTGCAAACTCTTCTGATTAAGAGCCTGTTTATAAGCGCTAAACTGCTCTACATTCAAACGAGAGCGAAGCCCCATGATTACATTTTGATCCCCACAGCTTTTGCTGTCTAAATCCATAAGCAAAACAGGGATCTTTAATTCTCTTTGAACCGCCAGGGATAGGTTGGCTGTAAGAACACTTTTACCAACACCGCCTTTTCCACCGGTGACAGCAACAACATGGCACTTGTCTGATATATTCATTTCTAATCCTGCTTTCCTGATTCTTAAATTCAGCTATTCATCCAATTTAAACTTTCTTTTGATTCTCTCCACTCCCAAACTGGAAGAGCTTTTAATTAAGGGAGTGATAAAAACAACAAACTGGGATTTAGTGGTTGTATAATTTTTTGCAGAATGCAAATTCAAAAGAGCAGAGGGAGCAGGCTCATTGTTATATTCTCTATTCAGAATAGAGCTGATAAGACCCCCAAGCACAGCACTGGCTCCATCCCGAACATGAATAAAAGTGTTAATGGATCGAGTGGTCGTGCTGGATTTTGATGGGCTGGATGAAACATTGACAACAACATTCATGTGAATAAGGTTATTTCTCTCACCGATAATTGTCGGTCTAACCTGCGTAGAAACCTGAGCGCTAACTGCCGATCCAAAAATGGTTCTGCCATCATGTTGAACAGTTTGTGTTTGAATGTTAATTGTTCCGCTTTGTCCCTCTTCCACCAATAAACTGGAGTTATGAAGAACCCGAGCAAAATTAAAAGTTTTTGCCCACTGTAATTTTGGAAAAAAATTTTGCACTGTGGCTGTTAAAACAGCTGTGATGCCTGTTTGAGCCCCTGGAACATTTCCCGTAGAGGCTGTCACTTGTGTTCCATTATCTCCAATAGCAGGAGCCCATTCAAACAGAAAACCTTTGGAAAAGTTTTTTTCCATTTCCACAAAATGAACCACAATTTGAATAAGCTTTTTAACTTCTTTTTTCTTTTTCTCTTCCTTATCCGCTTTCTTTTCTGATTCACAAGGGACAATAATATCATCTCTCACAACAGCCACACCTTTACGAGATGCCCCTTCACCCACAGAAGACACTTCAAATTGAGTGTAGAGTTCAGCAATATGAAGAGCTCTGGTTTTTTCATCAGGGCTGTTTACACAACCTTCCAAAAGAAACCGGTTGTAGGCATATCTTACTGTCACTTCCGGATATCCAATTTCCTTTTCAATGATCTCAGCAATTTTCTTTTGGGCTTGAGGACTGTATGTCACCAGGGAATGAACCAGGCCAGTATCACCGTATTTTGCCACCACAGCATTGATTCTGTCCATCTCTCTTGGCAAAAGAACCTGTCCATCAATAATGACCTTTTTGTTATAAATTTTAACCTCTATTCCATCAATAGCAATAAAAAGATCCCTTAACTCAGCAGCAATCTTATGAAGATTGTCTCTTTGAATATCAATATGCAAACGGGTAATAATTTTATCCTCCTTATTTTTTATAATCATTATGGACGATCCCTGTCTCTTTGGTTTAAAACGAATATCATTTTTATTTCTTCTATAAATAGCTGTAGTATACCTAGAGTAGTTTCCTTCAAATTTCAGTTTTTCGTCCTTAAAGCTTTCAGGAAGAGGATAATCCACCTGTAAACCTATATGCAGATAAATGTAGTCTACATTATCAATGACCTTGGAGGCTCCATAAGAAAAAGAAGCCATTATAAAAAGAGCTGTCACAGTAAAAGCTCTCAGAAAAAAATGTGTAAACTGATTAGCCTTCATAAATTCACCATTTTGTTTTTCATCTTTGGTGTTTAAAAACAACCTTATGTTTTCAATGACCATCCTCTGTTTTTCAAAATTTCACAATCCTAGTAGTTTAATACCGGTTTTTTTGAAGCCGTGCCTCTTTGAATGCCTCCACCCAGCACATCCGCCATTTCAGTCTGACTTAAAGTTATAAAACTGTTATCTGAGGGATGACGAAGAGTGAAGAAAACACTTCCTGGATCAGTAGAGAGAAGATAAATGATTTTTTGAGAATCCTCAGGAGAGGCTTCCACAGTCACAGTGGAAAAATCATTTTCCATTCGCAGGTTTTTAATATAATCCTCCCCACCCAGTTCCTCATGAAGCCGGGGAAGCTCATTAACCACTCTAAGCCCTGTTGCTAAAATCACTACATCCTGAAGAAGAGTTTTTATATATCTTTTTTGAGAACTTCCCGTGTTGAGATCCAGAGCTACAATCATATCCACACGATCTCCAGGTTTTAAAAGCCTGGCAACAGCCCGCTTTTCATCAACAGGAATGGTTACAGCTCTCTTGCCAGGAGATACCTGAAGGGATAAACCTGTCTCCGGCCCCGGGACGATCACTTTATTTGTAAGAACCTGTTCCCCTTTTTCTATAGGAGCTAAAGCCACTAAACCCACCACATCTTCAATTTGCCTGGCATAGCCAGGCTGAACAAACTTTTCAGGAATCTGAGCCAATTCCACCATATCCTCCTGCACTGTCTGCATTTCACTAATAAAAGAGCGGGCTACAACAACAGAAGTCTGAACACCAAAAACTTTTGAAATAGCTTCCGTTTTTTCCTGGGTGTAGCTAAAAATCAAAAATGCGGAAAAAATAGCCGCACCTATAGATATCCAAAGAGTTAAGGTTTCATTTTTATTCATGATCTTCTCCTTTATCTTTTGCCGCTGCAGCTGATTCGCTGTTTTTTTAAAACAAGATGCAGAAACAATTCATTTATCCAGGACTAAAGCCATATCCCTTGAGCGAAAAGCATAAAAAAGCCTATAAGCTCTGGAATAAAGCAAGATACCCACTTAAGTTTTATCGGTAAAAAAATGAGAATTTTTTAAAAAAACTTTGATTTCCAGTTATTATAAAGACGGTTCTTAAATAGCAGGCTGCTTGGTCTATGAAAAATCATCAACAAGAAGGGTCAACATCACCACAATCGCAATTAAGACAAATACCATAGCTTATCTTAAGCCAGATAGGGTTGACCTGATTAGGTTCACTGGGATCAGAAATTTTTGTCCCTCCAGAATCAAACAAGTTAAGGCGGACTTTTTGAGCTTTCATGTCTGCGCTAGCAGCACTCTGCTGCCTTTGAACACTGGCAAAAAAACGAAAACCATTTTTTCTATAATATTCTTTCTTACCTGTGGGGGCGATTGTATCCCTATGATATACAATATGAGCGCGGTTATTTATGACCTCAAAAGCATAATGACGAGCAGCTATAGATCTCAGTGTTCCGGAATGAATAGACTGCCAAAAACCAAAAGTTAAACCAAACAGAATAATAAAAACTGCTAAAAGAGGGAGCATTTCAAATACAGCAATACCAGAACAATCTCCAATGAAACTGGCGGATTTATTTTGATTTAACTTATTGAATAAGGGGGTTAGCTTAGCCTGTAAATAAAGCTTATACTGAGACAGTTTGGATTTGTTGATTGTTGCTTTCTTTCTCATAATTTATAATCCTTCAGTTTGAATTTTGAGATTTGTTGTTAAAATAAAAACTCAAATTTTCAAACACTGATAGATTTCCTGATTGTACTAACCTTTTTCTAGCAGCCATTATCACCCCCATCTGTTTTTACAGCCTCTCCGTCAAAACCAGGCATTAAGTTTAAGTAACCAAGACCATAATATTTATTTTCAATCTGATCTCCTCTTTCTGAATTATTAAAAAATTCCCTACACTCAGCTTTAGATGGCTCCCGTCCTAAAAAAGCAGTGATCACAGTCTGAATATTAGGAGGGCTGCCATTATCCATCAAAAAGGGAATGCGAAACATAACAATATTGGACGTAAAAGGAAAACCAGCTCCATAAAATAGATCTCTATCTGATTCCGGCGCTTCATCAAAGGATACGCTAAAACCTATTCCTTCAGCATTTCCCTCATCAAGCGCATGTGGAATTTTAAACCAATCTCCTGGATTGCCAGCATGGGAATTTGGCTTAAAAAACTTATTTCTCAATTCTGAATAATGCCTCTTGGCCTGGTCAATTTGATCCCCCTGATCTATTCCGCCTAAAGCATGCTTCCTAGCTGTAGAATAAGCCATATACTGGGAAACACTGACATGAACAAAGGTCATAGCCAAACCAAAAAAGGAAAAAATCAAAAAGAAGATAATAATCAAAACCAAAAGAAAGGCTATTGTTATAATCCCTTTTTCATTTTTTAGCACAATAACAATCTCCTCATTTTAAAATAATCCCCTATTTTTGCTGCCTTAATACCAGCTAAGGCCCCTCCCCATAGGGAGTATAATGCAAAAAATGATGATTAGGGTGATGCCTGCGGCTCTCATCCTCATCAGGATTCCAATTCCCATTTTCTATAAGATTTTTTAACATGGCGTTGGGGATCTCCTGAAAGTTGTTAAGATAACCACTGCTTCTTAAGGTTTGTCCAGCCAGCTGAAACATAACAATAAGTACCACAGCCAATAAAATATACTCCACTGTGACTTGTCCCAAATTTTTCATTTTTCTATTTTGATGTTTGATTAGCATACCTATCTCTTAATTAAAAAAGACTATAGTTAACTCCCTCTAAAGTCAGAAAGCTCAACCAGCCCATAAACAAAGCAAAGGAAAAGGGGATGCTGTGAAGTTTAAGCCCTTCTACTCTTCTGTATCTGAACATAAAAAACAAATTAAGGAAAAACTCCTTGAGTTTTTTATCCCAAACAATCTTAAAAAGCCCTAAAAGAAAAGCCCAAGGGAAAGAATAAATAACAATCTCAATAAAAACAGAAAGATGCACTGTAAAAGCAAAAAGAACCAGGAGCTTTAAATCTCCTCCCCCTATCACTTTTATCAAAGCCAGAGGAATGCCTGCTGCTACAGCCAAAAGAGCAGACAAAGCCCCGGCAAAAAAACCTTCAAAACCCTTTAACAAGAGCACAGCCAGCAAAACAAAAGGCAATAAAAAAAGAATAAGTTTATTGTGAATTTTTCTGGAGCGAAGATCATCAACGCTGGCAATAAGTAAAATTAAACCCGGCAGTAAAAGTTTTAAATCAAAGCCAGAAAACATACTTCAATATAATAATATAAAAAATAAAAAATGAGAAGTTTTTGATAAAAAGCCCGGCTATAAATTAAAGATTATAAAAAAATCCAAGGGCTTTAAAGGTTTAAATTCTTTTTGGGTTGAATTTAAAATATTTGATAAGGTAATGTCTACTGCCAATGACGATTGGCTTTTTCTTCAAAGCCTTTTCCGGTTTCAAGACTTTCCTGCACATGATGAGCCAGGAAGGGGGAGTTTTTTTTAAACATTCCCACTGGCCCTGTACTAAAACCAAAAGCCCCTACTAAAATCATAGAGGAAATCAAAAGTAAAAGCATATATTCAACAACCATCTTTAATCTCCTAATTCCATCTTAGAATTGAGCTGATTAAAAGCTTTAAAACAAAAGCGGCAATGTAAATACACTAAACAGTCTATATTTAAAAGGTTTTGCCAGAAAAGCCATAAACTTTATTGAGCAGTCTCTCACATTCTATCAAAAAAATTAACACAATTTTAAGGCAGCTCTTCAGGCGTAAATTTTCGGTTCAAAAGCTAATAATTGAAGACACCACTCACTAAATATTTTTTATAGCGTCTTGTAATCTACCACCCATTTGATCACTTCTACCTTTAATAATTTCTACAATCTTTTCCCTAAAAGCTATAACCAGAACTCCAACCACAACCAGGATAAGGATATACTCCATAGCCCCCTGACCAGATTCATCCTGCCACAACTTTTTTAAGGTTTTTTTGAATCTATCCATTTCATACCTCCTCTAATATGTTTTATCGGGATGTGATTAAAAAAACTTAAGCCAAAATTTACAAATTGACTATAAGAAATTATCGGCAGTTTAAAAAAAAAATAAAGTTTTTTAATAAAAAAAATAAAATTTTAGCAAGTATTGAGACTACTGCTGGAAAAAACAAAATCAAAAAACTGCTTTTTAGGGCTTTTCTTGATTTAAAGTGTAGAACAGCCTAAATTATTGTTCTTTTCTACAATCCTTTTAGGCCAGCTTCCTGACAAGTTTGACCTGATATTATACATTCAGAAAGGCTTTATGATTAATCTGTGTTCTCTGCCTAAACTTAAGATTTAAGTCTATTCTATATAAATATCTCTTATTCTTTCTATAAAAATTTAACATATAGTCAAAAAAACTTATTACTTTTTTTAAAAAATCTTAAAAAACAAAGGTCTTTCTCTAAATTTTTATAAAAAAACAGCCCTAAAATTTACCCCAGATTCAAAAAAGGATTAAAACTTCTTTGTTTATGAAAATTTTTCCTATTTAAGACCAAAGATTGACTTATTTTACCTGCTTTTATAGTTTTTGCCACGATGCCAGAAAACACTGAAATTTTTTCTCAAATAGAAAGCCAGCAGGTAGAAAACCAGCAGCTCAAAGATAAAAATTCATTTTATGATTTTGAAATAGGTTCTTTGCTCTTCGCCAGTGGAAATTTTCGAAAAAGCCTGCCTTACATGACAAAAGCTCTCCAAATTTTTTTGGGAAGAAAGGATTTCTTTTACTATTTTCTAACCTACAGCTCTATGCTTCAAATTTTAAATGAATTGGGTGAAACAAGCGCTATAAAAAGACTAAAACAAGAAGTGGAAGAGGTTTGTAAAAATCATAATCTTTCAAACACAGCACAGGCTCTATCCATTTCAGCTTACTATAACATTTATATTGAGCAGAATTTTGACAAAGCTAAAAAAGAACTGGATACAGCATTAAAAATGGCCTTTGATGCCCACAACAAGTTTGAAACAACCAACCGTTTAAAACAACTTACCTCCCGGTTTGACATTATGAGATGCCTCTACATATATAGCATTTATTATTTTAAAACAGAGAATTATACAAGCTGTATTCAAGAGTTAAACAACTTGAAAATTCTTATAAAAGATTATTTGAAACTCAGACAAGACATTGAGCTGGATCATTCCCGGACAAATAATGTTCAGGAACTGCAAACTTACCACAGTATCCTTGAAGAATTAAAAAGACGCTCTTATAGCATTCAGCATATGAAGCTGGGCATAAAATTTTCAGAAGTCGGGATTGATATTAAATACAGAAAAAATTACAAACAGGCAGAAAAGCTTCTATGGGAAATTTATGAAGAAGCCAATAAAACAAACCAGATTTCTTTTATCCCTTATATCCTATGCTCTATGACTTGGTGTTGTATAAAACTTGGAAATAAAAAACAAGCCCAAATGTTTTTTGATTTAGCCAAAAAAAATATCAATAAGGAGCAAAAATCTTTACTGCTTTATATGGAACAACTAAAAGAGCAGGAAAATTTGGATCAAACCAATGAAACCGAAACTTATGATATTGTTTTTAATCTGACTGATCATTCTATTGTGGAAAAGCATAAAGGCTGCATTGATCTTAAAAATCAGTTTATTTTAATTGATTTATTAAAGCTTTTCCTATTAAATCCCGGGGTTTCTTATTCAAAAGAAAAAATCATTCAGGAAATATGGAAACAAAATTATTCCCCGGAAGATCATGATAATAAAATCTATGTTACAATAAAAAGATTGAGGGAGATGATTGAAGCAAACTCCTGTAAACCGCAATATATATGCAGAAACAATGCCGGGTATTATCTGTCAAAACAAGCAAAAATCCTAGTCAAAGAATAAAGACTGTCTTATAAATATTAAATGCCATTTAAAACTGGCGCAAAGCAAGTCTAAAATTTTATGCCCATAAAATTTAGGATATTTATGAGACAACCTCTGTAAGTGAGACACAAAAGTATTAAATCTATGATTTTTTTCGCCTTTTCTTACAAAAAATAACTTTTTTAAAAACAATTTATATTTTTGTTTGAAATTTGCAGTTCAAAATGCTAGGTTTTTAATACTTCCTGAAGGCACCAATAAAATTAAGGTGGTTTAATTTTAAAAAAGCAATTTAAGTATAAAATGTTTATTAGTAAGTTTTTCCTTATTTTATCCATATGGTTTTTTTCAAGCTTCTTTTTTGTAAATGCTGTGGCAAACAGACACCTTCATCGTGAATCTGTAGAGTTCCAGCTTCCCCCTCGCCAAGAGGATAAAAACTTGTTTCAATTTTCTAGCCAGAATGAAAAAGATGATTTTCCAAATCTTTATTATAACCGCCCTCCTCCCTCCACTTATAAAGTCACTTCATTATACCAAGGTGTAGATCATGTAAGGTTTTACGTAGATAAAACTACAAGTGAAGACGATTATAAGATAGCATATAACGTTTGGAAATGTTTACCAACTACTAATCTACATAATACCTCTTCTAAATACCGTTGGCAAGTTGCTCAGGCAGAAGTCACAGCAATTTTTCAAAACATAAACACAGATCCCTTGTATTTATCAGAAGAGCACTCTACTCGTGTTCCTTCTTATATATTTATTAATCCACCAGATCATATCATTCGTAAATCATATCCCCATTATACATCCCCCTCTGTTGATGATGATCATCCAACTGATGATTTATCTTTTCAACCCTTCACTCATATTCATGATTATACAAATCCCTTTACTGGTGATTATCCAACTAATGATTTTTATCGTGAGAGGAGCATCATAGTTTCCGACGAATGGTCATTAGATACAAAGAAGATTTATCACCAGCCCAGCACTCTACCCAAACCTATCCGTATGCTTATGGATTATAAAAATCCCTTGGGGCAATTTATTTATCCAACAAGAAATAAGAGGCATCCTATACAGGATATTGATAATCCTTATTTCAGTTATATATCCGTTGATTCTTTATGGGATGACCTTAATAAAGAAGATTTTTTATTTAGTGTTATCAAATCTTATGGGGGGGATTATTATTGGGATATAACTACTAGTAATTTTACATATAATAATATTGCAGTTGATTATCCACCCATTCCTATCCCCATACTTATACTCACTCCCCCCTATAAAAAACCACAACTTAAAGAATCAATTGTTAATTTATATGACGATGATGACAAATATGGCAAAAAACAAGTTACGATTGACTATTCATCATCCATCCCTATCGTCCATATTCCTTTTGATATCACCGACGATCCATTTTTTTCCAACAAAGATCCATTACTTTTCAACAAAGATCCATTACTTTTCAACAAAGAACAAGTTGTTGACTATCCGCCTATTCCTATCCCTATTCTTCTTGAATCCATTGAGGATCCAATGTTTTTCATCCAAATAGACGAAAAACAGCTATGTATATCACTTAAACCTAACTGAAGCTTATCCCTTCAACCATTGTGATATTGTTATCCAATAAAACCAAATTTATATATTTACCCGCCTTGCTTGAAAATTATGATTATCTGGAGTTGTTTTTTTCAGAGAAATTGTCTAAATAATCCACATAGTAAATGCCATTTAAAACTGGCGCAAAGCAAGTCTAAAATTTTATGCCCATAAAATTTAGGATATTTATGAGACAACCTCTGTAAGTGAGACACATCTGAAAAAGATTATCTCCTCCTTAGGCATCTCTTCAAAATGATTGGAAAACCAATTAATTATTAAAGACTTTTTTTTTTAAACAAATTCAATATAAGCTTGAATTTAGATAAAATTTTGATATAAATAGCCTTTCAATAAAAAAAGGGAAATAATTATGAGAGTTTCAATTAAAAAAAATAAAAAGTCAGAAAAAACAGTCGTCATTTTTATCTCCAAAAACAATAAAAATAAAATCCCAAGCTATTTGAATGCTTATACAAAGACAATTCAAGCCTTGCTTAAAGAAAATATCTTTGACGGAAATAAAAAAAGCAGCTTTTTTTTTCCTTTTGCCGGAAAATCTCACAATCATTTACTCTTGGTTGGCATTGGAGACGAAAATTTTTTTGACTATGAAGGGGTTCGTCAGACATCTGCTAAAGTGATTAAAGAATTAAATCACCATGGCCAAAAAGCAGCTGACATTTTTATGGAAAGTTTGATTGGAAAAAATACAAATGATTGGGAAAAAATGTGTCAGGCTCTAACAGAAGGAGCTATTCTCACCAGCTACAAATGCAATGAACTTAGAAAATCAGATAAAAAGAACCAGGCAAAAAAAGGCCTTACAGAACTTTATTTGCGCATTCCATCCAACAAACACACTGTCAGTCAAAAAGGGATAAAAACCGGACAAATTTTGGGAGAAGTCACTAACTTTTCAAAAAGGTTGGCTAATTATCCTGGAAATCTAATGACACCAACCATTTTGGCCAATGAGGTAAAAAAACAAACACAAAATACAAAAATAAAGACCACAATTTGGAATAAAAAAAAGATTGAAAAAGAAAGAATGGGAGGTCTACTTGGTGTTTCTTTAGGAAGCTCCCAGGAACCAAGATTTATAATTATGGAATACAAAGGGGCAGCCGCTTCAAAAAAACCGGTTATCCTTGTAGGAAAGGGTCTGACTTTTGACTCAGGGGGTATAAGTCTAAAATCTGCCAATGCCATGGATGAAATGAAATTTGATATGTGTGGGGCAGCCGCGGTGATTGGAGCTATGCTGGCTATTGAAAAACTGGGACTTAAGGTTAATGTAACAGGTCTTGTCCCTTCTTCTGAAAACATGCCTGGCCAAAGCGCGAACAAGCCTGGGGATATTCTAAAAGCCCGCAATGGCAAAACCATGGAGGTTTTAAATACAGATGCTGAAGGGCGGCTTATTCTTGCTGATGCCCTAAGTTATGCCTCTGAGCAAAAACCTCAGGTTATTTTTGATGCAGCCACTTTAACAGGCGCTATAATCGTTTGCTTGGGGAATTTGTTTACAGGCTTTTTTACAAAAAATGAAAAGTTAGTGACAAAAATTCATCAAGCCAGCCAAGAGACAGGGGAAAAAGTCTGGCGGCTTCCTCTAACAGAAGAGCATACAAAAGACATTAAAAGTGTCTTTGCTGATATGGCTAATATTTCATCAACCAGAGGAGCAGGAAGCTCCACAGCAGCAGCTTTCTTAGAGCATTTTGTAGATAAAGACATCCCTTGGGCTCATTTTGATATTGCAGGAACAGCTTGGAATACAGATAATCGCCTGGAGTATTGCTCTAAAAAAATGGCCTCAGGGGTTATGGTGCGAACTTTTGTGGAATTGGCCCGATCATACCAATAAAGAGTTATACTAATCCTGATTGAAATTTCATGCTTTTATAGATTCTCACGAGCAAGCCTCTGGTTCTTACAAAGCGGGCTTGAATTCTGCACATTTGCCTTAAGTCTTGAAAGGTGGAATAAAAAAACTACAGCTCTTACAAAGCCTACACTTTCAGAAAAACTCACTAAAGCCATAGCGCTTTGCCTGACAACCGTATAGAAAAGAAAATACGTATAAAAACTTAAACCAGTAGTTGGACACGCTCGTAGTTTTTACCGCCATAGTTTCTTACTCAACTATACATTTAGGAAGGTTGTTGTTCTGAATTTTGGAGAATTGCATTGGTTTGAAATTTTTTGTTTTCTGTGTTTTTATCATTTTTGTCTGATAAATAAAGGTTCATGATGACTTAAGCGGTTTATTTCTAACAATAATATATACAGGTCATTAAATGTAGTAGCTACTACATTTAATGATTATAGCCGGGTATATGCTTACAAAGCTCAATAGTAAAACTATTAAGGCCGCCAGAATAATAAGGAGAATGTCCTTTTGGACAGGTCCACCCTCTAGCTAAAGGTACATGAGCATAAGCTTCACCTATAAAAAGCTCATTAACATTTAAGTTTTGAAAAGGGCTTTGCAGTTTAGGTGGTCTTAAGAAAAAAAGTGGGAGGCCAACAAAGCTAAAAACTTTAAAGGTTTTTTTGAAAAATAAACGCCTCTGCTCTGCTCTGCTCTGCTCTGCTCTGCTCTGCTCTGCTCTGCTCTGCTCTGCTCTGCTCTGCTCTGCTCTGCTCTGCTCTGCTCTGCTCTGCTCTGCTCTGCTCTGCTCTGCTCTGCTCTGCTCATTATAAATATAATAAACCACCAACTTAAAAATGTCAAGAAAATGAAGATTATTCTTTGCGCCTATAGAATATGTTTTTAGCTTTAGGCAGATTTATCTTTGTTAATTAGAGGCCAAATCGCTTATCTACAGTAGTTTGCCCCCCTCCTCAAACTTCTATTTTCAGCTAAGTGATCCCTCTTATCCATTCTCAATCCTTTCTTGATCCAATTATGAATCGTTGTATGTGGCAATCCCCTTTTTTTGGATACTAAACTCACATTTCCCAAACTTTCCACTTTGATCTTCAAAACAGCCTTTTAACAGCTATCTCTTCATCTCACTTGCATTTATTTAATTTGTATAAAACAGAGCTTGTATTTTTAAGAAAACTCTTTACTCTTTCAATAGGTTAAAAGCAAGAGGCTCATCTATGAAGAAAAAACTAAAACAAAAAACAACCAAAAAACCAACATGCAGCCACGACAGTTTCTTTAAGCTGATTTTCTCTGATCCCAAATTGGCTAAAGAATTGCTTTTGCTTGTTTTAACTCACAAAGAAACTCAAGCTTTTAACCTCAACGACATTAGGCTTGAAAAAGACAGCCATAAAAAACAATTAGCTGATCTTGTCTTATCCTTTTCTTTTAAAAACTATCCTAGAAAAAGGGTGGAGTTTTTAACCATTTTAGAACATAAATCCTATCAGGATAAAGATCTTTTTGAGCAGGGTTTAAAGTATCAGATTTTAATACGAGAGCACAGTATAAAACAAAAAGGCCGCCCTTTGCCAATCATCCTTGTTTTATTTTATCATGGCAGACAGCCTTTAAAGTGGAAGAGGTCTTTGCAGGAAGAGAATTTCAAGGATTTTTTTGATAAAATTCCTATGGAAACCAGAAGAAGTATGTTAAACTATGAGTTAAAGATAATAAATACGAAAGACCCGAAGGTTCGTAAGATTGTTAGGAGTAAGAAGTCAAAGATATGGGGTGTTATAAGCTTATTAGATGAGATATGGAGTATTGAGGAGCCCAGTTCAGGAAAAGTAAAAACGATAGTTAGAGATTATTTTGGGGGAATACTGAGGGGAAAGACAAGAAGAGAGGCGGATGATATAATAATAGGTTTAGTGGAGTATTTAAGAGATTCTGCGGGGTTGAAGTTGAGGGATTGGCAGAAGGCGGAGCGTGAGCTTATAGAAGAGGGAGTATTAAAAAAAGGAGGGGCTATGGATGCTTTAGAGGTGATTAAGGAAAAAGGCCGTTGGGAAGGCTTGAGGAAAGGACGACAGGAAGGACGGCAGGAAGGACGGCAGGAAGTTATTTTAAATATGTTAAAAAAACAGATAGATATAAATTTAATTTCAGAAGTGACAGGCTTGTCAGTAAAAGAGATTAAAAAACTCAAAAGTTGAGGGATTGGCAGAAGGCGGAGCGAGAGCTTATAGAAGAGGGAGTATTAAAAAAAGGAGGGGCTGGGCTATGGATGCTTTAGAGGTGATAAAGGAGAAAGGCCGTTGGGAGGGCTTGAGGAAAGGGCGGCAGGAAGTTATTTTAAATATGCTGAAAGAAAAAGCAGATATTGCTTTCATTTCCAAAGTGACAGGTCTATCTGAAAACGCAATTAGAAAATTAAAAAACAGTTCTTATTTGTAGGGGGAATAATAGCTATTTGAGAGGCTGTCAGATCGGCTGAAAAGAGCTTGATTATTTCCCTAAATTTCTTCTCAGAAATGCGGGAACGGGTAAAACACTTGTTTTTTCCAGTCATTTCAGCTCATTAACTCCTATCACAGTAGGCTTAAATGGTCATGAACTAAATACAAGTTCTCTAAGTTAAAAATTAGGGCCAAAATGAGTTCGGCTTTGAACGCTGAGCGGCTGAAAGCCCGCTCTGCGGCAAAACGTATGTCTAAAATTTTGAACCTAATTTTTAACTTAGAGAATCAGATATTTATTCAGTATAATAAAAGTATAAAAACAAAAAATTTCAAACCAGATCAACATATTTAATGGCAAACACTTGCAAAACCGAAGCCTTTTTGAAAAAGTAAGCTTAGGGGGAATTTGTGATTGATCGCTATAGCTGTCCAGCTATGTCAAAGATGTGGGAGCCGGAAAGCCGTTTTCATTTCATGTTAAAGGTGGAACAGACTGTAGCCCAAACACAGGGGGAGTTGGGGATTATTCCAAAATCCTCCTCTCAAACTATCCTTAAAAAAGCAAAGTTTTCTTACAAAAATATTTTAAAAAGAGAAAAACTTAGCCGGCATGATGTTGTAGCTTTTGTGGATGAAGTAGCCTCTTATCTAGGTTCAGATGGAGCTTACTTTCACTATGGTCTAACTTCATCTGATATATTAGACACAGCTTTAAGTTTACAAATTAAAGAAGCCTCCAAGCTTTTAAATTCCAGTGTTAAATCTCTAAAAAACACATTAAAACAACTTGTGCATAAACATAAAAAAACCCTCTGTGCGGGGAGAACACACGGTATCCACGCTGAGCTAACCACTTTTGGGTTTAAAATGATGGGGCATCTGGCAGAGTTGATTCGGGCTGAATCCAGTTTTAAACAATCTGTTTTAGATTGCTCTATTGGAAAACTCAGTGGAGCTGTGGGAGTTTATTCCTCTCTCCCTGCCCAACTGGAAATAAAGGTTTGCAAAAAACTAGGGCTAAAACCGGAAACTTCAGCCACTCAAGTTGTTCCCAGGGATCGCCTGGCCCGCCTGATTTTTTCTCTATCCCTTATGGGGGCTTTTATAGAAAGGCTGGCTATTGAACTAAGGCATCTTCAAAAAACAGAAATGGGAGAAGTAACAGAAGCTTTTTATAAAGGACAGGCCGGATCCAGCGCTATGCCCCACAAAAAAAACCCTATTTCAGCGGAAAATCTCACAGGTCTATCCCGTCTCTTGCGTTCCTATGTAAGCCCTGCTTTAGAAAATATCTCTTTATGGCATGAGAGAGATATTTCTCATTCCAGTGTAGAACGGGTTATTCTTCCTGATGCCTTTATTCTTCTGGATTATGGTCTTAACCGATTGAATAATCTTTTAAAGTCCTTACAAATTAATGCAGATCAAATGAAAAAGAATTTGGAATCTTCCGGAGGACTTTTATACTCCTCCCAGATTTTAAATGCCTTGGTTAAAAAAGGTCTCCCCCGTAAAAAAGCTTATCCCCTTGTTCAAAAAATAAGCCAAAGCTTAAAAAAGGGAGAACATCTAAAAAGTCTTCTGAAAAAACACATAGAAATTAAAAAATATTTAAATTCAAATGAGCTTGATGAAATTTTTTCCGGCAAAGCTAGTCTTGTAAATTTGTTAAAACATTTGGGAAAAACTATAAAAAAACTATAACCCATTAGAAAATGAAAAACATTCAAAAAGGGGATTTGCTCTATGAAGGCAAAGGCAAAAGAGTTTATGAAGCTCTAAAACAGCCTGATCATGTTATTTTATTTTTCAAAGATGATCTGACTGCCAATCAAGGACGAAAAAAAGGCTCTTTTTCCGGCAAAGGAGAAATTTGTCAAAACATTTCCTCCTTGATTTTTAAACACTTAAAAAGAGAGGGTATTCCTGTTCATTGGGTTGAAAACCTGGGGTGTGCAGAAAGTCTTTGTTTTAAAACAAACATTCTCCCTTTGGAAGTTGTTATAAGAAACAAACTTGCCGGAAGCACAGCCAAACGACTTGGTTTTCAGGAGGGAACGCCCATAAAAGAATCCCTATTGGAATTTTACTATAAAAAAGATGATTTGGATGATCCTTTCATCAGTGAAGAACAAATAAAAAAATTAAATCTTATCAAAGACAGCTCTCTCCTACCTCAAGTAAAAAATCAGGCTTTTTTAATTAATGAAAAACTTAAACCTTTTTTTCTGAAAGCAGGTCTGGAGCTTATAGATTTTAAAATGGAGTTTGGCTTATTTAAAAAAAAGCTGTTGCTTGCAGATGATATTAGTCCGGACAGCTCACGGATTTGGGACATTAAAACCGGAAAGAGACTGGATAAGGATCGCTTTAGAAGAGACTGGGGAGATGTAGAAACAACTTATAAAACCATTGAGACAAAACTTTATAAACAATGGAAAGGAAAGCTTCAAGGAATATAAATTTCCATATATTGGTATAGGCGCAAGGTGATGCTTTCATTAAAAATCAAAAATTTGTTCAAGGGAATAAAATACAAAAGGCTTGATTTTTAAAGGTTTAAGATACTTTAAGAGACTTATTTTCTCACTTTTTACTTGTTTTAAATGAAAAATTACAGTAAAAATCATTTTATACTGAATTCTGTTTGGCTTTTTTTATTTTGTTTTAGATTGAAAAAAATCTAACTTCAACAATTAAATAACAAAAAGTATTTAGAGAAATGGCAGATCAGAAATTATCAAACCCATAAATAAACAGGAGGTCTCATTATGAAGTTTTTTTTATTGATCATTGTTGCTTTTTATTCTTTTAATTCTTTTGCCAAAACGGGTTATGTTGATATCATGGAGGCTTTTGAGAAAACAAAACAAGGCCGCCGTGTAAAAGCTCAGTTGGAGAAAACTGCTGAAACAGCAAAAAACAAATTCAAATCCATGGAGCTTAAAATTCAAAAAGAGGAAGAAGCTTTAAAAAAAGAGGCTCCTATTCTGACAGAACAGGCCAGAGCGGAAAAGATTCAGCAATTGCAACAAAAAATTTTAAACTTTCAAAAAGATGTAAAAAATAAAGACATGGAATTGCAAAATCTTCAAAACAAACTTATGAAGCCTATCATTGAAAAACTTAAAAAAGTAAGTGGTGAAGTAGCTAAAGCAGAATCTTATCTTGTTGTTGAAAACATTAACAATGACATTTTATGGGTTTCTCCAAAGTTAAATTTAACACAGAAAGTTTATAAAAAATATAACAAAAAATATAAGTAACCCTTTTTTTGAAAACACAAATTATAAACTTTAATCAATGCCCTGCTCCAAGAAAATCTGTTTTAAGTTTGGGTTGTTTTGATGGCATTCATCTTGGTCATCAAACCTTAATTAAAAAGCTTTTATCTTCAGCAAGACAAAAACAATCTTCATCCTGCTTGTGTCTGTTTGATCCTCTCCCTTTTCAGGTTTTAAAAAACCAAAACTCTAAAAGACTTTTCACTATAAAAGAAACTATACAACTGCTAGAACCTTTTAATCTGGACTTCTTATGTATAATTCCCTTTAATCACGAATTTTCAAAACTCAGTCCTGAAGAGTTTATCCATTCCTTTATTGTTCAAAAATTTGATCCTGCTAAAATGATTGTGGGCTATGATTTTTCCTTTGCTCATCAAAGAAAAGGAAATTTTTCTGTTCTGAAAAAACTGGCGGATCAAGCTGGTTTCTCTGTTGAAAGAGTGGAAGCTTATTTATACAAAAAAGAACCTGTTTCAAGTTCACGAATAAGAGATTGTCTTAAAGCAGCTCAGATGGAGGAAGTAAAAGCCATGCTCGGCCAAGCCTTCTTTATTAAAGCCAAGGTCATAAAAGGTTCAGCCAGAGGGCGAAACTTAGGCTTCCCAACAGCAAATCTTCATATTGAACAAAAAGAGCTGCCAGCCTTTGGAGTTTATGGAGGCAGGGCAAAGGTTTCTAATTCATGGCATAAAGCTGTAATTAACATAGGCCGGCGGCCAACATTCCCTAAAGACAGTCCTTCTATTTTTGTAGAAGTTCATATTATTTCAGCTCAGTTTGATCTCTATACCAAAGACCTAGAAGTTCAGTTGGATTTCTTCATCAGAGAGGAACAAACTTTTCCAAGCCTTTCAGCACTCAAATCAGCAATAGTTCAAGATATTGAGAAAACTTTATCCATAAAATAGTTTTTTCCTTTTATTATCCAAAGAATCATTAAGGTTTTTTCAGGGATAATCCGATAATTTTTATATGAAATCCAGTGCTGTAAAGAAAGAACATCAATCAAAGAACATTGTTCCTATTAAAAACAAGAAATCCTCAAGCTTGTCCCGCTTTTCTCCAGCAGGAGAGCATTTTATTGAGAGCTTAAAAAATAAAAATATCAATCATTCTGAAATGATGCAGGCTCTTCTGGAAAAAGGGCATATAACAGAAAAAGAATTGGCAAATATTTTTAGCAAAGAGCTTGGCTTTGAGGTTATCAGCAATTTGAATGATTACAAAATCTCAGAAGAAGTGTTAAGGCTTATTCCGCAAAAAGTTTGTGAAAAAAATATACTGCTTCCTTTGGTTAAAATTGATAAGACACTGGTGGTTGTTTTCTCTGATCCTTCTGATATTAATTTAAGAGACAATCTTTTTCTGATTACAGGCTATAAAATACAGCCTGTTATTTCCACCAGAACAGCTATAAAGGAAGCTTTCACAAAGTATTTTAGCAATCAGGAGGCTATAGATAATCTTGTTTATGACATGTCTTTTGAAGTGGCCGGCTTTGAAGAAGAGTTAGCTATTGATCTGGACAAAGAAAAAGAGCAAAATGTAAAAGATCCTGTTATTTCTTTTGTCAATTTGATGTTTACAGACGCTATTCGCTTAAAATCTTCAGATATACATATTGAAAGCTATGAGAAAAGTTTTCGTATTCGTTATCGCATTGATGGTATGTTGCACGAAAAACACAATTTATCTAGGGATATGGCCAGTTTGGTTGTTTCCCGTATTAAAGTAATGAGTGGAATGGATATCAGTGAAAAAAGAAAACCTCAAGATGCCCGTTTAAAAATTCATTTAAGCAGTATGGAACTTAATATGCGTGTAAATTCCACACCAACTATTAATGGAGAAAAGGTGGTTTTAAGGATTTTAGATAACTCCTCTCTCCAAGAAGATATGGCCAAGCTGGGTATGGAAAAATTCCAAATGGATATGTTTATGAGTGCTCTAAAATCTCCCCAAGGTTTGATTCTGATGACAGGTCCAACAGGTTCAGGAAAAACAACAACCATTTATTCCGGTTTAATGAAACTTAATACCCCTCAAGTCAATATCTCCACAGCAGAGGACCCTGTAGAGTTTCGTATTCATGGAATCAATCAAGTGCAAATGAACCCCAAGGCAGGCTTAACTTTTGCATCATCTTTAAGAGCATTTTTAAGGCAGGATCCTGATGTCATACTTGTAGGTGAAATTCGTGATTTGGAAACGGCAGAGATTGCCTTTAAAGCTTCTGCAACAGGGCATTTGGTTTTAAGTACAGTACATACCAATGATACAGCCTCCACTGTAACCCGTTTACTCTCAATGGGAGTTCCCTCCTACAGTGTCTCAGATAACACCTCTCTTATCATTTCCCAAAGGCTTCTTAGACGCTTATGCGATCAATGCCGCATTTCAGGCAGTTCTGCCGATCTTAAACATTTACTTGATGATATAGGCATCTATAAAGAGGAAATGACTTCTTATGAGGAAAAGGTTTTTAAACATAATCCTGAAGGCTGCAGTTATTGCAATTACATGGGCTATAAAGGCCGTATAGCTGTTTATGAAATGATGAAAATAACCCAAACAATTAAAATGGGTATTTTTAATAAGTTTAGCCCTCTTCAACTCAAAAAAACAGCTATAGAAGAAGATGGGTTGATGAGTTTAAGACAAAGCGCCTTATTAAAGCTAAAATTGGGTTTAACCTCTGTAGAGGAAGTTGTCAGAGGAACAATGTTTGACTAAAGAGGTGAGTTTATGATTTCTATATTGGAAGTTTTCAAATTGGCTCGTGAAAAGGCTGCTTCGGATATTCACATTACAGTGGGGAACCCTCCTGTTCTGCGTATTGACGGAGAGCTATTCAGATTGGATACGGAACCCCTTAATTCAGAACAAACAAAGATAATGTGCTACTCCTTAATATCCAATGAGCAAAAAGCCAAGTTTGAAGACCAAAAACATCTTGATTTTAGCTTTTTTGTTAAAAATCTAGCGCGATTTAGGGGAGCCATTTACTTTCAAAAAGCAGCTGTAGCAGGAGCATTTCGTCTTCTTCAAAGCGTTCCACCAGCTATTTCAGACCTTGGCCTTCCCTCATCCATAGAAAAGTTAACTCAGTATCCCTATGGTCTGGTTTTGGTTACAGGCCCTACAGGTTCAGGGAAAAGCACAACACTTGCGGCCTGTATCAACGCTATCAATGAAACAAGGCGGGAACACATCATGACTCTTGAAGATCCTATAGAAACTGTCCATACTCATAAAAACTGTATCATAAATCAAAGAGAGATTGGTGTAGACTGTCATTCCTTTACAGACGGTATGAAAAATGCCTTAAGATCGGATCCAGACATTTGTCTTCTAGGGGAGATGAGGGATTTGGAAACCATAGAGCTCAGTCTTAAACTGGCAGAAACAGGCCACTTGGTTTTCTCTACACTTCACACAAATTCAGCAGCCAAAACCATTGACCGGATTGTCAGCTCTTTTCCTTCTGGAGAGAGATATATGATTAGCGCTCAGTTGAGCACAGTATTGCAAGCTGTTATCTCCCAAAGGCTTGTTAAAGCAAAAAATGGTGGAAGAAGAATCGCTGTTGAAATTATGTTTGCAAATTCAGCCATTAGAAATTTAATCCGTGAAGGAAAAATTTTCCAAATTTATAATATCATACAAACCAACTACAATGAAGGTATGACAACCATGAACAACAGCCTTTTTAAACTCATTAAAAAAGGTGCAATAGACATAAAAGAAGCTTTCAACATCAGTTCTGAAAAAGAAGAGCTCTATCAACTTCTTAAAAAAGAAAAAATTGCGGCTTAAATAAAAGGGGAAAACAAAATGCCTACGTTTATATACAATGTAGAAAAAAATGGAAAACTGATTAAAGGTGAGGTGCAGGCCCCCTCTCTTCAACTGGCTCAAATGAAGTTAAAAGCCCGGCATATAGATCCTATTTATATTAAGGAAAAACCTCTAATTCCATTTTTCAGTGGTGGTGGAAGAGTAAAAAAACAGTCCATACTCTTTTTCACACGACAGTTGTCTTTTCTCTTAAACGCAGGTGTGTCCCTCATTCAAGGTATTGAAATGTGTATACATACAACTGAAAATGAGAAAATGAAAGCAATTTTAAAATCCATATTAAATCAATTGGAAGGAGGAAAAAGTTTTTCAAAGTCTCTGCAATCAAGACCTGATATCTTTGATGGGTTCTATGTAAATATGATTGTCTGTGCCGAGGAAACAGGTTTTTTGGACCAGGTATTAAGCGATTTGGCAGACTATATGGAAAGATCGGATGCCATAGCTTCTAAAGTGAAATCAGCAATGATGTATCCCATAATTGTTTTGATTATTTCCTTTTCCATCATTGCGGGAATTATATGGTTTGTTGTGCCAAAATTTGAAGACCTTTATGCCAGCAGCGGCGGAAAGCTTCCTGCTTTAACTCAAAGCTTAGTCCATTTAAGTCATTTAATGCGGGATAATTTCCTGATTTTTATAGCTTGTTTATTTGGTTTTATCTTTTCTATATATCAATATTTAAAAACAGAACAAGGAAGAAGAAATATGCAGAGCCTGATAAAAGTAATGCCTGTATTTGGAAAAATCCAATATCAATCCAGTCTGGTTCGTTTTTGCCGCTCTTTTTACTCCCTTTTAAAAGCTGGGGTTAATTTTTTAGAAGCCCTTGATGTATCAAACAATATTGCAGGACATGCTGATGTTCAAAGAGGTATTGCTATTTCCAGAGAATTTATCACAAAAGGAAAAAGTTTCGCGAAGGGCCTGGAAGTCAGTAAAGCCTTTCCTCCTTTGGTTTATCAAATGGTAAAAGTTGGAGAGGAAAGTGGTAAAATGGACATCACTTTTGAAAAGCTTGCCAACTATTATGAAGAGCGGCTTAATAACCTAATCAACGGTATGATCAAGATGATTGAGCCTATTTTGATTGTGGTTTTAGGCGGCACAGTGGGTTTTATGATTCTTGCCCTTTATCTTCCTGTGTTTAATATGGGTGACATTATTTAATAAATAATTCATTTTAATAAAATTTCCCTAATGCTTTATGGCTCCTTTAAGTTTCTCTTTTATGAATAATCCTCTGTCCTTTTACTTTATTAGATCTTTTGCTCATTTTTTTGTTTTTTTAAGCCTGTTTGCCCACCAACTTTTACTTAAAGTTTTCATTGATCCTGATTTAGCTATACCGATCTATTTGCTTTGTTCTTTTATCTTTTTTGTTGATAGTTTTTGCTTGTTTTTCTACAAAAAAAATTCCAAAAATCTGCTATTTGATTTATTACTGCTTTTTTTGGACGCTGTTTTTCTATCAGCCCTTGTTATAATCATGGGGCCCTTAGGTTTGTTTTTTGTTTTTATACTGATTTTCATTCAATCTATCCCTCTATTTTTATCTGAAAAGTTTTTTCTGCCTTTTGTGTTTTTGCTTTATTTTTCCATTTTATTGCCTATCACCTTTCTATGGGAGGGTAAATCCTCTTTTGAGGAGCGGCTATTCTTAACAGCTTTTGTCAACATTTCTCTATTTTTTATCCTTGGTTTTGGATGGCTTTTTGGCTTTGTTCTAAACTTTATTGAAAAGCAAAAAAACTCAACGAGGGATGATTTTTTGGATAACTACTCACATTTAAAACCTCCAACATACCTTGGTATGTCTTTGGATTTGGCGCGAAGATTAAAACCTATTTTAAATTCTCTCATAAAATATTTTCCTGAAAACAGGACAGATAAAAATGAACGCTATTCTGTTCCTGCCAGTTTTTTTTCACCTGAAAAGGGCAGACATCAGTTGGAGCAAATGAGAAAATTCATACTAAATTTTATTGAATATGCAGAGCCTGAAATAGATTTCCTTTTTAAAGACACAGTGGATTTAAAAAAGCTTTTAACAAAGCTGTTAAAAAAACTGGAGTCACATGCTCAAAGACCAAAGAACTTAATTCAAACAAATAAATTGCCTGGCAATCTTAAAATTAAAGGTTCAGTCATTCATTTAGAACAATGTTTTAAACAGATTTTGATAAATTCTTTTGAAGCCCTCAAAAATCAAGATAAACCAAAAATAATGATTAAAGGGCATCTGGAAAAATCTTCAGTAAATTTAGAATTTTCTGACAATGGCCACGGGATTGAACCAGAAGACATAAAAAAACTTTTTGATCCTCTTTTTAGCAAAAGATTTGGCCTAAGAGGGCTTGGCCTCCCCTATGTTCAAAAAATTGTTAAAATTCACAATGCTGTTATGGAAATTTCCAGCTCGCAAAAAGGCACAGTAATTATTATAAAATTTCCTTTAATTTACGACTTTTATAACAGGACTGTAAAAAAACTCAAACAAAAGAAAAGTAAGTCAGCAGCCTGATACCTTCTTTCCAACAAATTTATTTAATAGTTAAGAACCTGTGAACAAGAATACAAAATTTCGGACATGCGTTTTGCCGCAGAGCGAGCTTTCAGCTGCTCCGCTTCAAAGCCGAACTCATTTTGTATTCTTGTTCACAAGCTATCAAAAGTTAAAAAATCCTTGTCTCTTCAGTCTGCTCTATATATTACAAATAAAGGTGTTTTTGCACAGTGGCAGCAAAATTTTCAAAACATAAAATATAATCCACATTGGTCTGCAAGTCCATTTCCATTTCAAAAGCTCGTTTTATAAATTCATCCAACACTCCATAAGATAAATTAGATATTTGCTTAATTTCCTGTTCCTTATCTTTGTGTATAAGCTTATCAAAATACCCTGACTTTAAAAGTCGGGCATCTCTTAAAATCTGCTGCCAAAAATAACATAGGGTTAAAGCCAATTTTCGGTTAATTATTTTTTTTGGAAAATCCATTGTAAGAACTGAAGAAGAATTATTAAATATTTCAGACCACAACTGAAAAGAAAGTCCCCTGACCTCTGTCTGATTCCTTAATTCCTCTAAAAGATCCAATCGCCCTTTACAACTGCGAAGCATCCATTCAGGAGTATTCTTTGGAGCGAGCTCTTTTATAATAATTTCAGGCAAAGCATGAAAGCGAAGATTTTGAATACGTGAATGAATGGTTAAAGATAGTTTTGAGGGGGCTGAAGAAATTAAAAAGAAAAAAGATTTTGGCGGGGGCTCTTCTATAATTTTTAAAAGAAAGTTACTGGCTTGAGCATTTAAAGCTTCTGCTGAATCAATTAAAACCACTTTTGCCTTTGCAAAAGACTGGAGGGATAAAAAAGCTTGAATCCCTTTAACATCCTGTAAACGGATTTGCAAAGTCTCATGTGTCACACATAAAACATTTTCACTTCGTTTTTTTGAAAGGCTTAAACAGCTATAACATTTTCCACAAGATGTTTTTTCCTCACACAAAAGATTTTGAGTCAAGGCCCAAGCCATTTGTCTTTTGCCCACACCGGAAGGGCCTGAAAAAAGCAAGGCATGAGGCAGCCTGTTTTTTACAAGAGCCTGTTTAAGCTGAAATTTAATCTGATCATGGCCTTTAATTTGTTCTAAAATAAGCATGAATTCCTAATAAACACTGATAATAGATATTTCAAGCTCTTTTGAGATTTCTTCCTTTAATTCATAAGTATGTATAGGATCATGTCCTACACCAAAAAAGACTTCATTAAAAGAAATGGTTTTCTTAAGAGTGTTTAAACCATCCAGAAGACCTCCTGGGAGAATTTTGACTGTTAAAATCACATCATTTTTTATAATGGGGGCTATTTGCTGGGATACCACCCGTTGCAGTAATTCATAAAAAATTTCACTGTCATCCAAATCCTCACCCTCAGCATAAAACAATATCAATTCAAAAGGCTTCCCTTTTTGCTCTCTTTTGATTCTTTGTAATGTATTAACAATAAGCCGTCTGGTTTTAGCCGCTCCCACACACAAAACATATTTTTTTAGATCATCCGGTAAATCAGACATAGACTGACTAGCATATTTTCCAAGCCCCAATCTTAAATCAGAATGAGTCATAAGCCTTTTTTCCAAAACTGTCCATCTGTAAAAAGCCATAAGCAAAGAGGTTACAGACAATAAAAAAGTCAACATAAACATTTCCTGAGAGTTGGCATAAAAAATCAAAACCAACATGGCAAAACCAAGTATCAGAGCTGTAAAAATAGAAGGCAAAGAAAGAATTATTCCTTTGTAAACAACATAATATTTGGATAAATATTCTTTTGGTGTGGATTTTTTAAACCCCTTATTTCTCATAAGGAGCACACCCAGAGCAAAGCTTACCATCACACCTAAAAAAGCCATACCATAAACCTTAGCGGCAATTTTTACCTCGCCAGCCACAAGAGCTGACATACCCATTGTAATAATCACAAAGGGAAGAATAATATAAGGATAGCCTTCCATAGAGGGAAATTTATGTAAAATCCTTTTTAAAAAAATTTGAGGAAGATTTCCGTTTTTTGCCATTGTAGTGGCTAAACCAACAAAACCCACAAGGGCTGTATTTGTGGCGGCAAAAAGAGTAAGACTGGCATTGATAACAAGAAGAGTTTTTAAAGGAGAGCCTCCCAGCTTGTAAGTCAAACCTGAAAGAAGATGATTAATATTTTGATCCACCTCTTCAGGAGTCAAAAGAGCCAGACAAATAAAAGAAATTAAAGGGGCTGTAAAAGATACAGCAAGAATAACCGTTTTATAGAGCTTTTCCAAAGTCTTTATTTGAGGCTGTTTCATGGATTCAATAATTTGAGCTGCCGATTCAAAACCTGTGATACCTAAAAAGGCCGCTGAAAAACCATAAGCCAAAAGAGGCAGTGTGATTTTTTTTTCTCCTGTAAACACCGTTAAAAATTTTCCCATATTCAATTCCTGAAAATTAAAAGCCAGATAAATCAAACCCCACAGACCTATTATAAAAAGAAAGACAAAATGAAAAGAGGCTATTCCTGTAACAATTTTTGCAGGTTCTTTAATGCCTTTGGTGTTCAAAACTCCAAAAAACAAAATAGGAATAAAGGCAATAAGAACCACTGTGCTTAGGGAAACATCAGAACTGAAAATAGAACAAATATAATAACTTCCTGAAAGAGAGCTAACAGCTGCTGTAGCCAGATAAGAGACAAAGGTCAATGCCCCGGCAGCCACTGAAGCCCTTCTTCCCATTGTTCTTAAAATCATGGAATAAGCCCCTCCATTTCTGGGGGACATAGCCAAACCCTCTTCGTAAGTTTTTTTGAATATCCACATCACAAGGCAGGTAATTAAAACAAAAAGAGGAGCAAAATAACCTACAATAGGGAATAAAACCCCTGTGCTATAGAATACAGAGGTGCCAATATCCGCTCCAACAATGCCTGCAGATATAAACCAGTTAAGCTGTGTCTTTTTTCCGTTCTCTTCCATAAAAGCACAAAAAATCTATTTGAAATAATCCTCTAGTCTTCCGGTATGTTTTCACTTGGCTGCTTTTTCTGACATCTGAACTATGTGTTCATACTCTTTTTGTGTTACTGGCAAAACAGACAGCCTTTGACCTTTTTTTAAAAGAGCCATATTCTTTAAAGCTTTTTCTTGTCTTAAATCCCCTAGAGAAATCATTTTATCAAAAGCCCGAACAAATTTCACAGTAACAGCAAACCATCTGGGCTTTTCTCTTGTTGCTCTAGGGTCATAATATTGGGATTTTTTATCCAAAGCTGTAAGATCAGCCTTAGCCTTTTCACAAACAACAGCCAAGCCTGTCACTCCCGAAGGATTGGCATTGGAATGATAAAAGAGAACTTTATCCCCTTTTTCCATCTCCTGCGTCATAAAATTTCGGGCCTGATAATTACGCACCCCATCCCAAAAAGCTGTTTTATCTTTTTTTAAATCACTTATGGAGTAGGAATTTGGCTCTGATTTCATCAACCAGTAACACGCTCTTTTTGACATAAAAATTATGTAAATTTATATAGAAAAAAAATCAAGTCTGTTTTTATGAACTCATTAAAAAAGACCTTGTTTCAAAAGCAAAAAATACGCATACTTTCTTATAGATAGTATGAGTTATCGTATAGAAACTGACAGTCTTGGTGAAGTTCGCATTCCCAAAAACAAACTTTGGGGTGCACAAAGTCAAAGATCCTTGGAAAACTTTAAAATTGGCCAGGATCTTATGCCTATAGAACTCATTAAATCTCTTGCTTTAATTAAAGAATCTTGCGCTAAAATTAATACTGAGCTGGGGCATTTGGACAGCCAAAAAGCAAGCTGGATTGAAAAGGCCGCTCAGGAAATCCAACAAGACCAACTGAATGAGCATTTTCCTTTAAGTGTTTGGCAAACAGGAAGTGGAACCCAAAGCAATATGAATGTCAATGAGGTGATTGCTAACCGGGCTATACAGCTTTCAGGAGGACAGGTGGGAGATAAAAGCATCCACCCTAATGATGATGTGAATAAAGCCCAATCCTCCAATGACACTTTTCCTTCAGCAATGAGAATAGCTCTTTACCTTTTTGCGCAAAAAAATCTCATTCCCTCATTAAATTTTTTTGAAAAATCTTTAGAGAAAAAAACAAGAGAATTTAAAGACATTACAAAAACAGGAAGAACGCATTTAATGGATGCTGTTCCCTTATCTTTGGGACAGGAGTTTTCAGCCTTTCATCAGCAAATTCTTTTTAACAGAGAAAGAATTGAAAAAAGTCTTCCTCATCTGCTTTTTTTGCCTCTTGGGGGGACTGCCGTGGGGACAGGTTTAAACAGCTCTCCAGATTTTGGAGAAAAAGTCTGTAAACTTATCAGCACAAAAACCAATTTTTCTTTTAAACCCGCAAAAAATAAATTTGAAGCTATATCCGCGCATGATTGCATTGTTGAACTCAGTGGATCTTTTAAAACTCTGGCTGTCAGTCTCATGAAAATAGCCAATGACATTCGCCTTTTAGCCAGCGGCCCCCGTTGTGGTTTAGGCGAGCTTATTTTGACTGCTAATGAGCCAGGAAGCTCTATTATGCCTGGTAAAGTCAATCCTACTCAATGTGAGGCTTTAGCTATGTTGTGCGCTCAGGTTATAGGGCAGGATCTTAACATCAGTTTCGGAGGCTCTCAGGGGCATTTACAGCTTAATGCTTACAAGCCTCTTATATTTTTTAATGCTCTTCGCTCTGCCCGACTGCTCAGTGATGGCTTAAACAACTTTCGGCTAAAATGTCTTGAGGGTATTAAAGCCAATAGAAAAAAAATAAAACAGCATTTAGACAACAGTTTGATGCTGGTCACAGCACTTAACCCTCACATTGGTTATGACAAAGCTTCACAAATTGCAAAGTCCGCTTATGAAAGAAATAGCACTCTTAGAGAGGAGGCTGTCCGTCTGGGTTTTTTAACAGAAGAGGAGTTTGATCGCTTTGTTCGTCCTGAAAAAATGATAAAACCGAATTGAAATGGCCTTATGAAAAAAGACACTGTCTTAAAAGTTCATAGATTTGTAAAAAATTTAGTATAACCTATCTAAATTTTTTCTAATATAATGAAGGGTTCATGACTAGTTAAGCGGTTTATTTCTGATGATTTTTAATAATAACAAATACAACTTCATCGTTCAGTAAATTATGGTGAAATTTTATAATAATGTTCATATTCGGGAATATTCCTCTAAAGATTATAATTTGGTTAAACAATTCCAAAAATTGTCCCTTCAGGAGGGAAATGAAAGCCTCTCATATCAAAAATATGATCCTGAAAATATAGAAGGCCAAACATGGCTGTCCTTTATAAAAGATAAGCTTATTGGCATTTCTGCCTGTGAGGCCAGTCACTACACAGGTGATCCTTTAATTGCAGCGAGAATATGCCGTTATCATATATTAAAAAAATACCGACACAGTAACATTGGTTTTAAAACATTACCCTACCAAGTCAAATGGGCTGAAAATAAAGGCTTTAAAATCATTTACTGGACAAATAATGTATCAAGAAAAGGGCTAAACAGTCTGTATCAACAAGAAAGAATCATGCCTGGTAAAAAACAGTATTTTGAAACAAAGTTATATAAAAGCTTTCAATTACAAAATAATATGTTGTTTAAAGTCAGTTCAAAATCTGATTTTCTTCAGTATATTTATGCAAAAAAACTGGAATCAAAATATATATGGAAGCCAAAAACAAATGTTATTTTCTATCAACATTCAGGAAAAAATCTAAATCAGAAGAAAGCTTTGGAAAAAGCCAAGGATATTAAATACTCTGAGCTTATTTAAAAGGCCCTGTTTTTTTATTCTGTTTTGATAAATGAAAATTGTCCGGTCAAAATAGATTCAAATTTAAGAACTGGTTTTTAATTTTCTAATTGCGTTTTCAGATAGACCTGTCACTTTGGCAATAAAATCAATATCCGCTTTTTCTTTCAACATATTTAACTTGAAATACCCCGACATTTTTTGAAATGTTCCGAAAGCCACCCACAAAGTCCAGCACAATGAAAATGGTCGGGGAGATTATTTCTCCTTTAAACCATTGAAAACACAAAACTTTTAAATCCTATGTAGCCCTATGTAGCCACTCAACCCTCATTTTTAATAAAGGGAATAACCACATTATTGGAATGAGCCTGAAAATGCAAACCATAACTGAGTTTGTTCGTGCTTCCCTTTACTCCAACACCTGCCAAGCAATTATAAACATCTGTCGTGGCTATTTTCCTATGCCCCACAATGGACATTACAACATTTAAAGCCACACCTTTGGATAGCATATTGGTAATAAAGGTCCTCTCAAATCATGGAATTTTATTTCAGGGATATAAATCCCTTTACAAAAATCCCTTAAAATTTCTGATTGCATTCCCGCTCTCCACTCTCTCACTCTTGGAAGAAGCAAATTGTACTAGTTACGACTTGATCTGACACTGTTTGAAAAGATCAGGGTTACCCGTTTTGATAAGGATGTAAATCTATCAAAACATAAAGGAGGTAACCCATGATAGAAACTAACAGAAAAATCACCTTTTTTCTTTATTTTAGGGCATTTTTTGTAAAATTATCATTTTTTTTGTTAAATGTAAAGTATTAAATTTTGTATATTATAATATATATCTTGTTGATTTTTGTCTAAAGTGCTTTTATATTTAAAATATGTCCACAGCTACCAAATTTGGACGAATGATGAGAGAACATCGGGAAGAAAAAGCAATTTCCCAGGAGAAGTTAGCCAGAGAACTTAATGTAAGCCGAATCTCCATCAATAACTATGAACAAGGAAAACAAGCTCCTAATTTAGATACAGCTATTAGAATTGCACTTTATTTAGAAATCAGTTTAAGTAAATTAACACAAGCAGTTGATGAGTCTTCTTTGGGTCGTGCTCTTAATAATTTGGAGAATAAAGAATTGTCAAAAGATTTAAGAGGTGTCCTAAAAGATTTAAGGAGGGAAAATGAACACAAAAAAAGCTGAAGTAATAGAAAAAAAAGCAAAAGAAACAAGACAAAAATTAAAGCAACCAGATAAGTGTGATATTGATATGGAAGAACTGGTGAAAGCTCATGCCATTCACTATTTTGATAAAAAGTTACAAAGTAATATTTCTGGAGCTTCCATGACTACAGAAAATGGAAAACAAGTTATAGTTGTCAATAAACATCAACCATCCACAAGAAAAAAGTTTACCATAGCACACGAATTAGGACACTTACTATTAAAACATGATACTGCCTTAAACACACAAGATAAAGGTACAATAGATCAACAAAAACAATATAATACTCCATCTCAGATATTATTTCGTGATGACAAAACCTCTGAAGGTTCAGACTGGAGAGAAATTGAGGCTAATCATTTTGCAGCTTCATTGCTGATGCCTAGAGAAATTTTAAATAAAGAAATACATAAGTTAATACAAAAAAACTCTAGGAAATATTTATGCGAAGATGATGTTCGTGATCTAGCAGAGACTTTTGGTGTTTCATCTATATCTATGAGTATAAGGTTATCTCGCTTGGGTTTTATATAAGGGCTATCTGGTTATCAAAATATAAAAAATCAAAGGACAAACAATATGGAAGCTTCTATTGAACAAACACAGAACAGCTTATTTAGTAATCAAGACAGAAAATACAAAGTAAAAGAAAACTGTAACAAAGTACAGTTACATTTTAAGCATACAAATGGAAAATTATTTCTTGGGGATTCTATACAATGGCTTAAAACTTTAGAGAATGAATCTATTGAATTGATATTTGCTGATCCACCATACAATATTAAAAAAGCAAATTGGGATAATTTTGAATCTCAGGAAGAATATATTGAATGGTCTATTGAGTGGATTAAAGAGGCAAGCAGGGTCTTAAAAAAAGATGGTTCTTTATATGTGTGTGGTTTTTCTGAAATCCTGTCCGATATTAAACACCCTGCCATGTTATATTTTAGATCGTGTAAGTGGCTTATATGGTCTTATAAAAATAAAGCTAACTTAGGAAATGATTGGGGTCGATCGCACGAAAGTATCATTCATTTTAGAAAAATAAAAAAAACAAGATTAAATACAGATTATATTAGGATTCCTTATGGAAAACATACTCTGAAATACCCCTTACATCCACAGGCTAAAACAAGTCAATATAACAATAAAGAGAAAAGTGCTGATTGGCGACCTCATCCTTTAGGAGCTAAACCGAAGGATGTTATAGAAGTACCTGTAACCTGTAATGGGATGGAAGAAAAAACTCCTCATCCAACACAAAAACCTGAAGAACTAGTAAGAAAATTTATAATGGCATCTTCAAAAACTGGTGATACCGTTATTGATCCTTTTTCAGGTGCAGGTACTACGGTGACAGTTGCAGAACAACTTGGAAGAAAATGGATGGGATGTGATATTTCAAAAGAATACAACCAATGGGCTATCCATAGAATAAGAAATGTCATATATAAAACAGAAAAAGAATGGTTTGAATTTGATAGGAGAAATACAGAAAGAAGAGAGCGTATTCGTTGAGTGCATTAAGTTTAAAAAATCTTCTTAAAAAATCCACAGATAAAAGCAATTTCAAAAGCCTTAATGATTTTTTCAACTTTGCTAATAACTATTTAGAATTTGTTGAAGCAGGTTTACAAGCTAAAATTATTGCTCAAAATGAAACAAACTATACATTTTTTCAATACAAGAAAGATGGGAAATATAATATATCAAGACCAATAAACTCTGATTTATTTCTTGCTATAAATGAATACCCAAAAGCGATTTCAAAGATAAAAACTCTGTTAAAAAGTAAAGATAAAATAAAAGGAGCAAATAAAACCAATAGAGAAATTGTAAAGAAGTGTATTTATACTACTCAACAAACAATTGGTGCTTGTTTAGATGCCCTACCCGTTGGAGAATCTAATAAAGCACGAAAATTGGCAGGGGATTACTTTGAGCTTTTTATTTGTCTCTTTATCAATGAAATGGGATTTAAATGCTCCTCTGGATGGATTGAAATTCCTATAAAAAAATTTGGAAGAACTCTCTTTAAAATGAAGTACCAGCATGATTTGTTAATAAAAAAAGATACAGCTTTAAAAGTCATTGGCTCAGTGAAAACATCCAGTAAAGACAGAATTGATAAAATATTTATTGATAAATTTTTATATTCAAAACTTACTGATACTTATGTTCCTCATATTGCCATTTTTTTAAATGATGTTCAAAGAAAGAAAACAAAATCAAAGCGTAAGTATGGTATTAACTCTACTTTTTTATCAGGCCACTTCAAAGGATACACGATTAAATTAAATTCTTTAGATGGTGTTTATTACTGCGATATAAGACCAAATATGGTCTCTGAAAGTTTTTTAAAAAAACATATCAAACCCATTGATTATTTTTTCTGTGAAGATTTATGGAAGCTGACAAAATAAAAACATCTGCTTGTTTCTTTTCTTATACTGTAAGATTTATACTTTCACCCACCAAAGAAGCCCCTGACCAAGCTAAAAATCCATGTAGATTTTTATGTAGCACCATGTAGATCAAATTTGAAATATCGGGAAATATCCCGAAATAAGTTAAAAGAAATGCAAATTGCCTGATTAACCAAGAAACACAGGGACTTGAAATACCCCGACATTTTTTGAAATGTTCCGAAAGGGGCACACACAGCCACACACAAAACCCAGTGCATCAAATGGTTGGGGAGACAGGATTGTGGTTTGTTGTTTCAAAACTCTAAAATAGGTCTAAAACTCAACAAAAACACTCCTATTTGCCTCTTTGATAACCGCTAATAACTACTACTAACCGATAAATCCCGTTAAAATTTTTGATAGAAGCATACTTTGAAGGTTCTTCTTTGCCTATATTATACCGAATTCTTACCGGCCATTTATTCCGACATTTCCTTTAAACATCCTTATAATATATGTGCTTTAAATCTTTATTGTGTTTCTTTTTTAATTTCTTATATTTTTCAGTAACCCTAGTATCCCCTGTCTGAAGAGAACCCTTAAATAATATAAGTTCATGATTTTTTAATAAGGTTCATGATACTTTAAGAGGGTTATAGTTCTGGATGATTATACTGTCTAGCCGTTGGGAACTAAGGCTACAGACAAATCCCCTCCCTTTATGGAAAATCTCTCCAAATTCAGCTCGATTTTTGATAATTTTCTTCCATGAAAGAAAAACCCAGACCAGATTTTTCAAAAAATGGGATATCTTCACCAAGATTTTCGGAAAGGGACAGGCATATACAAAAATAGGCTTGCATTAATGCTTTTGTATGATTTAATTTGGTTCAAGACTAGTTAAGCGGGTTTATTTCTAATGATTTTTAATAATCAATCAACTCAGGAGGTAATATGAAATTTCTTTTTATTCTTTTAATATTTCTACCCTTACCCTCTTTTTCAGATGTGGTTGGGACTTGGATTTATAGCGGGAGCGGTTGCAGGAATGAATCACTGGATGATAGAAGTCACAGGTCAAAAGCTCCTGGTTATGAAAATTCTGTAACAGAAGCTACCTTTATTTTTAAATCTGATGGAACAGTCAGTATGGATGCAATATTTGAAGATGGGGAGAAACAGAGAGAGGTAAGCAATTACAATTTAAAAGGAAATCAAATAATTCTCCATGAATGGCGGGAAGCGGAATTAAGATTGATTAAAAACAGAATAGTAATTAAGGATTTACCTGGTGACGATCCTGTTTGCAGAGAGGGAGAGGTCTTTGTTTATGTTTTATCCAGCCTGGATTAAAAAACTTATATAAGGTTTATCTATGAAGATAATAGTTTTTCTCTTTTTTTTATTGACTTTGGCTAGTTGCACCAAGCCCCATTATACAACAAATATTGATCAATTAAAACAGGATATTTTAAATTCCGCCTGTGACGAGGAATTAAGAAGATATCTTGCAGACAGAATCAATAAACTGGAAAAAACTCTTATTGAAAAGCAGCTGATCAAAAACTTGAATGACATAAGAGATGATATAAATTGTGACTAGAGGCATCTTAGTATTTTAGAATCAATAACATATCCTGTCCTCTTTTTTTTGTATATTCAGCTAAAATTTGTGTTGGAACATAATCTGTATGCTCTCGGCTGTCCTATCTATCGGTTCAGAAGACAATGTTTCATATTTTTCCAGGTTTGATTCTTTGATTTGATAAGATTCTTTTAAATAATCAAGAATATGATTGGTTAATAATGTTTGGGGTATCTATCGCATTTTTCAAATATAGATGGAGTTAAATCCGGTGTTCTCCTTGAAATTGCTTTTGATCAGACAACTCCCAATGAGTCAAAAATAATTTCTAGTTGGACATTATAACGATCCTAACCAATCTGAGAGTAATTCTGTTCACCTGAAAAAGAATAAAGATTTTCTGTTTTTATAATTTCCAAATTTGCAGAAGTGATAAGCTGCAATAAAGAAATGACATCCTCTTGCCCCAACCCGTCAGTTTGTTTTTTTATTAGAAAACGACAACGCCAGTGATCGGTGCAAAAAGTTTCCGGAACAGCTGAAGGGTAAACTTTAATCCCTCTATTGGTTATATAAACCAATTCCAGAGAGTTATGTCTGTGACTGGCCTGTTTTAACTTTTCAGCCACAACCTCAGGATCCCTGTTTTGCTCACAAATAAAAACATCCACCCCATCTAATACTTTATCCGAGGAAGAGGGATCCGTTTTTAAGACTGTTATTTGTATAGGCTTTTGATTTTTAGGCATAAAAGAAGGGCTAAGTTTTTCAGGCTTTGCTCCTAAATTTTCAATAACAGCTTTTCCAAAATCTGTTGTGCTCACTTTTTGTTTGCTTGTCTTTTCGTTATAGATATCGTAAGTGTGAATCCCCTCTTCAATGGTTTTTAACCAAGCATTTTGTATTTTTTCCGCAATTTCATTTTCACCTATATGGCTTAACATCAACAAAGCCCCATTCAGAAGACCACTGGGATTAGCTGCATTCTGCCCTGCCCTTCTAGGAGCAGATCCGTGAATAGCCTCAAACATGGCATGACTTGCGCCAATATTGCTGGAACCTCCAATGCCTACTGAGCCAGCCAACTGCGCTGATATATCACTCAAAACATCACCATAAAGATTAGGAAGTAAAACAACATCAAAATTTTCCGGTTGAGTGGAAAACTTTGCGGCTCCAATATCAATGATCCAGTGGTCACTTTCAATATCTGTATACTCCCCCGCTATCTCCTCAAAAATTTTACGGAAAGTTCCATCTGTGAGCTTCATAATATTATCCTTTGTCATACAAGTTACTTTTTTTCTTCCCATTTGACGGGCATACTCAAAAGCATAGCGGACAATTTTCTGACAACCTGGCACAGTAATAAGTTTTAAACATTGAAAAACCTCATGAGTTTGGCGGTGTTCAATACCCGCATAAAGATCCTCTTCATTTTCACGAATAATCACCACATCCATATTGGGGAATTTGGTTTCCACATAAGGGTATAAAGAGTAAACAGGTCTGACATTTGCAAAAAGCCCAAGGCTTTTTCTCACTTTTACATTAAGGCTTTTAAAACCTCCCCCTTGGGGGGTTGTAATGGGGGCTTTCAGGAAAACTTTATTTTTGCGTATAATATTCCAATCTTCAGGTTTAATGCCTGATTCATATCCCTGCTTATAAACCTTTTCACCAAGTTCAATAACATCCTCTTTAAAGTTCAGTCTCCCTTTATGAAGGATATTCAAAACCACATTCATAATTTCCGGACCGATTCCATCACCATAAGCCACAGTAACACTATGAGACATAACTTTCCCCTTTATTGTCAGTTTTAATACATTTTTTAAGGAAATACAGAAAACCTATATAAATAAGTTTTCATAACATTATTTTTCTTTAAATGGAAGGGGATTATAAAAATTCAATAACTTTTTCAAAAGTGATAATTTCACAATTTTTCTTATCATTTTTTGAATAATACAGACTATTGAGAAGAAGGCTGGAGACACTGTATGAGAGCATCTTTAATATTTTGACTTTGGTTTGAATGGTTAAATATATTTTCTTGAATTTTATCTGATTCGTTTCCTACTTTATCAATCATTGTATCAAGTGATACAGATTCTCCTTTTAAAACATTTTCTAAAAGATCAAAAGTCTGAAATAACAAATCTCTTAAAGACTGTTGACCAGAAGCCCCGGAAGACAGATTAGGCCGCTCAGAGAACGGCAAACACTCTGTTAAAGAATGCATAATACCCCTAGCCCTAAGTGAGAGTCTGGCTTTATTAGATGGAATCAAATTTGCCACCAATCTTCCTTCTGCAATCCATTCATCAGATGGTAAAGATTTTCCATTTGAAACATTTATCAAAGTAAAAGACATTTCAAACAACAGATCCCTTAAAGACTGCTGCTCAAGCCAAATATCATCACTGTAACTCTTAAAAGCTGAAGGCAGATCTCTACAGATAACTTTAAAATTATCATAAACTCCCTCCTGAGTTAAAAAATCCTGTCCAAGAAAAACATCACTATATTTTTTAAAAGCCGAGGATAAACTTTCACAAGGTATTTCCTCATCCTCTTCAGGGGCATATAAATCCTCATTCTCACCATCAAAATTAAAATCCAGCTCCTGAGCCAAAGAGGAAAAAACAAAAAAAGAACACAACAAAAAGAAAAGAGTTTTGAAATATATTTTCTTAAACATCATAAAACAAAAAAAATATAACCCATACTCTCAAAATCTTAAATAAAAAACCTCTAATAAAGCAGAGTTTTGTTAAAAAATTAAATCAAGTGTTTAAAAACTTAACAGTACTTCCCACTTTACCCGTCTTTTACACTTAATTCTGTTTATTTCTAAAATGTATGTTTTGTATTTTTGTCTGTCTGCTTGAGCTTAAAACCAGGGTCTCTGTGCAATAAGATGAATTATTTTTTTGGACTCCTTTAAGCAGACTTCCAGAAGTAACTCCTGTTGCAAAAAACAAAACTTCAGCAGAAGCCAATTCATCTCTTATCCAAACTTTATCCAAGTCCTTTAAACCTGCTTTTTTTGCCCTTTCCCGCTCTTCTTCATTTTTATATAAAAGCTGTCCCTGAAATCCAGCTCCCAAACATTTTAATGCGCTGGCGGCCAAAACACCTTCAGGAGCTCCTCCTACTCCCATCAGCAAATCTATAGATGAGGATTTAAAAGCTGTCTCCAAAGCCAAAGCCACATCGCCATCCCCTACAAGCTGTATTCGTGCGCCCAAGGCTCTGATTTGCTCTATTAACTCTTTATGGCACTGGCGGTTTAAAACTCCCACTGTAATATCTTCAGGGGATTTTCCAAGAGTTTTTGCTGTTAATTCAATATTTTGTTTGGGAGAAGCCTTTAAATCTATAACATTGCCCGCTTCAGGTCCGCTGGCTATTTTCTTCATATAAATATCAGGAGCCTTAAAAAGCTGCCCCCTAAGCGAAACAGCCATAACAGAAAGAGAGCCTGGCCTGGCCTCAGCGCATATTGTTGTCCCTTCCAGAGGATCAACAGCCACATCTACTTTTAAAGCAGAGTTTTCATCCCCCAGTTTTTCCCCTGTATAAAGCCTGGGAGCCTGATCCCTTTCCCCTTCACCTATAACAATCTGAATATCCATAGGGAGTTTATTGAAGGCTTCTCTCATTGCCGAAACAGCCAGCTGATCCGCTCCCATTGAATTTCCTTTTCCAATAAGGGGATAACAGGCTAAAGCCGCTTTTTCTGTAATTTGAGCAAAAGGTAAAATATGATCTTCAAGGGACATTGGCTAACAATATACCCTTAGGAGGATTGAACAGCAATCCTTTTATGCATAGAACTAACAGCTTTTAATTGATCTTCTCTTAATTTATCATAGGAGGATTGAACAGCAATCCTTTCTATGCATAGAACTGTGGTTTTCATTTTTTTAAACGGAGAATTTTTCTAATAACTCTTGATTGATACGAAAGCGTTTTATATACTGTCTACTATGAAAAACACCTGTGAAATGTGCCTTATGCCCTTTAAAAAAGATAGTGGTAAAAGGGAAGCTGATCTTTATTGCAGTTACTGTTTCAAAGATGGAGAGATGGTCTATAAAGGAACAGATATTAATGAATTTAAACAATGCTGTTATAAAGCCATGATTGAAAGAGGTATAAATAAATATTTTGCAAAGTTTTACAGTTTTTTGATTCCTTTTGCTCCCTATTGGAGAAAGAAAAATTAAAAATCCTTCCCATGAATATTTAATGGATAGTGAGAAGTTTGTTGCTCGCTATGCCAAAAATCTTTTTTTAAAAGAACTGGAAAAGGCCATTTTGTGTTTTTCCCCAGGAGTGGCTAAAAAACTTCAAAACCTTTATAAGGGAAAAAGAATTTATTGTCTTGGTGCCTATTGGGATATTTATGAAAAAAATAAGTCTGTTGTTGTCAGCCATTTTGGAATTGGAGTCGGAGCCTCCCTTATTCAATTTGAATATTTAAAGGCTTTAAAACTGCCTTTGGTTTTTTCTCTGGGGGCCATAGCCTCCTTTGACAAAAAATTAAATTTAGGACAAAAACTTTTCATCCAACGGGCTTATGAAGAAACTTCTTCCTCTTTAAATTCAAAAAACACTTTAAAACAACATGACAAACAATCAAACAATCAATCAAAAAACAAACAAGAAATCTCAAAACAAATAAGAAAAAAACTACAGGAGGGACAAATAGAACAATCAGAACAAATAATGAACGAGCTATTTATAAAAAATCCTCACAAAAAAACAGCAGGTCAGCTGATTAAAGACCTCTCTCTTTTACCCATTACAAGTCTTAGCTGTGATAGACCTTATAACATACAAAAAAAGAACTACCCTCTTTATATTGCTCATAATATCTCCGGTTTGGAGATGGAAGCCTCTGCTTTAATGTCTGTAGGAAAACAGCATAAAATCCCTGTGTTTTGTATGGCTGTTGTTTCTGATTTCTTAAGTGAAAAGGGTTGGGATATGGGCTTTTCCCATAAGGCATTTCAAAACAGCCTATTTGCTCTTTTGGAAAAACTGCTGTTCTACAAGCTGCGCTGACTTGCATTCACCATATTTGGGCATTTCAGAATTGATATACATAGGTTCATGGTGACTTAAGCTTAACTATTAAGGTAGTTAACTTATTGAAATGACTGGAAAAAACGGGAATTATACACCTAACTTTCCAAATTTTCCAATTTATTTCGCGCATGAGGATAAAGCCGGTGGAGGGGATTCCCAAAGCTCTTCCAATTTATAAAACTTTTTTGTGTAATCGTAAAAAATATGAATCACCACATCCCCATAATCCAAAACAATCCATCGGGATTCAGTCTGCCCTTCTTCGTTCATGGGTTTTAGCCCAAAATGCTTTTTAATTTGTTTTTTAATATGAACAGCCAAAGCTTTGGTCTGTCTTGTATTAGAGCCAGAAACTATCAGCCCAAAAGAAAAGGGCAGAGGCCTTGAGCGAAGGTCAAAGGATTTTATATCATAGGCTTTCTTTTTTTTTAGCTCTTTTACACTAAAATCAATCAGCTCCTGAGTTTGACCTTCAAACTCCTCTTCTTCACTGGTATAGAGTTTTTTCTCTTTGATATAGAAATCCACCGCATTAGGCACTAAGTGATTGACCTCTCTCCCTTCCTTTAACCGCTGCCTTATGTAAGAAGAGCCAATATCCATATCTTTTAAGGAACAAAAATATATTTTCTTTTCTGAATCTTTTAAAGAAATTCCTTTGGACTGCCTTTTTTTAACAAGAGGCTTTAAGCCTTGCGGTAAATCCGCCATTGTTTTTGGAAAAAAAAGCCCCGGACGGCTGGTGACTATAAGATTTATCTTTTTTAAAATCTGTTTAAAATTTTTCCATCGATCAAAAATATAAAACTGATCCAAACCCATAATAAAAAACAACTCCTCTTTATTTTTTCCTTTGGAAAGTTGTGTAATTGTTTTATGGGTGTAGCTTACCCCCCTTCTACGGATTTCCTGATCATCAAGCTTGATAAAAGGATAGGGGCTTAATGTTTTTTTCAACATCTCCAAACGATAGGAGGGGTTTATTGCTGATTCATTTTTCAAAGGGGATTGAAAAGAAGGGATAACAATAATATTTTTCAAAGAAAACTGCTCTCTGACTGTAAGCAGGCTGTTGAGATGGGCCAGGTGAAAAGGGTTAAAACTCCCACCCATAGCGCCGGTTTTGATTTTTAATTTTTTTGGCTTTGGCAAATTGACAAGCTCCCTGCTTTAAAATTATTTTTTAACCTGATCTCCTGGCCCGGCTTGGTTTTTCCAGGGTTTCTTCAATGGCTGATAAAATCTCCTTTAACCCCTGTTTTTTTGTATTGGAAAGAGCAAATATCTTTTGGCTTTTCTTGAGTGAAACCTTTTTTATAAGCTGATTCAATTGGGTTTGATCTTCAAATTTATCCACTTTACTAAGGATAAAAAACACCTTTTTCCGGCTTAAACCTTTAAAATAACTTTCACTTTGATTTTTATCAAAAAGTTTTAATTCCTTCTCTATATCCTTTTTGTCCCTTAAAGCTGTAGGAGAAGAACTGTCAATAAAATTCAGCAAAAGCTCTGCCCTTTGAATACTTCTCAAAAAAGACAAGCCCTTAGAGACAGTTTGAGAAGCCCCTTTGTCAAGACCTGGAATATCCATAATAAAGTAAAATTCTGAAAGATTTTTAATTCTTCCAATATGGGGGACAAGGGTTGTGTAAGGGTAATCCGCCACTTTGGATTTTGATTTTGTCACAAGGTTAAAAAAGGAGGACTTGCCAGTATTCACCTTTCCAACAATAGCCACATGAACAAGAGGCTTTAACTCCAACAAGACCTTTTGGCTTTGTCCTTTTTCTCCTTTTTGAAATTGTCTGGGAGCCTGATTTAAACTGGTTTTAAAAAAAGCATTGCCTCTTCCGCCCCGGCCTCCTTCAAGAAAAATCTCCCTTACAGGACTTATAAAATCTCTCAAAATTTGTCCTTTCTCATTACGAACAAGAGTCCCTATAGGGATATTAATATTTACATCTTTCCCCTGCTTTCCTTTTTTTAATTGCTTTCCCCCAGAACCACCTGAACCAGCGCAATATTTCCTGATTTTTTTTAAAGGCTCAAAACCATTGGCCTTAGAAGAGGATATGAAAAACACAGAACCACCCCGGCCCCCATCTCCTCCGTCAGGTCCGCCACGGGGTTTTTTTCTTGTCGTGTAAAAACTTAAACAGCCCTGTCCTCCTGAGCCGGAAGCAAGGTTTAGGGATATTTGATCTTTATAATGAAACAAAATGACAGCCTCTTTTTGAAAAACCTGATTTAATTTAGGCCGAGGAGCTATAGACACTCACCTTTTGTTTTCTGCGGTTGATTCTTTCAAATTTTACATTTCCTTCAATGAGGGAAAAAATAGTGAAATCCCTTCCTAGAGAAACATTGTTTCCCGGAAGAAAAACTGTGCCTCTTTGACGAACAATAATGGTTCCAGGAGTCACCCTTTGTCCTCCAAAACGCTTGACTCCAAGCCTCTTGCTCTGACTGTCTCTGCCATTCCTTGTGCTCCCTGACGCTTTTTTGGATGCCATATCAACCTCTTTTGTTAGATTTATTTTTTAGTTTTCTTTTTAGATTTTACAGCAGCTTTAGATTTTGCACCCGCTGATTTCCGCTCCGTTCTTGCAGCTTGTTTTTTAATCTTTTTATGAGAAGGCTTTACTGTTTTTACTGTGGCAGTTTTAGAGGCGGCTTTTTTTGCCACGTTTGTTTTCACTTGGACAGATGGCGCCTGTGCTGCTGTGGCCACACTTTGTCTGTCCTTAACAGATGAAGTTTTAGTTTTGGAAACCGCTTGTTTTTTTAGATCCACCTTGGAGACTTGTCCTCCAGGAGATTTAAGCTCTAAAATCCTCAATTCAGTGATTTTTTGCCTGTGACCCTGTGTTCGGCGGTAGCCTTTGCGTCTTTTTTTTTTCAAAATAAGAACTTTAGGGGCCAGGGACTGCCTGAGGACTAAAGCTGTCACTTTAGAGCCTTTCAGCTCAGAACTATCAAACAAAAAATCCTCACCACTGCTGAAAGCAACAACAGGAATATCAATTTTACCTTGGACAGGTTTATCCTGAAAAGGCGAACGGATAAAATCCCCTGCCTGGACTTTAAATTGTTGGTTCCCTAAACGCACAATAGCAAACATAAATTATCCTTTTTAAGCCTGTGAGTGAGGGAATATCCCATAAAGGAATAAAGTTTGTCAAGCAGGTATTTTCTCTGTTTTTATCAATACAGGTTTTATTAAAACGCTTAAATCCAAGTTCGTTAAACTGACACATATTTTTTTCAAAAGTCAGAATCACATTCAAACAGAATTAATATATTTAATGGCAGTAGAATTTAATAAGCCGACTAATAAAAAAGAGGCAGATAACCTCTGCCTCTTTTGAACAACCAGTTATAATTTATAACTTTTTAACAGCGCAACAATGCAAACTTTAATTCTTAAGAGCAATCTCCACTTGAGCAAGATGCTGTTACAGCTGCGCTTGTATTGCCTGTTCCACAGTGTATATTGCTTGCTGTGCAAGCTATTGAGCAACCAGTAGGACAAGTGTCTGCGGCACCCACAGCAGTAATAGATGTACCAGAACAAGTATCCTGACCACCATTTATTTGTATAATATCGGGGGAACAAGGAGTTCCAATAGGCACTCCAAATTTTGAAGCTGCAACAACATCAGGATTAGCCCCATTATTAAATTCTACACAAGCATCTACATTATCTGATACAACCCTCCAGCAAGCTTTTTCGCTGCCTGAGGATCCGCCTGTGTTGCCACTAATTGCGACACCTGATTGTGCTTTTAATGTTCCATTGATGTCGACAGTGTCACAATCTGTAAAAGAGCTCGTAGCCAAGCAAACTGGAAAAGCTTTCTTAATTTGATTGATCGAGGCAGTTACAACTCCCACTCTAGCGCTTCTTTTGTATTTGTTATAAGCTGGAATAGCCACCGCAGCCAACACACCGATAATAGCTACCACCACAAGAAGCTCAATTAACGAAAAACCCCTCTTTTCCTGCTTTTTTTGCTTGCCCGTGTGTAACATAAAGACACTTATCAGGGATAAAAATTAAAAAAACCTATTATTTACTGCAAAAAATCTTAAGAAATCCAATAATTTCCCTGCTTTTTACAAGCTTTAAAAGCGTCGATACCCGGCAATTATCAGCAAATATTTCCTCAAAACTTAAAAAAAACCCAGCCTTTTAAAGAACAGAAATTGCTACCTCATAAAAAGGCAAAGGACAACAACCCAACTTTTAAAAAAAAATCAAAAAGGAAGGAAATGAAAAACACCAAGAAAAATAACCTCAAACATAGTAAACCCCTCCATCTCAAAGACCTTAAACAAGATAGAATCTTTAAATATTACTTTAAAAAGTATAAACAAGACCTTATTCACCTCCTCAACAGCTTCCTCCCCCTACCTCAAGGACAACAAATCAAACAAATCAAACTCCTTGAAGAACAACTCCAAACATCACAAATCAATAAAAAAGAAAGCATCCTGGACATCCATGTTGATCTGGATAAACAAGGCATAGCCAATGTGGAAATGCAAAACTTCCCTGAAAAACACTTTAACTCCAGAACTCTATTCTATGCCTCAAGGCTCTATGGTTCTCAGTTGGGCAGAGGGAAAAAGTATGAACTCTTAAAACCTGTATATTCCCTTTTAATTTGCACAAAATCTTTATTTCCTGAATTGAAGGAGTATTATAGCACCTTTAGTTTAAGGTCAGATAAGGACCCTGATGTTTTATGGACGAGGGATTTTAATATAGTGTTGGTTCAGCTGGACAGATTCAGGAAGGATGTGGATGATTTAATTGATAAAGTGGATAATTGGTGTTATATATTAAAGAATGCCCCTAAGATGAATAAGGGGGAATTTAGTAGTTTTTTATCAAAAGGTGAGGAGTTTAAGGATATTATGTGGCATTTAAGGAAGTTATCAAGGGATGAGACGGCAAAAGTGTTTGAGGAGCATCGGGAAAAGATGTGGAAGGATGAGCAGGCTCGCCTTGATGGAGCTTATGAAAAAGGCATGGAAAGAGGCATAGAAAAAGGCAGAGATGAAACAGCTTTAAGAATGCTTGCCAAAAAAATAGATATTTCTACAATCTCAAAGTTTACTGGACTGCCCAAACAGAAAGTGGAGAGGCTTAAAAATAAGAAGAAAGTTTAAGGATATTATGTGGCATTTAAGGAAGTTATCAAGGGATGAGACGGCAAAAGTGTTTGAGGAGCATCGGGAAACAAAATAAGCGCCTAAACTAAAAGATACAGTTTTAAAGCTTTTTCTCAAGTAAGGGGTTTCATAAAAAAGCCTAAAATATAAGGCTTTTTCAAGTTTTTTCTTGATTCTACCAAGAGCTTTCTCAAAAAAATCAAAAAAAATAGATAATAAAACTTGCAATATAGACTCTTCTTATTAAAAATATATTATATATTAGTCATTTTTTAACTTTAAGGAGGATAAAATATGAAAAATTTAATCAGCAATATCATTAACAAAGCCAAATCCCTGATAAGTGTCTTTATGTTACACACGGGCAAGCAAAAAAAGCAGGAAAAGAGCGGTTTTTCGTTAATTGAGCTTCTTGTGGTGGTAGCTATTATCGGTGTGTTGGCTGCGGTGGCTATTCCAGCTTATAACAGCTACCGCGCCAATGCGGAAAGAAATGTGGTTAGAGCTACACTGAACCAAGCAGCAAAGGCTTTTAGTGTTTGTTTAACTGATGAGTCTTTTGCCACTTGTGCAGATGCAGATATTAACGGCACACTTACAAATCAGCAGGGCGCAACAATTACATCAGGGGTCAAGACTAGTACACCTATAAGTTTTTGTATGTTGGTAAGCGGTGTTGGAACGGGGAATCGCTCAGGATGTATTGAATTTAATCAAAACGGTGAAATTACCGATCTAAGCAGAAGTGACACTGAAATTGATGGAACTGCTAGCGCCTGTGCGTCCGCTACTGGAGTTTGCACACTGTAAAAAATAGTGCCAGAAAGCTAAAAGCCTGTTGGTTTTTTAATCTTTAAGGCTTAAAAGCAAAGCTATTATTATCTAATAAAAACATAAGGGGCTCTTTCAGAGTCCCTTTGTTTTGCTGTTTCCGCCGCTTAAAAGCAGAGTTCCAAAAAAAGCTCTTTGGTTTTTAGGAGTTCCGCTTTAAGCCTTTTGCGGTAAGATTAAAGTAGATTCATGACGGCTTAAACCAAACCTATTATGATAGAAGTTAATTATTTAAAATGACTACAAAAAACAAGTATTTTATCTGTTCCCGCCTTTCTTTCTGAGAAGAAATTTAGGGAAATAATCAAGCTCTTTTCAGCTGATCTAACAGCTCAGCAAATCTCTTTACTTTCTGGTGTTAGCAGAAACTCTATTAATAAAATCTTAAAACATATTAGAATAAAAATGGCTGCAGCTTGTGAAAAAGAAAGTCCTTTTAATAAAGGTGAAATAGAGATGGATGAAAGTTATTTTGGAGCGAGAAGAATAAGAGGAAAAAAGGGAAGAGGAGCCTATAATAAAACCCTTATTTTTGGCTTAAAAAAAAGAAAAGGTCGTCTATACTCAAGTCATTAAAAATTGTTCAAAACAAGAGATTTTGCCTCTGATAACTTCGAAGATTAGTAAAAGAACAAGAGTCTTTACAGATGGATTTAAGACCTACGATAGTTTAGTAGATTTAGGTTATAAAAAGCATTATAGAGTTCATCATGGAAGAGATGAATTTTCTAAGAAAAAGGGGAGGATAAAGAACCACATAAATGGTATAGAGAACTTTTGGGGTTTAGCTAAAGTGAGGCTTTATAAGTTTAGAGGTATGGATAAAAAAACTTTTTATTTACACCTAAAGGAATGTGAATTTAGATTTAATCACAGAAAAGAGAACTTATATAAATTGATATTAAAATTAGTAAAAAATAATCCTCCTAAGTCATCTTGAACCTTTTTTATTTATACTTAATATTCTGTTTGAATTTTAAGGTGTTGGACAAAAGTGAAACAAACTGAAAATTCAAACAGAATTCAGTATACTTTTTAGATAAACCTGTTCTTTGATGATTTGACTTATTCTATATAAAAAGATAATCAATATCAGATGAATAAAAAATCATTCAATAAAAATATAAAAAGCGCTGTTATTTTTTACCGTTCCAAAAATGAAAAAATAAAAGATAAAATTAGGGAAATTAGCCGCTTTCTAAAGAAAAAAAACATAACCTTTGATCTGGTTTTTCAACAGGAAAATAAAAGTTTTGACAAAGCTGACTTAATCATTTGCCTGGGAGGGGATGGCACTTATCTTAAAGCTGTTAGCCGCTCTCAAAGTGTTCCTATTTTGGGAATCAATATGGGCTCTTTGGGATTTTTAACACCTTATGAAGCTGAAAAAAGTTTACCTCTTTTGGAAAAAACTTTAAAAGGGGAAATGTTTTTAAAGAAAATTTATTTCTTAAAAACCTGTCTTTATAAAAACAATATCCCTTTCCCTGAAAATCCTCAATCCTTTGTTTCCTCATTAGATGATCTGAGATCAAAAAAACCATCCCAGACCTTTCATGCTTTAAATGATGTTGTTATAGAGAGAGGAGCTTTTAGTCATCTTATTAATATTTCTATCTTTATTAATAAAGAATACATTTACTCCTTAAAATCAGATGGGCTTGTTATCTCCTCCCCCATTGGATCTACAGCTTATAATCTGGCTGCAGGGGGGCCTATCCTCCATCCAAAAGTTTCATCACTGGTCATCACCCCTGTTTGTTCACACAGCCTTACAAACCGCCCTGTAGTTATCCCTGACACTTCAGAAATTTATCTCAGTTTTGGAGCCAAAAAAGCCTGTTTGACAATAGATGGCTCAACAAAATCAGAGCTTTCACAAAACAATGCCACATTAATAAAAAAAGATAAAAACTTTTTTCTATCTGTTAGAGAAAAAGAGGAAACAGAGTTTGCCCTTTTAAGGAAAAAACTAAAGTTTGGACAAAGGGATTGATTTTTATTTACAATTTTCTAATCTTAATATATAAGTTATATAATGTCTTTTTATAAATGGTTCCGGTTTGTTTTAAAGTTCTTTATTATTTTATCTGTGGCTTCCTGTATTCATCATGGCAGTCAACATAAAGGGCATCATGCTCATTCTGTTGGACACCAACAGGGAAAGATGGAAAAATCTTTTCTCAATCAAATTATAAGAGACCTGTCTTTTTTCCCAATAAATGACTCCCGATTTCGTCTTTCTGAACTAAAAGATATAAAAGCCATAGTCTTTGTCATGAGAGAAAAAGACTGCCCTATATCTGAAAAATACGGCCCACGCTGGGCCCGCCTTGAAAAAGAATATTCCAAAAAAGGTGTTAAATTTATCTTTAACTATGTAGGGCAAGTTAGAACAGAGCAAAGCGCAAAAGAGGATTTAGAAAGATTTGGCTTTAAAGGCTCCTATGTAATTGACAGCAAACAAAAAGTGATTGATGCTTTGGGAGCGCAAACAACAGGAGATGCCTTTATTCTAACTCCTGAGAGACGGCTTGTTTATAAAGGCCCTATTGATGACCAATATCATTTATTGATGAGGTCTGCCCCTAAGGCAAAAAATAATTATGTTATAGATAGATTATCCGCTTTGGTTTCCGGTAAAGAAGTTAAGCTTATGGAATTACCTGCTCCCGGTTGTGTTATCACACGGCCTATAACAAAAAAAAAGTCTACTTTAAAGATGTAGCTCCCATCATTTATAAAAAATGCTCAAGCTGTCATAATCCCTCTGGCACAGGATTGATGGATTTTACAAGTTATGAGGATATAGCTGGTCGTGGGGCTATGTTTAAATATGTTATTGAGGAGAATTTAATGCCACCTTGGTATTTAGATTCCAATACAGGACCTTGGAAGAATGATTTAAGTTTGACTGTAAAAGAGAAAGCCATGCTTTTAAAGTGGGCAGATGCAGGTTTTCCAAGAAAAGACAAGGGAAAGGATGTATTGGAAACAGCTTGGATGAAGAAAAGGTTTGAGAAAAAAGCTCAAACTTCTGCGGATTATATTATTCGTTTGCCTGAAAAGGTTATGGTTCCTGCGGAAGGATTTTCAATCTATAAAAGATTTGTTGTTCAAACAAATTTTAAAAAAGACAAATGGATAAAGGATGTTCAGTTTACTTTAAAACCAAAAGTCATTCATCATTTTGCTATTTATGTTATGAAGCCAACTTACATTTACAGCAAAAAAAATGAGAACTTTGATTATCATAACACCACCAGCTTCAATAAAAGTTTTGACTATCATACACAGGCTATTAACTTTATCCGCAATTCAGAATTTAAAAATAATACAGCAGATAATGAAAAAGACCTATATAAAAATGCTGGTATTAAACTGCCTTTAAATTCAAAATTGGTTTTAGAAATCCACTATGAGCCTATAGGTAAAAAAGTGATTGATGATTACACACAGGTTGCAATAGGTTTTCATAAAAAACCACCCCCGTATGAGGTAATGACTCATTATTTCTATGCCAAAAACATAAATATACCTGCAAATACATCCAATTATAAAGTGGAGAGAGAAGATAAAATAAAAGAAGACAGGCTTCTTGTAGGATTAAACACACACATGCATCTAAGAGGTAAGGCCAGTTCTGTTTTCATCATTGACCCACAAGGGGTTAAAAAAAGAATTTTTGGTATAGACCCCTGGACCATTTCCTTTGAACAACTTTATAAATTAAAAAAACCTCTTATAATTTCCAAAGGCTCAACAATCAAATGCATTAATTGGTTTGATAACAGCATAAAAAACAAACTTAATCCTAATCCTGAAAAAAATGTAATTGAAGGTCTGTTTTTAAAAAATGAAATGTCAAACTGTGTTTTTAAATGGTTGGTTCCTGCCAATCAAAACTCCAAACATATTTTCTGGAAGCTTCTATATTAAGCTTTGTTTTCTCACCTTTATATATTTCTCAGCTTTTCCTGTAACTAAACAAATAGATAAAGTTCCTTATAAAAGATATATGATATTAACAGAAAATGGAAATTTACTAATTTAAAAACGGATAAAAGAGAGAATTTACATGTTTTTGACTGATTATATCAAAAAGAGGGGATAAGACATCCGCTTAACCCGACCTTATCATCCTTGGATTAATGGGCAAGTTGAAAGGATGAATTGCACTATTAAAGAAGCTGCATATTATGTTTCTTGTGAAAAACTGAAGCAGTATCTTAATGCTTTTTTGAATATCTGTAACTTTGCTAAACAGCTTAAAACTCTTAATGGCTTAACTTCTTATAAGTTCATTCAAAATTGCTGGACTAATCAGCCTGAAAGATTTAAACTTAAGCCTAATCACTTTAAATATGAAACTTTACAATTAACTATATTCAATTTGTTAGTAAAAAAATGATATTTATCCCTTATAAGCAATGTTTCTTTTTAAGATTATCTCTGCTTTTTTTAACACCTGCTATTGCTTTATTTTCCATCTCCTGCATCCATCATCAAAATCATCATGCTTATCACTCTCCTTCAAATCAACAAGAGGTTGGAAAATCACCTTTAAATAAAGTTATAAGAGATCTCTCTTTTTTTCCAATAAACGACTATCGCTTTCGTCTCTCTGAACTAAAAGACATAAAAGCTATAGTCTTTGTTATGAGAGAAAAGGACTGTCCTATATCTGAAAAATATGGGGTTCGTTTGACACAATTGGAAGAGAAGTATTCAAAACAGGGAATCAAATTTATTTATGTTTATGTGGGACAGGTTGACATACAGGAAAGCGCGAAATCCGATTTGGAAAAGTTTGGCTTTAAGGGGGCTTATGTTGTAGATAGCAAACAGAGGATTATAAATACTCTATTTGCTAAAACCACAGGGGATGTTTTTGTTCTCACTCCTGAAAGAAAGGTGATTTACAGGGGGCCGGTGGATGACCAGTATCATATTCTGCAGCAGGTGCCTAAAGCTAAAAATCATTATCTGTTTGATGTTTTACAAAATGTTGTTTCTGGTAAAAAAGTTATTCCTAAGGAGCTCTCTGCTCCCGGATGTTTTATTTCACGGCCTTTAGTAAAAGAAAAAGTTTTTTATAAAGATGTAGCTCCTATTATTTATAACAAGTGTACGAGTTGTCATAATCCTGAGGGGACAGGATTGATGAATTTTACGAGTTATGAGGATATAGTTGGTCGTGGGGCTATGTTTAAATATGTTATTGAAAATGATTTAATGCCTCCTTGGTATGTGGATCCGAACACAGGGCCTTGGAAAGATGATTTAAGTTTAACTGTAAAGGAAAAAGCTATGTTGTTGAAATGGGTAAACTCTGGTTTTTCAAGGAAAGCTAAAACTATAGATTTATTACAGACAGCTTGGGTTGAGAAAAATAAAAAACTTGATAAAAAGATTGAAGCTTCTGGTGACTATGTGATTACTCTGCCTGAGAAGGTGGAAATTCCCGCTGATAAAAGACCGGAAATGTTTTCTGATTATAAAACTTTCATCATCCCCACAGATTTTAATCAGGACAAATGGATAAATAATATCAAAGTCGTTTTAAAACCAAAAGTCATTCACCATTTGCATTTTTTTGCCATGAATCCATCTTTAAGTTCAAAGGAGCTTGCAAAAATTATTCGGAATTATGATGAAATTGTGAAAAACTCTGTGAGTTTTTTTGGTGTTGGAAGCCTCACAACCTACATATATGATATGTTCAAACATTTTAAAGATGTGGGAGTTTTTTTACCTCGCCAGGGAAAAATTGTTTTAGTCATCCATTATGAAAACTATCTTGGTCCAGATCAGGATATTACTGATGATTACACCCATATTAAGTTAAGCTTTCATAAAAAAAAGCCAAAATACAAAATGGTAAATCATGTACTCAGTCACCGAACAATTAATATTCCCCCTTATAAGGGGAGTTATAAATCTATCTTATCCCATAAATTAAAGGAAACCAGAAGGCTTATAGCTTTTGGAACACACATGCATTACAGGGGAGTAGCCTCTTCTCTGTTTTTGAGTGATTCAAAAGGCCGGAAAAAAAGAATTTTTGGTTTGGATCCTTTCACAATAAAATTTACAGGAATCTATGGCTTCAAAAAACCTTTGTTTGTCTCAAAAGATTCAACACTGGAATGCATCAACTGGTTTGATAACAGCACAAAAAACAAGCAAAATCCTAACCCCTCAGAGCATGTGATTTTTGGAGTATCCACACAAAAGGAGATGTCCCAATGTTATTTTTGGTTTTTAGTGCCTATTGACTCGCAATTTAAAACTTATTTTTCTATAACATAAGGACTGAATATGAAAAGTTTTTTTAAAAAATTTTTAATTGTTTTTCCTGCCTCTACCCTTTTGTTTTTTAATCTTTCCTGTAGGCATACTTTAAATGGCAAACATACAGCTTTAGTTCCTCCAGAAAAACAAATATCTGTTTTAAATACAATCATAAAAGATATTCCCTTCTTCCCTTTAAATGGCTTGAGATTCCGAATGTCTGAATTAAAAAATATAAAAGCCATAGTCTTTGTTATGAGAGAAAAAGACTGTCCTATATCTGAAAAATATGGTGCTCGTCTGACACAATTGGAAAAACAATATTCAAAACAAGGAATTAAGTTTGTTTATATCTATGTAGGGCAAGTTAATAGGCTGGAAAGCGCGAAATCCGATTTGGAAAAATTTGGATTTAAAAGCCCTTATATAATTGATACAAAGCAAAGGATTATAAATGCTTTGTCTGCACAAACCACAGGGGATATTTTCGTACTTACTCCTGAAAGAAAAGTGATTTATAGAGGGCCGGTGGATGACCAGTATCATATTTTGCAACAGGCGCCTAAAGCTAAAAATCATTATTTGTCTGATGTTTTACAAAATGTTGTTTCTGGTAAAAAAGTTATTCCTAAAGAACTCTCTGCTCCCGGATGTTTTATCTCACGGCCTTTAGTGAAAGAAAAAGTTTTTTATAAGGATGTAGCTCCTATTATAAGTAAGAGATGCACTGTTTGCCACAATCCCACAGGAACAGGGCCTATGAATTTTGTTAAATATGAAGACATTGTGGGAAGGAGAAAAATGTTTCAATTCGTTCTTGAAAATGATCTGATGCCTCCTTGGTATGTAGACCCGAACACAGGGCCTTGGATGGATGATTTAAGTTTAACTCCAAAAGAAAAAGCCATGCTTTTAAAGTGGGCTTATGGTGGTTACTTAAAAGATGAAGAAAAAACCAAACCCTTATGGAAAAAGGAAAAAGTGTCTGAAATCCCCTATGAACATATTATAAGACTGCCAAAAAAAATGGTAATCCCCTCCCGTGAATCCAAAGTGGAAATGTTCTCTGATTACAAAACCGTTGTCATTCCAACAAATTTTAAAGAAGATAAATGGATAAAAGATATTAAAATCATTTTAAAGCCAAAAGTAGTTCACCATTTGCTATTTTGGGTTATGGATCCAAAGTTTAGCGCAAATAATGATTTGCAAACTACTCCATTTGAAGAGGTTGTTAAGAATGCTGTAAGTTTTTTTGGCGCCAGAAAAATCCCAAAATTTGATTACAACATCTTTGAAAATTTTAAAAGCATAGGTTCTTTTTTACCAAAAAATGCAAAAATAGTGTTAAAGATTCATTATGAAAATATTGGGAAAGAAATTACTGATGACTACACTCATATCAAACTAAATTTTCATAAAAAAAAGCCAAAATATAAATTAGTGCTTCATACACTGGATCAACATTCTATAAATATCCCCCCTCATGAATCAAATTATGAATCAAGCTTGTTTTACAAAGTAAAGGACACCATGCACCTCATAGCTGTATATCTGCATATGCATTACAGAGGCAAAGCTTCCTCTATGTTTGTAATTAATCCAAAAAAAGGTATTAAAAAAAGAATTTTTGGACTAGATCCTTTTACAATAAAATTTACAGGAATCTATGGATTTAAAGAACCCATTACTGTTCAAAAAGACTCATCCTTAGGATGTATAAACTGGTTTGATAACAGCGCCAATAACAAACAAATTTTAGATCCTAGTATTCGTGTCCTTCATGGCCCCTCATCAAATCATGAAATGTCTATGTGTTATTTTATAGGTTTAGTGCCCATTGATTCTAAGGCAGAATCTCATATATGGCATATTTATTGAATTTGGAGTTCATAAATCACTAGATATTCATTATTGTTTATTGGGGACCAAAGCAAAGTCTGAAAAAATATGTTGTTTTTTTATTATTCAGTGTTAATCTTTTAATGTAAGGAAGAAGGCTTGAAATATACCCTTAAGTTGGAGGAAATTTTATGAAATACTTTTTAATTGCTACGCTTGTTTTGAGTTTAGGTTATTTAGGTTATTATGTATATGACTATGATAAAAACAGTTCTTTTAAAAATGCTAAAACCATAAATACACTAGATACTGAGAATTCAATCTCCACAGAATCAAATATTCAGTGTGACTTTTTTGATTATGAGTGTAATACGTTGAAAAGAATCAACAGTGTCAAATCCTTTAATGTAGCTCATATTCCAGAATATCTTACTCCAGAATTTTGGCAAAATATTACTCCTGGACAACTTAAAGAAAGGTTAAAAAATATAGAAAATATCAACGAAGATCGATATGATAATAAACGAACTATGCTTCATATGTTAGTTCTACATGGAAAATACCCTGAAATGGTTGATATTTTAGTTTCAGCTGGTGCAAATGTTTATTATAGGGATAATAGTGATGGTAATAGCTTAAAACCTTTGCATTATGCTGTGATGATAGGTTCTTATGAATTTACGGAAAAGCTTTTGAAATATGACAAAAATATTAATGAAACTGGGTTAATGTATTGGGGGGGGGCCCTTGAGGCTTTATATTTACCAAGCCCCTTTTTAATTTCTATATTTTGTAGAGCACCTTTTCGATTGATTCAGCTTTTATTAGATAAAGGAGCAAATCCCCATGCAAGAGATTCTGAAGTCAATGCCATTGCAGTTGCTTCTATATCTTATACAAGAAGTACTTGTATATCCCGTTCAGGAGCAACTTCTATACCTAATACTAAGAAAATGAAGGAATCTTATATTGATCATCAAGTAATTAAACTTTTACTAGACTATAAATTGGATATAAAATACAAAGATCGACAAGGTAAATCAGCTTATGATTATATGAAAGAAAATGAAGAATTCACTAAAACAGAACTTTTTAAAAAAATATCAAATCAATTTCAAAAATAGGATAGGGGACAGATAATCAGAAACTAACGATTAGAATAACATGCGTAACCCGTCAAATTATCATATATTAACTGCTACACATTATACTGAGTTCACTCTTTCAAAAATCCTGATTCCTATAAATCATTGATTTTACTATGTTTTATTTATGTCAAGCAGACATAATAGGAAAAAAATGAAAATTCCTGCATTTATAAAAGTTTTAAAATATTATAATGCTAGACTAAAGGGCAAAGGGGCGAACTCATTAACAATGATACGACTAATTTGTTTCTTCTTATTTTCGTTTTTAATATTTGATTTGTTTACAGCTAACGAATTAAATATGGATATTTATATACAAAGGGATATTCAAAGAGCATTGGGATGGCTTCAAGGAAAATTCTATTGGCCTGGACCAGAAATGTCTGCAGGGAGTAATCTTCCTGGGCCCTTTTTTTATTTTTTACTATTTCCCCCTTTAATGTTTGGAGAAGATGTTTTTAGCCAGAGTATTATTTGGCGTAATATCTGGATGGCTTTAACTTATACATTGGCTTTTTGGTTTTCTGGGAAAATTTATAAACATACAGAATCTCTTTTGATTTTTGTAATGTTTTTTATTTCTTGTATGGGAACAAGTTTATTTTATCCATTATATTTCGCATGGAATGCCGGTTTTTCCATAATGTTTCATGTTTTAGCCATAATAACTCTATACTATTGGAGAGAAACAGGTAAACACTTTTTTCTATATTGTCTAGGCTTGATTATAGGATTTGGAGTACAAGTTCACTTTCTTGTATCAGTGCATTTATTAACGGTTCTTTTTATTTATCTTTTTCAAAATAAAAAACCTTTAAAACCTGTTTTATTATTTGTTATTTTAACTTTGTTGCCGTGTCTACCTTATTTTATAATGGGTTTCTTTGATTTTTTTGAAATTTCCAACTATTCGCCAAAGAATATATCAACATATATAATTAAATATTTTCATGAAAAATGGTTTATTCACGTCAATGAAATAACAAGTTTTAAGCTTTATTCTTTTGGACCTCTTTTATTTTTGTTTGTTTTAATTGTTAAAAAGTTAATCAAAAGAACATTATCTTTTCAAAACTCTACAATAAATTTTTTAACTATTATAATATTTCCTATTTTTATACCAATTTTGCCAGCTACAATTTCCTGGTACCTATATCCTGTGCCAGTTTTATTTATTTTATTTTTTTCAAAGCTATGTGACGATTTTATGCCAAACAATCAGAACACAATATTAAAATGCCTTTTGGTATATTCAAGTCTATTTACTTTGCCTCTATTTATAAATAATGGAGGGTTGGAAGTTTTTCATATTGATATTACATTTGTTACAAAAAACCACATTATTATTTGTATGTCTTTAATAACACTGATTTGTTTATTAGTTAAAAGAATTTTTTACAGTGGTTTATTAATTATCATCTTTTCATTTTTTTTGTTTTCTATGTTACCTGTTCATAGAGAAAGCCCTTTGCAACCATCTAAAAATTTTGAGTATGTATGGGCGGATTATTACGTTGTGGAGCCGCTTTTTAAGAAAATTATCTTAGAAACAGGCTGGTCAACTAAAACTGCTTTAAAAAGAATCTATATTATTGGACATATTGTATATGCAGAAGGCAGTTTATTTTCCTATTATTCTCTAACAAAAGAAAATTTAAAAAAGAGTAAGGAAATCTCAGATCAATTCTTCGCATGGGTTGAATATGATAAATCAAAAAAAGCAAATGTTTATTTAGAAAATCCAGATGGGTATTTTATGATTCAACATTTAGAAAAATTTATCAATTATAATACAGAAAATTGGAAACAGTTCTTATCTAATTCAGAGTTTGTATCAGACTTCGTGCGAAAAGAAATATTAACTAATAAGCTGGTTATACAAACTCCCCAGTTATATGGGAAGTTTTGGCTTATTCCCTATAAGGCAGAAACAACTTCTTATTTTCCAGAAGGTTTTTATAATATTGGTCAACACTATTATTGGGAGGAACCAAATTGGCTTAAAAATTGCCTGATAACACAAAATTATACATACAATAATAAATTTTATTATTGTATGGTTCTTAAAGGACATCTTCAAAGGGCTGGATTTTCGATAAGTTTTACAAACAGAAAATCTAATTTATTTATGAACCTTAATTTTTATGGACCCCTTTTAGGAATTAAAGCTGAAACTTCAAATCTAGATGGTTATGCTTTTTGGTCAAATTTTAAGGTTTCTTTATTGTGCAATAACAAAAAACATTTATATTTTGCTCCAAATATAGGGTATGATCCAGTCGCTGTTTATGATTTAAGATCAAAAAGTGACACATTAAATACTCCTTTAAAACTTAGTATACCTATCCATTGTAAGAAAGCAGAGGAAATATCACAAATTAAGGTAATTTTTGATCACAAGAAAAAAGCGTTTCATAATTACTCTCAAACAAAACGAATAAATCAAGAGGTCACTTGGAAAACTTCAAAAAGATTTTGAGGATTTTAACGGACACGGGTAACTGTCAGATCATATATTCGGATTGTTGAAAAACCCTTAATTTTTTAGAAAGATTTTACTCAAATCAGTCTTTTTAACAAAAAATTATTTTTGTTCTTGTTAAATTATTTACATATTCATAAATGAACTAGTCATTTTTGTCCACACTATATAGGGGGTCAGGAGGACTGCTATTTAGAAAGGTTTTTCAACAGTCCGTCGTAAATAGTACAAATCATTGTTATTTGATTTTCTAGTTGTTGAATTGAGGGTCAGAACAAACACAATAATAACTTAACATCTCATCAAACTGAGGGGACATCATAAAATTATAAATTTGTGGACGATAATTACGAAGGCTGTCTTTTATATCATCAGATGGAAGACCAGGATGACAAAACAAAATATCTGTTTTGGATGGTTTTGTTTGAAAATAGTAATTAAAGTATTTTTTAGGCGACCAATGATAAGGATGAAAACCAAGAAGGCGGGAATTAAAGGCAATACTTTTGGCTTTTAAAAGCTTAGCCAATTTTTTGGATGGTCCAGAAATTAAATGATTAAAGAGCCAAAAAATTCCATTTTTAAATAGAGGCAGTTTTCCAGGACAAAAAACACGAACATAAATATGATTTTCCTTAAAATGGTATTTCCCTGCAACTTGCACTAAAGCTTCTCTAACTGTTGGCAAATGATGACAAAATTCATGACCATCCACGTAATTTGGCAAACAACCTGTAGTGTCTCTAAAAATTTCTATTTGTGCACAAATCTCTTGAGAAATTTCTTTTTTGTTTAACTTTCCTAAATAGGATTTCATTAATAAATGACTTAAAGAACAACTAGGGGCATAAACAGGCTGAGGATAAGTCAAAGTTAAATGTAATCCCAACTCCACATTTTTAAAAGATTTCAGATCAGAAAATCTGCTTTTCCAACAGTCTGTAGTAACCAAACAACTAATGGAATTGATTTTTTGAGCCTGAACCAAATTTAAAATACCAGTGGAAACAGAATCGTTTAAACCAAAATCATCAGCACACAACTTCATCTTTTAACTCCTTTAAAATTAAAGAAGCAGCTTGTTTTGCTCCATTTTTATATTTATAGTTTAATAGATTTTGTTTAAAATATGTATGGTTTTCTTTAATATGGATTATAGAATTTTCAAGATTCTGCCATGAGGATATAATGCCAAAATTATTGTCCTGCACCCAAAGAGCATTTACCTTTTGTTCCATATGTCCTTTTAAAGGGATGACAAGCATAGGTTTTGCCATAGCCAACGCTTCAGAAATAGAGCTAAACCCTCCATTGATAACAAGTATTGTGGCCTGTTTCATCAAGTTGCTTGTATTAAAAGTCTCCCTCTCTTTTTTTATATTTTTTGAGATTTGAATCTGATTCCCTAATACAGAAAAATCATAATCATCCCGTTCATGTCTTATACAAATTCCTTGGTTAAAACCCACAGCTCCCCCTGTCATAAGTAAAACATGATGTCTCTTTAAAAATTGAGATTCCCATTGATGAAACTCTTTTCTAACAATTATAGGGACATGGTAAATTTTTCTTGTATCTTTGTGAGATTCAAAGTAAGGACTTATAACCAAGTCCGGAACAATCAGATTATATAAATAGTCTGCCAACTCTGTAAATAATTGTATATAATAGCCCTTTTTATTTATCTTCAAAGCTTTTTTTACAATAACATCGGCATTATTGATGGAAATCAATTTAGGTCTGTTTTTTAGAAAAACAGTGGAAAAATTAGAGTCAGATACAAAAAGGCTATAGTGATGGGATTTGATTATTTCTTTAATTTGTTCCCGATTTTTATATATAGACTTGAGATTTGTCCAAATTTTTTTAACAGTTGCAAAAAAAGCAATTTTTCCATCTTTAAGACCATACTCCATTGGCAAACTATAAAAAATATTTTGAATTCCTGAGATCTGTTTAAAATATTTTAAACTGTTACCATAAACAAAAACATCAATTTCACAATCTTTATTAATATGCTGGATGATTCCATGAATACGGGTTGAATTCCCTAAACCATAGCCATTTACAAGAAATAAAATTCTCTTCATTACAAATCCATCTCAGATGAAAAATCTTTTCATTAATTTACTCTATTTTTCACAGATAGAATAAATTGCAAATCCTGAAAATAGGCTTGCATTAATTGTTTTTTCCAATAAAAATCCTCTTGAAATTAAAAAACAACTCATTTTCTTCATTGTCAATGGGTGTATACAAATTCCTTTCAAAAGGTAGAAAAAAGCATAGATCAAACTGGCTATTTTAGAAAGAGGCAATAAAACAATAATTTTTCCCTTTGGTTTTAAAAAAGATTTTAACCTAAGCATAAATTTTTCAGGATTACTTAGAAACTCTAAGATTCCTAAACATAGAATTAAGTCACACTTTTTATTTGTTTCAAATAATTCCACATCACAAGAAACTTTCTCAATTCCAGGAATACCAACTTTTGACAACATTAATGAAGAACTAAAATCAACACACACTGAATACTTTGCCCCCATATCCAATAACATTTTTGAATACTCACAGGACCCAGCCCCCATATCCAAGCAAGTTTGTTTATCTAAACTTTTAACAAGACTATAAAACACAGTCTTTTCTTTATTTCTCAAAAATTTCCACAACCAACCTGCAGAAGAAGCATAAGGATTTTTCGAAGTGGAAAAATGTTTTTTAATCTTAGCTTTTGAATTTAACATTTGAACTGAACACTATCTGGTAAATTATAGATAAAAGTGGAGAAGCTTAGGCTTGAGTTACGATAAATTCTAGCTTTTGGCCCAAATACAGAAAGCAATTTATTTGCCGAACGATAAAAGGGATAGTAGTTATTTTTATATCCATAATTTATAAGAGAATAAATAGAATGTCCCATCTGAGAAAAAGACAACTGCTTTTCAGAAAAACTATGTAAGTACCAACTTCCTCTATAATTTTCAGCTATTCTTTGTATCTTCTCTATATCAATCCAATCAAAAAGTCCCAATGAAACAACAATATCTGCAGAATAAGTGTTCTTTATACAATCTTCACAAAACAAAAAAACTTGATCTTTACTTTCAAAATTACTAATTTTATTGTAAAAAGTTTTTATAGCTACATCAGAAAAATCCACCCCAGTATATTTTTTTAAATTTAATGGAGTAATTATTTCCCATAATTGGCCACTTCCACAACCCAATTCCAACACAGTTTTTCCCTTAGATATTTGCTTCAACATAGAACCTGCCAGATAAAGACGCTGCTTTACTGATGAATTGACATCAAAGATTTTAGGGATAATCCTAATCCTATACTTGCTTTTTTCCCAAGCAAGAATCTTCTTATTCCAAAAGTCTTTCTTAAATGACATTAAAATAAGCTCATAATTTTAAGGGGGTTATTTCTAAAGGTTTTTAATATAACAAATATAAATTATCCTGTCACGCTTCCATATTAAACTAAATTTTCATAAAAAAAGCCACAATATAAATCCTAACATACTCTATAGCTTCTCAGGACAGCAGAATAAATCTCTCCTTTTGAATCAAATTATAAAATAGAAATTTCTTATAAAATGAAAAAGACAATTTCCTTAAGGGAATAACCAAATTAACCGGACAGTGTTTGAAAGTGTAAACCACAACTGAGTTTGTTTGTGCTTCCTTTCCTCCTGACCCCCTATATAGTGTGGACAGAAATGACTAGTTCATTTATGAGATAAAAGTTTAAAAAAGAGGAGGGTTTGAAGATGAGAAGATATAGTGAAGAGGAGAAGATAGAGATTTTAAAAGAGGTGGAGAGTTTAGGAAATGTGAGTTTAGTATCTAAGAAGAGAGGTTTGCCGCATACAACGATTCATAATTGGATCAAGAAAGGATTGAGGATAGATAAGAGGGATCAGTTAGCAGAGAACAGGAGTTTGAGAAAGAGGGTTTCAGACCTAGAGTTACAAAACAAGATATTAAAGGAATTGTTAAAAAAAAGCCACCAAGTTTTATAGAAAGGCTGTTGACGGCAAGGGATTATATTTCAAAGGGTCATTGCAAGAGATTAGTTTTAAGATTGTGTGGAGTTTCCTCATCAGCTTATTACAAAAACAGAGGTGTAAGAAGGGCTGACAGACAAGAGGGAGAAGACAGAAGACGAAAAGGTTTTATTTGGGAGAGTGAAAAGAGGCCGTCCTTATCCGGGTTATAGTAAGGATATTGAGGGTGAAAGAGTATCAGATGAGCGTTTGGCAGAGATTTTAAAGTCCTATAGAAGGAGGTTGGAGTTTGGGAATTGGGGCGGTTGTAAAGTTTTAAGCCGTTATTTATTAAGAGATTATGGTTTGATAGTGAATAAGAAGAAGGTTTATAGGCTGTGTAAGAGGGAGTCTGTGCTTTTGCCAAGATCTAGAAAGAAGTTAAGGAGGCATAATAGGGTTTGTGTGAATAGGAGGATCAATGGCCCTGGTCAGCTGTGGGAGTTTGACATTAAGCAAGGTTTTATTCATGGAGAAAATAGAGTTTTTTATTTATTAGCGTTTATAGATGTTTTTTCGAGGCAGATCGTTGGTTTTCATATAGGTCTTTATTGTAAGGCTATTCATTTAAAGATGACATTGGAGGAGGCTTTACGAAAGCAGGAAATAAACAAGAGAGATAACTCGTTGGTGATTCGATCCGACAATGGCTCTCAGATCATGTGTACTAGTTACGACATGATCTGACACTGTTTGAAAAGATCAGGGTTACCCGTTTTGATAAAGATGTAGTCTATCAAAACATAAAGGAGGTAACCCATGATAGAAACTAACAGAAAAATCATAAGAAATAAAGTTGGTTTGCTGAATTTAGCAGAACAACTCGGTAATGTGTCAAGAGCCTGTAAGGTAATGGGCTTTTCAAGAGATACATTTTACAGGTATAAAATGGCTTTTGAGCAAGGAGGTGTTGAGGCTCTTTTAGAGACTTCCAAAAGAAAGCCAAATATGAGGAATCGTATTGATGAAGCTATAGAAGAGGAGATTCTTAGTTTATCTTTTGAATATCCTGCTTATGGTCAAGTCCGTATTAAAAATGAGCTGGCTAAGAAAGGTATGAAGATATCCCCTTGTGGAGTGAGATGTGTTTGGCTAAGACATGATTTAGAAACGATAAACAAGAGGTTGAAATATGTAGAGGAAAAAGTAGCTAAGTCTGGGGGAGTTCTTACAGAGAGTCAAATACAAGCTGTAGAGCGTTTTCAGCAAAGCCGTATAGCTCATGGAGAGATAGAGACAGAACATCCGGGGTATCTTGGGAGTCAGGATACTTTTTATGTTGGGACCTTAAAAGGAGTGGGACGAGTGTATCAACAGACCTATGTAGATACTTATACGAAGATAGCTCATTGTAAGCTCTATAAGATGAAGACGCCGATTACAGCAGCAGATTTATTAAATGATAGAGTGTTGCCTTTTTACGAGCAGGAGGGTTTAGGGATTTTGAGGATTTTAACAGACAGGGGGACGGAGTTTTGTGGGAAGCCAGATAGTCATGACTATGAGCTTTATTTAGCTTTGAATGATATTGACCATACGAAGACAAAGGCTCGTCATCCTCAGACGAATGGGATATGTGAGAGGTTTCACAAAACCATTTTACAGGAGTTTTATCAAGTGACATTTAGAAAGAAGATTTATACTAATATAGAAACTTTGCAAAAAGATCTTGACGAGTGGTTGTATAAGTATAATTATGAGCGGACGCATCAGGGGAAGATGTGTAATGGCAGAACCCCAATACAAACTTTAAAGGAAGCAAAGTATTTGTGGGATGAAAAGGTAGGACAGATAAATAAAAAAACGGACAATTAGGAGATAACTGACACGGGTAACTGTCAGATCATATCTTAACTAGTACATATAAATTTCAAAATGACGAATGTTTCTAGGTAAAATGAATTGAACATTTTTAATCCATTTATCTTCCTTAAAGTTTGTCTGAATAATGAATCTCTTATAATCTTTAAATCCACCTACTGGAACAATAACCTTCTCAGGCAAACGAATCACATAATCCGCAGAAACCTTAGACTTTCTCTTAAGCTTTTCCTCCCTCCAAGCTGTTTCCAATACATCCTTTTCCTTGTCTTTTCTAGGAAACCCTGTCTTTGCCCATTTCAAAAGCATAGCTTTTTCTTTTAAAGTCAAACTTAAATCATCTTTCCAAGGCCCTGTGTTCGGATCCACATACCAAGGTGGCATTAAATCATTTTCAATAACATATCTAAACATAGCCCCACGACCAACTATATCCTCATAACTCGTAAAATTCATCAATCCTGTCCCCTCAGGATTATGACAACTCGTACACTTGTTATAAATAATAGGAGCTACATCTTTATAAAAAACTTTTTCTTTTACTAAAGGCCGTGAAATAAAACATCCGGGAGCAGAGAGTCCCTTAGGAATAACTTTTTTACCAGAAACAACATTTTGTAAAACATCAAACAGATAATGATTTTTAGCTTTAGGCGCCTGCTGCAGAATATGATACTGGTCATCCACCGGCCCTCTGTAAATCACTCTTCTTTCAGGAGTGAGAACAAAAACATCCCCTGTGGTTTTAGCAAATAAAGTATTTATAATCTTCTGTTTGCTATCTACAACATAAGCCCCCTTAAAGCCAAACTTTTCCAAATCGGATTTTGCGCTTTCCTGTATGTCAACCTGTCCCACATAAACATAAATAAATTTGATTCCCTGTTTTGAATACTTCTCTTCCAATTGTGTCAAACGAACCCCATATTTTTCAGATATAGGACAGTCCTTTTCTCTCATAACAAAGACTATAGCTTTTATGTCTTTTAGTTCAGAGAGACGAAAGCGATAGTCGTTTATTGGAAAAAAAGAGAGATCTCTTATAACTTTATTTAAAGGTGATTTTTCAACCTCTTGTTGATTTGAAGGAGAGTGATAAGCATGATGATTTTGATGATGGATGCAGGAGATGGAAAATGAAGCAATAACAGGTGTTAAAAAAATGATATAATGCTTACAAATAATTGATTTCATCAGATTTTCCTTTAAGAAAACATAGAAATACTTTCTATTCTACATTATTTTGCCCCTTTTATCAATGGATCGTGTTCAAAAACTTGAACGGATTTTAATAAGGGTTTAGTATAAAAAATCTTTCTTTGATGATTTCAACAACTGTTAATCAGATTCCAATCTGGGCAGTCAGTATTATCCCAACAATACCACTTTTCATTAACGATTCATTCTTTTTCCCTGAGGTGATGTAGGAAAGTGGAGATTAAAAACAACATATTTTTTCCATACAAAAAACATATTAATGGAATTTAAAATAAAAAGACTAAGGAAATTGCCATGAAGAATTTGATTTGTGGTTATTGCTAGGCTAATTAGAGCACACAAAACAGAAAATAAGATTTGTTCTCTTTGTACTGAAGGAGAAGTCACAGGATCTGTCATCATAAAGAATGTAAATAAAATACCAGAAGCACTTAATTCTGGTCCTATCAATTCTATCAAATTCATTTCATTCCAGAAAAGATTTATTACATAAACTCCTATTATTAAAGTAGTATAGTAAAAAACTGGCATAAGTATTCGTTTAGCAAAATAAAGTGTAAAAAAACCAAGAACACATAATTGTATGGCACTATAGCCCATTCCCATAAATTGGAAATATTGTATATCAAACATATCAAAATCAAAATAACAATATGTTGCTACAACTCCAAATAAAGATGGATTAAAAAAATGCTTTTTATTGATACATAGAGTGTATTTTGACACAATACTTGCTATTGCAGAAAATATGTAAACAGAAATCGAATGAGAATTTAAAAGAAGAACAAGAGATAATCCAGTAACAGTTGGAGACAGTAAATTCTTTAAACACAAACTTTTTTTTCTAAAGAAATATCTTAGACAAACATCAACAAGTAATGTTGTTCCAGTAGTTATAAAAATTTGTAAGAAAATTCTTTGAAAATTAAAAAAAAGGATGCCTATTATCAATAAACTAATATGGTTTACAGCAACCCATAAACGAGGATCAAATTGTAATTTTGACATATTCATTAATTTGTTTTACTTTAAAAGACTTAATTTTTTTTCTATAATATATTTTTATATTTTTAGGCCTATCCTTTCCAATCCCAAAGTGAACCCTCCAATCATTTTGACCTCCAAAACCATTTTGAGGATAGATTTCTCTCATAAGTTGATGGCCGCTATGGGTTAAAAGTATAATTTTAGCACCAAAGGCAATAGCTCCATCTGTATTTCGTATCTCAAAACCAATCCAATTTCCATCAGATTGTGATATATTTTTATAAAGTTTTATTTTATCATTATAATTCCCTGTTAAAAAATCCATTTTACCATCATTATTAAAATCTAAGACAATTGTAGCCCTAGAATTATAAAGACCTTTTATGTTTGCCTGCTCTGAAATATCAGTAAATTCTTCACCAAGATTTTCAAATAAACATGTTTTTTGAAATCCAGCATATTCAATGTTAGAGGAATATGATCTTTTTTCTAAGAAATTGGTTTTAAGAAATAAAGAAGTAGATATTTCTCTCATAACTCTAAATGATTCAAAGTTGTTAGGCTTTTTTAGATTACCTCTAAAGAATCCATTTCCAACAACAAGATCAAGATCTCCATCATTGTCAAAATCTGCAAATTTAGCACCCCAAGCAAAACCACATTTGTGAATATTTAAATCTTTTGCTTTTTCTGTAAATTTGCGACCTGAATCATTAAACCACATAAGATTGAGTCGATTCATATAAGGTGGTTGAAATATACCAGTAACGTATAAATCAGAAAAATGATCGTTATTTAAGTCGACAAACTCAGAGTTCATTCCAGAGAAACTATGATTTGTTTTTTTCATCCAGGAGAAGGTTACTTCTTTTATTTTCCCTTTTTCATTAAGATATAAGCGATCATATGTCATATCATTACTGATATAAATATCTGGCCAATTGTCATTATTAATATCAGAGATTCCTACAGAGGTGGAGTGATTGTTATATTTGAATATATTAAGTTTGTCTTCTAAAAAATATTTTCCATCATGGTTTACAATTATATTATTTTTTCCTCCGGCTTCTTCATCTCCATAGATCTTGCTTTTAATATATCTATTATATGGTATATTATTAGCAAAAACCAAATCCATATAGGAGTCTTTATTAAAATCAACAATGTTGATACCTAAAGGATTAGAGCAGTAAGAAATGAATCTTGGATATTCTCTGTAAGTTTTTTGAAGAGGTTTGTAAACATATAAACTGTGGCATCCAACCCTAGCAATGAAAATATCTTCATATCCATCGTTGTTGAAATCAATCCAAGCGACTCGTATGGATACGAATTCTTGGTTTACATTTCTAATAGAAAAATGGGTTTTTGAACGAAAAAAACTCTTACCTTGTTTATTAATGTATATAAAGTTTTGTTTTTTCAAAACAGGATAAGTAATATAAAGATCAGGAAACCCATCTTTATTTATATCTAAGACTGTTATTGAGGGAGGGAGAGCATTTATATAGTTATCAGGTTTGTCTTTATATAATGAAAAAAGATTATAGAAACCAATATGTTTATAATCATCTAACCCCATTTCTAGACTGACTTCTTTAAAAGAGATTGTACTTTCATATGAAAGTAAAGGAGTTGTATATATGCTGGAGTCTTTTTTAATAAAAATAAAAATTAAATAGACACAGATAAAAAAGGAAAAAAAAATTCTAAAAAATGTTCTTATAATCATCTGTACTAGTTACGACTTGATCTGACAGTTACCCGTGTCAGTTATCTCCTAATTGTCCGTTTTTTTATTTATCTGTCCCACCTTTTCATCCCACAAATACTTTGCTTCCTTTAAAGTCTGTATTGGGGTTCTGCCATTACACATCTTTCCCTGATGCGTCCGCTCATAATTATACCTATATAACCATTCGTCAAGATCTTTTTGCAAAGTTTCTATATTAGTATAAATCTTCTTTCTAAATGTCACTTGATAAAACTCTTGTAAAATGGTTTTGTGAAACCTCTCACATATCCCATTCGTCTGAGGATGACGAGCCTTTGTCTTCGTATGGTCAATATCATTCAAAGCTAAATAAAGCTCATAGTCATGACTCTCTGGCTTCCCACAAAACTCAGTCCCCCTGTCTGTTAAAATCCTCAAAATCCCTAAACCCTCCTGCTCGTAAAAAGGCAACACTCTATCATTTAATAAATCAGCTGCTGTAATCGGCGTCTTCATCTTATAGAGCTTACAATGAGCTATCTTCGTATAAGTATCTACATAGGTCTGTTGATACACTCGTCCCACTCCTTTGAGGGTCCCAACATAAAAAGTATCCTGACTCCCAAGATACCCCGGATGTTCTGTCTCTATCTCTCCATGAACTATACGGCTTTGCTGAAAACGCTCTACAGCCTGTATTTGGTTCTCTGTAAGAACTCCCCCAGACTTAGCTACTTTTTCCTCTACATATTTCAACCTCTTGTTTATCGTTTCTAAATCATGTCTTAGCCAAACAAATCTCACTCCACAAGGGGATATCTTCATCCCTTTTTTAGACAGCTCATTTTTAATACGGACTTGACCATAAGCAGGATATTCAAAAGATAAACGAAGAACCTCCTCTTCTATAGCTTCATCAATACGATTCCTCATATTTGGCTTTCTTTTGGAAGTCTCTAAAAGAGCCTCAACACCTCCTTGCTCAAAAGCCATTTTATACCTGTAAAATGTATCTCTTGAAAAGCCCATCACCTTACAGGCTCTTGACACATTACCGAGTTGTTCTGCTAAATTCAGCAAACCAACTTTATTTCTTATGATTTTTCTGCTATTTTCTATCATGGCTTACCTCCTTTATGTTTTGATAGATTTACATCCTTATCAAAACGGGTAACCCTGATCTTTTCAAACAGTGTCAGATCAAGTCGTAACTAGTACAGCTTATTTTTGAGTTTTTCTTTAAATTCAAAGGGAGTGAGATAAGATAAAGAACCATGAAGTCTGTTTTCATGGTAAAAATCAATAAAATCTAAAGTTTTCTCATAAGCTTGTTTAAAAGTTTTAAAATATCTTGTCTGTAAAAACTCTATCTCATAGATCGAAAAAAAAGACTCTATATAGGCATTCTTTTCAGGACAGGAAAGAGGTGTAAATTCATGCTGTATCCCGAACATCTCAACATATCCTCTAAATTGATGTGAAGTCATCTGAGAGCCATTGTCGGATCGAATCACCAACGAGTTATCTCTCTTGTTTATTTCCTGCTTTCGTAAAGCCTCCTCCAATGTCATCTTTAAATGAATAGCCTTACAATAAAGACCTATATGAAAACCAACGATCTGCCTCGAAAAAACATCTATAAACGCTAATAAATAAAAAACTCTATTTTCTCCATGAATAAAACCTTGCTTAATGTCAAACTCCCACAGCTGACCAGGGCCATTGATCCTCCTATTCACACAAACCCTATTATGCCTCCTTAACTTCTTTCTAGATCTTGGCAAAAGCACAGACTCCCTCTTACACAGCCTATAAACCTTCTTCTTATTCACTATCAAACCATAATCTCTTAATAAATAACGGCTTAAAACTTTACAACCGCCCCAATTCCCAAACTCCAACCTCCTTCTATAGGACTTTAAAATCTCTGCCAAACGCTCATCTGATACTCTTTCACCCTCAATATCCTTACTATAACCCGGATAAGGACGGCCTCTTTTCACTCTCCCAAATAAAACCTTTTCGTCTTCTGTCTTCTCCCTCTTGTCTGTCAGCCCTTCTTACACCTCTGTTTTTGTAATAAGCTGATGAGGAAACTCCACACAATCTTAAAACTAATCTCTTGCAATGACCCTTTGAAATATAATCCCTTGCCGTCAACAGCCTTTCTATAAAACTTGGTGGCTTTTTTTTAACAATTCCTTTAATATCTTGTTTTGTAACTCTAGGTCTGAAACCCTCTTTCTCAAACTCCTGTTCTCTGCTAACTGATCCCTCTTATCTATCCTCAATCCTTTCTTGATCCAATTATGAATCGTTGTATGCGGCAAACCTCTCTTCTTAGATACTAAACTCACATTTCCTAAACTCTCCACCTCTTTTAAAATCTCTATCTTCTCCTCTTCACTATATCTTCTCATCTTCAAACCCTCCTCTTTTTTAAACTTTTATCTCATAAATGAACTAGTCATTTCTGTCCACACTATATAGGGGGTCAGGAGGATCTGAACACCAGCGGGTATTTGAATGTAATATCATCACTTTCCCCTAGTCCTTATGCTCTAAACCCCCGCATCACACGATAAATACGCTTCTTGTTGTATTTGTTTAAACCATTTTGCACTCTTTTCCTGTTATATAAAGCCGTCACCCTCTTATAACCATAAATGCAACGTTGCTCTATTACTTCTTTATCCATTTCCTTTTGCTTCCTCTTGGTGCTGTGGCTGGTCTTACACTTCTTCTATTTGTAAATGAATTTTGGATAAATACTAATTAACTCACAAAATCTCTTCTTGCTCATTTTGATCCTCCACCATTTAAGAAACTCTTTCGCATACTTCGTTTTTCTTCCTTGTGCTTTTTTTAACAAACTCATTAAACTGCTTAAGTTGTCATGACCCAAAATATTATTCAAATTTTAAATAGAAGAATTGCTTTGAGTTTTTATTATTAACAGGAACTAGCCATTTTAAAAAGCATATTGACATTTCTCCTTCTTTCGTAAATAAGCTATTAATTACATATTTAGAAGGATCTGGATTAAAAATATTTTCCACACTATTATCAAACCAGTTGATACATTCTATTGTAGAGCCTTTAGAGATAATAAGAGGTTTCTTGAATGTATAAAATCTATCAAAGTTTCTTATATAAGGGTCCATGCTAAAAATCTTTTTCCTTTTACCTTTTGGATCAATTAGATAAATAGAACTAGCCTTACCCCGTAAATGCATATGTGGATACAATCTCACAAGAATCCCTTTCTTTTTTGTTTTATGCGACATTTTCATTTTATAATTGGAATGATAAGGTGGGATATTAATTCTACGATCATCATATGCATGAGTTATTAATTCATATTTTGGCTGATTTTTATAAAAATTTATATGTACTTGTGTATAATCATCAATGGCTTCTCGACCTATAGGTTCATAGTGTATCTCTATAATTAAATTTGAATTACTGGGTAATCTGATTCCCGAATTTTTATACATTTTTTGGACATCATATTTTGTAAAATTTGCATAATTTTTTAAAGAGCTTGCAAAACTAAGATCTTGTTCTTGGCTAACAATATAGTTAAGTATTTTATTATATTCTGGGGTACTAGAAATATTCTTATAAGAAGAATCCACAACAAAAATAACAAGGTGATGAACAAGTTTTGGATGAAGAAAAAACTCAATATCTTTAATCCATTTATCTTCCTTAAAATTTGTCTGAATAATGAATCTCTTATAATCTTTAAATCCACTTACTGGAACAATAACCTTCTCAGACAAACGAATCACATAATCCGCAGAAACCTTAGACTTTCTTTTAAGCTTTTCCTCCCTCCAAGCGGTTTCCAATACATCCTTTCCCTTGTCTTTCCTTGAAAAACCAGAGTTTACCCATTTCAAAAGCATAGCTTTTTCCTTTACAGTTAAACTTAAATCATCTTTCCAAGGCCCTGTGTTCGGATCCACATACCAAGGAGGCATTAAATCATTTTCAATAACATATTTAAACATAGCCCCACGACCAACTATATCCTCATAACTCGTAAAATTCATCAATCCTGTCCCCTCAGGATTATGACAACTCGTACACTTGTTATAAATAATAGGAGCTACATCTTTATAAAAAACTTTTTCTTTTACTAAAGGCCGTGAAATAAAACATCCGGGAGCAGAGAGCTCCTTAGGAATAACTTTTTTACCAGAAACAACATTTTGTAAAACATCAAACAGATAATGATTTTTAGCTTTAGGCACCTGCTGCAGAATATGATACTGGTCATCCACCGGCCCCCTGTAAATCACCTTTCTTTCAGGAGTGAGAACAAAAACATCCCCTGTGGTTTTAGCAAATAGAGTATTTATAATCCTCTGTTTGCTATCTACAACATAAGCCCCCTTAAAGCCAAACTTTTCCAAATCGGATTTCGCGCTTTCCTGTATGTCAACCTGTCCCACATAAACATAAATAAATTTGATTCCCTGTTTTGAATACTTCTCTTCCAATTGTGTTAAACGAACCCCATATTTTTCAGATATAGGGCAGTCCTTTTCTCTCATAACAAAGACTATGGCCTTTATGTCTTTTAGTTCAGAGAGACGAAAGCGATAGTTGTTTATTGGAAAAAAAGAGAGATCTCTTATAACTTTATTTAAAGGTGATTTTTCAACCTCTTGTTGAGAAGAGTGATAAGCATGATGATTTTGATGATGGATGCAGGAGATGGAAAATAAAGCAATAGCAGGTGTTAAAAAAAGCAGGGATAAACTTAAAAAGAAAAATCGCTTATAAGGGATAAATACTGCCATATTGGATTTTTTCTAGGTGCATCTTTCACCTGTATTCCAGTAAATTGAAAGTGATAAAAAAATCAATAGGACAAGATTTTTCTGTCAATTTATTTTGAATAAAGACGCATCACTTAAACAAACAATAAATATGCTAGAAACCTCTATTTTTTAATTCCAAATGAAAATATATCCTAGTAATTTTAAATACTTAAATCTAAAAACCCCCGATAAGAGTATTTGATAAATAGAACTTGACATTACTTTTTCTATAGGTATGTTACACAACCTCATTTTAGAGCTTACATCTTTAATATGTCAAAAGAAATATGAGAAAATCAACAAAATGAAGTTTTCTTATCATTTTATTAACAAATGGAGGACACTTATAATAAGGTTCATGGTGGCTTAAGTTGTCATGAACCAAAATGACTCAAAAGTATGCGAAGACTGTTGCTCTTTTGAGTTCAGAAACAGGAGAGAAAACTGCTTCTGTTATTTTTAAAAACAGTCATCTTTAAAAAGTTGTTTTAGTTGTTGAGAATTTCCAAGAAAAATCCCGTTAAAATCATTTTTTATCTTAAAAAGTTAAGTAATTTCAATAAGATATAAATTTAATGGTGGAGCTGAGGGGGATCGAACCCCTGACCTCAACGCTGCCAGCGTTGCGCTCTCCCAGCTGAGCTACAGCCCCTATAGAATAACAGCTTGGATATATTGCTAAGATAAATAACCTTATGATAAAAAAAAGACAATGTCTTTTTATCTATTTCGCCGTTATTTTTTATCCTCCCGTTCTGGTTCATTAATACGAGTGGTGTCTTGGATTTGTTTAGGCGGGATGATAGTAAGTGTAGCCGCCTTAATCCTTATTGTAAGCATTATGGGAGGCTTTGGCAAAGCCATCAAATCCCGATTGCTGTCCAATGAAGCGCATCTTGTTATTTATTTTAAAGACAACCCTTTTTTAAAAGGGGATGAGAAAAATCAAACTCAGACAAAAAAAAGAAGTGTGTTTTTTGACAAGGAGGAGCATCCTTCTGTTTTTTCCTCATTAACACAAAAACAGAAAGAAGGTATTAAAGAGGCTCTTATTTTTGAAAATCAAGAACTCATTTTACAAAGTTCAAGTGGTTTTAAAGGAGTTTCAGCAATAGGTTACTCCAAAAAACAATGGGATAAAAAAGTTTTACAAAGCTCTTCCTTCATAAATACTGATTTGTCTGTTGAACTTGCTCCTTTAAAAGTTGATCAAGAAAAGGAAATTCTTTTAAGTCAAGAGCTGTCTTTAGAAACAGGACTCTCCCCTGGTGATGAAGTGACTCTTATCCCTCTGGCAGGACTGTTGCTCCCCCCCAGCCTTTTGCCCCCAATCAAAAGATTTAAAGTCAAAGGAATTTTACAAGAGCTTTCAAAAGGTAAAGAAGCTTTTTCCATTTTTTATAAACAAGGTCTTATTGATTTTGGCAGTTTTTCTAGAATCAAATATGGCGCTGAGATACAGCTTCAGGACCCAAAACAAGTTCCCCTTTATCAAAACCTATTTAAAAAACATGAAGTTCAAAATTGGATAGAGCGAAATTCCACCTTGTTTTTTGCTCTAAAACTGGAAAAATTTGTTATGACTCTATTTCTTATTCTTGCTCTTGTTATTTCCTGTTTAGGGATTTCATCTGCTCTTTTTCTTCTTATAACTCAAAAAGGTGAAGATCTAGCTATACTTCATGCTATGGGCTTGTCTCAAAAAGAAATTATTAAAATTTTTACAGGAGTGGGTTTATATCTTTCTCTTATTGGCCTGTTTGCAGGAGCAATTATTGGCCTTTCCGGAACAATTTTTTTAAAATACAACACTATAAACTTTCTTCCTGAAATATATCAAGACAGAACTATTCCAGCTGTCCTTTTGCCGTCAAACTATTTAATCATCCTTTTAGGCTCCTTATTTTTAGCTTGGCTTTCCTGTTATCTGCCCACCAGGCATCTTAGCCATATTAAACCGGCTGAGCTTCTAAAAATCACAGGATTCTAAACTAACCTTCCTATAAAAGGGGGGTGGATTTTTGTCCACCCCCTATCTTTACGAAGACGCAAAGATTCTAAATATTCTATCGGTTATAAGAGTTTATAACTTTAGATTTATTTTTGAATGTTTCTTCTGCTGTCATTGGAAAAACGCTCATTTTAATCAAAAAGACTTGATTTTTTTCTATTTTTTAGGGCCTATCCTCATTTTGATAGGCTAAAGTTAAATTGAAAAACTGAAAGATAGGTAAAGACTAAAGTAAAAAGAGGGTTTGTAGATGCTTATCAGACCTAATCTGGGAACAATTAAAAGTTATTATGAGAGTGTGTCGTTACGCAATTTTCAAGTATTTTTTTATTTTTTTAACACCTTTCTCTATAGAGGTAATCTTATCATCATGTTCAACTATTTTTTCTGCAAAACCAGGGAGAGTTAATTTTATTTCATCAGTTTTGGTAAGATTTTTTGTTTGTTTATCATCAACTTCTGACAATAGCTCCAATACAGTTTTTATGTCTTTTTTATTTCCCTTTGATTGCCAACTTGTTTTTTCTATCTCCTGTTGAAAACCACTGACAGTTGCTTGAGTTTCTTTGCTTATTGCTCCTACATGCTCTATTTCTCTTTTAAGATAATCAAACCGTCTTTTTTGTTGATCTATTTCCTGTTTTTGTTTGTTTGCAATATTCGCTACCATAGATTTTAAATCTTTGTCCATAATTCCTCCTTTTTTAAATTTATCGGAGATTATTTTTAAATCTTGAATTATTTTGCCTTAATTTTAAAGAATACAGGAAATTGATGGATCGAGTTGTCTAGTTGAAATCGGGGTCAGAACAAAGGATTTTTTTACATTATTTTAGCATTTTGAAGCCTCACTTTTTTCACCCAGCTTGAGACTATGGCCTTATAAGAGTTGTTATAAAGCCTTTTCTTAAAAGTTTGTTGTAAGGGGTAAAGCTCATACATCCAAATATTTTTTGGATGATAAAACTCATCCAAAATCCAGCTGTAAAAAATAAGCTGTTTTTTTGCCTGTGAAGACTGAGACATGGAGCTTTTATAATCCAACAGATGAATCTCATTGGAATCCCAAGCCCATAAATCAATTTGTCCCTGAAGAAGAATATTTTGTTTTTGATATTGAAAAGGCCATTCAGAAAAGCCTGTTTTTAAAAAACAATTCATATCAGGCTCTTCTAATTGAGTGATGTAAACTAAAGCTTGTTTTATCTGTTCTTTTTCTTTTTGTGACAAAAAGGATTTTTCAATTAAAGGCTGAATTTGCTCAATAGACTGATAAGAAAGTTTTTGCAGAAAAAAATGAAGATGATTTCCTAAATTTTTTTTTAACAAAAGATTTTTTGTTTTGGATAAATAAAACCGGTTCTTTGTTTCTTGTTTTCTACAATTTTCATCCAAAACTTTTGATTCTTTATGACTAGTAAACTTTTCGTTGGGGGTTTTATCTGGCCTTTTAGTTTCTTGCACAGCTGATAAGTCTTTATCTGTTTCTGCGCTTTTATTGATAAAATCATGTCCCATTACATCATTTACAAAATCCCCGGAAGATTTTATCTGTAGTTCAAAACCTGTTTTAAAATAGTTTTCCTCTCCAGTTAAAACAGCAGGCTCTTTTGTTTGTTCCTCTCTTTTTATGTTGTTTAATTGGTCGGGGCAGCCAATAAACTCATGCGGAGCTGAACAAACAGCCTCAGTGGATTTTACATAAAAGGAATAATTATTTGTTTTGTAAAAACCTTCATTCAATTTCCATGAGATTAATTTCTCTTTCTTTTTTTCATCATATTGTTTTTCAAGTAGAATTTGATCAGATTCTTGAGTGGGAAAGTTATCAAAAAAATGAACACGGCTAAGCCAGCTGTTTTTTACAGGGGGGACATTAGGAATAAAAAGGGCCAGACTTTGTTTAGCTCTGGTCATGGCTACATAAAAAACACGCTCCTGCTCTAAAAGCTGTTCCTTTTTTTTGTTTTCGATATTCATTCTATGTCCGTAGGATTTTATTTTGGTCTTGTCTCGCCCTTCTATAGGGACGGCAAAAGCCATTTTCCCCCTTTTTTCATCATAAATAACTTCCTTTGCTTTATTGCCGGATTTTGATAATGCTGATTGATCTATGGAAAAATCCATTAAGATAACATGTTTAAATTCCAAACCTTTGCTTTTATGGATAGTCATCAATTCAATAGAGTCGCTGTCTTCACAGGATGGCGCTTCTTTATTGTTGTCTTCTGCATTTTCTTCACTCATAAGGCTGTAAAAAAGCTGTCCGGCTGAAGAGCTACCCCTGTTTAAAAGGTAAAGCAGTTTCCACAGGTTGGATTCAGAAGAGCCTGTCCGATCTTGAATATAGGACAGATCCATAAAGCCAGAATCCATAAGAGCTTTTTCAAAACTTCTTACAAGACCCTGCTCCTTTTTTAATTCCAAATAAGATCTTAAAGATTGAACAAATCTTTTATCAGGAAAATTATTGAGAATAAAAGACCAAAAAGAAACAGGTTCTTGACCTTTACGCAATTCATAATGATCAAAACTGCTGTCTGCTAATTCCTGATCAGACATACGAAAGTAGGGAGTCCTGAGCAGGGCTTTTAGATTTGTGTTGTCATAGGGATTAATTAAAAATTTTAATAAAAACAAAGCATCCATAACCAGTCGTTTTTGAACAAAGCCTTTTGAATTGTAAAGCATTAAAGGCAGATTTTGACTTCTAAGATAAGCGGCTATTTCAACAAGATCATCATTTTTTGAAGATAAAACAGCAATATCTTTATAACAAGAGCCTTCAGCAACAAGTTTTTGGATATAATGACTGAGAGCCTTTAAAGCTTGTTGCCTGCTTTCCGCTTTCTGATCTTTGGATTTTTCATAAGTAAAAAAATAAACGGAGGGTTTATTAATGGAGATTTGTTTATCATTAATCGGTTTAACTTTCATAAAGCCTTTGCTTTCTGGAAAAAAATCATTGTAAAAATAAACAAGTTCAGAAGAGGCCCGGCGGTTTATATTCAGTTTGACAACATCATTTCCTAAAGCCTCTTCTCTCCTTTTAAAAACATTGGGATCAGCCCCTCTAAACAAATAAATGCTTTGCGCTGGATCACCCACACAAAAAACATTATTAAATTTTGTGATTTCCTTAATGATTTGCTCTTGAACCCAGCTTGTATCCTGATATTCATCAATCAGCCAGTAATCCCATTCTTTAGAAAAGTCTTTGGCTGTTTTCGGATTCTCCTTTAGTAAAGCAAGAGAAAACAGAAGCAAGTCATCTATGTCTAAAACAGCCTTGTTTTTCTTTGTCTCTATAAAACTTAAAAAAAATTCTTTTCCCGCCTTATGAAATTCCTCAAACAGAGAAATAAATTCATCAGCTTGAAAAGATTTATCTTCTTTAAACAAGTCTTTCATTGTATCTACATCTTCACACTCATTGATAAATCCGGCCAAGGGGCTTTGATATTTCTTAAAAAAATCTTTTATTTCAGTAGTGTCAAATTTTTTGTTTTTTGTTTTTTTGAATGAATCTTTAATTTGTTCAAATAACCTCTTATCCTGATTAAATTCTTCAAAATCCTTTCTATTGTAAAAAGAGACTTCTCCATACTTCAATCGGGACTTAAAATAAAAAATAAAAAGCGTCTTTAAAAAAGGATATGGAATTTTTTTAAGAAGAGAGAAGTTTTTTTCAAAAATAAATTCTTCTGCCAGAGAGTCAAAAAGGGTTTCACTGGACTGGGAGTCATTCAGTTGAAAATCCGGGCTTAAATCAAATCTGTGTCCATATTTTTTTAAAAACATATTTAAAATCCCATCAATTGTAGAGATGTATAAAGAGGAGGATTGCATATAATTGAGAAAAGAAGGGCTGGCTTCAAGAACCTTATTTTTTTCTTTTGTAAAATTTGTTTGTTTTAAAGTGGGTTTTTCTGTTTCAGAAAATTCTTTGACAGCTTTTTTAAAAAGCCGCTCTTTTAACTCCTGACTGGCTTTTCTTGTAAAAGTGCAGACAATCAATTTTGGGATTTTTCCATCAGCAGATATAGATTTTTTAAATAAACTATAAACTTCATTAACAAGTTCTGTAGTTTTTCCCGTCCCTGCCCCTGCTTTTATGAGTTTAGGTTTTAATTGAAATTCCGGCATTTTATATCCTTTAATTGTTTTTTACTCTTCATTGTTTAAAAGTTCCTGTTTTTTGTTGTCCTAATTTTGTTTTGTTCTGACCCCCATTTCAACTAGACAACTCGATCCATCAATTTCCTGTATTCTGCAGGGCTTTTCATACCCAATCCAGAATGAGGAGCCACATTATTATAATCTCCAAGCCATTTCTTAAATAATTTCATGACTGTCTGAGCATCCTTACAATCTGATGTATAAACATAATCCCTCTTTATTGTCGCTACAAAAGCCTCTGACATACCATTAGACTCCGGCGTGTAAGGAGCACTCTTTAAACCTAAATGACGACCCATACGTATTGTGTCCTGACTACGGTATATTGCGCCCCTGTCACTCAACCACTGTATTCGCCTGAGCGCTTTTTAGTCACTTTGTGTTTGAAGCCGAACTCACTTTTACCTCCTTTACTCTAAAAATCTCAAAACTCAGACAAGATCTGTATGTTTTTTTAATGTTTCCACCCGGCACCATGTTCTGTAAGCGCATGTTTTACAGATTTTTATCTCTTTTGGTTTTGGAGAAAACTGCCCCCTTTCCATAAATTGGACTATAGATTGAGTTCGTTTTCTACCTGCCTCAATCGCTTTCAAAAATACATCTCTCTCTTTTTTTATCCTTCCTCCCATAAGATTTGCCAAAGCGCTGTCTTTTTCAACAAAGCCTTTGGCTAAAAACTCCTCATTGTAAATAGAATAAAACAGAGCAGACACGGAGCCAGCCGGCAAATCTCTTACTAACCCTTTTTGCAGAACCTGAGCATAAAGGGTTAGTTGAAGATCCTCTCTGCCTTCAACCCATGAAGAAGTATGGCTTAGCTTTCCCCCTGAAGAGGCTTTATAATCTCTAATGATATAGGTATTTGTTTCTGTGTCTTTGTCTATGCGATCAATTTGGCCCTCAAATGGATAATCTCCATCTGTGTTTAACCCCTTACTTTTTTTATCCCAATAAGTGGAAAACTGGACTTCAAAACCTATAGGTTTTATAGAAGGAGCTAAATCTCTGAGGTTTCTTTCTTTTTCTAAAAAGGCATTTAGTATATTTTTTAACCCCTCTTTTATTATCAGCCACTGTTTTTTATGAATCAACTTATCCTCACCTGGCTTTATGGATTCAATCATTTCCTTTATCTGTTCTTCTGTGGGCTGGAGATCTGGATATTTTTTTAAAGCCTGTTCAAAAAGTTTATGGACAGCTTTTCCCTTATAAAGAGCTGAAAACTCTTTCTCCACTAAAGGCTCTTCATCAGAAAAAAATATTTTGCCACCTGAGTATTTAAAAGGGCAGTCTGTATAAACTTTCAGCCGGTGGGAAGACAGTTTTATGCCCTCCTTTTGAAAAAAGACCGGTTCCTTATTTTGTAATTCAGCTTTGAGGGATTTTAGAGCTGTTTTTTTAACCGGGCTTTGACTTAAAATATCATCTAGGGAATTTTTCTTTTTATTGTAATCCCATAAAAGTTTTTCTTTTATATCCGCTTCTTTGGCGGAAAATAAAGGCTCTGACAAAAAATAAAGCAAGCTTGGCGTTTTAATACCTCCTTTAAAATCATAAGAGGCAAAACTTAAATAAATCTCTCTATGATTGGAGGATTGCAAAAACCACAAAAAATTATTCTCCTTTTCTTTTGAATGAGAAAATGGCAGTGGAAAGCTAAGGTCATCCAGTATACTCTTTCTTTCTTTTTCACTAACAAGGCTTAAGAATGTTTTTTTGAATGAATCTTCGTCCAATCCCATAATGAAAACATAAGAACTAGCTAAAGAGGGCAGAGCATTAAAACTTAAACAGGAAATTCCTCCACTGTGTTCTTTTTCAATTTCAACTTCTAAAACAGATAATTCAGATTCAAGCAGCCTTAGCCAGCCAGAGCTTGTCAGCGACTCCTCCATAGGAAGTTTTAAAAGTGTTTTTGATACAGCATCCAATAAAAAGGCCGGTGCCTCTTCCGGCCAAAAAGATAAGACCCAATCGGTAAATTGCCGCCCCGTGATTTTATTTTTAGCTTGTTGAATTTTGGTTTTGAATAAAAGCCTTTTTGCCAGTTCTCTATCCGGCACATTAAAATAATAGGATTTGAATCGGGTAAACTCTTTTTTGGATTCTTTAAAAAAGGAAAAGTGTTCCAAATCCTCAAAAGAAAAGCGCCCTGTATGCAGGCGAAGAGCAGATAAAAAGTATTCAACAAATGAGAAATCTACAGCTTTGGCAAAAACAGATTTTTTGACGGGGATTTTTTCTCTTTTAAAATAAGATTTAAAAATAAACCAATACTCTTCCATATCAGGGGCGAGAATGGCAATATCTTTTGGGGGGATGCCGGCTTTCAGCCACTTGCAAACCTGAGCTGCCCCCTTTCTAACCTCTTCAATTTGTGTTTTACTTCTTATTTTAAAAAAATGTGTTTTTTTATTTTTTCCGCCAGAGTTTTTCGTTTTGTATTGATCATCAAGGGAAATAATCTGTTTTACACTTAATTCCTCTTTCAGCGCTTTATAAACATCAAACTCTTGTTCACAAAACAATTTATTTTTTAATTCAGGAGATAAAATGCAGACTTCTTTATGCCGGGCCAGCTCTCTAAAAATTTCTTTTTCACAAAAATCAAGGGAGAAAGATAAATCTAAAAAAATTCTCTCTTTTTTGAGAGGGAGATTATCGAGCAAAGGCAGGTGATTAAGTAAAAGGGCTTTAAGTCCGGATTCATGAAGGACTTTTTTAGAATCCAGAAAACAAAAAAACTCCTGGCACAGGTTAAACCAGGGCTTCCACATAATAGGATGTTTTTGCTCGTCAAACCATTCTGAAAAAAGATCTTGGTTTTCTTTATGCAGGAGGACTGTAAGAAAAACATTAAAAAACTCAAAGAAACTTTTTGAGTTTTGCAAATTTTTAATCCAGTTTTTTTTATGTTGCGCGCAAAATTCTGAAAAAAGCTCCTTGACAAAAGAGTCGCTGGTTAAATTCCAACTTAAATCCAAAGGATAAAAAAGCTCTTTATAAAACTCATTAGCTCTCATTACACAAAATCCCGGAAGGAAATTGTGTTTTGCCAGCAGTTCAGCTGATATAGAAAGTTTTGTTTTTATATCGGAAACAATAAATATATCAGTTTCAGGCTTAAATTCAGAAAGCCATTTCCACTTAAGCGAGGGGTCTTTTATTTTTATGAGCTTCAGCATATATTTTGTCTGTTGCAGCCTGTTTTGAGTTCCTTTATTTAAGCATTAAACACAAAAACTTTCAAATAACAGCCTATGTGTTTTTATAAGTCTTAAAGAATTGTTCAACAAATAACTGAAGACATTTGAATATGCAGAAAAATATTTTTTTAATCAAAGCTTTAACTAAGTCCTTTTTTCACTGGCGAACAAAGCTTTTTCTATAGCAGGGACATGAATATCTAAAGCCTCTTTAATTGTTCCCCCTCTGGCCGCTTCATAAGTTATAACAGATATATTTCTCTCCAGGCCGCAATAGTCGCCAAGACTGCCGGGAGTGGGGTAGCCAATGTAATCCGCAAGTTTGTATCCTACAGCCTCAGCCATAATACCCGCTTCCGGTTGACAGTCTCCATTTGTATTTATCATTGGATTCCATGAGTGAAGGCTGATAATTAAATTTGGTTTATTATCTGTAATCCATTGGGTGAGAGCTTTATTTTCTGCTTCACTGGAAGGGCTTTTGCCAGGGAAATATCTTTCTTTTTCAAACTCACTTGTCCAGTTTTTTGTTGGGAGATTGCGGTTTAAATCTACTTTATTGGCATTTGTCCTCTCATGTTTTAAAGAACCTTCTATATTAAAGCAGGGGACAAGGGTTAAGCAGAGTTTATAGGGGAATTGTTTTAGCCATTTTTGCAGCAATCCTAGAGCAATCCAATTGCCTTCCGGCTCATCCCCATGCACTCCTCCTAAAATAAGGACAACAGGGCCTTGTTCACCAAATTGATATGAGATTATCGGCAGGCCCTGAGAGCTGTTTCCAAAAAGTTTAATCGCCATTGAACAGATTTACCTCTCATTTTAATTCTTCTGTTGTTGATTTTCCTTAAATTTTCGCTTTTTTTCCTGTTTTGGAAGTTTATCTCTCGTGCTGCTTCCTGGCTAAATAAAAACTTATAAAGGAGAAATTTTGAGTATCATCCCCTGATCAACGCTGGCATAAATAAAACCTTGCGGCCCTTCAATGACATGGCGAAATCGGAAGCCAAAAGAAGAGAGCAGTCTTTGTTCATCAAGAACTTTTTTATTAATTATTTTCACCCTATTAAGATGTGTTAAAATTAAAGATCCTGAAAAAAAATCTCCCTGCCATTGAGGAAATTTTTTTCCTGAATAAATAAGCAAGCCGCAAGGGGCTATAGAGGGCTTAAAGTATTTTACAGGCTGTTCCATTCCTTCTTTATGAGCCCCTTCACCAATGCTAAATCCAGCATAAGATTTACCGTAAGTGATAACAGGCCATCCATAGTTGGCTCCTTTTTTAATTAAGTTAATTTCATCTCCTCCTTTTGGCCCATGCTCTCCCAACCAAAGTTCTTTTGTTTGAGGGTGTAGGAAAAGCCCTTGAGGGTTGCGATGCCCAAAACTCCATATTTCCGGTTTGGCTCCCTCCTGTTTTGCAAAAGGATTATCTGAAACCGCTTGCCCATTATCATTCAATCTTAAAAGTTTGCCTAAATGAGAGCCAAGATTTTGCGCTTGTTCGCTGTTTGCTCTATCTCCCATAGTAAAAAACAAAAAGCCTTTTTTATCAAAAAGCATTCTGGATCCAAAATGCCGGTTCCCCGATACAAAAGGCTCAGCTTCAAACAAGGTTTTTAATCCAGTGATTCTATGGCCTTCAAGCCTTCCTCTAGCAAGGGCTGTACTTCGTTTTCCCCCTTTTTCCACTGAGTAGCTGAGATATATCCATTTATTTTTAGAAAAGTGAGGATGCAAGGCAATGTCCATCAAGCCGCCCTGCCCTCTGGAATAAACAACAGGGCCTCCAGTGATTTGAGTAATTTTACTGGTAGGGATATGAATTTTTTTTATGAGCCCCTCTTTTTCTGTCCAAATAAGCTCTTCTTCATTTAAAAACACCATTCCCCAGGGAATACTCAAGCCCTCAACAAGAATTTCCACCTTAAAAGGCACAGAGCCTTTTCTGTTCTCCCAAAGAACTTTTGCACTTTGATTGGGTTCTGAGCTTGCGCTGTTATTATTTGTCTCAACAGTACAACCCTGAAACGAAAAAAAGATCATAAAAATAAAACAAAACTTTCTTAAAAAAAACATACTTTCTTTACTTTTGTTTTTTGTCGTGTTCTTTTTAGATTACCCAGTCTCTTCAGCAATATCATATATTTTACATTTCTTCAACAATACAACGCCCTGAACGGCCAACAAAATGACAACCATGAGGACATTTTATTGTCTCCGAGGAAACCATGCCAATTTCGTCTTCATCACAATAGTAACGGGTAAGATTATCTCCATCACATTTATTTCTTACAACTTCATACACCGCTATACATAGGGTTTCATTTGATTTGCAAGTATAACCCACCCGTATATAACCAACAGAATATTTATCTGTAAAAGTTTCTGAACAACTAATGGTTGCTCCGGCAGGTTTTCTTTTTTTATTGGCAGGTTTAGAAGCAAGTTTTTTTGTTTGTTTCTTGGTGGCTTGATTTTTGCTCTCATCTCTTGAAGAAGGATTTAATAATGTTTTACCTTTTTGTCCTTTAGAATCAGAAATTTTTTCATTTAAAACAGAAAGAGGTATTGAGCTAAATAAAATATCTCCTGTCAGTTTAAAAATGGAACCTATAACCTGATCTTCACTTGATTCTGCAACTGCCTTCTCAGAAAAAACATTAAAAACAAAAGAAAAGCATAAAAGTAAAATCATTTTTTTTATTCTAACAAATTTTAAACAGGCAAGAAAAAGATATAACTTTTTTATTATTGAGTGCATTGCGCCTCCCCTTTGTAAGTGATCTCCACATCATAACTGCCTAATAATTTTGCTCTCCTGCTATGTATACATTTCACTTTGAGCTTCAGGGTAGCAGAACAGTAGCTGCCTGTATCAGTTTTTTTAATCATTGTGTCCATTTGCCTGGATTCAATAACTGCAAAGGAGCAGCCCTTTGGACATTCCAGCCATAATTTTTTAGACATTTCGCTATCACTATCAAGTATACTATCTACATAGGCTTTCATATTTTCATTAAGCTTTGTGACTTGATCGTTTCCACAGCTCTCACCCTCTTCTACTTTAACTTGTGTTGTGTATGGATCATATTCATGGGTTTTAAGATATAAGCTATCACAACAGTCCTCATATTCCTCTCTGCAAATTTTCTTCTGTTCTGCTGTTAAGCCCTTCTTGGAAAATCTTCCCCCTCCTCGCAAAGCTTTTGGCTTGCAAAAATTATTGTTTTCTAAGGTTTTATTTCTCCATTTTTTGTAATGTTCAGTGTAAACATATTCATCACATTTTTCATCTTTTGGTTTTGGCGTGATTTTAGAATCTATTTCAGAAAATAAATGACAGGCCGGACAATTATCATTTATCACTTCCACATTTTTTTCCTCTATTTCCCTTAGATCGCCAATGAAACCTTTAATTGTTCCAAAACCCGCATCCAGAGCAGATAAGGTTTTTTTTCTTGTTCCATCTTCCAAACATTTATCCTTTAACCGCTTTCTCACATCTATAAAAACATCCTGAAGATTGCAAATTTCAATGCAATCAGGGTTGTCACACTTCCCTTCCTCCCTGATTTGCTCACAGGGGCAATTCGGAGTTTGCCCTTCTGCCTTTCCTGAAAAAGAAAGTATTAAAAAATAACTTGCTAGCCAAAACAAACAAAGAATTCGCAAAAGAGGCATAAATTAGAGTTTTATTCAAATTTAATTTTGTTTCAAGTTTAAATTTTTAATTCCTCGGATTTTAAAAGTGTTTTCTGTAAAATTCTTACAATCAATTAAAAATTAAGCAGGATTAAAAGTTTAACTGTTCTGGTTTGGATATTGAGATTTTATGTTATCTTGTATATTAAAAATTTTGTTGTCTGGATTTTTAATATTTTCAGCAGATAGATTTAATTTTTTTTGTTTGAATATAAAACCAAAGTCCTGGGATCAAATATATCCCTTAATTTCTCACCTAAAATATTGATACAAAAAATCATGATCAAAATACAAAGTCCTGGAAAAGAAACCAACCACCAGGCTGTTTCCAGATAAGCCCTCCCATCAGCAATCATAACCCCCCATTCCGCCAAAGGGGGTCTAGCTCCCAAACCTAAAAAACTTAAAGCAGCCACACTCAGTATACCTTCACTAAAAATAAGAAGAGCCTGAACAAAAATTTCACCAAAGCTGTTTGGCAGAATGTGATGAAAAATCAAACGAAAAGGTTTAGCTCCAAAACTTCGACTGGATTCCACATAATTTCTGTTTTTTTCCCTCAAAACCAAACTTCTTACAAGACGAATCATAATAGGCAGACACATTATACTTACAGCCAGACAAGCATTAAAAAGCCCAGGCCCCAAAACAGCCACAACAATAATAGCCAGCAGGATTCCCGGAAAAGACATCAAAATATCAACAGCAGCCATAATCCAGGAATCAAGTTTGGCGGACAAACCAGAAAGCACTCCAAAAAAAATACCAAATAATAAAGAGACAATCATAACAACTCCCCCTGCAAAAAAAGAAACTTTACCCCCATAAATCAAGCGCGCTAAAAAATCACGACCCAGATCATCCGTCCCCAGGGGAAATTGAAGATTTCCTCCCTCCATCCAAAAAGGCGGAAGATTTAAAAACTCCTCATAAACTTGTTCAGGAGAATGAGTTAAAAACAAAGGAGCCAGCAAAGAACTCAATAAAAAAAGAATCAACAGACTCAAACAAAAAAGAGCAGATTTATCTTTTTTAATAAAATTAAAAATTTTCATAAATAGAACCTAATTATGATAAAGTTTCCTCTTGGTTTTTTTTAAACAAATTTGAACGAATTTGCGGATCCACCTTAGCATAGGCAATATCCACAATGATATTGATGCCCACAATAATAAGAGCCATGAGTAAGGAGCCGCCTGTTATCACAGGATAATCTCTGGCAAAAAGACCCTGAACAAACCATTGACCAATTCCAGGCCAGGCAAAAATGGTTTCTGTCAAAACAGCTCCTGTAAGCAAAGAGCCAACTAAAAAACCAACAATGGTGATGATAGGAATAAGCGCATTAAAAAAAGCATGACGGAAAAACACCTTATAAAAACTAAGACCCTTTGCTTGCGCTGTGCGAACAAAATCCTTCTCCAACACCTCCAGGACACTGGATCGTGTCATACGCACAATAAAAGCCAGAGGAATTGTTCCCAATGCGAGGCTTGGGAGAATCAAATGCTTTAAAGCGCTAAAGAAAACTTTTAAAGGCTCTTCAGAAAACCAGGCATCTATAAGATAAAACCCTGTCAGTGTGTTTATATCATAAAGAGCGCTTAAACGGCCCGAAACAGGGGTCCAGCCTAAAGTCACTGAGAAAATAAGAATAAGCATAAGGGCCCACCAAAAGATGGACATGGAAAAACCAAAGAGTGAAAAACCAATGATGAACTTATCAAAAAAACGATTGCGGTTTAACGCTGAAAAAAGCCCTAGAGGAATGCCTAAAAGCAAAGCCCACAACAAAGCGCAAAAGGATAATTCCACAGTAGCTGGAAAATAGGAAAAAAACTCTTTGGCTACAGGCTCAGCGGTCACAATGGACTGACCAAGCTCTCCTCTAAATAAAGATTTCAAAAATATAAAATACTGAATATAAATAGGCTTATCCAAACCCAGGGATTGGCGAAGTTCATTAGCCACTTCCTGAGAGGCCCCTCTTTCCCCTAAAAGCTGTTGAACAGGATCGCCCGGTATAAGTCTAAGCGCAAAAAAGGAAAAAAGAGTGACGCCTATAATTGTTGGCAGAGCCTGAATAAGTCTTCGTCCAATAAAATAAATCATAATTTATAAATATACTCCCTTTATTTGAGTCTCATTTCAACTAAACAAGTAAGAAATGATTAAAAGGTTAACGGCTTAGGGTTAATAGAAATAAATTAGGGATGGAATAAAAAGCTATGTCTAAATCAATCATACATAATAACTTTTAATTCTACAGTTTAAGCCAGTGCTCAGTAAATCTTCAGTTTTTTTGTTTTTCTTTCCCGTTTAAAGTTAACTCTTTTGTTTTTCCCAATCATTTCAACTCATTAACACCTATCATAGTAGAATTTTAAATTTAGCTTCACAACAGTAAGATTTTTTAATTTACCGGATATGATGACAGATGCCCTGCTAAACTTTCTTTATTGCGACAGGAAAAAACATTATATATAAGCAGTAACAACTTCCCAATAATTTTTCAAAATGTTTATTTTTTTGTCCTTAAATTTATTTTTTATAAAATCAGCTTTTATTCAACCCCCCCCTTAAAAGTTTAACTCCCTTTTTTTATCTAAACTAAATCTTTGTCTAAAACAGCTCTTCCTCAAACTATCTTGAAAAATTTAAACATCTCATTTTTTTCCTCTTTTGCTTTTCATAGCGATAACACTGAATTAATAGTTAGCTTAAGTCATCTTGAACCTAATTTAATTATAGACGGCTTAATAATGTTGATCCCATAGCTCCATCTCACTCAAAATTCCAGATGGACTTTTATCATAGAACAGACTTTCAACTGTTCAATGCTAAAATCATTAGATTTATGAATAACAAAAATATAAAGTTGAAATTTTTATAAAAATCAACTAGAAAGACAGTTTAAATATGGTATCTATAAATAAAAACATCAAAAAACAATTACAGCTCAAGGATAGCTGGCCTGAGGTGGAAAATATTATTGAAACACTTTGTGAAGAAGGCTTTCAAGCTGTTGTAGCAGGGGGCGCTGTTAGAGACGCTTTGCTTAAAAAAGTCCCAAAAGACATTGATTTAGCTACATCCGCCACAGCAGAGGAGGTTCTAAAAATTTTTTCCAAAGCTAAGGGAGAATTTAAAAAATATGGTGTCGTTTTTATCCCCTTAAAAACAAGAGAAACATTGGAGATAACAAGCTTTAGAAAAGAGGCTTCTTACAAAGATGGCAGAAGGCCAAGTTCTATTTCCTATAGTTCAATGGAGGAAGACGCAAAGAGACGGGATTTCACAATCAACGCCTTGTTTTATGATGCTCAAAAAGAGGAGGTTATAGATTGGACAGGCGGGCTGAAAGACCTGGAAACCAAAACACTAAGAGCTGTTGGCAAAGCACAAGAAAGATTTAATGAAGACCATTTAAGAGCTCTCAGAGCTTTAAGGCTGGCCCACCAATTAGACTTTAAAATAGATGAGGAAACAAAAACTGCCATCCCTTTTTTTGCTCAAAAAATGAAACTTCTTTCCAGGGAAAGGATTCTGGAAGAGTTAGTTAAAATGTTTTCAATGGGAAAAATAGGGTTGGCTTTAGAAAGCTTAAAACAATATGGTGTTTTACAGGTTGTTTTTCCAGATTTAAAAGATTCTCTTGAAAGCGAGGACTGGGAAAAATCTTTTGATTTTTGGAATAGAGATTTTTCTTTTTGCAAAGAGCAGGCTTTTTTTTGGACAGTGATTGGACTGCCTTTTTTTTATCCTGATTCAAAGAGTTTCCCACAGTTTTTAAAAGCTTTACTTGTCAGCTCCTTTAATATAAAGAAAAGTCTCTTTTATCTTAAAGCAGTTCAAACTCTCACAACAGATCAAAGTTCTTTTACAGAAAAGCTCCAGGCTTTAGAAGGACATAAAAAGCCAGTTTTTGAATTAACAGACTTTTGGCTAAGGAGTCAAAATCTTAAAACAGATTCTTTAAAGAAAATCCTCCAAGAGTTTAACAAAAGAGATCAAAACGGAAAATTACCAACTCCTTTACTGAGAGGTGCTGACCTTGAACAATTTTACCCTGATTTACCTAAGGAAAAGTTTTCCTCTGTTCTCAAACAAGCTTTTGAATATCAAATGGAGCATCCTCAAACGGAAAAATCAGAGATTTTAAAAAACATTATCAAATACTGAGACCTATTTTTTATCAGAATTCAAAATTTTTCTCTATTTTTTTCTATAACTGTAAAAGTTATCCAATAATTCAACTTGAATTTTAAAGTACAGATTTATATTTCTCTGAAAAAATTATAAGAATTATTGTCTGAATTTTATACTTTCTCTATTGCAAACCTTGACTTAAAAAGACTTGTTCGCTAGATTATTAAAACAGTGATAAATAAAACTATTGTTCTCTAGAACTTCTGCCGATATATAAAATTATGATAAAAAGACTATTCCCTCTTGTTACTCTTATTCTCTGTTTCTGGACTTCCCCCTCCTGCGCCTTTTTAAATAGAAAAAACAATTCACAAAGACCAAAATTGTCCTGTCAACACATTTATAAAATACAAAAAAGATTTTTAAGGCATCACATTCTACATACAAAGATGACGCCTGAATTAAAAGAGAGAACTTTAGATCAGTTTATTCAAAATCTTGATAGAGAAAAGGTCTACTTTTTGCAGTCGGATATAACAAATATTAAAAGAAAAAACAAAAGACTTTTTACAGATTTGAAGAGACAAAAATGTAATGGTCTATATTACATTTATGATATTTACTCACAAAGGGTGAAAGAAAGAATAAAATTTGCCAATGATTACTTAAATAATAACTTCTTGTTCTCAAAACAAATGAAATATATTTTAGATGATGATCTGAAAAAACGCCCTGCCTCTTCCAAGGAAGCCAACCAAAATATGAAAAGTTATATTCAATATCAGGCAGCCAACATTTTTTTATTTGAAAAAGATTTAAAAAAATCAGTCAAACAGGTTTCCTATATATTGGGCAATTTTAAAAAACAGATATTATCATGGAAGCCTCAACTCAACCACAGAGAAGCCAGAGAGTGCAGGAATAAAAGTAAAGACAGTTTTAAAGCCTGTAAACCCACAAAATGGTTGTCAAAATACTTAAACGCTTACAGCCAATCTTTGGACTCTCACTCCAGTTATCTGGATAATGAAGATTTAGAAGAGTTTTACATTGATATGAATCTGGAGCTTGAGGGTATAGGCGCTACTTTAAGCTCCCGTTTTGGTTACACTGTTGTGGAAAAGCTGATTCCTGGTGGAGCGGCTTACAAATCCAGACAGATTAAAGAAAAGGATAAAATTCTGGCTGTTGGGAAAACAAAGGATAAACTTATTGATATTTTTGGTGAAAGATTAGAGGATGTTGTTTCTATCATCCGGGGGAAAAAAGGCACCCCTGTCTTTTTAAAAATCTCCAGAGAGGATAAAAAGGGGAAAAACGCTGTTTCTGTTATCAAATTGATTAGAGATAAAGTGGATCTACAGGATGAAGGAGGAGCTTCCATCTTTTATCATGATATAAAATCAAAGGGTAAAACTTATAAAATTGGGCTTTTAAAAGTTCCTTCCTTTTATGGTTCCACTGTTTTTGGAAAGTCTGTTACCAGAGATGTTAAAAAACTTCTCCTCTCAGCAAAACAAAAAAAGATAAAAGCTCTTGTTTTGGATCTTTCCAACAATAGAGGGGGCTCTTTGGATGAAGCTGTCGATCTCAGCGGTCTATTTTTTGCAAGGGGAAATGTTGTTAAGCAGTTGGAAAGACATAATCTAAAGGCTCACATTCTAAGAGATAGAGACAAAAGAATTTTTTACAGCGGTCCTTTAATTGTGCTTGTTAACCGTTTTAGCGCAAGTGCTTCAGAAATTGTTTCAGGAACTCTACAGGATTACAAGAGGGCTATTGTTGTAGGAGCTGATCACACTTTCGGCAAAGGCAGTGTTCAATCCGTGGAACAGCTTTCAAGTCTGGGAGCGCTTAAAACAACTGTAGGGTTATATTTTATTCCCAGTGGAAAATCCACCCAAAAAGAAGGCGTGAGTTCTGATATTGTTCTTCCTAGCGTCTTAAACACTAATGATTTGGGTGAAAAAAATCTGGATTATGTTCTACCTTCAAAACAAGTGGAGAATTTTAAATCCTCTCCTCATGAAATTTTCTCCAAAGAAGGAGATAATTGGAAGCCTATAGACAATAAAATCATTGGAAAACTGAAAAAAATATCTAAAGAAAGAGTTGCAAAAAATGAGGAATTTCAAAAAATAGAAAAGCAGCTGGTAGTGCTTCAGGAAAAGATCAAAAATCAAAAAGTTATTACTATTGCCAAATTGTTGGAGAATAAAAACAAAAAAGATGAAAAATCAAGCAAAAAAGAAGATGAGCATCTATCTAAAACAGAAAAAAACAAGAAGAAATATTTGGCCCGCCCAGACATTCAGGAAGCCCTAAACATTGCTAAAGATCTTGCTCTTATCCAAAAAACAGCTCGATCCAGCAGCAACACTTTTTAATATGCTGACAAACACAAACCTTTCTCAAAAGCTTCTTGTCCAGATTCATAACCTTATGGTTAAAGCCCGTGTTACAGAAGAAAGGCTTATCCATATTTACAAACAGGGATTGGGTTATTTTTGGATTGGAGGGCCAGGAGAAGAAGCTTTTGCTGTCCCTCTTGGGCTTCTTATAGATAAAGGCAAAGGTTTAAATAAAGACTGGCTTTATCTGCATTACAGAGGACTTCCAACCCTTGTGGCTATGGGGCTTAGCATGAAAGAGGCTTTCAGAACAATGTTTAATAAAGCCTCTGATCAGTCTTCCGGCGGAAGGAATTTTGTAAACCATTACAGCTTGCCCCAATGGAATGTAGCCCCTGTTACCTCTGTTATTGGAGTTCAATATTCTATGGCTATAGGCACAGCTCATGTCCAAAAAAGAGAAAAAAACAATAAAAGTCTGACTGTCGTTACCGGCGGTGATGCAGGCTCTCACGAAGGGGATTTTGCCACCTGTTTAATTTGGGCTTCAAGACCTCAAAATGAGCTGCCCCTGCTTATTACTGTTCAGAACAATCAATGGGGTATATCCACACCTTGTTCCAGTCAACACGGCAGTAAAACCATTGCTGATCGGGCAAAAGCTTTTCAAATAGAAAGCCATGTGATTGATGGAAACAACCCCATTGAAAGTTACAGCATTATTGAGCAATCCATAAAAAGCATCCGTAAAAAACGAAAACCTATATTTATTGAAGCTAAAGTATCCCGCCTTTATGGTCACTCCTCAGCTTCAGGAGCAAATTATGTTCAGGAGGAATCCTGCTGCATAAGAGATTTTGAAAAATGGCTTAAAAAAGAACAAATTTTAACTGATAAACAAATCAAAGAGGTATGGGATACTTATAAAGAGGAGGCAAAAAAAACGCAACAGGAAGTGATGAAGGAGTTTGATCCCTCTTCTGACAGTATTTGGAAGCATATCTACCACAATGGGGAAACAGCCAACTGGCGGAAATTTTAATAAATGGCTTTAATTTTTGACTAAAAATTTATTGATAAATAATTTTTTTACTTAAAACAATCTGTTACAAAGTTTTATCTGAAAAATTCTTATCAATAAAACAAAAATTTTAATTAATAAAAACTGGTAACATTTCATGGCCACAATGGTTCAAGGGATAAGGATGGCTCTTCATTATGGAGAAGAGCATCTGGATCTGAAAGATATTTTTGGAGAGGATGTAGGCCCTCCTTTGGGTGGAGTTTTTACAGCCACTCAAGGCTTAAAAACAGCATGGAATAGTCCTCTTGATGAAAGAGGCATTGTGGGCATGGCCATTGGAATTGCCATGACAGGACAAAGATGTGTCGCAGAAATCCAATTTGCTGATTATATTTTTAACACTATAGATCTTCTTAAGTTAGGAGGAAATAATCTGTGGTGCAGCCACGGACAATTTCCCCTTCCCTTGGTTTTAATGACCCCCAATGGAGCTGGGATTCATGGTTCCATTTATCATAGCCACAGCTTTGACACCTGGGCTGTTCGTATTCCTGGCTGGAAGGTTGTCTGTCCCTCTAATGCTGTTGATGCTTATGGACTTATGATTTCAGCTATTTTAGATCCCAATCCTGTTTTTTATTTAAAGCCAAAAGCCCTTTTAAGGGTTAAATCCAAAGAAAAAATTCCTGGAGAACCTGAAGATGGAAAGAAACTCAAGCAGATGATAGATGCTCCTATAGGCTCAGCTAGAAAGAACTGGACAGCCCAATGGCCTAAAATGGAGGAGTATAAAGTTCCTATTGGAAAAGGAAGAATTATTCAGGAAGGATCGGAAATCACTGTGATAAGTTTTGGGCGATCCCTTCATCTTTGTGAAAAAGCGATTAAAGACTTGAGTATAAGTGTAGAGCTTATTGATTTGAGAAGTTTATACCCCTATGATTGGCAAATGATAAAAAACTCCTTTCAAAAAACAAGGCGGGTGCTTTTTGTAAATGAAGACACCGAGGTTGCCAATTTTGGAGAGCATCTGGCCTATCGTGCTGTTCAAGAAGGTTTTTACCACCTGTTAGCACCGCCAGTTGTGCTTGCTGGGAAACAGATTCCAGGTGTTGGTTTACACCCTAATCTTGAAGAAACTACGATTCCACAGGTTTTGGATATTCAAAATGAAATCAAAAAACTGATGACAAGGCAATGGTAGCTAGATATTTTGGACAGAGTTTATAAGCTATAATCAAGATTAAGCCACTCAGTAGAACTCACCTGTTTTTGAACTTATCAAAATAAAATTGAGCCCTTTTATGCCCTTGAAGAGCTGCCTTCTCAAGCCATTTAAAAGCTTCTTCATAATTTTGCTCCACTCCTAAACCTCCAAAATACAGCGCCGCTAAATAAAATTGAGCCCTTGTATATCCTTGAAGAGCTGCCTTCTCAAGCCATTTAAAAGCTTCTTCATAATTTTGCTCCACTGTCACTCCTATACCTTCAAAATACATCAGCGCTAATTCAAATTGAGCCCTTATATATCCTTGAAGAGCTGCCTTCTCAAGCCATTTAAAAGCTTCTTCATAATTTTGCTCCACTGTCACTCCTACACCTTCAAAATACATCAGCGCTAATTCAAATTGAGCCCTTTTATGCTCTTGAAGAGCTGCCTTCTCAGCCCATTTAAAAGCTTCTTTATAATTTTGCTCCATTGCAGGTGTAATGTGTAAAGATATTAACGCCTCTTTTATTTTTTGAAACAATGCACTATGCCCATCTTCATCATTTTGCTCCACTCCTCTGTCTTTAATAAAATCCATGTATTTTACAGCCTCTCTATGTCCTTTTTCTGCTAAGTCTTTAATTCTCCCTATCTCTTCACTTATGCAAATACTGAAATCACAGTTCAAAGAACCTTTAGATAAAAGTTCCTTTAATTTTTCCGAAAGTACTAAACCTGCACTATATCCTGTTGAGGATCTAAGAACACCAACTAACTCTCCCGTACTAGAAGAAAATACCGGCGAACCACTGGCTCCTGAAATCATTCTCAGAATATTAGCAGTAGTATAAATGCTGTCAGAAGTTTTTTTCCAAATATTTATATTCCCCCGTTCATACCTAAAATTACCATTAGGGAAACCCATTGTGTGAATGAAACTTATTGGTTTATTATTAAAACGAAGCTCATAATAGTCTTCAGATTGGTAATCTTTCACTTGTAAAATAGCTAAATCATTTATACCGTCAAGAGCAACAATTGATTTGATCGGAATTTCTTCTTCATTTACAGTTTCTATAAATAAAGTTTTATCTATTGAATCTATAACATGGAAATTTGTAACCACAAGTTCAGGACTGATAAAAAAAGCAGTCCCAGAACTAAACTCACTGTAGATTTTCACAACAGATGGATAATCTTCTCGATTTGGAAAAAGAAATTGAAATTGTCTAACTGCATCTGATAAAGGCGGCTTGTCTTTATTTGCAAAACCTAATTGCGAAAATACTAAACCAAAAAGAACTAAAATTTTCATACTGTTATGAGTTTTCATCACTTCACCTATAAATTTTATTGAGTTGTAATTTTTTCATTATATCTCTTTTTCAAATAGAAGCTGAGTAAGGTAAATACTATAAAAGGAAAGAAATTCAAAGTAAAAAGTTTTGAATCGGAAATTTTTTCCCATTGGAAGTGTCTAGTCAATTAGGGGTCAGAACAATTAATTCTACTATGTTTTATTTATATCAGAGGACATACTAGGAAAAAATAAAAATCCCTATATTTATAAAGGTTTTAAAATATTGTAATGCTAGACTAAAGGGAAAAAGGGCAAATTCAGAAGCAAAGGAGGTTTCCCCATTAATAATTAAATGCGTCTGGCTTATAGCTAGACGCATCTAAATACTTTTAAGTAAAACTTAAATTTACTCTGTTACTGGAGCAACTTCTTCGGCTGAAGCTTATTTAGCTGAAGATTCAATGACTCCGCCTCCTTCTGAACTAGATTCAGTAGTGCCAGATTCACCACTTTCCTCCTGTTGTTGGCTGGTCTCACCACCACAAGAAGAGAAAAGAAGAACAGTTACAAACAAAAGCATTACTTTTGAAAAAAGAGACACCTTATTTTTTAACATATTACCCCCTTAATTTTGTTATTAACATAATCCAGTATACACAGGAATTTAGAAAGGGAAATAAAATCTTATGAGATACAGGACTAAATTATTGCAGCTGGTTTAAACGAGTCCTGACATTTAATTCCCTAGCCACTCTATAAAGCAGAATATTTTCCTCCATTAAATCAGAAGGAACTTCCTCTTTAGAGGAAATAAAACCCCTCTGTTTATAAACTTTCTTGTAAATAAACACCCTGGTAACTGGTTTTTCATAATCCAAAGTGACTGTAATAACAGAACTATAGCCTGAAAGATCAAGTCTTTTTTGATGGGGGGCTCGCCAAAAGAGATCGGCCCCAAGAATCTCTGTCTCAATATAACCCTTTTGTTCATCAATAGTTTTTAAAGGGTAGGACTTTAAAACAGCCACTAACACTTCCCAAACCTCATCCCTTGGAGCGTGAAACAACTGATTGGCGCCCTGCTTTTCAGTATGAGTGCAGGAAATGGCCAACATAAGCAAGGAGGAAACAACAAAAAGTTTTTTATACATAATTTTAGCCTAAATGATAGGTTAAACAGGCACATTTAATTCTCTTAAACATTGATTAAGGGATGTTTTTTTATCAGTTTTCTCTGATCTTTCGCCAATAATTAAAGCACAGGAGGTTTGATAATTCCCCGCTGGAAATGTTTTGTTTCTAGTTCCTGGAATAACCACAGCATTTTTAGGAACCTCGCCTATATACTCTTTTGCCTTTTCTTGGGTTACATCAATAATTTTAGTGCTTTTTGTTAAAACAACACCAGCTCCTATAACAGCATTTTCTCTGACACAAACCCCTTCCACAATAATACTCCGGCTCCCCAAAAAAACATGATCTTCAATAATTACAGGTGCAGCTTGAACAGGCTCTAAAACACCTCCTAAACCTACACCACCTGAAACATGAACAAACTTACCCACTTGAGCGCAGGAGCCTACTGTAGCCCATGTATCAATTAAAGAGCCTTCATCAACATAAGCTCCAATATTAACATAAGAAGGCATCAATACTGCATTTTTAGCAACATAGGAGCCATAACGGACAAGAGCCTGAGGAACCACACGAACCCCCTCCTGACCAGACCATTTTTTAAGTGGAATTTTATCATAAAAGTTAAAATCTCCAGAAACAAATTCCCGCATTTTTGTTGTCTTAAAATAAAGGAGGATAGCTTGTTTGATCCATTCATTAACCTCCCATTGCCCCTGCTTTTTCTCACACACACGAATTTTTCCACAATCCAAAGCCTTAAGACTCTGTTTAACAAGCTCTTCCACTTCAGTTGTGATTTTATTGCTAATAAAAGCATTTTGAATGATTTTTGGCTTCACAATCTTTTTATATGACAGACAGGATTCAGTGTCAAAGCTGATACACCCACTTGTTTGAAATTTACGGCTGATATATTTTTTATTATATCACCTGATAAGCGGTTTATTTAGTGCAACAAAAGCTTAAAGCAAACTGGGTATCAAGAGGATTTATTGATAATCTGTAATATCTCATCTATTTGAAGGCGCAAACTTTTCAAGTCTCCACTGTTGTCTATAACAAAATCCATTTTTCCAGTAATTTCAGATTCTGGAATCTGCGCTGCCCAACGTCTTTTAATTTCCTTCTTTGTCCAACCTTTTTTTATCAATCTTTTTTCCTTTATATCTTGAGGGCAAATAAGTAAAATTCGTTTATTAAAAAAATCAAGAATGTTATGTGAAATAAGAGGGGCCTCACAAAACACTGTATTTTGACCCTTTTTTTTATGATTTCCTGCAAATTCCTCAAAGGACTTCAAAACCAAAGGATGAATGATAGCCTCCATAGCTTTTCTCTTCTCAGGATATTTAAAAATTTCTTCTGCCAGTTTTTGTTTATCAAATTTTCCATGAGGACCGGAAAGACATGTTTTAAAAAGCTTTTTCAAACGATTATAGCAGGGACTTTGAGGTTTTAGCATTTCCTTGGCCTGAATATCCGATCTAAAAACAGGATAAGCTTTAAGCTCTAAAAAAGCCATGGCAGAACTTTTTCCAGATCCCATAGCTCCTGTTATAAGCACAGTAAGCATAAAATGACCTTAAAAAACCTTATAAAAACCACTTTTCCATAGCAAAATTCTTTAAGTCTATATCCTAAAAAACCGATAACTATTATACTAATCCTGTATGAGTTTTGAGTTTTGTCAAGCCCTGAACGGCTTACTTAGGAATTTAAAAAGATAAAAAACTCAAACAAGATCAAAATAAAAAAAACTGACAGATTTTGCAAAACAAAAACTCAACAGGATAACAAACAGACCCTATTTTGGAGTAGAGATGAAATTTAAAAAATTTGGCAAATACACAATCATCAAAAAATTAGCTTCCGGCGGTATGGCAGACATTCTGCTGGCCAGCGATTTAAGTCCTACAGGATTTGGACGGTTTGTGGTTATCAAAAGAGCTTTGTCAAAATTTTCTGAAAATGAAGAATTTAAGGATATGTTTAAAAACGAAGGAAAAGTGGCCTGTAATCTCAAACACAGAAATATAACCCCTATCTATGAGTTTGGAATAGAAAATAACCAATTTTATCTCTCCATGGAATATATTTCCGGAAGAAATTTAAGAGAATTTATAAAAAAATTACAAGCTCATAAAAAACCAATGAGCATTCCCGACTCCGTGCATGTTATCAAAGAAGTCGCCTCAGGGCTAAATTATGCTCACAATGCCATTGACACAAATACAGGACAACCTTTGAATCTTATTCACAGAGATATTAGCCCACAAAATATTATGCTAAGCTTTGATGGAGAAGTAAAACTTATTGATTTTGGCATCGCAAAAATTGCCGATACAAATTTAACCCGTGCAGGACATTTAAAGGGAAAATTTAGTTATATGAGTCCTGAACAGGCCAATGGAGAAACCTTAGACGAGCGAACAGATATATTTTGCCTGGGGATTATTTTATGGGAAATGCTTGCCGGTAAAAGGCTGTTTGCCTCACCAAATGAATTATCCACTCTCAAAAAAGTTAAAAATTGTGATGTTCCAAACATACAAAGAATTAATCCTCAAGTCCCTAATGAATTAGGCAACATTATTAAAAAGGCTTTAAGCAAAAACAAAAATTCAAGATATAAAACAGCTGCAAAACTGGAACAGGATTTGAGTGTATTTTTAAACAAAAATTATCCTAAATATTCTCATTACGATTTTATCTCTATAATCAAACAAGTTTATAGAAAAGACATTATGGAAGAAAGAGAAAGTCTTAAAACCTACTCTGCCAAGTTTAAAAAATATATCAATTCATTGAATATTGAAGAAAGCATGGAGGGCAAAACAATTTATCTCAATCTCCCTGATTTATCCACTATTGATCAAACCAATCCAACAAAAACAAAAAAAACCCTCAGTGGGGAAAACAGTTTAGTGGAAAATGAACAGAGTTCATCTGAACACAAAAGCCATTCTTATATCCAAAAAATAAATCAGGCAGATTCTTCAAAACCAAAAAGCAAAACCATGGAAAAACACAAAATAACTCTTATAAAAAAAAACGAAGATGGCACAAGAATAGAACAAATAAAAAAACAAAAAGCTGAACAACAAAAAGAGCTTTTAGAAAAAGATATCATAACACAAAACATGCATATTACGAATAATAAAACTGATAACTCAATGTTGAATAGCAAAGTCAAATTAATGAATGAACCAGAGGATTTTTTTAAGGCTTCACAAACTGCACGGTTTACAAAAAGCTCCACTTCTGATAATAAAAAGACAGCTTCAAGACATTTTAATAACACTCAAACTGTTATTGAGCCTGGGACAAGTAAATCTTTATTGCTTTTATTCCCTTTGCTCATATTTCTTGTTGGCTTTTTCTTTATAGCTTATATGGTGATAAATGAAAAAGATATTGTGGCATTTATAAAAAAGTCTACAATATATAAAGTAATATATAAAGTTCCTGCCATCTCATTTGATCAAAAGCCAATAATAATTAATGATGTGAAATCCAACTCATTGACTGTAGAGGCTGAGTCTTCAAATAACAGCAGAAATCCTACGGCTTTAACAATGCAAATGCCTGTAACAACAAACCGGAAAATTTTCATACACTCAAAGCCTTCTGGAGGTAAAATTTTTATAAATGATCAATTTACCGCATACACGCCCTCTGTGGTTACTTTGTCTGCAAATAACAGTTCAAAAATCAAAATTAAAAAAAAGGGATACTTGATTAAAAAACACACATTTAATCCAAAAACAGAAAGGAGCAACTCTTTAAATCTCATTCTCACTGTTGATGAAACACAAAAAGTCCAAAAAAAAATTAAGGTTATCCAATAAATCATATAGCCATCCAGTATTTTAAAAGTATTAGAAGTTGTTTTATAATACCCCATCAGTATTATGAGCATAAAGCTTTAGACTGAATTGGCAATCCTGTTTTAACCAACATCATTTATGAGGCCGTCTCTAATATAAAAATGTTTATTTCCAAACAATACCGCTCCCCTTATTTTCATAAAAACACTATCCCTGTGGAGTTCGTGATTCTTCATTATACAGCTCAAAGTTTAAAAGAAAGTTTAAAAATCTTTTTATCTAATGAAAAACCAACCGTCTCCTGTCATTTTCTAATTGATGAAAAAGGAAAAGTTTATGAGCTTGTCAGCTCTTATGAGGGAGCTTGTATGAAAGCTTTTCATGCCGGTAAAAGCCATTTTTTGGATTCAGCAGGAAAAAAATGGGAGAGCTTTAATAATTTCTCTATAGGGATAGAACTTATTAATTGGAATGGAAACATAATTCCTTTTACTGAAGAGCAATACAAAAGCCTTTTTGAATTATTATGTTATTTAAAAAACATCTATCCTTCATTACAAAACCCTGAGCGCATTTTAGGCCATGAACATATAGCTGGTTTTCGTGGTAAGTCTGATCCCGGTTACTTGTTTGATTGGAAAAAACTTTTCCAGAATGTTTATCCTGATCATTCACTGCCTAATCGGGATTCTGTCATAACAAAAAAACAACACCAATCTCTCGTCTTTCTTAAAAATTCCCAGAAATGGAATGATCAAAAAGCCAGAAGAATTAGTCTTCTTATGGAAAAACCCCTTCCTTTTTGGCTTAAAAAAATTTTTTTCTGGCTTCTCATACAATAGAAATCTCAAAAAATTTATGCTCAGTTTTTTATTGCTCTCTACTATAAATCCTGTCAATATGATTGAACAATAAAGCAAAAATCTGTGTTTTATGAGTCATGAATCTAAAAGTGTATTACAATTTTGAAATCTTTAAAGCCATTTTAGAAAAGGATAAATAATGATGTCTAAAAAATACGAGTATGATCTTTTTGTAATAGGTGGAGGTTCCGGTGGTATCCGTGCTGCCAGATGGTCTTCCAGCTTAGGAGCTAAAGTGGCTTTGTGTGAAGAAGACAGACTTGGTGGGACCTGTGTTATAAGAGGCTGTATTCCCAAAAAGTTAATGGTGTATGCCTCTTCCTTTCAAAAAGACTGTGAAGTGGCAAAAGGATATGGTTGGGAAATAAAAAAAGAACCTCAAATCAACTGGAAAAAATTTAATGATGTAAGAAATAAAGAGATTGAGCGTCTGGAAGGAATTTATGGCAAAATTCTAAAAAATAACAATGTGGATTATATTTACGGAACTGGAATATTAAAAGATCCTCATACAGTGGAGGTTCAAGGGAAACTCCATACAGCTAAATATATTTTAATTGCTGTGGGAGGATGGCCTTATAAACTGCCTATCAAAGGGGCAGAATTCAGCATCACTTCCAATGAAATCTTCTCTCTAAAAAAACAGCCAAAATCTTTACTGGTTTTGGGAGCTGGTTATATTGGTCTGGAATTTGCAAGCATTTTTAAAGCTTTAGGGACAAATGTCAGTGTCATGTTTAGGAAAGATTACATCCTTTCCGGATTTGATAAAGATATAAGACAACATCTTCAGGAGGAGCTTATTAAAAAAAATATTAAGATTCTCTCTAAAAGAAATCCTGTCCGAATAGAGAAAAAAGAAGAAGAGTTTTTTGTAACAGATGACAAAGAAGAAGTCTGGAAAGGAGATCTTGTGTTGATGGCTACAGGAAGAAAGGCCAACACTAAAAAACTGTGTTTATCAAATTCTGGGATAGAAACAAACAAATCCCAAATTATTGTTAACAACAAATTCCAAACCAGCTGCCCCAGTGTTTTTGCTGTGGGAGATTGTACAAATCAGCCTTACAAATTAACACCTGTGGCTCTTGATGAGGGAATGTTTGTAAGTGAATATTTGTTTTCCGATAAAGATAAATCTGATTTCATTTATGAAAGTGTCCCCTCGGCTGTCTTTACTCAGCCTGAAGTAGGAACAGTAGGTTTAAGTGAAGAGCAGGCTTTGAAAAAAGGGTTTCAAGTGTCAGTTTATGAAAGCCATTTTAGACCTTTAAAACTAACATTAACAAGTTTGCAGGAAACAACCTATATGAAGCTTGTTGTCTGTAAAAAAACAGATCGGCTTCTAGGATGTCATATTGTAGGGAGTGAAGCAGGGGAAATTCTCCAGGGTTTTGCCGTTGCTATTCGCAACAGGTTAAAAAAATCTGATTTGGATAAAACGACAGGTATACACCCTTCAAGCGCTGAAGAATTGGTTACCATGAGAACAGCCAGAGAATAAATATTTTACTGAGAGAATTAAATTTTATTTTACTTTTAAAAGCTCAACTTCAAAAATTAATGTGGCATGAGGAGGGATGCTTTGCCCGGCGCCTTTTTCTCCATAAGCCAATTCTGAAGAAATATAGAATTTGTATTTTGACCCTTCTTTCATAAGCTGAAGACCTTCAGTCCAGCCTTTAATTACTCCATTAAGAGGAAAAGAAATGCTGGTATTTCTTTTATAGGAACTGTCAAATTCTGTGCCATTTATAAGAGTCCCACGATAATGAACTTCCACTGTGTTTTCCGCTGTTGGTTTTTTACCTTTTCCTTCAACCAAAACCTCATACTGTAAACCCGACTCTGTAACTTTTACTCCCTTTTTGTTTTTATTTTCTTCAAGAAATTTTTGCCCTTCCATTTTATGTATCTCTCCCATCTGTTTTTGTTTTTTTAAAAAAGCCCTTTTTTGAATTTTCGTATGTATGGCTTCCATTTCCCCTTGTTCAAGAGAGGGAGCTTGATTGTTGACACTATCTTTTACACCTTGAAGAAAAGCTGCTCTTTGTAAATGAGCTTCAGATTTTTTAGTGTTTTCAGCAAGAATGTAACCTAAAAGATAACTCAGCTTTTCCTCTTCAGTTTGAACATCATCATTTCCCTCTTTTCCTTTAAGATTTTTAATCTTTTCACAGGCAATTAAACAAGAAGAGAAAATAAAAAAAATAGAGAAAAAAACTAATGTTTTAAACTTACGCATTTTTACCTAATCTATAAAAATAGTAAACCTTACACTTAAGGCAGTAAACCTTAAAGTCAATATAAGCTTTAATATAAATATCCCGCTTTCACCTATGTCAAGCGCAAAATCGATATTTATGTGGCTTTAAACTGGTAATCTTTATTTTTCAGCTTAAAATCAATAGCCTTTTTATACAAATTATTTTATGATACAGACTAAAATGAAAAAGTTATCTTCTGTTTTTTTGGACACTATTCTTAGGGTTTTACATATAAAACCCATTATTCAGATCTTAAAAAAACACAAAACCATTATGGTTTTGCTTTTGGTTTGTTTGCTGTTTGGATTTATAGAATGGCTTAAAACTTTTAGTTTACAGGAGATCATAGAATACAAAAAATCCCTTTTATATCTGGTTCAAGATCACCCTTTAGCTTTAAGTCTCCTCTTTTTTCTTTTTTACTCTTTGGCTTCTGCGCTTAGTCTCCCAGGTACAACTTTCTTTAATATTATAGGGGGTTTTCTATTCGGCTTTATTCAAGGGACTCTGCTTTCCATTTTTGCTATAAGCCTTGGTTCCAGTATTTCTTTTTTGCTTGTCCGATTTTTTCTGCGCGATCTCTTTATGAAAAAAGGAGGAAAAAAATTAAAAAAAATCTATGAAAACTTAAAAAATGATGAGATCTATTACCTGTTTGCATTAAGGATGTTTCCTTTTACCCCTCTTTTCTTTACAAATTTCATTATGGGTTTAAGTTCTATTAAACTTAATGTTTTTTATGCTATTAGTTTTATTTCTCTTCTTCCTGGAATTGCTATTTATGCTAATATGGGCTCCCAACTTTCTCAATTAGAAAATTTACAAGGTTTACTCGCTCCCAATCTATTGTTTGCCTTTTCCCTCATAGCTTTATTTTCTATTTTTATCAGGTATTTTATTAAATTTTCCAAAAAATTAAAAAAATCCAATGAAGATTTATCCTTGGAATCAGATAATCCTTTATTAGGCTAAGGGCTCCAATTGTTGCATTGAGTTAATCTTTGTTTTAAAATGAAAAAACTACAATTTTAGGTGTTCAAACTTTATTTGAAGGTTTATTATATTTACAACTTAGGGTTAATATAAAAAAGTGAAAACTGATTTAAAAGACAAAACAAGGATTTTAAAAAAATGGATACCCAAAAAGAAGTCATTGATATTGTTGCAAAACAACTGGATTTAAAGGCTGAAGATATAAAGCCAGAAAATGAATTTATTGAAGATCTTAAAGCGGATAGCCTTGATCTTGTGGAATTGATCATGACATTTGAAGAAAAATTTAATATTCAAATCCCTGATGAAGACGCGGAAAACATTCAAACTGTTCAGAAAGCCATAGATTATATTAAAAAGAAAAAGTCTTAAGTGTTTACCTACTCTCTTCCGCTTTTAGTAGCCAGTGATCATGCTGGGCTGGGTTTAAAAAATGAATTAAAAAAATACAGAGCAAATCTCAATTGGAAAGATCTAGGCTGTTTTAGCGAGGAGAGGACAGACTACCCGGATTGGGCAGATAAGCTCTGCCAATCTTTGCAAAATGATATGTTGGGTATCCTCATTTGTGGAACAGGCCAGGGGATGTGCATAAAGGCCAATCGTTATTCAAAAATTCGTGCTGCCCTTTGTTGGGATGAAAACATTGCCAGACTCTCCAGAGCACATAACAAAGCCAATGTCCTATGTCTTACAGGCAGATTTTTAAATCTTTCAAAATCTCTTATGATCCTTGATGCATTTTTAACAACAGATTTTGACAACAAGGAGGTTTATCAAAAAAGATTAAAGAAGCTTTGAGGAATAGCAATGAAACTGGAAAAAACAAAACTTAGTGTAAATATCAATAAAGTCGCAACTTTAAGAAATGCAAGAGGAAAAAACACTCCTGATCTTACCCATATAACAAAAATTATTCTAAACTCAGAGGCTCATGGCATCACTGTTCATCCACGCCCTGATGAACGGCACATTCGCTATGAGGATGTCTTCCAGCTTAAAACCCTTCTGGATAATCATCCTCAAGAATATAATATTGAAGGTTACCCCAGTTCCAAATTTCTAAACCTTATAAAACAAATTGAACCTCAACAATGCACACTTGTTCCTGATCCTCCAGATGTGTTAACTTCTAATGCCGGCTGGAATTTTGCAGAACAAAAAAATCTACTCAAAGATGTTGTTAAAGAGTTAAAACCTTATAGCATAAAGTTAAGTCTGTTTTTAGATCCTTTATCCATGAATGCAAACCAGTATTCTGCATTGAGTGAAATAAAACCTGACCGTATTGAACTTTACACAGAAAGCTATGCAGAAAGCTGGAACACCAATCAAGAAAAAAAAATATTATCCCTATACAAACAAAGCTCTGCCAAAGCTAACTCTATGAATATAAAGGTCAATGCCGGACATGATCTTAATCAAAAGAATCTTTTGAATCTTTTAAAAGCTATACCGGAAATCAGAGAGGTTTCTATTGGACAAGCTCTTATTTCTGAAGCGTTGGAAGACGGCTTAAATGCTGTCATTAAAAAATATTTGAATATTATTGATAAAGCCTTCTACATCAATTCTGTTTGAATTTTAAGATTTGGCTCATAGTGACTTAAGAGGATTATTTTTAACAATAATATATTACAAGTCATCATTTCTATAAATAAACTTTCTTTTTCCCAATACTCCGCAGTATTTTTTCTAAACTTGTTTAAGTATTTTGTTGATTGTTTTTAGCTAAAATAGCTATTTGTGTTGCTGTTAAATCAACAGAAAAAGACTTGATAATCTCTCTAAATTTCCTCTCAGAAGGACAGAAACGGATAAAATACTTATTTTTCATAGTGATAACAATAAGTTACTGCCTTAATAGTTAGCTTAAGTCACCATGAACCTTTATTTAAAATAAGATTTTGCCACTCATTAAAAATTTCATTCTGAATCTTATACATTTTTTGAGCTGGCTCACCACCCTGTTCATGATGATAGCCCAGCAAGTGCAAAAAACCATGCAAAACAAGATAGGCCGTTTCTTCTTCAACACTCAATTTATGCTCCCTAGCCTGAGATTTAATCTTTTCCATACAAAGAGCTAATTCACCAAAAGAATCCTCTTTCACAGGATTATTTGTAAAATTTTCTTGTGAAACACTCTCTTGTGGAAAATTAGCAAAAGGATCTTCTTGTGAAGGAGCAAAACTTAAAACATCTGTTATATAATCTTTTGTTAAAAATTGTTTGTTTAATTTCTGAATTTCTTTGGCAGATACAAAAGCAATCACAAGTTTTTTATTTGAAGAAGACGGTAAAATGTGTTTTTTCACCAAAGTTTTTTCAACAAACTGTAAAAAATCCTTTAAAAATTTTTTAGAGACCAAGGAGGCTCTTTGGCTTTTAATAATTTCCAGTTTCATAAATTTTTATCACTATAATATTTCACTCAAATGACTAAGAAAGATTATCACCTTCTAGGTTTATTATTCATGGCATATTTAATTCTTTACAAAATTTTATGAAAGGCAGAATACGACCATCTGAAGTTTCTATATCTTTTGTTTTTAAATGAACCTGATAAAAAAATGGTATGGAGGTTCTTTGTTTAAAATAGGAAATAGAGGGAGATAACATTTTATCTCCTGATTTACATTCCACAGCAAAAGAGGGTTTTTTATTTTTTAGGACCACAAAATCCACTTCCCGTTTATCTGTATCCCTTAAAAATCTAAGCTCCATTTTAAAACCTTCTGTATCTTCCAGAAAATGGCAATATTTAATCAGCTGACAGGCTACAAGATTTTCAAAACGAAATCCTCCCTCTTGAGGAAGAATAGACCAATCATACAAATATAATTTTTTTTCTTTTTTTACTGCCCGAATATGGGATGAACCAAAGGGAGGAATGCGAAAGCAAAAATAAAAGCTTTCCAAAATAGATATCCATTTTTCCACAGTTTTATGGGCCACCTGCAAATCTTCTGTAAGGCTTCGGACAGATAAAGGGGAACCTACTTTTGCAGGTAGAATACTCACTAAAAGATCTATCAAGCTAAGTTCTCTGATATTTTCCAAATCCCTTATATCCTCATGAACAAGAAGTTCTGTACAACTCTTATGCCATCTGTTTAAAACCTTGGAAGAGCCTTTTAAAAAAGGCTCCGGAAAACCACCCCATTTTACAAGGCTGATCAAATCAGACAAAGTGGGCTTCTTATTGATCTCCCGAAGAGAAAAAGGATGGAGGCGATAGAGATAATAGCGGCCAAGAAGAGAATCACCTCCTCTCCGGTAATGGGAAAAACGGGCTGATCCTGTTACTAAAAAAGATGTTCTGTATTTATCATAAAATCCTTTAATTAGATTTCTCCATCTCGCATATTTATGAATTTCATCCAAAATGATAATTTTTTGTCCTCCCGGAAAATGACCTTTAAGAATATGATTTCTATCTTCAGGAAAATCATAATTCAAATAAGCTGGATTCTTAGGACTTGGCTGTTTTAAAAGAGAAAGAGCTAAAGTGGTTTTTCCCGCCTGCCTGGGACCATTGACAAAAACCATTTTATCCTTTAAATCTTCTTTGATTTCCGCTTTTAAATATCTGTCAATTATTTTCATGATCTTTAATGTATCAAACATGAGTAATTTTGACAATAGTCTATTTTACTCATGAGTAATTTTGACAATAGTCTATTTTATTCATGAAAATTTATGGACAATATTCACATTATTTATATTGATCTTGCTCAAAGATTGCGCCCTAAACTCCTTTCAATGAGATTAAATATCCTGATCTTTATGAAATAATCCACTTAGTCTTCAGCCTAAAAAAACATTAATAAATACCGGAAATTCTAGGAAAGAACTTTATCAGACAGCTTCATCTGCAACTAAACAGCGCCAATAAAGCTAAGATTATCAATCCCTATTTACTAAAAGAGGGATCATACACTCACTTGCAATTTCCATTGTCTTTATTTTCATCTGATTAAAAAGCCATAGTTTCTGTGTTCTTGTCATTTCTTGACCCTTAAAAGGCGATTAAAAAGGTTTAAAAATTCAAAGGCCATTTTCTCTTTTAATAAAAGGCCAGATACAATATAAAGTGTTCCACTAGAAAGAAGGACCAGAGACAAAGCCAAAAATAAAGACAAAGAGGAAGATAAAAATAAAGAGAAAACATGATGCAAATAGGGATGGGCCAACAAACATAAAACAAGCAGGGCCAGACCCGGCAAGCTTCTCAACAATGTTAAAGCTGTAGCTTTAACATTAAAACCTCCTATCAAATAAAGCAAAAAACCTGTCAGGCAGATAAAATAAAAAACAGAGGATAAAGCTGTTGCCCCTACAAGCCCCTTTAAGCCATACACAGGGGTTAAAAACCTGGCGCAAAAAGCATGAAAACAAACAAAAGCCAAAGTGGAAATCACTATATGCCAATTTTTATTTATAGCAAAAAAACAAGAAGAAAAAACACGGGATATTGAAGAAAAAATCAGAACAATACTGTAAAGCTGTAAGACCATAGATGTTTTTAAAACAGACTCATTGTCAAACTCTCCCCTTCCAAAAAGAAGGTCCACAATAGGTTGAGCCAGGAGCAAGAAAATCAAGGCACAAGGCAAAGTCAAAAAAAGCAAAAAATTTAGGTAGTGACTGATCGTGTTTTTAAAGTCCGTCATTCTTTTTAGAGAGTAAAGCTTTGTCAGCTCTGGAACAAGAGCTGTGCCCAGGCTTACAGCAATAAGAGAGCGGGGGAACTCCAACAACCTGTCCCCATAATAAATATAAGAAGGAGAGCCTTCCTCCAGCCAGCCTGCAAAATAGACATTGATCAAACCAATTAAAGACAATCCCGAAAGACCAAGCATACCGGGTAAAAAACGCTTTCCTACAGCCAGCACAGCCTGGTTTTTAAAGTAAAAAGTAAGGCGAGGGGTAAAGTTCAGTTTGAACATTTCATATAAAACAGGAATCAGCTGGAGCGCTCCTCCTAAAATCACCGCGCAACTTAAAGAAAATGATGGAAAAGGCCACCAGGATTTTGGACTAAAAGCAAAAACAATAAGGCTTAAATTAAAAAAAGCAGGAGCTAAAGCGGGAATAAAAAATTTCCCAAAAACCTGAGCCACTGACATAAAGTAAGAGTAAAGGCTTACAAAAAACAAATAAGCAAAAACAAGGCGACCCGCTATAATTGTTTTTTCCAGCTTACCCTCCACAGTGGCATAAGCGGAATCAGCAAAAAACAGATTCATAATGTTTTCCATAAAAACCAAGCCCAGAAGAGTAAGAAAACAGCTCACACAAAAAAGCAGAGTGAAAAGACAGGAATAAAGCTCCTTTGTTTGCTCTCTCCCCTTTGTGTGCAGGGATTCAGTTAAAGCCGGGGTCACACTGGCAGAAAAAGAGCCTTCCCCTAAAAGTCTTCTGAAAAAATTAGGAAACCGGAAAGCAACAAAAAAGATATCTGTTTCCGTTTTAGAGAAAAAGGCGGCTATACATAAATCCCTTAAAAAGCCTAGAATACGGCTTAAAAAAGTCCCCAAAGACATCAATCCGGCTTGTAGACCCACTAAAGATTGTTGATCTTGCTTTTTAAAGATTTGCCAGCTCAAAATTAAGATTGCCCCAATGTTAAATTTTATGTTATGACATTATTGATAATTACACTGAGGAGGTTATTTTGGCAAATCACAAATCAGCTGAAAAGAGGATTCGCTCTTCAAGGAAAAGAGCGCAGACCAACAAAAGAATTTTATCCGCCCTGAGAAAATGCGAAAAAAGACTCAAAAAAGACATAGATGATAAAAATGCAAAAGCCATTGAAGAAGGATTAAAAAAATTATTTAAACTTTCTGACAAGGCAAAAAATAGAGGAGTAATTAAGAAAAATACAGCCAGTCGGAAAAAATCCCGTTTCTCTATTAAAACAAGCGGGATCATGTAGCTCTGGTATGAAAGTCTTAAAATATCCTTAAAACTCAATAAAATAGCTTTCCAGTCAATCATCTAAAAAACTTGGGGGCCACAGCAGCAGTCCTGTATTAAACACAGCAGCTAAGGGATAAAACAAAAAACAACAGTGGAGAAAAGAAAAGAAATAAAAAAAGCAAAGCTAATAAAATTTTTAGTGTACTGTCTTATTTTTTTAGGTGTCTTTGTATTGACTATTTTTGATCATAAAAACAATGCGCAAAAATTCCCCCGTTTGTATGCTTTTGGAATGAGAGAATGGCTCATCCATTGTGAGGGACAAAACCGAATCTACAGGTTGCTGTCTGAAAATTACCCGGATAGAAGCAATAGCTCTACTAGCCCTACAGATAGAGATTTAAGATTTTTAGATGAAAATAATCAGACCCTCTATTATACTGTAAGCTTTGATTTTAAATCCTTAGATCAAGATTCAGTGTGGCGGTTTTATTACAACAAATTGGATATAAGAGTTTTTGTAAAAAAAGACAAATCAAAAGTGTTGTGGGGGGATGAAAAAGTGTTTGAAATCAGCGCAAATTTGGATTCTCTAACTGTCATAACAAAAGAGGATCAAAAAATCAAAATGCCCTGCCAAAGAAAAAGATAGATTTCATGCAAGGATTTGTAGAAGTTTATCGATCGCTTTATTCCTAACTTTTCACTTAGATTTAAAATTTTCTCTGCTTGAGAGTGCTTTTATAAAATGCAAATAGAACTTTAGGCCATTGTATTTTTTTAAGTTTTGTTTACACATCCTAATCCTTAAAGCTGAACAGGATTTGAATGGGAAACTCCGGTTATGAGAGGTTTTGAACGGTTATCGGCAAAGTAAAAATGGTGTTCCCTACAGGCTTGCCAGAGGACAACTGGAATCCCTGCAAAAAAACGCAAAATTTCAGTAAAATCAAATATTAACCTCCATGCTTTTCCCGGTTTTTCCCTCTCAGTTTCCCGCTCTATCTAAGTAAATCACAGCGAGTTTTAGTGGCTTACATTTTTTAAGGTGGGTTCTTGAATTAAAATCTATGTTATGTTAGGTTCAAGACAACTTAAGGGGTTTATTTCTGATGATTTTTCTGCTATTTTCTATCATGGGTTACCTCCTTTATGTTTTGATAGATTTACATCCTTATCAAAACGGGTAACCCTGATCTTTTCAAACAGTGTCAGATCATATATTAACTAGTACATCTTATCTCTATAGGGGTATGAGAAAAAACTATAAAAGCTAAAATTTATTATTATAGATATACAATTCAAATTTCCGAGAGTGAAAGTATGTTCTTAAAGAGTAGAAAATCAGGCTGATAATAGGTTCTTAAAGACTTTTTTAGAGTTCTTTCTAGTCAATTGTTTCAACTTACGGATCCTTCAGTTTCTTGCTTTATCCTGAATAATCACCTCAAAGTGGGAAAAATAGGACTGTTTTTATCCTATACTGTAATTAATCCAAGTTTTGACTTGACTATTTGGTAATTTGATCCGAGTGTATTGTCAGCATCCCCCATCCGTTTCGACCGATGGGGCACGAAGCGGCCCAAAAGGTCGCTTTCGTCTTTTACAAAGAGATCTATTGTGCAATCTGAAGTTTCCAAACCACTCAATACCATTGTTTATATTGACGGATTTAATCTTTATTATTCTTTAAGACACACGCCATATAAATGGTTGGATCTAAAAAAATTGGTTGAGAATATATTAGACCTCTCTTTACATAAAATTTTAAATATTAAATATTTTACTGCTGTTTCCATAAATCGTAATTCTGCTCAAAGGCAAGATGTTTATTTAAGAGCTTTAGGCGCGCTACAAGGTTTTGATATCATACTTGGAAGACACAAGAAAAGACAGGTGAGAGGGAAACTTATTAAGCATAATAAATTAAAGGGAGAGTATGTTTCTAATCAAAAAGTAAAAATTTCAAAATTTGAAGAAAAAGAAACAGATGTAAATATTGCTTCTCATATAGTTTATGATTCCTGTAAAAAAAATATAGGTTGTGTTGTGCTATTATCAAATGATACAGATTTAAAAACCCCTCTGGAAATCGTAAAATACAGATTAAAAAAGAAAGTTGTTATTATTACGCCTACAAAAAGTTTAGATAAGCCAGATGATCCTATCCTTTCAAATAGATCTCATGTAGAATTAAAGAAACTTTCAACGGGAAATCTTAATATAACAGAAGTCCATTTAAAAAACAGTCAATTTCCTATAACAATAGGTAGAGTCTCCAAACCTAAACATTGGTTTTAAGTAAAAATGGTGTTCCCTACGGGGGGACAAGCTTAAAGTCTTTTGCCCATCATCATTTTTAAAAAATCAAAAAGAGGAAGCACACGAACACCGCCTTTTATAGTGTAAGTTGAATCTACAGGGGCTATGAGGTATTTTTCCTTAGCCTGAACATCATCTGCTGCTATCCAAAAACCTTTTCCTAATACAGGCGCTTTTCCTGTTTTTATTTCAACAGCCAGCCTGCGAGAACCCTTAATCATAAACAAATCTATTTCTGCACCGGATTTTGTCCGGTAAAAATAAAACTTCCAACGAGGGAGAGAGGATATAATATTTTCCAAAACAAAACCTTCAAAAGAGCTGCCAAAAATAGGATGACCAAAAAGTTCATTCATGGAATCAATCCCGATTAGAGAATGTAAAATTCCACTGTCCCGAATATAAACTTTGGGAGACTTTATAAGTCTTTTTTTTAGATTTGTTTCAAAAGGCCGCAATACACGAATAAGAAAAGTTTTTTCCAATATATCCATATAGGAATTAACTGTATGAGAGCTAACTCCAAGTGAACCAGCTATTTTTGAAGAGTTTAAAGTCTGCCCGTGGCTGTGAGCCAGCATACTCCACAAACGACCAATAGATTCAGACGCAATACGAAAACCAAGTTGAGGGATATCTCTTTCCAAGAAAGTTCGTATATAATTTTCCCTCCATTCTGAGCTGGCTGTTTCACTTTTACTTAAAAAGCTTTTTGGAAAGCCTCCTCTAAGCCATAAATTTTCCATTTTCCTCTTAGACAGCTCTAATAAAGTAAAAGGAGTCATTTCCAAATACGAAACGCGGCCGGCAAGACTTTCACTGCTTTGCTTTAATAGGTCTTTTCCTGCGCTTCCCAATATTAAAAATTGTCCATCTCTTCTTCTTTCATCAACCAAACTCCTTAAAAGAGGAAAAATTTCAGGCCGTCTTTGAATCTCATCAAGACATGTTAAAGAATGTTTGTTTTGTGTGAAAAAATACTCTGGGTTATCCAACCGGCGTAAATGACTGGGTCTCTCTAAATCAAGATAAACCCCATTTGGAATTTTATTGATAATCTGTTTAGCTAATGTAGATTTTCCTGATTGACGAGGGCCTAGTAAAGCCACCACAGGGTATTCCTTGATATGCTGTGATAGTTTTTTTGCCAAGCTTCTCTTTAAATAACCTGTCATATTTGAAGTCTACATTCAAATATGGCAGACTGTCAATTTAAAAATACACCGCTTTTATCCAAAAATAATTTGTTTTAATTGATCATTTTTTTAAAATCCTTATAGTCACAATCCTTCAGCCTATTTTATAGGCTCTTGTAGATGCAATTAAATAAGGTTCATGGTGGCTTCTGGATAATTTTTGTCTGCTGATGTTTGTCCAGCGCTTGTAGATGCAATTAAATAAGGTTCATGGTGGCTTAAGCTAGCTATTAAGGCCGTTACTTATTGTTTTTATGTTATCCCTTTTTCACAATTCATTGTAATTGTATCCCCCTCTTTGTTTTTCAACAACAAATTGTATATATTTTTAAGTTAAATGGAATCTCAATCATTATCTTGAGAGCATATACTGATCTTGTTTGAAATTTGAGGATTTTTGTTGTAAATATATTCGGGTCTTAGTAAATAGATTTTAATGTTTTATAAGTTTTTTTATCCTTTGCTTTTTTTAATTTCCTTCCTCTCTTGCTCTCACATAAAAAAACAAACTGAAATCTCCATTGAATTTAAAGGGGAGCAGGTTTTTGAAACAGGAAAAATTTATAAAGGTCTGAAAGTTGGCGGACTTTCAGAATTGTTTTTTGATGAAGCTTCAGGAGATTTTTTTGCCCTTTCTGATGATAAAAAAAATCACCGTTTTTACAGATTAGCCCTTATAATAAAGTCCGAAAAAAAAGAAGCTCACAAGATAAATCAAAACATCTATAACAACAAAACAAAAAATTCTCATTACAAATTAATAAATCCAAATAATGATGAAAAAAAATCTCAAGCAGAAAATTCTCATCATCAATTTGTCCATCAAGGTAATGATGAAAATAAAAAAACTCAAAGTGTAAGTTTTCCTTATAGAATGGAAATCAAAGAACAAATTCTACTTAAAAGTGAGGGCTATGAATATTTAAAAATAAACATGGATCCTGAAGCTCTTGCTTTACATAAAGATAATACTGTTTTTATTGCTTCAGAGGGACAACAGATTTTTGCAGTCCATGAACCTACCCAGATTTTTACATTTAGTAGACAAGGAATTTTAAAAGAAGAATGGCCTGTGCCTTCTGTTTTTTGGAAAACAGAGAAGGCTCAACAGGAGGATTCTTTTGGCCAGCAGGAAAACAAGGGTTTTGAATCCCTGACTTTAGATAATGATTCAAATACACTCTGGACAGCAACGGAAAAGCCTCTCAAACAGGATTTAATCTTTGAAGATAAAGCTTTTGTAAGGCTGAGCGCTTTTGATATTGAAAGTAAAAAAATGCTAATTCAATACCCTTATGCCTTAAAAAACACAAAAAGTGGTCTGACAGCCTTACAACTTCTAAAACCTAAAGTATTCATCAGTCTGGAAAGAGCTTATGACAAACAAAAAAAGGTAAATGAAGTCAGTTTGTTTTTTACTGACTGCAGACAGGCCAACAATGTCCAGCCATATATGCAATTACAAAAAAAATTTAAAGCCTGTTTTAAAAAAGAGCTTTGGAACTCCTCTCAAAGCCATGTTCCAGTAGATAATATGGAGGCTTTGGCTTTAGGTTCTGTTCTCCCTTCAGGGAAACAGCTTATGGTTTTAGCCAGTGATAATAACTTCAATGAAGAGCAACAAAAAACACAGTTTTTGTTTTTTGAGTTATCTGAATAAGATTTTTTATCTGAATTTATTTTTTCCAGAAAAATCTGAATGACGAAAGACAGATGAAGTGATCACGGACATTGAGCCTTCGTAGCAGTATGGTGGGTGGAATAACTTGCGCCACATGAAGACACATCGCCGGAGTTAACTTCATCACATTTTTGTTTAAAAATATTACATAAAATAGTTGTAGCAGGTGTACTTTTAGTTTCCACTACAATATCCAAAAAGGACTTATTTCCCTGAATATCTTGTACTACAGCAGCATTAAGCATTTTAGCACATTTTTGTGCATTACCGGAACAACCCTCCCCAACACTAACACTACCAGCAATCTCTTTAAACAGGTTATCAATACCCTCATATTGAACATAGTTTTCATAGGTGTCTTTGTAAGCGTTCACAATAGCCTGAGCAATGCCCTTTCCATGGACCACCCAGGCAAGCAAAGCTTTAGCCTCACTGTCACTTATACTATCGTCTGTTGCGCTTATCCAGGGCCCTAATGAAACACCTAAAAATTTTGAAAACACTTTACTTTTAATACCCCTTAACAAGCTGTTAGAAGGTTCTTCTAAAATATCTATTATATCCTCAAACTGAATAGCTGTTTTATATGGTAAATCCAAACAAAGCTCTATTTTTCCATCATCGTCATCATTATCGTTATCATCATAAACATCTTCACAAATGTCCTCACAGCCACTATCACCTTCACACAAGCCCCCTCTATCTGATTCGTCATCCTGGTCACTTGTTGTTTCAGAGGCAATAGATATTCCGGGATCCAAACCGCCCCACACACAAGAAGACAAAAAAAGTAAACTTGCAAAAATAATACCTATAGAATAAATTATGTTTTTCATATATAATCCTTTCTTTTTAATTAATTTTACTTAATCTTCCTTTAAAAAACTTCATTTAAAGCTATCAATTTTATTATTTTGCTTAAATAATTTTTTCTAATTCTCATGTTCAATCCTATTTGTATAAAACTATTGTATCCTTCTACATTTATCACTTTCTGTATCCCCGCTAATTTTGCTGCCACCACAATGATCATTGCATTTTTCTACAGACACTGCATTTTCCTGTCCTGTAAAATCATCATCCTTTATCTCTTTTTCATAGTCAATTAATTCCTCTAAAAAGCTCCAAGCTGCAGCTCCATGAATATAACATAGTGATGCCCTGCTTGCTCTTTGCTTTTGATCAGCTGAGGTTTTACATCTTCCCAAAGAATTAAAATCTCTTGTTCGTGAATTACTGGATAGAGATCTTCTTGACAAATTCCCAAAAATTCTTGAGCGACGGTTATTAAACTCCTCTCTGGCACACAGGACATCCATTTTACAATCTTTTGATTTGCAAACAGAGCGAAGAACTTTATAAGCAATTTGGAAGGCAGCCACATTATTTTCAACAGATGCCAGATAAAAAAAGCTGTCTTCATTTTGAATTAAGCCTACATTTAAACCTGTCTTTGCATACAGCTTTGAATCAGACTGAAGCTTGCCTAAAGTTTCAAAAGTGCTTTCCACAATCTGTGATCTTTTATCTTCCTCTAAAAAAACTTCCGCTATCACTCTATTAACAGCAATCCAGGCTAAAAAGCTTTTTAAATCCCCCTCACTCATTCTGTCTTCTATAAGATCCACAATAAATTGTTTTCTCATGTTTATCATACCAGAGATTAATCCAGGGCTGATATCCACAGAATTCACCTCAGAAATATTAAGAAGTGTAAATATACCGTCTTCTAATTGTATTACAACAGCTCTGGGAGCAGAGTAACATCTTGATCTATGACTTCTGGAAAGTTTAAGGTCACAAATTTCCTTACAAGATGCACTATCCTTGCAACGTTCTCCATCATCAAGGGTTTCATAATAAAAGCCCCCATCAAACCTGCGCTCAATATCAGCTTCAATATACCCACTGGGTGTTTTTAAACGGCTCAACTCCCTGTCCCTGGCGCTCCCATATTCAAAATCTCCACGGCTGTCTATTCTCCGATCCCTAGGGTTGTCATCATACCGATCACCATTATACCGATTCTGATCTCTTTCACAAGATAACAAAAAAAATAGAGAAAAATAAAAAATATATTTATAAAACTTCATTTAAAAAAGCTCCTATCTTTGATTAAAATCATCACAAGGATTTAGCTTTCCTTCAGAAGAGCAAAAATCAGAACAAAAATTTTTCAAACTTACATACGAGTGAGAATTTTTTTTATCTAAAATCAATTTTAAATTTTCAAAATCCATAATCTCTACTGAAACATCGTTTTTAAAACTTTCATTTAACAGGCAATATTGAACCAATACACAATCCTCTTTTTTGTTAGCTTCAAAATTTATACACTGAACTTCTTTAAAATAAGCATCCAACCAAAAGAGGGCCGAATCACTCTGTTTTAACCAAGCTAGTTCTGCAAATGTCCTGTCTTTGCTAATTTCCTCTTTCAAAGAACTTATCGGAGAATATCCTACCTGTTTAAAAAAAATCTCAAAAAACAAAAAATCCCAGTCCTCATTATAAAATACTTTTGCAACCCGCCAATCACTAGCAATCCAACTTAAAAAAACCTTTGTTGAAACTGGGTCTAAAGTCTTAAAGAATCTAAAAAGAACCTCAGGACCTAGATTGAAAAATACCTTTAAATCAAAAGCATCAATCTGACTCAAAAGTTTTAGTTTTTTTTCAATAATACCATTATATAACTTTTTAAATCGATCAACCTGAACAGATGTCAATGCCCTGCAATCCTCTCTGTCTTTATCAATAGAAAATATATGATCACAATCTTTTATACAATCAGTGGAGGAATTGCATAGAGGACTGCCTTTATAAACTTGATGAGACTGCTCTAAAGTCCTGCTTCTATCAGCATCCTTATCTCTTCTGGACATAAAAAAAGAGAGGTCCTCCTCTTCTTCTGTTAGTGAAGATGAAAAAAAATGATCAGCTTTTTGCTCTCCACAGGAACACAAGAGAGAGAAAAACACTAAAAGAAGAAGAATCATTGAAAGAAATTTCATTCCAACAATAAACTCCTTTGTAAAAAAATCTTCTAAAAAAACCCAAAAAAGCTTTAAAGCTTAAGGCAAAATCCAAGGTTTTTTATGATGTCCAAATAATAACTTTTGAAATTCTTGAAATATCAAGTGTCTTTATTGAGAGGAATAGATTCAACTGTGGAGATGCCACAAGGAATAATCTCCTCCTCATTTTGTTTGTGTTCTTCTATGGGAGAAGAAGCTTCTTTTGAAATTCCGGTTTTATCAGAAATTCCAACAAAATCCTTTAGAGGCAAGGTCCATATAAGTTGGGATCTTCTGGAAATATTCAGTTTTTTATAAGCATTTCCGAGATGAAATTTTATTGTTTTTTCAGCAACACAAAGTTTATTGGCAACCTCTCTATTAATCAAACCTTGGAGAACTAAAATAACAACTTCAACCTCCGATTTGGAAAGGTTTTTTTTGAAGAAATATTCCCTTAAAAAATTTTTTCGTTCCTCTGTTAAAGGTTCCATACTCATCCCTCCTTGGATTTACCACCTCATTAAGCAATAGGTTGATCATAATAATCAAGACTAATTTTGAGAAATTTGAAAAAAACCTGGACTTTAATTCAGTATGTCCAAAAAGGCCTCCTGATCGGAAAGGCTCTGAGTCCTTGTTTTTATTGGTTTACCAGATTTTTTCTGTTTTTGCCTCTTTATAATCTTTTGCCATTTCTGTATTTGATTCATTGCATCTATGGGAGTTTGAGTCATTAAAGCATATCCCGCAATTTCATCTATAAGAGTTTCCATTGTCTGTTTATCTTTTTCTTTCAAATTTTCTTCTTTTTGCAAAGAGTCTTTATTTTTGTTATCTCCTGTTTTCTCTGTTGTTGCTTTTTTTAAAACATTCTTTGAATTAACATTACTGGTTTTGACCAAATTTGTTCCATGATCAACTTTAGAAGATTCATGTTGAAATAATAATTGATTCGCCCTTTCAACGACAGATTTTGGAAGACCAGCCAAGCGAGCCACCTGTATTCCATAAGATTTATTGGTCGATCCTTCTTTTAAAAGATAGACAAAATGAATTTTTTCCTCTTCTTCACGAATAGCCATACAAGCATTGCGGACAGAAGGATAGTGATCAGCTAACTTAGTTAACTCTTCATAATGGGTTGCAGAAAGGAGTAAAGGTTTCTTTTTAACTGTAAGAAACTCCAAAATAGCCTGAGCTAGACTCATGCCGTCAAAGGTGGCCGTTCCTCTGCCAATCTCATCCAAAATAATAAAACTTTTTTCATCTGCCTTTTCCAAAATCTCTGCTGTCTCCTTCATCTCCACCATGAAAGTTGACAACCCTTGCGATAAAAGATCACTGGCTCCAATTCTTGTAAACATTTTATGGAAAAGAGGAATCTCTGCCTGATCAGCTGGGACAAAACAACCACTTTGCGCTAATAAAACAGTTAAAGCCGCCTGACGCATAAGTGTGCTTTTTCCAGCCATATTAGGACCTGTTAGAATTAAAGTCTGGTTGGCTGGCAAATCTATGGTGTTGGGAACAAATTCATGAAAAGTCTTTTGTTCCAGCACAGGATGGCGACTGCCCTGCAATTTAAAATGCTTTGCAAAATGGGGGCGAACATATTTATTCTCAATAGCTAAAAAAGCAAGAGAACTATAAACATCCAGTTTACTCCAATGATGACATAATTTCATAAGCTCAGCCATTTTCTCCAAAATCTCAGTCTTTAAATCACAAAAAATTTGATATTCCATTTCAATCATTTTAGATCGGGCGGCTAGAATTTTTTCCTCCAAAGTGTTTAATTCCTCTGTTGTGTAGCGCTCAGCATTTACCAAAGTCTGTTTTCTTCTATAATAAGAAGGAACTTTAGAATTATGGGTTTTACGAATTTCTATATAATAGCCAAACACATTATTATAACGAATCTTTAAAGAAGGAATGCTGAGTTTTTTCTGCTCCTGCCTCTCCATTTCCAACAAGTGAGTTTGTGAACTCTTTGTAAGCTTCATCCATTCATCAAGTTGAGGATTGACCCCTCCATTTATAATTCCCCCCTCTTTTAAAAGAGAAGAACAGGAAGGGGAAATAATATGTTTTATTTTATCTCTCAAAATCAAGGCTGTTTTCAACTCTTTGGAAAAGAACTTGCTTTCAATAAACTCTTCAATACTTAAACCATTATCAAGCCACAGAGCCAAAGCCAAAAGATCTCTGGCATTACAGGTGGGCAAGACAATTTTTCCTAATTTTCTCTCTCCATCACCCATTTGAATTAGGATTTTACGCACTGGATCCAAAAACTCAGATTTTGAAATCCAGAAATCAATTTTATCAAACCGTCTTTCAATTTTATTTTGATCTATTAAAGGACTTTGCAACCATCTTTTTAACAGTCTTGCGCCACAAGATGTTTTTGTTCGGTTTATAGAGGAAAACAAAGTGTCTTTAGAGGAGCTTTCATAGTTTTTAAAAACTTCAAGATGGGAGTAAAGCTGTCTGGAGTAATACATCTCTTTATTTAAGCTCTGTTTTTCAAAACTTCTGAAAAGTTTTAAATTATCCTCCCCCTGCATACAAAAAACATACAGCAAAAGCCTTTGAGCGCTTTCAGGATAAGAGTCGTATTTCCCCATTACATGGAGAGGTTGTTTTTCCTTGGATAAATCTTTATCAAAAACACTAAAGGTCATAGATTGAAAGGCAGAGAGACGGGAACATTTCATTTTTTGGGCTGAAGTGACAACCCATTCACTGGGTTGAAATTGTTCTATCAGTTTAAAAAAATCAGAGCTGTCAAAAATGCTATAATAAAAAGCAGAACCTGTAGAAGTGTCCAAAAAACTAATATGATTCTTATCAAAAGCCCCCATATAATTGGCTTTTAACTGATCCAAAGTTTCTAAATCATAAACCATCCCCGGACTAAGCACTCTAGTTACAGCTCTTTTGACCAAGCCTTGAGCTGAATCAGTAGGCTCTATCTGATCACATATAGCTATATGTAAACCTTCCGCCAGAAGCTTGGCAATAGGCTGAGCAATGCTATGATGAGGCACACCACACATTTTTGTTTTTAATCCGGATTTTTTATTGCGGTAAGTAAGAGCTATATTTAAAATAGGAGCTGCAATCTCAGCATCTTCGTCAAACATTTCAAAAAAATCTCCCATCCGGAAAAAAAGAATTTTATCTTTATGCTGTTCTTTGATTCTTCTATATTGACTCATTAAGGGTGTGATTTTTGTCATAGGCTTTTATTACCAAAACACACAGGAGATGTCATTGATATTGACACCAAACAAAATTCATATAAATTAAGCTATAATATAGATTTTTAAGCCCTTTTTCCTGTTAGGGGGCAATTTTTAAATCAAAACCAGCTCAAAAATATCCATTTCGTTGTGAATTGGTTTTTTAATTGTTCTGAAGGCTGGATTCAAAAATTCAGCGCAACAGTTCAAAAAAATAAAACATAGAAAGTAAAGTTCATTTTAAATCACCATTCAATACAAAAAAGCTTGTGACTTATTATTCCGCAATGTTTAAATAAAAAATAATCTATAAAACTAAAAAAGATATTAAAAAACTTTAAATATTTGGAAAACTCATTTTATGTAAATTTTTTAAAACAAGGCCAATAATGATAAAACTGACAATAACAGAGAAAACAGTAGATAAAAAAATCATTGATGGCATTAAAAAGAAAATTGATCAAAAAACCACTGAAGTTGTTAATGAAGCAAATAAAAAAACAATAGTTTATGCCTCTTGGTCTCTTGCTGGAATACTGTTAATGCTTCTCCAGCTTCCAAAAATTCTATTTTATATTTTATCCTTTGCAATGATAGGATTTGCCTTTTATTTATTATTCAAGTTTTTCAAATCAATGATGACAGTTCTTAATTTTATAAGTGATTTTGATGAAGAGATTAAAAAATTTGTTTCAATAGAAATAAAAAAAGCAACTGAAGAATCTTTGAAAAGTAAAATTGGTCTAAAACTCTCAGGGAGAAACAACACAGATATTGAAAACCTGTGTATATCTCATTTTATAAGGGAGTTGGCCCGCCGATTTAAAAAACACAAATGGATTATCATGGTTAGGGTGATAGCTTATACAGTAGCTGTTCTTTTATTTAAAGAGATTCTTTTTAAGATTCTAATGTAAGCAGGCATTGTCAATTCTGTTTGTCACCTATCTATTGGGATTCTACACTCACACATCACATTTAATTATTTACACCTATCCCATTCCTATGAACAGGATTTGGTTCTTCAAAAAAGGGCATAAATATAATCGAAATCAATCGCGAAATATCCCCATAAGAAGATGTGAAATCACCACTTATTAAAGAATGATAAAATAAAAGAAAGACCTCCGGACCTTCAGGGATATTTTGGTTATTAATAATATAAGTGGAAATATATTCTTTAGAAAAAAGTTCAGAAATAAGTCGGATATGAATCGGCTTAGATGATAAAATAGCAGATATAACTGGAGTAATTAAACAGGATAATGCCTTCAGTTCTTTAGAATCCAAAATAGTATTTTTATCAACATCATATAGAAAAAACAGAGTCTTCATCATATAAATGTTTAACAGCATATATTTGACATCATTAACATTCAATGTATCAGAAGATGACAATTCCAACATACTTAATAAAGGCTGTAAAGGGTCATCATTGTTCTGTCTTCTGAAAAACTCTTTAGCAATTTCAGAAAGATTATCAGGCAAATATTCAAAAACTTTTTCTGACAAAGATTCAGACGGAAGAGGTGTTTGCAATGTCTCATTATCTTTTACATCTTCCAAAAATTTTATATATTCAGGAAAGTCATCTGACAAATAATTAGATAAAATAGCAACTAACTCAGTTTTGAATCTTTCAGCTTCATTGTCTCGCTGTGATTTAAAAATCCAATTATCATCCAGATCATTAAATACCTTCTTAGATGACCCTTCAAGTTGAAGTAAAAACTCAGATATATTTCTCAAAAAAAGCTCAAGCTCATTTTTTGAAATAACAGTTTTATCCTTATCCTTATTACATAAAATATTCTCCTCAGCATCAACAGCAGTTTCTCTTCTAAAAACAACATCCAATACATTATTTATAAAAAGAATAAGATCAGATGGATCTTCACGAATACCATCCCTTATGGATTTTAACATTTCTGATTCAAATAATTTACTATCTATAATATCTGACAGATACTGATCTATAAAATTCAATGCTTCATCCTTATCAATTCCCTCAGTTGATAAATACTGATCCATAAAGTTCAGGGCTTTATCCTGATCAACAACAAATATCTCATCAGGGATAATATCCTTTGCTTTCTCCATCACTGAAGCCACACATTGTAAAACACGGCCTGACCTGGCTCCAACAAAATCCATTATATCGCCATCACCTCCAATAGAAAACTTATCACGCAAATCAAACTCCAAATCTTCCGGCTCCATAACACGATTTATTATGGATAGAAAATTCTCCTTAAAAACAAAAGTTCCCTTAATTCCCTCCTCTTTATCACCACTAAACAAAGGTAAAAATAAAACAGAAACCAAGCGGGAAACATCTCCATAAGAAAGAGGCTTTAAATCCTTTGACAAACATATAGAAGAAGTAAGATAAGACAGATCTTTATCACCAGGAATTTCCTGATATCTCAACATATAATAAACAACATCTTCAACAGAGTAAATGTCTTTAACCAATTCTATTTTATCCCTTAATTCCAGCTTATCTTTTAATAGGGATGATAAAACAGATGGCAAAATAAAAGACACAACAGGAGTGATCAAACAGGACAATGCCTCTAATTCTTTAACATCCAAGACAGAATCCCGCTTAAAATTATATAAAGAAAACACAAACTTTGTAATATAAATATTCAACAGCATATATTTGACATTATTAACAGTTAAAACACCAGAAGATGATGATAAAGATGACAACTGTAATATATCCAATAAAGAATCTAATACTTCATCACTCTCTATATTTGAATATTCAGGAAAGTCATCTGACAAATGATCAGATAAAATAAGAATTAACTCATCTCTAAATCTTCCAGCTTCATTGGCTCGCCGTGACTTAAAAATCCAACTGCCATCTTTAAGATCATCAAATATCTCTTCAGCAGAAACTTCAAGTTTAACCAAAAACTTAGACATATCTCTCAATAAAATTTCAAACTCATTCCTTGAAATAACAGCTTTATCCTCATCCTTATTGCATAAAACATTGCCCTCAGAATTATCAACAGCTCTCCTGCCAGCAATCACATCTAATATATTGTTCACAATAAGAATAAAATGAGATGGATTATAGACATCATGACCTACACTAAGGATACCCTCTCCTTTGGATTTAGAAGTTTTTGTCTTAAAAAAATTATTATTTAAAATACCCGGTAAATCCTGATTTATAAAATTCAGGACATCCTGATCAATAATAGATATCTTTTCAGGAATAGTGTCCCTTGTCTTCTCCACTACTGAAGCCACACATTGTAAAACACGGCCTGACCTGGCTCCAACAAAATCCATTATATCGCCATCACCTTCAATAGAAAGTTCATCACGCAAATCAAAACTTGCAGCTTCTGGCTCCATAATATGACTGATTATGGATAGAAAATTCTCCTTAAAAACAATATTCTCCCCCTTGGAATCAGTTCCTCCGTCATTCCCTATTGAAAAATAATCCAATAAAGCTGAAATCAATCGAGAAACATCTTCATAGGAAAGAGAATCTAAATTTTTAGATAAACATATAGATGAAAACACTGAATGAAAATCTGTCTCATCAGGAATCTCCTGATACCTCAAAATATAATCAACAACCGTGTCAAGAGAGTACACACCTTTAACAAATTCTGTTCTTCCCTTAAGGTTTAAAGGTAAAAACATAGATACAATGGGACTGACGAAACAAGATAGAACCTCCAGCTCTTTAGAATCCAAACTGAAATCTTTATTAGCATCATAAAGAAAAAACACAGCCTTTATGATATATTCTTTTATCTCATCAGGCCCCTTTTTTTCAGATGATCCATCAAGTTCAAATAAAAATTCAGACACATTCCTTAATAAAATCTCAAGCTTAGCCTTTGAAATAACCACTCCATCACCCTTCTGATTGCATACTACATCCCCCTTAGCCTCCCCTTCTTTAAGAGCCACATCCAATAGATGATTTAAGATCAAAAAGTAATTGTTAGGATTATTACGAATACCCTTACTTATATTAAGGATACTGTCTCTTGTAGACTTGGAAAATTTCATTTTGAAAAAATCACCATCTAAAACAGATGGCAAATCCTCCTTCAAAAACTGCAACGCTTCTTTCTCATTGATAGATATTTCTCCAGGAATAAGCTCCTCCCCAGTTTGCTCCATTACTGAAGCCACACACTGTAAAACACGGCCTGACCTGGCTCCAACAAAATCCATTATATCGCCATCACCTCCAATAGAAAACTTATCACGCAAATCAAACTCCAAATCTTCCGGCTCCATAACACGATTTATTATGGATAGAAAATTCTCCTTAAAAACAAAGTCATCTTTCCTGCTATCAAAATAAGTAAATAAAATGGAAACCAAACGAGAAATATCCCCGTAAGAAAGAGGCTCCAGCTTAATGGATAAACACATAGAAAAAAACAAATAAGATATATCTCTCTTATCAGGAATCTCCTGGTACCTCAAAATATAACCAGCAACCTTTTCAACAGAAGAAATACTTTTAACAAACTCTGACTCATCCTCAAGTATGGATGATAAAACAATAGACACAACGGGATTGATTAAACAAGACAATGCCTCTAATTCATCAGCATCCAAAACAGCATTTTTATCAGCATCATACAAAGAAAACACAGTTCTTATCATATAAATATGCAACAGTATATGTTGAACATCTTCAGATGTTAAATCCTTGGAATCAGACACAGACAGCTGCAATATATCCAATGAAGGCTGTAATATTTTATCACTATCTTTACTTTTCAAAAATTTCACATATTCAGGAAAGTCATCTGATAAGTATTCATATAAAAAAGAAATAAATTTCTTTTTATCAAAATTATTTAATTGAATCTTGGAAACCAATTTATTTTTCTTAAAAAAATCATCAAATATCTCTTCAGCAGAAACTTCAAGTTGAAGCAAGAATTCTAATATATCCTCTAAGAAAAACTCCAGCTCATTAGCCTCACTTTTGGAAATAGCACCCTTGCCAGCGCGTGGCCTGCAAACTTGATCCCTATGTGCAAAACCACCAACCTTCCACTGTTTAATTAAATACAATACATGGTCCTTAATGGAGAGATAGTTGTCAAAATGATCAGGTTTAGTGATATGATCTTTTATAGGTTTAATGTTTTCTATTTCAAAAAAATCAAGATTAAAAAGATTTAACAATCCCTGTCTTTCAAGAAATTCAGGTTTGAATCGATCTTTAATTTCTTTTATTACTGCTCTGACACATCTTAAAGCTTTACTGGCTCGCTTTCTTTTGGAATCATCATCCTCTTGATATTCTGATATTTGATTTGAAAAATAAAATATAAGCTCTTCTTGAAAAATCAACTGTGAACAGTATCCCGATTGTAGAGACACTCTGTGCTCAGGAACAAGGGGCGCTTTTTCACCAATTTTTAATCCACAATGGGATAAAAGAAAGAAGCTGATAAGAAGAAAAGGAGTGGCCCATTTTTTAAAATTCATAAGTCAATCTCCATGAAAAATAATCATTATGAGCAAATTGATTTAAAAAATAATTTCCTTCCCTTTTAGCTCCCAAAATGTCAAATGTCATTGAAGTATGAACATCAGGGGTAAGATAATATAAAACTTTAGCAAACAACCAGGCTCCTTTATTTAAAAAAGAGTAACGGTATTTTAAAGCAAAAAGTCTTGGAAGACCTGTGGAGGATAAAAATTCCATCTGACAGTCAAAACTTACACCATCCAAAAGTTTATATCTTGTTAAAATAGAAGGTGATGTCTGCTCTTTCCTAAAAGCTTCTGCTCGGACATTGTAATTTTGAAACCAGGATTGTAGATAACCAATACGAACAAAACTCTTAGGCAAAAAATTATATTTTAACAAGGCTGAAAAATAAGTGAAGCTTTCCCGGCTGTTAAAAAAATCCCAACCCTCAGGGCTTGTTTCCACTTCTTTCATTTTTGTATTTTCCAAGGTGAATACAGCAGATAAGGAATCATAGTCAACACCCCATTCCAAAGATAGAAGTCTTTGTCTGACAGGGAGGGATGTTATAAACTGCTGGATATTTCCTTCAGCCCCTTCCGTGTTTCCTATGTTAAATATATCTTTTGTATTTAAAACAGAGAATAAATGATTAACAGGTTTATCAGCTATAGACCCCTTGACCCAGTAGTAGGTTCCCGCAGTTTTGGACCAGGTTTTCAAGCTCAATAGATAGCTCTGCTGGAGTAAAATATCAAAAACAAAGGGAGATTTTATAAAATAATGAATATCTATAGAGCTGTTCCACAGATTTACCCGATCAGGCAAGGGAGAAAACCAACGAGAGGGAGAGGAAAATTCAACACCTTTTTGAATCATCTTAGGCTCCTGGTTGGGAAAATGCAAGGCTCCCACAAGAAAATCAACTGACCACCTCCTGGCTTTAAGAGTTAAAAAAGATCCAACAAGTCCATTTCTATTCGGATGTAGAGGATTAGTGCGGCTTACAGAATTCCACAAATCCATTTCCCAATATGCATCAGCCAGACTCCAATCCTTGATTTTCCGGCCAACAGCTAACTCAACAGAGTTTACAGAATAAAGAGAGTAGGCTAATTGATGTTTATAAAGAAAATACAATTCAGGAACATTGAAATAGAACATTTTACTTTTATCCAAGTTGTATTCTGTCTGAATATGAGAGTTGAAATAAAAAGCCCCCAAATGAACATCTGTCTTTTGATCCCATTTGATAATTAAATAATCATCCAGTTGAGTCTCTAACACCGGTTCTGAAATATAGTGCTGCCACTCAAACTCCAATGTACTAGCCATAGAATGACATGTATAAAACAAGACTAAAAAACACAGTCTAACTCCCTTACTCATAGAAAATCTCAATTTTTTTGGTAAATATTATAGAAATCCAATATCACAAAGTAAAAATCACTGGGATATACTTGAAATGGTTTAAAGTTTTCAGGATAAAGATGCTGGTTAACAAATTTCACTGAGTCAGCCCCATTTCCTGTAAAAAAAGGTATATTTCCTGTTTTAAAACTATACATTAAATAAGCCCGAGTCTGCTCTTCATTAACAAGATAAGGAATCTGTCTTGAAAAATACCCTTCAAAATCCTGAACAAGTGAGAAAACTTCATCAAACTCTAATTTCTGAGATTGATTTACATCAGCAAGATTATAGTTAAGCTCCATAATTTGCAGTAATATAAAAAGAGGTGTAAAACTTAAACTTTGAATCGATTCTCCTTCATATTTTAAAATAGCCCTTATTTTTTCTTCATATTTATTTTCCCCCTGATCATCATCAAAAGATGATGAGAAATACTCAAACAGCCTGGGATAAGCCGCCATTATATCCTTATCTTTAACAATCTCATTTGCGGCACAAGAGGCATTTAAACTTTCACCACAAACTTCCGAGAATCTGTCATAAGCAAAACGACTGCTTTTTACTCCCTCTAAAGAGTGAATTATCATATCAATAAACTCTCTGGAGTTTAAATAGTTATCCCTATTAGAGGAATACAAGAATAAATCAGCAAAATTAAAAAGATCATAAAAAGATTTCCTCCATGAAGGTTTATACTCCTCTTGACCTTTTAAAATAGCAAGCACAGGGACAATTTCCCTGACTATCTGCTCCCACACCTCAAAAGAAACAGAAACTTCGTCTGAAGAGAAAAAATCTTCAGGAAAGTAAGAATGAAACAAAAGCGGCAAAAAAGCCTGGTAATTTAATAACTGGTAAAACTTTCTTGAATCTGTCGTATTATCAAAAGCAACAAATGTAATTCTTGAACTCTGTTTATCCCAGCCAAAAAAAGAATCCAACCAGTGTTTAAATTGACGGCTTTGAGCAACAGAATCTATATGTCCTTCATTAATATCCTCAAAACTTTTTTTATAATCTCTAAGCCATTTGCGTATCATGTTTAATTTATCCGTCTCCATAAAAACCAATTTATCTGAAATGGGGCTTCTTTCTATTCTGTTGGAAAAAATTTCAAATTTATCATCTGAAAAAAACAAGCTTACAACAGGAGAAGAGCCACCACTGCCCCATTCACTCCTGCATTCCTTTTCAGGAGATCTATCAAGAGAAAAACAATTTAATGCCCTGGTAAAAAGAGGAACTGATTGGATTGACATATTTCCAAAAACACTTTTTAAAGAAGGACTAGAGCCTTGATTGACAAGAGATAATACAACTGACAGCATTTCATCCAGATTCTTCAAAGGAAAGCCCTTTCTTTTTATAACCTTAATGGCTTCCTTCCTATCTTCAAAATAAGATAAAATATCCTCCTTTTCAGGATGAATGGAAGATAAAAAAATTTCCATGCTTTCAAGAATTTTATAAATAAATTCTGAAGATGCCTTCTTGTTAAAAAAATAAGTTTTATAATGTATAAAAAGATTTATAGTTTTATATAAAGCAAATAAAGCCGTTGCCCAATTTTCTGTCTTAATTTTTTCTTGGGAAGGAAATAAACCTCCAAACAGATTATACAAAAACCAAAATCCCTTTGTCACAAACTGTGGTTTTGTTGGCCCAAATATTTGAGTTTTCATCAGATACTCATTGTATTTATAAAGATCGTCAATACGGTAAACAATACCCTCCCGGCTATAAGCTCCCTCTAAAATTTTAAAGGCTTCTCTAAGGGCTTTTAAAGCTATTTTTCCCTCTTCAGGGGTTATAGGGTCATCACTAGTGAAAGCCTTGATAAAAATAGGGATGTGTTTATGAAGGACAGAATAGATTTTCTGATAATCATTGATAAGTTTGTAAAAACTCACAATTTCCTGATCCTTTAACTTGTCAATAGAACCGCCAATAAGGGCTTTTTTTATGAAAAGCACTTTGTCAGCTATAACTGCTGAAGTGGAACGATCATATTCTTCAAGTTCAAATCTCCTGATTATCTCCTCTCTATTGAAATAGTCACGGCTTGGATCATGCGTATATATATCATGTTTAACTATAAGCTCCAAAGAATCATGAAGACATTGAAAAAATCTTTTTTGCTTTTTCAACCCAAGTGTTCCTTTAATAAAATCCTGATAGTAGTCCCCCATATCCTCAAAACAGGAAAATTCAGAAAAAAACCCTCTTTCCGTGTGTTGTTCATATTTCAAACTACAGGAAATTAAAAGAAAAGAAAAAATAATAAAAAGGTATCTTTTAAAAAACATATTTCCCTCCTATAAGAGCCCGAGAAAGTCTTTTATATTTACTGATAGCGGAGGTGTTCTTTCTTAATTTACGGAAAGACAGCCTAAAAATCGCATCCCCTGAGAAATAGACCTGGATGTGGGAGCTTAAATTCAAATGGTTTTCCAAAGATAAAACATAAAGACTATTATCCAAAGTATAGTTAGCCCGAAAACGAAATAAAAGACCATGCAGTAAATTGGTGTCCTGATATTCAATAGAAGCGGCTAAAGCCTTTCTCCAATTAAAATCTCTGCCAAAAAATATTTCCAAATCCTCTGTTATAAAATTACTTCTGTGCTCTTTTAAACTGCTTTCTATAGTCTGCGTATAACCTATAGTAAATAAGCTCTTTGATCCTTCTTTCAAACTTTCCTCAAAAGAAGACAATACAGAAAAAGTTAAATGAGGTTCAAAATCATCACTGATCCAATTCCTCCTGTACTTCATTCTGTCCGGCTTTTCATAAAATAAACTTGTAAAAAGAGAAAACTCCTTATTAAAAATAACCTCCCCCTCAACACTAAAAAGATGATGAGACATTACAGAATAATCAAAATCATTGACACTAAAATTCTTGCTTGTGGGATCTGATAAATTAATTCCTGAAAAGAAAACAGAATACTGAAGTTGATTTACTGGTTTATAAGCATAGGCAAAAGAGACATTGGAGTTTCTAAGAGAATGTTTAAATTGCAAAGCTACAACAGGCTTAAAAAAACGACTGATTTGAAAAGGGTTAAATTTTTTAACATTCCAATGAACTCCTTGACTAAAGGATTTCATAAAAAAAGGATTTATTGATGTGATTCTGCCCCCTTTTAATTCAGGGTAAGTCATAATATCAGGAAGATAAAAATAAGAGAGCAAGAGCAAAAAAGAAGAGGTTCCTTCATAATTAAAATACAGTCCAGGTAAACCCATCTGAACAGGACGAAAAGCATCCAGCATATAACGAGACTGCCACAAACCATAATTCCAATATCTGTCAGCCACACTCCATAGAACATCCTTAAATCCCAATGTCATATTCCAATTCTCAAAGATAAAAGGAAATATAAGGGCCAGCTCACTCACACGAAAATAATGAGCCTCTTCAAAAAAAGAGTAAGTCCAACCCAGATTTATATCCAACATAGGGTTGTGGTAATCCGTTCCTATATTGGAAAAAGCAGTGGTCTGTCCCTTGATAAAATAAGCGGCATGCACATCAATTTCAAAAAGAGATTTTGGCTCATCCTGCTTGAGAAAATTCCAAGGATAAGCCTGAGCTGAGGATATCCATGACAAAGAAAAAATAAAAGCTAGAGCGACAAATTTAATTTTCATTTTTGACCCTTTTTCCGGTTGATTACAAAATAAAACTGTAAAATGTATTTTTATAAAGACTTGTTGTTAAGTGAATTTTTACTTACACTTTTATAACAAAAATCCCGGATTTTCTCCAGTTTTAAACGGAAAAAACAGGGTTTTTGTTCATTTTTCTGACTGCACAGTTAAAAAACTGAACACTTTTGATTGAGACAGCATAATTTTCCTCCTGTTAGTGCATTGTCAATTATAGAAAACATAAATAAAGAAGTGTATTGATCATTAAGATTTATTGATTTTCTCAAGAATGCTCTTTGGCGCAATTTTTTTTTGTAATACCTTGAACATTACTTTCAATCATAAAGTGTTTGAAAATGAAATTTAGGTAAAACAGCAGTAAAAAAAAATAAAAGTCAATAGACTCAGTGAGCTTTATTTTATGCATTATCAATTTTTTTTATCTTTTGAAATAAGTCATTTTGCAGTTAGATTTCATCAATAATGCATCTGCACATCATTTAATAAGATATTTTTAACTATTTTTTAGCAGTTAGGCCAGTTTTGAATCAATTCCATTAAATTATTATTTCTTTACTTTACAAAAAAAGTTCTAAAATTTAATTTTAAGTGAATGGGGACATCCCCAAAACAAGAGAAAGATAAAAAACTATGAGCGAAACACAGGCTTTAAACCAAAATTCAAGCGAAACAAAACATAATAACCTCCATATCACCCCTATTGAAGATATAACAGATGAAAACTCAGGCCCAAAAGTCATGAGAGTTAAAAAACGGGATAACAGCTATGAGCCTGTTAATGTTAATAAAATAATCAATGTGGTTTTAGCCTGTTCTTCTGGTTTAAATGAAGTTGATCCTATGCGTGTGGCTACAAAAGTCATTAGCGGACTGTATGACGGAGCCAGCACTAAAGAGCTTGACCGACTTTGCATAAGGACAGCCTCTCTTTTGATTGCTGAAGATCCCGATTATTCAAAGCTTTCAGCCAGGCTCCTTGCCCGCTATATTCATGAAGAGGTGGAAAATCAGGGAATTAATAATTTTTTTGCAGCCATTAAAAAAGCCTATAAAGCGGGATTAATTCATAAAGACAAGTATGATTTTGTTCGGGAAAACAAAGAAGCCCTCAATATCATTATTGATAATTCCCGCACAAAAAAATTTGAGTATTTTGGTCTCCGCACTATTTATGATCGTTACCTTCTAAAAGATCCTGAAAATCGCCAGGTGATTGAAACAGCCCAGTTTTTCTTTCTTAGAGTAGCCTGCGGACTGGCAGACAATTTTAAATCGGCCAAGACCTTTTATGATTTGATTTCCAGTCTGGATTATATGCCAAGCTCACCAACTTTATTCAATTCAGCATCCAATAGATCTCAACTGTCTTCCTGTTATCTTTTAGACTCTCCCAAAGATGATCTTTCCGCCATTTATGATAAATACAAAGATGTAGCGCTCTTATCCAAATTTGCCGGCGGGATAGGGCTTTCCTTTTCCAGAATACGCAGCCGCGGCTCCCTTATAAAAGGAACTAACGGAAAATCCAATGGAATTATACCTTTTTTAAAAACCCTCGATTCTTCTGTAGCGGCAGTTAACCAAGGAGGAAGGAGAAAAGGCGCAGCCTGTATCTACCTTGAAACCTGGCATCATGATATTGAATCTTTTTTAGAGCTTAGGGATAACACAGGGGATGAACAACAAAGAACACACAACTTAAATATAGCCAACTGGGTTCCTGATCTCTTTATGAAAAGGGTGTCTGCCGATGAAAAGTGGTCCCTGTTTGATCCTAAGGATGTGCCTGAGCTCATGGACAGCTACGGGGAGGACTTTGAAGAAAAGTATAAAAAAGCAGAGGAGCAAGGTTTTGCCACTCGCACTGTTCCCGCCCGAAAACTCTATGCAAGAATGATGAAAACTCTTGCAGAAACAGGAAATGGATGGATGAATTTTAAGGATCACAGCAATAAAAAAAGCAATCAAACTTTGATGGCGAAAAATGTCATTCACTTATCCAACCTTTGCACAGAAATTTTAGAAGTTACTTCCGAAAAAGAAACTGCTGTCTGTAACTTAGGCTCTATCAATATTGCAAATTATTATGATGAACAAAGCAAGGAGTTGGATTGGAATAAACTGGCTAAAAATGTTCAGGTTGCCATGAAGTTTTTAGATAAAGTTGCAGATGTAAACTTTTATCCAATAGGTTCAGCAAAAAAATCCAATAAATCCTGGAGACCTGTAGGGCTGGGGTTAATGGGATTGCAGGATTTGTTTTTCAAAATGGAAATTCCTTTTGATAGTGAAAAAGCTCTAAATCTGACAGCAAAGATTCAAGAGGAAATTTATTACCATGCCCTTTTAGCTTCTTGTGATCTGGCAGAAAAGCATGGAGCCCACGAAAAATTTCCTGAAACAAGAACCTCTAAAGGGGAGTTGCAGTTTGATCTCTGGAAGTTGACACCAGAAAACTCACAGCGATGGAATAAATTGAAAGCCCGTATTGAAAAACACGGTTTGAGAAACTCTCTCATGATTGCCATAGCTCCTACGGCAACTATTGCCTCTATTGTGGGTGTACATGAATCCATTGAACCTCAAGTCTCCAATTTATTCAAAAGGGAGACTCTTTCTGGAGAGTTTATTCAGGTCAATAAATATCTCGTTAAGACTTTAAAAAAAGAAGGGCTTTGGACATCCGAGCTTAAAGAACAATTAAAAGCCCATGAAGGCTCTATACAAACTATTCCTCAAATCCCTCAAAAAATTAAAGACCTTTTTAAAACAGCCTGGGAGCTTTCTCAAAAAAGTCTTATTGATATGGCTGTAGCCAGAGGACCTTATATTGACCAAAGTCAATCCCTTAATCTGTTTGTGGAAAATCCTACAATTAATAAACTTTCCAGTATGTATATGTATGCCTGGAGCAAGGGTTTGAAAACCAGTTATTATTTACGGTCCCGCCCTGCGACAAACATTGCAAAAGTCACAATAAATGATTTAAATGGAAAGTCTGCTCAACAGGCAGGTAATTTAGAAAATCCTGAGGTTTGCGAATCCTGTCAATAAGATCATATACCTTAAGAACAAGTTTTTTAAAGAAACGGATGGAGCATTAGGAAACAGACATAGGCTATAAAGCTAAGGAGAATATTATGATTTTAGATCCCGGATTAGAGCTTACTTTAAGACCAATGAAATATCCCGTTTTTTATGAGATGTATAAAAATGCTATAAAAAATACCTGGACTGTTGACGAAGTGGATTTCTCTTCTGATGTTGCTGATCTTCATTCCCGGCTTAACCCTAATGAAGTCTTTCTTATAAAAAGGCTTGTAGCCTTTTTTGCTACAGGTGATACCATTGTTGGCAATAACCTGGTTTTAAATTTATACCGCCATATTAATTCCCCTGAAGCGCGTATGTATTTAGGCCGTCAACTCTATGAAGAGATGCTGCATGTTCAATTCTATTTGACTCTCCTGGATACTTACATTCCTGATGTTAACGAACGGGCAAAAGCTTTTTCCGCTATCAATGATATTCCATCTATAAAGAAAAAAGCTGATTTCAGTTTTAAGTGGATAGATTCTATTTTCACTATGGAGCGACTAAATAATAAAGAGGACAAAAAACTTTTTCTTAGAAATTTAATCTGTTTTGCCGGCGCTATTGAAGGCTTGTTCTTTTTTGCCGCTTTTGCCTATGTTTATTTCCTCCGCTCTAAGGGGCTGTTAAATGGTTTGGCTTCCGGCACAAATTGGGTGTTTAGGGATGAAAGCTGTCATATTGATTTTGCCTACGCTGTTATTGATATTATCAGAACAGAAGAACCTGATCTGTTTGACACTCATTTTAATGATAACATCACTGCCATGTTTCATGAAGCTATTGATTGTGAACTTAATTTTGCCATTGAAATTTTAACAAATGGTGTGGGAGGCTTGAGTTTAAAAGATATGAAATCCTATCTTCAATACATAGCTAATATTCGTCTGGAGCGATTAAATATTTCCGGACCTTTTAAAGCCAGAAACCCTTTTGATTTTATGGAATTACAGGATACTCAAGAACATACCAATTTCTTTGAAAGACGGGTGGCAGCTTACCAAAAAGGAATTAAAGGTGAAGTCTCATTTGATGAGCCTTTCTAATCTCCGTCCAAATTTTTTATTTTTTACCCCTCCAGTTTGCATTTTTAATTTTCTATACTGATTTTAACTTCCACTTTTTGTATTTTATCATTTTACTTGATAGGAATATAAAAAGTGGTGTGCCCGAGAGGAGTTGAACCCCTAACCTTCTGATCCGTAGTCAGATGCTCTATCCAATTGAGCTACGGGCACAAAGGACTCTTATTCTTATTGGCAAAAGCCTTTAAAATCAAGATTTTATTTTTATCAGAAAAAAAACAGAATAGTATTATATCAATAAAAAATTATTTGATTTGCTGAAAAACTCCTAAACTGCTATAAACTATTGATAAAAAAAGTTTTAAGGAGAGGTGGGTGAGTGGCTTAAACCAGCTGTTTGCTAAATAGCCGTGCGGCTTAAAACCGCACCGAGGGTTCGAATCCCTCCCTCTCCGCCATTTGATTTCACAAACTTCTTGGATTCTGTGTTTATATGTTTCTGTGTGTTTCAAGAAATGTCGGGATATTTCAAATCCTTGTATTTTCTGAAGATTAAGGCAATCCTCAATTTTGCTGGACTTAATTTTGGGATATTTCCCGATATTTCAAATTTTATCTACATGAGTTTACATATTTTGATACATGGATTTTCAGGCTGGCCGGTGGCTTCTTTAGTGGGTAAAAGAACTTTTTACTTGCATCTTAAAGAATGTGAATTTAGATTCAATTATAGAAATGATGACTTGTATATATTATTGTTAAAAATTGTTAGAAATAATCCTCTTAAGTCATCATGAACCAAGTTTTAATCTATGAATACCTATAATGAAATGCAAAAACAAACTTTTAAGTTAAATTTTTCGACTAAATAAGGTATAAATAATGAACAATCAAAGCTGGCAATGCCCTTAATTTTGGCCATCATTAAGTACTTTTAGCAAAAAACACAACTATAATGATAACTTGGTTGTCTTCTACAACACATATTGTTCAAATAAGTAAATATGACGAGACCGATTTTTTTTGTAATTGGTGTTGCATGTTTGAATTTAGATTGTAAGTAGTATATTGCTAGAAATGATCGACAAGAAAGGTTAAATAAAATAAAAGAGACAACCATATAAAAGGAACAGAAATGAAACTCTGGAGCAGAGAATAAAAGTTTTAAACTATGAACGATTATAAAGAAAGAAAATATTTATCCTCAATAGAAGTAGCAAAATACTTAGGGATTACTGTCCAAACTTTGCATGGTTTGGTCAAACAAAAAAAAATCAAAAGTGTCATTGCCACCAGTGGGCAAAAGCGATTTAAACTACAAGACCTACAAAATTATGAAAAGGGAAAGTATAAAACAAAAAAAATAAATCAAAAACGAACTTCAAAAGAAAACCTATTACAAATTAACGATACTTCACACAAAATCTATATAAAAAACTCAATGAGTATGGATGAGTTGGAGGATAATTCTGTTCATTTAATGGTGACTTCCCCCCCTTATTTTAATGCAAAGATGTACACAAAAAAGCCTGTAAAAGGAGATTTAGGAAATATCCATGACCTTGATGAATGGTTTGAAAAAATTGGAATGGTTTGGAAAGAGACTTTTAGGGTTCTTCAACCGGGAAGAAAAGCTTTTATAAATATTATGAATTTGCCTATAAGAATTGAAAAAGGCTTTAAAACTTTAAATTTAGTTGGCAAAACCATAGAAACTATGGAAGAAATCGGATTTATTTTTAAAAGGGATATTATATGGCATAAAACAAATGGAGTAAAAGCCCACTTTGGAACTTACCCCTATCCAGGAGGTATTTTAATCAACAATATGCACGAGTTTATTTTGGAATTCAATAAGCCAGATAAAAAAGGCTTTAATAAATATGGTCATTTAACAAAAAAACAAAAAGAAATTTCAAAATTGGATAAAGACTTTTGGTTAAGTATCAAAAACAGTGATGTATGGAAAATGAAACCGGAAAACAGCGGAGACAGCCGATCTCATGTTGCCCCCTTTCCCTATGAATTGCCTTATAAAATTATTAAAGCTTTTACTTATGTAAGTGAAACTGTATTAGACCCCTTTGCAGGCAGTGGAACAACAACCAAGTCTGCCGCAGATTTGAAAAGAAATAGTGTGGGATATGAAATCGCTCCAGAAATCGCTGGAGAGGCTATCTATAGCTTAAAGAATTATCAGAACAGATTATTTGCTTAGCAAAAAAGAATGATGTCAGATAAAAAGACAATATATGCCCAATCCAGCGATATTAAATCCAGAACTTATTTGGAATATCGTAAAGACATGAAACAAAAAGCTATCGCAGAGCTTGAAGTTTTGCCTTGGCTGGAGGAACAAATCAAAAAATCAGATAAAAAGGCCAGCGTAGAAAAATATGGAGGTGATAAGTTTATATGGTTTTTGAGAAAGGGGGGAATTACAAGAGAACCGGATTTTATTGTCAAATACTCCAATAAAAAAACGGAGTATATAGAATTTCAATATGCGAAAGAGGAATTGAAAGCTTATGATTTTAAAATTTCCAAGATTGCCCCAAAAAATAAAAAACTAAAAAAAAGAGTCCCTAAAAAAGATACAAAAATCTTATATATTATCAAGCCGACTGCTGAATTTGCTATTTTAGAGCCTTCTTGGATAGCTAAACATTCACAACAAACTGTTGCCCCGGCTTGGGGTAATGCTCCTGTGTTTAGAGTGCCTCAAGAAAAATTTAAAAAAGTTTTAAAAAAAGACAAAAAATTACAAAATGTCTGCAATATGATAGATAAGAAAAACTACATCTTAGACTTTCAACATAAAACTATAGAAGTAGAAAAAGAGAAGTTTTCTCATTTACTCCAACAGGTTTTAGATGAAGAAAAAATCTTAAAAATCATGCCTAAAACTTTGGATGGATTTTTCAAAGTTTGTTTTACACTCAGCCAGCTTGAAAAGACACCTGTCAATACCAGTTTATGGCTCGTATATCTATTATCTTTTTTAAGTCAAAAGCTCAATTCTTATAAGATATTTCAACTGGTTTACAGTTTAGACTTTCTGTATTCAAAGGTTGACTTAAAAAATAATGAGATAAATAAGTTGGCTGAAGGGATAAAGTACATACAAGGAAAAATAAAACAATTTTCAAAGACTGATGGTTCTTTTCAATCAGATAAAATTATAGCCCCATTAGAAGATACAAGATATTCTCTTTTTGCAATAAATATTCTTGAAGATTTGACACAAGATATTTTATTTTACTATGCAGATAATATTGACTTAAAACCTGTTAGCAGGATATATGAAAATACTCTTCAGGTGGAAAAAACTTTTAAGTTTATTAAAAACTAATATAAAATTCTGAATAAATTAAGTAATCATGTCTTCATTTAAAATTAACTTTGATTGCTTTAAAGAGTTTTCTTCAAATGAAAGCAGTATTTTATCGGATATAGTTGGTCTGTATTTCATAAAAATGGATAGTTTTTTATAGAAATAAAAAGTGTAGTAAAAAAGAATCATATGGAAATTTTATGAATTATGTTGAGCGTGCAAAGAAAATATTTAATAAAGATGATGAAAGGAAATATAATTTATCAGACAAACAGTTTCTAAAACATAAAAAGTGGATTCATAAAAAAATTGATTTTGTATAGGTGGAAGCAAGCTCCGCCAGGTATGAAAACCCACACTAGAGAATGAGGTAAACCTGTTTCATTGTCCTACTTAACATGAAATTCTTTGTCTTTTAAGTAGAATATTTTTTATGGAAGGTTGCTGTTGAAAAGCCAGTAAGGCATAGTTTTGAATCAAGTAAAGGCTCCACCAGAGCAGAAAAGAATGGCGTGAGCAAGTCTATAAACAAGTTCATACCCCGTTATAAATCGCAAATACTATCACAAAGTAAAAGTGTATCATAATTTTATAAATAATTCTGAAATTAGCTTTTAATTGTATAAATTTTAAGCTCAAATAAGGTGTGAGTATCTAAAAGCTTGTAATTGTAGGCTGAGAGGGTGTTAAGTAATTTTTTACAGACCTCTTTCAAAGTCTTACAAACAAAGGGGATATCTGAGTCTGGTTTGGAAAGGAAAAACAATTAAGTTTAGGGCTTGAAAATTTTTCGCTGGAACATTGAAGAACAGGGCATCATGGAAAAAACATGAAAAGCCCTATAGAATATAGGACATGGATGGATCGAGTTGTCTATTTGAAATGGGGGGTCAGGGCATAAAAAACATTTGTCTTTGCTTATTTATTGGAAAGACAATGATGCAGAAAAACTATATTTAAGGATTAAAAAACTTAGAAAAGAGCAAACTCAATTTTTTAAACATTATGATTAACAATCAAAAACTGGAAGAGCTTATTCTGCAAAAAGGCTCTGAACTTTTAAGGAAAAGCCAAAAGCAAGATTCCATTTTTTTGGAAAAAAATTTTTGGTATAAGAAGATGCTCTCATGGACAATGAGCCATCAAAAATTAAAAACCAATCTCTTTCGCTTTATTGATGTCCTGCCCAGTCTTTCCAATGAAAAGATATTTCTATCACATTTTAAAGAATATTTTAAAGATCAAGAGATAGGGTTTATCACATCAGGCTTAGGGCGGCTGGCTCCCTCCTTAATGGTTAAAAACATAAAAAAGCAAATTCGTCAGGTGGCTCAAATGTTTATTACCGGCTCCACCAAAGAAGAGGCCTTGAAAGTTGTTGCCAAAAATTGGAAAAAAGACATCGCCTTTTCTATGGATATTTTAGGTGAAGTCACCTTGTCTGAACAAGAAGCAGAAGATTATTTCAATCAATATTTTCAGCTTATGGATTATCTTGCGCAAGCTGAAAAAAGCTGGCCAGAAAAAAGTATTCTTCAACAAGATGCTTTTGGCCCTATCCCATCTGTAAATATCTCTGTCAAAGCCAGTTCTCTTTTTTCTCAAATCAAAACAGAGGCTTGGGAATATTCCAAAAAACAGCTTAAAAACAAACTCCGTCCTCTTTTTCAAAAAGCTATTAAAGATTTTATTTTTATAAACTTGGATATGGAGCAATATCACCATAAAGATCTTTTTTTGGAAATTTTTAAAGAGTTAATCATGGAAAAAGAGCTTAAACATTACCCTCACTTTGGTATTGTTGTCCAAGCCTACTTGAAAGACAGCTTTAAGGATTTGCAGGAGTTAACTCAATTTGCAGAAAACAGAGGAAGCCCTATTACCATCCGTCTTGTGAAAGGGGCTTATTGGGATTCTGAAGTTCTAATAGCTAAACAGAAAAACTGGCCAATCCCTGTTTGGACAAAAAAAGAGGAAACAGACGCCAATTTTGAAAGATGTATAAAATGGCTTTTTGAAAATCATTCAAAAACAAAAATAGCTATAGGCTCCCATAACATTCGCTCCATTGCCTGTGCCTTGGCTTGGCACGAACTGTATCCCAAAGCACAATTGGAGTTTCAAACTTTATATGGAATGGGAGAAGGGCTTGCTCAAAGCCTGGCAGAAAAAAACTATTGTGTCCGCCTTTATTGCACTGTAGGAGAGCTTATCCCCGGTATGTCCTATCTGGTGCGCCGGCTTTTGGAAAACAGCGCCAATCAATCTTTTATTTTAAATTCCCTTACAAAAAACAAAGCCCCCGAAGAGCTTCTAGCTCCGCCTAAAGCAATTTTAGAACAAAATAAATCTTTCACATATAAATCAGAAGACAAATTTAAAAACCATCCTCATCTGGATTTCAGCCAAAAAGAAAATAGAGATAACTTTGATAAAGCTCTTAAAGGATGGAAGAAGAAATTCCCTGTGGAAGTTCCCATTCTATTAAAAGGAAAAACTGCTAAATCTCCGCAAATATTTAAAAGGGAAAACCCCAGTCAAACAGATCAGATTATCAGCCGCAGTTTTTTTACCCAAAAGGAGCAGGCTGAGCAGGCTGTTCAATATACAAGCTCTTACTTTGAACAGTGGAGACGCAGTCCGACTCAAAAACGGATATCCAGCTTAAGAAAACTAGCCCAGCTTATGCAAAAACAGGAATTTGAGTTGGCCAGCCTTCAGGTTTTTGAAGTCGGCAAAACCTGGGGAGAAGCCCAAGCTGATGTAGCTGAAGCTATTGACTTTTGCAACTATTATGCCTTGTCTTATGAGCGATTGATAAAAGAACAAAAAACAGATGAAATTTCAGGGGAAGAAAGTTTTTCTCACTTTGAAGCTATTGGACCTACAGCTGTTATTGCCCCTTGGAATTTCCCATTAGCTATTTTAACAGGTATGGTAACAGCTCCTTTAGTTTGTGGAAATACAGTTTTAATCAAACCAGCGGAACAGAGTCCTCTCACAGCCTTTCAAATGGCAAAAATGCTCTTAGAAAGCGGTTTCCCAAAACAAAGCTTTGCATTTCTCCCCGGAAATGGAGAGGATATTGGTGAATATCTGGTCCAACATCCTCAAGTTTCCATCATCTCTTTTACTGGTTCTTTTGAAGTGGGCGCGCAAATCATAAAAAAAACCTCTTATATCTCAAAAGATCAAAAAGATATAAAAAAATGCATTGTTGAAATGGGAGGGAAGAACGCTATTGTTATTGACAGCTCTGCGGATTTAGATGAGGCTGTCAGCGGTGTTTTAAGTTCAGCTTTTGGATTCCAAGGGCAAAAATGCTCAGCCTGCAGTTGTGTCATTGTATTGGAAGATGTATATGAAAATTTTATCCAAAGGTTTTTACCTGCTGTGGACAGTCTTATTATAGGCCCCCCTGAAGATTCAAAGACAAGTATAGGCCCTTTAGTTGATGAAAGCGCTTTCAATAGAATTAAAAAATTTAAAGCAGGAGAAAAAAGTCATAAGCTTTTTGAAGGCTCTTTTAATGAAACAGAAAAAGCTTGGTTCTGCCCTCCTATAGTTTATTTAACAGATCAAAAAGATTCCGCTTTAATGCAAGAGGAGTTTTTTGCTCCTGTTCTAGCTGTGTTTAAAGTCAAAGATTTGGATTCAGCGATAGATCAGGTTAATTCAACTCGCTTTGGATTAACAACAGCCATTTATTCCCGCCACCCTGAGCATATAAAAAAATTTAAGTCTTTGACAGAGGCTGGGAATGTTTACATCAATAGAAATTGCACAGGGGCCTTGGTTAAACGACATCCTTTTGGAGGGCGAAAAATGTCAGGCTTGGGGAGCAAAGCTGGAGGGCCTGAATACCTAAAACAATTTTTACATACAAAAATAACCACAGAAAACAGTATGAGAAGAGGCTTTGCTCCGGAAGTTTTTGAAAAAGGTTTTGAAACCAATTAAAATATTCAAAATTTATACATTTAACAAAATTTTCCAAAATCATCATTTAATCTATAAAACCTTATTATAAAGTGTGAAAAATTTCAGACATACGTTTTGCCACAGAGCAGACTTTCAGCCGCTCTGTGTTCAAAGCCGAACTCAATTTGAACCTATTTTGAATTGGATAATTGAATATTTATTCAATATAATAAAAGTATAGCAACTGGAAATTTTAAACAGGATTAGTTTAAAATAGGATCGGTGGTTTTTTTTAAAATCCTTTATAATCCGAAGAGTCCGGTTTTCTGCCAGAAATTGCTGTTTGAGCTTTAAATCGCTTACTTTTAATATACCTAATGTACTTTATAGAAGAGCTATCTGAATTCCGCTTACCAAATAGGGAACTAAGACTTCTAATGGCTGTTTTACTCTTTGTATTCATTTTTGTCTCTTTTAGAGAAGCAATACTTCTGTCAGAAGCATCAACCGGTTTTGTAAAGGCTTTAGCATAATGTAATGTTTTTTTCTTTAGAGAGCCATTTGGAAAAATGATATTTAAAGCAAACAGCATCACAGCGGCCATAGCTGTAAAAGAAATAGCTGAACGCAAAGTCTGTCTGGGAAAAGCAAATGGCCGCATCTGCCATCGTCCCAGGGCCTGTAACCTTTTTCTTTTACGGTAAGCTTCCAAAGAAATAGTCTTTGAATTTTCAGAAGAGGGTACATTCTTCTCTTTAAAAGAAGTGTGATGGGCTTTGATTTTTTCCTTGTATCTTAAAAAATTTATAATACTGGAATGTTTTCTTGATCTTTTTTTAAAATATGATTTTTGTTTTAGCTCTTTCTTTTTTTCCGGGTTATTATTTTCCTCTAAAGGCAAAATCCTCTTATTTTTCCAGTGGTTGGACATATAATAAATTTTACCTTTTTTGGGTTTTTCATTTCTAAAATTTTCTTCATGATCAACAAAAATGATACTTTCGTCAGAGGCTGCCTTGCTTTTTTTCTTTAGGTTCAGCCTTTTCTTACGGTAAGCTTCTAAATAGACAAGATTATTTTTTTGTTTACTCATAACTTTATATCTTCAAAATAATTAAGATAATTTGATTATCATTTCATATAAAAAAAATCTCTTTAAAAATATAAACAACTGGACTCCTGTCTTATTTTTCAATAAGGATAAAAGCTGAACACAGTATTTTAAAAAATCGGCAGTTCTCCCTGAATACTTAAAATCTTTTTTTGCCTTTTTAAAGGTACAGATTTAAAATCAAACTATATCCTATGAAACCCCTGCTTTTATTTATATTTTTATACTTATTTTTTCTGCCTTCTCATGGAAAAGATGCTGTTAACACAGATGAAATCCATTCACAAACAGCACAGGAAAGCCGTAAAACAGACGAAAGTCCAAGAAACCGTAAAAAAATCAAACAGAGTCAAAACAATCTAATATCCATAAAAAAAGACAGCTCCAATATGAAAAATAAATCCCCTGAAAAAGAGACAATTATGGAAAAAACCAGAAACTCTAAGTCCCTTGATAATGTTACAAAAATGATAAAAAAAGTGTTTATAGATTTCTTGGACATTTTGGAAAAAGAGCCTTTAAACTCCAAAGAATATGCAAAAGCTGTCCGATTTTTGGAAAATTCTCTCTATAGTGAAGCTAATTTTGAAACCTTAAAGCTTCTTGCAACAGTCTATAAAGAAAAAAAAGATTTTATAAATCAAACAAAAGTTTTAAATATTCTTTCTGTCAATTATTCAAATAATCCAGAAGCCTTTTATCTTCTTGGAATGGCTCATAAACATCTTTATCTAAATGAAGAAGAAGATAAAAAGGAAAACAAAGAAAAATCCATTACAAATTTTAACCAGGCTTTAAAAATAAATCCAAAACACACTTTAGCCTATGAGAGCTTAATGGATATACTTATGACTGAAAATCCAAAAACAAAAGAGAAAATTCATACAAAAGAATCTTTATCTGTAGCAATGGATATGCTAAGGACATTCAAAAAAAACAAATACTACATTCAGTTGTGTAAAGCCTATTATGATAATAACTTCATAAAACAAAGCCGAAAAGCCTGTACAAAGTCTGTTCAAAAAAACCCAAATGACCCCATAAGCCCATTAATACTGGCTCTCAGCAGAAAAAACATTAAAAGAACAAATAAAGAGCTTTTGGCAGTAGCTAAAAAATTCAAAGAATCTTTTCTTGTTCAATATAAAACAGCGCTTTTTTTTATGGATAAAGACCCCAAAGTAGCTACAACCTATTTTAATTCTGCCTATATTCTTCAGCCTGAAAATATAACACTTAATCAAATTATGGCCCAATTCCTTTTTGATAATGGAGAAGAGGAAAAATCATACACACATTTTTTAAATGCCTGCCAACTTACTGATGGAAATTATTTAAGAAAGTTCAGGATAGCCAAAAGACAACTCCGAAAGAAAAACATGCCGGATCTTATTGTGACTTTTCAAAAAGGAATTGATCAATGCTTTTTATCAGCTAAAAAGAAACATTCCCAAAAAAAACAATTTTAAGCCGCTTTTTTAAAGTCTTTTTCCTGTTGTTTAAATTGCTTTTCTTTGCGTTTCTTTAAATTCAGGCCGTATTTTTCAATTTTTCTGTAAAGTGTAGCTCTTGCTATCTTTAAGACGCGGGCGGCTTTCTTCATATTGCCTCCAGAACTTTCAACAACTTTTTTAATTGTTTTAGCTTCCATTTCACTCAATGAAGAGACTGTCCTTTTCCCAAAAGGAAGATCAACAATCTGTTTTGAAAGCTCTTCTTCCTGAATGTATTGATCAATCTCCTCTAAAGTAACCCATTCCTCCTCAGAATAGTGAAAATACCTAAGGTTATTGTCCTTGGCAAATTTCCGCACTTTTTTATTAAGAATTTTATTTTTCCCTATAAAAGCAATTTTGGGTTTAGTAATTAGCTCCTTGCTATTATGAACTTGAATTTCATTGCCCTGGATTTTAGACATATATTACTCCTTATTTGCATTTATGTAGTATGCCTAACCTATCGGACGCTTCCTCAAAAAAATGAAGATTGAATCTTAAAAAATTATGTCATCAAATTTATATGTAAAAACTAACTTAAATATAGGCAAATATAAAGATGACTGGCTAGCCATGTTTGGCTGGACTATTTTAAAGCCTCAAAATATCTCAAATTGGCAATGCTTTTGGTTTACAACAGAGCCTTAAATTTTTATAGTTTTTGCTGGAATTTAAGCAATAACTTTAAAAAAAACTACTTTCTGGACTGAGACTTAAATTTAAGCTGCATTTTGCTAATAAGCTGTATGGCCATTTTTTCATGAGCACGGCACATTTTAAGCTCATCCTTACGATAAGACCTCTGACTTGGAGTTAAAGAAGCTGTTTCCAGCTCCATTTCATAATCCATTTTACTGGCCCGGATGGATTCAAGCTCTCTTGTCTGTTGTTTAAATAATTTGTTTATCTTTTGAATAGGGGCTATATCCAGCCAGTCTTTCTTACTTTTATACCAAACAAGCTTCTTTTTAAATCTGGCCTTGTTTTTAGCAAGAGCAAAGTCAGGATATTGTGATTCTTCTGCATCCAGTATATTTTTCATACTGTTGAGATTCACCATATCCTCTTCCTCCATAACAGATTCATACTTATTTATAGGAAAAATAGCTGCATAGGGCTGCTCTGCAGATTTCCCTGTCAGATTTTCACTCATAGTGGCTAAATCCTTTCTTTAAATATTAATTTTTTAGGTTTTAAACTTTTAACCAAGCCAATAGGCTAACCGCTAACCTGTTAAGAAACATTACAAAACTTTTTCCAATATGTCAAATTTATGAAATTTTGTGTAAAAATTACAAACTTACGCCAATAAATGATTGGTATTGATCTTTAACTGAAAAAAATTGCTCAATTCCTGTTTAACTCAAATTTCATTAAGAATAATAAGCTACAGGCCAAAATTTATAAATTTGAAATGTTTCCATTTTTGCAAATACGGCTCCTCTTTCTCAAAAATAGGTCCCCCTGAATCTGCGCAAGCAGATAGATAAAAATGATATGATGTCGGGATGAAGAAGCCCGATCTATCAATTAAAGAGAATTTTAAGCTTGAAACAAATAAAAAATTCAAAGACACTTTATAAGTGAAGTCTGCTAAAAACTTACAATTGCAAACAAGTCGCTATGATAAGCTTGTTTCATGTGTTTTGACAAAAAACCAATTTTACTTTTTGGCAGATAAATTTTTGTGACTCACAATAAAAGAAAGGGGGGCATAATGCCGTCATCAAGAATATTACAAGGCTGGGGGATTTTTATTGGCTTGATTGTAGGAAGTTTTATCGGTTTGTTATTTAATTATTTTAAAACTCATCCTGCTTATGGCCCTGTTGCTGAACAAATTATAGATAATATTTTTTATCCGGTGGGCAATGTTTTTCTCCAATCCCTATTTATGATTATTGTACCCCTGGTTTTCAGCTCCTTGATTGTGGGTATTGCTGATATGAGCAATCCAGCCTCTGTAGGCCGTTTAAGTACAAGACTTATTGTATTTTATTCTGTCAGCACCTTTATTGCTATTTTTATAGGTCAGGTACTTATGGGAACAATCAAACCAGGGGAAAACATCTCCAAAGCCAAGGCTGAACAAGCGGCTATAAGTATGAAGGAAAAAATGTCCTCCATGAAGGAAAAAAGCTCCATGGTGGGCAATTCGCTTTGGCCGGGAATTTTAACAAAAATTGTTCCAAGAAATATTATTGATCAATTTGGCAGAAACAACATCCTTGCTGTAATTTTTGTCTCCCTCTTATTTGGTCTGGCTCTTCTTTATCTGCCCAATGCGCCGCCCAAAGAATCCTTCATTGGTTTTATGTCTACCTTATCCAGCCTGTGTGTTTTGATTATCAAATGGATTATGAAAACAGCTCCCTTTGCTGTAGCCGCCCTTCTGGCTATTTCATTTTCAGAATTTGGACTGGACTTAATGAAAAGTATGCTCGCTTATATGCTTGTTATGACATCAGGAATGCTGTTGCATATGTTTGGGACTTATAGTCTCTTTTTAAAATTTCTTGTCAAAATACCTATCATATCATTTTTTGCAAGAATGATTCCTGTGTTTTCAACAGCTTTCAGTACAAGTTCCAGCAGCGCTACTATGCCTGTAACTATGGACACTTTGGAAAAAAGATTTGGCGCTCCAAGAAGAATAGTCAGCTTTTCCATTCCCATTGGTGTTACTGTAAATATGGACGGAACAGCTCTATTTGAAGTAGCGGCGGCTTTATTTATAGCTCAGATTTTTGGTGTGCCCCTAAATATAACAAGTCTTATACTGTTAGTCGCCATTGTTTTTATCACTTCTGTTGGTGTGGCAGGGGTGCCAGGCGGTTCAATTCCTATACTCATGTCATCCATAGTGGTTCTTGGTATTCCTGCTGAAGGGATTGCTATTATCCTTGGAGTGGATCGCCTTATGGACATGGGGCGAACTGTTGTCAATGTGACAGGAGATTCCATTGCCACACTTTATTTGAGTAAAAAAGAAAATGTAGACATTAGGACTTATATGAAAAATAATCCTTATTAAATGCATTTGAAAAATAGGCCATAATTCGCAGGGCTAAAATAGCACTTTCAATCCATAGAATTTTACTTATGCAAAAAGAGCTTAAATTTTTGAAAATTGTAAAATACAACAACTTTGAATGAACAATGGCATTTCTTAAAAGCTGTCTTCTTATTTTTTGTATAACCCTTTTCCCTTTGAAAGCTAAAACCGAAGATGAAGCTTTTCCATATAAAAGCAACAGGCTGAAAAGTCTTGGTTTTTTAAAAAAAGATACATTCTATTACAACACTCCTGTTTTTAAAAATTTAAGTCTCATTTATAGTGAAGATTTTAAAGAGTTTGCTCCCTTTTTATCAGATTATATAAAGCAAATAGATATTAGGTTTTCAAAAGTTTTCCAAAACCGACCCTATTTTAAACAACGATCCATTGTTTTTTTATCTTCTCAAACACAAACCCCTATGGCTTATACTACCATGTTTCCCTCCCTTGGTATACGCCCTTTTAATATTGTTATGCACCCCTCTTTTGGAGCTTATTTCATGGATCAATGGTCTGTTTTCCATTGGTCTCAGGATTCACTGATCCATGAAATGACTCACCTTTACCAGTTCTCACAAAATTCAACATGGGATCGTGGACTTTGGTGGGCCATGTTATTTGATATTTTTTCTCATAGAAATATCATGTTGAGTCGCTTCGTTCTGGAAGGAAGCGCCATTTTAAATGAATCCATCTATGGCTCTGGCGGGCGGCTTTTTAGCGGCTGGGTCAGGGCTTTTGTTCTCTCACAACTTAAACAAGGTTTTTCCTTAAAGCGGCTTTTAAGACCTTATAATGATTCATATTCTATTATAGAAAAATATCTTCATGGAGGGTATTTTTTTGCTTACCTTCATTCCAAATACAAGGAAAAAAAATCCAATCATTTTTTTTCTAAAAGTGGTCATTCCTTCCCTTGGGACTTTTATGGTTTAGACTTATCCTCAAAAAAAGCTTTTGGAAAAGGCATTGAATCCCTGTTTGAGGATTATAAACAACATTATGCTCCTCTGGCGGAAAAACAAATTTCCTCTTCAGAAAAAACTCTTCTTAAAAGCAAAGTGTATGCGCCTATAAACAGCAATAAAGATAAAATTTACTTTTTGACCTATGATGAAAAATCCCCGCCCTATCTTATTCTTTTTGACAAGGAAACAAAAAATATACAGAAGCGAAAAAAAAAATTTCCCCATGGAAAAGTCTTTTATAGAAAGGGTGAATATTATTCTTCAGGATATGGAAAAACGGGAAGTTTCTCCACTGAATATTCCTTATTTAAAACGGGTTTCAAACCGGTTAAAAAATACAACTCTCAACACATTATGGACTTTTATGGAAACAAATACATCTCTTTGGATACAAGACAAAGCCACAGTCAAAACTCTCTTTTGGTCAATGGAGCCTTTTATGACACAACTGCTTCCTCAGCCATTATGGATCATCTGGGCAGAGTTTATTACTTCAAACAAAACAAAGGTATAAGGACACTTTACAGAGACAAAGTCCCACTCTTTAGTTTTAAATCCTATTTCTCCTACCCTGTGGAAGCTGATGAAGAGGGTTTGTATTTTATAGGAGCTACTGAATATGGCTCCAGCCTTTTCATTTATGAGGAGGATTTTGGTGTTTCCCGTCTTAGCGAGTCTGATACCATCAGCTATGCCAGAAAAATTAAAAACAATGAGTTTATGGTGTCTGAAATCGGACCTACACACCATGAATACAAAATCATTCAAACACAAAAGACTCCAGAACAGCCCTTTCTTTACACTTACTCCTTTGAAAAGGACAATCTCTTTGAAGAAAAAGCAAAGGTTTTACCTGTAAACCTGGAACAAGAACAGGAAAACACTTTAAAACCCACAGCTTTAAATGATGAAGAGCAAAATATCCCTAATTTTGAAGACACAGAGGAAGATTCTGAATTTGAGTTAGCGCTTTTAAATGCATTAGATGAACAGCAAATTGAACTCGAAAACACAACACAGACAACTGAAGAAAATTATTCTGAAGCAAACACTGCAATGGCGCAAAACAGCGCTTCGCCAGAAGAAGAGCTTTTTCAAATTATAGAAAAAGAACATTTCCAAAAACAATGGAAGCATAACACTTATAACTCCTTAAGTAATCTTTCTCTACAACCTATAACTTTTTATGCTTGGATTTGGCCTTTAAACAAAAATTACAATCTTCATTTTTTGTCTAAAGTTCAATTTATGGATCCACTCAGATTTAATCAATTCTCTTTGAATAATGTTTTTATACCTCAAAAATATTTTTCATTTCAAATGTCTTATACTTATATGAAATACCGCCCTTCTTTGGATTTTTCTTTCGCCTATAACCAAAAACAAAAAAGTAAAAGTTCTTTGGCTCTTCAAGAAGATATAAGGCTCAAAGCAGCCCTTATTTATCCCTTGATCATTAAGAATCAATGGACCTTGTCACTTACAAAAAATGTTCAATTAGGGCAAGAAAGACAAAATGAAAAACATTCTAATAAAGATTTTCCTGTTTTTTTTAATAATATGTCTAAAAAAGCCCATAAAAATTACATTCAACACGGAGCTGGAATCAATTACAGTTTTAAAAGAAAATATAAACATGCTTATTCTTTTTATAAAAAAAGAGCCTTAAAACTATCCTACAGTGTAAGACATATAGAAGAAAAACCAAGAGCCTATAAAACCCATTTGTCCGGACAAATGGAAGCCTATTTTACTGAAGAAATAGGAGAAGAATGGTTTGTGAGTCTCAATGGGGCTATAAGAAGAAATTTACAGAATCAAAACCTGGAAAGGCTTTTACTGAGAAATAAAGATACTATGGTTCTGCATTACAATAGCTTTAAACAAAATGTCCAGCATTTGTATGAATTAGACTTTCAAATCCTCAAGGCATTAAACTGGTCTTATTATCCTCTAAAATTGCCATTGGCTTTAAGACAACTAGCCCCTTTAGCAGGTTTATCTTTTCTATCAATTAAAGAAAAAGAAAACAAAAAATACAATTACTTTTTTGTTCCTTTTGCAGGCATAGAATCAGATATAAACATATTACATGAAACAATAATATTATTTAAAGCTGGTTTTTCAGGAGAGTATGTTTTTAATCTTTCAAACCCTAAAATAAAAGATTTTAAACTAAGCGCCTGGTTAAAGGGGTCCTTCTGATTCTTTTATCTCTTTTATCCTTTGTTCAACTTTCTTCAATCTCAATTCCAAAGCCTCTTTGTATTGCCCTGTAATATCATTCTTAATAGCTGATATAAGAATTTCTCTGGATAATAAAAGCTTTCCCAAATTTCCATAAGTTTTAGCGGCCAAAGCATAAAGCCAATAGGGGCCGCCCAATTTTGCCGCCTTTAATAAAAGCTTTGCAGCCTTTTCTTTTTCCTCAAGTTCTAAAAGATAGTGGTAGCCCGCACTAAAATGAATCTTCCAATTGTGGGGAAAATTTTTTACTCCTTTATCATAGATTTTTTTAGCTCCCTGTTTATCCCCCATAATGACACTCATAATAGTTCCGGAAATCTCATAAGGATTTAAAAAGAAGGGCGCCAGGTTTGTAATAGCTTCTGTCATTTTATAAGACCAGCCTTTTTTACATTGATATTTTGTTTTTCCATCATAAACAGGCATTCCCTTTTTAGAACTGCAAAAATCAATATCCTGAATCAATCTCATCCATAAAATATCAGCATAGAGATCAGAAAAACCTAAAGAAAAGTGATGGATCACTTCAGGAGGGGCAAAATAAAAAACCCTTTTTTCCTCATTTTTTAAACTCAGTTGTCCTAAAACAAGGAAAGCCAAAGCGAAACATAAGCTTAAAAAAACAAGAATTTTAGTCATTTTTTGCTGTAAATTCTGATGATTTTTAATAAAAGCTGAAAATTATCACTTTTTTTATTTGAAAAATTAAAATTATATTGTATAATTTGTATGAGGTGATTGACAAGATTTTTCCCTTTCTAAAACAAAGGATCTTTTGTATTTTATTAAAAAAACAAGGTTTTAACCTGGTTGAGCTTTTAACAACAATTACTGTTGCCGGGGTTTTAACGACAGTGGGAGTAAGATCATACCAATCCCAAACCAACAAAACCAGAAGCGCAGAAGCTAAAAGCTCCTTATCCTCTGTCTACACAGCTGAGCAATCTTTTCATGACACTTGGAACACTTACCATGAAAATCTTATTGCAATAGGAGCTGTCCCTTCAGGAGCCTATTATTATGATGTTGGCTTTGGAAAAGGTGCTGATTTAACTGATACTGATACTTATTTATCTGATCACCCCCTTACAACAACAGGTTTAAATATAGGAGAATGTACTAATATTTATGAGATTTGCGAAGCAACCACCAATTGTAAATCAGCAACAGAAACTGCTGTTCCGGCTTATGCCCAATATTCAAAAAGCGCTAATTGCCAGGTCACTGGGTGTACAGCAACAGGACCAAACCCAACCTGTTTAAAAGATTACGCCAATTCCGGCATTACTAACCTTAATAAAGGCGCTGGTAAAGATGCATTTACAGCTATAGCTGTTGGCAATTTAAAAGGCACTGATGTTTGGTCCATTGATCAATTACAAACTGTAACACATGAGCTAGACGGCACACAGTAAAATATCAAAGCATATCCTCTTCAGAAAAATCCACAGAGGAGTCAAAAGGGGAGGAAAGGTTTTTCTCTAATTGCTCTTTTTCCCAATCCATACTCATTTGATTTTCTGGTTTGACAGCTTTATCTTTTTCCTTCTGGTTCTCTGCATATTCTTTTGCTTTTGAAAGAAGCATTTCCTTTGTAGAAAGATTTTTATCAACCTCAGGGGGAACAGTAATCTCCTCTTGCCCCAAGGATTCTTTATCTTTGTTTTCCTCCTTATTATCTACCGGCTTTTGATCAGCAGTCAGTAAAGGATTGTTTTCGCTTTTTTCAGAATTAGAATTATCATTTGTCTTTTTTGTTAAAAATGAAGGCTCAGATTCATTCCCTGGAACAAAAGAATCCTCATCTGTCTTTTCCACAATCTGATGCTTCTCCCCTTTAGAGAGATCAGACTCCTCAGCTTGAAAGGATTCTTCTTGAGGTGATTTATGAGCTTCAGCTTTTTCCGAACACTCTTTAACTTGCAGGGATTGATGAGCTTCAGCCTTTTCCGAAAGCTCTTTAACTTGCAGGGATTGATGAGCTTCAGCCTTTTCCGAAAGCTCTTTAACTTGCAGTAGTTCATGAGCTTCAGCCTTTTCCGAAAGCTCTTTAACTTGCAGGGATTGATGAGCTTCAGCCTTTTCCGAAAGCTCTTTAACTTGCAGGGATTGATGAGCTTCAGCCTTTTCCGAAAGCTCTTTAACTTGAGAGGAATGAGATACAACATCCTGTTTTAAAGGCAAAAGAATATTATTCAATTTTTCCGGAGATCCTCCCTTAAAGCCTGTTGCTATAACTGTGATAGACATTTTCCCTCCCATATTTTCATCAATCACAGCCCCCACTACGACATCAGCTTCATCATCTGTAACTTGAGTCAAAATAGAGCTGGCCTCATTGACTTCTGCTAAAGATAAACTTGAATCAGCCGTAATATTAACTATCATCCCTGTTGCCCCTTCAATAGACACACCATCCAAAAGAGGGGAAGAAATAGCTGAATAAACAGCTTTTTTAGCCCGATCCACTCCTTCAGCCATACCTCTTCCCATAAAAGCCATGCCTTTATTCATCATAACAGTTTTTATATCAGCAAAATCCAGATTGATTAAACCAGGAACGCTCACAAGATCAGCTATCCCTTTAACAGCTTTTAACAAAACATTGTCCGCAATTTTAAAAGTCTCCAATAAAGGAGTGCTTTTTTCAGAAATCTGCAATAATTTTTCATTAGGTATCACAATTAAGGTATCCACATAATTCCTAAGCTCCCTAATTCCTTTTTCCGCCTGTTGCATTCTTTTTCTACCTTCAAAGAGGAAAGGTTTGGTAACAATACCAACGGTCAAAATATCCAATTCTTCAGCAGCCTGGGCAATAAGGGGAGCTCCTCCTGTTCCTGTTCCGCCTCCCATGCCAGCAGTAACAAAGACCATATCTGCGCCTCGGAGAGCTTTAACAATTTCCTCATAGGATTCAACAGCTGCCCTTCGCCCCACTTCTGGATTAGCGCCAGCGCCTAAACCTTTAGTCAGTTTAGATCCCATCTGGATCTTCACCTCTGCGGAAGAGCTTTCCAAAGCCTGATTGTCTGTGTTAACAGCTATAAATTTGACTCCTTTAATTCCTTCCCTGATCATTGTCTCTACAGCATTATTGCCACCGCCTCCAATACCAATAATACGAATATCTGCTTTTGTTATGTTTTGCGCTTCTTCCATGATAAACATAAAAACCTCCTAAAAATTTAAAACAGCTCCTTCCAGGTAAACCGCCCTGAAGGGAAAGTGTGTTTTTGAACTTTTAATTTATTTTCCAAATAAGCCTGTTGAATCAAAGTAAAATTATTTGTCTGTTTAAAATTCTCATATAAATTTTTTGGATGAGATACATTCCCACCCAGATAAAAAGAAGCAAACTCTGCAAACCCCGGAAGATTAGTTATCCCTCCGGCAAAAATAAAACCTGAAGGTATTTTATCCATCAGATTTTGTTGAACAAGCACAGATTTTATTTTTTCTAAAAGCTGTTCCGCAGTCTTTTCCAAAACCTGGACAAAAAGCTTCCTTGAAAAATACAAAGAGGTATTAACCACTTCTACAGAATCATCTTCCTCATAAAACTCAAAAAGAAGTTTGCCTTTTTCCTCTTTTAAAGCTTCAGCCTCTTCTAAAGAAATATTAAATTGAGAGGCAAGAGCATTAGTAAAATGATCTCCACCCATAGGAATATAAAACATTTTTTCTGTTTGGCCATTATGATACACAATCACTCTGGTGCTTTTATGACCTATATCACAAAAACAAATTCCACTTTTTTTATCCTGAAAACTTGTGAAATTGTTACCAAAAGCTACAAGGTTATGGAAAAAAGCTTTTGGGGTATATCCCAATTCTTTTAAAGCTTTTATTATATCACGACAGTAAGATTGAGGAGTGGTTACAAGCCGGACTTCTGTTTCCAAACGCAGACCTGAAAGCCCTAAAGGATTTAAAACTTTAGATTGGGAATCAACAGAAAAGGATTCAGGATTGCTGTGCAAACAAATATGACCATCAGGGAGAGGAACAGCACAAGCTGTTTCAACAGCCAAATCCAAATCCTTTTGAGTGACCTCCCTGGAAAACAAGGCCACCATACCCTGAGAGCAAAAAGAATAAAAAGGGGGACTAAAGCCCAGCCATAATTCAGAAAAGGAGCTTCTGGAAAGCTCTTCAGCAGATTTTAAAACTTCACTAAAGGCCAGACTGATATTTTCAAAATTAATGATTCGGGAATCTTTTATCCCAGAGATTTTTTTTTCAGTAAAGGCCAGAAGCTCTAAAGGAAACTGTTCACTCTTTTGAAAAACAGCACAACGAACAGCATAAGAACCAACATCCATGCTAACTAATAGGCTATCATCATTAAATTTAAATAAGCCCATCTTATGTCTCTCTCCTGTTGTTAATCTAAAATATCACAAAATTATGTTATTTTGATCTCAAATTGAGGTTAAACCTAATTTAAATATTTGACAATAATTTTTTTACCAAGGCGAGCATCAATATACCCTTTTTGATACCCTTTTTGATTTAAATAGTTTAATACAAAATTGATATTTTGTATTTTTTTCTGATGAAGTCCATTTTTTAATTCCACAATAAAGTATCCAGAAAGGAGATAAAAAATCAAACTGTTATTGGATTTATTGTAAGATATCTCAGAAATGTTTTTAGCGGAAAAAAAGCGGCCGGTTTTAGGAATAGAAGAAAAAATAGAAAGCGTTTTTTTTCTCAGATGGGAATCAAGCCAAAATACTTTTCCTCTCAATATAGGAAAATCAAAAGATTCCCCTAACTCCCTTTTTTTACCTATGTCCCCTTCATGAGAAACAGAATAAAACATCCCTTCATCTTTCAGTAAAAGAAGAGCTGTATCTTTTTTTCTGAAAAAAACAATTAAACGACCAGGAAATTTCCTGACAGCATAAACCTCAGAACCAGAATAAAAATCGTTGGCTTCTTTAACAAAATCTTTTAAGTCCACTTGCCAAAGAAATTGGCCTTTATAACTGTTCAAATGAGATAAAATTTTCTCTTCTTTTTTTATGTAAGAATCAACTTTTTTAAGTTCTCTATCAACATTTAACTCAACCACAGAAATTTTGGAAAATGGGCCTAAAGCGCAAAAAAGAAGAAACAATAAAATAACAGAAACACAAATTAAAAAAAAAAGTTTTGTTTTTTCCATAATCTATTTTATTCCAATGAAATTCTATAAAACATTGTCAAGTGTCGTAATCTGTATCAGCCATTTGAATAATTTTTTGAATTAACCGGGGAAATGTTATACCATCATAATGAGCAGATTTAGGCAAAAGAGAGCTTTCTGTCAGTCCCGGTAGAGTGTTAACTTCAAGAAGCCAGGGAGTGTTATCTTTCTGCAATAAAAAATCAGCCCTTGCGTAAGCTCTAACATTTGTAATTTGAAAAACTTTCTGAGCCATGGATTTTATTTTTTCCATAACAAAAGGGGCTGCTCTTGGAGGAACAAAATAAGCCGACTCACCCTTGACATATTTTCTTTTATAATCATAAAAGCCCCCTTTCGGTTGAATTTCTATAGGAGTCAGAATCTGACCATCTAAAAAAGAAACAGCAATCTCTTTACAATCATCCATATATTCTTCAATAAATACCTTGGCTCCAAGCTGTTTGGCCTTTTTAACAGCAGGCATAAGTTCTTTTTCCTCTTTAACAATACTTGTTCCTATAGAAGAGCCACCATGAGAAGATTTCACAACCACAGGATAAGAAAGTGTTTTCTTAAAATTCCATTTGGCATCCAGGACATGGAAATCAGGAATAGAAATTTTATGTTTTAAAACAAATTGCTTTAAAAAAATTTTATCCATACAAAGACTGCTGGTTAAGACACCACTGCCTGTATAAGGGATTTTCAAATACTCGCAAAGAGATTGGATCAGACCATCTTCAGCATAAACACCGTGTACAGCCAAGAAAACCAGATCAGGTTTTTTTGAGATTAAAGCCTGGGGCAGTTTTTCATTTGCCAAGGCTGTAAAATATTTGTAACCCAACTGGTCTAAAGCCTTGGCTACTGCTTTTGCGCTAATGAGGCTCACATCAGCTTCCGGACCTTGTCCCCCTTGAACTAGAGCTATATTTTTACTTCTCATAATTATTTCACTGTTCTATACACTCTATTTAAAATATAGAATTCTTTAATTCAAAACAACTGGAAAACTATATGCCGATTTTTCCTGAAAATTATCATTTCTCCCATCTTCCCATATAATGAACTTCTGGTTCCAAAGTTACAGCAAATTTATCATAAACCGTTTTACGAACTTTTTGTATCAAACTTTCAATATCCTGTGCTGTAGCTGAACCCAAATTAACAATAAAATTTCCATGTTTTGCAGAAACTTCTGCAGAGCCTACTCTCAAACCTTTTAGCCTGCTCTTTTCTATCAATTCTCCGGCAAATTGAGGATAAGGATTTTTAAAAACAGAGCCGCAACTGGCCTGTTCTAAAGGTTGGGTGGATCGCCTTCTCTTCATTTCCACTTTAATTTGTTCATTAAGATGCTTTACTTCCTCTATAGGCCATTCAAATTGAACTTCATAAATAACTCCTTTTTTCCATTTTGAGCTTTTACGATAAGTCCATTTAATATCCTCTTTTTTATAAAAGTTTGTATCTCTAGCTGTCATAACATTAAAAGATTTAACTATTTCAGAAAATTCAGAAGGTTTAAAAGGCCGCCCCACCCCGGCATTCATAACAACACCTCCTCCAACATCCCCTGGCAGTCCTGACAAAAAAAGAGCTGGCGCCAGTTTATGACTTTTAAAAATTTTCATCAGCTGGGATTTTAAAAATCCTGCACCACAATGAATTAAAAGGCTTTTATTTGTTTTTTCAAAAGAGTAATGATTGAGCTTTACTGTGGAAATCACCAGTCCTGCAATTCCCTGATCACTTATAAGAACATTTGTTCCTCCACCCAACACTGTAAAAGGCTGTTTATTTTTCTCAGCCCATTGAAGAGCCTCTTTAAGCTGTTCAGGGTTTTCCGGCTGACAGAAGTAATCAGCCGTTCCCCCAACCTTCCACCAACTCCAATTTTTTAATGACTCATTTTTTTTAATTTGCATATATACCGATCCGTTTGAAGTTTCTATATTCTGTATTTTTACTTGATAAATGAAAATTCTCCAAGTCAAAATGGGTTCAAAATTTCAAACAAGATCAGTATGCTATTAAATGTTTCTCAAAGCACATTATTGCTTTATATGAGAAATACATCAACCCTGTTTAATTCTAAGGACTTCCAGATGAAAAAAGTATATAACCGCCGCCATTGGAGGTAAGGGGAAAGCAAAAGTTCAGACATGCATTTTGCCACAAAGCGCCTCTTAGCCGGCTTTGCGCTCCAAGCCGAACTCACTTTTACTCCTCCTTTCCAATGAAGATATGCATTTTTACCTCTAATAAAATCCTTGGAATCAAACAGAGAGGGTATAGCATAAGAACATAAGCTTGTCATAGTGATTCTTTTTGCTATGATTTTAAAAACAAATTTATGAACAATTTAGAAGCTATCCCTTTAAAAATAAACAAGATGCTAGAATGTTTGAACCGAAAAAACATATATTTCCATATTAGTTCATTCCCAAATAAAATTGGATTAAAAGAAAGAAAAGAGCTTAGACAAAAAATGGTCAATCAGATAAAGACCCATAAAGACTTTAAAAAACATGAAGAAGATTTTAATTGGAAAAAACTTTTACAACCCGGTGGAAAACCTAATTGTCCCTTTGTTTCCATATCTATTTCTCATTGTAATTTTTTAGGAGCTTTTTTATTTGTTTTTGATAAAAAACTTTCCATAGGTTTTGATATAGAGCAAAAAAATAGAATTACAGATAAACTTGTTAACCGCATATCATTAAAAACAGAAATTAAACAATCCCCTTCACCTTCTATTTTATGGGTTGCCAAGGAGGCCAGTTTTAAATGTTTTTCTGGTAATCAAGATCAATTTTTATTAAGCCATTGCCTAATCTCCCATTGGAAAAAAACACCAATACAGGATATTTATCTTTTTAAATCTCATTTAAAAACAACCAACAAAACAGCTCTTGGAACAGCCTGTCTTATAGACAATCTGGCTTTAGCTTATGTGGAAACTTTTCCTCTTATCAAATTATAAGATAATCAAGTTATTTAATTTAGCTTTCACTTAAGGGGGTCTGTTTTGGGCTCTGAGTTTTCAAAGAGTTTTCTAGCCTGACCCTGCCTCGGGCAGCTGAATAAAAGAATAAAAAGAAAACTGATCTTTAGTAAAGAGAAATAAGGCATATTTTAAGGCTTTTGTGTTTCCTCTGGAGCAAGCCCCTGACAGCCGCATAGAGTAAATAGCAATAAATTTTTTAATTTATCTTTCAAAAATCCTCTTTGATTTTAAATGACACCAAATTGGTTTGAATTTTAATAACTTACAAGCATATCTTTTTATTGATCTGCATTTATCCTCATACCCTTTAAATCCTCATCACTTTGACTTAGATTAACCTGCGTTTATTTCATGTCCTCTCACTTTGGCTTAGGCAAATCTGCTTTTGTTTTCTTATCCTTATCACTTCTCTGGCTTAGGAGGCAAACCAGCTTTTATCCTCATGTATTCATCACTCCCTGGCTCAGGAAGACCAGCCTTTATCCTAAGCTCCTCCAACTCCTCAGGACTCATACCACACTTAGTTTCATCCTCACTGCAAAATATATAACCCAGCTCAAATTGCCTTTTTATAAGGTCCACACTACTATCATGCATAATAGGAATTAAGTCCGCTATTGAAGGAGGTTTTTCCTTCTCTCCAGCAACAGCCCTATAAGCCTTTCGCAAAAGTTTTCTTGCTTTTTTGCCAGTATCCCTATAAGCCCTCTCCGCCTTCAGTTTAGACCTCTTAAAAAAACCCGACAAACCAGAACCAGCCTCTGCATCCTCCCTAGCTCTTCTCTTCTGCTCCTCAGCCTCTTTAGCCAGCTCCCTTTCCATCTCCTTCCGCTTTAAGTCATCACTGTGCTTTCCCTCATACCAATCCCCCACATTCATCCACTTGTTATAATCCTTTGGCTCCGGAAAAGGACTCCCCTCAGGGCATATACCCATACAGGGGGGAAGCTCGGCAGACTTCTTATCACCACCCTCTCCCTCCTCTTGGGGGGAGGCTTTAGCTCTCTTATCATCATCAGAAGCATACTCAGGAGGAGCCTCATACTCTCTTTTAGAATCCCCTACATTCTTATTAACAGATGCATCATCAAAGTCTTTAATGCCATACTCCTCCTCCTTTGCAACACCAGGCAAAGGAAGATTATTATTCACAGAGCTTGGCCTTGATCCCCTCCTTAAACTGGGATCACCAGAACCATAAGTGTTAGGGGGAGAAAGACTGGCTATTTTACCCTGCTGCTGAGCAGATCTTTGCTCCTGAGCTTGATAACATAACTTTTGAGCTTTAGCCCTGGCGCTGGCCTGCCTTTGACCTGCATTCCTCTTCAATGCCTCTAAAGGGTCTGAACAGCGGGCTATCTCTTCTGTTGTGGAATCCAGACTGAGACTAACCTGCTTGTTTCTTCTTCTGCTGTATTCCCTGTAAGCTGTTTGAATAGCTTTTATATGGTTTAGGCAGGAGGGAATATGAGCATCAACTAAAATCTTTGGAACAACAAAACACTTTAAAAACTTGCTTTTAAAATATCGCAGCTCATCTTTACAATCTGAGCTTTCACACCTTTTTACAGACTGCTCGCAGATGTTTCTCCTCTCCTCTAAAATCCCTGTCTCCATAGACTGAAGATTAGGGCTTCCTGGGGCGCAGACATCACCACCGCTTCCCGCATCACTGACATAAGATTGAATCTGGCTTTTGTATTGGGCTTTCTCATTCCCGTCTAAGTATTCACAGCTTTCAACATCATTGCAGCAGACTGCTGTTTTTTTCTCTTCCGCAGAGCATATCCCAAAAAGACTTTGCGAAAGCTCCTCCTGAGATATGTTTCGGACAGCAGGAAGCTTCATTTTTAACTCCGCAACACATTCTGTAGACATAGAGCAAATCTGAGGCAGACTTGCAATATGATTAAAAATCTCTTGATTGTCCTCAAAGAAACCCTTAACAAACTCCTTCTTGTCACAATCGCTGCTATATTCTGCCAAACCTTTCAGTAAAGGCTCAAGGGGCTTTCCCTGTATATTGTGATCACCATAAGAGGCAAACACTGTTTTTACACAGCTTTCAAAATCGGCAAATTCATCAAAAAACTCCTTCATCCCTGTTATCATATTAGGCCACTCCTCGTGATAGCCTGCATTTTGAAAGCTATCCTTTAAACCGGGAGCCCTAGAGAGAAACTTATTTATGGCCTTATGTAAATCCAAGTAATCTCTTTTTAAAAGGCTTTTACATCTTATCTGCAAGCCTTGAATACTATTCATGTTTTGACCATAAGAGGCTTTGTTAAAATACCCCTCCACAGCTCTTGTAAAGGAATCATATTGATTAGGGCATTCTTTTAAAAAAGCTTGGCTGATTGATTGTCCGTGGTCAAAACGATAAAAAACTTCATTACCGCCATACATACCCCTATAAATCTCCTCTCTTGTGTAGTGGGACTTTAGGCTTTCTCCAAATGTGTCAGTTGTTTGATCTTTTCGCTCTGGGCTATCCTCTTCTTGAAAAGCATAACTACAAAAAGAAAAAGCAATCACCAAAGTTAAAGCAGCATTTTTAATAAGTTTTTGATACAGATTCACAAAATACCCCCTTTTTTAAAGCCTTCTTAAATTTTTTAATCAATTATTAAAGCTTAAAGCATGTTTTGTTTTTTCTCAAACTTTTTTATAGTTTTTTGAAAGAAAACTGTCCGGTTTTATTGCAGTTTTTATACCTCTTTGTAACTTTTTATAAAAATTCTTTTAAATAGCAGGCTTTGCTATTGCTTTTTTAAGTGATTTCGGCTAGTAATAAAAACATAATTTGTAAGATATAAAGAGAGGAGGGTTTTTATGTTTAAGTTTCTTATTATATTTTTAATTTTTGTTTTGCCCTCTTTAAGTTTTTCTCAAGTTTACCGCAGAGGTAGCCTTATATGTGATATGGGGGACTTTAAAGAAGCAAAAGAATGGTATATAAATGAACCGGATAATAATTATGCAAAAAAAGCTTATGCAGAGTGCCTTATTGCAAAGGGAGAGGGTGCAAAAGGTTTCAGTATACTTCAGGCAATAATAAGAAAACATAATGATGTATATGCCGCTTTCACACTAGCGCATTATATAGAAACCAATGGAAGGTTTGACGGCTCTATAGATAAAGACACAATTGATGAGGCAATAGCAGCTTTCTTACAGGTTTTAACCTTTATTGAGGTGTCTCGTGATTATCCTTATAATGGCTTCTGGCATACTGAAAAGGGCCGTCAAATGGAGTTAAGCTCTCATTATAGTGTGGCTGCAATATATGGTGTTAAATATAAAACAGGGTTTAAAAGCTCAAGCAATGAGTATATGGGCCGTTCAGCAGATGCTTATCCTGAACATAGCCGCCATACAAAGGACAGCCTTGAAAAAATGCTTCATTATGCGGAAAGATGTTTAACATTGCCTCTTAAAGCTCACTTTAAGCCAGAAAAATACAAAAGGACCAGAGCAGCCTGTCAGGTGTTAAAAGACGCAACTCATGAGCTTTTGCCCCTTGAAGATAAAAGATTATTTTATCTTGGTCAGTACTCCTGTAGGACTAATTCATCCAATTGTGATGGATACAGTAAAGTTGAAGATGAAATAGATTTTGTGATAGGACAAGCTATTGCTGAATTAAGGAAAATTTTTAATTCTACATCTCATGCCAGTGCTCAGTAAATCTTAAGTTTTTTTGCTTTTCCTTCCCGCTTAAAAGTTTAACTCTCTTTTTTTATCTAAACTAAATCTTTGTCTAAAACAGCTCTTCCTTAAACTATCTTGAAAAGTTTAAACATCTCACTTTTTTTCCTCTTTTGTTTTTCCTAGTCATTTCAACTAACTTAACTCCTATCACAGCAGGATTTTAAATTTAGCCTCACAACAGTAAGATTTTTTAATTCTATAGTTCAACCAGAATTCAGTAAATCTCCAGTTTTTTTTATTTTTCCTTCCCGCTTAAAAGTTTAACCCTCTTGTTTTTCCCAAACTCCTATCACGTAGGATTTTAAATTTAGCCTCACAACAGTAAGTATTTTAATTCTACAGCTCAAGCCAGTGCTCAGTAAATCTTCAAATTTTTCCTCTCTTTTGTTTTTTCCAGTCATTTCAACTAACTTAACTCCTACCACAGCAGGATTTTAAATTTGGCCTCAAATCAGTAAGATTTTTAATTCGCCGGATGTGATGACGCACAGATGCCTGCTAAACCTTCTTTATTGCGACAGGAAAAAGTACTCTCTAATAGCTAGTGACAACATCCCAAATATATAAGCAGTAACAACTTCTCAATTCAATTAACTTTTAAAAATATTTATTTTTTTGTCCTTAAATTTCCTTTTTATAAAATCAGCTTTTATTCAATCCACTTAAAAGTTTAAACATCTCATTTTTTGCGGTTTTTATACCTCTTTGTAACTTTTTATAAAATTTCCTTTAAATAGAGGGTTTTGCTATTGCTTTTTTAGAGCATTTCAAGTAGTAATAAAAACATAATTTGTAAGACACAAAGAGAGGAGGGTTTTATGTTTAAATATTTTGGTATTCTTTTAATCTTTATCTTGCCCTCTTTAAGTTTTTCTCAAGTTTACCGCAAGGGCCACTTTATATGTGATGACTTTGCTGAAATGAAGGAGTGGTATAGAAATGAGCCGGATAATAATTATGCAAAAAAAGCTTATGCAGAGTGCCTTATTGCAAAGGGGGAGGATGCAAAAGGCATCAGTATACTTCAGGCCATAATAAGAAAACATAATGATGTAAGCGCTGCTCATATGCTAGCAGAGTATATAGGAACCAATGGAAGGCTTGACAACTCTATAGATGAAGACACAATTGATGAGGCGATAGCAGCTTACTTACAGGTTTTAACCTTTATTGAGGTTTCTCCTAATTATCCTTATAATGGCTTCTGGCATACTGAAAATAGCGTTCAAATGGAATTAAGGTCTCATTATCGTGTGGCTGTGAGGTATAGTGAAAAATTTATGTATGGAGCCGCTGGTTCAGACAATGAATACATGGGCCTTAGCCATTCAAAAAGAACTTATCCTGAACATAGCCGCTATACAACGGACAGCCTTGAACAAACAATTCATTATGCGGAAAGATGCTTGGCTCTTCCTAAAAAACCCCACTTTGACCCTGTTTTATACAAACAGATCAGATCGGCCTGTCAGGTGTTAAAAGAGGAGGCTGAGGCTCTTTTGCCTCTTGAAGATAAAAGATTATTTTATCTTGCTCAGTATCCTTCCTGTAAGGCTAATTCATCCAATTGTGATGGGTATATTGAAGTTAAAGATGAGATGGTGGCTATTATTAAGTGGTCTAATTCTGAGCAAAGCAGTATTTTAAATTTAGCTTCACAACAGTAAGATTTTTAATTCTACAGTTCAAGCCAGTGCTCAGTAAATCTTAAGTTTTTTTGTTTTTCCTTCCCACTTAAAAGTTTAACTCTCTTTTTTTATCTAAACTAAATCTTTGTCTAAAACAGCTCTTTCTTAAACTATCTTGAAAAGTTTAAACATCTCATTTTTTTTCCTCTTTTGTTTTTCCCAGTCATCAATTAACTCCTATCACAGCAGGGTTTTAAATTTAGCCTCACAGCAGTAAGATTTTTTAATTCACCGGATGTGATGACAGATGCCCTGCTAAACCTTCTTTAATTGCGACAGGAAAAAGTACTCTCTAATAGCTAGTGACAACATCCCAAATATATAAGCAGTAACAACTTCCCAATTCAATTAACTTTTCAAATGTTTATTTTTGTCCTTAGATTTTCTCTTTATAAAATCAGCTTTTATTCAATCCACTTAGAAGTTTAAACATCTCATTTTTTGCGGTTTTTATATATTTTGCAACTTTCTATAAAATTTCCTTTAAAATAGAGAGTTTGCTATTGCTTTTTTAAGTGATTTCGGCTAGTAATAAAGACATAATTTGTAAGACACAAAGAGAGGAGGGTTTTATGTTTAAATATTTTGGTATACCTTTAATCTTTATTCTACCCTCTTTAACTTTTGGACAAAGTTATACTAGAGGAAATTTTACATGTGATGACTTTGCTGAAATGAAGGAGTGGTATAGAAATGAGCCGGATGATAATTATGCAAAAAAAGCCTATGCAGAGTGCCTTATTGCAAAGGGAGAGGGTGCAAAAGGCTTCAGTATACTTCAGGCCATAATAAGAAAACATAATGATGTAAGCGCTGCTTTCATGCTAGCGCAGTATATAGGAACCGATGGAAGGCTTGACAGCTCTATAGATGAAGACACAATTGATGAGGCGATAGCAGCTTACCTACAGGTTTTAACATTTATTGAGGTGTCTCCTAATTACCCCCATAATGGCTTCTGGCATACTGAAAATAGCGTTCAAATGGAGTTAAACTCTCATTATCGTGTGGCTTTGAGATATAGTGCAAAATTTATGTATGGAGCCGGTGGTTCAGACAATGAATACATGGGCCTTAGCCATTCAAAAAGAACTTATCCTGAATATAGCCGCTATACAACGGACAGCCTTAAACAAACGCTTCATTATGCGGAAAGATGTTTAGCTCTTCCTAAAAAACCCCACTTTGACCCTGTTTTATACAAACAGATCAGATCGGCCTGTCAGGTTTTAAAAGAGGAGGCTGAGGCTCTTTTGCCTCTTGAAGATAAAAGATTATTTTATCTTGCTCAGTATCCCTCCTGTAAGGCTAATTCATCCAATTGTGATGGGTATATTGAAGTTAAAGATGAGATGGTGGCTATTATGAGACAAGCTAAATCTGATCGGCGTGATATTTTTGGTGTGAAAGCTTTAGCTTCACAACAGTAAGATTTTTAATTCTACAGTTCAAGCCAGCACTCAGTAAACCTTAAGTTTCTTTGTTTTTCTTTCCCGCTTAAAAGTTTAACTCTCTTTTTTTATCTAAACTAAATCTTTGTCTAAAACAGCTCTTTCTTAAACTATCTTGAAAAGTTTAAACATCTCATTTTTTTTCCTCTTTTGTTTTTCCCAGTCATTTCAACTTATTAACTCCTACCACAGTAGGATTTTAGATTTAGCTTCACATCAGTAAGATTTTTTAATTTACCGTGTGATGACAGATGCCCTGCTAAACCTTCTTTATTGCGACAGGAAAAAGTACTCTCTAATAGCTAGTGACAACATCCCAAATATATAAGCAGTAACAACTTCTCAATTCAACTAACTTTTCAAAAATATTTTCATCCCCTTATCTTGCTTAAACCTTTTTATCTTTCATAGGAAAGGAGGCGAACATAATAAGGATATTTATCAAGACCTCTTTTTCTATAAATATCTGATTTTGAATAATCACCCAATTGTTGACTTGTAAAAGCCACTCCAGCAATCCCAGACAAATGCTCAGAAGAAAGAGAAAGCAATTCCTCCCAAGCTGATAGAGCTCTAACCCAATCTTGTTTTTGCTCAAAAAAATAGGCTTTTAAAATAAGCGGTAAAGTTTGCTCTGATTTTAAATTACTATAATCTATCAAATCAAGAACCTGATCCATTTCAACAATATCAGCTTTTAACATTAACAAATAAGCATATAAAGAAAGAAAAAAGGCATCATCAGGTTCTCTGTTTCTAGCCTGTTCAATATATCTAGTACCCTGTTTAAAATTCCCTGTTTTAAGATAACAAAAACCATACAAGGCATTCAGTAAATTGCTTTGTGGATCAGACTCAAAAATACTTTTACAGTAAGGGTAAAAATAATTCCAGTTCAAAGCCTTAACAACCGTAAAAGAGCTATAATGATATTCTTTGTAAAAAAAGGGGTCTGTATTTAAAAGGTTATAAACAGCCTGCTTAAACTCCTCTAACTTTTGTTCTTTCATATAAGAGTAAGCCAACATAAAATAAAACTCCTGTTGGTATTCTTTAATAAGAGGGTGATTTTGATCAAAAGCCAGTTCACGACTGATGTAATCTATTAAAACTCCTGTTTGATTCTGAGATAGAAAATTAAGAGCTTTTAAATAAGAAACAATATCTCTGTCGTATGCCATTTTTATCAGCTGGTCTAAATAAGCAAGAGATTTTTGATGATTTTTTGTTTTCCATTTCAATATGGAAAGATTAACCAAAGAGAGTTTTTCTCTTTGGTTTAAGGCTCGATTAAAGTTCGCCTCAGCACCTGTGAAGTCTTTTTGAAAAAAAGATATTAAACCATTTAATAAAAACCAATTTTTATCCTTTAATAAAGAATCACGGGGAAGCTCATTAACAATCAACTCTGCTTTTTGCAGTTTATCCTCCTGAATAAAAAGACTGGCCAGTAAAAGTTTTTCTTCAGGTTTTAAAAGATCTTTTGAATAAGCCTCTTCAAAATAAAACAAGGCCTTTTTATAATTGCCCGCTTTGTAAAATCTCAAACCATCTGTTCTCAATGCATAAATAAGTTCTTGTTTTTTCTGAATAGGTGCAACAATTTCTTTATAAACAATGTAGCCTCCCACTAACAAAGCAAAAACTACAATAACCTGCCAACTGATTTTAACAATTAAACCAACTTTTTTTCTGACAATTTCCTCACTGTCTTTCTGAGATGTGTATTTCTCATAAGCTTTGGATTTAACAACTTTTGGTTGATCCACAACTTTGAATTTTACTTCCTGAGCAGATTGTTTTTCATAAGAGTCTATATTCTGTGACTTTTGATCCAAGCTCTGTGTCTCTGTATGAGTTACAGTTTTATCCAGTGTTTTTTTGGCCCGGGAGATAGTAGAAAATTTATCACTAAATTGAGTGATAAAATTGGTCAAACGAGCTTGAAAATCCATAGATTGAACAGCCTCTTTAAAATCCTGATGATCCTGTAAATACCACCAGATATTAAACGGCTCTGCCACTTCATCAAAAATGGAAATATTGCCTCGTTTGATAAGATCGATAACCTCGTTTTTATCAAATGGCCCAAGGATTTGCCCTGAAGAGCGGATGAGGAATTTTTTTTCTATGTCAGACATGTTGTCTTTTTAATAATGCAAAAAAAATAACACTTTGTCATCTATCAGGACTAATGTTTAAAATGTCTTTGACCTGTTAAAATCATATTTAAACCTAATTTTAAAGTTTTCTCCAATATCTGATCATCCCTAATAGAACCTCCAGGCTGAATAATCCATGAAATTCCTCCTCTTGCGGCCAATTCTATGGAATCAGCAAAGGGAAAAAAGGCATCACTAGCTAAAATCATATCTTTCTTTTTTAAGGGATGGAGTCTTTTCACCCGATCCAGAGCCAGTTGAACAGCATCTACACGACTAACCTGTCCCATACCCAAACCTAGAGATTGGCCTTTCTGAACAATAGCAATGGCATTGCTTTTTAAGTGAGCGCAAACCTTCCAGGCAAAGATCAAATCCTTTTTAACATCCTCTGAAGGAGAAGAACCAACAATTTTCCAGTCTTGAGACCAGTTTTTTGCCACCTGATCCCTTGTTTGGATAAGAAAACCTCCTATAGTTTCACGAACGGAATTTAAGGAAAGCTCAAAAGAAAGCATTTCAGGCCATTTTATAATTCTTAGATTCTTTTTTTTGCTTAAAATTTTTAAAGCTTCTGGAGAAAAATCCGGGGCTATAAGCCCTTCAAGAAAAACATCATTTAACTGTTCTGCCGCCAATTTATCAACAGGACGGTTAAAGGCTAACAAGGCCCCAAAAACACTTAGAGGATCAGCTTTTAAAGCTCTTTCCACTGCTGATGATATCTGATTCGCTATGGCTACACCACAAGGGTTATTATGTTTAACAGCTACAGCGCAAGGCGCATCAAAATCTCTCACAACAAGAAGGGCTGAATAAAAATCCAAAATATTATTATAAGAAAGTGTTTTCCCTTGGAGTTGCTCTGCCTCATGCAAACCTGTTGCCATACCACTGTGCCAACTTGCCTCCTGATGAGGATTTTCCCCATAACGAAGCTTTTTAAAAAATTTTCCTTCAAGAAAAAAATCCTGTTTTATATTTTCCTCACTTTGTTTTTTTGGATGATTCACATCTTTTCCAATCTGTTTATTTAATCTTGTATGACTTACATTTCCTTCACTTTGTTCTTTTAACCTCTTGGCAATACAGGAATCATAATGAGAAAGTGTTTCAAAGACCTTAACTGCCAACTGCTGTCTTTGTTTAAGATCAGCTCCATTTTGAATTTTACTGTAATCTTCAGGATCACAAACTGTAGTAATACTAAAATAATTTTTTGCTGAGGCTCTCAAAAAACTAGGCCCTCCCACATCAATCCATTCCACTAATTCTTTTCCATTCAAATGCTCTTCCTGTTGTTCAAAAGGGTAAAGATTTCCTACAACAAGATCAAAAGGCTCAAGTCCATACTGTTTTAAAATCTCTTTATCATTTAACACCCACTGACGAGCTAAAAGAGCTATATGAATGTGAGGGTGGAGCGTCTTTACTCTGCCCGAAAGAACTTCAGGAAAACCTGTAATATCTTTAACATCTACAACTTTAAACCCTTTTGATTTTAAAAACTCCCCTGTACCACCTGTTGAAACCAGACTCAAACCCTGTTTAACCAAAGGTTTTAAAAACCCCTCCAAGCCTCTTTTATCTGAAACACTAATTAAAGCTCTTTTATACATAATAACCTTATGCTAATTTTTATAAACCCGTTCCACTCTGGGTCCCAACCGGCAGAAAAACTCATAGACAATACTGCCTGATTTGAAAGCCTGATCCTGTGGACATAAAAAAGTTTGCCCTTGCCTGCCAAAAATAACCACTTCTTCACCAATTTGAACAGGTTTTTCTCTTTTGTTAGCAAAATCTGTTACATCTATCATAAAAAAATCCATACAAACAGCTCCCACCACTGGACTCCTTTTCCCTCTAAACAACACCTCCCTGATAGAATTAGAGTTTCGCAGAAAACCGTCCCCATAACCCAAGGATACTGTGGCAATCTGGGAAGGGCGGGAAGCCTTCCAGCAAGCTCCATAGGAAACAGGATCGCCCTTGTTAAGCTCATGCATGCCCACAATATAGCTTTTTAAACAGGAAACAGGAGCCAAAAACAGATTCTCCCATTTTGGTTTAGCCTTTTCATTCTTTAAAAACACCTCTGGCTTTATTCCATACAGCCCTATACCCGGCCTTGCGCCAAAGTGAACATTCCCTCCATGAACAAAATCAGCAATCAAAGCTGATGTATTTAAAGCATGAAAGTTAGAACAGGAAAAGACTTTGTGGAGTTTAGACAGCTCCTCTGTTTGACAGAAGGAAAAGCTCTCTTTATCTCCCAGCTCCTCACCGGAAACAAGTTGGGTTGCCAAACCCTCTAATTGAATTTGAGGATTGTCTTTTAAAAAAATGTCCAGTTTTTCAACAGAACTTAAATCAAAACCCAAACGGGAAAATCCAGTATTAAATTTTAAATGAATACGGCAAGGTTTACCATATTGAGATAAGCTTTCCAAATCCAGCCAGTTGCTGCATACTAAAATAAGCTTTTCCTCTACGGCCCAGGATAAGTCTTCCTTATTCAACACAGGTCCAAAAATCAAAATATCTATATCTTCCACTAACTCTCTGACAGCCCAGGCTTCACCAACACTTATCACACCAACCTGTTTGACTCCTATTGAAAGCAAAGTTTTTGTTACAGGAATAGCCCCATGGCCATAGGCATCAGCTTTCACCATAGGACAAAAAAACAAGTTTTTCGCTAAACTTTTTAATGTCAAACAATTTTGTTTTAAAAGGTTTAAATCCACTTCTAAAACAGCACGGTTTTTCATTTGATCAAACGCTCTCCATCTTTTTTAAAGTGATTCTTTAAAAAGCATTTCAAAGGCAGACAAATACGCAGCTCCAACCCCCCTCCTTCAGGAGAAGAAAATTCAATACTCCCCTCATTGGACTGAATAATAGACTGAACCAAATTCAAACCAACACCCATTTGAGATTTTGTAGAGTAATACATTTGAAAACATTTTTCATAATCCTCATCACTAAGTCCTATCCCATAATCTCTGACAGAGAAAATAAGATTTCCCTTTTCCTCCTTAATAGATAAATCCAATTTTGGCTCTTTTAAACCACCCATAGCTTCCAAAGCATTCACCAAAACCTCATAAATCACCGCCCGGAAAAACCTCTCAAAACCAAACAATTTGACATCAAAATTAAAGTTTTCATTGACCTTTAAACTTGGGAATCTATGTTTTAATTTTTCCACCTCCTGTCTTACAACTGATTGAAGATTAAGACTTGCTGATTCATCCTTCTCATCTTGTTTATCCTCTTTTCTTTTATTTAAAAACAGCCGGCGATTGCTATAAAAATAAAGAAGAGGATTTTTAGGAACATCTGTAACAGGAAATAAATCTGTCTTATCAAAAGATAAAATAGCCTGCTTTAAAAACCGATAAGCGAAAGCAAGGCGAAAAAAGTTCAAACAAAAGAAAGCAAAAACAAAACAAAAAACCAGGAGACAAGCCATTAAAATTGGAAAATAAAAATCTTCCAAGTTAAAAAAAAGATTAGAATAATCTGACTTAAAAATTAAAAATAAATCCCCTTCACTCCATTTATGAAGAAAATATATCCTTTGATTGCCCTTTTTCTTATATGACTTCAAATAACTGCTATTTTTGCTTTTTATTGTAATATCTTTTAAAAACTTCCTAACCGGGGATTTTTTCGCAAGAACCTTAAATAGACCTGAGGTTTTATTATGAAAAAAAAGCCGTCCCTGGCTGTTTACAACAAAAACATCCCTGTTGTCGCGTTCTTGAGTATTTAAAAAAACAGATTCGATCTTAAAAAAACTTGTATCTTTTTTCAAAAAAGCCAGCCATTGCCCTCCCTCAACCAAAGATTTAATAAAAATAATAAAATTTTGTTTTTTCCCGGCAACCTTAAACTCTTTAAACATAAAATCCTTAACAGAAGATTCTGCAATAACTTTCCGGGAAAGATAAATAAGAGCTTTTCTTTCCAACTCAAAAGAAGGGATAGCCTTAACAAGATTTTTTTCCTCCTTTAATTCAGAGGAGGAATGTTTTTTTATAGCTTCAACTTCTTTTTTGGATTGAGAAGTGGATTCCGTTTCAGCCTGCCCCATAACGGAGGATTTGACCTGATCTTGAATAACACTTAAAAGAAGGCTGTCTTCAGAAAGATACACTTTCTCTCTCTGGGACGGTCTAAAAACAACAAGAGCAGAAAATGGGCTGTCAGAAGATATCCGCCCTTCATTTTGAATGTCCTCCCCCTCCTTAATTAAAAAATCCAGTTTTTTATTAATATGCTCCAAATACAACAAGCCTTCCAGATTGATGGATTTTTTTATTGAAGACTGTTCAAATCTTATTGACTGAATTTTCGTCAGAAAAAAGCCAGTAAAAAAGACTGTTAGCAAACAAATTAAAACAGGAATAAAAAAGTTCAGCCAATATCGTAAATTCATGATGTTTTAATTATTTTTCCTTAATTTTACTAATGTTTTACTCAGTGGGGTTATAGTTGTTATTTTACATTTTAAATCGCCCTTATTTTATAAACACCTTTTTCTTTTTCTAAACGTTTAACAGCAATATCACAATACGATTTATCAATATCCACTCCAATTCCTTTTCTTTGGTTTAAATAGGAAGCAATTAATGTTGAGCCACTCCCAAGAAAAGGATCAAAAACAGTGTCACCTACAAAGCTGAACAGTTTTATACACCGTCTTGCCAATTCAACAGGAAAAGGAGCAGGGTGGCCTCCAGCCCCTTTTTTATTTTGTCCGGAGAAAGTCCAAACACCGTTAGTCCAATCCATAAATTCCTGCCTTGTAATATCATTTGTTTTTTTGCTGGCCATTTTCTTCCATTGTTTTTTATAGAAAACAACAATAACTTCAATAGGAGCAATAACATAAGGGGCAGAGGCTGACATCCAAGAACCCCAAGCTGTCCGGCGAGAAATATTGCCTTCATTCCAGATAATGGTGGAATGGTATTTCCATCCTGCTTTTTTAGCTAGAGTTGTAATGTCTGCGCAAACGGACTGCTGCCCCCCTTTGTTTTTATCAAGAGGAATATTCAGACAAAACCTTCCATCATCCTTAGCAAGGTTATAGCATTGTGAAATCCACTTTTCAGTAAACTCCAGATATTCTTTATAAGACAAAGTATCTCTATGGGAATTGTAGTGAATATCAACATTATAGGGAGGTGAGGTTACAATAAGATCTACTGATGATTTTTGAATTTTCTTTATTTTAAGAAAGTCATCCTTGTATATAAGAAGATCGTCATGATGAAAATAACATTTCCCCCCAGCGCTTCTCCTTAAATAAGCCTCTTTTTTAGCATTGTGACTGTTTTTTTGTTTTTTTGTTTGCTGTTTATTCACAGATTGAATTTCCAATTTTCACCTACACAGGAGGTTTTTAAAATATACTCACCCTGTTTGAAAATCCATGCTTTTATACAAGAAAATACATATAAAAATCAAACCCGATCAGTATAGATATAAACTTCATATCAGCTTTTTTAGAAATCCGCCAATCTGAACATAGCGTTATATCAATAAGGCAAATGAACAAAGTGTTTAAAGAAAAAACCTCATGCCAAAAGAGGGTTTTCATACTTTAACTCTTATTTTTATAAATTGTCTACGGAGAGAAAAGAAAACAGCTGCTGCCTATAAACCTTTCTCTATAAAATTGACATACTGCCATTTCTTTGCTGTATACATTTGTTATAGTGTATACTCAATGAAATATCTTTCAAAAAAAAACCAAGCGGCTTTGTTAACAATTCTTCTACTCACTATCCTATTTTTTGGTTTAGTGTCTATATTTCTTTTATTTTCTGAAAAAGAAAACATGTTCAAAAGAACCCAGGGTGTTAAGACCATAAAAAGCTCTTGTAGGGAAGTATCTGTTAATAATCAAGCAAACTTCAAAAATGTGAAAGCTTCAAAAAGAATCTATAAAATTACACAGCTTATGAATACCCCTATAGACTGGTTGTTTAAAGATATTGAGAACAATATAATTGATCTTTATTGTTTGAGAGGGGAAAAAATCCTTGTCATCAACTTTTGGGCGAGCTGGTGTCCCCCTTGTATAGAAGAGCTGCCCTCTCTTTCTCTTTTGGCTGAAAATAACAAAGATAAAATTTTTGTTGTGGCCATAAGTGCTGAACCCACACAAACCATCAAAAATTTTTTAGCTCAATCTTTTTCTGATCTCAGCCCCCATCTTAAAATAGCTCAAGTGGATGAAAAAGATAAACAACAACTCTTCCCGGAAGATTCCCTTCCGGTCACTTATATTTTCAATAAACAAGGCATTTTAAAAATAAAAGAGCTGGGAGCCAGAAAATGGTCGGAAGAAAATCTTGTTCAACAAATCATCAGCCTCCCTTAAAAGGTTTAAAAAATATACTGATTTTATTTAATTTGATTTTTCCAAGCTCTTTTTTATATCCCTGGCTAAATCCTCTAAATGTTTGAGTTGATCATCTTTTCTAACTTTTAAATCCTCCGGTTTTTCCCCATTAAGCAAGGCTTCTATATATCTTTGAAATGCATAAAGAGGGCCATAAATTTTGTTTGAAAGATAAAGAAAGAAAAAAGCAATAAGTAAACAAAACAAGAACAGCATGAAAAGAGAATACTTTAAAAAAGAAGCATCAATTTGATTGATATTAGTAAAACTTTCAATCTTAATAAATTCTAGAAACTGGTAGTTGAGAAGAAGAAAAAAAACAGATAAACAAATAAAGCCTAACACAGAGTAGCCAATAAACTGAAGCTGATAGGATTTTATAATAATCAGCTGTTTTCTTTTCTCGTTTTCTCTCCAGATATGCTTCCTAAAAACAAGAATTTGTGACAAAATAAATAACCAGGCCACTGTTTGAAAAATATCAGCCAAATTAAAATGAATGTTTAAAGTCCTATAGGGGGACCATCTTAAAAAATCAATAACATAACCGTTTATGATTTTATTCAATGCATTTCCTGCAAATCCGGCAAATAAAACCGTTACACCTATCTGTAAATAATAAAAATATCTAGGAATAAAAATTAATGAAATAATGTAGTAAAAAAGAAAAAGACAAAAAATAGCTGTAATAACTGTGCTAAAAACTATATTCCCTGAACCAATATTCAAAAAGCCAAAAATAAAACTGTAATTTTCTATAACATTCAGAGAAAAACCAAGAAAACTCCCTTCAGAAAAGGATAAATACTGTAAGGCAAGATATTTACTGAATTGATCCAAAACAATAAGAATTACAAGAAGGGAAATATGAAAAACATATCTGTTTTTAAGAATAGTTTTTCTATCAAGAAAATGTTTTAAAGTCTTTGTAATGTGCATTCTGTTTGATCCTGAAATTAACCATAGTTTTTTATTTTAAAATTTCATTTGAGAAAAACAATGACCCTTTTATTGAGTAAAGGATATATCAGATGAATGAGCTATTTTTTTTTTGAATCTCTTTATTGACTTAATACAATTACAATCCAAAAGATAAAAACCTAAACTTCTTTAAATTATAGATGAAATATACTGTTTTGTAAAATTATTTTTATGCTGCCAGTAAACAGCTTTATTTCTTCATGGTTTTAGACAATTGACTAAAAATTTTTAAAAACACTCCAAAAACTGTCCCCATAGAGTAAAACAGGTGCTGAAGAAACCAAAACGCAGGAAGAAACAGGCTTATCCTTTTTCCGCTTTTTACTCCTATAAACAAACTCACTAAAATTAAAAACAGGAAGTAAAGAGCCGGTAATAACAGAAAATAAATGTAAAAAAAAGCCAAAATCAAACAGCTTACAAATAAAGGGAAAAACAAAAAACTGGGATAAAATAAAAGGTTAATATAAGTTCTCCTTGTTTCACCAAAAATAAATAACCTTTTTAAACTTTCAAAGTAATTTTTGGCATAATTGTTTATGACAACAGGACTGGGAAATAAAATAAGCTGGCCTTTCTGTTTTAAACGAAGCCCTAAATCCAAGTCCTCCCCTGCTCTTTGATGCTTCTTGGCAAAATTCCCAGCTGATAAGACTGCCTTTTTTAAAAACAGGCCATTGGTGGTAGGAATATGAGAAACCTGTGTTTTTTTTGTCACCTTCCAAGCTTGAGGTGACCAACCATGTCCTAAAGGGTGAGAAAGACTTAAATTGAGAGTTTTTTGCCAGAGTTTTTTAGCCGGCAAAATATTGGGCCCACCTATAGCCATGATATTATTGGCTTGTTCACTCCTCCAATGAAAAAGCAGTTTTTCCAGCCAGATTTTAGGTAAACCGCAATCACTGTCTGTCCAAGCAATCAACTCATAAAGAGCCTTATTGACAAGAACAGCTCTTGCAAGGCCAAGATTATTTGAAGATGACGAAAAGATTTTAAGTGGCAATTTATCCAGAAAACTCTCAGCAGTCCTCAATGTTTGCTTGCAAGTCCCATTTTGAAAAATTAGGACTTCCCCTATTTTTTCAAAAGCAGATTGACTTCTTATATCTTCCAAAACATAAGCCAGCTTCTCTTTTTCCTGATAGCAAACCAAGGCCACTGTGACCTTCAGATTATCTGAATCCATATTCTTAATATCTTTCTCAATTTTTTGAAAAGCGCTGGTATTTAAAAGGCTTTACTTTTTTAACTTTATTTTTTATTAAATTTAACTTAAAATGTCACTAGAATTGATATATATTTTTTATAAGGAGACAAAATTATATGTTTTATCTTTTTCGCTTTTTGCTTGTCTGGTGTTTTTTCATCCTTCCTTTCCCCAGTGAAGCCATTTATAATTTAAAAACAAAAAAGGAGGAATTGCCTGCAAATGCTGAAAACAAACACTGGCTTCTCGTTTCACAAGGCTGTCATTCCTGTTCAGAAGTTTTAACTGAATTAACAAAATTTTGCTCTGGCAAGAAACCCTCTCCTTCTAAAATTGGTTTTTTTGCCACAGGACAAAGTATCCCTGCCATGCAAAAAAAGTTGAAGGATTTTGAATCAGGCTATCAGATGTTTTCTGGTTCCCCTAATGAGTTTTACGAAACCTATAAACTTTTAGCCACTCCCAGTCTAAAAATAAAAGGTAAAAATAAAGCTGTTGTTGGAAAAGACAAAATCCTTGAATTTTTAAAAAAGGACACCCATTTTTGTTCTGCCTGAAAAACACCCATTCTGTTTGATTTTTGAGCTGTTATCATTTTATACTGATCGGGGTTGAGTTTTTATATGCATTCTCTTCTAAAAAACATGAATTTTCAAACAGGATGAGTATAACTGGGAGATGAGTTTTTCAAATACATTAAACATTCTAAAATAAAAAAGGAGCTTAAAATTGAAACGGTCTGAAAATTCAGACAAAGCCAGCATAAATCCAGGAGACTTTTTACTGATTTATTGTATGGTCCCTGATGAGGAGACAGCGGAAAGCATCAGTCGTCATCTTTTGTCCTTAAAACTCATCGCTTGCGCTAATGTTTTTCCTCAAGGAAAATCCTTTTACAACTGGAAGGGAGAATTTCAAAAGAATCCTGAGCTGGCGCTGATTTGCAAAACAAAAAAACACCTCTATAAAAAAATGTCAGAAGAGCTGATAAAAAAACATCCTTATGAATGTCCTGGGTTTTGCGCCATTTCTTTTTCTTATGCTCATACAGAGTTTTTAAAATGGATAGATGAACAGTGTTTGTAAGTTTAAATAATAACCTTTATTTAATACACAATGATTATTTGCTTTGTTAAATTCCCCTCATTACTATAAAATTATTTTTAATAAAATGCATCGCAAAACTTACCTTGACTATGAGCATGAATAGTCCTATAAAATAGGTTGCGCTAATTGTGAAATGGCCCACGATTAAAGGTTATAAGGCTAAAAACTGGGAGATGAATTTAAGCAAAAAAATACCCTTACAATGTTTCACAAATGGTCAATTTTTTTTATCTGGAGAAGAAAATGAGAATAAGAAAATTTCAAGGTTTATTTAGTAAAAAAGGTTTAAGCCTTATTGAGATGCTTATCGTTGTAAGTATTTTAGCCTTCATTATGTCTGTGATAGCCCGCTCTTTTAATCAAAATAAGAAAAAAAGCCAAATCAATCAAACAAAGATTTTAATTGGCCTTATTGAACAAGCCATGGAGGAGTTTAACTTAGACTGTGGCTATTATCCGGAAGCCTTAGAGAACTTGGTCTCAGCGCCTTCTGACTGCGAAGAATGGGGACCACAGCCTTATTTAAAAAATGGGAAAATACCAAAAGATCCTTGGGGAAAAGACTTTATTTACGAATATGATGAAGAAAGTGGCAATTATGCAATTACCAGTTGGGGGGCTGATAGAAAACCCGGTGGAAGTGGCCGTTTTAATAAAGACATATCCTCCTTAGATTAGTTTATTCAGCCTGTTTTTCCCAATCCATTCAAAATGATCAAATAATCAATTTGTTTGAACTAATTAATCAGATGGGATGGTTTTAGAAATATTTAAATGATTTTAAAAATATGGTTTTTCTAAAATCTTCAAAAGCTTTTTCTCTTATTGAAGTCCTTATTGTTCTTTTTATAATTGCTTTTTTATTTGGTCTTGCAGCACAAAAATTTTCAAGGAGAGATCAAAAAATAAATAACACTTTTGACAGAATCATTCGTTTAAATCGCAGATTGGTTATGCTGTCAAAGTTTTATAATGAAACTTATCGTTTAGTTATACAGCTGGATGCTGATGGCCCGGAAAAATATTGGGTGGAAAAAAAACAAGCAAAAAAAGATAAGGATGATGCCTCTTCCACAATAGAAAGACAAGATGATACAGGTAAAGAAGAAATTTCTGGATTTATCATAGACAGCTCTTTTTATGATGAGCCTCAAGTCATCCTCCCCTTTTTGAGTATTACTAAAGTGGAAAGCTCCCCGTGGAAAGAAGACAAAACAGAAGGATTGGCCTATATTTACTATTATCCCAAAGGACTTGCTCAAGAAACAGCGCTTCAGTTTTTAAGACCCGATAACCAGGGTCGTTGGACTCTTTATTTGGATCCTGTAACAAAAAGCATACAAGTTTTAAAAAAAACAAGGGGTCTTGTAAAAAAGAGATAACCCATTGATACACCATTCATTATTGACAAATACATATCCTGAAAATATGAAGGTCTAAACAAAATGAATCTAAAAATAAATGGTATAAAAATAAACTATGTATAGAATTTTTTACAGCTTTATTCTTTTATTTTTATTTGGATTTATTTCCTGTTCAAAAGGGGAAATTCCTAAAGCGCAGAATATTTGGAAATCCTTGCCTGTTCAGTATCAAGGAAGAATTAAACCTTTTGATACCTTTTCCCGTGAGGTTTTAAGAACAGTCTACGGCAGGGAGACTTATAAAAAACGAGCCGCTGTAGATGTGATTTTATCATGGCTTATTATTCCTGACTTTTGGGAAAATACAGAATTAATTTTAATCGATCAAAAAGACATTAAGAAGTCTCTTGATTTGCCTGTAAAAGAAAAACACTTTAAACCCTCTGAATTAAAGAACAACAAAAAGCTGGCTTTACAAATGGTGGAGCTTAAATCTCTAAAGCAAAGAAAAGAGAGATTGGATTCCTATTTTCAAGATCTTGAAAAACTGGAAACAAGGCTGATTCTCTACATGGCTTTAAAAACAGGTTTGCTGATACGAGTTGAGCCTCAGGAAAATAAGACAACATGGCTTTCCCTCCCAGAGATGACCAAACCTGCTGAGAAAAAATTTAAACAAATCATTGCAAGTTATGTTCAGTTAATTTCAAAAAATATTTTTCCTTTACATAACAAAAGCGCTGTGACACAAAATAAAGAATCTGAACAGCCTTATAAAGAAAGTGTTGAACAGCTTAAAAACTCTTTAGGAAAAGTTGATCCCTCACAAAGCATCCATGCTTCAGATCATTTATTAAAATTCAAAAAACAAATGGAGGAATTTCAAACTTTTGTTTTTAAAAACAAAACACAACTAAGCTTTCCATCTTTTAAGATTCAGACAGAGGTTTTTTATAATGGTTTTAAACCTTTTCAAAAGGCCTGGATTTTTTACCTACTCTTTTTAATGGCAGTGCTTGGCCTCTATGCTTTAAAACAACTTCATTTTTTTAAATGGTTTGTTCCTTTTGTATTCATTGGTTTTGCCTGTCATAGTTTAGGGATGCTTCTCCGCTCATATATTATGTCTCGTCCTCCTGTTTCCAATATGTATGAAACTGTGGTTTGGGTTCCCTGGGTGGCCCTTATTGCTGGCTTTGTTTTTTATTTGAGAGGCTCCAAATTGCCTTTTATCGCTGGTGTTCTGTTATCTTTTTTCTGTCTGCTTCTCACAAATCTGGCTCCAGATATTTTGGATGGAAGCCTACAGCCTCTTGAAGCTGTCCTAAATTCCTCTTTTTGGCTGACAACTCATGTGCTTGTTATCACTATGAGCTATTCCTTCTTTTTTCTGGCTTTCGTTTTGGGAGATATAGCTTTGATTTCTTATCTTACAAATAAATCCCAACCTATGACTTTAATCAAAAAAATGTATACGCCTATTTACCGAACTATTCAATGGGGGGTTGTTTTTCTGGCAGGAGGAACTATTTTGGGAGGAGTTTGGGCCGATTACTCCTGGGGGCGCTTTTGGGGATGGGACCCTAAGGAGTCTTGGGCCTTGGTGAGCCTTTTGGCTTACTTGGCTTTGCTTCATGGAAAACTTGTTGGCTGGATTCAACCCTTTGGCATGGCTATAGGCTCAGTGATGATGTTTTTTTCAATTATCATGGCCTGGTATGGAGTCAATTTTGTTTTAGGAACAGGACTGCATTCTTACGGTTTTGGCTCAGGAGGAGTGGAGTATGTTTTTGGCTTTCTTATTTTGCATCTGCTTTTATGTGGGGGAGCTTTATTTAAAAAGTTTAAATTACAAAAAAACTGATGTGGAGTGTGTTTTTGGTTTTCTTGTTTTGCATCTGCTTTTATGTGGGGGGTGCTCTGTTTAAAAAGTTTAAATTACAAAAAAACTGATGTGGAGTGTGTTTTTGGCTTTCTTGTTTTGCATCTGCTTTTATGTGGAGGGCGCTCTGTTTAAAAAGTTTAAATTACAAAAAAACTGATGTGGAGTGTGTTTTTGGCTTTCTTGTTTTGCATCTGCTTTTATGTGGAGGGCGCTCTGTTTAAAAAGTTTAAATTACAAAAAAACTGATTTTGATTTTTAAATTTTTCTTTGATTCGTTCTTGTGAAAAAAATGTATCTATTTAAAAAATTGTCGGACCGTAGCGCAGCCCGGTAGCGCGCCACCATGGGGCGGTGGAAGTCGCAGGTTCAAATCCTGTCGGTCCGACCATTTGATTTCATAAACTTTACAGATTCTATTTTTTAACATTTCAGGAAATGTCGGGATATTTCAAACCCCCTGGTTAATCAGGCAACTGCCATTTCACTGTGTTTATACCTGAGTATTTTCTAATATTTCAATCTTTGGCTACATGGGGCTACATAAAAATCTACATGAATTTTTAGCTTGGTCAGAGGCTTCTCTGGTGGATGAAAAAAAATGATGCACTGAAACAGCTTGATCATAGTATTCATTATGTGATAGCTGTCATATATAACCCTATATTAGTAAAGTTATACTATGAGCCGATCAAAAAAACATTTGTCAGTAATAGCACAAAATATAAGAAAGTATAGGAATGAAAAAGGTATTTCTCAAGATAAGTTATCTAAACTTGCAGAGGTATCATTTAATACAATTACAAAAATTGAAGCAGGTGATACTCCAAATCCAACTATTGAAACCGTAAAGAAGATTGCTGTTGCTTTGGACGTCACTATTGATAATTTAATGGAATAAACATTATGTCAGACCAAATATTATCAAGAAATCTTTGGAAAAATCTTTTTGAAAAAAAGGAAATAGTTGAACTTTCAGAATATTTAAGCAGTTATAAAAAAAGAATAACACAAAATAGCGAAAAATTGTTTGTTTCAGAATTTTTATATCCCATACTTGGAAAGAAAAATATTAAATATGTTATTCCTCAATACCCTTTTATTGATTCAGAAGGTAAAAATAGAAGAATTGATTTTGTAATTTTAAAAAATAGTAAGAAGATAGCCCTTGAAGTAAATGGAGAACTTTATCATGCAGAAGGGGTTATTCCTAATGAAATGTTTGATGATAATCTTTATCGTCAAAATGAAATTTTAAATTCCGGTTATAAATTACTTCGTTTTTCATATAATCAACTTCAATCATCAGCATGGAGACAACGAGTTTTTGAAGACCTTAGAAAGCTGATACAAGAAAATTTCCCTGAACTTATTTCTGAAACTATTGTTAAACCTAATTATTTACAAGAAGAAGTATTAAAAGCTCTTCATTTGTATAGAGAAAGGGGTTGGAAAAAAGGAATCGTTGTTTTACCTACAGGAACAGGTAAAACTTATTTGTCTGCATTTGATACTTTAAAAACAGATGGGAGAGTTTTATTTATTGTCCACAGGTTGGATATTCTCAGTCAGTCAAAAAAAGCGTTTGAAAAAGTATATCCAAAAGAAAAATTGGGTTTACTTACAGGAGATGTTAGAGAGCATTTAAAGGACTCTAAAACACTTTTTGCTTCTAAAGATTCATTAAAAAATGTCTCCAATTTAAAGATATTTAAAAAAAATGAATTTGCTTATATTATTGTTGATGAAGTCCATCATGGCCAAGCCCCCACATATAAATCAATAATAGAATACTTTAATCCTACTTTTTTCATGTTAGGTTTAACAGCTACACCTGATAGAATGGATCGTAAGGATATTTTTGAACTTTTTGACTATAATAAAGTATTTGAATATTCACTGATTGAAGCTATAGAAAATGGTTTTTTAGTTCCATTTAATTACTATGGATTAAAAGATAATATCAATTATTCAAATATCCGCTACAAAGGGACAAAATATAATATTCAAGACCTTGATCGTCATCTAATCATAGAAAAAAGAAATAAGCAGATTCTTGAAGAATACTTAAAAAAAGGACACGGAAATAAAGCAATAGGTTTTTGTTGTTCAATAAAACATGCTAACAGAATGTCAAGATTTTTTAATCTTCATGGAATTCCTTCTGTTGCAATAACCTCTTTAGCTGATCAGAGGGCTGAGTTGACAGACAAGTTTAAAAATAATGAGGTTGCAGTTGCTTTTACTGTGGATATTTTCAATGAAGGTGTAGATTTTCCAAATGTGCAAGTTTTGATGTTTTTACGTCCTACTGAATCTAAAACAATTTTTATGCAACAACTTGGAAGAGGTTTGCGTCTCTGTGGTGGTAAATCTAATGTTATAGTCTTAGACTTTATCAGTAATTATAAAAAGGCCAATAAAATAAGGAAGTATATTTCACAATCTTCGGAAGAGATTAAAAATCCAAAAACCGGTAGAATTGAAAAAATTGAATATAAATACTCTCCAAAATGTAATGTGTATTTTGACAGTGAGGTAGAACAAATTCTTGATACACAAGATAAACAAGATAGAGAAATAACAAAAGAGGATCTGATTGGAGCATATTACGATCTTTCTGAATCTCTACACAGAAAACCAACACAAGAAGATATAAACAAACAAGGAGAATTTAAAGTTGCTCGTTATCTTTCAGTTTTTAAATCGTGGGTAAAGTTCCTTAGAGAAATTGGTGAGTTCACCGAAGCAAGTTATCATTTTCCACAAGGTCTTCATTTAGGACATTTATATTATATTATTAAGACTATACACTCTGGTCAGTTTAAAAAAAGTCATCTCAATCAAAAATTTGTAAGAATGAGAGGTAAATTTGATACTGGAAGGCTTGGAACTTTTCAAAGACAAACTAAATATAAATTACAAGGTTTAATGGAGCTTGGATTAATAGTAGATGACAGAACATTAGAAGAAAATGAAACATTTGAATTAAAACTAAATCCAAAAGGATATGATTTTTATAGAATTTTAAAACCTGTCATTGAAAAAGTGAATTTATCATTTGGAAGTAAAAAACAAAATATTCCCTCATGGGATATGAATACTCCAGTGGCAAAGTTCAATTTAGTTACTCGGAACTTTATAAAAAAATCCAAAAATAAAAAAGATAAAATTAGGGATATGTTTTTAGATATGCAAGCAGTTAGACTTATGCTTAATTATCTTTATAGAGTAGAGAGAAAAATGATTATACCAAAATCAAATATTTATAATGGCTTTTTTAATTCTCAAGAAGTTTCAAAATACTGTGACCAAAATGGTATTGATGTTGCTACTGAGGAGGGAGCGAAACATCGATGTCCTTTCCTTCTCAATATATTAGAAGCTATAGGAGTGTTAGAAAATAGTAGAAACAACATAGAGTTAAAATTATTTTTAGTTTCACCAAAATTATTAATTTCTGAATCTAAAGAACCAGATACATTGTTGAAAATGCGATTTGATGCAATTAAAAAATATTATTTAAAAAAGAGCATTGAACTACCAAGAAAAGAATTGTCCATATTAAAAGAATTATTTGGTAAGAATTTTCTCACATCTAAATACTTTTTAAACAGAATGGAGTTTATCAATGGCAAATAGATCACATTATAATTCAGGACATCAAGCAATGAATTCTATCAATAAAAAAGGTAAGAAACACAGTTCTTTTATTACAAGTAAACTACCAAAAAAAACTAAGCATGTCCTGTATATTGAAGATGCTGTTAATTTTTTAAAAAAATTGCCAGACTCATCAATCCAGTTAATACTTGTCGATCCTCCATATAATCTTGAATTAGATATATGGGATAAATTTGAAAATTATTTGGATTGGGCTAAACAATGGTTGGATGAAATTTATAGGATTTTAAGTGATTCAGGCAACTGTGTGATTTTTGGAGGTTTTCAATATCAAGATTTAAAGAAGGGGGATCTTTTAGAAATTTTACACTATACAAGACATAATACTAAACTGCGCTTTGTTAATTTAATAGTTTGGCATTATAAAAACGGAATGTCTGCACATCGTTTTTTCGCTAATAGATATGAAGAAATTATTTGGCTCTCAAAGACAAAACAATATTATTTTGACCTTGATTCTGTTCGAGTTCCATATGATTTAGTAGCAAAACAAATTGCCTTAAGAGATAAAAGGTTAAATCCTCATAATATTGAAAAAGGGAAAAATCCTACGAATGTATGGGAGATTCCAAGATTAAATGCAAACTCAAAAGAAAGAGTAGGACATCCAACACAAAAACCTTTGGAAATAATAAGAAGGTTTGTAAAGTCACTTTCTTATCCAAACTCTCTAGTTTTAGACTTTTTCTCTGGATCAGGAACGACTGGAAGGGTTTGTATTGAGGAAGGAAGAAATAGCATCCTTGTGGACAATGACCCAAAATCTAAACAATACTTAGATAAACATATGCAAAATGTTGGAAGGATTGGATTACCTTGTGATTTTGAAATATTGAAAAATATAAATATAAAAGATCTTTTCAGCAAATTAGGTAATAATGCTTTTGTGAATTTTTATAAGTAACCATTTATTCTGTTATAGATAATCTAAATTATAAAGGAGGGTGAATTTAATATGAAACTTGATCGTGTGGAAATAAAAAACTTTCGTTCTATTAAAGAAATTGCTCTTGATTTCTCTCACCCTTGTCGTGTACTTGTAGGTATAAATGAATCTGGTAAGTCAAATATTCTAAATGCTCTAACATTGTTGAAAAAGGAATATAATCCACAAAAGAATAGAGATTTACGAGAAGCTCTACCTGATGAAGAAACTGTTACTGAAGCATATGTTCAATTCATTTTTAAGCTTGAAACTAAAGAGTTGAATAAACTATTTGAACTTGTATCTGAAAAAGTTATAGCAAATAAGAAAAATCCAGATATAGCATCTCAAAAAGGGAAAAAACAAAGTATAAAGGATTTGTGCTATAAACAAAATGAAGTGGTATATGAAGTTAATATTCTTGAAGAAAATAAAAGCAGTTTTGGTTATTATGCATTATCTGATGAATATAATCTCCTTGGTAAGTGGAAAAAACCAACAAACACCTGCCCTCAAGATTTTAATATAGAAGTAGAAGGACAACAATATAATTTACTTGAACATAAATTCCTTCAAGTAAGCAATTTTAATGAAATACCGGATGATTATTTAGAAGAGGCTGATATTAAAAGCCTTGAAGAACTGATCGATGAGTCTGTTTCAAAAATACTAGAAGAAAATATTCCAGACGTTTTATTTTGGAATTATAGTGAAGAAAACCTTTTACCAGATATCATAAATATTGATGATTTTATAAGAAACCCGGATTCCTATATTCCTTTAAAAAATATGTTCACTCTTGCTAGGGTTGAAGATATTCAACATTCTCTTCAAGAAAAGAGAAGAGGAACTTCTAATCAATTTCAAAATTATCTCAACAGCATTGCAAAAAAAACTACAAATCACTTTCGTAAAGTATGGAAAGATTATAAAAATATAGAATTTTCTTTAAAGGTAAATGCCAATCAAATTGTTCCAGGAATAAAAGAAAAAAATACTTATGATTTTGCACGTCGGAGTGATGGGTTTAAAAGGTTTGTTACTTTTCTTTTATTAATTTCTGTTCGTGTAAAAACTAATGAATTAATGAATACATTGTTATTAGTAGATGAAGCAGATATAAGCTTACATCCTAGTGGAGCTCGCTATTTACGGGATGAGCTTATCAAAATTTCAAATAAAAACTATATTGTTTATAGTACACATTCAATTTTTATGATCAACTCTGGGAATATTGGCCAACATTATATAGTAAAAAAAGAAGATGAAATTACTACAATTAATCAAGCAATAGATTCAAATATAGTAGATGAGGAAGTGCTTTATAATGCACTGGGCTTTTCTGTGTTTGAAATTTTAAAAGAAAAAAATATTATTTTTGAAGGTTGGCGAGATAAACATCTGTTTCAAGTATATATACAAAAGCTTCCTAAAAAAGAATTAAAAGCTGTTTGTAAAGATATAGGAGTTTGTCACGCTAAAGGTGTTCCTACAATCAAAACGATTACCCCAATGATTGAATTGGCAAAACGAAAATGTTTGATTTTGAGTGATAGTGATCAGATCGCAATTAGATCTCAAGAATCATATCAAAAAGAAAGAAACTTTGGTGATTGGAAAACCTATAAAAATATCGATCCAACAATTGAAGCAAGTACTGGAGAAGATTTCATAAAAAATGATTGTATTGTAAAGAATGTAAATAAAGTTTTATCTATTATGGAAAAAGCACTCATATTTGATGAAAGCTTCTTAAAGAAAAAAGTAGATAAACTTAAACAAATTAGATCATGGCTACAAACAAACAATATTCTTGGAGAAGAACAGGAAGATATAATAAAAAAAACTAAAAATTTCATTTTTGAGAACTTAAAAAATGAAAATATTGATAAAGAATATGAGAAATTATTCAAGGGTATTTCTTCTTATTTCTTAGAAAACTAAATATAAAAATCTGCCCTCTCGAACAGCCCGTCATCCTTTGTTGAGGGCTTGAGGGAGGAGGATTCTTAAACTTCAACATATAAAACAATTTCTCAATCTTCATATAGGAGACTCTTTTGTTTTTTTTATCACCTTATTTTGGTTGATAAGACCCCCTGTGAAGCAAGCTTACAGGAATTTGAAGAGCGGGTAAGAGCATAGTTGTTGCTCCAAAATCCTGTAAATGGGGTTAGTAAATCGGTTTTATAAGGCTCTTTAAGCAGAAATTTTTTCTTTATAAGCCGATATTTTTTTGATGAAAGGGACTGATGAACTGGTAGGTAAGAAGCAGTCTTCAGGAGAGATAAGCCCTCCTGGTGAGCGAGTATCTTAGACCTATGAGGGTGGAAAGCAGGCTCTGTCATGTATGAAAGCCCTACCAGAGAGTGAGGTAAGCCTACTTCACTGGTCTTCTTAATATGAATTTCTTTGTCTCTTAGCTAAAAAATTTTTACGGTAGGTCGCTTGTGAATAGCCGGTAAGTCATAGCTCAGAATCAGGTAAGGGCTTGCTCCTGAACATGAAAGGAGGGTGTGAGCAAGCATGTAAGACAAGCTCATAGCTCAAAATCAATCGCAAACACCATCGCAAAGTAGGTATATTTTATGATTTTTATAAATGACCCTAAAATTGACTGTTAGGTGTATAAATTTTCAGCTGAAGCTAAAGTGTGAGCGCCTTTAAAAAAGCTTGTAATTACTGGGGAAAGAGGGCATTAAAGAGGTGTTAAGTATCTTTTTTTTGATTCCTTTCAAACCCTTAAAAACAAAGGAGTTTTCACAAACCAGACGCTGACCACCCCCCCCTCATCCTTTGGTTTCGTGGAGGGTGGTCAGCGTCCGGTTTGTGTATGTATTTTATTTAAGGGAGGTCTGGGTCTGGTGAGGAAAGGGAAATTTAGGAAAAGGAAGAAGGTGATTTTTACAGGCTGTGAAGTTTTTAATGATTTTTAAGAGTGTTGATTTTGATTGATAGCTCTTTTGGATTTTTGAGGATTGGTTCTTGAGCTTGTAAAAATCAATGGTCAGGTTTTTTTTGTCTAGGTGTCGCACTCTCTATTTCTATTGCTACTTTTTGGTTTATCAAAATCAGGATAGCGAAAAGCAAACTTTAATTTCATCAAACAAAAAAATAAAAATTCCATTTTTAGGTTTTGGAAGCTCAGGTCTTCTGTTCATTCAGCAAGACTGGTCAGGATAGGTTTATATTTTTTGGTTGGCTTATCAGCCGGAGCGAACTTGCAAGTCAAGGGTGGCCGCAGGCCATCGCCACCGGTGAGCTCGCCCCTTTACTTCAAGTGAGCGGAGGCTAAAAAAATATAAGGACAGGGATAACCCTTTTTAAAAAAGCATTCTATGGGAGGATGTTAAACAATCAACCCCCTGCCCCCAAAGGAGTATAAGCCAATGGAAAAACAATTAAGTTTAGGGCTTGACAGTTTTTCTGCTGGAACATTGAAGAACAGGGCATCAGGGAAAAAACATCTTTCCGGTAAAAAACAGGAAGAGCCAAAACAGCTTATAAAAGAGCTGTTGCAAAAAGAAGAGAAAGAGTCTAACTTAAAAACTCTTTCTTTGGGAGGGAGCAGAAACAGAGAAAAACACTCCTCCAGATGCGCATAGTTCAAAGAAAGAACTGTTCTTTGAAAACCGAATAAACAAACTTTTATCCACCAAAGAAGCCTCTGGTCTTCTGGGGTTGAGTGAAAACGCTCTCAGTATTTTAGTGTGCCGTAGAAAAGTAAAAGCCTACAAGTTAGGCAGTAGATTAAAGTTTAAGTTAAATGATTTGGCAAATTGCCTCCAAAAAAAGGAGGTATAATTATGTCAATAACAACTTATAAATCAAAAGAAGGTAAAAAATTGTATGAGGTATATGTCGGTATTAAAGCCAGAGGTAAGAGATTACAAACGAGAAGAAGAAAGGATTTTCAAGGAAACTTTATCTCTTCTATTCCAGCGGCCAAAAAGGTTGAATTTGAGTTAAAGCGAGAGCTTATTGCTCAAAAAGAAGGTCAGCCTATATGGAAATGGAAGAACTGGCTGGAGGAATGTTTAAGGAGAATGCAGTTTTCCTTAAAATATTCTACAGTCCTTAATTACGAGAAAATTCTCGGCAAATGGACTCCAAGAGTTTGGAATGAGGAAGAGTTACAAACTTTTACAAGAGCTGATATACATAAACTCATTTTTGAGAATATGTTTTCTGCCACCCCTTATCAAAAAAAGAATCTTCATAAAGCTTTGAGAAGAGTTTTTGAGATGGCGGTTGAAGAGGGCGCAATTAACAGAAATCCGGCAAGGGGTATTAAAGTTACAATACCCGCTCCAAAACAAAAGGTTTTAACTTCTGAGGAGGCAGATAAACTTCTAAGTGAAGGGAAAATCTGCGATCACAGGTTTTATTCTCATTGGGCTGTAGCCTTATTTACAGGGATGAGAAACGGCGAGATATACGCTCTTAGGGTGTCTGATGTGGATATGTCCGCAGGGATTATCCATATCAAAAGACAATTCACCTCGAGAGACGGACTTCACGAAACAAAGACAAGTCTCAGCCGTGTTATTCCTATAGCCGATGAATTAAAATCTCTTTTAAAGTGGCTTATGGCTAAAGGCGATCATAGGGAAACACTTTGGAAGTGGAAGAATGAGGCTAAACAAGAGAAGGTGTTTTTTGTATGGGACAATTTACTTCTTCCAAGATTAAGAGAGTGGAGAGCGGGAATGCAATCAGAAATTTTAAGGGATTTTTGTAAAGGGAGTTATATCCCTGAAGTGAAATTCCATGATTTGAGAGGACCTTTATTACCAATATGTTGTCCAAAGGTGTGGCTTTAAATGTTGTAATGTCCATTGTGGGACATAGGAAAATAGCCACGACAGATGTTTATAATCGCTTGGCAGGTGTTGGAGTAAAAGGAAGCACGAACAAACTTAGTTATGGTTTGCATTTTCAGGCTCATTCCAACAATGTGGTTATTCCCTTTATTAAAAAGGTTCATGATACTTTAAGAGGATTATTTTTTACTAATTTTAATATCAATTTATATAAGTTTTCTTTTCTGTGATTAAATCTAAACTCACATTCTTTAAGATGCAAGTAAAAAGTTTTTTTATCCATTCCTCTAAACTTTGATAATCTAACTTTAGCTAAACCCCAGAAATTTTCAATTCCGTTGATATGATTTCTAATCTTCTTTTTTTCCTTTTTAGCAAATTCATTGTTTCCATGATGAACTCTATAATGCTTTTTATAACCTAAATCTACTAAACCATCATAAGTCTTAAATCCATCTGTATAAACAATAGCAGACTTAGATATTCTTTGATTTATAAGGGGAATAATGACTTTTTTAGAGCAATTCCTAATAACTTGAGTATAAACTTTACCTTTTCTTTGCTTGAGTCCAAATACAATGGTTTTTCCATAAGACCCTCTTCCTCTTCTTCCACGAATACGACGAGCTCCAAAATAACTCTCATCCATTTCCACTTCTCCCTCTTCAAAAATACTTTCCTGTTCACAAAATTCAGTGATCCTTATTCTCACTTGTTTTAAAATTCTATTCACACATATTCTGCTGACACCAGAAAATAAAGCTATCTGACAAGCTGTTAAATCTCCTGCAAATAACTTGATAATTTCTCTAAATTTAGCCTCCGAAATCCTTGAACGAATAAAATACTTATTTTTCATGTAAATACAATAGGTTAACCAATTTTTAAGGCAACTTAAAGTATCATGAACCATTAAAAATAAAAGGTAAGTGGCTACATAGAGCTACATGGGATTTAAAAGTTTTGTGTTTTCAATGGTTTAAAGGAGAAATAATCTCCCCGACCATTGATTTCGGTCTATGGTCTATTCTGGAGACATACTTTACACTTTTTCTATCCCAAAAGGGTCCGGTCTATTCTGTGTTTATCCGTTTCAGGACATTTCAGGAAATGTCGGGATATTTCAAACCCCCTGGCTAATCAGGCAATTTGCATTTCACTGTGTTTATATCTGAGTATTTTCTAATATTTCAATCTTTAGCTACATGGGGCTACATAAAAATCTACATGAATTTTTAGCTTGGTCAGAGGCTTCTCTGGTGGATGAAAGATTATTGAAAAATTAGAAGTTTCTATAACAAAAAATTAACGCTTTTTAATTGAAATCAAGTTTAAATTAGCTTTAAATATCTAAATAATTAAGTCCTTATTAAATCAGACTAAAGTTATGGAATGAAAAAGAAAAATTCTAAAAAGTTGATTATTAGAAACAGCACAGCAGAGTTTTTAATTTTCACCATTCAGGAAGGTAAAAATCAGATCGAGGTACGCTATGAAGATAACACTATCTGGCTCACACAAAAACTCATAGCTGAGCTGTTTTCTGTAGATCGTTCTGTTATCACAAAGCACTTACAAAATATATTTAATGAAAAGGAATTAGATAAAGATTCAGTATGTGCAAATTTTGCACATACTGCCCCAGATGGCAAAAAATACAACACCTTATTTTATAACTTAGATGCTATTATTTCTGTTGGTTATAGAGTGAATTCAAAGCGAGCTACACAATTTCGCCAGTGGGCAACTCATGTTTTAAGAGAGTTTTCCATTAAAGGATATATCTTGGACAAGAAAAGGCTGGAAAACGGCTCTTTTCTTGGAGAAGACTATTTTGAGCATTTACTTGCCGAAGTTCGGGAAATCCGATTGAGTGAAAGACGCTTCTATCAAAAAATCACTGATATTTATGCGACAAGTGTAGATTATAATAAAGATGCTCCAACAACTCGCGATTTTTTTGCAAAAGCACAAAATAAACTTCATTATGCTGTTCACGGCCAGACAGCAGCAGAACTTATAAAGGAAAGAGCAGATAGTAGTAAAAAAAATATGGGACTTACCAGTTGGGAAAACAGTCCAAAAGGGAAAATATTAAAGACAGATATACTAGTCGCAAAAAACTACTTAACACCGGAAGAGTTAGAATCACTGGGAAGAATTGTAAGCGCTTACCTTGATCTTGCAGAAGATAGAGCAAAACGAAAAATCCCCATGACTATGGAGGACTGGGCAAAGCGATTAGATCAATTTCTAAAATTTGATGAACGGGAAATCTTAGACAATGCAGGAACAATCAGCAATGCTATTGCCAAAGATTTTGCTGAAAGTGAATTTGAAAAATATCGTATCATTCAAGACCGGCTATTTGAATCTGATTTTGATAAAGAAGCTAAAAAACTGGAACAACATTTAAAGAAAAAAAATGAAAAATAAGGATAAATAAATTTTCCAAAGAAAAAATAGATCAAATTGAAACAAAGCTTAAAAAATATAATGAAGATTTAAGTTGATATTTTCTAAATCAATCGCAAACACCATTTGATTTTACTGTGTTTTTTGATTCTGTGTTTATCCGTTTCAGGACATTTCAGGAAATGTTGGGATATTTCAAACCCCCTGGTTAATCAAGCAACTGCCATTTCACTGCGTTTATACCTGAGTATTTTCTAATATTTCAATCTTTGGCTACATGGGGCTACATAAAAATCTACATGAGTTTTTAACTTGGTCAGGGGCTTCTTTGGTTGGTGAGAAATTTAACAACTTTGAAGGAAAATTTTTTAATGCTTTGAGCTATGTTTATTAAGGAAGATTTTGATACATTTTTTCTGAAAAATGTGGATTTTTTAGATTCTGGAATGTTTTTTGCTTATACACTATTGAAGGCTATTTTTATAAGGATATACAAATATTTCATAAGATTTTTTTACTTGTTTAAGCATTACAAAATAAGATAAACATAAATGGAAACAAACATCTTCAGAAATATGGCAGGTATTTAGAGTGTTAACCCCTAACATACAAAAGAAATTTAAAAGTCTGAATATTCATTCTACATTTCGTAAAAACTTCAAGGTAGTAGTTTATCCTGGGGATTGTTTAAACCTTCTTAAGCAGATACCTAATGAGTCCATACAACTTATAGTGACTTCACCTCCTTATAACATCGGAAAAGAATATGAGAATAAACTCAAATTAGATACTTATATTAAACAACAAACTAAAGTTATTAAAGAGTGTGTTCGTGTTTTATCTAAAAAAGGGAGTTTATGCTGGCAGGTAGAAAATTATGTAAATAATAGCTCTATTATACCACTGGATACAGCTTTAACTCCTGTATTCACTTCTCTTAATTTAAAAATGAGAAATAGAATTATATGGCACTTTGAACATGGTCTTCATTGCACAAAAAGATTTTCAGGACAATATGAAACTATTGTTTGGTTCACAAAATCGGATGATTATATATTTAATTTAGATCCTGTTAGAGTTCCTCAAAAATACCCAGGGAAAAAATATTTTAAAGGCCCAAAGGCTGGTCAATACTCCTGCAATCCTTTAGGAAAAAATCCAGGGGACTTATGGGCAATACCTAATGTAAAAAACAATCATGTAGAAAAAACAAATCATCCTTGTCAATTTCCTGTTGAGCTTATAGATCGTCTTGTTCTTTCCATGAAAAATAAAAAGGATTGGGTTTTGGATCCCTTCTTAGGCTCAGGCACTAGCATTATCTCTGCTATCAGACATGGAAGAAAAGGAGCAGGCACTGAAATAAATAAAAAATATATCAAAATTACCTGTGATAGAATTGAACAACTTGAAAAAGGAGCTTTAAAAACTCGCCCAATGAACACTCCTGTTTATGATCCAAAAGATCCAAAAAAATGGGCCGAAAGTGTAAGTCGTAAAAATGATAATCAGCTTGACCAAACAAGTTTATTTAAAGAGGCTGAATTAGATTTTTATTAAAGGATGAGCTTATGAAAATAGCTGAAACTTATTCCCACTTAAATGGCCTAGAGTATCTCCTTGTTCACAAAAAAAAGCTTTGGAAAGAGCTAAAAACAGTAGTATCTTCAGTGGATGCAGTAGAAATAGTGACTTGTGTATATTGTTGTTAAAAATTATTAGAAATAAATCTCTTAAGTCACCATGAATTAAAAATAAGGGGGAGAATAAAAATGGAAAAAGAAAAAGATTTAAGAAAACAAAGCTGTTCTCATTTCTATTCAGAAAGAGGGATGATAATAAAGAAAATAGCAACAGTCGGAATTTTAATTTTAAGCTTTCTTCTTTCTTTAAACAGCTATGGAATAGTAAATACAATTCAGTGTTCAGATACACATACCTTAGAAAATTATAACACAGTACTGGCATTACAAAAAAATAACTTAAAACCTGCGCTTAGATATGCATTAGGAATTACTGCTATATGTATAGGCAGATATAATGAAGGGTTAAACCACATGCGGATTGCTTCTGAAGAAGGACATGCAGTTGCTACTGCAATATTAGGACAATATTATGATAATAATCAAACTTTTGACATCAATCAAAGCACTAATTTGGAAATTACCTATAAATCTATTGCTTACTATGAAAAAGCCGCAGATCAAATTGAAGCCATATCTCCCTATCCTGAAGGCAGCCCTATAGAGACTTTAAGCCTTCATGAATATAGAAGTATGATTAGTTATAGAGTATTTGCTAAATTACCTGCTCTTTATTTCGATGTATATAGCAAAGTTTTGCAAGAAATTATGGAAAATAGCGCTTTTCATGCTGATACTATAGATATATTACAAAAGCTAGAAGATGCGGCAATCCGTTGTTTAAAAAGACCCGCTCTTTCTGCTTGGGAAGACAAAAAAGAATTAGTATATAAAGCGCAGCAAATGGAATGCCAGGCTTTCTTGAATTTTGTAGAGGCAGCCTATCCTTTAGAAGATGAAAGAATACAAATAGGAAATAACTGTAAAGTGAGTTTAGATCAATGTGAACCGCATCAGAAAAAAATAGAACAAATAATAAAAAAAGCTCAGATATTATTTAAAGAAATAGAAAAAGCTCCCAGTTGGATTAGCACCAATGTTGAGCGTCCATAACGCATTTTTTACTTTTACAAAATTTCCAAAAACTCTTATTTATTAAAGTTCATGATACTTCTTTAAGCTGTCAGATCCGTTGGAAACAACTTAACAATCTCCCTGAATTTAGCCCCAGAAACTTTTTAATGGAGACAATACTTGTCTTTCCAGTCATTTCAGTAACTTAACACCTATTATAATAGGCTTCAGTTGTCATGAACCAAAATCCTTAAGTCAGTTTAAAAGATTTATTTTCCATTTCCTGAGAAAGAGCCAAAGCCCCCAATCTGGCAAGCCAGCTATAAACATTTTCCATTACAAGCCCCTGGATTTTAATTTCCAAGTCACTCATGCACAGCCGGCGGAATACAGCGCCTGGGCTGTTTAAATTTGTTTTATGATCTTTCTTCTTATGGGTTCTTAAAAACCCCCCTGCCACCTGACAGCCAATCATATAAACAACAGGTTCAGCGCTTTGCTTATCGGGACTGTGGAGCGCCGTTGGAATCCCTTCTTGAATGATAATTTCAGAAACCTTTGTTTCTCTTTTTGTGGCTTTCATTTTTTTACGGGATTTATATCCAAACTGATCAAGATCCTCAGCTTTGTAAATATTCATTATTCCCAACCCATAAGTCCCTGAATTATTTTTTAAAAAAAGATACGGCTCCTCCTCTGAAGGATTTTTGTGTTGTTTCTTTAAAGATTGCAACATTAAACCGGCACGAGACTTCAGTTGTAACACATTTTCTTTTGATTCCACATCAAAGGGGGAAAAGAGTTCTGTCTCCACTGTTAAATGCCAAGAATCTATTTTTAATAAAGAAGCAAACTCTTCAGCCAATAAATTATATGTTTCAAAAAAATTATGTTTTTTTCGGACAAACCAACCCATTTCAAAAGGAGGATTACAGTTTATACCAGATGGCAAATCATATTTTACAGAAAAATCATTATTGCTAATAATGAGATCTCCATCCACTTCATTCAAAAGCTGAACAAAAATCTCCCTGCCGCTTGCTGTTTCAATCTTTTGGGAGGCATTGATATTTCTTCCCGGCACACAAACAGTAACAGTATAACCAGCCTTCTCAATAAGAGATTTAATAACAAACACATTATCCCAATAATAAAAGTTTCTGGTATGTTCTTCAGACAAAAGAAGAATTTGCTCTGCTGAAGGATGAATTTCAGTTAAATAACCCTTAATAAGAGAACTGGCTCTTTCCTGATCCTCTTCACAAATATTATTAAATCCCGCTGGAAATACATTGGCATCCACACAGGCTATTTTAAAACTAGAATCCCTAATATCAAAACTGGAATAAAATGGCGAAGTTCTGCCTTTTGTTTTTTCAGCAAACCAATGCTCAACCTCTTGGAGATTATTAAGAATTTTCTGGTGAATAGAACTGCGAAAGGATGAGCTGTTCATTTGTTTATTTGTTCATTTGTTCATTTGACTTTGATAAAAGTTTTAAAACAGAAGCAGATTTTTTAGCGTAAAATCTCCTCCAGCTCCTGGATTTCTCTTCTGCAATTAAAGCATTCGCCTCCTCTATGGCCTGAGTGATGAGCTTTTTATGCTGTAGTCTATCCTTTGAATTCGAAAGAGTAAAAAGCAATTTTTCAAATAAATGATTCAATTCCTGTTCAGCCAGCTTTGACCATGTTTTATCTTTTAAAAACAAAGATTGCAAAAGATAAAGCTGATAGTAGGAAAAAGCCTTAAGAAAAGCTGAAGATTTAATGTGCTCTTTTTTTACATAGGATTTTCCCATCAGATAAAACATACGACTGACCCGTTCATTAAGCTCCTTCTCTGAGGAAAAAGCTTTTTTTGACTGAAGAACTCTTGTTAAGGAAAGGGACCTATAGTGTTCAGCCTTAGGCACTTGTCCCAAGCGTGCATGAGCAATAGCCAGTCTTGCGGGATAAACAATCTGACTTAAAACCCAAGGCAAAGAGGAAAGAAGTTTTTCTGCATCCTTTAAAGATAAAAAAGCCAATTCCGCTTTTCCCAAACATTCATACACATAACTGATCTCCATTAGCCCCCTGGCTTTAAAAGATTTCTGCTTTAGCGATAGGTCCAATAATTTACGATAACGAAGAAGGGCTTTTTCACATTGACCAGCTTCTTTGTAAGCCACCCCGGCATTGAAAAGCATAAGAACTTTAGAAGACTCATCATTTAAAGACTGATACAACTTATCATAGATCACAGCTCCTTTTAAAAATTCCCTATCCTGCATAAGTAAAAGCGCCTGATCCATTTGATCTATCTGATTTTGGCTGAGGGAAGCTCCTGTCTTATTTGTAGATGAACAACTTGCTATAAAAAGACAAAAAGCAAATAAATAAAAGATATAACTGATTTTATTCAAAAACATAGGCCTTCAGATTGTATACTGATTTTGTTTGAAAGTTCAAGCTCCCATCTTTATCAAATCCCAAAGAAGTATGAGATGTTGCCTAATTTTGTAAAATTTACAATATTGCCTCTGCATAAAACCTTTTAAAACATCAAAAATCCTGATACAAAAAAACAGAATTTAAGGATTTCATCACTTTTCAAATATAAAATGATACTGATTCTGTTTGAGTTTTTAGTTCGTTTTACTTCTGTCCAATCCCTTAAAATTCAAACAGAATTAGTACAACTTAGTGGATTTAAATATTATGAGAACACTGTTGAACTCTTTGACAAACTTTTTTTAAAACTATGTCTATTAAAGTTGTTGTGATTAATAAAAAAGCTCATTTTCTATATGAGCTTAAAGAAAAATTTTCTGCTGGCCTTGTGCTTTTAGGCAGTGAAGTAAAATCTCTTCGTGAAGGCCGCTGCCAGCTTAAAGATTCCTATATCTCTTTTATTGCTGGAGAAGCTTTTCTGCAAAAAGCTCATATCAGCCCTTATAAAAAGGCCCTTTATGGAGGGCATAAACCGGAGCGAAACCGTAAACTTCTTTTAAAACAAGAGGAAATTAAAAGAATACGGGGGTTGGTGGAGCAAAAACGGATGACCTGCATTCCTCTTAAAATCTATTTCACAAAAGGGCTGGCTAAAGTGGAAATTGCCCTGGGAATAGGAAAAACCAAAGGAGATAAAAGGCAATCTCTTAAAAAACAACAGGCTAAAAGACAGATGGAAAGAGCTTTAAAGAAAGAAAGAAAAAGATAATTTAATTTTTTATTTCTTGTTTTAAACGGATTATTTTGTTAGAAATCATCCTCTATGAAAGATACCTTACAAAAATCCCAGCTTTTGATAAAGATAGCTGCTCTTTCCTTAGGGTTTGTTTTTTCTCTCATACCTTTTGGTTCTTTTTTCCCTTTATACCTGTATTCCCAGGAGTTATCTATACTGGAAAATAATTTCTGGAAAAATATAAGAGAGACAAAACTCATATCACAAATTCAGCGATATGATCGATATACTGCAAATATGTCTGAAAATTATAAAATTCTTCATTTATTTTTAAAACAAAAAATGTATCACGATCACTTCTTCAATAAATTTTCAAAACATGCAGTTCATCCTACATCTCATCGCATAGACGAAATAGAGATTATTCGGATAAATACAGAATTTTTTGATGCTCTACAAAATGAATCTGCTGAAAAAATTAAAGCCTTTATGGAAAAATATGGATTTACAAAATCAGACAAAGTGATCATCATGCTGGTTATAATTTTTAATGGATGGCAGAGTGATCATATTTTTAACCTCATAGATTCCCTGGGTTTGTCTGTAAACGACACTTTAAATTATCAAGATATAAACAGCCCTTTCATCAAAAATGAATTTAACAATTCTGACCGTGTAATCACAGTCTTATCTCATCATTTAGCTGGCACAGGTGATCCTGTTATGCTCACAAGGTTATTGAATACACCAGGGTATGATCCTCATAAGACAAACTATCTTCAGGAAAATATTATTCACTCATTTATCCGCTTAAGAAATATGAATTTCAATGCCGTCAATGCTTCTCAGAATACCCTACAATATAAGAAAGCTCTTAGCCTTCTAGCAGAGCATTCCCCAGAGTTAACAAATGATCAGGATATTTTAGGATTTATCCCTTTAGCTTCAGCTCTTGATATAGGTGACAAAACCGCTGTTGAAGTTTTAATGGATAGGCAACTTCCTACAAATTTCACAGCAACAAATATTTTAGGCAAAGGTTTAAGAGAGCTGGCTCATGAAGCTATACCTTTTTATTTACAGGATAAACTCCCAGAAAAACCTGCTATTTATATTCAATCTCATAAAAAGCAAGGGGATTTTGAACTTGTCTCTCTTGATTTTGAGCCTTTTATGAATCACCTTATTTCTACAATCCGTTTAACAAATCCTCTTTTCTTTTCCAGAAATGGAAAAAAATTTTATCATTTAAAAAAAGAGGTGCAAAATTTTGAAGAACTAAGGCTAAGGGTATTAAGCTATATCATTAATTCTAATGATATGGGCTTTTCAAAGGATATTCCTATTTTAAAAGCTATTATCAATAGATCAGAACATTTTTTTAGAAATTTTCCTAAAGAGAAAAAAAACAGACTGGAAAACGGTTTTTTTAACACAAATCAACAGCAGAGATTTTTTGTAACAAATTTTCTGCTTGAAGCTATAAGGCATAGCCTTTTACCAGCTGTAGAGTATATATTGGACAATAGGATTGAAATTGCCCCTTTTTATAGAAGCCATCGCCCTTTCAATCCTGATCTTCTCTCTCTAGCTATCTTAACTTATGCTTCTTTAGAAAAGGGGCACCCTCACAAAAAAGAGGCCAGGCAAATAATAGAAATTGTGGCCCATCATATAACCTTGGGACATATTGAGCCTGCGCACAACTCTCCCTTAAACTTCAGTCCTGTTACATGGGCTATTCTTTTAGGTTTATTGGATGAAGTAAGATTTCTGCATGAAGACAAAGGTTTTACACTCCCAGAAGCCATCATTGCTAAAGATCAACCTGAAACACTTGAGTTGACTGATTATAACACAGATATGGAATCAGAAGAGACGATAGTCAATTTCGCTACAGCTACCACAGGATTTGTAGCCCTTTACAACATAGATATGGAATCAGAAGAGATGATGATAGTCAGTAATCAAAGTCTATGGAAAATGGATCTGATTGACTATACAAAACACATGGGTTTTGCCTATTTGAGCAATTATCTTAATGGCAAAAGAAAAGGATCAAAGTGCAAAAATGTCATTCTTCATTAATTCTATATCAATCTCGTTTGATTTTTGTAATCACATATTGCTAGACCGATCTTTTTTGAAATTTGAGGGTTTTTAAAAATGAAAGAATATATCATTGCCTCCATGAGAGTAAGGGGGTCAAAAATTCAGACATAAGTTTCAAAGCGCCTCTTAGCCGCTTTGTGCTCAAAGCCAAACTCACTTTTGACCCTCTTACTCTCATGGAGAGAGCGGCACATTCTTTACTTTTGAAAGATTCCAAAGTTCAAACCAAATTGATGTGATATAAAAAATATAGAAAAATCTGCCGGATACCGGCGCACCCGGTAAAAAAATCACTCAACTCCTCAAAAAAAGCTCCTTATTTATAGAAAATTTTTTGCTCCTTTATAAAGATGGCTATCCTGTTTGAGGCTCCAGTCCTAAAAGCTGAAACTTCATCAGAAAGAAGTAAACACACGGTTAAGTGTTTTCAAACCGGATAAATACAAATGATAAAAAAGGGGGTTATTATGAATCTAAAAAACAACAAGCAGCCAGCCAAAAAAAAACAATCGTTTTGGAGCTGTTTTTTAAAGAAGAATAATGTTCAAAAAATCAAAATGGGGTTTCCCTTAAGCCGCAATGGCCTCTTTACAAAAAAGAGTCATATAAAACAAACCCCAAGGGTATTAAAGATAAAACCCCTTCTGCTTAATAAAAAAGGTCAGGGATTGATTGAATATTTAATACTCATTGCCCTAATGGGGGTGGCCACTATTGGTATAATCAGAACTCTTAATCAAACTGTTAAATCCCGTTTTGCAAATGCTATTTATGCTTTACAAGGCAAAAATCAAAAAGCAAAAACCCATACTATGAAAAAAGAAGAATACAAAAGAAGTGATTTAAGTGATTTTATGTCAGGCTCTGCCAGCACAGATAAAAAAACAAAAAAGAGAAAATGACAATAAGTGAGCAAACAGGCCAAAGCTTTGTTGAGGCACTTATCTTCTCCCTGACTTTAATAATGCTTATTAAACTCATACTTCTGCTTTTTTGGATTTGGACAAGTGTTCTATGGATAGAGCATCAGCTTTATCAAGGGATTGTATGTATGGCTCAGCAAAAGGAGGCTAACCAATGCAAACAAAACACTTTAAAACAAATTCAAAAATTAACTCCCTTAGGGACAATCAAATCTTTAAATATCAAAAATTTTCAAAACGAATGGAAAGGATATGTTCAATGGCATTTCTACAAAAAAGATTTTTTTATCAGACAAACTTTAAACCTGCCTCAATAAAACAGTCTGATTGCCAGTCATTTCAAACTGGCAGGCTTTCAAACAGAGAAACTCCCCATAAAGCCCAGGCAGGATTTATAAGCGTTTTGTTACTGGCCTGGACAACTTTAATGATGACAGGAATCATAGGATTTTCTCTTTTAAGCATAGGAATTAAAAATATCACAACAGTCCAATCTCACTGTATACAGATTAATCTTAAAGGGCAGAAGGAGCTTGGATTGGTGCTAAACAAAATCATTAATCTTAATGATAAGGTTTTATTCCTGCATAAAACCAGAAAAGCCCTTTCCACAAGTCTTATGATGGCCAAAGCCTCAGGCATGGTTCCTTTAATTCCTCTTTTGAAAAAAAAGCTGGAGGTTGTCAAACAGATGCAAAAAGCTGTGATTATGAGACAAAAATATCTTTTGGCAAAAAGCTCCCTTATCAAAAGAAGAACTTTCAAACAGATGAGGAAAATCCTTGAAAAACTTAATGTCTCTCATATCCATGAAGAAAGTTTTTATAAAAAAGCCCTTGCCATTAAGAGGCAAAAAAAAGGTGATAAGGCCTACACATACAAACCTATTCCAGACTTTATAAATCATCAAAAGAGCCGGTTTTCATGGACAATTCAACTTTTCTCTCCTTTGGATAAAAATGGGAAGATGCCCTTTCAATCAAAACATAAACCTTCTTCAAGATACAGCTGCACAGCTTCTTTAAAACAAAAAGGGGGAACATGGACAAGTGTTCTTTATCACTAAAACTTTTTAAAAACCAAAAGGGAAAAACAAAAGGATACTCCCTTTTTCTAAAGAGAATAGGAATTCTTTATTTTTCAAATAAAGGGCAAATTTTAATGGAGGGTTTGTTTGTCATTATTTGTCTTTTGTCTTTTTTATCGTTCATTCAGTTTTTTCAATCCTTGACCAGAAAAGAAATACAAAAAGAAAGGCTTACAAAACAAAAAAATTATGAAACAAAAAAAACCAAAGCGCCCTGGTATAAACCAGTCCAAGGAGAGCATTAGATATGCAAAAAATTATAAAAAAGCTGTTCCAACATCTTCTTTTTTTTCAGGAGGAAATCCAAAAGAGATTCTTTAAAGATAAACCTTTATTTCAAAACAGTACTTTAGAACAACTTTTTAAAAAATACCGCTCTCACTTTCTCATCATTTTAGGACTCATTTTTCTTTCTTTTATTTCTGAATTTTTGCCTCTACTGCGGAAAGAAAAAACAAAAGCTATCTCTTTAGATTCCCTAGTTCCAAAAGATTTTGTTTTATTGCCTATAGAGATTGCTAATGGCAGAGACATTGTAAACATTATAGGGGCTTATGGAGTGGTTGATCTTTACACTTATTCAGAACAAACAGGACTCCCTGAAAAACAAGCCGCTGGAGCCATTAAAATTCTCCCTCCCGACACAGAAGAAGGCCGTTTTGCAGCTCTTATCCCGGAAAAAGAAGCCCCCTATCTTTTTAAACACTCTGATCCCTTTTATGCAGTTGTTCAAAATCCAAATAAAAAAGGCTCAAAAGTATATAAAAAGCGGGTAAAAAAATCACTTATTATTATTGAAGAAAAGTTTTAATATGTATACCCTTTTTGTTTGAACTTACTGAGCTTTACAACTTGAAATTTTATACAGCAGGTAAAGGGAGGTAAATTTGACAAACAATAAAAATACAAACCCAATTTTTTTTAAATGTCTTTTTAAGCTTTTTGTTTTTATAAATTATTTGATATTTCCACAGCTTTTGTCAGCACAGTTTTTATTCAAACAAAAGAATATCTGGATCAAATCCCCTCAAATGTCTCTTCAGGAATTTAAAGCCTCTGTCCAGGCTCTCGGCCCCTCTCACATAAGTTATGCCCAAAACAAACTTTCCAAAACAAGAGAGCAGATTAAAGCTTTTCAACTTAAAAAAAAGCTTGTACTTGCTCAGGAGTTTTATCTGTCCGGGGAAGAGGCCAAGGCTATAAAAGCTTTTAAACAAATTACAGACTTAGCCCTTTCAGCAGACTGGGATGAGGAAGAGCGGCGGATTATTTTATACTCCTTTTTAAGACAGGCTCAAATTGAAAAGGACCTGGAAAAAAGAAAAGCTCTTTTGCTTTCAACCAGCAATTTCACTGTATTTGAAATCAACAGCACAAACTATCCTGACTATGAGCTTTTTCCCCCGCCTCTTATGGAGGAATTAAAGCTTATTCAGAGAAAGGTAAATTTTCTCTCTATGAATTGGAAAAATATTTTTCCTGATCACCAAATTATTTTAATCAATGGAATACAAATAAAAAAGAACGAAAAATTAAAAATTCCCCAGTCTTTTTATCGTATAAGCGCTTTCAGCTCTTCTCATTTATCCTGGTCAAAAAAATTAAATCTTTCTGAATTGCTGTCTCAAAAAATAAAAACAGACAGGTTGACAAAAGGCTCCTGTGAAAATCTGCAAATCAAAGCGGATTGGAAAAATAAAAATACCCAAATCCTTAATCCTTCTCCATGTCCAACATCCATCATTTCACATCTTAAAACTAATTCATCTTATGGAAAAAATCCTTCTGCCAAAAAATTTGAGACAAAAAGTGATAGTCCAAACAAGATAAAAAATACAGAAAGCTCTCATTCTTTGGCTTCTTTGGCTTATCAAACAGCAAATAGCCGCTTAGAAGCGGATTTGTTTTCTCCATCAGATTCCTCTCTCCTAAATTCAGATGATTTATCAAACAACTTTGAAGACCCTGATTCAAAAAATCAGCATTGGCTTTCCAATGTTCCACCCTGGCTTATAGTGGGCGCAGGAGCTCTTACAGTGATCCTTATTATTTCAATGAATCAAGAACAAGGAAGTCCAGCAACAGGCATTTATACCTATTAAGCATTTATACCAATCCTGTTTGAAAATTCAGAACTTTTTAGAAATAATCCTCTTAAGTCATCATGAACCTAAAATTTTTATTCTCTAATAACCTTATAGTCACCTGAAGAAGTCCCTTTATTTGTAACTGCCGGTTGATGGCTAGGGCCAGTAGAAGTGCCAGGGACCTGATTATTAACCAGATTTTCCCCTACATTCCAACCGGTATTGAAATTGGTGTTAAATGTTCCTAAAGCAGAATTATTTATACCTCCTGAAGCCACAAGCTGTATCTGTTGTTGTATCCTGCCCATTTCTTGAACAAGACCGCCAATAACTTCCTGCCTGCGCATTCTATCTTGTTGAATAGACTGTTGTTGTTTCAGCCAAGCCTGTTGGGCTTGTAAACGAAATTGTATCTGCTGTTGTTGCATCTGCAAGTATTGGGTATACTGCTGTTGTTGCATCTGAAGCTGCATCATCGCTGGATTCATCATTCCAGGAAAGCCGCCGCCAAAGCCGCCAAGACCTCCTCCCATGCCAAATGGCATTCCGCCCAACTGAAAGCCTCCACCAGCACCAAGACCTCCCATGCCAAACGGCATTCCGCCTAACTGAAAGCCTCCACCAACGCCAAGACCTCCCATGCCAAATGGCATTCCGCCCAACTGAAAGCCTCCACCAGCACCAAGACCTCCCATGCCAAACGGCATTCCGCCCAACTGAAAGCCTCCACCAGCGCCAAGACCTCCCATGCCAAACGGCATTCCGCCTAACTGAAAGCCTCCGCTAGCGCCAAGACCCCCCATGCCAAACGGCATTCCACCTAACTGAAAGCCTCCGCTAGCGCCAAGACCCCCCATGCCAAACGGCATTCCACCCAACTGAAAGCCTCCGCTAGCGCCAAGACCCCCCATGCCAAACGGATTCAACATCGCATAGGGAGAACCTCCTAACTGTAAACCCGCATTAAAAACCGGATTTTGACCATACATGGCCTGAGCCTGAAGTATAGCCGCTGGATTCATATTGTAATGGGAAAAAGGACCGTAAATACCTGACCCAGTGGCAAAACCAGGGCTACAGTTATGACTGCCAAATACGGAATTTCCTCCAGCCAAGCCATGAACCCCAAGGGACATAAAAGGCAGTCCAAGAGTGGCACCAGCCCAGGACATATGAGCATGACCTAAAGGATCAAACCCCTGTCTCAATCTTAATTTATCAATTTTCGGCGCTGCACGCTTTCCAGCCCGGTAGCCATAATAAGAAAGCGCGGCGCCGCCAAGAAAAGCCCCAACACTTCCGATTGCCTGACTTGCTGTAGGTTTATCCAGCTCTCTTAACTGATCCAAACATTCCCAACAGGGGCCTCCTGCTTCCAAATACTGCGCATACTCTTCATCTACAGGCAAACCAGCTTTTATACGCCATTCAACCGCTTCTAATTCATTAATCTTATTGGTTATTTCCGCCCTCTGAATTTTGTATTCATCCAATTCATCGTATAATTCTTCAAGATCATTAATAGCATTTCTGCAGCGCCTTTCCTTTTTTTCGGAAGCATACTTCTCACAAAATTTTCTTTGATCAATATTACCCTCTTTTTTAAAGAGTTTTTCATCCAAGAGAGGATCCTCTTCATACAGTCTCGCTTTTTCAATGAGATCGTCATCAACAGCCCAATCGTTATCATCCTCATCAGAATCTTCTCCATCAATTTCATCCAAAGAGCTGTATCGTCCTTCTATATATTCAGAAACGATACTTGTTATATCCTCTTGATCAATACTATTATTTTGTTGGCTGATTGGAACAAGTGAATTTTCAAGTTTAGTGAGAAGACTGTCCAAATCTTTGTTTTCGTTCTCGTATTTTTTCCCTTTCACATATTTAATACTCTCATCCACTGCCTTCTGCTGCTCTTCCAAGGCTTTAATCTCATCTTCAACAGACCTCTTTTGAGAACCAAATAAAGCCAACTCTTCCATAGGATGCAAACAAACATCATTAACCGGCATAAACGAAGCATAGGTTTCAGATGACAACAAACTCATCATTAAAAAAGAAAAAAGTAAAAAGGTTTTTTGTAAAATATTCAAATCCAAACTCCTGTAAATAATTTTTAAATTGTCAGTTAAAATCTTATTCGGATAAAATCTCCAAAATAAAAAAGACAAACCCCTCTGTTTATAATTTTATTCCAATGCTTTTATGTTACAACTTAAATTTTCTGTTATCCTTGCTTATATACAATTTTAACATCATAAAGCCTTGTTTTGATATTTTTTGTTTTTCCTTAAATGTCTAACACATAAACATTTACAAAAATTATATTTTATCAGTAATACCTCATTTTAAAACCCTGCCCCTGCTGATAACTGCTAAATACACGACCGTAAGGATCCACTGTAGGAGTGCAAACCCAGCCTCCCACAGGAGTGTTAGTTCTTATCATGTCATAAAGACCTCTAGACACAAAAGGAAACCCTGCTCGAGCGCCCGTTAAAGCATAGTAATCAGATTGAGGAGGATAGGCATCCTGCATTCTTAGCATATTTGCATCTATTTGAGCCCGTTGGCCTACATTATACATGATCGCGCTTGTTCCAAGCCCTGTAGCTATTTTAAGAACATTGCCTAACTGTTGTCCAAAGGAAGGGCGGCTGGCCTGAATAGCTTTTTTCAAACAACTCAAACAAAAACCACCGGCCTCTGTTTTTTTCTTGGACTGAACGGACAAGGCTTTTTTTTCCTTAGCAAGTTCATCTTTTCTAGCCGCTCTTTCAGATTCCAATTCAGAAATTTTGGCTAAAATATTCTTCATTTTCTTAAGAGCCTCTCTACATTTCCTTTTGTTTTTAGCATAATCCTGACAAAAACTTTTAGACTTAACTACGCCATTATTCCTGAAGGACTCATGTTTTTTCCAATCGGGGCATTCACATTTTCCATTTTTTTCTAGCTTTCCTTCTGGACAGCGGCATTGATTATTTTCAAACCGCCCTCCACTGTCACGACATTTCTGCTCCCGCGTTTCAGGGACAGGGGCAGGCTTAGGAGCAGGGGCAGCAACAGGCTTAGGAGCAGGGGCAGCAACAGGCTTACATCCACGAGCAGGCCCTAGCCACCTTCCCTTGGATTCTACTCTACAGTTATATTCCTCTTCGGAAACACATTTCCCCGCATACAATTTCAACCCCTGTTCTTCACACTTTGAGGCTTGTATAAACCCACGACTTCCCACAGGGGGGGGAGCAGGAGGGACAGGAGGAGTAGGGGCAGCAACAGGCTTAGGGGCAGGAGCAGGACTAGGGGAAGTGGGAGAAGTAGGAGAAACAAGTTCAGAGGCAGGACCAGGGGCAGCAACAGGCTTAGGGGCAGGGGCAGGACTAGAGGAAGTGGGAGAAGTAGGAGGAAGAGGCTCAGGGGCAGGACTAGGGGAAGTGGGAGAAGTAGGAGGAACAAGTTCAGAGGCAGGACCAGGGGCAGCAACAGGCTCAGGGGCAACAACAGGGGCAGGAGCAGGGGCAACAACAGGAGCAGGAGGGGCAGGCTTACAACGACCAGAGGCATCTATTCCATGCTGACATACACATTCTCCATCTTCCCATTGCCCTCCAGAGTTTATACATACTACAGCTAATGGATTTGAAGAAGGATTGGGGTTATCTCCAACAATATCTCTGAATATATTCTCAACTGGCTTTTCCTCTGCCTGAGCCTGAGGGATTAAAATATATCCTAAAAATTCAAAATAGGGGGATGGAAAAAGAAAAGTTTGTCCTGAAGAATCACATCCCCAGCCATCCTGTTTATCTTTCATATAATCAGCAATCTCATTGGCTACATCATCAGGATCAGCTTGCAACCGCTCTTCACTAAGAGATCGACTCAAACGATCTGCCGCTTCATCAAAATCATCTTCCTGCGCCCTGATTTGCTTCCCAAAAACCCGAATTTGTGTTCTCAACTGTCCTGAGTTTGTCCCCTGCGGTTTTGGCCTGGACATGAAAGCTGACATTTGAACCGGCGAGTAACAAGTAGGATTATAGGCAAAACCAAGTGCCGGGAAACATAAGAGCAAACTGAGTAAAAAAGATTTGGCAAAAAGGAATATCAATCTAAACATATAACTTTTACAGTCCCGTTTTTGAAACAGCCTGCCTCAAAGATTCAAGCTTTTCTAAGAATACTATAATACATATTATAAATCGGCAAAATTAAGGCAAAAGCTTAAAAAAAACCTAAAAATCAAAGCCTAAAATAAAGTTTTTCAGGTCTTAAGCCTTATAAAAGTGGAAATGGAATAAACATTCAACAGAAGAGTAAATAATTTTCCATAATCCAGGAATTTGAGAATCTTTTTTGCTATAGAGTACAGTGATGAGTTTTGTATATCTGATAAGCCTCATGCTCTATATTTCATCCGGTTACTGTGAGAGACTGATTTTGTCCCCTGCTGAAAAGTCTTTTATACCTCTTCCATACAACCAACAAGTGAGAGTTGGAGATAAAAGTCTTATTACCTTTCAACAGGAACAGGGCAGCCTTTCTCTGATGGCCAAAAAAGAAGGAAAAACCCTCCTTATAGCCGGCAAAAAACGGTATGAAATTTTCATTCTCAACAAGAAAAAAAAGTTTCAGGCCTTAACATTAGACAAGCTTTTAAAAAGCTTTTGGGGGCTTGATTGGTCTCTCTCTGATCAAAATATTTTTCAAATCACTGGAATTTTAAATCGTCTTTATGATTGGGTAAGACTGGCTGAAACAGCTCAAAAACTCAACATCCTATATGAATTTAAAGCTCTGCCGGGAGAAAATCTCAAAACCAAAATCACACACTATTTTAAAATCCTTTTTAAAAACAAGGTCTCTCCTGAAGTGGCATGGCATAACCTGCCCTTTGTAGATCTCCCCCAAGGGACAAATTTAACAGAATATAAAAAACTCCTACAGCCCTATGGGTTGGTTCCAAAAAAAAATCCTTTATGGTTTTTCCAGAAACCCTTTATTGAAATAGAAATAGCCTTGGTGGAAAGCTTATCATCCTCTGGATTCTCTTTTGGAGGAGCCCCTGACTTAAATAATCCTCTCAATTCCTTTTCCTCCCTTCTGGTTTTTTTAAATTTTTTAAAAAATTCAGGACAGGGTAAAACTTTACATCATTCCTCCATTACAGGCCAAAGTGGACAAAAACTGCAAATTCAATCCGGGGGACAAATCCCCTTTAACAGTTATAACATCAAAATGGAGCAAAAGACTGTACAATGGAAATCCTATGGACTTCAATTAAATATGATTCCAAAATTGGATCAAAAAAATCAAGTAGAGTTGGAGGTAAAGGCTAACTTCTCTGAACCTTTGGCCTTTTCCTCTATGGATAAGCCCCCTCCCTTAAAAACACAAAGTTTGGAAAATACAGTCATCTTAAAAGACAAACAGATTTTAAAACTTTTTCAACTTCAGAAAAAATCTAAAGGGATGCAAAACAAAGGACAGCTGAGTTTTCTTTTATCCCTTCCAAGCTCTTTTTTATCTGGGAGAAACAAATATGAAATGACTCAGTTTATTTTTATCCAGGCAAAAATTATAAACAGAATAAAACCATGAAGAATCTTAATTGCAATCAAAGTAAACAAAGTTTATCCAAAGAGTTTGAAAATATTCTCTATCTTTTTCAAAACAGCCTGCTGAGCAATAAGGATTTATCTATCAACCCACAACAGGAAAAAACCAAAGATAAAATCATACAAAAAATCATCAATGAAAACAGTTCACAAGAAAATAAACAAAGAATTTTGTCTGAATTTTCAAGCTTTGGCCCCCTGGATTCCATTTTAAACGAATCAGACATAAATGAGATCATTATCAATGGCAAAGATCATATCTTTTATGAAAAATATGGAAGAATCCTAAAAATGAAAGATGGCTTTTTATCAAAAGTAACTTTTTATAATATTGTGGAAAAAATAGGGACACAGGCCAAAATCACAGTAAACTTAAAAAAACCTTTCAATGAGGGAAAGTGGGGGCCTTTCCGTGTGCATATTTTATGTCCACCCATAGTTAAAGAGGACTTTCATATCTGTTTAAGAAGGCATCCTAAAAGCCTTTGGACTTTTGAAAAACTGGAAAAACAAAATTGGGCCCCTCAAACAGCTATTGATATAGTCCGGCAATTTGTTCACAACAAGCTCAATTTTCTAATTGTAGGATCAACAAGCTCAGGAAAAACCTCTGTCTTAAATGCCTGTCTGCAAGAAGCACAAAACAATGAAAGAATTATCAGTATTGAAGACATAGATGAAATTGTCCTGCCCAATAAAACCAGTACCAAACTTTTAAGCCAAACTCATCCGGAAAGCTCAAAAGCTTTAATTGACCAACAGAGTCTGGTCCGGCAAAGCTTAAGGCTAAGACCTGATAGAATTGTTATGGGGGAAGTTCGGGGGGAAGAAGCTAAGGATCTTCTCCTGGCTCTTGCCACAGGCCATAGGGGAAGTATTGGAACTCTTCATGGGAACAGTCACAAACAAGCTCTATGGAAAATGGAAACTTTAGCTCAGATGGGCGCCCCCCAATGGCAAAGCTCCACTATACAAAAGCTGATTTTTTCAAGCCTTAATGGGCTGATCATTTTGGAAAAAAGAGAAGGGTTAAGAGTCCTTAAAGGAATTTATAAAATTACAGCCTTGGAATCATCCGGATTTTTATTTGAAACCCTATTTGAAAGAAAGACATAAAAAAATTTTAAACTTCACTTTTGCAAAAACTCCAACACCATTAAAAACCAATTACTTTGTGGGACAAGAAATTGTCAGCAGAACTTTATAATTGTGTGTTTCATCCGTTATTTTATCAAAGAGCTTTTGCTTTAACAGATCTTGTTTTGATTTATTGTCAGACAAGTTGCAGTTGGCATAACTTAAAATCAACATCTCCAGATTTTGTTTTGTATTCCGGCTGAGGTTAAATAAAATATCAATTTTATCTTCATCTGTTTTGTCGGCAAGATGATCATGTAAAGTTTTAACAAAAGCATAGCTATCTGTTGATTCAACAAGTTCCCCTAGAGATACAGCATTAGCCAGCTTCGCAAGACTCTGTTTATCTCCATTCCTGAAAAAGATTGCCGCCCCTGTGCGTATCCCACTTCTCTTTCTTAAAGAATGAGCCGTCTGCCCCTTGACAGAATCAACAATAACATCAGAAGACTTGCCTTTAAAATCCAAGCTTGTTTGAACATGCACAAGAAAAGGATTTTTTGTCCCTGTTGGAAATAATTTTTTATTTGCCTTAAGCTTGTTTATTTGATCTTTGTTCAACAAATTATATTGAAGCAATTGATCCGCTATAGAAACAGCCAAGGCTCTTTTTGTATCAAGGTCCAAATTTAGTTTTCTGGGTGACTTTAAATCCGGAAAAACAGCTTGAGCTTTTTTAAACAATTCTCTGACACGCTCTTTAACAAATTTTGCTTTATCACTTTCGCTGTTTAAATCCACATCATGAATGTCAGTATAAAATTTGATATAGCTTCCCTTTTTTAAAGAAGCGGTATAAGGGGATTCAATTCTTTCCTCAATAGAGCTTGTAAAACCGGGGGCCTGAAATTGAGATTTCACCTGACAGAAAAAGTCAGTCTGATTTTCATCTGCTGAAGCTTTCGGGCAAACAAAATTAACATCTTTATTTTTATATTTTTTTGCTGTATTCCATGTTTCATAAAGATTGTTAAAAAGAAGATGAAAATATTTTTTATTTCCTCCTCCAGGACTTAAATCAGCTTCATTAATAGCTTTTAGAGTGTCAACAACTAACTGTTTTGCCAATTTAACAGCCTTATCTTTAAACTCAGAGTTGTTCTTATCTTTCGGATCAGTTTCATTTAAAATTTTATTTGCCAGCTCTAAAATCTCCCTATTATTTATATATTTGGGATCATTTACAATTTGCTCAGCCAAGGCGCTTTGCGCTTCAGTGGATGTAGGGTCATCTAAAACCCGCTTGGCTAAAATTAAATCACAGCCCAGTTTATGAGCCTTTTTGTAATCTTTGTTTTTTATAGCTTCTACTCTTGTCTGATCATTCATCTGTTCCCAAATATTCAACGTATCACAATCCTCTTCAGATAAAGCTGCAACTGCCACAGCAACTTGTTCATTTGTTTTATTTGCAGCTATTTCTGCCAGGATAGCCTCCCCCAGTTTTGCCAAATGATCCGCTTGATAACTGCGTCCATAAAGCTGTTTTCCCGATGGAGCTGTATCATTAAAAGCGTAGATTTCAGTGTTAGGAAACATCCTTAAGTAATAAGAGCTAAAAGGCGTGTTTTCATCCAAAACAGCTGAATAGGTCTGTTGAAAATACCCTATATAATCTTTATTTAACTTTGTTTTGTCTTTAAGTCCTTTTCCCAATAGCCTCACTGCCTCTGAATCAGGAGTTTTAATTATACCTTTAGACTGAATAAAATTATCTGTTGCTGTATTACAGCCATCCAACCAAAGCATTTTAATATTTTCAAACCAGTTTCTGTATTTTGGATTACAGGAAAACTCTTCCAGGTCTTTTAACTGCACAACCCCTGTATCACCAAACCAGTCCCCGGTGTGATGGCCAGAAAAAACAAGCCCATCACATTTCCGGCCTGATTCAATCATTCGTTTAACAGCCCCTTTACCGCTTTCCCCTTTGTTGATTTTATAACGATGGACAACTCTGTTAGAATTCTTATTTTGTTTCTCAAAATTGTCACCTGTTACTGTGTTATCCAATTCAAAAAAACATATATGAAATTTATCATCTTCTCCAGCAGTGCCGGCAGAGAGTGTAAAAAACAAATGGAAAAAAACAAATCCTGTTAAAGATAAATATCTAAAAAATCTGATACTAAACAAAAATTTTTTCATTCATAAACCCTTTAAACAAATTATAGTCATTCTGTTTAAATTTTTATCCGCGCCCTTTTAATAAAAATCCAAAAATTTCATATAAGATTTATAAAAATTACAAATTGTAATTTTTCAGCAACTTTATCATGGATTTTCCAAAAATTTTAAAACTGTCCCCCTGGGTTCAAGTTTGAAAATTCCTGAATTTGTGATCAAACTGATGATTGGGTTAGGGGGGGTCACTTATGCAAAATCCTCAAAATTTAAACAAGACTTGGTATATTCACTTACACTTTCCTTTTAACCAATCACTAAAAAATGCAAATAAAACTTATAAGAAGCATTATCAGTCTTTACTCTTAAAAAATAAAGTTTTTCTTAAGATTTAAGTTTAAACTGGACAGAAAGCCTGAAGGTGAGGAATTTAATTTCTATATAAACATTTAGGTTTAAAGAGTTGTTTTACAGCTCCTTACACGCCGGAGTCTAATGGTATGTCAGAGGCTTTTGTAGCGACAATAAAGAGGGATTATGTTTATACATCAGATTGTAAGGATGCTTAGACAGTCATGAAATTATTTAAGAAATGAATTGGAGATTATAATAATGTGGCTCCTCATTCTGGATGGGGTATGAAAAGCCCTGCAGAATACAGGAAATTGATGGATCGAGTTGTCTAGTTGAATTGGGGGTCAGAATAGAAATCTAAATTCACATGAACTTAAAGTTGACTCTAAAACAGAGTTATATTTAAGTTTTATTGACCGTAAGCGGTTTTTTCTTATTTTGATAGACTTAAAAACCCAATATGAAAAATACCTCCTCTTTTAAAACAAGTTATTTGTCCGAAGTTTTGGGCATAAAAAATTACTTATGCCCTAAACCTGTTTATTCTTTGCGAGCACTTAAGGGGGGGCTGCCCTGTCTAATTTTAATTGTTGTTTTTAAACCTCCCTCCTCATCTCAAAAAGCCTTGCTCAAAAAAATTATGGCTTCCATAGATGTTTTTGAGTTCAGCTTTTTGGAAATAAAAGACAATAAGGTTTTGGCTCAACTGCTTTCCTGTAAAGAATCTTTGGCTGACTCTATCATCTTTTTTGGAGGGGAAGAGTTTGTTAAAAAAGATCTTTTAACAGAACAAACACCTCTTTTGACTTCTGAAAACCAAAAAAGCCCTTTAGGGCAAGAATCATCTTCTTTTTTACAGCTTTTCTCTTTAGAAGAGCTTGACGGAAATTCACCGGAAATTATAAATAGGAAAAAACAAGTTTGGACAAAACTTAAACAGTGGAAAAAGGTTTCAGGAGTATAGGTTTATTGTTTTTATTATTAAGCCTGTTGGAAAATGAACATTTTTAGTTTGTATGTTGCTTTATTTTGTCTTTGTTAGAAAAGGATTATATTTTAAACGGCCTTGTATATAAAATAAGAAACCATTAAAATATCAGGTAAAGAGCTAAACAAAGCCAATAAAAGTTTTAATCAAAAGGTTTTTTATGGAAGTGGTTTTTTCTCAATTAAAAGTGATGGGTTTTGGAGAGTTCATTTCTCTTGTATTCCAAAGCCTTTACATTTATGATTATCTGGATAATAGAGGTTTTGTTTCTATATCTCTTGTATTACTCACTGTCATTATTACAGTTCTTTTAATCCTTGGATTAATTTATTTGACAGTTCAAACCCTCCGTATGAAAAAGAACATAACCGCAATGGGAACTGTCCTTGGACAGGAGGGAGAAGTAGTAAAATTACTGGATGACTTTGGAAAAAAAGGATGGATCAGCATCTATGGTGAAAACTGGAAATTCCGCAGTAAGAAAGCTCTTAAAGTGGGATATCTTGTTAAAGTGATCAAATATAAAAAAATGAGTCTGATAGTGGAGAAAATTGAAGAGGACATTTAAAACTCTGGACACAGAATGGTTTTTATACTGATTTTATTCAAGTTTTTGGTTTATTCTGTTTTTTTATAAAACCCAATTTTCAAGGATTGGCAATAAATGATAAATTTTCCAATGAGAATTAAAACAATACAGAAAAGACTTGAGCCGGCTGAAAAAATAAACTAAGCTTATCGGGTCTCATCACTTTAGGGAGGTTAATTATGTGGATGCTCTATGTTCTCGGTTTTCTTGTTTTTGCTCTTTTTACTATTATCAAAATTTTACCAGAATGGGAAAGAGGAGTTGTTTTAAGGTTCGGTCGTTCTGTGGGAGTAAGAGGTCCGGGTTTAATTGTTCTCATCCCCGGCGTGGAAAGAATTTTGCGTGTGGACACTAGAACTGTCACAATGGATATTAAACCACAAGATGTTATCACCCTTGACAATGTCAGTATGAAAGTAAACGCTGTCATTTACTTCCGTGTTGTTGATGCGGAAAAGGCTGTCACACAGGTTGAAGATTTCTTTTTTGCCACCAGTCAGCTGGCGCAAACCACATTGCGTTCTGTTTTAGGCCAATATGAAATGGATGATCTGCTTTCCAGCAGGGACAAAATCAACCACACTTTGCAGGAGATACTGGATAAAGCCACAGAGCCTTGGGGCATTAAAGTATCTGTTGTAGAAGTCAAACATATTGATCTCCCTCAGGAAATGCAAAGAGCTATGGCCAAACAGGCAGAGGCTGAAAGGGAAAGACGGGCCAAAGTGATCAATGCTGAAGGGGAGTTTCAAAGAGCCGAAAAACTTAAACAGGCCGCTCAAATTATTTCACAAAGCCCTTCGGCCTTACAATTGGCTTATTTGCAGGCCTTACAGGAAGTGACAGGAGAGGGAAAACAAACTATTGTGCTCCCTATACCGATTGATCTCTTTAAACCCTTTGTAGAGATGATGGACAGTAATAAAAATTCAGGCTAATTTGTTTTATAGAGATCTTACTGTCACGGTTTGTCACCGCCTTAGTTAATGTCAAATTCCACAAAAGGGACAAGTCTTTTTATTAATCTTATTTAAAAAAGTGTAAACCATGTTTCCAGTATAAAATGTCAACTATGTATCAAGTATTTACCTTTTGACCTAATGCATCTCTTACAATATCAATCGTAATTCTTGTATCAATGCCTTTCTCAAAATCAAATTTGATTTGATGCTTTTTCCCTTCAAGAAATATGATTTTTTCTCTTAATTGTGTTTTTCTGGTAAAGACTTTTACTAAATTCACTTGTTCCAAGAATAGCTAACTTTTTACTCCAAAACTTATTCCAGTAAGGATTTCTTTTCTTAGATGGAACTCCTGTATAAAATTTTATTGTTACCTTTAGTAAAGGACTCCTGTTTCCATTGGAAAGACTGATATTATCTTATCGGCCAAGTGGCCACAAAACTTTAACAACAATGCTGATGATTATAATCAGAAAAGTAGTATACCCATCCCCCGTTAACACACATATGGTAATCCATAGCCGGCCCTGCACATTCACTTTTTACACTTCCATTAACACAGCTTGCGTGTGCTTTTTGTAAAATCAAATTATCTACACTTAAGTTTTGAAAAGGACTTTGAAGTTTAGGTGGTCTTAGAAAAAAAAGCGGGAGGCCAACAAAGCTAAAGACTTTTAAGGTTTTTTTGAAAAAAAGACGCCTCTGCTCTGCTCTGCTCTGCTCTGCTCTGCTCTGCTCTGCTCTGCTCTGCTCATTATAAATATAATGAACCACCTCACTTAAAAATGTCAAGAAAATGAAGATTATTTTTTGCGCTTTAGCCCCTTAATTGACTAGATGTTTAGTTGCAGGAGAGGATGAATATATAAAGGTGAGAAAACAAAGGAGAAATTATGGGACAAATACTCCAGCCAAGCACCAGCACAACGCCGGCAGCTTGTAGAAAAATACAAAATAGTAAAGAGAGCATAACTCAACTAGCCAAGAGATACGGCATCAATAGAGGCACACCTTAATATGAAACCTTACATTACCTCAGCTTCACCTGCAACTAAACAACTATATAAAACCTGTAGCGAAAGGGGGAGGAGATGAACTTGATAATCTTCAACCTTTATATTGGAAAACAAATAGACTTAAAAGGGATAACTGGACTGTTAATCCAAAAGATGATTGAAAGGGAAAGTGAAGGCGTTAAGAACCGTTTTTTAGTTTTCTAATTGCTTTTTCAGATAAGCCTGTCACTTTGGAAATGAAAGCAATATCCGCTTTTTCTTTCAGCATGTTTAAAATAACTTGATTTTGGCCTTCCTTTATGCCTTCCTTTATGCCTTCCTTCCGGCCTTCCCAACGGCCTTTCTCTTTAATAATTTCTCTTACATCTTGCATAAGTCCTCCTTGTTTTAATATCCCCTTTTCTATAAGCCGCTTTTCAGCTTGCAACCACATCTTTAAATCTAAATCTGTATTATCATTCAAATATTCCAGTATTCTTAACTCTGCGGTCTTTCTCTCCTGTCCCTTTAATCCTTTTAATACATCCTCAAACCCAGCATAAGCATCTGTTACTTTTAACGGAGTGATCTTCTTCTTTAAACTCCATATCTCAGACAACAGCTTTATAACACCATAACCCTTAAACTTTTTGCCCTTATAAGCTTTTTGTATTCTTGGGTCTTGAGTGTTTATTATCTTCGGTTCATAGTTTAGCATATTTTTTCTGGATTCAATAGGAATCTTTGAAAAAAAAGACTTAAAATCCTCCTCTTGAAGAGTTTTTTTCCACTGGAAAGGCTCTTTCCCATGATAAAAAAGCACAGGAATTATGGGCTGAGGATAGCCTGTTTGTTGGATAATGAGTTTTCGCAGCAACACCTGATAATCTAAGAATTGGTCAAAGAGATTTTTATCATAAGAGCTTTTATGTTCTAAAAGTATGAACACTCTTAATCTGATTTTAGGACAAGTTTTAAGTGGAACAGATAAAATGAGGTCAGCTCTTTTATCTTCAAAAGTGTCTTTTTCTATTTTTAGCTTGTTTAAGTTATAAGCTTGAGCTTCTTGTTTTGAAAAGATAAGTTCAAGTAATTCTCTGGTTAGTTCTGGATCAGAGTAAAAGCTCTTAAAAAATCTATCGTGGCTAAAAGCTGGTTTTGTCTTTTTCTTCTGAAACTTATTTTTCTGTAATTTGTTTTTCATAAAAAATCCTTATGGGTTTATTTCTAAAGACAGAAGCTATATGGATTCATTTTTAAATACAAGCCATTTATTTTCTTCTAAGATTAAGGATGCCTCCCTAGAAGGGAGGAGCTGTTGTCTATCCTCTAAGTTCCCCACTAGTTCGCTTTCCCTCTCTTATTTTTGTAATACCATAGCCACTTACTTGTTAATGGCTTTAAAAATTAGGATTATAAAAAGAAAACCTAGTAATTTAGAAAAAGTGGCACAATAAATGGCAGAATAATGGCGTCTAAAGCGTCTTAATTTTATATTCAAGACAACTTAAGGGGTTTATTTCTGATGATTTTTAATAATAACAAATATAAATTATCGTGTCTATGATTAAATCTAAATTCACATTCTTTTAGGTGTAAATAAAAAGTTTTTTTATCCATACCTCTAAACTTATAAAGCCTCACTTTAGCTATACCCCAAAAGTTCTCTATACCATTTATGTGGTTCTTTATCCTCCCCTTTTTCTTAGAAAATTCATCTCTTCCATGATGAACTCTATAATGTTTTTTATAACCTAAATCTACTAAACTATCGTAGGTCTTAAATCCATCTGTAAAGACTCTTGTTCTTTTACTAATCTTCGAAGTTATCAGAGGCAAAATCTCTTGTTTTGAACAATTTTTAATGACTTGAGTATAGACTTGACCTTTTCTTTTTTTTAAGCCAAAAACAAGGGTTTTACCATAGGCTCCTCTTCCTTTTTTTCCTCTTATTCTTCTGGCTCCAAAATAACTTTCATCCATCTCTATTTCACCTTTATTAAAAGGACTTTCTTTTTCACAAGCTGCAGCCATTTTTATTCTAATATGTTTTAAGATTTTATTAATAGAGTTTCTGCTAACACCGGAAAGCAAAGAGATTTGTTGGGCTGTTAAATCCGCTGAAAACAGCTTGATTATCTCCCTAAATTTCTTCTCAGAAAGGCGGGAACGGGTAAAATACTTATTTTTTCCAGTCATTTCAACAGCTTAACACCTATCAAATTAGGCTTAAGTTGTCTTGAACCTTAGATTTTTATTTCATAGATGAACTCGTCATCTTTGTCCACACTATATAGGGGGTCAGGAGGATTACAATGTTAATAAATGCAATCTCTATTAACAATAAACCCAGAAAAAACTTTATGTTTTTTATAAGGTTTCTTTTAACAGCGAGTTTCTATTAAAAAAAATATCTCAAGTGACTGTAACCCTTAAATTTTAACTCTATTAGTTTTAAGCTTAACTGCTAATGAACAGCTTAAGTCACCATAAACCCTAAATTTTTGCCAGAACTGTCCCATTTTTTGGGCGCAGTCTAAATCTTATATAAAACCTAAGAAGAAAATATATAAAATATTGCAATAAAGTTTGTAGTGGTGTAGTAGAAAGATTGAACCAGGAGGAAACGGGTGCTGTAAAAGCTAAGGCTATGGAATAAAGTTTGTATAGGTGTAGAGTAAATAAACAAATGTAAAGCAAACAAATAAATAATTTCTTAAAAAGTCAAGGAGATGTGACTTAACAGTAAAAACATAAGTGATCTCAAGGATAAACAAGAACAGATATGTGGTTGAAGCCTTGAGCCTGTGTTTTTATAAGTATATGTGCTGTCATTCTGATATTTAATTTGGAGTTCGGATATAAAAAGCTTTTACAGGATTCTGGTTTAATAGAAATGATGATTTCTGGTGGGCAAAGGTTAGCGGTGACATAGGTTTATGTAATAAATAATGAGCTATCAAATCACGCAAAAATATTTAAAAGTTTTTATAAATTATAAGTATGGAAAAAGTAAAAGCAAAAGATTTAAGGAAACAAAGCTGTTCTCATTCCTATTCAGGTTCTCATTTCTATTCAGAAACAGGAATAAAGAAAATAGCAACGGCGGGAATTTTAATTTTAAGCTTTTTTCTCTCTTTAAATAGCTATGGAGCAGTAAATACAATTCAGTGTTCAGATGTAGTACACACTTTAGAAAATTATAACAAAGTATTGGAAATACAAAAGAATAACTTAACACCTTTTAGATATTCATTAGGATTTGCTGCTATATGTATAGGAAGATATAGTGAAGGGTTAAACCATCTGCGGATGGCTTCTGAAGAAGGACATGTAGTAGCTACTCACATATTAGGGCTATATTATGAAAAGAATCAATCTTTTGATAATAATCAAGAGGCTAATTTAGAAAATACCTATAAATCTATTGCTTACTATGAAAAAGCGGCAGATCAAATTGAGTCTATATCTTCCTATCCGGAAGGCAGCTCTATAGAAAATATCAGTTATCATGAATATGTATCTGCAACCAGTTATTATGTATTTACTAAATTACCTGCCCTTTATTTCAATGTATATAGCAAGGTTTTGGGAAAAATTATGAAAGATAATACTTTTCATGCTGATACTATAGGCATATTACAAGAGCTAGGAGATGCGGCAATCCGTTGTTTAAAAAGGCCCGCTCTTTCTGTTTGGAAAGAGAAAAAAGCTTTAGTATACAAAGCACAGCAAATACAGTGCCAGGCCAACTTAAATTTTGTAGAGGCGGCCTATCCTTTAGAAGATGAAAGAATACAAATAGCAAATAACTGTAAAGTGAGTTTAGATCAATGTGAACAGCATCAGGAAAAAATAGAACAACTAAAAGAAGAAGCACAGATATTCTTTAGAGAGTTAGAAAAAGCGCCCAGTTGGATTAGCACCACTGTTGAGCCTTAACAACTCATTAAACTCTTATTTATTAAGGTTCATGATAAAAATTACAGGATGTGGAAATTTCAAACACGATCAGTTCAAATCACAATCTTATAGTGTGTTTACAATTTAAAAATTCTTTTTTATTCCCCAATAAAACAGGTTAAGCTTGACAAACAAAAAAACTCAAACAGGATGAGTATAATCAGAAATATTTTATCAAAACATGAGTGAAAAAGAACAAACAAAGCTTTCAGAGATTGTCTCTCTTTGCCGGAGAAGAGGCTTTTTATTTCCCAGCAGCGAAATTTATGGAGGGCTTAACTCCTGTTGGGATTATGGCCCTCTTGGTGTTCAGTTAAAAAACAACATCAAAAAGCTGTGGTGGGAGGATATGACCCGCCGGCCCAATGTAACAGGTTTGGATACTAGTATTTTTATGCACCCCAGGGTTTGGGAGGCTTCCGGTCATTTGGAGGAATTTACAGATCCTCTTGTAGACTGTAAAGACTGCAAACACCGCTTTCGCCTTGAGAAAAAAGTAAATCAATGCCCGAAATGCGGTTCTAAAAATCTTACAGAATCCCGCAATTTTAATCTTATGTTTAAGAGCTTTATGGGGCCTGTGGAGGAAGACAGCGCTACAGTTTACCTCCGTCCTGAAACAGCCCAGGGGATTTATGTCAATTTTTTAAATGTCCAGCAAAGCTTAAGATATAAAATCCCTTTTGGCATAGCCCAAATTGGCAAAGCTTTTCGGAATGAAATCACTCCCTCACATTTTATTTTTCGCATGAGGGAATTTGAACAAATGGAAATGCAGTTTTTTATTCCTTCCGAAGAAGGGGACAAATGGTTTGAATATTGGAGGGAAGAAAGAAAACAAAATCTTTTAAGCCTTGGCTTAAAAGAAAAGGAGTTGTATTTTAAGGCTCATAGCCCTGAGGAGTTGGCTCATTATGCCAAGTCAGCTGAGGATATTGAATATGATTTTCCAATGGGAAGGCGGGAGCTTGAAGGTTTACATAACCGGGGGGATTTTGATTTATCGTCCCATGAAAGATTTTCTGGGAAAAAATTAAAGTATTTTGATGCTGAGCAAAACAAATCTTACATTCCTTACATTATTGAAACCTCTATTGGCTGTGACCGTCTCTTTCTAGCTCTCCTGTGTTCAGCTTACACAAAAGAAAAGCTTGAGGAAGAAACAAGAATATTATTAAAGTTTAAACCCCAAGTCGCTCCTGTTCAGGTCGCTATCCTGCCTTTGTCTAAAAAGGAAGCTCTTATGGATATGGGGCATAAAATTCAACAAACACTACAAGAAAAGTGGTTTATGGAATACGATGTTTCAGGAAGTATTGGGAAGCGTTACCGTCGGCAAGATGAGATCGGCACCCCTCTTTGTGTGACGGTTGATTTTGAAAGTTTGGATGACAAAAAGATAACAGTCAGGGACAGGGATACAATGAAACAGGATAGAATTTCCATTGATTCTCTGGAGGAATTTTTAAAACAAAAACTAGCTTTTTAAATTATATCAAGCCTGCTGGAAATTTGAGGGTTTTTATTGAGATAAAACTCAGGCCACCTAGAGTAAGGGGTTAAAAGCTCAGATAGATGTTTTATGTTCAAAGCCAAACTCTCTCTTACTCTAATGGAAGCAGTGATGTATGTCTTCATTTGGAAACCTTCAAACTTCAAACAAGGTTAAACAGTATCTAAAAAGGCTTGAAATTTTTAAAAGCGATAACAAAATAAAAGGAAATTTTTGATAATGAGCAAGGCCACAACAGAAACCTCTTTATTTCAATCAAAAAAAACTCTCTCAAACAAAGTAATAGAATCTGATTCAAAAAGCATCCAAACTTTGCCATCAAAAAAATCTTCAGCTTTTAAAAAAGAAAGATATTTCTCTCAAAACAATTATCACAATGGTTCTGCTCAAACAGGAAAAAATCATTCTACAAAATCTATTGTTCTTAACACCAAAAATGGAAAAAGTTTAAACCAAAAAAATAAGCTCATCACAATCAATAAAAAATACATTTATCACTTTGGACCTCAAGAGACGGAAGGCTCTGCAAAAGATATAAATCTTTTAGGCAGTAAAGGAGCCAATCTGGCAGAAATGTCACGCCTTGGCCTGCAAGTCCCGCCAGGTTTTACCCTAACAACAGAGCTCTGCGATCTTTTCCTTAAAAATGGTGAAAAGCTTCCCGAAGAAATTAAAGCTCCTATCAGATTAGCCATTAAAAAATTGGAATCTGCAACAGGAAAAAAATTCAATGATAAAAAAAGCCTTTTGCTTCTCAGTGTGCGTTCAGGGGCGCCAGTCAGTATGCCAGGCATGATGGATACCATTTTAAATCTTGGGCTTAATGAAAAAAATGTATCAGTCTTGAGCCGCCTTTGTCATGATGATCGTTTCGCCTGGGACACTTATCGCCGTTTTATACAGATGTATTCTTCGGTTGTTATGAAAATGAATGCCTCTCTTTTGGAAGTTTATCTTGAAGACTACAAAAATCAAAAAAATTACTTCTCTGATTCAGAAATCAAAGCCGAAGAGTGGAAAAACATTGTTCAGCATTTTAAAGAATCTATTTTACAAAATACAGGCCTCCTCTTCCCTGAAGACCCTTGGGAGCAGCTTTGGACAGCTATCTCAGCTGTATTTAAAAGCTGGAACAATCCCAGAGCTATCGTTTACCGCAACATGCATGACTCCCAAAAAACACTGGGCACTGCTGTTAATGTTCAATCTATGGTCTTTGGCAACCGGGGGGAAGACTGCGCCACAGGAGTGGTCTTTACAAGAAACCCCTCAACAGGGGAAAAAACTCTATTTGGTGAATTTCTTATAAACGCCCAGGGAGAAGATGTGGTTGCAGGAACAAGAACTCCTTTGCTAATTGTCAATACAAAACAGGACGGAACAAAAGACTTAAAGTCCTTAATGCCAGAGGTTTTTCAACAGCTGACTGAACTTTGCCATAGATTGGAAAAACACTACAAGTTTGTTCAAGATATTGAATTTACTGTGGAGCAAAACAAGCTCTGGCTGCTGCAAACCAGAAATGCCAAATGCAATCCTAAAGCTCAATTAAAAATTCTTTTTGACTTAAAAGAAGAAGCCTTGATAAGTGAAAAAGATATATTGGAAAAAATCACACCCTCTTCCTTAAACAGTCTTTTGCACCCTTCTCTTGATAATTCAGATAAAAAAATTCTCCTCTCCAAAGGACTTCCGGCAAGTCCAGGAGGAAGTATTGGCAAAGTTATTTTTGACAACGATAAAGCCCAGGAATTTAACAAAAAAGGACTGCCGGTTATTCTTGTCCGGACAGAAACCTCCCCTGAAGATATTAATGGAATGATCCATGCAAAAGGTATACTGACTATCCGGGGAGGAATGACTTCTCATGCCGCTGTTGTAGCCAGAAGTATGGGAAAACCTTGTATTGTGGGTTGTGAAACAGCTTATATTGATGAAAATAAAAAAGAGCTTTATTTTAAAGGCCATACTTTAAAAGAAGGGGATGATATCAGTCTTGATGGCGCAACAGGTGAGGTTTTCTTAGGCAAAGTCAAAACAAAAGCCCCCTCTTTAGATGATAACTTCTTCAAGCTCATGAAGCTTTCAGACAAATATGCCAAATTAAAAGTGCGGGCTAATGCTGAAACTCCTGTTGATGTTAAAAAATCCAAAGAGTTTGGAGCTAAAGGACTAGGGCTATGTCGGACAGAACACATGTTTTTTTCCCCTGAACGCATTAATATTATGAGAAAAATGATTCTTTCTGAAAACTCTGAAGAAAGAGAGCAAGCTCTTGAAGATCTTTTTGTGATGCAAAAAGAGGATTTTTATGAAATTCTTCATATTATGTCTCCCCATCCTGTTACAATCAGACTCTTGGATCCCCCTCTTCATGAGTTTCTGCCTCATAGTGAAGAAGATATAGAGCTTTTGGCTAATAAAATGGAAATAAATAAAGACAAATTAAGTTTTAAAGTCAAAAGCTTAAAAGAAAGCAATCCCATGCTGGGACACAGAGGATGCCGGTTGGCCATAACCTTTCCTGAAATCTATTTAATGCAAACCAAGGCTTTAAGCGCGGCTGTAGCCCAACTTTTAAAGGAAAACAAAAAAGCAGAACCTGAAATTATGATCCCCCTTGTTTGCTCTGAAAAAGAACTGGAAATTTTAAAAAATCTTGTTCAAAGAGAAATTCAAAAAGCAGAAGAAAAATTTCAAATCAAGCTTCCTCTCAATATTGGAACAATGATTGAACTCCCCAGAGCCTGTCTAACAGCTGACCGTCTGGCAAAATCAGCAGATTTCCTGAGCTTTGGAACCAATGACCTCACTCAAACTGTTTTTGGATTTTCCAGAGATGACGGAGGAAAATTTTTACCCTCTTATATTCAGGAAAAAATCCTAGATGGGGATCCTTTTGCACAGATTGATAAAGAGGGGGTGGGTGAACTTATGAAAATGGCTGTGCAAAAAGCAAGGCAAACAAAAAAAGAGATAAAAATTGGTGTTTGCGGAGAGCATGGGGGAGATCCAAAAAGCTTATTCTTTTTTCACAGTTTAGACCTTGATTATGTAAGCTGTTCACCTTATAGAATCCCCATTGCCCGGTTGGCTGCCGCCCAATCCACAATAAAACAGAAAGAGGAAAGTTAATTGTGTTTATAAAAAGATTGGAAATTTTTGGTTTTAAATCTTTTAAAGATAAAACCACTTTAGAGTTTGACTCCCAAAAGATTACAGGCATTGTGGGCCCTAATGGATGCGGTAAATCCAATGTGGTAGATGCTCTTTTGTGGGTTATGGGGGAAAGTTCACCCAAGCATTTAAGAGGGGAATCTTTATCAGATGTTATCTTTAGCGGCACAGTAAAAGAAGCGCCTGGAAATATGGCGGAAGTAAACCTTACTTTAAGCAAAGGCCCTGTGGATTTCCCGGAAAATTATAAAAGCTTCTCTGAACTGATGATCACCAGACGGGCTTATCGTGATGGAAAAAATGAGTTTCTCATTAATCAACAAACCTGTCTTTTAAAGGATATTCGTGAGCTTTTTATGAATACGGGAGCCGGTTGCAGGGGCTTTAGCATTATTGAGCAAGAATCTATTGAAAAACTCATTACAGCTAAACCTGGACAAAGACGCTTTATTATTGAAGAAGTGGCCGGTATTACAAAATTTAAAAACCGAAAGCATGAATCCACAAGAAAACTTGAACTTGTAAATCAAAATCTACAAAGACTGAATGATATTTTGAAGATGCAGGAATCTCAATTGAATAAGCTGACAAGTCAGGCTAAAAAAGCAGAAAAATACAGAGAATTAAAACGGGGGATAGAAAGCAGAAGTCAACAGATTGAAAGAAAGGAAAAAGAACATCTCTTTCATCTTTATCAGAAATTTCAAAAAGAAAAAGATTCTTTAAAATCTGAAAAGCTGGAAAAAGAAGCAGAAGTTCAACCCTTGGAAAAACAAATTGAAACAGCTAAGGCCCAGCTTAAAATTGCAAATCAAAATCTTTCAGCCTTAAAACAAAAAGAAATGGAAAAAAGGATGGAGGAGTCAAGTTTACTCAATAAAATTAAAGTTTTCAAAGTCATTGAAGATATAAAAAATAAAAAAAAAGAGCTTCAGAAAAAAGAAAAATCCATTCATGAAGAAATGGAAAAAATTCAAAAATGTATAGACAGTAAGGGCGATATTTCATCCTCTGAGAAAAAAGAGCTGCAAATTAAAAGCCATTTAGAAGAAATAAAACAAAACAAAACATCTGTAGAAACCAATGCAAGTATCGTTCAAAAACAGACACAATTTATTGAAAATGAGAAAGAGCAATTAATAGAAGAAAAAAAAGACATAACCAAACAGATTCAAAAAAATATTAATGATAAAAACAAGTTGAATGCTCTTTTTGAAAAACACAGACAATTAAGTCTGAATTTCAACAAAGAATTTCAGACTGTGTCTGAAAATGAGAAAAGTTTTGTCATTAAAAAAGAAAATATTGAAAAGAAAGTCAATGGCTTAAATCAAAGCGCTTCTATTCTTCAATACAAGATAGAGGAAATGACAAAATTGATTGCTCGTTTTGAGGCTATTAATGAAGGAGCTGCTGATTTAAAAGCCCAAAAACCAGAGGAGTTCTTGTCTTTGTTTCAAAATTTGAAAGTTGATCCTGATTATGCAACAGCTTTAGGAAGTGTTCTTGGACACCATATTCAAGCTCTTATCCCAAAAGAAGACTTTTCCATTGAGGAAGCAGTTAAACAATTAAAGAATCAAAATAAAGGCAAAACCAGTTTTTTAAGCTCTCTGCCTGGTTTGAAAGTCTCCCCATCTTTAAGAAAAAAAATTACAACTTATCCCGCCTTTACCTGTTTTTTATCTGAAAAAATTGACTGGAATATCCATACTGATTCTCTTCGCTCTTATTTGGAACAGACAGTTGTTGTTTCTGATTTGAATTCTGCTTTGGAGCTCAAAAAACAATTTTCTGCCCTTCAATTTGTTACAAAGGAGGGGGATATTATCACAAGAGATGCTTTTGTTTATGCCGGTTCTGCCAATAAAGAAACAAGTCTTTTTCAAATCCGTGATCAAATTGATGATCATTCAAAAAATCTCTCTGCAAAACAAATGGAACTTAAAATAAAAAAAATGGATTTGGAAATCTGTATAAAAAGGTTAAATCAAGTCAAACAACAAAAACAAAGCTTTCAAAATCAAAACAGCCAAAGCGCTGAGAAGTTGATTTCTTTGAAAAAAGACATAGAACAATTGGAAAAAGAATTGTTAAGGCTTTCAGAAAGCCGTAAAAAAAACGATCAAAGAATAAAAAAGTTTGATAAAGAAAAACAAAATCTTATTCAACATAATGAAGCTTATGTTAAAGAAATACAAGATTTAGATCAAACGAAGTCCCTTAAAGAAAGCCAGTTAAACACTATACAGAAAATAATAGATGAACATAGAGCGCGAAATCTGGAAAAGGCAAAATGGGAAAAAGAGCTTTCAGATAACATCAAAGAGCAAAAAAGTTTGGATCAGGAAGTTTTGCTTTTATTAAATTTAACAGATAAGTCTGAAAGCCACACAAAAGAAGACTTATCTTCTTCATATTCTGAAGAAAACATAAATAATATTTACAAACAAAAGCAAACTTTAAATAACCAGTTAATGGCTTTTGAAAAAGAATTAAAAGAGCAAAACCAAAACAAAGACCATCATGAAATTATCATAAAGGATTTAGAAAAAAAACTTTTTCAACTTAAATTAGATATTAACACTTTACAATCAAGTGGGGATAAAAAAGAACTGGAAAAAACTCATTTAAAAGCCAAGTTTGCAGAAAACTACCAGCTCCAGATTGAAAATTTTACCCCTGCCCCCTCGTCAGAGGAAACGCCTCTAGAAAAATTAAAAGAGGAAATAAAACGCTATCAAGAGCAGCTGGATCGAATAAAAGAAATCAACTTTTTAGCTCTTGAAGAGTATGAGAAACTGTCCAAGGAAAATTACTTTTTAAATACACAAAAAGAAGATCTTATCCATTCCAAAAAAGAGCTTACAAAAGTTATTTCTCACATTGATAACCTGTGTGAGAAACGATTTAAAGATATGTTGGAAGAAATCAACACAAGATTTTCTAAGATCTTTCCCATTGTATTTCAAGGGGATAATGCCAAAGCCCAACTTATTTTGCATGAAGAACCGGAAGGAAAGGAGCCTGGAGTGGATATTTTAATACATCCTCCAGGAAAAAAGCCTCAAAGTGTAACTTTGCTTTCCAGAGGGGAAAAAGCTTTGACATCTATATGTCTTATTTATTCTTTATTTCTAGTAAAACCTTCTCCTTTTTGTATCATTGACGAAGCTGACGCCCCTCTTGATGATGCCAATATTTTCCGTTTTCTTTCTATTCTTACAGAAATGTCACGAAAAAGCCAGATCATTGCCATTACTCACAACAAACACACTATGCAGGCCTGTAAAAAACTTTATGGTGTAACTTTAAAACAGCCTGGTGTGTCTCAAATTGTTTCTGTCGATATGGAAAGCAGTGTTGAATCAAAATCTTTATCTGTTATTTCAAAAAACAAAAATAAATAACATTAAAATAATCCTCTTAATAACGCTTTTATGCTTTATCTTAAATTTTATTAAAACTTAGACGCTTTTTCCGTTTTTTAAGCCAATTATTTAAAGCTTTATATTAAGACTATGGTCCAAATCTTGAAATTTTTATCTTCCTTCAGTCTTGTTTCCCATTTAAATTGAAAAAAAGCAGATAACAACGCAGCGACAGCAATGAAACATTTTCTTCTTCTAACTCTTCTATTACTTTTCATTATTCCTGGATGCGCTATTCTTAAAGGAAAAAGTGATGATATGGCATCAGACAAATTTTCTGATGAGATGGATGAAACAATTTCTGAAGATGAGGAATACACTGAAGATGAGGAATACGCTGAAGATGATGAATACGCCGAAGATGAGGAGTACGCCGAAGATGAAAAAACAGAAAGAAAAGGAGGTTTAAAAGGTTTTTTCAGCAGACTTTTTGATTCTTCAGATGGGGATGATGACATTGATCTTATAGATGAGGAGAACGGATTTTATGATGAAGATGAAGAATACACTGAAGATGATGAGGTTTCACAAGAAGAAATAACAGAATTTTTTGAAGATGAAGAAAAACAGGAGAAAGACACTGTTGTAGACGAAACCAGCCCTCAAAAAGAACCCCCTACAGAAGATACAACAGCCTCCCCAGAACAAAACATACAGGAAACTACAACAACAGCTCAGCCTCCAGTTGAGAAGCCTAAACCTGCATTTATTCCTCTTAGAAAAATAAGCAGCTTCCCTTATAGAAAAGCCGGTTATCTTGTCAATGCGGTCTATATTGTCAGACCAGGAGACCATCTTCAAAGCATCAGTCAAAAAATTTATGGCTCTGATCAAACAAGTGACTTACGAAAAATCAATCCTTACCTTCAACGCCGCACAGTAAAAGTTGGAGATAAAATTTACTACAATTCTCCCAATCGCAAAGAAGATAATTCCAGAGTCTTATTTTATTATCAGGATGTTAATCTCCCAAGCTCCGTTTACACTCTTTCTCCAGGAGATAACATAAGACAGGTAGCCAGCCAATTATTAGGCCATTCTGACAGTTGGAAAGAAATTTGGGCTACCAATCCAGACCTAGAATCCAAAGGAAATATATCAAACAGTACCAGTATTATTTATTGGCCGGTAGGTTCCAAGCCTCCTCAAATGCCTGTTGAAAGCAAGCCTCCTCAAATGCCTGTTGAAATCCAAGATCAAGGACAGGAACAGGAAGATCTTGCTCCTCCTATTGAATTAGAAGATACAAAAGAACAGCCTGAGCCTAAAAAAGAAGAAATACAAAATTATAAAGATGCAAGCGGTCTTGGAATTATAAAACAAAAAGAGATTATCCTCATCTTACTTGTCATTATAGTTATTCTAATTTTGCTCATTCGTTTGTTCCTCAATAAACGCAAACAAAGAGATTTTGACTACACGGCTACAAATGTAGAAGTTTAACCCTAATAACTTAACTTTAAGTATCCAAAAAGCTTGTATTTTGGTATTTGTTGTAAAATAAAGCTATCTGACAAGCTGTTAAATCTCCTGCAAATAACTTGATAATTTCTCTAAATTTAGCCTCCGAAATCCTTGAACGAATAAAATACTTATTTTTCATGTAAATACAATAGGTTAACCAACTTTTAAGTCAACTTAAAGTATCATGAACCTTCTTAATTATGTATAAAATATACATTTTACAGTTTTTTATTTGACAAAAACAAATGTCTTAACTAGACTAATCTTAAGTCTTCAAGGATAAATCACCCAAAAATTAAGAAATCATTATTATTTACATGTCTGATATAGAAAAAGATAAGTCCTCTTTTACAGGAGCCCCGCCTTCACATCGTGATAAATCCCATTCCTACAGAAATAATGGAGGGAAAAGATCGCGCAATTATGGGGGCCGTAATATGAGAAATGGTAATGGAAACAATAAGTCAATCAATGATAACAATTCAAAAGAACATTCAACCATTGATCTCTCCAATATCCAGCTGACAGAAGAAGAAAAAAAGGGTCTGGACTTAAAAAACCTAAAATCAAAAGACATTCATTCCCTGACAAACTTAGCTCATAAGTTAAAAATAGAAAGCCCTGGCGGAATGAAACGCCAGGATATGGTTTTTGAAATTTTAAAAAGAGCAGGACAATTAGGTGATATTTTAGGGAGTGGAGTCTTGGAAGTCCTGTCTGAAGGTTATGGGTTTTTGCGTTCACCGGATTATAACTATCTTCCCGCTGTGGATGATATTTATGTCAGCCCCTCTCAAATCAGAAAGTGGGGTCTAAAAAGTGGAGATACCATCAGTGGAACAATCCGCCCCCCAAAAGATGGAGAAAGATATTTTGCTCTTTTAAAAATAGATCAACTCAATTTTAATACACCTGAAAAAAGCAGAGATAAAAACCTTTTTGATAATCTCACTCCTTTATATCCCCAGGAACGCTTTTGTCTGGAATGGAAGCCCAGTGAATTTACAACCCGTGTTGTGGACTTAATGGCTCCTTTGGGGAAAGGCCAAAGGGCTTTAATTGTAGCGCCTCCACGCACAGGAAAAACTGTTCTTTTACAAAATATTGCCAATGCTATTTCAACAAATCATCCGGAAGTGGTTCTAATAGTCCTTCTTATTGATGAAAGGCCGGAAGAAGTTACAGATATGTCCCGTAATGTAAAGGGAGAGGTGGTCTCTTCCACTTTTGATGAGCCTCCCCATCGGCATGTTCAGGTGGCGGAAATGGTGATTGAAAAAGCTAAAAGGCTTGTAGAAAACAAATATGATGTGGTAGTGCTTTTGGATTCTATTACAAGGCTTGCCAGAGCTTATAATACAGTTATACCCCCTTCCGGTAAAATTCTTTCTGGCGGAGTGGATTCCAATGCTCTTCACAAACCCAAAAGATTTTTTGGAGCCGCCAGAAATATTGAAGAGGGTGGAAGTTTGACAATTGTAGCTACAGCTCTAGTAGATACAGGTTCAAGGATGGATGAAGTGATTTTTGAAGAATTTAAAGGGACAGGAAACTCTGAAATACAGCTTGATAGAAAACCTATGGAAAAAAGAATCTTTCCTTGTATGGACATTAATAAATCCGGCACCAGAAAAGAGGATCTGCTTATGTCCAAAAAAGAATTGGATCGCTTATTTATTTTGAGGAAAGTATTAGCTCCTATGGGTGTAGTGGATAGCTTGGAATTTCTCATTGATAAACTCAAAGCGGCCAAAACCAATGCGGCTTTTCTTGACAATATGAGCAGCTAACTCCCAGATCCCGTTTAAAAATTTTATATGTTGGATCGTTTATCCCAAATTAAAAAACAATATCTTCAGCTAAAAGAACAGCTCAATAGTCCAAAGCTGATTCAGGATTCAAAAGCTTTTGCCAATTTGAGTCAGAAATTTCACCATTTGGAAAAAACTTATAATCTTATTTGTGAGTACGAAGATATAAAAAAACAACTGAAAGATAACAAAGCTCTTTTAAAAGAAGAAAAAGACCAGGATATTTTATCTCTTGCCAAAGAAGAGGCTCAAAATCTTTCACAAAAACTGGCTGCAAAAGAAGAAGAATTAAAGATTCAACTTTTACCAGAAAATTCCAATGACAAAAAAAATGTTATTCTGGAAATTCGTGCAGGAGCCGGTGGAGATGAAGCCAGTTTATTTGTTCAAGATCTTTTTGAGGCTTATAGCTCCTATGCAGAATCCCAATCATGGAAAATGGATATTATTTCCATCTCAGAAGGAAATCTTGGAGGTTATAAAGAAATTATTGCAGGCATCAGTGGGCACAGAGTGTACAGTATCTTAAAATATGAATCCGGTGTTCATCGGGTGCAAAGGGTGCCTAAAACAGAATCCCAAGGCCGTATTCATACCTCTACAGTAACGGTTGTTGTCTTACCGGAAGCTGATTCTGTTCATGTAAAAATTGATCCCTCAGAAATTCGTGTGGATGTCTGCCGTTCCAGCGGCGCCGGGGGGCAACATGTTAATACAACAGATTCAGCAGTTCGTATTGTTCATTTGCCAACAAAAATGACTGTTTATTGTCAACAGGAGAAATCCCAGCACGCTAATAAAGAAAAAGCCATGAAAATATTATATGCCCGCCTATTGGATTTCCAAACAGAAAAAAAGAAAAAAGAAGAATCCAAAAAAAGACAGGATCAAATGGGAACGGGAGATCGATCCCAAAGAATCCGCACTTATAATTTTCCTCAGTCTCGTTTGACAGACCACCGTATCCCTATTACAAAAAAAAATCTCACCAGCATTATGGAAGGAAACCTTTACGAATTATTTTCTGCTCTGCATTTGCATTATCAAAATTTGGCTTTAAACCAAAAGAATAAAGGGTAATCCTCAGCTATTAATTTTCAAAAAACAGGATATAAAATATGAACACTTTAGAGCTTCTTTATAAATCAAAAAAACAACTTAAAGGAATAAGCTTTAACCCTTATCAGGAAAGTCTCTGGATTTTGGAAGAAGTTTTAAATCTCACCTCAAGTGAAATTTATTCTAAAATAAAAAATATCAATAAAAAACAACAACGGCTCTATTTTGACACCATTCAAAGAAGAAGACAAGGTGAACCCTTGGAGCATCTTTTAAAAGAAAAATTCTTTTTTAAAAAAAAGTTTTATCTTGAAAGGGGTGTCTTTATCCCTCGGCAGGAAACAGAAACTCTCATCCACTGGATTTTAAATAATATCCAGAAAACAGACTTCAAAGCTGTGGATTTTGGAGCAGGGGCCGGTCCAATCTGTCTGACACTGTTATCCCATTTTCCCGATTGCAGTTTTGTTGCCTTGGAAATTAGCTCTAAATCTGTTAAATGTTTAAAACAAAATAGTAAAACCTTTCAAGTGGAAAAAAGACTAAAAATCCTGCAAAAAGATGTCTGTCAGACAGAAGACAGCGAATGGAAGCCGTTTTTAGGAGCCTCCCCATCTCTTATAACAGCCAATCCCCCTTATATTTCTCCAACAGATAAAAGTATAAGCAGGAATGTCTATTTTTTTGAACCCCCTTTAGCTCTTTTTTCTAATAAAGAAGGTATGGGGCATATCACCTCATGGTTTAAAAAAGCAATGAGTATTTTAAGTTCAAAGGGAATCTATATTTTTGAATTTGGTTGGAATCAATTGAACAAAGTTAAAAGTTTTTGCAACAAGCAAAAAGAGCTGAGGCTTTATGAAATACACAAAGATTCAGCAGGAATCCCTCGTATAGCGGTTTGTTTTAAAAAATAAAAAAATGAATAACCAAAATTTCTACCTTAAAATTTATGGCGGCCGGACTTTAAAAGGAGAGGTTAATGTTTCAGGCGCAAAAAACTCTATACTTCCTCTTTTATTTGCCAGTTTAATGGCTAAAGGTGAACATAAATTTGAAAATGTTCCTCATTTAAAAGATGTAAAACTCGCTTTAAAAATTCTCTCCTCTTTGGGTTCAGTTTACAAGAGATCGGCCGATCAACTTCTTCTTAGAAATTTTGATTTTACAAATGCCATTCCCTGCCCGGAAAGCGCAGGTTCTTTTCGGGCCAGTATTCTATGCCTAGGCCCCCTTCTGGCATGTCATGGAAACATCACAATCCCCCTGCCTGGAGGCTGTGAGATAGGCTCCCGCCCCATAGACATTCATTTAAAAGGTCTAAGACAGCTTGGGGCAAAAATTTTTGTGGAGAAAGGCTTTATCCATGGGTCAAGTCCAAAAGAAGGGTTTAAAGCTTCTGAAATAGAGCTTGATTTTCCCAGCGTAGGAGCAACAGAAAATCTGATTATGGCTTGTGTTTGTGCTAAAGGGACAAGTATACTTAAAAATACAGCTTGTGAACCTGAAATAACAGATCTTATAAACTACTTGAAAAGTTTAGGGGCTCAAATTGAACAAACAGCCCCCAGGGAATTAAAAATTATTGGGACACCCTATTTAAAACCTTCAGGCAACACTTATACAGTGATCCCTGATCGCATTGAAGCTGGCACTTTGTTAATTGCCGGGGCCTGCTCAAAAGGAGAGGTTCTTATAAAAAACTGCCGACCCGATCATTTAAGCTCTCTTTTAGAAAAGTTAAAATCCGCAGGTTTTATTATAGAATCTGAAAATTCAGAAGTTCTTTTAAAATCTGGTGAAAAACATAAAGCTGTAGACATAAAAACGGGAGTTTACCCTTCTTTTCCAACAGATTTGCAATCACAGTTTATGGCTTTAATGACACAGCTGGAAGGACCTTCTTCATTAGAAGAGACTATTTTTGAGAATCGCTTCCGTTATGTGAAACAGCTTAATTTATTAGGGGCTAATATACAAATTACAGGGAATAACAAAGCTTTTGTTACAGGCCCTGTTCCCCTTAAAGGACATACAATGGAGGCAACAGACTTAAGAGCAGGAGCCGGGCTGGCCATTGCCTCTTTGTCTGCTAAAGGAGAAAGCAGAATTTATGGCTTTCATCACATTGAAAGAGGCTACGAAAACCTTTTTTTAAAACTAAAATCTCTTCATGCAAATATAGAGCTTTGCAGTTCTTCAAAATAAATGATCTCTAATTTACAAATTCATATCACATTTGATAAACTTTCACTATGAGCAAACAATGGCTGATAAAAAATAAAAACGGAAATATTCTTGGCCCTTATAGTGAAAAAGAAATAGGTTTCCATATTGAAGAAGGAAAATTTAAAGGGGAAGAACTCTTATCTTCTTACCCTGTTGGAAAATGGAAACCTATTTCCTCCCAACCTTTCTTTTATGAAAAAATTTTAGCCAAGTTGAATGAACAAAACAAATCAGCTCCTCCCTCTGAAAAGTTTAAATCCATAGAACAGTCCAGTACTGCAAAAGGCAGCCTTGGGGATGAAATTATAGAACCCACCCGTATTGTCGATCCCAGAGATAAAGATTCCTCCACAAAAAAAATGGAAAAAAAGAAAAGAGTTAAAATAAAGCTCTCTGAAAAGTTTAAAAAGGATGTTTTAAGTGAAGAGGAAAACAGTGAAATCATTGAAATGGAGGATATTAAAGATAAATTTATTGACAGATTAAAAATCTCTTTAAAAACACCTGTGTTGATTTTGATTGGATTATCTATTGCTGCTTTTGCTTTTCTTTTCCAAGATAAAGAAAATAGAAGTGAGAAAAAAATCCGGCTTTTGCCTATAAGAAAAACAATAAAACCTTGGACAAATAAAGAATTAAAATCAAAATTACAAAATGGCATGAAGGCTTATTTAAGCGGGACAGTGTCAAACTATCTAAACGCCCAGTCACAGTATGTTCAAATTTTGGAAGGCCATCCAGATAAGGTCGAAATATATTCCTATCTTTGTCTTGTTTATCTGGAAATCTGGCCATTTGCTTACCAAGACACAAAAGACCAAAATGCCTTAAAAAGGGCATTAAATCTTGTGAGTAAAAAAAACCCCAGTGGAATCTATTCTGATTTATGCAGAAGTGTCCAAGCTCTTATAGATAAAAACCCTGAAAAATCCTTAAGAATAACAAACAATGTTCTGGACGAGGCGGAAAACAAAGTTTCCCTCTTTTTTTATTATCTCAAAGCCAAAGCTTTAAAAGCCCTCAATAGAACAATAGAGGCCAATAATTATCTTGAGAGCGTTTACCAATTACAACAGGAATGGATAGCTCCCTATATGCTGGGAGCGCAAATATTTTATGAAAAAAAACAGTATGACCTATCAGCAAAGCTCTACCAAAAAGTTTTACACCTTTTCCCTAAACACAATTCGGCAGGATTAAAAATGGGAATTCTTGAATATAAATATTTCAAGAAATACAATAACAGTGAAAGACGCCTAAAATCCATCCTTTTGGATTTAAATGAACCCATTAAGCCTGATATACTGATTGAAGCCTATATTGCGCTTGCAAACATTTATCTAAAACAAAATAACAGATCAGAAGTTGTAAAATATGCGAACAAAGCTTATGCCCTATATCCCAATCATCCTGATGTAATGAATTTAAAACAAAAATTAGGGCAAGAAGGAGATTTTAAGGATACCCAGGTAAAATCCTGGGCGCTTATTTACAAAGGAGACTTGCTTGTCAACCAAGGCAATTGTTCAAAAGCTCTGGAAAATTTTAAAAAAGCTTATACTGCCGATAATAAAAGAAATGCCCCGGCTGCCCTTAAGGCCGCACAATGTTATTGGCAAATGGGATTTTCTGGACAAGCCATTCGCTGGTTGAGAAGATCCATAAATGCAGATAGCAAAATGATTGAGGCTTATTTCCTTCTTTCAGATTATCTCTCTGCCCTTTATGACTTTGAAAGTGCCAAAGAAATCTTAGCCGCTGTTAAAAACAAACAACCCAGTAATTTTGATTTGTTTAAAGCCTATGCTTTACTTTCTTTTCGTCAGGAACAATACACAGCCACTGTTGCTTACGCTAAAAGATCACTGGATTTTTACACCTCAGACACAGAAGTTTATATTTTATTGAGTAAAGCTCATCGGGCTTTAAATGAAAGCCACAAAGCCTTTTCCTATGCTGAAAGAGCTATCCAAGAGGACATGAATAATATTTCTGCCCAAATAACCTATGCTTTAAGCCTTCAGTTAGCTTACAACGAGCGTAAAACTATAAAATATTTAAAAGACTTAGTCAGTCATTTTCCCCGTATCACAGATTATTCCCAGGCCCTAGGGAAATTCTATTTTGAACTCAATATGTATGAAGAGGCTGAAGCCATATTTAAGGGCATTATTGAAAAAAATAAGAACTTTAAACCGGCTTATATTTTTTTAGGCAAAATTTATAGCAATCTATCAGATAAGGAAGGCAGCAGAACTGGAGAAAAATATGAGAAAGCTCTACAATATTTTTTGGAAGCTTCTCTTCTGGATATATCGGATCCAGAACCTATATTTTTTACAGCACAAACTTATATGAATCATAAAGAGCATCAGATGGCAGAAAACGAGTTTGAAAAAGTGTTACAGATGAATCCCAACTATCCTCTTATTCACTATTACATTGGCAAAATAAATTTTCTCCAAGAAGGGGAAGAGAATTTGGAAAAAGCCCTCAAATACGCCAAAACCCAATCTGCCAAAAATCCAAACCATTATCTGCCTTATAAACTGGCTGGTGACATTTACAGGGTGATATCCCAAGGAGCTTTTGAGGATCCTCAGGAAAGACTGGCAACATATGAGCTTTGCACAAAAGAATATCAAAAGGCTTTAAAATACCTGAAAACTGACACTGAAACTTCTATTGGACTGATTGAGTGTTATAAAGGATCTGGAAACATGGATTCAGCCCTTCAGTTGGCGTTGCAGCTTGTTAAAGAGGAAGGCTTGTCAGGCTACCCACAGTTTTATAAGGAAATAGGAAGTATCTTTGAGGCAAAAAATCAGTATGAAAAAGCGAGAGCCTATTACTCCACATACTTTTCCCTTATACCTGGAGCGGAAGATCGAAAAATAATTGAAACTCGCATCAATAAACTGATAGATGAAAAAAACAAACTGACAGCAACTGAAAAAGAAACAAAAAAATGAAAAAAGCAAAAAAAATAAGTTTATTGTTTTTTAAAGGGCTTTCCGCCTTTTGTTTTGCTTATGTCCTGACTCTCATAGGCCAGGAATTGATTTCTTATGGATTGTTCTCCTTTATTTTCTTATTAATTTCCATCAGTCTGGCTTTCTTTCATTTTGTTAAGGATTATAGCTTCCTTGGGGTTTTTCTCGTGGATATTTTTTTAGCACTGATGGCTTTTCTATTGAGGTTTTATGTGATAATAGCTTATAGCTCTTGAACCTTAAAATTTATATCTTCAAAATAAGGTTTTTATAAAATTCTAAATGATTACAACAAAAAGCCTATAAGTTCTCTGAATTTAGCTTCAAAAATTCGGGAACGGATGAAACACTTGTTTTTACCAGTCTTTTCAAAAACTTAATTCCTATCAAAAGAAGCTAAGTTGTCTTGAACTTTAACAATGCTTATAAGAAAGTGAACCAAAAGAGTAGACTTACAACTTTTGTCTTGTTTCAGGTTTAAATTCTGTCATTTGTTAAAAATTTAGCTTAAAAAAAAGGGGGGGTAAAATAAATCATCAAAAAGAAAGAAGATAAGAGGCTTAAAAGATTCATGAAACTAGTTTTAAAGATAGAGTTTGTTGATTAAGAATTTGGTTCAAGATGACTGACAGGGGATTTTTTATGAACTGCCTAAGAGTAGCGCTGATAAGTTTACTGCTTGTTTATGTAGGTTCTTGTTTTGGTCCGCCAGCTGTAGAAAGGACAGAGAATGAATATGAGGTTAAGAAGGCCAATGATGAGAACAGGGATGAGGTGATCAAGCGTACAGCCAGGACGATAAGAGGGGATACAGAAAAATGTGAGGATAAGAATAAAAGCCATGATTGTTATGAGTATTGTAAGGATATGTATAGGAGCCGTGGGGATCGAGGGGATTGTGAAGAGTTGACAGTGGCTCAGGTGGAGGCCTTATGGGATTTGTATGAGTTGTTAAAGAACCCGGATGCGGAGGATTTATCAGGGGTGGATAAGGATGTTTTTGATTTGTATTTGAATGTTTCGATAAGATCATTGGATAGTTTGATTAAGAAGTATAACAGCAGGGATGCGAAGGAGTTTTTAATGTGGTTGATAGAGAATGAGGATATTGCGAAGATATTTGAGAAAGAAGATGATGATCATAAGAGTTTAGAGGCTTTATTGAAGAAGTTCAGCGGGAGTTATAGCAGTAATGATCATGGGATATCTGAACCGTTTTTGAAGAGGTTGGATGGGGATAAGTTGATAGAGAAGGCTGTGGAAAGTGAGCTGATATTGGATTGGTTTCAGGAGTATATAAATAACAAGAATAGCGCTTGTAAGAGTGATACGGAGACGAGGGCTTGTTTTGCGGTGTATTGTAAGATAGGAAAAGGGATGGATGATGATGCGAGGGATGATTGGTTGAACCATGATGATTTTGAGGAGTATATAGAGGAGATAATAGATGAGAAAGTGAATAGCCGTCAGGGGACAGGAAATAATAGGAATGCGAGTGGTTGGATCCATGAGGATGCGGCTGGGAGCAACAGCAATGAGATAGGGGATGTGGGGGATCTGGATGATTGGGTGGATGATTTGTGTCAAGGTTTAATTGGCGGCACAGTCAGCGGTGGCGGAGGCGATAATTCCGGCAATAACAACCAACAGCCGCCAGAATCTAAAACCCCGCCGCCAGAATCTAAAACCCCGCCGCCAGAATCTAAAACCCCGCCGCCAGAATCTAAAACCCCGCCGCCAGAATCTGAATGTTCACCTGCTTGTTCATCAAATCAAAGATGTATAAACCGCTGGTGTTTCGACCGCTGTGTTCCAGGCACTGCTCGGAGTAAGGCTGCAGAAAACCGGCGGGGAGTGTGTGATATCTCTTGCGGGACAGATGATGACCCAGGATTCTCTGATGGATTTAGATGTGTGGTCTGCCCTCCGGAAAAACCGAAATGGGATACAGCTACAGACTCTTGTATAAATACCTGCCCTCCAGAGAGACCTCATCACTGGATCGACCGTAATGAATGCATGACTACCCCTAGATGATGACCCAGGATTCTCTGATGGATTTAGATGTGTGGTCTGCCCTCCGGAAAAACCGAAATGGGATACAGCTACAGACTCTTGTATAAATACCTGCCCTCCAGAGAGACCTCATCACTGGATCGACCGTAATGAATGCATGACTACCCTTAATTGAAGCTATTGAGGCTCTTTAATGGCAATGTTTCTCTTTGTTCGGATAAAGGCAGATACACAGGTTAAAACAAGAAATACCTGAAAACTGACACTGAAACTTCTATTGGACTGATTGAGTGTTATAAAGGGGCTGGAAATATGGATTCAGCCCTTCAGTTGGCGTTACAGCTTGTTAAAGAGAAAGGATTATCAGGTTACCCACAGTTTTATAAGGAAAATAGCTTATAGCTCTTGAACATTAAAATTTATACCTTCAAAATAAGGTCTCTATAAAATTCTAAAGGCATGATTTGTAATTGACTTACACTATAATTTTTAAAAAGGGAGAGGTGGCAGAGCGGTTGATTGCACCGGTCTTGAAAACCGGCAGACCTTCACGGGTCTCGGGGGTTCGAATCCCTCCCTCTCCGCCACTTGAACATCACGCTTTTTTAACTCCACAGCTTTAACATTTCATGTTGCGAGGCGACTTAAAGTATCTTGAACCTTTTCTTAATGAAGCTAATTTTTTACCTATACTAAAGTCTACAAAAGTAGAAAGAATCAAAATCACTTCTGAAAGATGCCTTTTGAAAGGATATAAACCGCAGCTAGAAATTATTGCTTTAAGAGGAAAAAATATAAATACTTAAATGCATCATGACAATCAACCAGAAAGAACATCAAGAGAGAATCAAAGCTTTTTTAGACTGGTTCAAGAATTGTAAAGGTTCTGAAAAAGGAGAAGGTCAGATATTTTTTGATCGGCTTCTTCAAGCTTTTGGCAATACAGGAGTTCTAGGGGCGGGAGCCATTTGTGAACTACCAGTCAAAAAACGAAAAGGCAGAGGGGTTATTTTCCCTGATCTTGTTTGGAAGCCTAGAGTAATTATTGAATTAAAAAAGAGAGGCATGCCTCTTCAGAAGCATTATGATCAAGCTTTTGATTACTGGATTACTCTAGTTCCTAGTCGTCCAAAGTATATGGTTTTATGTAATTTTGATGAGTTTTGGATATACGATTTAAACAACCAATTAAACGATCCTGTTCATAAGCTGAATACAAAAGACCTTCAAATGAGTTGGGGCGCTTTAAAGTTTCTTTTGCCTGTAGAGGAAGAGCCTCTATTTGATAATCATAATGTAGCTATCACAGAACAGGTTGCAAAAACTATTGGTGAAATCTATATGTCTATGGAGAAAAGAGGAATATCAAAAGATAAGGCCCAGAGATTTATACTCCAATTGGTTATAGCTCTGTTTTCAGAAGATGTTGGATTGATACCTCAATATACTTTGCATGAAATTTTAAAAAAATGCTTAATTGATCTTCCAGCTCAAAAAGAACTGTCTCTCTTATTTAAGGCAATGGCAATAAAAAATAAGTTTGATAAACCAAGAAAATATAAACATATTGAATATTTTAATGGGGGAATTTTTAAGAAAACTGATGCAGTGGAGCTATCTTATAAAGAAGTGGAACTGCTACATGATGCCTCAAAGCAAAATTGGGAAAAAGTAAGACCATCTATATTTGGTTCTCTTTTTGAAGGCAGTATGGATCCAAAAAGAAGACACGGTCACGGCATCCATTATACTCATGAATTAGACATATATAAAATTGTTGGGCCCTCTATTGTCCAACCATTTAAAGAAAAAATAAACAAGGCAAAAACAAAAAGAAACAAAAGAAAACTATTAAAAGAAATACAAGAATTTAAAGTTTTAGATCCGGCTTGTGGTAGTGGAAATTTTCTTTATATCGCCTTTAGGGAGTTAAGAAAACTTGAAATGGAAATTTTAGAAGATTTAGGAGAAGGAGGACAAATTCGCCCCTCAGAACTTGGCTTGCTTGTTTCCCCAAAAAACTTTTATGGTATTGATACAAACAAATTTGGGTTGGAATTAGCAAAAGTAGCTTTATCCATTGGTCGAAAAATTTTAGCTGATGAGTTTAATATACAAGACTCCTCTTTGCCGTTTGATGACTTGGATAATAACTTTTTGGCTGAAGATGCTTTGTTTGCTGTGTGGCCTAAAGTGGATGCTATTATTGGTAATCCACCGTATCAATCCAAGAACAAAATCCAACAAGAAATGGGAGTAAGCTATATAAACAAAATTCGTGAAGCTTATCCCACTGTGCCAGGAAGAGCGGATTATTGTGTTTATTGGTTTAAAAAAGCCCATGACCATCTTTCAAAAAAAGGTATAGCTGGATTGGTTGGAACAAACACTATTCGGCAAAACTATTCCAGAGAAGGCTCTTTGGATCATATTGTTCAAAACGGAGGCATCATTACAGAAGCTGTGTCTAGCCAAAAATGGTCTGGTGAAGCCGCTGTTTATGTGTCTATAGTAAATTGGACAAAGGATAAATTATATAAAAATAAAAAAAAGAGGCTGTTCATAGGAAAAAGTATATATCTTGATGGTTATGAACAAGAATTACATGTTAACGAGCTAAAAGAGATTAATTCTGCTTTGTCTATTGATGTAGATGTTTCTCAAGCTAAAGTATTAAATGTTAATAGAAAATCTAAGGCGGCTTCTCAAGGTCAAACACATGGACATGCTTCTTTTCTTCTTCCAAAAAACGAAGCTGAAAAAAATATTTCAAAAAACATAAATTTTAAAGATGTTTTAAAGCCTTTTTTAACAGCTCATAATTTTATAGCTGGGAAAACTCCCTTGCCTCAAAGATATGTTATAGATTTTTCAGATAAAACTCTAATACAGGCTCAAAAATATAAAGGATTATATAAAGTCATAGAAAAAACAGTTTTACCAAAAAGGAGAGAGGAAGCAGAGAAGGAAAAAGCTCGAAACAAAAAGCTACTAAAGACAAACCCTAAAGCCAGGGTGAATAGACATCATCAGAATTTTTTAAAAACATGGTGGCAGTTATCTTATCCTAGAACAGATTTAATGAAGAAAATTAGAAAAATAAAAAGATACTGTGTTTGTGGACAAGTTACACAAAGAGGTATCTTTGAGTTTGTCCATTCAGATATAAACCCAAATGCAGCTTTGGTCGCTTTTACTTTTGATGACGATTATTCTTTTGGAATTTTACAATCCAGTATGCATTGGATTTGGTTCACTCATAAGTGTTCAACTTTAGCTGAGACTTTTCGCTACACAACTAACACAGTATATGACACTTTCCCTTGGCCACAGAAACCTACATTAGCCAAGATAAAGACAGTTGCTAAAAAAGCTAGAAATTTAAGAGAAGTAAGAGCAAAAATTTTAAAAAAAGAAGGGATAAGCTATCGTGATTTATATCGTTCTATAGAATTACCTGGGGATCATGAATTGCTAAAATATCATAAAGCTTTAGATGAGGCTGTTTATTCTGCTTATGGCTTCAAAACAAATCAGGATGAACTGGATTTTCTTTTGCAACTAAATTTAGATTTATCTGAAAAAGAATCTAAAGGCGAAAAGATCACAGGCCCTGGATTGCCACAGGTTGTCAAAAATTTAAAAGAGTTGGTTACAAAGGATTGTATTTCTTTATAAACTGATCTGAAATACTTTTTGCTTTATAGTGTAATGGTTTTATGATTAAAAAATAAGACTTCAGCTAAAAGGAGTAAATCAGATGTATGAGAAAGTGTTAGAGGTAAAAGGAACAGCTAAAGGAGCCATCCGTCGGATTATGCCGGATATTGGTTTTGGTGCTATTTGGGATAAACAAAATAAACAAGATGTATACTTTTCCACTGTAACAGAATTTACCAATACTTCTTATGAAAAGCTTAATAAAGGGGATATTGTAGAAGTCTTAGTTGTCAGAACAGCCAGAGGCTTGTTTGCCAAAAATCTTTCTTTAAAAGAAGCTCGCCCTGCCCAAGAAGAAGAAATCAGTCCAAGTTTATAAAAGCTAACCAAAGAAAATATAAAAATCCGCCCTCTTGAATAGCCCTTCACCCTTTGTTGAGGGCTTGAGGGAAAGTGATCAACAAAAACTCCGGAAAAAAGATTAAAATCAAACTTCCCTCACCTGAACAAAAGATTTTAACTTCTGAGGAAGCGGATAAGCTTTTAAAAGAAGCTCATATTTGCAACCACAGGTTTTATCCTCATTGGGCAGTGGCCGGAATGGAGAGATATATGCTCTTAGAGTTTCTGATGTGGATTTATCAGCAGGGACTATCTATGTAAAAAAACAATTTACATCTAATGAAACAAAGACCAGTCTTAATCGTGTTGTTCTATAGCTGGAATTAAGACCCCTTTTAGAGTGGTATATTGCTAAAGGCGGTTATAAAGAAACTCTTTATGAAGCCAAACAAGAAAAAGTATTTGTCTGGGAAAACTTACTTTTCCAAGAGTGGGAGAATAGAAACAAGGAAAGCAATCAAGGTTTCTGAGGGATTTTTGTAAAGGGATAAATATCCCTGAACTGAGATTCCATGACTTGAGAGAGCTCTTATATTACCAACAGTTAGCCAAAGGAGCGGCCTTAAATGTTGTGATGTCTATTGTAGGACATAGAAAGATAGCCACAACAGATATTTATAACCGCTTGGCAGGTGTGGGAGTAAAAGGGAGCACAAACAAACTCAGTTATGAAGTGCATTTCCAAAAATTTCCAAGTAATTCCCTTATTTCTTTTGTGAAAAGGAAGAGGTAATGCTACATGGATTTAAAAAGTTTCATGTTTTCAAGGGTTTGCGGGGAAAAATACCCACCCCGCCATTGCTCTTTGTAAGCCTTGAAAGCATTGGAGTTTTTAAAATCAAAACTCATTTTAACGGGATTTTAACAGAATACTCGGATTAGTAGATAACAGTAACTGTCAGATCATGTCTTAACTAGTACACTTTATATTATCGCGGTAACAAACCTGAATGTTTGCTGTATTCCTGATATATATTTCCTCGGGGTTCTTTTATTATTTTGGGGTTTCTAAAATCTTTATGCAATTTCTTATCGCCTCTGCTGACGCTAAATAACAACCTGGCCTTTTTTTCCACTAAAGCTATAGCAATAATATGTGTATCGTTAGATTTTAATTGTGTGCCTTCTATAATTCTATCCTTAGCATCAATTTCCTTTTTCTTTTCTTTTGAATTGGCTTGATAAACAGCTCCAGCTCTTGTTAATTTTCCCAGCATATCGATCATACGGCTGTCTCTTTTTATTTCATCTGAACTTTTTTTATCATTGCCATATACTAATTTTAATGTTCCTTTCTTAATACATTGATGGACAGGTTTTGAATCTTCATGATTTATATTTATAAACTTGTGAAAAGCTTCTGCGTCAATAATTATTCCTTTACGCGATAACTTCATAATATTCCTTTCTTTTGAATCACACTGCCAAAAATAAGACAAACATTATCAGGTTCAATCTTTTAAGCCTAAAAGTTTGTAATCTTCTGACAAAAAGAATGCCTTATAGCTGTTTGGTTGATTTTCAAAGTTTCCATTTGAATCAATAGTGATAGGATAAATTTTTGCTTCTCCATTTTTTAGTTCAAAATAAAGTATTAAAAAATCTTTAGGGTTTAGCTTTTGCTCTTTGATTTCAATACGAGCCCTCTGAATAATATAATCACTATGAGTTTCACAAATAAATTTATATTTTTCTTTGTGTTTATTTATCATGTTAATCATAAGAGTAGCAAATTCAGCTTCTACTCTAGGATGAAGATGAGTTTCCGGTTGTTGCATTAGAAAGGTGTTGTATTTTTCTGAATCTGAAATAAATAGGTTTGCCAACATAGGTAAAAACTGGCTTACCCCATGACCAACATTTGTAATATCTGATGATAACTCATCAACTGTAACTTTTATTGAAAATGGAGACTCGCCATTACTCTCATCTAATATATCTATATCCAGACTTTGAAAAAGTTTTGAGGCTTTACCAAATTTATTAAATTCCTCTCTTATTTTACTCCAGTTGTTATTTTTCTTCATCTCTGCCATTTCACATAAAACATAAGATGGATCTGTAGTTTTAATCTCTGTTTGATTATACTGGGATTTCGGCTTTAAGTGAATCGGATCAAGAAGATTACAAGATATATTTTTTAAAATGCCACTTTCTTTAAACCTTATAACAGAAGTTATTTTTGAATGTAAAATTTCATTTTTCTCAAGTTTATTTTTTAGCTCATTACACAAAAAAGAAATAACTCCAAAAAAGTGAATAGAAAAATGAGCAGGTGTAGTAGAATTATACCCCTGTTGTCCATTTATAAGAAACTCCATTATACTGCCTTCTGTTAATTTTACTTCTATCTTATTTTCAAAGCAATGTATTAAAATCTTCTCACAGAATTTTCCATTTTTTATTGAATATTCCACATTCCAGATATCTTGTTCTCCAATTTTTAAAGTTGCTCCTATATTCACTATATCGGCATTATCCTGTGTCCTAACAATATGCTTAGGCCCCCCAAGATATTTATAAGTTTCCCCCTTCAATAAATCTTCTATAGACGAAGGCTTTATAGGTTTATCTTCATACAACAAATCATGAATAAGTTTATAAGTGGATAAGAATGTCGTTTTTCCTGTATTATTTTCACCCACAATTACAGTGATAGGACGAATCGCGCTTTCTGCTTTAGGGAAACATCTTAAGTTTTTTAGACTTATTTCATTGATTTTCATAATTACCTCCATAATTTAAGAATAAGATTTAATAAATTTCTTTTCTCAAATTTTACATCTTCTTGTAATAGTTTAATACGATTTGTATCCCCTTTTCCAATAATACTTAAAAAATAACATCCTTTATTGCAAGAAGATTCATCTATATTCATTTGCCCTGATAAAAAATTATATTCCAAACTATTTAATTTTGGCCACCAGTCCTTAAATAGTAAAAAGCGTATCATCATTAACACCTCTATACTGGACAAATTTTGACTGAAAGGGAAAACATTCTCATTTCCAAACCCCCGGCTTGAATGTAAGCTTTCAATATAAGAGGGGTCTTCAAGAGAACCATCAAGTTCCATAGAAACATCTGAAGTTGTATATTGCTTTCTACATAACATACATTTGCGCCCATAGGATATAATATGAGAACTCCAGCGAGCATCAGAAAACTTGTCGTATCTTTTATTCACCGCAATGCCTCCATCAATAACAGGTATCAAATGAGCATAAGCTATATGATTTAAAATATCTCTCGCCAAAGGTTTATCTACACAACTGAAAATAATATCACAATCCAAAGCCAATCTGAACGCAGACTGTGATTGTATAGGTTGTATTAGGGAGTTTACTTTCACATTTTCATTCACAGAATGCTTAAGTATCTTAGTTTTAAAGAACTCAGACTTAAACTTTCCGATATCTTTTTTGGTAGCGTAAAGCAATCTGTCTAAATTATGCTCTTCAATTTTATCGTGATCTATTAAAACAATATTTCCGATTCCTATTCTCGCCAAATTCTCACTAACCATTGAACCTACACTGCCAATACCTACAACCCCCACTGTCATTCTGCTGATTTTTAACTGCTCATCTGATCCCCAGGTTTCAATAGTCCTCCGCAAAATATTTTTATTTTGAAATGTATTATACGCCTGCTCATTAAATGTGATTTTTAAACAATTTCCAATCACTTTTACTTTATCACACCAAAATCGTTTAAATCTTCTGTTCTTCTCTTTTATCCAGAATCTGGCGCTCCAACTTTCATCTATGCCCACTGTTAAACCAATCAAAGGCATATTTGTACTGTTAGCAGGTGATGCTATGCGATCTTTTTCTGCAATAATATCCGGGCCACTCATATCCTGCCATCCCTTTGTCGGATGACTGTGCATAAAAGCAAGCCCCGCTTTCTTTTTTATAGCTATTCGTAATGAACGAGCTAAAAACTGCGGTAGAAAACTTGTATTGCCATGAAGCTTCCGTTCATTTCCTTCAGGAAGAATAATCTCAGAGATTAGAGCTGTTGTCTTGCTCTTGCCGCTACAAGGATACCAAAGCGCAAAACACAGTTCTTCTTGAAGTTTATTTTGCTTAAAATGAGATAATAAATGGTTGCAGGCGATACTATGAGCTTTTTCGGTTAAAGTGACTTCATATTTCATAAATTCTTCCAAACTCTTCTTAAATGTGATTCAAAAAAGGTATGCAAATTTTTTTTTGAATTATCCAAATCATCCCATATATCTTGAGGAGGACGACTAAGCGTCAGCCAAGTTTCTCCATTATTTTCATACTCTTCATGTATCTTATCCATTTTTTGTCTTTTCTCTTCACTAAACTCCTCTTGTTTTAAATGTATAAAATGAGGCGGTAATCTTGGATAATCATTTAGCGGAAGTTCTACACCAATCGTGATTTTTTTATTCTCTAGAGAACCACATGGAATCACATACTTAAATATGCATAGGTAACCATCTCTATTTAAAGATGAGTTCCAATTTTTCATCTCTTGTATCTGATGTAATTCACAAGAGAGAATCTTTTTTATTTCCTTTTGAATTTGATTCGTTAAATCTTCCACTGAATTATGCAACAGGAGTCGGCCCTGAAGATAGAGCTAAAAACTCATCTCCATTTTGAACAATTATTTCTTGACTGGGGTTTGTATAATCTGTTTTTGTTTTAGCATTAAACAGTTTAAATTTTTCCACAGGGACAAATTTTGCTTTCTCAAGTATTTGGACAACCGTCAGTTTGTTATCTGACGCTAAAATTTCTTGTGTTTCCCCATTGACAGTATAATATATTTTTAAATCTTTTGGCTTATGTTCAATATAAAATACATCATCATTTTTAATTTCTATATTTTTATGCAAATCATCCTTTGCCGTTCCATTCCATACTTCCTGCTTTTTATCTCCTTGAATTTTAAAAATAACATAGGCATCATAAGGCTCCTGTTTTTTCTCAAACTCTAAAATATCTTTAGGAGTTATAACAGCCTCGGGCCATATCTTTTCCTGACCGTCTATTTTTATATGTATTTCAGACATAGCAACAACACCAGTGTATCATATCTTGGTATATTCCCCTCAATTCTTCCATACCTTACAAGAGTTTCCATTCCAAATCCAGAGTCAGTAGCTCATTTTATAGCAAAAAATCCACTTTTTGAGATGTTTTAATTTTATTTTGCGCCTTTTTATTCAATTCGGATAGAGAAAGTGTAAAGTATGTCTCCAGAATAGACTAACGAAGGAGCAACCTGCAAAAATGGCTCAGGTGGAGGGACTCGAACCCCCGACCCAGTGGTTAACAGCCACTTGCTCTACCAGCTGAGCTACACCTGAACATAGCAAAATATCCTATACAAAAGCTGTTAGGTTTTCAAGAAGCTTCTCTATATTTTTCAATATAACAAAAGAATAAAAAAATGGAATTTCAAACAGGATGAGCATAAAAAGAATATCTTACAGCGACTGAGCTTCCTTATTTTTTGGTTTTTCAGCGCTTTCATCCTGTTCTACAGAAGGAAGAAACCGGGCTTTTCTTTCTATAATCCGAACACTATTGTCTGGAGACCATTTTTTCTTAATTTGCCGGCGGCTCCATAAAACAGCAATAAGACAAAAAACAAGAAGATGAATCCGAATAATTAAAATAATGAAGTCTTTTCTGCCTTTCTTTTTTAAAGAATATTTAAATAACATAAGAATCCCCAAACATTAAAATAACTTTATTTAAACTTCCGATTTTTTCTTATTGGACTTTCTAAAAAAAACATAATTGAAGTTTTTCTTTTAAAACATCTTCTTTAAAGTGTAGACGGAGAACAGGGAAGAACTTCAATCCTTTTGACATACCATTTTTTTTCTTTTATCCATTCAAAAAGAGCTTTACAAAAAACATTTTTACGGCCTCTCTTGAAATAAACATCAAACTTGACTACACCTCTTTCCTGATTTTTATCCATTGTCACATATAAATTATCATAAGTGACTTCTCCTGTGGCTCCATTCCTAAAATAAGTAAAAAGAAGACTCCGAAATTCATTCAGGGAATGGGCTTTATAAATCTGATTTTCATATTCAGCTTTTAATTGAACATCAAAATGGATAAACTTAGCTATTTTTGAAACTTTGGAAATAAGACTCATATCCGAGTGAGCGCCTTTAACAGAGACCACCTTGATTATTTTTTCAGAGGTCTTTTTTAAATATCTTTCCGGACTTTGGAAAAATTTATAACCAAGCCACACTATAAAAACAACAGATGCCAAAAGCCCGATCTGTTTCAATATGCTCCTCCATTCTTACAATCATTTGCAAATAAACTTTTTTACAATGTAACTTTTGCGTTTTTAATCTGCAAGAAAAATATCAGAGTGGCTCCTAGTTAACTGTAAAAATATACAGATTTATACTGGTCTTGTTTGAAGTTTAAGGTCTTTTATTGAAATAAAATAAACAAAAAAGGTTGATTGTTAATCCGGAAAAGGGGATGCTATAAAAAAATGTTTTATCAGCAAAACAGATTAGAATCTGAAAGTTGTGATAAGTATTTTTTCATTAACAAAGTTTCTGATTCTGTTTAGAATTTTAAGCCTAAACAAAATGTTCCAGACAATTGTCGCTTTTGGAGGTTGCCATCCAATTTAAAGTTGAAAAGCTCGCCTCTTTTATCAAGTTCCTTTTGCCTCCTCTTTTGATTTTAAGTTGGTACTTTTTTTCTTTTTATTCCTTTTTTACAATTTTTCTTATTTTTCTCATTTTGTTGGACCTTTATTGTCGGCATATACAAAAAAAACACACACTTCTGTCAAACTTTGGAATATTGGCCTTTTTGCGCTATTTTTTGGAAAGCCTGGGCCCTGAGTTCCGCCAATATCTTTATTCCAGTGATATAGAAGAAAAACCCTTTAACCGCACTGAAAGACGAGATGTTTATATTAAAGCCAAAAATGAAGATAAAGCTTCAGCCTTTGGCTCCCTCCTTAACTTTGATGAAAAAGAATATAAACTTAAACATTCTCTTTACCCTGAAATTCAAAAGAACATTGCGCCATTTTCTCTTACTTTTGGAGAAGAGCGAGGGTTGAAAAACTTCTATAAAATAAACAATCCTCTTCTCATTGGAGGGATGAGTTATGGTTCTTTAGGGAAAGCCGCTGTCCGTGCACTAGCCCGTGGAGCTAAAAAAGCAAATATATCCATGAATACAGGTGAAGGAGGTTATCCAAAATATCACTTAATGGAAAACTGTGATCTTATTTTTCAAATGGGTACAGCAAAATTTGGTGTGCGGAAAGAAAATGGGGATCTGGATGAGAATAAATTAACAGCTCTTTGTCAAAAACCACAGATCAAAATGATTGAGATCAAACTTTCTCAAGGGGGAAAACCTGGCAAAGGAGGCTTGCTTCCAAAAGAAAAAATCACTGAAGAGATCGCAAATTTAAGAAATATTCCGTTAGGCCAGGATCTTCTCTCCCCTCCAAGACACAATGAATGCAAAGACGCTTACTCCACTGTGCGTTTTATTAAAAAGATTCAGGATATAAGTGAGCTTCCTGTAGGTGTAAAATTTTGTCTGGGAAGAGAAAATGAAATTCATGAGTTATTTTCCACTATGAAAAAAGAAAATCTTTTCCCGGATTATATCGCCATTGATGGATCAGAAGGAGGAACAGGGGCTGCTCCAAAAACTTTTATGGATGACTTAGGATACCCTTTAATGCCATCCCTTCAAATTGTCCGGGAAGTTCTAAAAGAGCTTTCCATAATTGATAAATTTAAAATTCTATGTTCAGGAAAACTTATAAATTCTGGAAAGCAAATGATGGCTTTGGCTTTTGGAGCAGATGCCGTATACACAGCCAGAGGATTCCTTTTGGCTTTAGGATGTATTCAAGCCTTGAGATGCTACAGCAACTCCTGCCCTACAGGAATTACAACTCATGATCCTCACTTAATGAAAGGTCTGGATATTGAAAATAAATCTGAAAGAGTAAAAAACTATGCTCTTAACCTAATAAAATACAACTACGAACTCTTGGGATCTCTTGGTTTAAAAAGCTTTTCTGAATTAAAGTCAGAACATATCATTACCCCAAGATTTACTTAATCAACATCAAAAAACATACAAATAATTACAAACATGTTCTTAATATTAATGTAATACTTTAAAAAATAAAAGAATATCTCACTGCCTCCATGAGAGTAAGAAGGGCAAAAGTGAGTTCGGCTTTGAGCACAAAGCGGCTAAGAGGCGCTTTGTGGCAAAACGTATGTCTGAACTTTTGTTCTTCTTACTCTCATGGAGGCAGTAAAAAAGTAAATTTTTGAATAAATACAAATTGTTGTCTCCCTTATTCTGATGGAGGTTTAATTTTTATCTCAATAAGAAGACCTTAAAATTCAAACAGGATTTGCCAAGCAACGCTCAAAACCAAATAGTTTTAATTGAAAGCAAGACTCACTCAACGCTAACCACTTGATGTTTCATTCCCACCATTAAAGTTTTGCCTAAAACAGCTTTATACAATATAAAGAGAGCATGGCTGTTATAAAAAAAGTAGCTGTCGCCAACCGGGGAGAAGTGGCCAAGCGAATCATTTCCGCCTGCCATGAAATGGGTTTAAAAACTGTTCTCCTCTATGCTGAAGGAGATACAAATAACGAAGCTTTCCGTATCGCTGATGAAAAAATCTGCATAGGGCCTTCAGATCCTTTTCAATCCTATCTCAATATTTCCGCCAATATCAAAGGAGCCTTCAAAACAGGAGCTGGGGCCATTCACCCAGGTTATGGCTTTTTATCTGAAAATCCAGACTTTGCCAGGCAATGTGAAAATAAAGGACTTATTTTTATTGGCCCTAATTCTGAAAGCATTTCTCTTTTTGGAAATAAAATTTCAGCACGAAAAATAGCGGAAAAAGCCAGCATTCCTGTCCTACCGGCCTGGACAGGAAATTCCTATCAGGAAAAACTTTTATTCCAAAAAGCCAGAAAAATATCCTATCCCTTAATGATCAAAACAGCGGAAGGAGGAGGAGGAAGAGGTTTAAGACTGGCTCATTCTGAAGATGAGCTTAAACAATTTTTACCCAATGTTCGTTCAGAAGGACTTCAAAGTTTTAATAGCGAAGAAATTTTTTTAGAAAAGTATTTGGACTCAGCAAAGCATATTGAAACACAGATTTTTGTATCGGCAAATAAAGAAGTGTTTATTTTAGGAGACAGAGACTGTTCACCACAAAGAAGACATCAAAAAATTATAGAAGAAGCCCCCTCCAGTTTGCCAAATAAAACGAAAAAGGACATCCGGGAGGCTTGCCGTCAGTTCTGCTCTATTATTGATTATAAAGGAGCAGGGACTTTGGAGTTTTTAGTTCAAGGTGGCAATTTTTATTTTTTGGAAATGAATACAAGACTTCAGGTTGAGCACACAGTAACAGAAATGATTTATGGAGTGGATTTGGTAAAGGCCCAAATTTTAACTGCTATGGAAAAACAGGCTTTTTATGAAAATCAAATTTTCCATCCAAGAGGCCACAGCATTCAATGCCGTATCTGTGCCGAAGATCCTTTTAAAAATTTTCAGCCTTCAACAGGGCCTCTCCTTGCCTGCCAGTGGCCTTATGGAAATTCTGTTCGTGTGGATACAGCCTATTATCCCAATGATCAGATTTCAGCCTTTTATGATTCTCTAATTGCTAAAATTATTGTGTGGGAAGATTCAAGATTAAAAGCTATAAAAAAAATGCAAAGGGCATTACAAGAAACAATTATTTTTGGTCTGAATACAAATATAAATTTTTTAAATTTTCTTTTGTCTCACAATAAATTTATTGAAAACAAAATAACAACAAACTATCTGGAAAAGATTCAATCTTCGGAATGGAAAGAAAAAACCTGTCCCCTGCCGGAAGGGCTTATGCAGGAGATTTTTCAGGAATTAAAAAGCTCCCCAAACAAAACAGCTTCTTTAAATCCTCAATTTAACCCCTGGTCCCATTTCAAATAGGAATAGTCTAAACATGAAATTTTTAGAAAAAAAATGGAAGGGAAAACATTATAAACTTTATGCTATAAAAGATAAAAACTCTGTATGGTTGCATTTTCAGGGACGAACATGGGTATGGAAAAACAAAAAATATTCACAAAAAAGTCTAAAAGAGGGAAAAAAAGAAAAGCTTATAATCTCTGATTTACCGGGAAAAATACAAAAGATTCTTGTTAAGAAAGGCGATAAAGTAAAAAAAGGACAAAGCCTTTTAACACTGTTAAGCATGAAAATAGAATATAACTTTAAGGCAGAAGGCTCGGGAAAAATAGAAGAGATTTTTTGTAAAGAGGGGCAAACTGTTAATGAAAACAAAAAACTTATAAAAATAAACTATTCTTAAACGGAATAAGTTTTGACAGAAAATAACATATAGCTTTTAAAACAAGAGGGATGAATAGGAGTTTAAAAAATGGATGAGGTCAACATTTTGGAAGTTGGGCCAAGAGACGGCCTGCAAAATGAACAGACATTTTTATCTTTACAGGATAAAAGGCAGCTTGTTTATAAATTATCCCATACTGGATTAAACCGTATTGAATTAGGATCTTTTGTTTCTCCAAAATGGGTTCCTCAAATGCAAGACACTGAAGAATTGGCCAAACTGATTTTAAGGGATCAGAAAGCAGGCAGGATTCCAAAACAAATAGAATTTTCTGCCCTTGTCCCTAACCTTAAAGGCTTAAAAAGAGCCTTGGAATCAGAAATAAAAGAAATTTCTATTTTTCTCTCTGCCACTGATACTTTTTCCAAAAAAAATATTAACTGTTCCATGAAAGAAGCTTACTTAAGATATAAAGAGCTGTGTAAACAAGCCTTAAAAGAAAATTTAAAGATTCGCGCTTATTTAAGCGCTTGTTTCCACTGTCCTTATGAGGGAGAAGTTTCACCAGATGTTATTCTTGATTGGGTCACAAAAATAGAAGATTTGGGTGTCCATGAAATTTCTATTAGTGACACAACAGGGAAAGCCAGACCTGAGGATGTGCAAAATGTTTTGGAAACACTGTTAAAAAGCTTTTCCTCAAAAAAACTGGCCTGTCACTTTCATAATGTTCATGGTATGGCTGTTGCCAATGTCTGGGAGGCTTATACTATAGGCATTCGCAGTTTTGACGGCAGTCTTGGGGGTTTAGGAGGTTGCCCCTATTCCAAAACCCCTTCAGGAAATGTGCCTACGGAATCTTTGATTTATCTTTTTAAAGGTCCTAAAAATTCTTCCATAAAAAAAATTATTTCATCAGCTTTATGGTTGGAAGATAAGCTTAACAAAAAACTGCCTTCCCCTTTTCTTCGTTCACCTCATTATAAAGAAGGATAAAAAACTTTTAATTCCTCAATTTTTTCGTTCCTATACATATCCTCCATGCTTTTCTTGGTTTCATCTTCCAAATTCCTAATATTTCTTAATACATGAACAGCCTCTTTACGAACATCAGTGCTTTCATCTCTGAGATAAAACAAAAAAGAAAGCTGTGTTCTAGGATGCATCCAAGTCAGAGATATCATTCGCTTTAAAACCTCTTTTTTAAATGCAACAGATTCCTCTTTATGAAATTCCACAAAACGAAAATAGATTCCCCAATCTCTTAATTTTTCATTACGGGAAAGGCTTTCAACCAAAGCCAAAGTTCTGTCATCACGAGAATCCAAATGATCATAAAAAAAGCCTAAAACTTTATTAGAAAACTGAGAACTGCTTTCAAATGCTTTAAAAACTTTTATTATAAGTTCTGTATTGTCTAATTCTGAAGCATATTCAATAATACTGTCCTGCACAGATTTACTGCGTATATCTATATGTTGGAAGCTCCAAAAAATATTTTCCACAAGCTGTTCATCAGCATAGAACAGCAGTTTGATTATTCTGTCTTGAACGCTCTCAAAAAACTGAGAAGTGTTTTCAAAAGCGCCAAAAGCTTTTGTCATAAGAAATTTATTGTCTTTTTTGGCTAAAGCATATTCTACAATGCTATTTTGTGCTGCTTCACTTTTTATATTCATGTTACCCAGAATCAAAAAAATATTTTCCACAAGTTCCCCAACAGCATGAAACAAAAGATCAGTGATGTTTTTTTGGTCATCTGCAAAAAATTCAGAGGTTTTTTCAAAGGCCTTAAATGCTTTTTCCATAACAGATTTATTATTTACCCCATATTGAATAATGCTATTTTGCACAACCTTGCTTTTTATATCCATTCTGCTGAAACTCCAGAAAAGCTTCCGTGCAAGCGCTTCATCGGCATAAGATAAAAGTGATGCTATTTTCCTTTGAACATCTTTATAGGGGGTTCGCAAATAACCCAGAGCGGAAAAAGCCTCTTCTCTCATAACAGAGTTTTCATGTGTTAAAAAGTAGGCTATTTTTCTATGAACAAGCTCATCCTGAATGCCGCTCTGCCCCAGCATTGAAATTGTGTAATACACCAATTTTTCATCTTCATGATTCAAAAAGGGGACACCGGCCTGAGCTGTTTCCAGTTTAGGGCCAATATCCGCCAGAGTAAGAAGAACTTGATGGCAAATAACACGAGATTCCTGATCTTCAATATGATCTTTACAGTATTTCATTATATCAAATTGCCATTCCGGAGCTGAGGCCATCAAATGCTGAAAAATCAAAAGACCCCAAATGTTTTGTATATAATCTGCAGGTAAGTCCTCTTTGGAAATATAAACTTCTCCCTGTCTAATCTGATTATTGGTTAATAAAAGATACAAAGTGATATAAGCCTCAGCGCTTGGTGTTTTAATAAGCTCCAGCAGATCTTTTTTTACACGCATTTTCAAATCAAAAGAATCAATCCATTGGAATTGCTCTAAAACATTAAGGTAAACAAGCTTAATATAAGGGAGAAAATTCAGATGCTCATAATAGGAGTGAAATTTTTCGGAAAACAGTTTATTTTTCCTGATAAAGCGAGAGATTCTCCGACCCTGTCCTTCAATCACCTCTTTTTCATTATTTCTCAAAAAATAATCAATAGCCCAAAAAGCAGAACCGGATTTTTCAGATTCAAAAATATCTTTTAAAACCATCATTCTTTGAACAAACGACTGCCTATCATTATAAAGCTGGCATTTGTTTTTAAAAAATCTTTTTTGCTCAGGGCTTTCATTAGCCAAAGAAATCTGAGACTGGTTTAAACTGGAAGGAGCAAGATTGTCAAACAACTCTTGATTTCGGGGCAGTCTTTTATATTGCTCAGACTTTAAATAATTGGCATAACTTCCAAATTTCTGATTGATAGCTTTTAAATAATTACTTAAAGGTTTCCTAATATGTGGCCCGAGAGGGCTTAATTCATTAAAACCATAAACAGTGGTATAACGAGAAGCCGCCGCCCTTTCTATATCCTCTTTGCTCATTCCTTTATCCAGTAAAAACTTTAAATATTCCTCCTCATTGGCACTGGAAAAAATAAAATTCATGCGGGCGTAAAAAGGAGTTCCAAGAGGAGAGTAACGGGAAGCAACCACCCTTTCTGCATCTTCTCTGGCCATTCCATGATCTAACAAAACTTGCAAGTATTCCTGATAAGTGCGGGAATCTTTTTCCTTTGAAGCCAAAGTGTTGCATCCAAAAAGAAAAATTTCCTTTACATTGGATAAAATGCCAGGGCATTTATTCTGGCAGGCCATCTCTTCCAGCATCCCTGTAGAAAGAATATAGCCGGAATCTCCAAAAAAAATACCTCCAAAATGACCGGAAACAATCAAAATATCACATTGAATATCTGTTCTCTTACAAGCGTGTTTAAACCAACTGGCGTCATGACCCTCTGCTGGGTTGACCTTAGCAGGCAAAAGCTCTACAAAATTAAAGTCTTTAGTTGATAAAAATTTTTTAAAAGTTTCTATTTCATCGGCAGAATTAATAGTTATAGAACAAACCTGATATTTTCCCAAAGCAAGGGGACTATAAAAAAACAATAAGAAAATAAGATGCTTATAAGGCACAATATAATATTTTAATACCTAGAGAAACTTTGATTTTAGAGGAAAAATCAAAAACAAGTCTTTTGTTTTGTAAAAAAACTCATTTTTTCATTAGACTATAGTCTTATTATACAAAGCATAATTTTTTTGAAAAAACCTTATTTTTTGACAATTTTTATAAATGCTGAAATATTGTCCTAAGAGGCTGGCTGATGGATACAACAAAGTACACAAAACCCATTTTACAGGAGGATCAGGAAAAAAAAGCTTCTGAACAAGAAAAAAGCATTTATGAAATTATCAACTCCAAAGAGCTTGAGATTTTGTATAAAAAAAATGCTCATCTGTTGGCTCGCCTCTCAAAAACCGGTAAAGAAAACACGCAGCTTTATACAAAACTATCTTCTCTTTCCAAAGAAAAATCCTATTTGGATAATAAAAACACAGTTTTAAAAAACAAGTTTCTTAATTTAAAAGATCAAATTTCTGTTTTTGCCAGACAACACCGTGCATTTAATGAGCAATCCCGTCTATTAAAAAAAGCCTTGGAGACAGCAAAAAAAATTCCTGTTCAGGAAAATATTGAAACATTGCCTAATCAGAACATTCTTAAAATACAGGAGCGAAGTATCAAACTCCTTAATAAAAAAGAACAAGTTTATAGAAAACAAATAGAGAATCTTCAGGTTTTATATAAAAGAGAAAAACAAGATATACAAAAAGAATATAAACACAACACACAAAAGCTGGAAGAAAAGATACAAGAGCTTCATCAAGCTCTTACAAAAGAACAAAATAAAACAAGCCCTATTTCTCCTGAAAAATTGAAAGAGCTTGAAGATATAAACCATGACTTAAATCAAAAATATAAAGAATTGTCCGGCGAACTCAAAAAAACAAGTAAAGCCAATCAGTCCTTTTTAGAAAAACAAATTCTTCTGAAAAAAGAAAATGAAATTCTGAAAAAAAACCAGGAATTTAAAGTAAACAAAATTAATACTCTGATTGAAGAAAAAGAAAAACAAATGGCTCAGGCAGCAAAAGATCTAAAAATCACAAAAAAAGAAAATAATGGCTTAAAAAGATTTGTCAAAGAGCAGTTTTTCTTTAAACAAAAAAATGAAGAGTTAAAAAAAGATTATGATATACAAATAAAAAACCTCAACTCTGTGATCAAAGAAAAAGAAAAACAAATGGCTCAGGCAGCAAAAGATCTAAAAATAGAGCAAAAAGAAAAGAAAGAGCAAGCAGCCCTGATGGAAAAAAATCTTAAAGCCATACAGAAGGAAAATGACAGTTTTAAAAAGCAAGAAGAAAAGATAAAAAGAGAGAAAAAAATTATCATAGAGGAAAATAAAAAAATAACAGCTTTTCAAAAAGAATTTCAGAAATATGAAGAGTATCAAAAGAACTTGTTGAATCACAAAAATCAAATTGATGAACTGAACAAACAAAAACAACAATTAAAATCTGACTTTAGTGGTCAGCTGCAATTTATCACAAAAGAAAAAGAGGCTTTAAAATCTCAATGTGAAAATCTAAAAAGAGTTCTTTCCTCTGGCAAGCTTGGTTTTGATCAAGCTATACTGTCTTTCCAGAATAAATATGCAGCACTTTATCAAAATCACAAAAAATCACAAAAAGCCTTAGAGGAAAAAATAAGTCACATCCAAACTTTAGAAAAAAATATATCACAATTTAAAACACAATCTCTCCAGGAAAAAGAAAATATAAAAAAAGAAAAGGAACGACACATAAATGAGCTTTGCGGGGAGCTCAATGCTGTTAAAGAACATAACAGAGACATGGAAAAACAAATCCAAAAGCTTCAAGCTAAAGAAAACCATCCTTTTCTAAAAGAGAAAAAACAACTGGAAGAGGAAATAAAAAGACTGAGATGGGATAAAGATAAAAATATAATGCTTATTAAAGAACATAACATAAAAGAAATAGAAAATCTAAAATCTGACTATGAAAAAAGAATAAATAAATTATCAGATTCATTTCAAAAAAAGCTTCGTCACATTCGTATAGAAATGGAAAATGATTTATGCAGTGAGAAAAAACGATATGAAACCTTTAAAAATATAAAAGGACAGCAGATTAAAGACACTCAAAATAACCTGACTTTACTCCAGAAAGAAAACCAGGAATTAAAAACCAAGCAATTTGTTTTGGAAAAATCTTTGGAAGAAAGCCAAACTAATATTAATAAACAGTTAAAGTCCAATAAAAATTTGGAAGATCAAAATGAAAGTTTAAAAACCCTGTGGCAGGATTTGCAAAAGAAAACAGAAACACAGGAACAGCAAATCCACTCTTTGCAGAAGCTCAACAAGTCTCTCAGCCTTTTGCTTAACCAATATAAAAAGAAAAAACAAGTCTTAGAGAAGTTACAAAACAAGGATAAGGGGGGAAGTGATAAAAAAGAATTAAAGGAAAATGCGCCGGAAACCCCTAATCACATTTTGGCGGATCTTCATTTTGACTAAATGACATAATCGCTTCTTCTTCACTGGGAAAAATAACAGAATTCAAACCCTCGTTGTGAAACACCTTTTCAAATTCTGAGCTGGCGCAACAAATTTTTAAACTGTTGCTTTTATTGATAAAATCCAAAGTTTCTAAAAAAACACCAATACCTTTTGACCCAACAAAAAAAAGAGACTTTAAATTAAACACAAATTTCTTTTGCTTTAATTTTTCATCAGAGCAGATAGCTTTTAAATGATCCGCTCCTTTAATATCCATGTTGCCTTCAACATCAATAAAATAAATACCCTTTTCTTTTCTGAATTTTGTTTTCATATATAAAGCATTGTATCAAACTCCCTAAAAAATAAGGAAAAAAACCTACTTAAGACCTGAAAATCAATTCTAAATGAAAATGATTATTATTTTTATTATTGACTCCATTAGTTTTTGATCTAAAATCCTTCAAAAACATGGAACCAGTATCTAAACATATAGAGTCAAAAAAACTGCCTTTTGGTAAACATCAGGATGTTTTGATTGAGCCTCGTAAAAGCCGCAGCGAAGATGAGCTAAAAAATATTCTAAGAAAATGTGGTTTAAAAATAACAATTCAAAGGATGGCGATTCTAAAAGCTTTAAATTCCGGCCCCCGTTATCATAAAACAGCACAAGATATTTTGGATGAGGTAAAAAACAGTAATGCCTCTATTGGCTTTGCGACTATCTATCGTTTTTTAAAAAAACTGACAAAAGCAGATATGATTTCAGAAATTTCAATGGGGGCAGGCTCTTCCTGCTATGAATTAAAATCCAACAAATTTCACTATCATATCAGCTGTGTTAAATGCAATAAAATTGTTGAATTTAAAAACAAATCTATTGAAGATACTTTGAAAAAAATTGTTTTGGAAAAAAACTATAAAATGCAAAATCAAATTCTGGAAATTTATGTCATCTGTGATTCTCAAGAATGCCGCTAATAATAAACAAACTCATTCAGCCTCACATCTTACTTTTAACCTAAGATCAGCTGTTAATCTCACTTCACCCGGTTCAATAACCAAGGTCCTTTCTTCAATGCTGTAATCTATTCTGGTTCTGTCACCATCTATATATAAAGCCACACTATAGGGATTTCCACAGGGAAGAGGCACTTTGGCTGTAGTGGCATCTACAGCTATATTGGATAATTGAGAGCCATAATTTCTGTCACAAATAGAAATGACTTTTCCTTCTAAAAGGTTTCCATAGCGCCTAAGCCCTTGATCTTCCGCCAGTCTGGCATATTCCACTCCATAATAGCCTCGGCCTGATCCTTCCCCTCCTGCTCTTGAAGCATACTGTTCATCAAAACAATGGCCATCTCCGGGATCAATAATAATAGGGAAAAATCTGACACTCTTTAAAGGAAATCGGTTATATAAGTTTTCAATTAAAACCTCAGGCTTATCTAAATCCTCAAGAGCATATATTTCATTGCCATACTGATTTCTGTATTCTTCCCCACTTCTAATATCTTCATCACTAAGAATAACAACAATGAGATGAGCATCTGCTCTAAAAAAGGCTCTATGCGTTGGATTGCGCAGAGCTTCATTAAGGGCATAAGTTCCTCTTTCATCATGGCTGGGGCATCGAAGGGAGCGTCTAGGATTTAACCGACGATGAAAATCATCAGCTCTGCTTCCTCCAGAAGAACGCTTAGCAGATGTATCGTCACAAGCTATTGTTTCTTTTCTTTCAACAGCTCTTTGAAAACCACTTTTAACATCAGAAGAGGGTTTACCGCCTATATTTTCATTTCTCAAAAAAATTCTTCTTCCAATAGGAAGAAACTTACCATCCTGATAGATCGCATTTCTCACAGGGTTATCAGGAGAGCGGCTTATATCCGTTGTGATAACAGCAATATGATAATCCACATTTTTGAGATCACTTAAAAAGCTATCAAATTGATCAGCAAGACTGCGATGCTCCATAGCCATTGAGCTGGAATTATCTATTACAAAAATGATATCAACCTTGCCTAAAGAAATAGTGTAGTCAAATTCAAGAAGATCTTTTAGTGGAGTTTTCTCTCTTGGAGTCCAATCTTTGTCAGATCTTTCAGTCCAGTCTTTATCTCTTGGATCTTTATCAAAAACATTAGAGATTTCATCCTCTGGCTCTTCTTCAGTCCTATCCTTTTCCGGCGCAGTCTCTCCAGACACCTTCATACAGGACTCAACCTGAAAAACAGAGGAAAACTCCTCACAGCTGACAGTCTCCACATTCATAAAACCTGTCGGGGAACACCCAGGCACACCCAGAGAATAAATGAGAACAGCAAGAGCTAAAGCTAAAAGAATCTTTACAATATAACGATACATAACATATATAAAAACGGAATTTTTAAATGTTTTCTTTAATTTTTTCCTCTTTAAGTTTAAATTATTTTTTAATCATTTTTTTAAAATTTGTATTTTTTGCAACTTTTGTCCTAACAGGAAGAAAGAATTAAACAAAATTATAAATTCAATGGGGTAAGGCTTTTGTCATTCATACAAATTCTGGTCTGGATTCTATGCCATCCTGTTTAAATCTAAACTTTTACATCGCTTTTATTTTCAACAGATATTTCTATTCTAATATAAAAATACATAACCAATCCAGACAAAGCAAATTGGGCTTAAATAGGATGAGCGGAATTTATTATGAGTGAGCATTTTTAAGCTTAGCGATACTGGAAGAATAAGAATCACTTTTAAAAATATAATTTCCAGAAATTAAAACATCAGCTTTCTGAACTAATTGTGCTGTTTCTGGATTGATTCCACCATCAACGGCAATAAGAGGGGGTTTTTTAAAAGAGAAAATTTTCTGTTTTAAAAGTTCCACCTTTTGCGCTTGATCTTTTAAAAAAGCTTGACCGCCTTTTCCTGGCTCTACTGTCATAATCAAGATTAAATCCAGGTTTTCCAAAAAAGAAAAAATCTCCTCCACAGAGGTTTCTGGCTTAATAGAAAGACCAGCTTTAATATTAAGTTTTTGAATTTTTTTTAATAGCGGCCGAGGATTGGAAACAGCCTCAAAGTGAAAGCTAATACAGTCGGACCCAGCTCTGGCAAGAGGTTCTATAAACCTTTCAGGGTGAGAAACCATAAGATGAGTATCAAAAAACAATGGACTCAAGGGGCGCAAAGACTGAACAATAGCTGGCCCAAAAGTAAGATCGGAAACAAAATGAGAGTCCATAATATCAAAGTGAAGCCAATCAGCCCCGGCTTTTTCCAAAGCTTTGACCTCTTCCCCCAATTTGGAAAAATCACTAGAAAGTAAGCTGGGCGCAATTAAAACAGCCATTCTCTTTAACCTTTATTGATAAATACCCTTTTCTGTTTAAAAATTTTAGCTTTTGTATTTCTGTTATGATGAAATCTCTCTAGTTAAAGACTGTCTCATAAATGCCTCATCAGTATTACGAAAACAAAGTCTTAAACTGACTTCAAAGCCAATTTTGAAATGATGCTTATACTTATGAGACAAGCTTTAGTAAATCTGAAATAAAATGTCACTTTCCAAAATAATCTTTTAAATGTAAATCTGCCCCTCTTAAAAAATCTTTAATTTTTTGTCTTTTTTTCCCCTCTCTTTGTAACTCCAACAATACCAGGCCTCCCCGGCCACAAGCAACAGTCAACTGTCCCTTTTCAAGCTGACAAATCTCTCCTGGGAGATAATCAGAAAAATGCCTCTGCAACACTTTTGATTGATAGACTTTCACCCTCTGACCTTTTAAAAAAGTAAAAGCCTGAGGCCCTAAAAATAAAGCTCTCACCTTATTATGAATATCAAGAGCTGACTCTTCCCACAAAATTTTTCCTTCTATTTTATCAATTTTTCTGGCGTAAGTTTTTTTGGAATGATCCTGAGGCTGGGCTTTAAGCCTCCCTTTAAGATAAATCTTAAGCTCTTTTCGCAAAAGAGACTCTGTCTTTATTAAAGCTTTATTAAAAATATCACTAGCATTATCATTCTCCTCAATTTCAAAACTTCTTTGTCCAATAATATCACCGGCATCCAAAGCCTCTGTCATAATCTGCAAACAGATACCGGTCTTTTTATCGCCAGCCATTAAAGCTCTTTGAACAGGAGCCGCTCCCCTCCATTTGGGAAGAAGGCTGAGGTGTAAATTCAAACTTCCTTTAGGAAACAGTTCAAGATAATTTACAGGCAGAATTTGTCCATAGGCGCAAACAAAAGAAAACTCACAATTTTTCTGCATGATAGCCTTTAAAAATTCAGGATCATTTGACTTTTTGGGAGTCCAGCAGGGCAGATTCAATTCTTGAGCAAAGGATTTAACATCAGAGCTTTGGGTTTTCATACCTCTGCCTTTTACAGTATCCGGACGAGTCACAACACCTTTGAGAGATAAAGACTCTATTTTCATTAAAAGTTTTAAACATTTCAGAGAAAAATCAGAAGTCCCTGCAAAAATGAATGAAAATTCCTTCACATATCTCCTGTCGGCTATGGCTCAGTTTTGTTTCCAGGGTATCCGTTTTTTTTGATTTCTTCCCGAAGCCGTTTGGCCTTTATAGGACTCAGATGATCAATAAACAGCCGGCCATCAAGATGATCAATTTCATGCTGAAGACAAACGGATAATAAACCATCTGTTTTGATAAAAGTTTCCTCTCCATTTTCATTTAAGGCTTTAACCTCCACCACTTCTGATCTTTTAACCTCAACAAAATAAGAGGGGAAGCTTAAACAACCTTCAGGAAAAACAACCCTGCCTTCTCTTTTTACTATTTCTGGATTAAATAAAATAAGAGGCTGTTTAATTTTAGCCACTAAATTTTTCTTCAGAGAGGATGTTTGATAACGAGAGTTTTCCTCTTTATTTTCTGATTTATCCTCTGATAACTCCGAACTGGTATCCGCCACTAAAAGACAAACAGAACGAGCCACCTGAATAGCCGCCAATCCCACGCCATTCTTGTTATACATTGTCTCCAGCATATCCTGGGCCAGTTTCTTAAGCCCAGGTGTTATTTTATCAACAGTTTTGCCCTTATGACGAAGACGAGGATCCGGAAATTTTAAAACATCCAATAAAGCCATAAATTATTTAAAAATTTAAAATTATGTCCGCAAATTTCATTAGTGTTTTTATGCTTTTTCTATTTAAAATTTGGATTCCATAATTGAATATATGTTCAATACAGTGGAAATACCGGGCAAAATGGAGTACAATAACACAATACAATTAAGGCTAACTTGCAAAATTCCTTTTAAAATGTCAATCTATATATCAGTTGGGTAAGAAAAACAAGGAGAGTTGAAAAATGAGCCTCTATGCTGCTCTTATAGACAAAAGCGAGATCACAAAAAAAATGCTGTCACATTGTCTTTATTATTTTGCTGCTGAAATCCAACGCTTTAACAGCTTTGAAGAGGGAAAAACTCATTTTGCCAACAAACAGCCGGACATTATTTTTGTTGATTGGGATGTCAAAAATGGAGATAAAGCTGTGGTTTATTCTGTGATGGAAGAAATAAAACAAATTCCTGTTGTTTTGCTTTACCGGGCAGTAGACAGCGCTCAAATATCCTCCGATATTAGCCACAAAATACAAAAGCCAATGGATCCGAAAAGAGTTAGAGATACAACTACAGAACTGGTTTCTAAAGTTAAAGAATCAAAAGTTCATCCCTTTTTAAAGTTTCCAAAAGTCAAAGAAACCACAATAAAAGAAACCAGCCAAACCTTAAAAAAAGAGCTCTCTTCACAAGAAGAAGCCATAAAAGCAAAAGCCCATGATAACCAAACAACTCTTCAGGAAGAAAATAAACAAACAAAAGCTCTTCAGGATAAGGTTATACAGAAACTTAGCCTTGACGAGACCTTAAAAACCAGCCTCTCTTTAAAAGAGAGAAAACAAGAAAAAATAGATTTGCCTCTTTTTAAAGATAAGGGAACCTCTACAAGAAAAATAGAAAAAGAAAATATAAATATAGATGAAAACACTCAAAATGACCTTGCTCCCATGGCTATTAAATCTTCTGATATTTCCCAAACACATCACTTTAAAGATCAGAACTTTAAACTCAGTGAAAAAGATATTTTAAGAATTCTTAACAAATATAAAGATACACTTGAATTTCAGGAGTTGATGGAAAAAACCTTAAGTGACTATGCAAAAAAGGCTATGACCAATATTCTTCAAGGCAATAAAATTACAGATCTTTTACAACAGCCTCTTAACGATTTTAAAGAAAGCCAAACATTTAAAGAACTTGTAGAAAAGCAGATAATTCAATATGTCAAAAAACAACTCCCTCTACTGATTAAAGAAATTGTTGAACAGAAGATTCAACAAATTATTGGAGATTAAATAATGGAGCCTTTAAATTTGATTCCAGATGGATCATTAGGAAAAGGACAGCAAAAATTTCTTATTCAATCTGAGCAGGATGGTCTTTTTTTTGGATCTGAATTTTTACAGCATATTTTAAAATCCAAGGCTTCTGATTCCATTGTTACATCTTATCTTCAGGATGGAGATTGTGTTTTTAAAGGACAAATAGGCTTGAGTTTTAATTTAAAAACCGGAGCCTTTAAAAGAGAAGATCTTTTATCTGTTGTGAGTTATCTTTCTGGAGCTTATACTTTGCTTCATTGCTTTGCGGAAAAAAATTTTGACTTCTTCATTATGGCCGCCCCTACGCCAAAATTTGATTTTTCTGAATGGGAAGAAAAAATCATTATAAAAGCAGGCTGCCATATACAAAAATGTTCAAAAAATATCTGCTGGAGGCCAGAGCACATCACTCAGGCTTTAAAAAAGGGAAATCAGCAAATTACCTTAAGCAATTTGAAAATGTCAAAAGCAGAAATAAAAAAGACTCTGGTATCTCTGCCCCCTTCTGTTACAACTAACCTGCACGGGAATTTTCTGCCTTCTGATTTAGAAGAGTTTACTGCTTTCAATATAAATGCAGTTTGGCCGCTGTGCCTTCAAGGGTTCTTTCCCTGCTTAAAGATGAAAATTCTTGAAGAATCCAATGGACACCGATTGAGTTTCAAATAAATTGTTTTTGGGTATTTGCTTCTCCTCTTTGGTTTTTTTATGAAAAACACAATTTCTAACTGGACAAAGCATTGGCTGATAAAAAAAGAAATCCCCTTTTATTTTTCAGAAACAGTGGAAAGCAGTAATGATTGGGCAAAAAATCAGGCTTTCAAAAATATAAATGAGCCTGCTGTCTTTCTGGTGGAGCATCAAACAAAAGGCCAGGGACGAGAAAATAGAAGATGGGAAGACAGTGATCTTATGATTTCTTTGCTTTGGGAAAATCATTTAAAAAAAATTACACTCTCAAGCTGCCTGGGATTTACTTCTGATTTATCCAAAGCCTTGAAAAAAGTATGGCCTCAGCTCATTCTCTCAGTTAAGTCTCCCAATGATCTTTATCTTAACCAAAGAAAAACCGCCGGTCTTCTGTTGGAAATCATCAAGCAAGGACCTCAAACAGCCCTGATTATTGGTCTGGGTTTAAATGTTTTTTCCAGTCCAAACCATTTAAAAGCGTCTTGTATTTCAGAACAAATTAAAGACATCAACACAACTGACTGGGAGTCTTTCCTGAACTATTTATTTGCTTTATGGTCTAAAAGAGCTAGGGTATATCCTTGATTAAATGATGTTAATTTTGTTTGAAGTTTTAATTTCATCTATTCTTCGTCTATTCTTACTTAAATCTCGCTTGAAAAATAAACATCCACCTTGTTTTTACTGGACATAAAAAATTACAACCTTTAAATGAGAATCTTATAATTTTCAGTAACGATAATATAAAGGCTTAAAGGGCCCTTCTGAGGAAACACCTAAATATTTAGCCTGCTCTTCGCTGAGCTTTGTGAGTTTTGCCCCCATTTTTCCCAAATGAAGACGAGCAACTTTTTCATCCAGATTTTTTGGAAGTCTATAAAGGCCCACATTATAACTTTTATGGCTCTCCCATAGTTCTATTTGAGCTAAAACCTGATTGGTAAAAGAAGTGCTCATCACAAAAGAAGAGTGTCCTGTGGCACAGGCAAGATTCACCAATCGTCCTTCAGCCAAAACAATGATTTCTTTTCCATCTGGAAATTGATGAACTTTTACTTGAGGTTTAATCTGTCTTGCCCTCGTTTTTTGATTGAGCCACTTCATATCAATTTCAATATCAAAATGCCCAATATTGCAGACAATAGCTCCAGACTTCATTTTCTCCAGATGCTCTTTTCTTATAACTCTATTACAGCCTGTAGCTGTAATAAAAATATCCATTTTATCGGCAACTTCCTCTATTAAAACAACTTCAAATCCTTCCATTCTAGCCTGAAGAGCGCATATAGGATCAATCTCTGTTATAAAAACCCTGGCCCCAAAAGATTTCATGCTTTGAGCACAGCCTTTTCCAACATCCCCATATCCAGCTATAAGAACATTTTTTCCCGCTATCATAACATCCGTAGCTCTTTTTAAACCATCAGCTAAAGACTCACGACAACCATAAAGATTATCAAATTTTGATTTTGTCACTGAATCGTTTACATTTATAGCCGGCACTTTGAGTTTTCCCTCTTTATGCAGTTTCTCCAAATACTGAACCCCTGTTGTGGTTTCTTCAGACAAACCAATGACCTTTTTCATCAAATGAGATTGACTGGGTTCATGCATAAAATTTGTAAGGTCACCACCATCATCAATAATAAGGTCAAAAGATTTCTCACCCCAGCCATAAACAGACTGCTCAATACACCAGTTGTATTCCTCCTCTGTCTCCCCTTTCCAGGCAAAAACAGGAATATTGGCCTGAGCCATAGCTACAGCCGCATGATCCTGAGTGGAATAAATATTGCAGGAGGACCAACGAACTTCTGCACCTAAAATTTTTAGTGTTTCTATTAAAACCGCTGTCTGTATAGTCATGTGAAGACAGCCCGTAACTCTAGCCCCTTTTAAAGGAGTTTGCGATCCATACTCCTCCCTTAAGGCCATAAGCCCCGGCATTTCCCCTTCAGCAATGAATATTTCCTCTCGGCCCCATTGGGCTAATTTTTCAAATTGTTTTTTATCTTCCATAGCAGAAGAACAAACACGATAGTCAAGAGTATTTGATTTTAGTTTTGCGATAGCCATATTTAATCCTGTATTATATGTTTTACACTGATTGCTATTATCTCTCAAGACAAAATCTGTTCAAATTAAAGCCTGCCGGGGACAGACTGAAACAGCTTTGAACTTTAGACGACTAAAAGCCCGCTCTGCGGCAAAACACACATCTCTGAATTTTGATGGGGAAAAACCTTATTTTTTGAGTAAAGACAACAAGAAAAATACAGCTCCCAGAAATTTAACTTTTAGACTTGTGATCTTCTAACTCCGTAAGAATTTCATAATGAATTCCGTCCTGACCATCGGTGATTAAAACTGTATGTTCAAATTGAGCAGACAGTGAACGATCCACTGTATGATAATATTTAACACTGGAGTCAGGAATAGAAAATTCCTTAATAGCTGGAGAGTTCTGATTTAACATAGGCTCTACAGTGATACAGCTCCAAGGATACAGAGTTTCCCCTCTGCCTTTTTTTCCAAAGGAAGGCACAAAAGGATCATCATGAAATTTCCTGCCAATACCATGTCCTCCTATTTCTCTCACAGGAAAAAAGCCTTTCCTAGTAGCATGTTTTTCTACAGCAAAACCTATATCACCTGTTTTGCCGTGAGCTTTAATAGCAGAGATTCCCTTATGCATGGATTCAAAAGCACAAATTGTGAGAGCTTTAGCTGCCTCAGACACTTCCCCTACATAAAAGGTTTTTGAAGTGTCTCCATAAAATCCATCTTTTATACAAGTCACATCCACATTTATAACATCTCCCTCTTTTAAAACAGTATCATCTGGTACACCATGACAAATACAATCATTCACTGAGGTGCAGATAGATTTTGGAAAGCCATTATAATTTAAAGGGGCAGGTACAGCCTTATGAGATAAAATAAAATCATGGCACAGTTTATCCAGATCCTTAGTTTTTACGCCAGGGTGAATATAAGGCTCAATAAAAACCAAGACCTGAGCAGCAAGCTTGCAAGAAGCGCGCATTAATACAATTTCCTCTGGAGATAAAATTTGAGACACTGAAATAAATAAGATTGATCTAAAGAATTACTCTACTTGCTTTATTAAAATAAAAAGGACCTCTTCTAAAAGAGGCCCCTTATTTTTACATTTAACAAACAGGACTAACTCCTCTGAGTTAAAAACTATTCTGATAAATGCCTACTGACTCCTTTAGGAAGATCAAACATGCTGACGCTTTTCTTCCCTGGAAAGAGTTTTCCAAGAGCTGTTCCGCCAACATTGATCTGTCTGCGGTTTTTCTTGTCCTGCAAACCATGTTTTCGGATATACTCCCAAATTTTTTTGGTAGCTTGTGGACGAGAAATAGAAGAAGCTCCTACTACAGCTTGAAGGGTTGAACTAGCCTTAAAGTTTTTCATGAAAGCAGGATTTGCTTTTCTTTTTTTCTTTTTAGCAGGCTTCTTCGCTTTTCTCACAACCTTCTTTTTCTTTGTAACTTTTTTCTTTTTAGCAGGCTTCTTCTTCGCTTTTCTTACAACCTTCTTTTTCTTTGTAACTTTTTTCTTTTTAGCAGGCTTCTTCGCTTTTCTCACAACCTTCTTTTTCTTTGTAACTTTTTTCTTTTTTGCCATATCATACCTCCGTGTTAGTGTACATATTTCTTAACCATAGGCTTAAATACCTATACATTTCAAATAAAAAAATCATTTTTTTTACATCAAGGAAGAGGATAATTTTTCATCCTAAGGCCATCTAACAAAAAAACAATGTCTGGGTTTCTTATTTTTAACCGGTTTTCCATTAAAAAACCCTAAAACAAAGCTTTTTAAACAATTTTTTTAAAGCTTTTCTTATTTGAAAGGAGTAACAATAGCTCCATAGAAAAACAGGAGATAAAATCAAAAAATTATGTCTTGATTAAGACTTTAGACTTTTTTTAGCGCAGGGGGGAGAGGAAGCTGGGAGCACCCCACCTCTTTCTTCAAATTCTTCAGGAGTTAATGTTTGCTGAGAAAAAGCATGAATTTTTTCCCTGATCTGTTCTGAAATTAAGTTATGAACCATCTGATGCCTTTTAATTAAACTTAATCCAGAAAATTTGTTTGAAACAATAAGAACACGAAAATGACTTTCACTGCCTTCAGGAACATTATGTTGGGGACTTTCATTAACAACTTTTAAAAGAACCGGCTGAAGCCCCTCTTTTAACTTATCTTCCAAAAAAGTTTGAATTTTCATTAAATTCTCTATTACATAAAATAAGCTGTAGAGTCAAAGACTCGTATCCAACTGCAATCAACCCATTCCTAAATAATGCTTTATTTAACGCTTTACTGTGTATTTTTTTCATCTAAATCCATTTTAAAACTTGTATTAACAATTCAAATCATGGAAAATTAAGTTAAATAAAAATCTGGCTGGGATCAATAATTATGAGGAAGAAATTATGGAAGTGAATATTGGCATAAACGAAAATAATAGAAAAAAGCTTGCCCAAGGGCTTTCAAAGGTTTTAGCCGAATCCTATCTTTTATATATTAAAACCCATGCCTTCCACTGGAATGTGAAAGGCCCTCTGTTTAATACACTTCATCTGATGTTTGAGGAGCAGTATAATGAACTGTTTGCCGCTGTGGATGAAATTGCAGAAAGAATACGGGCTCTTGGCTGTCCAGCACCAGGTTCTTATAAAAGTTTTTTCAAGCTGTCCTCTTTAAAAGAATCTGAAGAAGATTTGGACGCAAATGGAATGATAAAAGAGCTGTTAGAAGGTCAAGAAACTCTTATCAGAACTTTAAGAGAGCTCATTCAAACGGCTAACCAGGCCAATGACGAAGCCACAGCAGACTTGGGAACAGCAAGAATAAAACAGCATGAAAAAGTGGCTTGGATGCTCCGCAGCCTTTTGGAAAAATAAAATCATTTTAAAATTTTGTGGTAATATTAGGTTCCATCATCTATATCCAGATTGATTTTTGGTTGTGTTTTACTCCCTTTTGAATTCTTGTTTTTTACAGCAGAAGGCTGCCTTTTCTTTTCTTTCCTCTTTTCTTTAGCCGTTTCTTTTCTTCTAGCTTCCTGCTCTTCTTCTTTAGCCTTTAGCCTTCCCTCCAAAATTCGTCCTGCTATATAAGAAGGGGAGGTTGTTCTTCCTCTTTCCATTTCCAAAAAAAGAGAGTTGGAAATCTCTTTGGATACTTTTATATTTGCCCGCTTTATCCGGCTTAGTATAGTATCACTCTCCCTATTATTTATAGATTGAAGATGAGACAAGACATTTTCCACAATATAAATAAGACTAACTTGATAAGCCACATCCCCGGCTTCAGCTTTTAATTCAGCAAGAGCTTCATCTATGATTTCTCCCAAAATATTCATAAAAGATCGGTATTGGATAATCTCATTTTGCAGTATTAAAAGAAGAGAAGATCTTATGGAGTCTGTATCAGGCCTCATGAGGAGAATTTTTAAGCCTTTTTTCAACTCAGAAACAGCTAAATCCTCTCCATCTTCAGCAGAAGTATAGGATTGAGCGGTTTTTATATGGGTGTTTATAATATTCCGTATTTCTTCATAATCTGTTGTTTTTAAAGACTTAGATCTATATTGTTTAGCTAAAGCACCACAAGAAAACACTAAAATTAAAACAACAAATAATTTTTTCATAATCACCCCTCCCCCCCCATTTTACCAAAGTCCTATGTAAAATAAAGAAAAAAATAAAAGTGTATTGCTCCTTTGATAAATGTGCTATATTCTACCGGTGTTTATCTTTAACATATCAGGAGGCTAAAAGTATGAAAAATTTTCAAATTATCGCTATAGTTGTTGGGGCATCCCTTGTAACCTTTATTCTGTCAGTCATTTTCTCTATAAATATGGTATCAATCAGCCCCAAAAATTTAGCTAAAATTATTAAAAAAGACCCTGAAGCTTTTATAAATGCAATCAAAGAGGCTTCAGAAAATTACCAAAAACAGGCTGCCACAAAGGCTTTGGAAGACCAATTTAAAAATCCCGTTGATATTCCAGTTAAAGGACGGGTGACTTTTGGGAATACAGAAGCAAAAGTTAATATAGTGGAGTATTCTGATTTTCAATGCCCCTATTGCGCAAAAGCCAGTGAACAGATGAAAGGCTTAATAGAAAAATATGAAGGCAAAGTGAATTTGGTATATAAACATTTTCCTCTAAGTTTTCATCCATTTGCTAAACCCGCTGCAGAATATTTTGAAGCTATAGCTCTTGTTGACCATGAAAAGGCCAGAAATTTTCATGATGCTATTTTTAACAACTTTTCTGATTATGGCCGGCTAAAAGATGAAAGAGAGATCAAGAAAAGTTTAAAAAACCTTGTAAAAAAAGTTGGTGCAGATATGCAGACTGTAGAAAGCAATATGAAAGAAGCTGTAGAAACTGTAAAAGAGGATATGGCTGAAGCAGAAAAATTACAAGTTAGAGGAACACCAAGCTTTTTTATCAACGGAGTAAATCCAGAAGGACGATTTGAAATGGTTATAAAAAAGATTTTAGAGGACAATAAATAAACCTTATTCCCTTATGAACCCTCCAACAAAGGCTGGTCTTTACAACCAGCCTTTGTTTTTTAGCTGTTCCTAAATAAAGTTTTAATTTTTCTTGCAAATAAAACTCAAATAGGGTTGGTATAACTAATGTTCTCATGATTAAAACCATAAACAAGGATCTCAAAAAAAAGCTCTTAGTCTGGTTTACAAAAAACAAAAGAGAGCTTCCCTGGAGAAAAACAAAAGACCCTTATAAAATATGGATTTCTGAAGTGATGCTTCAGCAAACCACATCCACTGCTGTCATCCCTTATTACAACAGATTTATAAAAAAATTTCCCAATATTTCCTCTTTGGCCAAAGCTGATAAAAAAGATCTTTTCCCTGTATGGGCAGGGCTTGGTTATTACAAAAGGGCAGAAAATCTGATTTCAGCCGCAAAAAAACTGAAAAAGAAAAAAAATTTTCCTAAAACTCATGAAGAGCTCTTAAAATTGCCAGGCTTCGGCTCCTACACCTCCCGGGCTGTAAGCTCTTTAGCTTTTGAAGAATCCGTAGGCGTTTTGGATGGAAATGTAATACGATTTTTGTCCCGTTTCCACGCTCTTTCTTTAAAACACTGGAAGACAAAGGAAAGAGCAAAACTTCAAAAAATCAGTAACTTATGGATTAAAAATGAAAAACCCTCACAGATGAATCAAGCTTTAATGGAAATAGGCTCCCTGATTTGCAGAAGCAAAAACCCTCTCTGTTTAATATGTCCTGTAATGAATAACTGTCAGGCTCATAAAAAAAGCCTGAAAGAAAGCCTTCCCTTAAAACAAAATAAAAAGTCTATTGAATTTTGGCATTGGACACCGAAAAAGATCAAAAAAAACTCCAGGTGGGCTTTTATAAAAAATACAGAATTACCCTTTTTAAAGAGACAATTTATCTTTCCTGGAAAAGCTAAAAAAATAAAAACTAAAATCAAAAATTATGACTTTATTCATAGCATTACACACTATAAAATTTTTATAACTGTTCAAAACAGCTCAAAACCTGAACAAAGCTCTTTGAAATGGTTTACAAAATCACAAATAGAGCAAATCAACCCCTCTTCTCTAATAAAAAAAATCCTTAACTATAATTAAGACCTTTTATTGAGATAAAGCTTCCATGAGAATACAAAGAGTATCGCAGAACACATTTCAGTGGCTTGAGTTAAAACTGAATTTATTTTGATCGAAAAAATCATTTATTCAATATAATAAAAACCCAAACACAATTTGCAAACATTCCAACTTATGTATTAAAAATACTCCTTGACCCCGGAAAATTTTCTTCTGTGAATAGAACAAGGGCCATACTTTTGAATAGCCTCTTTATGGCTTTTTGTCGCATAACCTTTATGTTTTTCAAAACCATATTCCGGATACTGCTGCCCATACTTTATAAGCAGCTTGTCTCTTTCTGTTTTGGCTAAAATCCCTGCGGCAGAAATAGGACTGACCCTTCTATCCCCTTTAATAATAGGAGTCTGAGAAAAATGGGAAAGCGGCTCAAGAGAAAATTTACCATCAATTAAAAGGTGCCCGGAAGAGAGATGCAGATTATCTACAGCCCTTTTCATAGCTAAAAGACTTGCGCAATGAATATTTAGATTTTCAATCTCCTTTAAACTGGCCATTCCAAGACCAAACTGATGATTTTCTTTAATCTCTTTTGCAAAACGCGCTCTTTGTTCCGGACTGAGAAGCTTGGAATCTTTAAACACCTGTGGAAAACTTAAAATTACGGCTCCAGCAAAAACAGGTCCAGCCAAACATCCTCGTCCAGCTTCATCAACTCCCACAACAGGCTTTGGAGCAAAAGACAGATGATCTATTCTTGGCCATTCCATTGTTGTTTTCATACCTTTATTTCTGCATTATATAATAAGTTTTTTTTAATTTATAAGTTTTTTTACAATTTGCATTTTCAAATTCTTAACTGTTTTTATAAGAGATCAAGCCAAGGAGGCTGTTAGACCAGTTTTTCATTCTTACGAACAGACACCTTACTTTTATAAAAAAAAATTTGTTTATCATTTTTTTATTTATACTATATGTTAAAGACAGCTATGTATTTTAGTGGAAAAATTACCAACTCTTTTTTTACTTTTCTAAACAGATACGATCTGGATACAAGCCGATTCTTTGAAATGACACCTCTGGAAATTGACTTTATCAGGGATCCTTATTCATGGATGGATGCCGATCAGGTGGAGTTGCTTTTAAGAAATATTCAAAGAGCTTACCAGCAACGCTTTATAGATAAAGACTTGGTGTCCACTGTCGGACACAACGCCCCCCATTTAAAATCCTGGGGTGAACTGGATAGCTCTTTTAGTCTTTTTGACAACCCCAAGGGTATCTATAAAAAACTGGATAAAATTTTAAGTTATTTTATCTCCCCCCAAATCTCTATCTACAGCATAGAAAATAATAAACAATTTTTCTCCTTTAAAACAAATTTTCATAAAGAAAAATACCCCATAGTCAAAGACTATTTACTGGCTATCTTTGAAACCCTGCCTGTTTTTTTGGGAGGAGAACAGACTGAGGCCAAGTGGGAAAATGAAAATATTAAAATCTATTATTCAGAAGAACAAACTTTAACTCTTCCTTTAAAAGGTTTACAAAAAAAATCTGACTTAAAAGAGGAAAGGCAAAGACACCTTATATCTCATCTAAAAGCCAGAGAAATTATTGACAGTCGCGGTTCTCCCGCTTTGGAAGTGGATGTCATTTTGGAAAGCGGAATCGTTTCAACAGGGATAGTGCCCAGTGGGGCCTCTACAGGCTGCTTTGAAGCCAGAGAGCTTAGGGACGGAGAACCCCATTATTTTTTTTCCAAGGGCTTAAAAAAGGCCTGTTGCAATGTTCGTAAGCTTTCTTCTGTTTTAAAGGGGAGCCATGTTCAAGAACAGGAGAATATTGATAAGCTTCTTTTGGAAAAAGATGGCAGCCCCCTTAAAGAAAACCTGGGGGCAAACACTCTTCTTGGTATTTCTTTGGCTTGTTTAAAAGGCGGAGCAAAAGCGGAAAAACAACCTCTTTACAAGCACGCTGCTTTGAAAGATCAAGATTTTTCCCTTCCTGTCCCTTTGATGAATATTATCAATGGGGGTGTCCACGGAAGTAATGATCTAAATATTCAAGAATTTATGATTGTTCCGTTTGATTTTAAATCCTTCAAAGAGGCTTTGAGAGCCGGTTGTGAGGTTTTCTACTATCTAAAAAAAGAGTTAAAATCAAAAGGATTTTCCATTGCTGTAGGGGATGAAGGGGGGTTTGCACCACAATTGTCCTCCTCTACCCAAGTGTTTGATTTCATTCTATCGGCTATAGAGAAATGCTCTTACACAGGGAAAATAGCTTTGGCTCTGGACTGTGCCTCTTCAGAATTTTATAAAAACAACTCTTACCAGTTTGAAGGAAAAAAAAGAGATAGCGGACAAATGATTGACATCTATAAAAAATGGTCAAAACAATACCCTCTTATTAGCATAGAGGATGGGTTGGCTGAAGAGGATTGGGAAGGCTGGAAACAGATGACAAAAAGCTTAGGCAAAAAAATTCAGCTTGTAGGAGATGATCTTTTTGTGACTCAGAAGGATCGTGTTGAAAAAGGAATACAATGGGGAGCTGCAAATGCTTTGCTTGTAAAATACAATCAAGTGGGCACAATTACAGAAACCAAACAAGCCATTTTAAAAGCCAAATCGGCTGAGTTCTCTTGTATCTTATCCCATAGAAGCGGGGAGACAGAAGATACAAGCATTGCTGATTTGTCTGTGGCCTGGGGAACAGAACAAATAAAAACGGGAGGCCTTTCACGCGGGGAGAGGACAGCAAAATACAATCGTCTTCTCCGTATAGAGGAAGAGCTTAAAGGCCAAATTTCCTTTAGAGGCAAAAAGGCCTTTAAAAATAATTTTTCATTATGATAAATTTTTAATCCTGATTGTATCTTTAAAATTAGAATAACAAATCACCAGATGACAAAAAAAATCAAACTATTTATCTCAAAAGCGCTTTACAAACCCAGCCTTGTTTTTCTATTTTGTCTGTTGTTTTTATTTGTAAATTTGATTCTGGATGGAACTTTATTGAGAGTTTTCCGCTTAAATCAAGATTTAAGAATTGTGAAAAACCGTATTAAATATATAGAGAAAAAAAAATTGGATGTCGAAAATAAAATCAAAAAGGCCTCTGATCCTGATTTTGTTGAAAAAGAATTAAGAGAAAAACTGGATTATGCCGGAGAGGGAGAATTAATTTTTATTTTTCCAGAAAACATCTGATATTTTTTTTGAACTGTTAAGGATTTCTTAATGGCTGCCTTTGGTTTTAACCCTTCTTCATTATAGATATTTTGAATGTGGATGTTGATATTTGGAAGGTTCGTTTGATAAAGTTCAGCCATATCTTTTTGAGTAAGCCAGACTGTTTCCTCCTCCAAACGCACTTCCAATTTTGTCCTTATTTAGGGACACAATTTGTTTCTATAATGTTTATCTTCTCTGATGTAAGACCATAGAGTTTATAGACAAGCTGGTCAATTTGTTTTTCATATTCAAAAACTTGTTTCTGTTTGATAGAGTTTTTCAAATAATCTGACTTTCCTGTAATGGCGAGTATTTTATCAACAAGTTCAACAAATGGTTTTTGTTTTTCCTGTTCAACTTTAATAAGGGGGATAGAAAGAATTGGCTCTTTATCTATTTGGTAGTTTGAGCCTTGCATTTTTCCTTTGTGTTTCAGCCAAAAAGCAATCAATTTTGAGTTTAAAATTCCAGTTAGATATTTTTGATTGATCCTGTTTGTTTTGATGACATAAAATGTAGCAGAGACATAGCTGTCAAAATCAACATAGGTAAAGGTGGGAGCCTTGCATTTTCTGGTAGATATAATTTTCTCAGCTTTAAAAAAATTCTCTTTTCTTGCTCTATGAAGGCCATAGGGTTTATTATCAGAAGTGATGATTTCTTTAAATTGTTCAAGATGCTTTTTTATATTAGGATAATCTTTGATTTTGCTTTTGTCTTTAAAACTGGAATCTGTATAAATGATCCATTTTTTATTTTTAGGATTTCCATGGTAGCGAAAAAGCTCGCTTGTCGTGTAATAGGGTTTTATAAGCTTTAGTTCTTTTTCTGTTAGTGAAAGCTGTTTCTTTTCTTTATTGCTGAGAACAAAAACCCCATCATTAATTTTATATTGATTTCCTAAAATTGTTTGACTTTTTCCATTAACAAAATCCTGAGGAAAAACAACTCCTTGAGCAACTTCTTTATCTTCTAATTGAAAATTAGATTGTGACAGTAGCTTTCCAATTATTGTTTCAATTTCAGAACTACTGAATGCCAACGTTTTATTTTTAAATTTTTTTCTTTCAAGCTCTGGATTTATATATTCTGCTTTTGTATTCTCTTCTTTTTTCAAAACAGAAACTATATCTTCAAATTCAAGATTTTTTCCATGAAGTTTTCTATAGTCAAAAGTGTATTTTTCTAGCAAAGAGTTTCTTTTAAAAAGCATAACCATTGTTTGTATTCCAGCATCAAATATCTTAAAATCTCCAAAATCAATCAAGTTTAAAATTTGAGAATCTTTGATTACTTTATTTCTCATTTTTGAAGCTCCAAAACTAGTCACCCAGTTGTTTTGAGCAATAAAAGAAACAACACCTGAGTTTGGCTTTGATATGTCAATGCTTTTACAAGCAAAAAAATACCAAAGATCCATTTTTCCTTGATAATATTCAGATTCTTTCAATCCATCAAAGGCTGATCTATTTACATACTCTTTCACATAAGGAGGGTTGGCGATAACAACATCAAAGCCTTTTTTCTCATTAAAAACTTCACAAAAATCAATATACCAATCAAACATATTTATAAGTTGATTTTTTTTTATTTCTTCAACTTTTGATTTATACTTATATAAGTTATTTATTGTTTTATTTGAGAACAATCCTATTTGGGACATTTTTTCCTGAATTACTTTTATTTCTCTATTGATATCATCTTCCCAAAGCTGTTTTTTAAGTTGATTTATTTCTTGTAATAAAATATCTCTCTCTTTTGGATATGCATTAACAAGGAGGTTTTTTTTGTCTTTTAATTTATATATTGTTTTTGTTCTTATGGGACTTTCTTCAGCTTTGTGATAGATGTTTTCAATCAAACTATTGCCACAAACCATTTTACAATCTAAATTTGGCAAAGGTTGAATTGTTTCTTTTCCTTCTTTTTCATCTTCATCCAATATAAGAGAAAGCCAAAGGCGGAGCTTGGCAATCTCTATAGCTCCTGAATCAATATCAACACCATAAAGACAGTGTTGAATCGCATGGCGCTTAAAATGATAGGATGTTCTTTCTTTTTTGTTTTCTATAAAAGGAGTGAGGGCGTTTCTGACCCTTATAATCTTATTCATCATTCCTACAGGGAAAGCTGAAGAGCCTACGGCTGGATCGCAAACGCGAATATCTCTAAGTTTTTTATCTATAAGATAGGCTTGACTGCGGATTTTTTCAGAAAGTTTGAATGATTTTTTTGTTTCTTTATTTTGACTGATAGTCAGCCTTTCATTTTCAATGGCAGATTCCCCATGCTTGACTAATGTTTCAATATCTTCTTTATTTATCTTTTCTTTTAGTTCCTCCATTAGATAATTTATTAAGCTTTCTTGGCACATATAATGCACAATCTCTCTTGGAGTATAGTAAGTTCCTTTGGATTTACGGTCTTTGATTTCTAAAAGATTTTCAAAAACCTTTCCCAGCATTTCAGGATCAATAGCAACTTCTTTTTCTAAAGGCTCATTTTCATTTACCGTAAAATTATAGCGTTCAAATACATCTAATATTCCATTACCTTCTTTTGTGCTATCTTTGTTTGAAAAAAGACTATTTGGCAAAGGAATGTTTGTATTTTCCCAATCATATCCACCTATAGGTTTGAATAAACCTCCGTTTAAAAAAGGAATACGACATTGCAACTGCTTATTATAATCACCTTTATATTTTTTATTCAAAGCGTTGTAAAAAAGAGGTTCTAAAATATCATTAAAAAAGTTTTTATCTTTTTTTTCTGTAAACAATTTCCGTATAAATTTTTTTGAGCCTGTTCCCCATTTCTCTCCTTTTTTAACACCAAACCAACCCTTTTTTTGAAGGAAGTAAATAAAAACAATTTGACCTAAGAGTTTCTTTGAAAAATCAGCAGAATTGATTTTCTTTGATTCAAAATCCATCTTTATTTTTTTATCTTTTTTGATTATTTCATCTAAAGATTCTTTTAAAGAATGAAAAAGCTCACGATATTTTTCATAAAATTCTTTAGTGACTTTTTCCACACTAAAAGCACTTTCCAAATCTTCCAGTGAGGGATTTCTCTCATCATTTCTCAAAAGAGGAAGGAGGGAGCTTTGAGCCGTATGACTAGCCTCATTTTTTCCAACTAAAAAAGAACAACGACGAGCAGGAGTGCTTTCTTCCTTAACTTTACCTTCTTCGTCAAATCTATAATCTATTCGGACAAAAGAAAATCGCCAGTCCTCCTTATTTGGTGGAACAAAAGCCACTAAAGCTCCATCTTTATTGATATTTTTTAAATACCAAGAAATGCAATTTTTTTGATTAACTCTTGCTCTTTCTAAAGAACTTTCATTTTTTAAATTAGCAATAAGAATGTCAATTTTTTCATCTGAAGTTTTATATTTTCCTATACATTCTAAAGTTTTTATAGAGTTTTGAAAAATTTTAGTTGGAATAGTATTGTTTGCTTCATCAAATGTATTAACAAGATTTTTAACAAAGATATTGAATTGGGATTTATTAAAAGGTTTTTCAAAAGTTTTTTTGATAAGGTTTAACTTTGCAGTATCATTTTCTTCAACAATAGAAGAATATTTATGTAATTCAGTTGTAAAATATTTTTTCTTTAAGGCAGATGACATATCCACCTAATCGGCTGAAAATGTCTCTTATATGAATTAAAAATCCAGCAAAAAGTATTGAATCTTATTCATAGCTAATTACTTTTTGGTTCATGGTGACTTAAGCTAACTATTAAGGTAGTTAACTTATTGTTATTACTATGAAAAACAGGTATTTTATCCGTTCCCATATTTCTGAGAAGAAATTTAGAGAGATTATGAGGTATTTTTCTGTTGATTTAACAGCAACACAAATAGCTATTCTATCTAAAACCCATCGCAAAACAATCAATAAGATACTTAAACAAGTGAGAATAAATATTACAGAATTTTGTGAAAAAGAAAGTTTATTTAAAAAAGGAGAAGTGGAAATAGATGAAAGTTATTTTGGAGCTAAACGCATTCGTGGAAGAAGAGGAAGAGGGTCTTATGGAAAAACCATTGTATTTGGACTTAAGCAAAGGGCAGGTAAAGTTTATACTTAATAAAACTTAATGGGGTTAAGTTTTAAAAAACTGCTCTCAAAAAGCCATTATTCCCCTTATAAATCAAAGAATATCTAAGTCAGCTATTGTTTATACAGATGGATTTAAGTGTACTAGTTACGACTTGATCTGACACTGTTTGAAAAGATCAGGGTTACCCGTTTTGATAAAGTTTATTTCTCTGTAATTTTGTATCATCCTTAACTTAAAGGTTTTTTTACTTTCTTTTTTCTTTATTTTTCTCTAAAAGCAATAAAATCAAGCCTATCATTTTCTCTTTATTTTTTGGATGGCTTTCTGCCACTAATAAAGTTAAAGCTGTTAAAGCTGAAGGGCTTAAGCCTGAGAAAAGACGGCCTGCCTTTTTTAAAAACCAGATAAAAGCAAAAGCTCCGCTTCTTTTATTGCCGTCTGTAAAGGGATGATTTTTGACCATAAAATATAAAAGATGAGCGGATTTTTCCTCAATAGTAGGATATAAATCCTTTCCGCCAAAAGTTTGAAAGACATTGCCTACAATTCCATTTACAGCCCCTTTTGTTTTTTCTTGAGCAAATAAGTCTGTAGCCTGCTTTTTAGAAATAAGCTTGCTTTTTAATTTAGCTAGGGATTGTTTTAACTCTTCCGTATTAAAAGACACTTGTTTTTTTGTCCAGCCTTTTTCTGGAAAATTTTCTTTATCATAGGCTGATAAAGCAAACCAAGTGTTGGCAAAAGCGCTGATTAGCTCTAAAGCGGAGCTTGCCGGGACAGACTGGTCTGTTGGCAGTAGAGCTTTTATGTCCTCTACTGTCTTTTGGAAATTTTGATAGTTTTTGATAAGCTGTTTTTTATTAATTGTCCAGCCTTCCAATAAATGCTGTTTTAAGGTTTTTGTCGCCCATTTTCTAAAATTTATTGCTACTTTAGAGTTTGTTCTATATCCAACTGATAGGATCATATCCAGTGAATACAATGCGACAGGTTTATCTGAAAAAGCAATATGCGTTTTTTGCATATTGCTTTTTTTATCTATTTCTTTACCTTTGAAAATGTTATTTATATGACGAGAAACAACAGGCTGGCTGATATTAAAAAGTTCAGCTATTTGCTTTTGTGTTCCCCAAATGGTGTCTTTTTTTAAATCCCCGCAAAACTCAATTTTTCCGCTTTTAGATTGGTAGATAAGTATTTCTTTTTTCATAAGCTCCTCTGTTTTTTACTCCTTAACTAAATATTCTGATAAAATGACTTCTCTTTGACTTTTTGTCATAGCTGAGCTTTCTACAATATGGTTCTGCAAAAGCACATCAGGTATATTGCTTTGTAGAATAGCGAGTATTTTTAAAGAATTTAATTCACCTGCCTTCTTAATCCCTTTTTCACAAGCTTTTAGAACAGTTTTTGTTGTTTGTTTAGGTAAAGCTCCCTCTTCAATCCGTTTTATAACTCCCTTCAAATAATCTTCCTGTTCTTCCGTCCACTGTCTTAAATCTTTTTTTATAAATTTTAAAATCCGTAATAATTGAACAGAGCTGTCCCTCCCTCTTCTTTGAGTTTCAAACTCTTGTTTTTCTTCATCTGTAACAGATAAAAACTCTTTTTTATTTTTTTCCAGTTTGTCATAAAAATCAGAAGGCAATTTTTCTTTTGGAGTTTTATTCTCTGTTTCAAGAAGCTTTGCTGTATTCATGAAATCCAGTTCTTCTGTTTTAGTCTCTTTTGTTAAGAAAAATTTTTGTAGTTTGCCTTTTCTAAAATAAGTTAAAAGCTGGTTTTCTTCATTCTGGTGTTTTCTTGCCGTCCGGGCTTTTTTGGGAAGTCTTTTTATCATGTCAAATAAGTCTGGTTCTTTATCTCTGATAGCTTTTATAATTTTCAAATATTTTAATTCACTTTCCTCCCCTTCATCTTCACCAATAATAGTTTTCTTAGAAATCAAACGGCCAAAAAGCTCATGGGACTCTATTACTTCTCCCTCTGTTAAAAGACGGGCATCTGCCCCCAACAAACTGATAAAGGTTTGTATCTTTACTTCTGCTATTTCTTTTAACTTTATTATATTGTTGGATTGTTCCGTTGGGAAAAAATTGAAAGTATAAATTTTGTCAAATTTTGTATCCACTCTATTAATTCGTCCTACTCTTTGCATAAGACGGGTAGGATTCCAGGGTATATCATAATTGATAACCACATTTGAGCGGTGCAAATTCACACCTTCTGCTAAAACCTCTGTTGTAATCAATATTCTATAATCATCTTTTGAAAAACGAACTTTTGCATCAAAATTTTCAATAATTGTGTTACGAACAGACTGACTTGATGCTCCTGTAAAAACTAAAGTTTCTCCTGGCATCTCTTTATCTAATTGCTTGCCAAGATATTCTGCTGTTTCTTTTGATTCCGTAAATACAATTAATTTATTTTTCTTCAAAACAGGAAAGTTTGAGGATTTTGAAAATATTTGTTTAGTAAATTCAATAAGTTTGGGGTCTCTCTCTATATCGTTCCAAAGAGATTTTATCTCTTTCAGAACTTTAAGGTCATTTTCTAAATCTTTTTTAAAGTGCTTTATAAAATCTTTAGCTGGGTATTTCTTTGCTTTGTCCTCATTAAGCAATGTTTGAATAGCTTCCTTATTTCCATCATCAATAAAATCAAAAATTTTATGAGTATAATCTTTACTAATATAAACATGACCAGCATTAAATTCTTTAAGGAAAAGTTCATAAGATGAAATAAATCGCCCAATCGTATTTTTAAAAGCATAGAAACTGCTTTCCAATCTCTTTACCAATAAAATTTTCATAAATCGTCCTAAATTCTTTTGAGATTGTATTTCTGGTTGTTCCAGCTCCTCTTGTTTGCTGTAATAAGTTAAGGCCGTATAACGGGCATATTTTAGTTTTTGGCTTATAATCTCAACTGTTTTATTAAAAACTGCATTTTCTTTCTTATTGAATTGATAGAGCAAAGGCTCAGGATCTATGACTTCAGGAAATTTTAAATTTTGGTCTGTTAAATCTTCAGAAAAGTAATTTTCAATTTCTGTTCGTGTTCTTCTAACCATAAGATACTTTAAAACAAACTCCCGTATCTGTTTGGCATTCTGTTTAACAACTTGTATGTAATCCGTATAATTTTCTTTTTTATCAAGTTCTTTTGTTTTCTTATCCAGGTTCTTAAAAAAGAGTTCAAGATTTGATACATTGGGAATCGTGCTTTTTTTAGCATTCTGAAATAATTTAATTTGGCTTAAAATATCTAAAGGACTATTATTTAAAGGTGTAGCTGTTACAAGCACAACTCTTTTTCCTCTGCAAATTTGAGCTAATTTCTCGTAAGTAATATTTGTTTCTATTCTGAAACGGTGAGCTTCATCTATAAAAACATTCGTATATTTTCCTGTTCCACAAGTAATGACATGGTCTAAATTTCCAAGTGATTCAAAATCAGCATGAACCCGAAAATCTGAAAAAGCATTAGGCCATGAACCCGGATTCGTTTTGTCTAGTAAAATAGGGGGAGCTAAAACTAATGTCCTGCCGTCTAATTGTCTAGCTAACATAGCTGACATATATGTTTTGCCAAGACCTACAACATCAGAAACAAAAACCCCTCCATATTCATTTAAAATCTTTTTGGCATTTAAAACAGCCTGCTCTTGATACTCCAAATTTTTAAATTCATCAGGAACATATAGAGAAGAAATTTTATCAGTGTGACTCAATTCATCTTTAAAATATTCATAGAGAAATTTCAGGTAAAGCTCATAAGGGCTTATATTGTTGTTTAACCATGTTTTTTTCTGAATAGTATCAATGTATTGTTCTTTAACATCTACAGCATTTTGCCAAAGCTCATTAAATTTATTTTTAGCAAATTCATAATCAGAAGGATTTTTCAATTCTACATTAAACTCTAAATTATCTATTAAACCAGATTGTGTAAAATTGCTTGAACCAGTAATCACACGACCTTTATCTCTATCATCTTCAGCAAAGGACATAATATAAAGTTTGGCGTGGATATTCTCTGAAGGATAAGCTTTTATCTCAAGTTTTCCATTTCTCAACCAATCTAAAAACTTTATAACTCCTTCTTCAACTGGCTTTATGTCCTTAGATTGTTCCATTTCATTAACCAGCATATTGGAAAAATGCTTTTTCGTTTCCGCATGGGAAAACTGCATTTCATATTGTTTTTCTTCTTGAAATTTTTGAATTAAGTTGGCTGTTTCTTTGTTTGTGCTAATACCAATAAGGATACGAATTTTTTTAGTATCTTCTAAAGATTTGTAAAGAGCATGAAAACCACTTGTATAAAAATAGCCCACCAACACATCAAAAAATTCTGTGTCTCTAATTAAAACCTTAAATCTTTCCAGTAAATTTTGGTCTTTCTCGTTTGTAATAAAAGTTAAATCAGAATGTTTTATCATAGTTGTTTTTATTTTTGTGTGTTAAATAACGCTATATTTAAAATTTATTGCTCTTCTTTCTTTTTATGGGATTCTATTTGTTTTTTATAGTCATTTCAACCAATTAACACCTATCAAATTAGGCTTAAGTTGTTATGAACCTTTGTTCAACTCTTGTATGGATAATTTCCACCGTTGTCTGGCCGGTAATCGCCCCATGCATTTTATTTTGAACAGTTTTTAAAAAGTGAGGCTTATTTCAGCAGTTGGATCATAGTCAGCACTTGTAGCATAAATGTCGGTGATTTTCTGATAAAAGCGTCTTTCTGAAGTTCTAATATCCTGAATGCGGCGGAGAAGCTCTTCAAAGCAGTCAAAAAGTGGATTGGGATTAAACACTCATCATCCAAAAGAAAACCTTTGATAATATACTCCCTTAACCGTTCAGTTGCCCATTTGCGAAAGCAGGGGGCTACATAGGATTTTATGCGGTATCCTACAGAGATAATCATGTCCAGATTGTAAAAATGCTGTGGCTGTTTTACTGTAGCTTTTACTAGAATTCTGTCCCCTTTTGAGACACAATTTGAGACGCAATCTAAGCCACAGGCTTTTTTGATTGCTTATTTTTCAGAAATATGCCACCCTTCAAAAAGGTAAAAGCAATAAAAGTTTTTTTAAAAGGAGGACAAAATGAAAACAGGTTTTATAATAATTTTTCTCTCTTTTGTCACATCATCGGTGTATGCACACTCAGGCTTTTGCCCTGAAGCCGAACTCTCTAAAGAACAGAAAGGCCAAATTAAAGAACAAAAACAGGCTGTATGGACTGATTTTCATGATTATATATTAGAGACAGTTCCCACATCAGAAGAACAGAAAGCGGCTCTTGCTGAATGCTTTGAGCGCAAGCATAAAAGAGGCAGAAACTTCTGCCCTGAAGCCGAACTCTCTGAAGAGCAAAAAGCTCAAGTAAAAGAGCTTCGCAAGAACTCTAGGTCTTCTGTTCAGAAACTTAGCAAAAAAGAAAGGCGGTCTGCCCGAAAGGAGCTGCAACAAAACATCTTGGATACAGTTCCTACATCGGAGGAGCAGCAAGTTGCTTTAGCTGAATGTTTTGAAAATAGAAAAAAACATCGGAAAAAGCACAGAAAATTCTGTTCTGAAGCAGAACTCTCTAAAGAACAGAAAGGCCAAATTAAAGAACAAAAACAGGCTGTATGGACTGATTTTCATGATTATATATTAGAGACAGTTCCCACATCAGAAGAACAGAAGGCGGCTCTTGCTGAATGTTACGAAAACAGAAAAAAACGCAAAAAATAACACTAGTTTATTTGTGTTTCCATTTTTTGAAATTTCATTCCAATATTGTTCAACATTTGCTGATCTTGGCTTAATTGAGGATTATCTGCTGTAAGAAGTTTATTGCCTATAAAAACGGAATTTGCCCCGGCATAAAAACAAAGAAATTGTTCCGTTTCTGTCATATTTGTTCTGCCAGCACTCAGCCGTATAAAAGATTTTTGCATAAGGATCCGGCAAACGGCAATGACTCTTACAACTTCAAGAGGGGAAATAGCTTTTTGATTTTCCAAAGGAGTTCCTTTTATAGGAACCAGAGTGTTGATTGTAATACTTTCTGGTGGTGGACTGAGCCTATATAACTGATGAATAAAAGAAATACGATCTTGATCACTTTCCCCTAGACCAAGGATGCCCCCTGTGCAGACTGTTAAGCCAGCTTTGCGGACATGGCTCAAAGTTTTTAAGCGATCTTTATATTTTCTTGTAGTAATAATTTTAGAATAAAACTCAGGAGAAGTATCAATATTGTGATTGTAAGCATACAATCCAACCTGTTTTAATTTTTTTGCCTGTTCCAATGTAAGCATTCCAAGAGTACAACACACTTCCATATCCAATTTTTTAACCTCCTTAATCATGTCCAAAATCTTATCAAAAGAAGGGCCTTCTTTAATTTCCCTCCAGGCGGCCCCCATACAAAACCGGGTAGCTCCCTCTTTTTTTGCCTGTTTGGCCTTTTCTATAACAGTTTCCAAATTTAAAAGCCTTTCTTTTTTTATTTGGGTTTGATAGCGGGATGACTGTGAACAATAAGCGCAATCTTCAGGACAAGCTCCTGTTTTAACGGAAAGGAGTTTGCTGGCCTGAACAAGAGATGAATCAAAGTTTGTATTGTGTAAGTCATGGGCTTTCTGGACAAGCTTCATAAGAGGTTTAAAATAAAGAGATTCAATTTTTGACTTTCTCATCAGTATTTTAAATTGTATCAATTTCTAATGAAATTTCAAACAGAATGGGATACGACATTCTTATCTGATTTTGAGCTTTTTACTGAGATAACAAACAAAGCTCCATTAGAATAAGAGAGTCAAAAGTTCAGACATACGTTTTGCCACAAAGCGCCTCTTAGCCGCTTTGTGCTCAAAGCCGAACTCACTTTTGACTCTCTTATTCTAATGGAGCTGATGATCTACATCTTTCATCTCTGAAAAAGCTCAAAATGCAGCCAAGAGTGTTGTAATTTATTCTGAAAGCTCTTTTATTTTTTTCATAAAGGATTCTTTAAGCAACAGTGTGGGAAAAATAAAAACCTTTTCTTCTCCCTTAAAAAACACATAAAAAGGAACCCCTTGTTGAGCATAGCTTTCAAGAAAATGTGTGATATCAGAAGTTTTACTTGTCCAATCACCGTAATAAATCCGAATTTGATTTTGTCTAACCACATCTTTAAATTCTCTCGTTTGAAAAATTCTCTCATTTAACTTACAGGTGAGACACCATTCTGCCCCGAAAGCCACAAAAACATTTTGTCCGGCTTGTTTGTCAAATAAAATTTGGTTGGCATCAAAAGCCATCCAGTGTAAATCCCGTATGATTTTTGTTCTGTTCTGTGAAGGTTTTTTTTGCAAAGAGTTAAGAAACGCTTTTTGAAAAATTAAAAGCCCTACAGTCAAAATAAGAAAAATAAAGGTTGAACCATATTTGACTGTATTTTTTGTAATTGCTTTTTGAAAAATAATCCAAATAAAAAGAAGAGGAAAAATCATAAGGCTGAATAAAAAAACTTTTAACTCCAGTTGTAAATAGAGGATTCTCATAAGCCATAGAACTGTTAAAAATAAAGGAATAGAGAGGAGTTGTTTTAAAATTTCTGTCCATCGGCCAGGACTGGGAACATATTTTAAAGCTTTGGGAAAAAAAGAAAGAACAAGATAAGGAAAACTTAAGCCCAATCCAAGAAAGAAAAAAATAACAAAAATCTCTATATAACTTCTGGAAAAAGCAAAGCCCACGGCTGAGGTCATAAAAGGCACTGTGCAGGGAGAAGCCGCCGTAGTGGAAAGTATCCCTGTTATAAAATGAGAGAACACTTTTTCATCTTTAAAAAAGAGAGAGACCTTTGGAACAGAAAAGGAAACAATGTTTAAAAAATAAAAACCCATAAGAGCAAAAAGAAGAGCCAGTGAGGTTACAAAAATCGGGGACTGGAGATGAAATCCCCAACCTAAGCTTTCTCCCGTCTGCTTGGAAATAAAAATTACAAAGGCCAAAAATAAAAAAGAAACAATGACTCCTAAGGTATAACTCAGATTCAACAAAAGAATTTTCCCTGAAGACAGATGCTTTAATTCTAAAGTGTTATAAAATTTAAGAAAAATAATAGGTAAAACACAGGGCATGATATTCAAAAGCAGACCGCCTAAAAAAGCCATAAAGACAAACCACAACAAGTTAAAACCTTTTTGTCTGTAAGATTGAAATACAGCAGATTGCTTTTCCTCTTGTTTTGAATAAACAAACAATCCTGAAATTTTTGGGAGTTCAGAAGACGATTTTTCCAGCTCAAAAGAACAGGAGTTTAAACCCTGATTTAATAAAACAGGGAGAGTCGTTGAAAAATGCTCTTTTCCATTAGGAAAAAGATCCAGACATTGGATTTCTTCTCTAAAAGAAAAATGGACAATTAGTTTATTGTTCTTTACCCGAAAATGACTTTTTAAATTCAAGTCTTTAGGAAAAAGCCTGTTCCAAACATTAAAAACTTTTTTGGACTCTCCATTTTCCTGAAAAGCATCTCCAAATTTTAAATCAAGAGACAGACGATTTTCTTTAGAGACACAAACTTCTTTGCAAACAAACCACTTTAAATCCAAAGAAAGAAGAAGATGATTGCTCTCATAATTTTTATCTATAAAAATTTCAAAAGGTATAAGCAGTTCTTTTTCATAAACAAAACTGTAAGCTTGTTTTTCACCAATAAAAAAAGGCTTTCTTTCCGGAAGGGGAAATGGCAAAGATTGAATTATTATATTTTCTATTGGTTTCCATTGAATAACAGGAGATTGACCAAAATCCCCAGCAAAAGACCAATAGCTGTGCCAACCCTGAGGAATTTTTATTTTTATACCCACTAAAAAAGATTCTTCTTTTTTAACTTGGGTGTGAGGGCTTATTAATGCCAACTGGACAGATTCAAGCTCTCTTTGTAAGGAATCCTTAGCTGTTGAAACAAAAGGAAACGATAAAAGGACAAATAATAAAAAAGAAGTTAAAACAGACATTTTTAAACAACTCAGAACAGACATGTCTCCTTATTAAATCCTTTTTAAAAATCAACTTCCAATCTAAATTCCAAAATCAAATAACCCACTATTTACTAACAATACATCTTACATTATAGACAGGTGTATTTAAAGCCATTTGACCCTTTTAGGCTCTTATGCTATAAATTTCAAACTGCTGACGCGGGGTGGAGCAGTCCGGTAGCTCGTCGGGCTCATAACCCGAAGGTCGCAGGTTCAAATCCTGCCCCCGCAACCATTTATAAAAATATTACGGTCTATTCTGGAGACATACTTTACATTTTATACCGAAGACATACTTTACATTTTATACCGAAGACATACTTTATACTTTACACTTTTTCTATCCCAAATAAGGACAGTCACTGAAGGGAGCGATTGACGACCACCGGCCGCTGACAGCCCATTAAATTAATTTTTCTATTTGCAAAGTTAACTGTACTTGACCAAAAATTTTCTTAATTGTGTTTCTCTTTTTAAGTTCTTTTAAAAAATGATGTTTCTTAGGTTTTGCCTGATTGTTCTATAAAATTTCTAAATACAGATTTTTAGCTCATTTTTCTGACCAGCAAAATGAGTAAAATAGCAATATAATAGGGTTTTAAGATTTATGTGACCTTTATATTGCCCATTTTGTTGATTAAATAGTGAAAAAAACAAAAATATAATTGCATTATATCCTTATTTTAACATAAAAGTATGAATAAGGGTTTTTATATTCTTATTTTAATAGAAAAGTATGAATAAGAGTTTTTATATTCTTATTTTAATAGAAAAGTATGAATAAGGATATTTTATATTCTTATTTTAATAGAAAAGTATGAATAAGGATATTCTATATTCTTATTTTAATAGAAAAGTATGAATAAGGGTATTTTATATTCTTATTTTAATAGAAAAGTATGAATAAGGATATTCTATATTCTTATTTTAATAGAAAAGTATGAATAAGGATATTCTATATTCTTAACAATTAAATATGAAAACTGATTAAATTTAGGAAATTTATATAATGTTTACAGCTGGAAAATACAAACAGCAGCTTGAGTATAAAAGTTTTGTCCCTTCTTTTATTAATAAACCCTATAACTTATTAGACAATACAATCACTCTTTTATTAGAAGAAGCTAGGGGATATTTAGGAGAGTTGAATGCTTATGCAACTCTTGTTCCTGATATAGACTTTTTTATTAAAATGCATATCCAAAAAGAAGCAACAACATCCAGTAGAATTGAAGGTACAAAAACAGGAATTGATGATGCTGTCCTTCCAGAACATGAGGTAAAACCTGAAAAGCGTGATGATTGGGATGAAGTTCAAAATTATGTAAGGGCCATAAATTATGCTGTTAAAGAGTTAGATACTCTTCCTTTGTCTCTTAGACTGTTAAAAGAAACCCATAGACGCTTATTATCTGGTGTAAGAGGGGGAAAAAAGTCACCAGGGGAAGTTAGACATAGTCAAAATTGGATTGGCGGATCCAGTTTAAAGGATGCCTCCTTCATTCCTCCTCACCAAGATGATCTCCCTGCTTTGTTAACAGATTTTGAAAAGTTTTGGCATAATAGAAATTTAAACACTCCTATTCTGGTAAAAATAGCTATGAGTCATTATCAATTTGAAACAATTCATCCTTTTTTAGACGGGAATGGGCGTATAGGCAGACTTCTTATTATACTGCAATTGATTGATGCCAATATCTTGAAAAAACCTTGTTTATACTTGTCTGACTTTTTTGAAAGAAATAAAGGCTCTTATTATGATTCGCTGACTGTTGTCAGAAACTCAAATAATTTGAATCAGTGGATAAGATTTTTTTTATCAGGTGTCATTGAAACAGCTAAAAAAGGAACACAAACTTTACAATCTGTTGTGGCATTAAGGGAAAAGTATGAAAATAAAATCATAACTCTTAATAGAAGAGCTGAGCCTGGAAAAAAGTTATTGCTGGTTCTTTTTTCCAATCCAATTATTTCAATTCCTCAAGCCTCCAAACATTTAAAAATGAATTATGATCCTGTTAATAGATTGATACATAAATTTCAAGATTTTGGCTTTTTGAAAGAGATAACAGGATTTTCAAGAAATAGACTGTTTGTTTTATATGAATATTTAAATTTGTTTAAGTAAGGTGAAAAATAATGAGGATGAAAGGCTTTTTTATCTATTGTTAAGCCCCCTTTAAAGGCAAAGAAAGCATAAAGCCTTGGGCTGAGATAATTTGGATCAATCTCTGCATGAACATGAATTTTTTTTTATGTTTATTCTTTGACCTCCATTTGAGCTTTTTTAACTTGAAAAACTCCATCTATCAGTTAAATATAAAAAGAAACATATAAAATTAAACAGACCCTAATAAGTTTGAGCTATAATCATCAACAAATAGAAAAAAAGTGGCAGGACAAATGGGAGTCCTCTGCTATCTTTCATAGTAAACGAGACCATAAGAAAACAAAATTTTATGCCCTGAGCATGTTTCCCTACCCTTCAGGAGCTGGTCTGCATATAGGACATCTGGCCTCTTATATTCCAACAGAAGTGCTAGCCCGATTTAAAAGAGCTAAAGGTTTTAATGTTCTGCACCCTATGGGTTATGATGCTTTTGGCCTGCCGGCGGAACAGTATGCCATTCAAACTGGAATACATCCTGAAAAAGTCACACAAAAGGCTATTGAAAATTTCCGTCGACAGTTAAAATCCTTTGGGTTTAGTTTTGACTGGAAACGAGAAATCTCCACCTGTAATCCTTCTTATTACAAGTGGACTCAATATATTTTTAAAATTCTTTATAGACGAAAACTGGCTTATCAAGATCGAATAGCTGTAAATTGGTGCCCAGCCCTTCGGACAGTCCTAGCCAACGAAGAAGTGCTTGAAGGAAAAAGTGAAAGAGGAGGTCATAAAGTCATTCGTGTCCCCAAAAAGCAATGGATGCTCAAAATCACTCAATACTGTGAAAATTTGATAAAGGATTTAGATAATATTGATTGGCCGGAAAGTACAAAGGCGGCTCAAAAAAATTGGATTGGAAAAAGTGAGGGGGTTCTTATTGAATTTCCTATTAAAGGGATAAAGGAAACTCTTAAGGTCTGGACAACAAGACCGGACACTTTATTTGGTGTATCTTATATGGTTCTGGCTCCTGAACACCCTCTCGTTCAAAAAATAACAAGAAAAGAACAAGGACAAGCTGTTAAAACTTACCAAAAAAAATGCCTTTTAAAAAGTGAGGTGCAAAGAAAAAGCAATCAGAACAAAACAGGTGTTTGGACGGGAGCCTATGCAAAACACCCTATAACAAATGAAGATCTGCCCCTATGGATTTCAGATTATGTCTTAATGGATTACGGAGCAGGAGCTATCATGGCTGTTCCTGCTCATGAGGAAAGAGACTATGACTTTGCCTCTAAATTCAACTTAAAAATTATCCCTGTGATTAAAAGCGATAAACTGCCTTTTGAAGGAGATGGGGTTCACATTAACTCTGAACATAAAGAAGTAAAACTCAACGGCTTAAATCAAACAAAAGCTTGTGAAAGAATCATTTCTTATCTGGAAAAAACAAAAAAAGGAAAAAAGCAAATTCAATACAAATTAAGGGATTGGCTGTTCAGCAGACAGAGATATTGGGGGGAGCCTTTTCCCGTTGTGACAGACAAAACAGGAAATCATTTCACTGTTCCTGATGAAGAGCTTCCTGTCCTCCTGCCCCCTGTGGTGGACTATGAGCCAACAGAAAAAGGGGAGCCTCCATTAGCTAGAATACAAAGCTTTGTTAACTACAAAAATAAGGGCCAAAGGGAAACAGACACCATGCCTGGCTCCGCGGCTTCTTCCTGGTATTTTTTAAGATATACTGATCCACAAAATGACAAAGCTCCTTTTGACTTTGAAGAGCAAAAATACTGGATGCCTGTAGACCTTTATGTGGGGGGAAGTGAGCACAGTGTAGGTCATCTTCTTTATTCCCGTTTTTGGCAAAAAGTCTTATTTGACGAAGGCTTAGTTTCTCATAAAGAGCCTTTTAAAAAATTAGTCCATCAAGGGGTTATTCTTGGCGAAGACGGTTACAGAATGTCAAAATCAAGAGGCAATGGAGTTAATCCTGATGAATTGAGAGAAAAATATGGCGCAGACTGTCTAAGGCTTTACATCTGTTTTTTAGGGCCTGTTGATAAGGATAAGCCTTGGTCTTCTAAAGGGATTGAAGGGGTGCGCCGTTTCTTAAATCGTTTTTATCGATTTGCCACAGAAAGCAAGAGCAAAAATCAGGAGCTGCCAAACTCTCTTAACAGCCTAGTTCATCAAACCATAAAAAAAGTCACAGAAGATATTGAAAATCTAGACCTTAATACAGCTATTTCCAGCTTAATGATCTTACTCAATGAAATTTACAGGCTCAATGTAAAAAATAAAGAGCTGGCTAAAACATTTTCCCAGCTTTTACAGCCTTTTGCCCCACATTTAGCAGAAGAAATATGGAAATATTTAGAGGAAAAGAGCTTTATTTCTTTAACTCCTTGGCCTGATTATGATGTAAAAACAATAAAAAAAGAGAGTTTTTGTATTGGAGTCCAGATCAATGGAAGGACCAGAGGCTCTATTGAACTCTTCTCTGATGACACTCAGGAAATAGCCCTAAAAAAAGCTCTTAAACTAAAAGCCATTCAAAATATTGTTCAGGAGAGGGAAATAAAAAAATGCATTTACAAACAAGGGAGAATCTTAAATATCATTGTTTAACTCTTATATTTTGTTGAAATTTACTTTAATTATCTGCTACCTTTTGAAAATTATTAGTTGTTTTTACTTTTTTAGTATGCCAGAATAGGCAATTATTTTACATAAATAAGGAGGAACTATGAAAAAATTACTAATGCTTTTAAGCATTTTAGGAGTTATGGCTTTTGCTGTATCCTGTGGTGACGACGAGGAAGAAACCAATGACGACACAGCAGCAACTGCTGACACAGCAGCAACTGCTGACACAGCAGCAACTGCTGACACAGCAACAACTTCTGACACAGCAACACCTGCTACAACAGCAACAACACCTGCTGAAACAGCAACACCACAAAGACAAAAAGATGTAAGATGTGTCAAAGGCGGTCATGCTTATCATCCAGAAGTAGGAAAAAGCTGTCCAGAAGGATATGAAACAGTACAAGTAAAAACATCTGCGCCAACAGCTCCCTAGCTGAAATATAAAAAAATACCTTATAAAAGCTCCTTTAAGGTTTTACTAAAGGAGCTTTTATATTTTTTGAGCTCTCATACATTGAGCTTTCCACTGACTTTATTGCGCCCTTTTATATTGAAAAGCTTAAAAAAACCTTAAATCTGGCAAGTAAAAATCTCTCCTGAAAAGACTTTTTCCACTGAAGTTTTTAAAAAAGCGGGTTTATTTTTTGGTCCGCAAGAGTTGATTGACATTTTAAAAATGGGAAAACTTTTACCCTTCAAGACAAGATAAAAAAACCTGTTGCCTCTTATTGTATTCCTAAAGCTTTATCTCTGCCCGCCAAGAAGATTTACTCTGTTTTAATAAAGAGTTCCCTAAAAAACCTTATAAACTTCAAGAAAACAAAACTTTAGGCTGAGGAGGAAAGAAACTTTATTCAAAAATCTAGGACATCTAAATCTTGAATACCTCCTAAAAAACACTCTGCTATTTTATAGCACTCTCAAACTTTTTTTCTCTCTCAATGGGCGAACTCAGGAACAAGGAAGAATTTTAAATATTATTGTTTAATTCTTATATTTTGTTGAAATTTACTTTAATTATCTCCACTTTTTGAAAATTATTTAGTTGTTTTTACTTTTTTAGTATGCCAGAATAGGCAATTATTTTACATAAATAAGGAGGAACTATGAAAAAATTATTAATGCTTTTAAGTATTTTAGGAGTTATGGCTTTTGCTGTATCTTGTGGTGACGACGAGGAAGAAACCAATGACGACAAAACAACACCTGCTACAACAGCAACAGCACCTGCTACAACAGCAACAACACCTGCTACAACAGCAACAACACCTGCTACAACAGCAACACAACCTGTTGTTAAAAGACAAGGAGATGTAAGATGTGTCAAAGGCGATGATTCTTATAATCCAGAAGTAGGAAAAAGTTGTCCAGAAGGATATGAAACAGTAAAAGTACAAGTACCAGCTCTCTAACTGAAATATAAAAAAATACCTTATAAAAGCTCCTTTAAGGTTTTATTAAAGGAGCTTTTATATTTTTTGATCTCTCATACATTGAGCTTTCTACTGACTTTATTGTGTCCTTTTATATTGAAAAACTTAAATCTGGTTAAGTAAAAATCTCTCCTGAAAAGGCTTTTTCCACTGAAGTTTTTAAAAAGCGCGGTTTTAAAGACGAACGGAAACTGTTTTTAAAAAAGCGGGTTTGTTTTTTAGCCCGCAAGAGTTGATTGACATTTTAAAAAAATGGGGAAACTTTTATCCTTTAAGACAAGATAAAAAAACCTGTTGCCTCTTATTGTATTCCTAGAGTTTTATCTCAGCCCGCCAAGAAGATTTACTCTGTTTTTAATAAAGAGTTCCCTAAAAAACCTTATAAACCTCAAGAAAATAAAACTTTAGGCTGAGGAGGAAAGAGGCTTTATTCAAAAACCTAGGACATCTAAATCTTGAATACCTCCTAAAAAACACTGCTAATTTACGGCACTCTCAAACTTTTTTTCTCTTCCAATAGGTGACTTAGGAACAACTCATTGTTGAAAACACACTTTTATTTTATATTTATTTTTAAAATTACTGTTGCTTTTACAGCTTTATTATGTCAAAGTGTTTTCATCATCAAACATAAGGAGGAATTTATGAAAAAATTATTAATGCTTTTAAGTATTTTAGGAGTTCTGGCTTTTGCTGTATCTTGTGGTGACGACGAAGAACATGAACATAAAGATGATGACAGCAAAACTGAAACTGCTACAACAGCAACAACTGACACAACAGCAACAACTGACACAACAGCAACAACTGCTACAACAGCAACAACTGACACAACAGCAACTGGTGCAGAAGAACCTAAACCACCTGAAGGAAAAGTTGAAGTGGAAGCAGCAAATCCAGCAGCCTGTTCCGCAGCTGGTGGACAATGGCACTCTGGTAAAGAAAGATGTTATAAAAATGCCGCAGGGACAACAGCTCCAACAGCTCCCTAGCTGAAATATAAAAAAATATCTTATAAAAAGCTCCTTTATACATATAAAGGAGCTTTTTTTTATTTAAGTGAAAATTTTTGATGCCCTTATTCTTTAGTTAAATGGCGGAGAGAGAGGGATTCGAACCCCCGAGACGGTTGCCCGCCTACACGCTTTCCAAGCGTGCGCCTTCAGCCACTCGGCCATCTCTCCTTTTTATAAAAATTCTTATGGTTACAATGGAGCGGGAGACGGGGGTCGAACCCGCAACCCTCAGCTTGGAAGGCTGATGTTCTAGCCAATTGAACTACTCCCGCGTAAAGCTTTAATTGTGAATAATATAATTTTTTAAAAAAAGCCAGTATTTCCTCTGTTTTTCCAAAAAAAGAACCACCATCTGCGGAAAATATACATAAAAGAGCTTAACTCTTTTAAAAAACATGAGTTTTCTGGAATTATTTTTTTTGTATTTCTACTTTGGAAAAGCTGCCTCTGTTATGTACATAGTCAAAAATCAAGCTTGGAATGTTAGTAAAAACAGGCCCTCTGTGGCAATCTTCTTGTGAAGATTTACATTCATTTTTATAAAAAATTTGAATGGGTCTTTTATAGTCAACAGATTCTGTTTCCTGCAGTATTTCTTCGTCTTCCAGCCTTTTGTCCAGTTCCTCTTTTGAAGTGGGGACAGAATCAGCAAGGCGCCTGACGGCCTTATTTACAGATGAAGCCATTTGACTGCTTGAGGAAGAATCAGTTGCATCCTTAATAATGGCATCCTTTTGACTTTGCGCTTTTTCGTGTATTTTCACTGTCTGTTTGGCTTTGTTGACAGCATCCTTTTTGGGATTAAATTCAGCTGGCCTCTGCAATGCATTGACTGCTGTGCCCGTAATAATAGTGCTGGCAAAAATAGGGGATGAAAAACAGGCGCATAAAACAAATAACAACAGCCTCATAATAAAATTATCGGCTAAAACCAAACTTAGCTTTACTTAAAATCCTCAAAAAAACCATAAAGCGGATATTTAGGAATAGGAATAATAATTTCTCAAAGCGGGAACCTGTAAAATTTTTCTTTCAGGCAAAAAAACACCAGACAATTTATAACCATACACACAACCTGAATCCAGACCTATAGTGTTTTTCCTGACATTTAGACCCTGATTGGCCCAATGTCCATAAATCACAGTTTTATGACTTTTATAATAAGAATACCAGGCTGGATTAAATTCACTCCTTATATTTTTCCCCATGCCATCCCAGGTCCGGATATTCATTAAAAGATAGGGATCAGAATACTGGGGATGCTCTCCGGGAACAAGACCAGCATGCACCACCAAAAAATCCTCCTCTTCAATATAAAAAGGGAGGGCAGAGAGCCAATCAACCCATTGATTAAGATCCTTTTTCATATCTTTTTTTAAAGTTTTAAGTGCAGGGCTTAAGTAAGAATCTTCCCTCACACTATCTATAAAAGACTGCTCATGGTTGCCACGAACTATCTCAACACCCTTTTTTTTGACCCATTCCAGTATCTCCAGAGAGTGAGGCCCTCTGTTGATAATATCCCCTGTTAAAATTAAACGATGAGTCTTGGAGCTATAGTCTGACTTTTTCAACAGAGCTAAAAACTCCTTAAAGCAGCCATGAACATCACCCACTATAAAAGTTTTTTTTGATTTTTTTTTGTTAAAAAATTTTACCATGTTAATTCTACCGGATAGCTTTAGATTTTCATTTTCTCCATTAAGGAAATAAGAGACAACTCTTTTTAATATTGATTTACACTAATTCTATCTTAAAAATGGCCACTCCTGTATTTTTTGTCTCAATCCTATTTGAAATTTTGGGGTTTTCTATTGAGATAAAAATCAAAGCTCCATAAGAGTAAGGGGGGCAAAAGTGAGTTCGGCTTTGAGCACAAAGCGGCTAAGAGGCGCTTTGTGGCAAAACGCATGTTTGAAATTTTGACCGCCTTACTTGAAATTTTGGGGTTTTCTATTGAGATAAAAATCAAAGCTCCATAAGAGTAAGGGGGGCAAAAGTGAGTTCGGCTTTGAGCACAAAGCGGCTAAGAGGCGCTTTGTGGCAAAACGCATGTTTGAAATTTTGACCGCCTTACTTGAAATTTTGGGGTTTTCTATTGAGATAAAAATCAAAGCTCCATAAGAGTAAGGGGGGCAAAAGTGAGTTCGGCTTTGAGCACAAAGCGGCTAAGAGGCGCTTTGTGGCAAAACGCATGTTTGAAATTTTGACCGCCTTACTTGAAATTTTGGGGTTTTCTATTGAGATAAAAATCAAAGCTCCATAAGAGTAAGGGGGGCAAAAGTGAGTTCGGCTTTGAGCACAAAGCGGCTAAGAGGCGCTTTGTGGCAAAACGCATGTTTGAAATTTTGACCGCCTTACTCTTATGGAGGCCGTGATATATTCTTTTATTTAAAAATCCCCAATTTTTCAAATGGGACTGGGACAAACAAGCCGCTGTCTTAAATTTAGAATCAAATTTAGGTATTTCAAGTAAGGAGCCTTTCAAACCGATACTTTTATAGCATGAGCCTATTGAGGTTTTTCAATCTTTTTCCAACAGCTTTCCTCCTCTGTTTGGCTTTATCATGCAGTAAAGATGAAAGCAGCTATCCTGTTTCTCTTGGTGATACAGAGCCTTTTGTCTGTCCCGAAAAGGAAGAGCGGGGCTGTTGGGAATTTCCCGATTGCAGAAGATTTTGTGAAGATGTTTTTATCAAGGAGGAAAACGAAAAGGATTGTTACAACTGGCCTATGTCCCCCTTTGAAGATTTTAAAGACCTAAAAGACAGCCTAAACAATAAGCATGACTTCCCATACATTAGACTTTCAGTTCTTGAATGTTTTTTTGATTTGGCTGAGGAGGAAAGAGAGGGGATTTTTAAAAATATGACTGAAAAATCCTCCGCAGATTTTCTGGAAAAAATAGCTCAGGATAAAAAACTCGCTCTCCTTCTGGCTCAAAAAGATAAGGGGGATTTCTCCATTTTGAAAACTATTCTTAAAAAAATAAAACACCGAAATATAACAGATTCTATAACCGGGCAATTGTCTACAAATGATAACTTCCTCATTCTGTCTCACCAGCACAGCAACCACGCCGCCTGGAGCTGGCTTGACGACTATATCATTCACAAATGCCAAAGGGACAGCCGCTGTGATGAGCCTCTGGATTATTACTGTAAAATTTTAAAAGATGTGAAATCAAATCCCTTAAAAAGTTTCTTTAAAAACCAACACTTTAAAAGACAATATATAAAAGAAATTGAATCCAAAATATGCAATTCCAGCAACTGTGAGTATGGGGATATTCAGGACTTTAAGGACATCTGCAAAGGCTTATGACAACTTAAGTGGGTTATTTCTAACTGATTCTTGATAATCAACATATATAAATGAGGTTCATGATACTTTATGAGGCTTATTTTTCACCAATTTTAATATCAATTTATATAAGTTTTCTTTTCTATAATTAAATCTAAATTCACATTCTTTTAACGGAGAAAATATTTATTTTTTCCCGTCATTTCAAAAACTGAACACCTATTAAATTAGGCTTAAGTTGTCATGAACCTAAATTAAAAGTCATTGTAAATGACTGATTTTTTAAGTAAGTTTTAAGTCATCCCAAATGTTTTGCAACACAAAACATTGATTTTCCGCTTTGTAAGGAAATATAAGAAATTTCAAGACTGCTGTTTAGTTTTTTCTAAAACTCTTCAGTTTCGCTTTTTGAAGTTAAAGAGCCTTGTTTAAAATAACCTATAAGTGTGAAAAGCTAAAGCTTTCTTTTTGAAAAGCCGATTGTTTTTAAAGTTGTGGTTAACATTATTTTAATCCTTGAATTTAGAGAAAACTAAAAAACGGAATCTAAAATATATGGGTTTTATGCATTATTTAAAAATATCAGCCATAGGAATTCTTCTTATAGGTTTAATAAACTGTGGTGACAACTTGCCCGCTACCACAACTTTCCCAGATTACTTCAAAAATAAAAAAGAAACGGACCCAAACCGAAAAGCTGTTCTGGATCGCGCCCGATCAAAATATACAGGCCCCACCTGTGAAGAGGAAGATGATAGAACCCATGAATGTGTTAAACAATGCAGAATATTATACACAAACAACGGGGATAGAAGAGACTGTGAAGAAGATCTGACTGTAAAACAAATTGCGGTGCTGGCTGAACTCTATGAGCTGTTGAAAGAGCCTAATTACAAAAAGCTGGAAAAGAATATTACCAAAACTGAGGACCTTGAAGTTTACTTAAATTTATCCCTTGCCGGCTTTGACGGACTGGCCGAAAAGTATAAAGAAAGTGAAGCCGAGGATGTCCTGCTTTGGATTACAAAAAACAAAAATATTGCAGAGCTTTTTGAGGAAGAAGATGATGATTTTGTCATCCTGAAAACACTCCTCGAAAAACTTGCTAAAATCAATACCAGCAAAATACACCTGCCTTTTATACAAAAAATAGACAGTTCTGAAAAACTTATGGAAGCCGCCTCAACAAATGAAAACGCTATAAACTGGTTTAATAAGTATATCCTTGAAGAAGGGGATGGCTGTGCTGATAAAGAGATTTCTGCAGCTTGCTTCACTCACTTTTGCCAAATTGGAAATGGAATAGATGATGACGCCATAGATGAATGGAGCAGACATAAAATTTTTGAAAAGTATCTGGTTAATATTATTGATGATGAAATAAATAAAAGCAATTGGATGGATGGAGAGCATATTGACAGCATTCAGGACATTAAAAATAACTGGGTGGAGACTTTGTGCTCTGGTCTTTAAGAATCAGTCCTAAGGTCTTTATTTTTTACTGTTGATCTAAATTTGTTTTATTCAAGGATTTGTTTAAAAATAACCTTTCTAAAATTGAGAAAACAAATTTTAAAATAAAGATTAAAGTCAATTTAAAAGGATACCGATTAAATAAACACTCTCACTAAAGAATGGGGCTTTTAAAAGTCAATCTTTAAGGAGATAAAACACAGGAGGTTTTTATGAATTATGTAAAATTAATCACCTTAGCACTTTTATCTATATTTTTAGCGAATTGCAGCAGTTCTCCTCCCGTCCAGACTAAAACAGTCAGCCCCGTGGGCAAGCCGCAGGCTGCGCGGGAAGCTATAACTGAATCTAAAAAAAGATACAGCGGGAACACCTGTGAAGAGGAAGACGATAGAAAACATGACTGTGTTGATCAATGCAGAGATATATATACCAGCAGTAAAGACAGAAGGGAGTGTGAGGAGCTCCCTATAAGACAGATTGCAGAATTAAAGGAGCTTTATGATGATTTTTTAGAAGACCCTGATTATGATGATTTAACTGATATAGATCTTGAAAACCTTGAAACTTATCTTAAAATTTCGGACACAGGTTTTGAGAAATTAATTGGCAAATACCAAAAAAGCGAGGTGAAGGATGTCTTTCTTTGGATTGCAGAAAATTCAGAGGTGGCAAAAATTATAAGTGATACAGAAGATGAGTATGGTGTTTTAAAAAAACTGTTAAAAGAACTCCAGACCGATATTACTGCTACTTCTACAATACATCAGCCTTTCCTAGAAAAAATCACCAGTGGAAGTCCTAACAAACTGATGGAAGTTGTTGTAGATGGAGGAAATGAAGTGGCTGCAGCCTGGTTTCAAGAGTATATCCTGGAGGAGGCAGTAGACTGTAAGACCGACGACACTGGTCTAGAATGTTTTAAAGCTTTCTGCAGAATTGGAAAAGGCATGGATGACGATATCAGAGAGGAGTGGATCAATATTGATACCTTTTTTAATTATATAGATGATATTATTGATGAAGGAACAAATGGAGCCGCAAGCCCTACCACTGGTCAATGGGATACAGATCTTATTGAAGAGGCTGAGGATATCACTGATTTTTATGAGCAGCTTTGTAATAACACCTGGTAAATCATCAAGAATAGATGAGGCTGATGATGTCACCGATTTTTACAAGCAACTTTGTCCTACTGATTTAAGTTAAGAAAAAAACCAGCTCTAAAAAGCCAGCCTTTCTAGGCTGGCTTTTTTTATATCTTTCACTCTTTTTTATACTGAACTCATTTTTTAATTTTTTCCTCTTCTGTAAAATCCTGAGTTTTCAAACAGGATTTATAGGAGAGGCTTGCAGCAGGGTAAAGTCTTGATACATAGGTAACAGTTTTTAATGCAGTGCTATTAAAAACCAGACTATATCGGCTAAAATCTAAAAACTTTTTTCCCGAGGCAACAGGACTTTAAGCTGTAGATCATTCAGCAGATTAGCACCAAAGTTTTAAGTCCTTTTTTTTAAAGGCCGATAAATTGATTGAGAAGTTTAAATATTTTTATTAAAAAATGTTTTTGATTTTATTTCCAAATAAATTTTCTTTCAGAATATTTTTAGCTTCTCTCATATCATGGATTGTTTTTTAAATAAAAGGTGTTTATGAGTTATGAAAAGTTAAAGGTTTTTATTCTTCTGACTCTATTTTGCGCTGGCTGCCCCGGCACGGCTCCTATAGGCAGCCCTTCCATCGGCGTCACAAATCCTCCCGGAGGAAATAACAATAACTCAAGTTCATCCAGAATAAGCAGTGGTGATGACTGTGAAGATAAAGCCAAAGATCACAAATGTAAAAAACAATGTAAAACCATGTATAAACGAACAGATGATTGGGAAGAGTGTGAAGAGCTTAGCCCGGATGATATTGAAAAAATTTTAGATGTTCATGATATTCTTGAAGAAGCGGATGACAGAAATTTAAATGGCATAAACTCTGATGATCTTGAAGTATATCTTGATATTTCCCCTAAAGGCTTTTCCGATTTGATCCGGGAGTATAGAACCAGTGAGGCTGAGGATGTTCTGGTATGGATTACAGAAAATAAAAATGCAGCTGAAACACTTAATGAAGGGTCTGATAACTATTCCATTTTAGAGGAGCTTCTTTCAAAATTATATGACTTCAGTGAATCAGAACTGGAAAAACCCTTTACCAGAGAAATAGATGAAAGGACTCCGTTTGAGATGGCTATAGATTTTAGCAATGACGAAGCTGGGGAATGGTTTTTAAATTATATTTTTGATACAGACAATGACTGTAATGGCGATGATGAGAGAGTCACTTCTGCATGTTTTACGGTGATCTGTAAAATTGGAAATGGATTCCAGAAAACCAGTTTTATCAATCGCTGGCTGAATTTTAGAAGTTTTGACAGTTATATTGAAGAAATTATTGAAGAGGATATAAATGCGGGAAGTGATCCTATGTGGAGCAGCTCTGCTATTAATAGTGTTGGGGATCTTTCTAAAGGCTCTTATGCAGATAAAACTTGGGTGGGTATCCTTTGCGGCGGTCTGCTTTAATCATATGTACTAGTTACGACTGATGTTGAAAAACCCCTTAATGTTTAGAAAGATTTTACTCAACATCTTCTCAGCCTTTTTAACAAAAAATCATTTTTGTTCTTATGTTGGCCTTACAATACTTTTCCTTAGTTAATTTAAGAGGGAAAATTCAAAAATTTATCTATTTTGATCAAGAGATGATTCTTCTTTATTTCCTAGTATATCGGCTTGACTTGACATAAATAAAACATAGTAAAATCATTCGTTTATAGGAATCAGGAGCTTTGAAAGGGCAAACTCAGGATTAAGCTTCGTTTTTGAGCTTTTTAATCTCTTTTACTGACAAGCCTGTCACTTCTGAAATAAAAGAAATATCTGTTTTCTTTTTCAGCATATTTAAAATAACTTCCTGTCGTCCTTCCTGCCGTCCTTCCTGCCGTCCTTTTCTCAAGCCTTCCCAACGGCCTTTTTCCTTTATCACCTCTAAAGCATCCATAGCCCCTCCTTTTTTTAATACTCCCTCTTCTATAAGCTCTCGCTCCGCCTTCTGCCAATCCCTCAACTTCAATCCCGCAGAATCTCTTAAATACTCCACTAAACCTATTATTATATCATCCGCCTCTCTTCTTGTCTTTCCCCTCAGTATTCCCCCAAAATAATCTCTAACTATCGTTTTTACTTTTCCTGAACTGGGCTCCTCAATACTCCATATCTCATCTAATAAGCTTATAACACCCCATATCTTTGACTTCTTACTCCTAACAATCTTACGAACCTTCGGGTCTTTCGTATTTATTATCTTTAACTCATAGTTTAACATACTTCTTCTGGTTTCCATAGGAATTTTATCAAAAAAATCCTTGAAATTCTCTTCCTGCAAAGACTTCTTCCACTTTAAAGGCTGTCTGCCGTGATAAAATAAAACAAGGATGATTGGCAAAGGGCGGCCTTTTTGCTTTATGCTGTGCTCTCGTATTAAAATCTGATACTTTAAACCCTGCTCAAAAAGATTTTTATCCTGATAAGATTTATGTTCCAAAATGGTTAAAAACTCCACTCTTTTTCTAGGGTAGTTTTTAAAAGAAAAGGATAAGACAAGATCAGCTAATTGTTTTTTATGGCTGTCTTTTTCCAGCCTAATGTCGTTGAGGTTAAAAGCTTGAGCCTCTTTTTGAGTTAAAACAAGCAAAAGCAATTCTTTAGCTAATTTGGGATCAGAGAAAATCAGCTTAAAGAAACTATCGTGGCTGCATGTTGGTTTTTTGGTTGTTTTTTGTTTTAGTTTTTTCTTCATAGCTGAATCTAACCTATTGAAAGAGTAAAGAGTTTGCTTAAAAATACAAGCTGTTTTATACAAATTAAATGATACAGATGAGCTTAATTTTTTAAGTGATTATAAAGCAAGTGGATTGAAGTTAAAGAGAATACATACAAAAACTCAAACCCTATCAGCATAAGTTAATCTTTCAAACAACAAAATGAATTTGGTTTGAAAACAAAGTGAATGAAAAACCATTCTGCGGCAAAACATATATCTGATATTTGGATTGGGCTTTACTTGAAAGATGAGTCATACAAAAAACCCTAAATCAAAAAAGGCGCAATCAACAAAGCCACTATGGACATAAGCTTTATAATAATGTTCATAGAAGGGCCGGTTGTGTCTTTAAAGGGATCCCCTACAGTGTCTCCAATCACTGCTGCTGAATGACTGCTGGAGCCTTTGGCCTCCCCTTCTATCTCCCCTTGTTCAATATATTTTTTGGCATTATCCCAAGCCCCGCCCGCGTTAGCCATAAAAAGAGCCAAGGTTACACCTGTAACCAAGGAGCCTGCTAAAGCGCCTCCTAAAGCGGCCGGTCCCAAAATAAAGCCAATAGCTACAGGGGCTATAACGGCTGTTACACCTGGCAAAATCATTTCTTGAAGAGCTGCTTTTGTGGAAATTTCCACACACTTGGCTGTGTCAGGATCAGCTTTGCCTTCCAACAAACCTTTAATCTCTTTAAACTGCCGCCGGATCTCTTCAACCATTCGGCTGGCTGCACGACCTACAGAAGTCATAGTCAGACTGGCGCAAAACAAAACCACCATAGCCCCTAAAAATAAACCTGTCACAACATTCGGATTGGTTATATCCATAGCCACAGCAACACCTTTAGCCAAAATAGCCTGTTTGAAAGCTACAAACAAAGCCAAAGCTGTTAGAGCAGCAGAACCTATGGCAAAACCTTTTCCAATAGCTGCTGTTGTGTTGCCTAAAGAATCCAGTTTATCTGTGATTTTTCTCACATCAGACCCCAGCCCTGACATTTCCGCAATCCCTCCAGCATTATCAGCTACAGGCCCATAAGCATCAATGGTCATAGTTACACCCACAGTGGAAAGCATTCCCACAGCAGCAATGGCAATACCATATAAGCCGCAAAGTGTGTAAGACACAAATATAATCGTTGAAATAAGAAACAGAGGAACAGCACAAGATTCCAAACCCAGAGCCACCCCAGAAATAATATTGGTTGCAGGCCCTGTTTTAGAGGCATTGACCACACGATAAACAGGTTTTCCCGCGGTGTAAAATTCTGTCACTTTTCCTATAAAAATACCTCCTAACTGCCCGGCAAAAACAGCCAGAAAAAGATTCAATCCTCCTCCTAAAAACACAATCAACCCAGCTGTTAAAATTAAAAACAGTAAACCTGTAGAGGCTTCTGAACCAGCCAAAGCTAAAGAGGGTTTCCATTTTTTAAATGCATTCATACAAAACACCCCCACAAAAGAAGAAAACAAACCCAGCACAGCCAACCATACAGGAAGACCTATCAAAGAGACCCGTGACAAACCGCCAAACAGGCTGGCCAAAGTCTCACTATTCATTGTCACAGCCAAGGTGATAGAAGCCACCATAGCTCCTACATAGGACTCAAAAATATCGGCGCCCATACCGGCCACATCACCGACATTGTCCCCTACATTATCAGCAATAACACCGGGATTACGAGGGTCATCCTCCGGGATGCCAGCTTCCACCTTACCCACAAGATCAGCGCCCACATCTGCTGCCTTGGTAAAAATTCCCCCCCCCACACGAGCAAAAAGAGCTATAGAAGAAGCCCCCATGGAAAAACCGGAAATTACAGATAAAACAGAAGAGTTTTTTAAAACACTTTCCATAAAATCAGGACTATTTTCTATAAGGGGAACACTGGTAAATAAAAGGACACCAAGCCCTAAAAGCCCAAGGCTTGCTACCGAAAGCCCCATAACCGCCCCACCATTAAAAGCCAAAAGCAAAGCTTCGCTTATGCCTTGCTCTTTAGCAGCCTGAGCCGTCCGCACATTGCCCCGTGTAGCGGCTTTCATACCAATAAAGCCAGCCAAAGCGGAACAGGATGCTCCTAAAAAGAAAGCGAAACTAACCTCCCAGGAAAATCCAAAAAACAACAGCACAGCCACAAACAGGACAAAAACAGCCAACCGGGAATACTCCGCCTTTAAAAAAGTCATAGCCCCTAAATGAATATTTTCTGCAATCTTTTTCATTTTATCAGAGCCTTCCGATTGCTTTTTGATATTCAGATAAAACAGATAAGCCATAGCTAGACCAATAGAACTGGCTAATACAGTGATGAGTAAGTTCTGCGTGTAATGAAGTATACCCATTATTTTCTCCTTATTTATTGTTTGTTTAATCTCTACTTTTTAAATCCGCTGGGTTTTTATTTATTCATTTTCCACATTCCTTTATTATCTTTTGACAGTTTTTGCCACCTAAGAAAAGTTTTGTCACCTAAAATTTAAGCGATTATTCATTTTTCCCAAGGCCGGCTCTCAATAAATGAGCCTGTCCGCTAAAAAATGAGCGAAGTTTAGACTTTAAAAGAGAAGCTGTCCCTGTAGAAGAAGCCTGCTTCTCCTGAAAAAGAGAAATTGCCCCCGTAGAAAGAAGCCTGCTTCTCCTGAAAAAGAGAAATTGCCCCCGTAGAAAGAAGCCTGCTTCTCCTGAAAAAGAGAAATTGCCCCCGTAGAAAGAAGCCTGCTTCTCCTGAAAAAGAGAAATTTTCTACATGGAAATAATGTTATACTGGTTTGAAGTTTATTTGATCTCCTATTAAAATAGTGTCTTCAATAAATTGGATCAGCCATGAGTTACAGCTTTTACAACATTTTGCATCTGGGATCTCTTTTCGCTTTATGTCTTGTACTGGGAGCCTTGTGGGGGCTTTACACAACCCCTTCCCCTGACAAAAAATTAAGAAGCCTTTTACTGGGCCTTCATGGTTTGCTCATGTTTTTTATTTTTCTGGCAGGCTTTGGCCTGATTGCAAAGATTAAAGTGCCCTTCCCCTGGCCTTTTTGGATTTATATAAAATTGGCAATCTGGCTTTTGCTTGGAGCCAGCCCTTTTCTTATCAAAAGAGCAAAACAATCAACATATCAAAAGTTTCATCTCCTGACTTTGTTTATTCTTTTTATTCTATTTCTAGCAGGCCCCTTGATTGTGACAATCGGACGAATTTAAGTTTTTAAATTCAATCTTTATTTTAAAAATTATAAAAACAAAGCTCCAGACTTACACCAATTTGTGTCTGAAAATTCAAAAGCGTTTTTATAGTAAAAGAAAAAACTAGAAAACTTAAATTTTTATAGTCCGGTTTTTAAGTGTCCTGAGACACTTTTTACTGCAAAAAACAGAGGCAAAATCATCATTTAATCATTCTTAAAAAAATTAAACTGATAAATCTTGCTCTTTACATTTAAAAGCATTATAAACAAAAACCCGCAAACAAAAGCTTTTCTGGTTCGCAAGCATTAGATCGACGGGCATGAATAAACAAAAAATTCTATACATTCTTCTATTGTCTTTTTTAAATATCCAACAAAGTTATACTGCGCAAAATTCTTGCTACTGGATTTTCTACCGTACTGCTTTAAGCGCTGAGAGCATAATACAAATAACTGGTCTAAAAAGAGAAGAGATTAGAGATTCCTATCTTCTGGATATCGCCAGCGGAGGTTCTGATTTTGTAACAACGGCTGTCCGGGAATGGGGGGCGGCAAAGGCTGTAGCTGTTGATAAAGCTCCCAGACCAAAAAACATCCCTGAAAAACATTATTTAGAAATGGATGTTATGCAAGTTGACTCTCATGAAGCCGTGATACAAAAACTAGGAAGACGTGCTGATATCACAGTTGTTACATCCCTTTTTGGCGATTCAACCCTTACCTACTTAAGCAACATTGAAGATATAAAAGAATGGATAGAAAAACTAATTGCTTTTACAAAACCCGGAGGAACTATCGTTCTTGATTTTACCACTGCAAGTTTTAATGGAGAATTGACCCCCTCTAAACTCAATAAATTTACGATAAAAATGATGGGCCTTAGCTTTTTCAAAAAAAAAACAGGATGGGACAGAAAGGATTTTGAAAACCATTTATGGGAACTTAAATATTCAGAAATTATTGAAGGATTTGACACTTTCAACAACATAAGTCCATGGATATTTTACAAAAATCCTCATCTCATGCAAAAAAAGCCTTCTGTTGTGTTTAGAATCACTACAAATTCCCAGTTCCGCCGTCAATCAAAATAATTATAATATCGTAGAATTATAATTAGAGTTTAGCTCAGTATAAAAACATTTATAAAATGAATCTTCTTCAGATTCTTTCTGGTATGTAGAAAAACAATCCCAAATCCGTCCCACTTTTTCTATGCTATTTTCACTAAACTCCCGCACATGTGTTAAGGCTTCTTGTTCTGCTTCTTCCTTTAATACTGTGCCCATCTCCACTATTCTCTTTGCCCGGTTCATTTCTATCTTCAGTTCCTCTGCTCTTAATTTTAGCTCACCCTTTTCTACCTCCCACATTTCATTTAAACAAAATTTCAATTTATCTTCATAATGGCAATATTGAAAACATAAGTAGCTTACCTTTTGCCATATTCTTCTATCCTGTTGAATGCCATTAGCCTGTACATGGATTGGGAAGATAAGAATAACCGCTAACTTCACATAAATAAAATAAGCAAACATGAAAACAACATTGAGGGAGTTATAAATGACAGTCAACTGTCACACAAATAATAAGTGAATTATTATTGAATAATAACCCTTTTAAAGACGATACTATAATTTAGTCTTATGTAATAAAAAAGCAGTAAAAATATAAATTTAATAAGTTTCAAAACATTTTATAAGACAACTTCATACACATTATGTTTTGTTTTACCTGTTTTCTTTATAATTTAAACTTCCTTTAAAAACTCAGACAGGCAGGTACAGTTGTTATCCTTGAGAAGAAGGGAAAGGGAAAAAAACCTCAATCTGATTTTCCTTCCTGCACTGCCATAAACCTTTTGTCAGATTATCCACCACCTGTTTTGCTTTTTTTTCACAAAAAGTCATCCATCCCCCTTGTGAAATGATCTGATCCTTTCCCTTAACAGAATAAATAACCAAACATTTCTTTTCATCAGGAAATTGATGAATACGAACCGTACGGGACTGAACACGGGGGGCCGTTTTTTGAAAACATAAAAAAAAATCCTTGGTTTTAGGCTCCAAAGCCTGAACAGAGAAAATGGACAAAGCAAGCCCAAAAAAAAGTGTTCTTTTTATCACTTGTTAAAAAGCCCTTTTTTTGAGCCTTTTTTGGATTTTTTATACACTTTTGCCGGTGCAGAATTGACAAGTTTCACATTGGAATAATCAATAAAACCCTCTCGTTTTTGCTGGCCTTCCTTTTTATCAAAACGAGTTTGAACTCGCACATCTTTGACACGAATTTTTTGCTTCACAGGCTGAACCTCCAAAACAGCTCCCTTCCGGCCTTTATCACTTCCTGTTATAACCTGAACTTCATCCCCTATTTTGATTTTTAACTTCATGCCTTCCCCTTGCCTCTCGTTTTTTTAAAAATCTGCCGCTTTACTTTTAAGGCTTTAGGAGACAAAGCACTGTCCTTTTGCTTCATGATAAAAATATCAAATCCTCCCACTTTATCTATATTCTTAACTGCGCTGACAGCCACTTTAAATTTAAAAGAATTTTTAAGCTGCTGGCTAAAAAATTTTTTAGATTGAATGTTGGGGAAAGCTTTAGATTTTGTTTTGATGTTGGAGTGGCTTACCAGATTCTTAACAACAGGGGTTTTGCCGCTTAATTCACACTTGGCCATATTCAGTTCCTTTTTTAAATCAGGATTTTTCTTTATCAATTTTTCATTTATTTAGCAAATAAAAATCCAAAAAACTTCTTTAATTTCCTTTTTTTCTCCAAAGGAGTATTGACTTCCCCCGCAAAAAGCTGTTAAACACTGGAAAACAATGAAACAGCCTATTAAAAAATTCTTGTTTGTTTGGCTTAAATCCCAAAGGTTTTAAAATGTTTGAAAAAACAAAGAAATCTCGCACAAAACACAGTGTTGCTTTTGATTACAAAGATCCTTTGGCTCTCTATAACTTTATTGAAGGGGCCAAAATAACCTCTTCCCGTAATAATGGCTTAAAAAACAAACAGCAAAGACAATTAAGAAATGCCATTAAAAAATCAAGAAATTTAGGTCTCCTGCCTACAAGCTACCAATCCTATGATGACTTTGGGCGGCCTGAGCTTATCTCTCCTAAACCTTTCAACTATAAATAAATCACCTGTAAACTGAGCAAGGTTCAGACAGTATAGTCCGCCTTCTCATAAGTTGTGGGGATATATTGGCTTCAACAGGCAAAAGGGCTAAAATTTTATCCTCCAGTAAATTGTAATTTTTATCCCCATAAAACAGAATATATTTTCTTTGGATATCACAAAATAAAAACAAGTCCGCTTTAGAAAGCCAGTTGTATTTGCTCACACGGCCTGTTAAAACCTCTTCCCTCCAAGCTAGGGCTGTCATAAGAGTAATGGCCTCAGCCAGAGCTTTTTTTACTTCTGCTGTAGAATAAATTAAAGGAGCACACTCATGAGAAAGAACATGAAAGTCCTTTAACAGCCTTTGGATATAGGCAAAATACTCATAACAGATTCCAGGGGCGCTTTCTTTTTCACAGAGGTCTTTTTTCCTCTTGAAAGCTGACTTCTCCTGACGAAAATCCTTTGGATTTTTATAAAGAAATCCTGTTTGAATTTTTTTAAAATGCTCTATCTGAGCATCACAAAAAGTGTTAGGGGGATCACTAAAAATAATGAAGGCTATGCCCGCGCCTATAACAAGAAAAGCAATAAGAGCTTTAGGGAGTTTATACAGATTTTTTAGCATGACCTGACTTTCTTAGGGTCTTTGTAAATAAGATTAACATAACTACAGCTCCACAGGGGCATTAAAAAGACTGTTCTGAGTGAATAATAGTCTTCCCCCACAGCCAAAACCCAAATCATTCCAATCAATTTTATTAAGCTGATAAACCATCCGATCCACATCCCCATTAGGGGGTTTAGGAAATAGACCAAGCACAGAGCCATCATAAGCTTTAGACCTGTGAGTAAAAAAAGGTTTCGGATTTCGCGTTTTACAGTTTACATAAATACGAGGGCTATCACTATGAAAATACTTTCTCCCCCAGGTCCACCAGTTGTTTTCATCAAAAATTTTTATTCTTCGTTTCATCAGCTCATTTTTATAAGGCAGTAAACACCTTTCTTTTTTGTTATAAATCATTCGTCTGGTCTGACCTGTGCTGGCAGTGACAGAGCAAACCATATTCACATTGCCTTTTCTATCGTTTGTAAAGATATGATCGGCGCCGCTGACAGCGCCCACCTTTACATCAAACTGATCACCTAATTTACCCCGGCTCTTTTGACCAAACCACAATTGTCCTTTATGATGGTTAAACCATATCTGCTGTTTTTTGGAAATAAGACGGTTACAGTTTCCTTTTTCCCAACGCCATACAGCGCAGTTCGGAGAATAACCTTTAAATACCGGCACATCACCCAGTTCACGGTAATAGGTGATAGTCCCTTGTTTATACAAATGATAATTAAGTTTTTTTGCGCTGGTCAATTTAAGGAAATCACGAGGGGTGATAAATATCATCTCACCCCCTTTATTCAAATGATCCATACTTTTTGCAATAAAAAAAAGATAAAGATTGCTCCTCCCGTCAAACCATTCCATAGGCAGAAGTCGTTTTGTTTCTGGCAGTATATCCTGATATTTTACATAAGGGGGATTGCCAATAATTGTGTCAAATTTATTATCTATGGAGTAGGAAAAAAAGTCAGTCTGTAAAGCCGCCTCGCTTTTTATAAGATTTTTATCCAGCTCAAGACCTACTGCATTATTTATTCTTTTTAAAAAAGCTCCGTCACCACAGGCCGGCTCTAACACAGCGCCCCGATTGCGGCACAATGATAACATCTCCTGAACAATATCACCAGGGGTAAAAATCTGCCCTAAATGTTTAATTTTAATTTTTTTATTTCTACTTTCCATTGCGATCCATTTTTTCAGTTGTTTCCGCGCCTGTTTGAAATGGGGGGGGTTATACTCTTATTCAGTCAAATTTATTGTGTTGCTTAAAAAGTCTGGGCAACTCTTTATTAATGATAATGTAACCCATATACTTTTAAATTTTACCAACACAATTTCCATTTACACCAGATAAAAACAGATTTACCCGGCTGTTATCCGCTCACTTTTTCAAAAAATTCTTTGTTTTTTAAGCTCCTCTGTCTGTTATGCTGGTTCTGTCTAAAACTTTTACACTAAACCTGTGGAAATGCTTTTCTTTGAGTCCATTTAACAATTCACTCTTTTTACGCTTTTTAAATTTCTGGAATCTTTTTTGCTAATCATTCATTGAGTAAAACTATGCCGCTGATGAAATATTTGCGCGCCTGCGCCGTTTGCCAAATGTATTTTCCTCCAACCCATTGGCTCTGCTCCATGTGTTGGAAAGCTATGGAAAGGGAATATCTCTGTTCTGATAACAGTTATCGCCTGGAAAAAAATCTTCCGCACCTTCGTTTAATGGATTGGCATGAAGACAATCATCACTTGATGAAAGTTTTTATTAACAGTTTAAAGCAAGGGGGTGCTGATTTTATTTTTAAGCGGCTGGGGTTGGAAATGTCTTCCCGATTTGGACATTTTAATCTTTGGGATAGAAAGACATGTCCTGTTTTTGTTCCTGCTCCTTCAAGAACAAAAATAAAAAAAGATCATGCCTTCATGCTGACAGAAGCTTTGAGTTTTTACCTTGGCGGGGAGCTTAAAAAACTTTTAAACAGAAGACACCCTTCTGAGGCTCAAAAATCAAAGTCAAGAGCAAAAAGAGCGCTTATAGAAATGGAAAGCAGAGCTTTAATCTCTCAAAATAAAACTTTTATTTTTGTGGATGATGTCTTGACCACCGGGGCAACAGCCAGAGCGGCTTTTCAGGCTTTAAATAAACCAAAAAACTTTTTCATATTCACCCTTGTATGGAGACAGCCAATAATAAAAAAAGGCTCAAGATGACTTAAGAGGATTATTTTTTATAATTTTTAAAACAGGTGGATGAGCGCCTTTTTGATTTTAGCCTATTCTGAAGAGCCTGCAAAAATGGAAAAGCGAGTGCTTTACACCATTGGGCGAACTCAGGAGGAAAAGTTTTTAGATTTATCCGATATAGTCTAGTTTTTAATAACGCTGCTGCAAGCCTCTCATATCAATCCTGTTTGAAAACTCAGGATTTTACAGAAGAGAAAAAAATTAAAAGATGAGTTCAGTATAAAAAAGAGTGAAAGATATAAAAAAAGCCAGCCTAGAAAGGCTGGCTTTTTAGAACTGGTTTTTTTCTTAACTTAAATCAGTAGGACAAAGTTGCTTGTAAAAATCGGTGACATCATCAGCCTCATCTATTCTTGATGATTTACCAGGTGCTATTACAAAGCTGCTCATAAAAATCAGTGATATCATCAGCCTCTTCAATAAGATCTGTATCCCATTGACCGGTGCCAGGGCTTGCGGCGCCATTTGTTCCTTCATCAATAATATCATCTATATAATTAAAAAAGCTATCAATATTGATCCACCCCTCTCTGATGTCGTCATCCATGCCTTTTCCAATTCTGCAGAAAACTTTAAAACAAGCTAGACTAGTTTCGTCCATAGCACATTCTGTTACCTCCTCCAGGACATAATCTTGAAACCAGCTTGCAACCTCCTTATTTCCTTCATCTACAACAATTTCCATCAGTTTGTTTAGATTCAGCATTAAAGCTTCTTTGCTATCAGCAACAGAATTAAAACCAAATATAGTCAACACGACAAAAATAGTTTTTTTCAACATATCTACCTCCTTAGGTTGTATTATTAGAGCTAGTTAATACGAGTCCTAGGCTGTTGTCAAACATCTAAAACAAATGTTTAGGACATAGGGACAGAATATAATACAAAGTATAAAAACAATAACTTCAATAAATATAAGGGTTTTAAAGATTTTTCAACATATCTACTCTGAAGATTCCGCATCCTCATTTTCACTATCTTGAAGGATCTGTTTGGGAAGCTCAATTTTATTCGCAACATCTTTCATATACTGCGCTGGCTTAGAGTTTGAAATTTTCCTTAATGTTGATTTTTTCTCCTCTGGAGAGTCTGAAAAACTTTTTATAACTTTTGCTCCATCCTGACTGACTTTTTGCAGACTTTTTGTAACAATAAATTTTTTTCCAAAATTATTTATGTAGCTTTCCAAAGTCTTACCGGCAAATTGAATCTGCAAGAAAAAGACAAAAAAGAAACTTCCAATGATTCTGAGAAAAAAACTCAATAAACGAAACAGCATTATAGAATCCCCTTAATTCCAACTCTTTTAACAGCCATTGATAAATCCTCTTCTTTAAAAGGTTTAAAAATACAATCAAAGCAACCAGCGGCTAAAACCTCGGATACAGTATGATCCTCCCTTAAACTGAAACAAACAATTTGATTTTTTCCAACATTCTTTTATCCTGCCAGATTTTAAAACTCCTGACAAAAAATTTGCTTAAAAAAACAAAAAAGCCCAAGCCTGAGGGCTTGAGCTTTTTTGACAACTGGGATGTGAAATATGGTCTTACATCATTGGCATTCCGCCACCCATGCCGCCAGGCATTCCACCGCCCATAGGAGGAGCAGATTCCTCTTTTTTAGGCTCATCAGCAACCATAGCCTCTGTTGTGAGCATTAAAGAAGCCACTGAGCTGGCATATTCCAAAGCGCAACGAACCACTTTTTTAGGATCAATCACTCCAGCCTGAGAAAGGTCTTCATAGTTTCCTGTCCAGGCGTTAAATCCAAAGTTTGCCTCTTTAGATTGCAAAGTGCGATCCAAAACAATAGCTCCATCCACCCCGGCATTAACAGCAATTTGGCGGATAGGAACTTCACAGGCTTTTTTAACAATGTTAACCCCAAAACGCTCTTCCTCATTGACTTTAAGAGAATCCAAGGCTTGAGAAGCTCTAAGCAGAGCCACACCGCCGCCAGGAACAACACCTTCCTCAACAGCCGCTCTGGTGGAGTTTAAAGCATCCTCTACACGGGCTTTTTTCTCTTTCATTTCCACTTCAGAAGGAGCGCCAACATGAATAACAGCAACCCCACCGGAAAGTTTAGCCAGTCTCTCCTGTAGTTTTTCTTTGTCATAATCAGAAGTTGTCTCTTCTATTTGAGCGCGAATCTGTTTGACTCTGGCTTCAATAGCTGATTTTTCCCCGGCGCCGTCAACAATGGTGGTGTTATCTTTGTCAATCACCACTCTTTTGGCACGACCTAAAACAGTGACGCCGGCATCTTCCAGTTTGTCGCCTCTTTCTTCACTGACAAGCTGTCCTTTTGTTAAGATAGCAATATCTTCTAAAAGGGCTTTTCTGCGATCACCAAAGCCGGGAGCTTTAACAGCAGCCACTTGTAAAGTGCCGCGCAGTTTGTTGACAACAAGGGTGGCCAAAGCCTCCCCCTCTACATCTTCAGCAATAATAAGAAAGGGTTTGCCGTTTTGAGCCACAGTCTCCAACAGCTTTACAATGTTTTTCATGGAGCTGATTTTTTTGTCATGGATAAGAATGTAGCAGTCCTCTAAAATCGTTTCCATTCTCTCCGCATTGGTGACAAAATAAGGAGACAGGTAACCTCGGTCAAACTGCATCCCTTCCACAACATCCAATTCTGTCATGGAGGTTTTGCTCTCCTCAATAGTGATAACCCCCTCTTTGCCCACTTTATCCATAGCCTCGGCAATAATTTTACCAATTTCTGTGTCATTGTTGGCCGAAATTGTGCCGACCTGAGTGATTTCTTTTTTGCCTTTAACAGGTTGAGACAATGTCTTTAGCTCTGAAACCACTTTTTCAACAGCTTTATCAATACCTCTTTTAATTTGAGTGGGGTTGTGATTAGCGCTGATGTATTTTAAGCCCTCATTATAAAGAGCCTGAGCCAAAATGGTAGCGGAGGTGGTTCCATCTCCAGCTTCATCGTTGGTTTTGCTGGCCACCTCTTTAACCATTTGAGCACCCATGTTCTCAAATTTGTTCTTCAATTCAATCTCCTTGGCCACTGTCACACCATCTTTTGTTATAACAGGGGCTCCAAAGGATTTTTCAATAGCCACATTGCGGCCCTTGGGCCCCAAAGTGGTTTTTACAGCATCCGCCAAAATATTCACGCCTTTGGCAATAGAATTTCTGGCTTCTGTGCTAAAACGCAGCTCTTTACTCATGATTTACCTCCTTAATGGTATTTTTTAGTTTAAAACTCCGTAAATGTCCTCTTCCCTCATCATAAGGTATTCATCTCCATCCAGTTGAAACTCTGTGCCGGCATATTTGCCAAAAAGGACCTTATCACCAGCCTTTACATCCAAAGGCAAAACCTTGCCTTCGTCATTAACCCGCCCTTTTCCTGTAGCAACAACCTCTCCTTTTAGAGGCTTTTCCTTGGCTGTATCGGGGATGATGATTCCGCCTGTTGTTTTAGCTTCTTGCTCAAGTCTTTTAACTATAATTCTATCGTGTAAGGGTTTTACTGACACCATAATTATTCCTCCTTCTTTTTTTAAATTATCGTGAAATAATAAGCGGTTTTTAGAAAAGGAAGTCAAGCCATTTTTCACTTTATAATGAGGTTTTTTTTCAAACTCAAACAAAGAAGGCTTTAGACCTTTAATTTTCCTGAATTTCTGCTTAAATGAGACAAATTTGAACCCGCCTTTGTTAAAAATTCAGTAATTATAAATCCTTAAGGCTATAAGCTTTTAATGTTCTATCGTTTCACCTCGCTTTTCAGAGCATCTACCTTGCCACAGCAATAAAATCTACTGCAATAAAGGGCTTTTCTTTTGCTCTCTCAGAAGAGACACTATAAAAAATAGAATCCTTGATAAAAGGAAAAAAGCCCATGAAAAACAAAATAAAAATATTGTCTCTCCTTGCTTTTATATTTTATCCCACCTATAGCCATTCAACAGATTCCGATCTTAATAAAAGATTGCAGAGGAAATTAAACGAGCTGAAAGATATAAGTCTTATAGAGGGCGGAGCCTTTGAAGAAATATCTAAAAAAAAGAATAAGCCAACTGCGCTTATAGATGAAATAGTTGCTATGATAAATACAGGAGAATCCCTGAGTTCAGAAACAATGTCCTCCATAACCGAAGGCTTGTTTTATAAAGATGGGGGCAGGCTCCTTTTTATTCAAATTCTTAAATGAGGTCAGTCCCAACCCAAACATAAAATTTCCAGATAAGGTCCTTCAGATCATAAGCAACATTGCAAGCAATACAAGACTCACTGAAGAGCAAATTGAATATTTAAGAAATACAATGGATTTTTCAAAAATTGACACTCAGACTGTTAATCTATCAACAGCCCAGGGATATGCTAAGAATGAAGCTTTAAGAAATGACCATTTTGAACTGCAAAATCTTTAAAACAAATTCTTACAAAGATCTTACAAAGTGTTAAATCAGAAACTCGTGGCTCTTCATCATGCAAAGAGGCTGTTAAAGCCTCATTAGGAGAATAAGAAAAACGGGAAGAAATATTGGTTCATAACTAGTTAAGCCTTTTTATGATAGAAGTTCTGTGGAAAACTTTTTAAGAGAAGAGGTCCAGACAAATGATTCTTTAAACTCAATAAAAATGTGTTGTCTCTTTATTTTCTCTCTACCAACTGTTTTAAAAATTGCCCTGTATGGCTCTTCCGGCAGTTTAATATCTGTTCCGGGCTTCCCTCAAATAAAATTCGCCCCCCTTGGCTTCCCGCCTCTGGTCCCATATCAACAATGTAATCCGCAGATTTTATAAAATCCAAATTGTGTTCTATCACTAAAAAGCTGCCCCCTGTTTCCACCAGCCGATCTATCACTTTTAACAGTAACTCCAATTCTTTAAAATGAAGCCCCTTGGTCGGCTCATCCAAAATATAAAGAGTTTTTTCCTGTTGTGATTTTAAAAGCTCTCTGGAAAGTTTAAGCCTCTGTCTTTCTCCTCCACTTAAGGAGCCAATACTCTGTCCCAAGCTCAAATAAGAAAGCCCCACCTCCTTAAGTGAGCTAAAAGCTCTTAAAAGATTTGCTGAGCCTCTAAAAAAGTCAAAACCCTGCTCCACAGTCATATTTAAAATTTCATCAATATTTTTATCCCGGAGCCTGACTTTTAAAATTTCTTTTTTAAACTTTTTGCCTTTGCAGTCCCCACACTGAACTCTAAGGGGATCCATAAAAACCATATCTATCTCCTGAAAGCCCCGCCCCTTACAGGAAGGACATCGCCCACCCTCCACATTTAAGCTGAAGTGAGAGGCTTTAAAGCCCTGCCGTTTTGCCCAAGCTGTCCCGGCAAAACTCTGTCTAATAAAATCAAAGGCTTTAATATATGAAACCACAGAACTTCTGCCGCTCTTTCCAATATCTGATTGGTGCATTAAAACAACTTCCTTTAAAAGCTCAACGCCAATTAACTCCTGATAGGAAAGCGCTCGGGAGCTTTCTTCAAAAAGCGCCTGTTTTAAAGCTGGATAAAGGGTGCTTGTGACAAGGCTGGATTTTCCAGATCCACTGACTCCCGTTAATACAACAAAACGATTAAGGGGTACAAAAAGATTTACATTTTTTAAATTATGCCCTGTGCAGTTTTTTAACAAAAGACGATATTTATAATTTTCCTTATCCACAGGCCGTGCTGTTCTTAAAAGCATATTTTTTCTTTTCAGATAAGGCGCTGTATTTGAGGTCTTACTTTGTAAAAACTGATGGGCTGGGCCAGACCATAAAACTTCACCGCCTTTTTGTCCTGAGCCTGGCCCCATCTCTATAACATAATCACTGTTTTCCATCACATCCTGATCATGCTCCACAATCACAATGGTATTGCCTAACTTTTGCAACTCTTTTAAAAGCTCAATCATTCGGGCTGTGTCTCTAGGGTGAAGCCCCACTGTCGGTTCATCTAAAACATAAAGAACTTGAGAGAGACTAAGCCCTAGCTGACTGGATAAATTCAACCTTTGGAATTCCCCTCCGGAGAGTGTATTCACTGATCGGTTAAGGCTTAAATAAGAAAGACCAAGAGCATTTAAGTATTTGAGATTTCGCGAGAGCGCAGAAAAGGATTCAGAACACCTTTCCTGTTCTAAATCTGACATGGATTCTTTTTTAAAAAAGCTTCTCATTTGCCCTAAACTCATTTTCATATAGTCATTGAATGTTTTGCCGTGAAATAAAATAAAATCCAAATCTGATCGCAATCTTGAACCTTTACAGGCTTTACAAACAAAAGGGGATTTATAACGGGAAAGTAAAATTCGCACATGCATTTTATATCTCTTTCGCTCTAAAGCCTTAAAGTAACCACTCACTCCCTTAAAAGAGCCTTGCCCTTTCCAAACATTTCTTCTTTGCCGGACAGAGAGATCACACCAAGCCTTATCCCAAGGGATTTTTGCCTCTTCACAGTATTTTTTTAAATGGCTCCTCCAACGAGCCGCCGAAGGATTCTTGGAAGGATGAACAGCACCTCTTTTAAGAGACAGCTTGGGGTTGGGAATCACCTTGCCTTCATCTATTTCTAAAGTGTATCCATAACCTTCACAACTGTTGCAAGCGCCCAAGGGGGAGTTAAAACTGAAAAGGCTGGAAGACAAAGGCAAAGGAAATTCATAGAAGCATTGAGGGCATTTTGCTTTTTTGGAAAAAAGCCTTTGCTCTCCACTTAATATTTGAATTACAAGCTCCTCAGAAAAAACAAAAGGCTGGGAGGAAAAAATTTTTGACAGAGCAAAAGCCTGCTGGAAGGAATCTCTCATTCTCCCTTTTTGACTTTCCTCTATAATAAAACGATCCAACAAAAGATAAAACTTTTTAGAAGGAGCTCTTTTTATATCCTCTATATTTTTAACCTGCTTTAAGTTCAGCCTCTTTCCTGAAGGAATAAGAATACGATTAAATCCTTTTTGCTTTAAATTTTTAAAAAAAGTTTTTTTGTCCTTAATTTGCTCAGCAGATACCGGAACAAGAGCAAAAGCCTTTTCCCCTTGAAAATAATTTAAAAGATACACAGCGATTTGATCGGGGGAAAAAGATTCCAAAGGAATATGATGTTCTGGACAGTGGGCTTTTGCCAGTTTTTCAAAAATCAATCGGAGATGATCCGCTAAACCGGAAAGACTTGCCACTGTAGAGCGGGCGCTTTTTATATTGTTTTTTTGCTCTAAAGCCAGAGAGGGAGGGAGATTGTGAATGCTTTCCACCTTAGGTGGACTCTGTTGAATAATATACTGTTTGATATAGTTGGAAAGGCTTTGCAAATATCTCCTTTGTCCTTCAGCATAAAGAGTCTCAAAAGCCAGAGAGCTTTTACCAGAACCACTTAAGCCACAAACCAAGGTAAAAGAACCTAAAGGAATTTTAACACTTAGGTTTTTTAAGTTGTTCTGACAAGCTTTATTGATCTCTATGAACTTCATTATCAGTGGGACAAATCCTCTCTGATAAAATCCGTTTCATCAGGACCAGAGAGGTTTCTTTTAAAAGAGGGGTCTTCCTGATCCATTTGAGGCTCACTTCCCTCTATAAAGGCTTGACGAACAATCTTTTTGCTTTTGAAAGACACCAAGGCTCCTGTTTCTGCATCTATATTCGCAAAAACCACATTCTCTGGAACAGGGAACTCTAACTTAGGGAGAGTTTCATGACTTTCCTTCATATATTGAATCCATACGGGCAAAGCCGCCCGACTCCCTGTTTCCCCCCGACCCAATGTTTTTTCTGAATCAAAGCCCATCCAAACAGCAGTGGAAATAAAAGGAGAGGCGCCAACAAACCAGGCATCATAATAACCGTCTGTAGTTCCTGTTTTTCCACCCAATGGCCGTTTTAAAATTCGGGCGCGCCCAGCTGTGCCTTCTGGATCTTTGACTATAGCCTCCAGCAAGCTCATTAAAACATAACTGTTGGAAGGAGGAAGGAGCTGTAGCCCTTCATCTTTTAATAAATTATACCATCTTCTTTGAAAAGGACTCCTGTTTTCTTCCGCAAGCCCTTCTTTAAACCACTTCGTTTTTTCCGTTTGAATAAACTCTTTGGCTTTTGCCATTTCCTCTTTAAAAAATTCATCCAAACTTAAATCTGTTAGAATTTCTTTCCCGGAAGAATCCTCCACACGATGAATCAAAAGAGGCTTAATCCCCTTTCCCTGAATGGCTAAAACCGAAAAGGCTTTTAAGGTTTCATAAAGGTTTAAAGAGCTGGAGCCTAAAGCCGTTGTATAGTCAGAGTTTAAAGGGCTAAAAACCCCCAGACGGCGTACATAAAAACGAACCCAGTCCAGACCTATTTTTTCTATAATTCTCACTGTGGGCACATTGAGAGAGCGAACAAGAGCTTTTCTAAAGGGAATATCCCCTAAAAAACGATCACTGATATTTGAGGGGCGCCACATATCCTGCAACAGAGTTTCCGTTTTCTCTTTCTTTGTTTTTTCCTCGGCCTCTTCTTTGGAAAAAACAATGGGCGAGTCACTGATTAAGGTGCTGGGGTTAAAGCCTCTCTCTAAAGCAGCCCCATATACAAAAGGTTTAAACACAGAACCAGACTGCCTCCGGGACTGATAAGCCCTGTTGTATTGAGAACGGGAATACTCATACCCCCCCACAAGCGCAAGAATTTCTGAATTTTCCAAATCAAAAGAAAGCAGGGCTCCCTCCACAAGCGGCTTCTGATAAAGTTCCAAAGCTATACTATTTTTATCTGGTATGAGATCACTGGACTCAAAACTTTTAACCCTAAAAGAAGCCACATCATGAATTTGAAAAATCTCCTCAGCATTTTTTAAAGCCGGCGGATTTGCTTTTTCCCCCACCGGCACAGCCCATTTAAAATCTTTTAAAGGCACAGCTTCAACACCCCAGGGCGTTAAAACTTCTATTTTATTTTTTTCAACTTTGGATATAAGGGCAGAGAAAACTTTTCCCTCAAGCTCTTTGCGATTTTCAAACCAAAAGGATCGGGAAAGTCTTTTTTCCTCCATTTTTTTAAATTTTTCCTTAAACTCCTCAAAAAACTCTTCCGGCACCTCTTCTTCCTCTCCTTCCTCTCCCTCCAAAGCCAAAATAAAACCAGGAAGAACAAGATGTTTTTTTAATTCAAATCTTAATTTTTCATCTCTTTTTTCTGTCCAGGATTTTCGCTCTTCCGGACTGATAAGATTTTTTTTCACCAGGCGCAACCCCTGCCTTTTATCCAACTCCTCAAGACCTTTCCTCAAAGCTCTTTGAGCTGACTTTTGTTTTTCCAAGTCCATCGCTGTCCAAATTTTTAAACCTGATTCCAAAAGATCCTCTGATTTAAGATACATTAAAAGAATGCGGCGGACTGTTTCCAGATAATAGGGGCTTACCTCACTAAAATCCTTTCGAACAAAAACCTTAAGGTTTTGATTGGAGTATTTGTTCATCTCCTCTTCAGTGATGTAACCTTCCTTCCTCATCCGGTTTAAAACATAAATCTGCCGGCTTTTAGCTTTATCCGGGCGAAACACAGGAGAAAACCGACTGGGGGCTTTTGGCAAACCCGCCAGAAGAGCCGCTTCAGCCACATCAAGCTCTTTCACTGATTTCCTGAAGTAAGTTCTTGAGGCCATCTCCAAACCATAGGCCCCATGCCCCAGATAAATTTGATTGAGATAGATAGATAGAATATCCTGCTTGCTCAAGGACCTTTCTATCCGCAAGGCTAAAACAGCCTCTTTAAACTTACGGGTATAGGTTTTTTTTGCAGACAGAAGAAGAGTTCTGGCCAGTTGTTGTGTAATAGTGGAGCCTCCCTGAACTTTTTTTCCGGCTTTAAGATTGGCTATAAAGGCTCTGGCAATGGCCTTATAATTCAACCCTTTATGAGAAAAAAAACGACCGTCTTCTGCTGAAATAAAAGCCCAAACAACAGATTTTGGAATCTCCTCATAAGGAATGATCAGCCTTCTCTCCTTAAAAAATTCCCCCATCTTCTGTCCCTGTCTATCGTAAACTTCAGTTAAGAGAGGGGGCTGATAATCATTTATAGTAAGAAGTTTGGGAAGGCTTAAAAAAATCCACGCAAAATAAGAAACAAACAGAATAAAAGCAAGAATAAAAACGACAATAACTTTATATAACAAATTTTTCTTAAGGCTTTTCATAAAGATTCCTTTTATTAAGAAACAGAGGGAACTCCTTTGGCATGTACAAGTGAACCATTTTTATATAAGGCTGCTTAAAATGTCAAATATACAGGTTTATTAAAGTTTTAAGCGGATGGTCTTAATTTGCCGTATGTAAATCAAAATTCTCAAACCTGAGATTTAAGATTTTGAGCTTAATGGCCGATAGATTAAAAAAGTGCTTTATAAAAAAATTCAGTTTTTCCTCTTGATATTTTTCTTTGCTCCTGTAGTTGAATCTAATCCTACAGGAACCCCTACGCCTAAAACACATAAAACGGGTTGGCAAAATAACAATCCTAACTCTGAAAAAGAGATAGAAGGCAAGGACACCAAAAACACAGGCTTTACATCTCCTCCTGCTTTGAGGAGGACTAATCCAAATAAAAAAAGTACACCAATATTAAATAAACGCCAACAAATCAACATCCCCACAATGGGAAAACCAAGCTTTTCTCCTCCAACAAAAAAAAGACGAGGTAGAACACCAACACAACAAAGAGACAGCGCTACCGCTCTTTTTGGAACCAATATAAATGACAGAACTCAAAAAGCAAAGAAAAAGGCTGTTCAAACAACTAACTCTGAAAAAGAGACAGAAGACAAGGACACCAAAAACACAGGCTTTACACCTCCTCCTGCTTTGAAGGGGAATAATCCAAATCAAGAAAGAAAAACAAAATTAAATGATCCCAACACAGCCAACATCCCCACAATGGGAAAACCAAGCTTTTCTCCTCCAACAAAAAAAAGACGAGGTAGAACACCAACACAACAAAGAGACAGAACTACCATTTCTCTTGAAACCAGCACTATTGATCCAAACAACCCCTGTACTAATCCCAAAAAATATCCCACAAAAAATTTAAGTGAATTATCAACAAAACAGCTAGATGATTTAATTTTTGATTTAAACGCAGAGGCCAATAAATTTGACAAGAACGAGCAAAACGCTACCACACAACAAATAGAGGAGCGAACAGATAAAGCTAATAGATGCAGAAGCATAGCCAGAAGATACGAAGCTGCCCAAGCCCATTTAGAAAAATGCACGGAAGATCTTAAACAGTTAGAGGACAAGAAATCTGAGTTTGTAAAAAACTGCGGGGAGTTTTCCACAGGAAGGATGAAATGCTCTGTCGCTATTATGGCCTGTAAAATGTGTCCCTCAGAAAAAAACTCTATAGGCTATGAATGTGTTAGGGTTCATGACAGAACAAACTGTCCGGCTAAATCAGGGGCAGAGCTTAAATCTGCTGAAAAAAAGAGGGATCAAGTTAAAGAAGATATGGAAAAAGTACAAGAGGAAATTGCTGAACTGGAAAAAGATATTGTTTCAAGAGAGACCGAGTTAAACGAAAAAATGGCTGAATTGGAAAATGACTTTAAAGAAAATCAAAGAGATTTAGAAAGAGCTGTGGAAGAGGCAAATGCTGAATTACAAGCTCAATCAAGCAGCGAGGATGCTCAAATTCAAGCTTCCCTTTTAAAGGCTACAGCCACTGTTCAGGCAGAAATAGAAAATTCTCTGAAAGTGGCCCATTCTTTTGAAAATGCTATCAGCGCCGCTAACAGGGAATTTAGACAGGAAAGACGAAAAATCATCATGGCGTGTGAAATTCAGGCCCGCAGCTTGCGCGCTCAATACAGAAAAAAAAGGAAACTTGCCATTCAAACAGGAAGCCTTCGCATCTCTGTTCATGAGCTTTTGAGTTCAGGAAGACATTCTTTTAAAAAAACAGATAGAAGCCTTTTAAATAAATACTATGCTCAATGCTTAGAGAGAAGAAAACCTGATTTTAATGAAGTGGAGGCAGCCTATCAAGATAAATTGAAATTGATTGAACAACAGAGGGAACAGTATGTAGCCCGGTTGAAAAGTCTACGAAAAAAATTAAAGGACCTAGAACAACAAACTACACAGGCTCAAAATCAAAAGGATCAAAAATATTTCGATCAAATGCAAAAAAATATAAAAGCCTTTGAAAGGGAATATACTTTAGCCTATCAAAAATATCTGAGTCATAAACAGCTTCTCCGGAAAGAAGCTCAAAATATCACTGTTCTCCAAAAACAACTGATAGAGAAAAGAACTCTTCTGAGAGATACAAACTTTCAACTTGTCCAGGAAGAAGGCCTTATCTCTCATCTGCGCTCTAAAGGAGTTACTAAAGAAACCACAGAAAGCAAATTTTCAGAAGCTGCGGCCTCTTTTGTAGAATATTATGACGCTATTAGCATTGCTGAAGCCAGCTGCTCCGAAGATCATAAAAAAATCAGATCTGCAAGAGAGCATATAGAAAATGACAGCTCAGAAAGCATGATACATTCCTTTTTTGGAGATGAGGGAAACAGATAACTTTCTTCCTGATATTTAAGATATTCCAACAAATAAACATATATGTCTGTTACGGTCTTGTGAGGAGAAATTTCAGATATAAAAAAGGATAACCGGAAGCAAAAAGACAAAATGAACCCGAGATGTCAGGTGAGTGAAAGCGGTAACAACTTTAGGCTTCCGGCTCCAGAGACCGGCCTGCACACCATTGTCAGAGACCTTCCTCTTTAATTATTGTTGTAGGGTTCATTTTTAGTCTTTTGCCCCAGTCTCCTAACTTAAAGTATATAAAAAAGTTAGAAGCCTTACAAACTTTTTAAAAAAAGTTTTTTATCCACTATAAATCTCTGGTATTTTTCAATGTCTTTACGCTGTTTTCATAATGTAAATTTATTCTAACAAAAATGGCCCCTATATTTTCATGAAACCCAACATTTTTAATGAAGTTAAAAATCATAATGAGGACTCTCTTAATTTCCCCCTAAAAATACAAGGTTTTCAACAGGAAAAGCTATTGACACAGGCCAAGCTGATCCACTAGTTTATATCCATTAGTTTTGAATAGCCAAATATACTGTCTTACGGAAATTTTTAATTTTTGTATCCCTGTTATTTTTTACTGATGGCACTCATTCAATTTAATAAAAGGCAAAAGCCATAATTTTCAAAGATTTAGTATAATTCTCTTTGCTTCTAAAGAGATTAAAAATTTATTCTTAACTAAGAATCCTATGGAAAATAGAACAGCTGAACAAAAAATTTTAACTGTCTCACAAATATCCCAAAAAATCAGAAACTGTCTGGAATCCCATTTTCCCTCTCTTTGGATCAAAGGAGAGCTGTCCAATTTTGTAGCTCATAGCTCTGGCCATTGGTATTTCAGCTTAAAAGATGAAAGCTCTCAAATTAAGGGAGTCATGTTTCGCAGTCAAAATCACAAGTTGTCTTTTCGTCCTCAAAATGGAACAGAAATTTTAGTGCAAGGGCCGATCAGCGTCTACCCCCCTAGAGGAGACTACCAAATTTTATGCCATGAAATGGAGCTTTTAGGTTCCGGCTCCCTTCAGATGAAATTTGAACAACTTAAAAGCAAACTTCAAAAGGAGGGGCTTTTTGACGAAAGTCGTAAACAACAACTTCCCGCCTTTCCAAGGCATATTGCCCTTATTACCTCTCCGACAGGGGCTGCTGTTCGTGATATTCTGCAGGTTTTAAAAAGGCGTTTTAAAGCTGTTCAAGTGACTTTAATTCCAGCCCTTGTCCAGGGGGATAAGGCTCCAACCAGTCTTTTAAAAGGCCTTTCTCTTTCAAAACATCTCAATGCAGATGTTCTAATCATAGGAAGAGGGGGAGGCTCTATGGAGGACCTCTGGGCTTTTAATGATGAATCGCTGGCCAGAGCGCTATCCAAACATCCTATCCCTGTGATCTCCGCTGTGGGACATGAAATTGATTTTACAATCTGTGATTTTACAGCTGACCTGAGAGCGCCCACCCCATCTGCTGCCGCTGAACTTGTTGTGCAAAATGTAGAAAGTGTCTTGGAAAATATTGATCAAATGGAAAGACAGCTTATACAACATATAAAACTCCATTTTAAGTTTTTTAAGGAACGGCTTTTTGCCTTGCAAAAAAGCCTTGTTCGTCCTGAACGACTCATTCAGGATTTTTTCCAAAGGCTGGATGAAACGAGCTTACGCCTAGAGCAGGTGTTAAAACAATCTTTTGAAAAAGCTAAAGATCAATTAAACAGTTTTGAAAAAGTTTTAGAATCTCTAAATCCAAAAAAAGTTATGCAAAGAGGTTTTTCCATTGTAACAAATGTTAAGGAACAGCCTGTCTATGACACAAAAAGTTTGCAAATTAATGATTCTATACATATAGATTTCTTTAAGGGATCAGCAAAGGCTAATATAACAGAAAAGGAGTAAAATATGGAATTTGAAAAAAATCTTAAAGAACTGGAAAAAATGACAGAACAAATGTCCAGTGGTCAAATAGGGCTTAAGGAATCTATTGAAACTTTTAAAAAAGGAATGAAACTTATTGAAAAATGCAGAAATGAACTCTCCCAAGCTGAGCAATCTGTTAAGCAACTTATAAAAATAAATGAAGAAACAGGAGAGATTCAAACCGAAGATTTCAATCCCTCTCAAGAAGATTAAAATCTTATGGACTTTGAATCATCTTTTAAAAGCCATCTAAAAAAACGCTTTGAAAAAGCCCCTTACCCTACTCAAAAGCTCTTAAGAAAGGCTTTATTTTACAGTCTGTTTTCTAAAGCTTCCAGGTTCCGGCCTAAACTCTGTTTTGCTACAGCTAAAGCTTTAAATCAGGATCCTAAAAAAATTCTCCCCTGGGCAATAGCTATAGAAATGATACATGGAGCAAGTCTCATACATGATGATCTCCCAGCCATGGATAATTCAAAAACAAGAAGAGGAAAAAAGTGCAGCCACTTGCTGTTTGGAGAGGATATAGCCTTACTGGCTGGGACTTGTCTATTTGTGGAAAGCTTCTTATTGCTGGCTGATCCACTGTTTAATAAAAAAAGATCTCCTATCTTAAAGCTTTTTATCTCCAAAATTGGATTTTATGGGTTGATGGGCGGACAAGCTCTGGATTTAAGATTTAATTTTCTTCTAAAAAAAGATTTTCTTAAAATGATTCAATTAAAGACAGGGGCTTTAATTGAAGCTTCCGTGCTTGGCCCTGTAGTTTTGTGGGGGAAAAACAAAACGGAAAGAAAAATTTTTGAAGTTTATGCTAAAAATATGGGCATTGCTTATCAATTAGCTGATGATATGAAAGACAAAGACAGTTTTTTTAAGTCGAAAAGACAGGCTATTAAGGAATTGAAAGCGGCCCTTTACAAAAGCGAAAATGCCCTTAAACCTTTGGGAACAAGAGGGGAGGAGCTGAAACATTTAAGTTCTTGTCTTCAAAAAAGAATCCTAACCCGGGCTTAAAGACTGAAAAAACTTAATATAAGTCCGTTTTTCAGTAAAGACTGCTTGTTTTTTTCCTCTGCTTATGAAATTTTATACATGAAGGCCAGAATTTTTAAAACTCAACTCTTCTAAAAAACGGAAAAAGACATGGGGGAATAAAAAGCTTTAACAATAAAACTTCAGCATTTGCTTTAAGGGCTTTTTATATTAAATTCAGCCTATTCATGGGAGGTCAAAATGCAGTTTTGGACAAAAACCGGTACAATTCATTTTTTCATAGTCTTAAGTTGTTTCTTCTTTATATTTAAAAGCTGTAAACCCAGTTCAGTAAATGTGACAGCCCCTAAAGATGCCGTGTGCGGGCCAGCCAGTAAAGAGAGTTTACGGCGGACTTGTCGATCAGCACCTTATTGGCTTTTAAACGCTGATACCTTAAGTGAAGTTGTATCTGTCCTTAAAGACGGCACAATTATTTGGCATAAGGGAAGATGGAGAACGGGAACCTGGCTTGATGGAACTTGGGAAAGTGGAACTTGGGAAAGTGGAACCTGGTATAGAGGGATATGGCATAGTGGAACCTGGCTTGATGGCACCTGGTATAATGGAAATTGGATTTCTGGAACATGGGAGAAAGGCACCTGGGAAAATGGAAAATGGGAAAATGGAAAATGGCATAATGGAACCTGGCTTTCTGGAATAAGGAGTGGTGGAACCTGGCACGATGGCATTTGGAAACATGGAGACTGGGAAAATGGAGACTGGGTAAACGGCACCTGGCATAACGGCACCTGGCATAACGGAACCTGGCATAAAGGAACCTGGCATAAAGGAACTTGGCATAACGGAACCTGGCATAATGGAGATCGGCTTGATGGCACCTGGCTTAACGGATCATGGTATCTTGGGACATGGCATAATGGAATCTGGTATGATGGCATTTGGCATAGTGGAACTTGGAAGGACGGATTTTGGAGAGGTGGAACCTGGCGCAGTGTAAACTGGGAAGGTGGAACATGTCATGCTAGAAGCAACTGTCCACCCGGGTCGCGATAAAATTTTTAACAAGTTAAAAACTAAAAGGGAGGCTTTGCTTCTGGTATAGGAGGGCTATCCTCTGAAGATGGGATGTGGTTTTCAAAACTGCCAAACTCCGGAAGCCAGCTCAACTCTACAGTCCCAGTAGGGCCATTGCGCTGTTTGCTGATAATCACTTCAGCAATACCTTTTTCTGATTCTTCTTCATAATAATCTTCCCGATAAAGCATCATAATTAAATCCGCGTCTTGCTCAATAGCCCCTGACTCCCTTAAGTCAGAAAGTATAGGCCGGCGATTTGAACGCGCTTCCACCCCTCTGTTAAGTTGAGACAAAGTAATAATGGGAATTTGCAGCTCTTTGGCAAAGGACTTCAGCAGCCTTGACATTTCTGAAACTTCTCTTTCTCTTGTCTCACTTTTTTCAGGAAGCTGCATAAGTTGCAGATAATCCACAATAATAAGGTCTAAACCCTGCTTGGCCTTTAACCTCCTTGACTTGGCCCGAACTTCATAAGGGGAAAGGGGGGAAGAATCATCAATGTAAAAACTTGTATCACTCAATCTGGCCGCAGAGGCTATAAGGTCGCCCCAGCGATTTTCTTCAATTTGTCCACTCATAACCTGAGACAAATTAATTTTTGACAAAGAAGAGAGCAGTCTCATTAAGACCGCTTCCTTGGACATCTCCAAAGAAAAAAACGCAACCTTTTTATTTTGAAGGGCATTATGAAGAGCAATATTTAAACTGAGAGCTGTTTTCCCCATAGAGGGGCGGGCAGCCAAAACAACAAGCTCTGAGGGCTGAAACCCAGAGGTGAGATCATCCAGGAGTGGAAAAGAGCTGGAAAGTCCTGTAAGAGATATTTTTTTATGATAAAGATCCTCCAGTTTTTTTAAACCGCTTTCTACAAGGCTGTTCAAAGGGATAAGTTCCATGCTGTCCCTATTGTCCCCTAATTTAAAAATTTCTGCTTCCAGATAATCAATAAAATGCTCTATTTTAGAATAATCCTCTTTATAAGCTTTTTGAATAAATTCCTCTGATTTTTGTATAACTTTTCTTAAAACAGCCTTCTCTGTCGTGATTTTTGCATAAGCCTCTATATTGGTTTTAGAACTCAGCTGATGAATAAGATCACTTAAATAGGCCGCCCCGCCAATTTGATCCAAACTTTTATTTTTCTTTAAAGCATTAGCTACTGTGACAGGGTCTGAACTTTGACCTTTTTTATAAAGCTCCTTAATATGAGAAAAGATGGTTTTATGGGCTGGTTGAAAAAAATCCTCTGATTTTAAAAATGCCGCAACTTCATCCCAATCCTCTTCCTCTCCCATAAGGAGAATACCAAGAATAGCTCTTTCAGCCTCTAAGCTTGAAGGAAGGGCCTCTCTCATGAAGCCCTCACACTTAAATCAAAGCCTATCTTTTTTTTAAGGGTGTTGCGATTAATGCCTAAGCACCGGGAAGCGCGAATCTGATTGCCATTAAAATGATCCAAAACTCTTTGAATAATCCTTCTTTCCACAGGTTGACAGAGCTGCCTTAAAACATTCTCAGAAGGAAATTTATTATTGAACTCTATCAAGTCCATTTTAGCGCGACAGGCAGAAAGCAAATTCAGAGAGGAAATAGAGCTTAAAAAGATTCTATTTCTTGGAACATTAAAATCTTTTCGTTTCATCACAAGCTGTTTTATATCCAACTTATAGGCTACAATCTTTTTTTTAAGAGTATTGCGATTGATACCCAGGATTCTAGCGGTTTTAAGCTGATTCCCCCGATACTTTTCAAGACTGAATTCTATAAGAGCCTGTTCTACAGGATTATAAAATGTTTTCAGAATATCTGTGCTGAGAGGGCTGTGATTTAAAAAATAGTTAAGTTTTTCTTCTACAATTTCTTCCAGTTGAACCTGATCCAAGTTGATTACAACAGCATTTTTTGAAGAACTAATATAATCATTAAGCATTATCTAAAGCAATTTAATGTCACTGCTTTCAAATTGCAATAAATAAAAGCAAATTTTTTATGCGGGAAACCTTGTGGAAAAATCCTGTCAAAAAAACAAAAAACCAGACTTTTTCTTTTCTTAAAACTTATCTATACTCTAAAATAATGTCTTGGAACCAAAAAATTAAACATTCAGCCAGAAAAAATCGCTTTAAAGGGGGGTTAATATTAAGTCTGACAGTTTTTTTAAGCTTAAGTCTGTTCAGTTACAACCCTCAGGATCCTTCTCTAAATGTTTTTGGTCTATCTCTTAAAGTCACTAATTACTGTGGATTTGCCGGAGCCAGTCTGGCTGATATTTTTTATCAGTTTTTTGGTTTTTCCGCCTGGTTTTTTGTCCTGGCAGGTCTGTTATTTTCCTACAAATTTTTTATAAATCGGTTTCAAGATACTTTATTAAATACAACCCTTTTATTCGGTTTATTTTTACTGTCTTTTGCCAGCCTCAGTGAGCTTCACCTTCCACAAATTAATTTTTTTAGTGAGCAAGTCAGCTTGGGAGGCGCTTTAGGGGAAATTATTGTGTCCAGCCTCAAACCTCTATTCCATATAATAGGAACAGCGGTTATTTTATGGTCTGTGTTTTTTCTGGTTTTTATCTGTTATGGACAAACTCTTTTTTTCAATTCATTTTTATCCGCTCCAAAAAAATTCATTGTCTTTTCAAACTGGCTGATTAAAAGAGTTCCTGCTTTATGGCCTTTTGTTTTTT